>NZ_JABMLJ010000009.1:0-640 GCF_013205105.1 Herbiconiux sp. VKM Ac-2851 | reverse complement strand
GCGCTCATCCAGGCCGCTCGATCGAGGCCCACCCGTTTCACGAACGGGCCGACGAAGCGGCCACTCGCGAGGAGCACCACGACCTGCGGCAGCGTGCCGACGGCGGCGAGGGCCGGCGGCCACCCCCACGCGAACTGCAGCTGCAG
The DNA here is from genome assembly GCF_013205105.1 of Herbiconiux sp. VKM Ac-2851. Classification (NCBI taxonomy): domain Bacteria; kingdom Bacillati; phylum Actinomycetota; class Actinomycetes; order Micrococcales; family Microbacteriaceae; genus Herbiconiux; species Herbiconiux sp. VKM Ac-2851. The sequence continues at coordinate 494 of NZ_JABMLJ010000009.1, read as the reverse complement.
CGTGACCAGGTACGACAGCCCGGCCGTCGCGAGGCCGGCCGCCGCCTTGTAGGCCAGACCGCTGGCGACCAGCGGCTGTACGACGAGATCGAGATCCAGCAGCGGGTGGCGCGCGGTGCGCTCTCGGGCTAGGAAGCCGACCGCTGCGGCCGCGGTGGCCGCCGCTGCACCCCAGGCCGGAGCGACGTCGGTGCCGGCGACGAACAGGGTCGGTGTGAGGAGGACCCCGACGACGGTCGCCGTACCCAGCACGGCACCGATCACGTCGACGGGGTCGCGGTGGAGCTCGGTTCGGCGATCGGCGGCGATCCCGGCGCGGATCCCGAGGAAGGCGATCACCGCGATGGGCGCGTCGGCGACGATGAGCACCTGCCACGGTGCCACGGCGAGCACGAACCCGCCGATGGTGGGCCCGATGGCCAGGCCGACCAGCCCCGCGGTCGAGATGACCGTCAGGGCGCGCACGCGCAGATCGTCCTCGTCGAACAGGCGGA
>NZ_JABMLJ010000008.1:0-641 GCF_013205105.1 Herbiconiux sp. VKM Ac-2851 | reverse complement strand
GAATCGTTGTGCGGGAGGTCTGGACGCGTCCAGCCGAGCACGGATGCGGTAGCCTCGTCGCAGAGGGAAAAATCCCGCCAGGCCCCGGTCGGCGGAAACGCACAAGCGTCTCGTGGGAGTCGCCACTTCTTCATCGAAGGAGTGCGCCCATGTACGACCCCACGACCTCGTCGGCCGAAGCGGTCCCACCGGCCCCACCGCAGCGTCTTCGCGACGCGTGGATTCCTCTGGCCGGCCTCTCCGCGGTGTTCCTGTTCGAGATGCTCGACAACTCCGTCTTGAACGTCGCGCTTCCGACCATCGGGCGCGAGCTGACGGCGTCCACCGCGTCGCTGCAATGGATCTCCGGCGCGTACTCGGTCGCGTTCGGTGGCCTGATGCTGCTGTTCGGCGCGGTCGCAGACCGTGTCGGCCGGCGTCGGGTGATGCTCGTCGGCCTGACGCTTCTCGCGGTCGCGAGCATCCTGACCCTGTTCGTCACCTCGGTGGAACAGCTGATCGCCGTGCGTGCTCTGATGGGGGTCGCCGCGGCGATGACGACGCCGGGATCGATGGCGTTGGCGTTCCGCCTGTTCGACGAGGACGATCTGCGCGTGCGCGCCCTGACGGTCATCTCGACCGCGGGGCTGGTCGGCCTGGCC
>NZ_JABMLJ010000007.1:0-856 GCF_013205105.1 Herbiconiux sp. VKM Ac-2851 | reverse complement strand
GATTTATACGTCCTTCTTCGGCTCCAGATGCCAAGGCATCCACCGTTTGCTCTTAGAAACTTGAAATCACATGAGTTATTGAATCGTTCGGCATCACCTAAGTGATACAAAATTGACCAATGATCTAAAACTAATTAGATCTTGTGATTTGACACAAAAGTGTCAAATCTAAGATGCTCGCGTCCACTGTGTAGTTCTCAAAGTACGGGCGGTACCCTCCCCGCAACCCCCACAGGGGAAACCAGGAAAGGTCCAGAGGTTCAGTCCACCCACCCCGAAGAGTGTGTGACCCGGTCCCTCAGGACCCAACAGCGTGCATATGCAACCACCCTCGAACCAACCCGTTCCTAACCCCCCAATAAAGAGAAGTTGTACTAGCGCCGGCACGATTCCTGCTGCATCAATGTCAATGTTCCACCCATGAGCCACCAGTCGAGAACGTATGCCTCGAATCTGGCTGCTGGACACCAATCGGTGCCAGTTGCTCCTTAGAAAGGAGGTGATCCAGCCGCACCTTCCGGTACGGCTACCTTGTTACGACTTAGTCCTAATCACCGATCCCACCTTAGACAGCTCCCTCCCACAAGGGGTTAGGCCACTGGCGTTGGGTGTTACCGACTTTCATGACTTGACGGGCGGTGTGTACAAGGCCCGGGAACGTATTCACCGTGACGTTGCTGATTCACGATTACTAGCGACTCCGACTTCATGAGGTCGAGTTGCAGACCTCAATCCGAACTGAGACCGGCTTTTTGGGATTCGCTCCACCTTACGGTATCGCAGCCCTTTGTACCGGCCATTGTAGCATGCGTGAAGCCCAAGACATAAGGGGCATGATGATTTGACGTCATCCCCA
>NZ_JABMLJ010000006.1:1264-4455 GCF_013205105.1 Herbiconiux sp. VKM Ac-2851 | reverse complement strand
TAGTGGACGCAAGCAATCTTGGCCACCCATACCAGCCTTACAACATGTATGGGTGTAGTGATTATCAAGTTATCGGCTTATTAGTACAGGTCAGCTCCACGAGTCTTTAGTCCTCGCTTCCACATCCTGCCTATCAACCCAGTAGTCTAGCTGGGAGCCTCTCACCCCGAAGGGTATGGAAATCTCATCTCAAGGCCGGCTTCCCGCTTAGATGCTTTCAGCGGTTATCCATCCCGAACGTAGCTAATCAGCGGTGCTCCTGGCGGAACAACTGACACACCAGAGGTTCGTCCAACCCGGTCCTCTCGTACTAGGGTCAGATCCTTTCAAATTTCCTGCGCGCGCAGCGGATAGGGACCGAACTGTCTCACGACGTTCTAAACCCAGCTCGCGTACCGCTTTAATGGGCGAACAGCCCAACCCTTGGGACCTACTCCAGCCCCAGGATGCGACGAGCCGACATCGAGGTGCCAAACCATGCCGTCGATATGGACTCTTGGGCAAGATCAGCCTGTTATCCCCGAGGTACCTTTTATCCGTTGAGCGACAGCGCTTCCACAAGCCACTGCCGGATCACTAGTCCCGACTTTCGTCCCTGCTCGACTTGTCAGTCTCACAGTCAAGCTCCCTTGTGCACTTACACTCGCCATCTGATTGCCAACCAGATTGAGGGAACCTTTGGGCGCCTCCGTTACTCTTTAGGAGGCAACCGCCCCAGTTAAACTACCCACCAGGCACTGTCCCTGAACCGGATCACGGTTCGAAGTTAGATATCCAGAGTGACCAGAGTGGTATTTCAACAATGACTCCACCCGAACTAGCGTCCGAGCTTCACCGTCTCCCACCTATCCTACACAAGCCACACCGAACACCAATACCAAGCTGTAGTAAAGGTCACGGGGTCTTTCCGTCCTGCTGCGCGTAACGAGCATCTTTACTCGTAGTGCAATTTCGCCGAGTTCGCGGTTGAGACAGCTGGGAAGTCGTTACGCCATTCGTGCAGGTCGGAACTTACCCGACAAGGAATTTCGCTACCTTAGGATGGTTATAGTTACCACCGCCGTTTACTGGGGCTTAAATTCTCAGCTTCGCCTTGCGGCTAACCGTTCCTCTTAACCTTCCAGCACCGGGCAGGCGTCAGTCCGTATACATCGTCTTGCGACTTGGCACGGACCTGTGTTTTTAGTAAACAGTCGCTTCCCACTGGTCTCTGCGGCCTTCAAACGCTCCAGGAGTAAATCCCTTCACGCCTCAGGCCCCCCTTCTCCCGAAGTTACGGGGGCATTTTGCCGAGTTCCTTAACCACGATTCTCTCGATCTCCTTGGTATTCTCTACCTGACCACCTGAGTCGGTTTGGGGTACGGGTGGCTAAAACCTCGCGTCGATGCTTTTCTTGGCAGCATAGGATCACTGATTTCGTCCGTGAGGACTACCCATCGAGTCTCAGCCTTATATGAGAGACGGATTTGCCTATCTCTCGGCCTACATTCTTAGACCGGGACAACCATCGCCCGGCTCAGCTACCTTCCTGCGTCACACCTGTTAATACGCTAACCGCACCAGACGGGTTCGAGCGTTAGACCGGCACGCTTCACCCCGAAGGGATCCATCTAGCCGGCTTAGGACTCTTAGCACTACTGGATTGGCGTGGGCGGTTTTTCGCCAGTACGGGAATATCAACCCGTTGTCCATCGACTACGCCTGTCGGCCTCGCCTTAGGTCCCGACTTACCCAGGGCGGATTAACCTGGCCCTGGAACCCTTGGTCTTTCGGAGGACGGGTTTCTCACCCGTCTTTCGCTACTCATGCCTGCATTCTCACTCGTGTAGCGTCCACGGCTGGTTTACACCGCCGCTTCACTCGCCACACGACGCTCTCCTACCCATCCACACGGCTGGACCACGAAGGCCTGCCACTAATATGAATGCCACGAATTCGGTGGCGTGCTTGAGCCCCGTTACATTGTCGGCGCGGAATCACTTGACCAGTGAGCTATTACGCACTCTTTCAAGGGTGGCTGCTTCTAAGCCAACCTCCTGGTTGTCTGTGCAACTCCACATCCTTTCCCACTTAGCACGCGCTTTGGGACCTTATTCGGTGGTCTGGGTTGTTTCCCTCTCGACGATGAAGCTTATCCCCCACCGTCTCACTGCTGCGCTCTCACTTACCGGCATTCGGAGTTTGGCTAACGTCAGTAACCTTTTAGGGCCCATCGGCTATCCAGTAGCTCTACCTCCGGCAAGAAACACGCAACGCTGCACCTAAATGCATTTCGGAGAGAACCAGCTATCACGAAGTTTGATTGGCCTTTCACCCCTATCCACAGCTCATCCCCTCCATTTTCAACTGAAGTGGGTTCGGTCCTCCACGACGTCTTACCGTCGCTTCAACCTGGCCATGGATAGATCACTTCGCTTCGGGTCTAGAACATGCGACTCACTCGCCCTATTAAGACTCGCTTTCGCTACGGCTTCCCCTCACGGGTTAACCTCGCCACATATCACTAACTCGCAGGCTCATTCTTCAAAAGGCACGCTGTCACACCAACAAGGGTGCTCCAACGGTTTGTAAGCAAACGGTTTCAGGTACTATTTCACTCCCCTCCCGGGGTACTTTTCACCTTTCCCTCACGGTACTTGTCCGCTATCGGTCATCTGGGAGTATTTAGGCTTATCAGGTGGTCCTGACAGATTCACACGGGATTTCTCGGGCCCCGTGCTACTTGGGATACTCTTCGCGCCATCGCAACATTTCGGCTACGGGGTTGGCACCCTCTATGACTGGCCTTTCAAAACCATTCGCCTATATTGCTTTGTAACGCTCGCTGTACGGCAGTAACAGCAGAAAAGTCCCACAACCCCGACCATGCAACGCCTGCCGGCTATCACACATGATCGGTTTAGCCTCATCCGGTTTCGCTCGCCACTACTCACGGAATCACTGTTGTTTTCTCTTCCTGTGGGTACTGAGATGTTTCACTTCCCCACGTTCCCTCTACCCGCCCTATATATTCAGGCGGGAGTCACCGGGTCACCCAAAGGGCCCGGCGGGGTTTCCCCATTCGGAAATCCTCGGATCAGGGCTCTATTATCAGCTCCCCGAGGCTTATCGCAGATTTATACGTCCTTCTTCGGCTCCAGATGCCAAGGCATCCACCGTTTGCTCTTAGAAACTTGAAATCACATGAGTT
>NZ_JABMLJ010000006.1:0-1164 GCF_013205105.1 Herbiconiux sp. VKM Ac-2851 | reverse complement strand
GCAGCCCTTTGTACCGGCCATTGTAGCATGCGTGAAGCCCAAGACATAAGGGGCATGATGATTTGACGTCATCCCCACCTTCCTCCGAGTTGACCCCGGCAGTCTCCTATGAGTTCCCACCATGACGTGCTGGCAACATAGAACGAGGGTTGCGCTCGTTGCGGGACTTAACCCAACATCTCACGACACGAGCTGACGACAACCATGCACCACCTGTTTACGAGTGTCCAAAGAGTTGACCATTTCTGGCCCGTTCTCGTATATGTCAAGCCTTGGTAAGGTTCTTCGCGTTGCATCGAATTAATCCGCATGCTCCGCCGCTTGTGCGGGCCCCCGTCAATTCCTTTGAGTTTTAGCCTTGCGGCCGTACTCCCCAGGCGGGGAACTTAATGCGTTAGCTGCGACACGGAGACCGTGGAATGGCCCCCACATCTAGTTCCCAACGTTTACGGCGTGGACTACCAGGGTATCTAATCCTGTTCGCTCCCCACGCTTTCGCTCCTCAGCGTCAGTTACGGCCCAGAGATCTGCCTTCGCCATCGGTGTTCCTCCTGATATCTGCGCATTCCACCGCTACACCAGGAATTCCAATCTCCCCTACCGCACTCTAGTCTGCCCGTACCCACTGCAGGCTGGAGGTTGAGCCTCCAGTTTTCACAGCAGACGCGACAAACCGCCTACGAGCTCTTTACGCCCAATAATTCCGGACAACGCTTGCACCCTACGTATTACCGCGGCTGCTGGCACGTAGTTAGCCGGTGCTTTTTCTGCAGGTACCGTCACTTTCGCTTCTTCCCTACTAAAAGAGGTTTACAACCCGAAGGCCGTCATCCCTCACGCGGCGTTGCTGCATCAGGCTTGCGCCCATTGTGCAATATTCCCCACTGCTGCCTCCCGTAGGAGTCTGGGCCGTGTCTCAGTCCCAGTGTGGCCGGTCACCCTCTCAGGCCGGCTACCCGTCGTCGCCTTGGTGAGCCATTACCTCACCAACAAGCTGATAGGCCGCGAGTCCATCCTTGACCAAAAAATCTTTCCAACTGATGACCATGCGGTCTCAGCTCGTATCCGGTATTAGACGTCGTTTCCAACGCTTATCCCAGAGTCAAGGGCAGGTTACTCACGTGTTACTCACCCGTTCGCCACTGATCCAGAAGAGCAAGCTCT
>NZ_JABMLJ010000005.1:0-144194 GCF_013205105.1 Herbiconiux sp. VKM Ac-2851 | reverse complement strand
GGTGGTCAGCGTCAGCGCGTCGCCATGGGCCGCGCCATCGTGCGTCAGCCCCAGGTGTTCCTGATGGACGAGCCGCTCTCGAACCTCGACGCCAAGCTGCGCGTGCAGACCCGCACCCAGATCGCCTCGCTCCAGCGTCGCCTCGGTGTCACCACGGTCTACGTCACCCACGACCAGACCGAGGCGCTCACCATGGGCGACCGCATCGCCGTGCTGAAAGACGGCCTGCTGCAGCAGGTCGGCACCCCCCGCGACCTCTACGAGAAGCCCAACAACGTGTTCGTCGCCGGCTTCATCGGCTCCCCCGCCATGAACCTGTTCGCAGCCGACGTGGTCGAGGGCGGTGTGGCGTTCAGCACCGCAACGGTTCCTATCGAACGCGACGTTCTCGCCCAGGCAGGGTCGGGCGTGACGATCGGTGTCCGCCCCGAAGACATCGAGATCAGCACCGACCCCGCGGCCGGATTCGCCGCGCAAGTCGATCTCGTCGAGGAGCTCGGCGCTGACGGATACCTCTACGGCCACACCGAGCTGGCTGGCGCTCGCACGGACTTCGTCGTCCGGGTCGATGGGCGTACCCACCCGGCCAAGGGAGACATGATCTATCTGACTCCCAAGCCGGACCATCTCCACATCTTCGATGAGACCTCCGGCGAACGCATCCTCGCCGAAACCGCCAAGTGACGTCTCGGTGACCGCCCGCGGGAAACCCCGCCACTTTCACGCCCGGATCGCCACCACGGCTGTTATCGCAATCGCAGGGGCAGTGTTGGTGGGGTGCACCGCAGCCCCGGCCGACCCGGTGGAGCCAGGCCGGGTCGAGCTACGCACCCCCCAGGCGGGCGCCTCGGTGATCAGTCAGGGACAGCGTCAGGCAGCCGCGATCGAGGCCAGTCAGCTGCTCTTCGACCAGTCACCGCTGGTGCTCGTCGTCGACGAGTCGGACACTGCCGCAGTGAAGCTGGCGGGGGCTACGGCGGTCGAACTCGGTGTGCCCGTTTTTCCGATCACCACTCAGGCGTCGTCTACACCTCCGGCCGATCTGACACCGTCGTCCACGGCCGCACCGACTGCCCTCACGAAGGAACTCGATCGGCTCGACGTGTCCCGCGTTGTTGTGTTCGGCGAGGTCGCCGCGTTCGAATCTGGGGGCGCGGCCCGCACCGATGTGACCTCGCTCACCGGTGCGGACGCCCTCGATGCGGCGGTGGAGCCGCGTCCGGAGCCGGCGCGTCTGGGTGAACCGGTCGCTGCGGTCACCGACGGCACGGCCCCGGAAGCGGCCGCCATCGTCCAGGCAGCCGGGGCCACCCTCATCGAGGAGGTCGCCTCGGGAGACATCCTTGCCGCACCGGACGTCATCAGCGCTCTCACCCGCCTGCAACCGGCCAGCACGGTGCTGATCGGGGCCTCCTACGCCACCCAGCCGGCACCGGACTGGTCGGTGCGGGCCGCGATGACGGGGTATCAGCTCACCGGCGGCGGTCAGCGGCTGTTCGGCAGTCACCGTTTCGTGGCTCTCTACGGTGTGCCCGAGGTTCCCGTCCTGGGCGTCCTGGGCGAACAAGACATCACCGGCACACTCACTCGCGCCACTCAGCTCGCCGCCGAATACGCCCCTCTCTCGGACCTACCGGTCGTGCCGACCTTGGAGATCATCGCCACCGTCGCCTCCGGAGATGCAGGCTCTGATGGGAACTACTCCAACGAACTCGACCCCGCCCGAATCGCCGAGTACGTCGATGCCGCGTCTGCTGCTGGCGCGTACGTGGTGATCGACTTACAGCCGGGCCGGTCCACGTTCCTCAGCCAAGCGCAGGCCTACCAGGCGCTGCTCGAGCGCCCCAACGTCGGGCTCGCTCTTGACCCCGAATGGCGCCTCGGCCCGGACCAAGTTCCCCTGGAACAGATCGGTACCGTATCCGCCGACGAGATCAACACCGTGTCCAACTGGTTGGCGAAACTCGTCGACGCGAAGGGGCTCCCGCCCAAGATGTTCGTTCTGCACGAGTTCCGCACCTCGATGATCACCAACCGTGAAGCCCTGCAGACGGACACCCCTCAGCTGGAATTCCTCGTTCACGTCGATGGGCAGGGTGCCCAGCCCGACAAACAGGCCACCTACGCCGCGATGCTCGCTGTTCCACCGGCCGGTGTCGCCGCGGGGTGGAAGAACTTCATCGACGAGGACGCACCAGTGCTCACTCCTGCGCAGACAATGGCCGGGGTGTCGCCGGTGCCGGACTTCATCAGCTACCAGTGATGCCCAGACGGTTCGGTGTCGGGGTGCTTGGCTGAGCAGATGAACGCGACATCAGCTGCACTCGTGCTTCTGCGCCTGGCGGGAATCGGCGTCGCAGTCGTCGCACTGATCGCGCGGGCTGACTGCGCCTTCGTATTCGGCACCTGCTCCGTCCGCAATCTGCTCGGATACTTTACGATCGAATCCGCGATCCTCTTCACCGCCACCCTGACCTGCACCCTCGTACTGGCGGTGAGCCGAACCGATAGGCCTTGGTGGCTCGACGGGGTGCGCATAACGGTGGCGTCCTACGTGATCGTCTCCGGATTGGTGTTCGCGGTGCTGATGAGCACCGCCGGATACACCGGCGCCGAATTTCTCGTCCCACTCTCCTCGCGGGTGTTGCACTTCGTGCTCCCCGCGTTCGCGATCCTCGACGTGATGCTCGACCCGCCCAGGATGAGGCGGTGGCCCGCTTGGGCGGTGCTGGTGTTCCCTGCGGCGTGGCTGGTGGTCACGATCGTTCGCGGCGCTATGACGGGGTGGTATCCGTATTTCTTCGTCAGCCCGGAGGCTGTCGGCGGGTATCCGCAACTCGCCGCCTACGCGACCTGCCTGGCGGCGTTGCTGCTGGCGGCATATTGGGCTGTCAGAATGTTGGGCAGCCGTTCGATGGCTGGGGGAGCTTTCGTGGGGTCGCGGCTTTCGCGGGATGCTGGTGGGGACGGGATCGCCTGGGACCGTGGGTGATGAACGCTGTGGACAGGATTGGGGCATCTCTGCAACGTGCGCCGCACGTTAGCGGCGTAACTCTATTCTTGTTCGGATGCTCCTGCGGCGGTGAGCTTGAGGGCGAGGGTCCGGATAGCGGTGAGCAGTTGCTCGGTCGCGCTGGGGTCGGCAGTATTGGTTCGGATCTGTAGGTCAAGGGCAGAGAGTTGAACGCGGAGCTCTGCGTGGACTTCTGGGTTGTTGCAGGTGTGAGCGAGATCGTCAATGACTTGCAGGAAGCGAGTCACGACGGCGGGATCCCCGGCACCGTAGTGGCGCATCTGCGACAAGGCGGCCTCGACTGCTTGTCGTGGTGACCGTGACGCGGTGATCACGCAGAGTTGTCCTTCGTGGTCGGCTAGTCCGGCGGGGAGGGTGGGGAGGGCGACGATCCGTGTGGTGATTGCGCTGAGGTGGCCGAGGGTGTGGACGGCGGTGGTGGGGTCGTTGATTCCGGGGGAGAGGGCACGGACGCCGATGTCGACAATCTGTTGGATGCCGTAGTCGATGTCTTGCGCGGCGGTGCGTTCGTACCCGATCGTGTATGCGGACCGGATTGCCTTCTCGATCGCCGAGGGCTCGGAGGAAGCACCATCCTCGTCGTGTGGCCACCAGTAGGCCAGTGGGGTTCCGGAGACGATGTTCTCGCCGATGACGCGGTTCTCTTCAACGACGATGTGGTGCGATTGGGCACAGCTGAGGAGCGTGTCCCGGTCCAGGCTCGTGATGAAGCCCGAGGATCTTGAGGTGACGGTTGTTTTGTGGGCGGGTATACGCACCCGGCGGTCGTGAGCGGGTGCGGCGGCGTTGCTCCCACCGACGAGGTCGATGGTTTTATCGGTGTCGGCGTGGATTTCTTTCAAGATCGTCTCGACGCGCAACTGGGCGGCGAGGTGAGCGAGGAAAAACACGAGCATGATCACGCTGATCAGGGTGAGGACAAATCCGGCGGTCACGGCGATTCGAGGAACGAAACCAGGGATGTCGTCGGTGGGGTCGCGGATGGATCGCAGTACGGTGAGGGCGTAGGCGAAGGTTCCGAGGAACATGGCGAGGGTCGCGTGCACGCGACGATCCCGCGCAAACAACCGGAGCACCCGGGGTGATGCTTGGCTGCTGGCGAGCTGGAGTGCCACCACGGTGAGGGAGAACGTCAATGATGTCGCGGTGATCAGGGATCCTGCGATCGAGGACAGCACAGAACGGGCTGTTTCGGCGCCACCGTTGAATACCACCGAGTCGACCCCGGTGGGGAGGCTCGCGTCTAGGACAAGGTCGATCCGCGGAAGAAGGATCCCGAGCCCGACGGCGAAGACGATGGCGGCGACGGGAAGTGGCCATAGCCGTGATTCCACCGATTCGGAGACTCGTGCTGCGATGCCGCGGATGCGGGACGTGCTGCTTCGGCGGCGGCGGGAATCAGCGGTCACAGGACGCGGTGTGACCGGCGGGTTCGGGTGCCAATCGGTTCGGGGTGTGCATGGTCGGCCTTCCGTTCGGAATCACGGTACTCCGCTCGGGTGAGACTAGGCACGGCGGGGATGGGTTCGTACTGTGGGGTCATGGACGGCAGCCGAAAAATTTCGTTGGCGGGTTCGGTGTCGTTAGGTGCCGGGGTGATGATTGGTGCCGGGATCTTCGCCCTTGTGGGGCAGGTGGCCGTTTTGGCGGGGGACTGGTTTCCGGTCGCTTTCCTGGGTGGTGCTGTCGTCGCGGGTATCAGTTCGTATTCGTATATTCGCTATTCGAGCGTAAATCCGTCGTCGGGCGGTGTCGCGATGCTTCTGAAGGATGCCTACGGTCCCGGGGTGGCGGCGGGGTCGTTTTCGTTGTTTATGTATGTGTCGATGGTGGTGGCGGAGAGTTTGCTCGCGCGAACGTTTGGCACATACCTGCTTCGCCCGTTCGGGTTGCAGGACTCCGTTGTGCTGGTGCCGGTCCTTGGTGTTGTCGCGATCGTTGCCGCAACGGTGGTGAATCTGCTCGGCAATCGACTGGTCGAGGGATCAGCGCTGACCACCGCGATTGTGAAGATCGCAGGGATCGCTGTCCTCGCGATCGCAGGCTTGGTCGCCTCCGCGGCAGGGGGAGGGTTTTTCGCACACACGTCCGGCGATCAGGTCGATGTCGTGGGTGTTCTGGCGGGGACGACGCTGTGCGTGCTGGCGTATAAGGGGTTCACGACCATCACCAATCAGGGTGACGATTTGCGGAACCCTGAACGGAACATCGGCCGTTCCATCATTATCTCGTTGATGATCTGCACGGTGCTGTATCTGCTGATCACGGTGTCGGTTGAGGCCAGCATTGGCGCGGAGGGCGCGGTCGGTGCCCGCGACTACGCGCTGGCGCAGGCCGCGGAACCGCTCTTCGGCGACTGGGGGGTAGCAATCACCGTTGCGATCGCGGTGATCGCAACCCTGTCGGGGCTGTTGGCGAGCCTATTTTCGGTATCGCGACTGTATGCGATGCTGCAGACGATGCGGCAGGCTCCGTCCCTCCCGCACCAGGTCATCCACCAGCCCCTCCTGATTACCGCAGGGTTGGCGATCATCGTGACCGCTTTCCTTGATCTGACACAAATTGCGTCCATCGGCGCGTTCCTCTACCTGTCGATGGACATCGCTGTGCAATGGGGAACCCTCCGCACGCTTTACCGCAAAGTGACGGCCCGACGGTGGATTCCCGCTCTCTCGATCGTCCTGGACCTGACTGTTCTGCTTCCATTCACTGTCCTGAAAGTCCAGTCAGATCCCCTCACCGTTGTCGTGGCCGCCGCAATCGCTGCGGCCATCGTTGTGGCACAGGTCATCACTGTCCGACACCGATCCGCGACCCGCTGATCAACCACCACCGCGGGTGTCTTCTGCCATGGCGACCGCTTGGGTGGCCTCGCCGCGGTGGGCCAAGCCTGGTACCGTGCACAATAGTTGCTGTTGTGCACAGATCGAGTTGGTGAGCCAGTCGGCGCTCTGGTTCACGGAGGTGTCCCATGCTTACAAAACTGACCGGGCTTATGGTCGCTGTTTCCGCTTTTGTCGCCCTGGCTGGAATCCCAGCCGTTGCCACTGTGGACGGCGGCAGTCTGACGGTGGTGTCGCCGTCTGCGGGGGAGGAGCTGGGGTCGCGGACAGTGCTGTTCTCCGGAACGGGTGAAAACGGTGGGATCGTGAACGTCCTCGACGTGACCGGTCAGCGGGTGCCTGGGACGCGGAACGTGCTGGTGGAGGGCGGGGTGTGGTCGACGACCGGGGTATTTGCCGCCGATGATGCGATCGAACAGACCGTCACGATAAGACAGGTTTTCGGCAGTACAGGACGTGGAGAAGTGGTGGTGTCATTCCGGTTGCCGGCCCCCGACCCGACATTCAACTTCTCCGTCGGAACACCGCTCCCGGGCGAAGTCGTTCCGTCACGGACGGTGACTTTCACGGGAACCGGGGCAGAAGGTGCGGCCGTGAGCCTTGCTGATGGTGCCGGTGTCACCTTGCCCGGCACGGAGCCAGCTATCGTGTTAGGCCGCGTCTGGTCGGTGACAACGACTTATCCGAATGATGCGTCTCCGTCGCAGACGGTGACCGCGACCCAGACCACCGGAGGCGCGAAGTCGGGGACCATCACGATCTCCTTCACACTGCCCGTGGCGGAGCTTCTTCCCGCCCCGACCATCACCGGTCCTCTGAATGGAGCCGTAATCACCGGCTCTGAGATCCGAATCAGTGGCACCGGAACACCCGGCATGAGTGTGTTCCTGACGGTTCTGCCCACCGATCACACCGGAGTGGTGGATTCACCGCCTGGTGCTGTCGGTGGCCCGGTCAACACGATCGTCGTCGACAACGCAGGCGTGTGGGAAACGACCGTCCTGCTGTATCCGAACGAATACACAGCCACAGCCATCCTCGCCGACCTCGACACCTCCGGACGGGTATCACAGGTGCTCTCAACACCGTCCACCCCCATAGGGTTCACCCTCCTGTCTGCGACAACGCCGACACCGTCCGCATCCCCTACAGGTGGGGGCCTGGCTGCTACTGGGTCAAACCCCACCGGCATCGGGGTGGGCGCGATTGTCCTCGTGCTGGCCGGTATCGGCGCGGCGATCGTCCGCCGCCGCACGAACAGTCCGGCGATCCGATGACGCCAATCGACGATGCGCACGCCCGGACCGTATCCGTGCCGGAAACCAGACGTCAGCACCACCTTGGGTCGTGACCGTGATGAGGAAACAAGACCGTGAGGTGTTCCGGCAGAGTCCTGAGGTATCCGGGCGGCGCAGGGAGTGGGGGATTGTTGTGTCGGCGCTGGGGGTGATGGTGGGCTGTACTGTGATTGCGGTCGCCGCTATCGTCTTGCGCGTGGCACCATGAGCCTGAGGCTGTGTCACACCGGATGAGATGAGGACGATATGACCACCACGACTCCGCTTATTGCACGGAATGCGGTCGAGCGCGGTTGGATCATCGCTGTATCGGTTCTCGCGATTCTTCTTGGGGTGATCGCATTCCTGATACCACGGGCCACATTACTGACCGTGGCGATCGTGTTCGGAATCTATTTGATCGCCAGTGGCACATTCCGGTTGGTGACCGCCTTCACCACGGCCCGGTTGCCGGGATGGGTGAGGTGGCTGACTGGACTTCTGGGTGCCCTCATCCTTGTTGCGGGGATCCTCTGCCTCTCCAACCCGTGGGAATCGCTGACCGTCTTGGGGATCGTGATCGGGTTGGGATGGATCTTCGATGGCGTGGCGAGCATCGCCTCCCGCAGTGGCCGTACCGATAAGCGCCGCTGGTTGCCCGTCACCGCAGGAATCGCTGCGATCATCGCTGGCGTTCTGGCCATGATCATGCCCATCATCGCGCTTGCCGCGTTCGTCACGGTCACCGCGATTCTGATGATCCTTATCGGTGTCGCAACCCTCTTCCTCCTCTCCGTGGGTCCTTCTGACACCACGTCATCTGAACCGGACAGTGTGCCCATTGGTGAGGTCATTGCCGACAATGACACACTCCCGGAATCTGCAACTCCTGGAGCCCCGGGTGATCGGCAGGTCGAACCCGAACCCCGCTCCGACACCCGGGGCGCGTAAGCGATAGTCGAACGCTCTGCTTAATGTGAGAAGCACGGACTGTGCCGATGGCCTGCGTACGGTTTCTGCCGGGAGTGCGACACAACGCCAGACCTACCAGGCCGTGCAGAGGGGGCCGCAGCTTTTTCACAGCGTTAGGTCAACAGACTGGCGAACTATTTCGAGTTGGGGTGGGCGGCACTGATCTCGGCGGCGTCCCAAGCGAGTCCCCACAGTGTTTCGTCTTCGATGGCGTCCATCGTGCCGGCGTTCGCGATGTGTATCGCTCCGGCGATGAGGACCCGTTCACCCAACGCGTCCACACGTTCGACGGTGGCCAGCTGACGCACGGCAACCCCGCGTGGCTTCCCCAGCCGCAGAAGTGCCGACACACCAACGAACAGCAGGATGTCCAGAGCGGCGCCGACCGCCATCGCACCAAGTGGACTGACATCCTCGTAGTGATATGCGGCGATGAAGAACAGTGGTAGCAGGACTGCGAAGACCCGGACGCCGATGTGATCGACCCACCGGTAGTAGCAGATTAAGCGGTGTGCTGCTGCTCGGGTGGTACCGGGAGCGAAAAGCGTCAGCCCGTCTCGCGCGCTCACGGTGCTCGTGTTCGGGGCGGGGTAGCGCAGCCCCCAAATGCCGCAGGGGGTGCGAATCGGGGCAGGCATGTTCATCTCAGACACCCTCTCTGCTCACGTCACCGCGGTAACGGCCAGCACCCCCAGCCTCGCACCCGTGGTGGTCATGCGCTCAGAGATGCGACCGCAAGACGGATGGCTTCAGCAATCGCGGGGAGTGACCTGCGGGTGAGGGGTACGGTGGAGGATGACTGCTGATGCGCCGGCGCCGGATGATGAGACGAAGGTGTCGTGGCCGACTCAGATCCGGAAACGCACCTGGCGGTATTTGCTGCGGCGGACTCTTCATGAATTCGGTCAGGACGGCGGAATCGATGCGGCCGCGGCCCTGACCTTTTTTGCTGTGTTGTCAGTGTTTCCGGCCGCCTTGGCGATCGTATCTCTGATCGGTGTCGTCGGAGACGGCCCGGACGTGGTGACACGCTTGTTGAAGTTATTGGATCAGGTCGCGCCGGGGGCGGTAACGGATGTCCTTCGTGGACCGTTGGATGAGATCGCGTCGACATCGTCAGCGAACCTCACCCTGGCTGTAGGGCTCGTTGCCGCGCTGTGGTCGGCGTCGACGTACGTGAGCGCGTTCGGGCGTGCCCTGAACCGCATCTATGAAGTCGACGAGGGACGGCCGTTCTGGAAACGGAAACCCGCCCAGCTCGCCGTCACCATTCTCCTGATCATCCTTGTGGTCCTAATCGCGGGCATCGTGGTGCTCTCCGGCCCCATTCTCCGTGCCGTGGGCGACGCGTTGAATATCGGTGATGGGGCAGTCGCCGTCTGGGACATCGGAAAATGGCCGGTGCTGGTGATCTCGGTGGTCCTGATCGTGGCGGTGCTTTACGCGACAACTCCGAACATCAGACAGCCGAAGTTTCGGTGGCTCAGCCTCGGCGCAGGCCTCGCGATCCTCCTCCTCGGGGCGGCATCCGGAGGGTTTGCGTTCTATGTCTCGAACTTCGGCACCTACAATCAGACCTTCGGCGCTCTCGCCGGGGTCATCATCTTCCTGATCTGGGTGTTCCTGGTCAACGTGGCGCTGCTGCTCGGCGCCGAATTCAATACCGAACTCGAGCGCGGCCGGCAACTCCAAGCCGGTATCGCCGCCGAGGTCCGGCTGCAGCTCCCACCCCGGGACACCACGTCCAGTGACCTTGCCCACCAAACTGCGGAAGTCGACGAAGAACACGGGCTTCTCCTTCGGAAAGGTGAGGCCCTGCCGCCCCGAACGGACACCCTCGTGGCCAGGGCCCGTGACGGGATCACATCGATCTGGGACCGCATCTGGAAACGATCTTGACCGCACTGGGGCAGTAGTTGTTGGGGTGCGTAGTTAGCGTGGTTAGGTGGTGATGAGTCCGGCTCGGGCGAGGACGGCGGCGCCGATGACTCCGGCGTCGTCTTCGAGTTCGGAGACGACGAATTTCAGCTCCGGGTTGGGTTTCAGCATCCAGGGTGTGGCGGCGTCGAAGAGCCGGTCGGCGAGATCCTGTCCGAGTTTCTCGGCCAGTCCACCCCCGATCACGACGCGGTCCAGATCCAGGAGATTGATCGTCGAGCCCACCGCGACCCCGAGGGTCTCGATCGCGGTATCGAACAGCTTCACCGCCAGCGGGTCGTCCTCCTCGAGGGCGCGGGCCCACACTTTGGATGTCAGCTTGGTTTTGTGTTCGTCGTCGCGGATGCGGAACAGACTCGTCTCCCAGCCGGCGTCGACCATCGCGGTGGCCACGCCGCGCATCGAGCGGCGGCCGGCGTAGGCTTCCGCGCAGCCGCGGCGACCGCAGGTGCAGAGTGCACCGCCGGCGGAGACGATGACGTGTCCGATCTCGCCTGCTGCGCCGCGCGATCCGACGTAGGGGCGACCGTCGAGGATCAGGCCACCACCGATCCCGGTGCCCATCCATAGGCCGAGAACGTTCCGGCCGCCCCGCGCCGCGCCAGCGGTCCATTCGCCGAGGAGCCCGACGTTGGCATCGTTACCGAGCGTGACCGGCACACCGAGCTGCTCCGTAAGCGGCCCGATGAGGTCGACGTCCACGGTCCAGCCGATGAGATTCGGCACCGTGAGAGCGCGGCCCTCGTGAACGACACCGGGGATCCCGATACCGACGGCGATTGGGTGGACGTCCAGAGAACGCACCAGCGCCGTAATGGTTTGGAGGACGTCGTCGGGCCCGCCTTCGGGGGTTGCGGCCTTTGCCCGGCGCAGCACGTGGTGGTCGCTGTCGACGGCACCGACTTCGATGTTCGTGCCGCCCACGTCGACCCCGACGACCACGGATACTGGGTCGCTGGTCCCTGGTCCATCTGACTGGGTTGTGGTCATGTGTTTTCTGGTCTTTTCTGTCTGGCGAACTCTGCGGGTTGTTCAGGGCCGTTCCAGACGGTGATGATTCCCCAAGCTGTTGCGGCAATCGGGACGGACAGAATGGCTCCAACGATCCCGCCGAGGATCGCGCCGGCCGTCAACGCGATCAGGATGACGAGGGGATGCAGTTTCAAGGTGCGTCCCATGACGACGGGTTGGAGGAAGTTTGCTTCGAGCTGGTTGACTACAACCACTACCCCGGCGACCAGGAGGGCGGCCACGGGCCCGTTGGTGACGAGGGCTACGAGGGTGGCGAGTATCCCGGCAGCTGTTGCTCCGACGAGGGGGATGAACGCGGCAACAAACACGATCACTGCCAGCGGCAATGCGAGAGGGATTTGAAGGATCAAGAGCCCCGCGCCGATCCCGATCGCGTCGACGAGTGCGACTGCAGCGGTGCCGCGAACGTAGCCGCCTAGGGTGGTGAGAGCCTGGTCGCCCGCCCGCTGGGCGCGTCTCAGCCGGCTACCGGTGAAGGGGCGGCACAGGAACGCCCAGATCTGGGGGCCGTCCTTCAGAAAGAAGAACAGCACCACGACGAACACCCCGGCCGAGGTCAGCAAGCTCGCGGCGGTGGACACGGCGGCGAGAGCACCGGTGCCGAACTGTTGACTGGACACAAAGTCCAGTAGTGATGCCCGGGCATCGTTGAACTGCTGGTCGCTGATCGTGAAGGGCAGGTTTCCCGCCAGGTCTTGTAGGTGGTCGATGCTTTGCAGGGCGGAGGCGGCGAGGTCATCGAATTGGCCCTCGACGCGGATCACGATCACCCACGCCACGCTGCCGATCACGCCGACGATCATGATCAGACTGAACCAGGTTGCCAGTGCCGACGGGATGTGATGGCGGCGCAGGAAGTCCAGTACGGGAAACATGGCGCAGGCGATGATCAGCGCCAACACGATCGGGATGACCACGACCGACAGCTGGGTCATCCCGAGTACAGCGAGAGCGACGACGGCGAGGACGAGAAGTAGTTGCTGGCATCGTGTCGCGGTTCTACCCAACGAATCTGACCAGAGCCGTTCCTGGACACGCATCGTCTTCGGTTCGGCATCGGAAGTGCGGTGGAACCAGCCCATCAGCGCAACTCCCGGTCGGGTGGCAGCGACGTGAATCGGCGTTGTGGCAGGGTGGCGTGTTCTGGTCCGCGCGCGGGTGAACGGGTCATGGGAGTCCTTTGACCGGATGATGCTGGTACCGAATGATCGGGCAGCCGGTGTCAAGGACTGTCGTTGGTCACGCTAGTCCGCCCCACCGTAATAAGGAGAAGTACTTCCGCAAGTGGTGTTCAGCGGTGCGTGCGTCCAGCTACAGGGTAGGGAGCGCGGTGCCGTCACCGAGGGATTCGCGGCCGATGACACTGAGGGTTCCGTTGGGTTCGAGGACGACCGCCGCGACCAGACTGATATCGCCGTAGCCGCCACTTCGAATGGCTTGCATAACCTGCGAAGTGGTGAGCCGGGCTGCGCGCACGGCGTCCTCCAACATGGTTCCGTCCGACACGATGACGGCCGGCCGGGCGGTCACTGCCCGACGGAATAGCCCCCACTTCGTCGACACCCATGCGACAAGGAACTGGAAAACCGCCAGAAGTAGAAGCGCGGCGGCCCCTTCGACCCAGGACACGTCTGAGCTCAGCAGGATCGTGGCGAGGGTGGAGCCCAACGCGACCGTGACGATGAAGTCGAACGCGTTCATCTGACTCAACGTCCGTTTCCCCGTGAGCCTCAGCGCAGCGATCAGGAACACATACGCGGCCGCGCCGACGATGATAACGCGGAGCACATCAGACCAGGAATCGAACCACATGACTTGTTCTCCCTCAATTAGTCGTGCTGGCCGCTCGGATCCCGTGTTCGGTGACGGGGCCACGATTCGGGCGTAGACATGACCCTATGCGGGACAACCGGCTATCAAACACCCCCCTGCGTGGGGGTCGTGAATGCGAGCACGCGGGACGACCGCGATTGGGGTGAGCTCCTCCAGGAAGTCCGAGTCATCTTCGCACGGGGGCGAAGAGAGCGGTCGCGTTCATGCTCGTCGGAACCCTGGTATTCGAAATCACCCTCGGGCATGCGCCGGATGCGATAGCTTGCGTGTTCGCCCTCACGACCACAACCGTCCTGTGGCTGGTGAATCCTTGACACATCCGCAGCGACCCCGCCCATCACTAACGGCCCCGCTGGTGGGGTTCGCTCGCGCCGGTACCCCAACTACTGGCGCGAAGCGGGCCCGCTCGGCTGTTGCCTCATCGTTGAGGGCACAGCCTGCCGGCACCACAATCCGGTCAGTTCCCAATGTCGCGGTACGAACCCGCGATCGCTTCACCTTCCTGTCATGGTTCCGGAGCTGTGGCGTCCCAGGTATGGCCGGTAGACATGTCGATCATGATGCGGTTGGGGTCGTCGGGGTGTGACTTGGCACTTGCTTTTGTTCGTGTCGTCGCGTTCAAGATCGTGCGGTGGCTGGCCCGAACGGACCGCAGGTCTCCGGCCGGCGGCGGGCTCGCCGTCATGGCCGACGTGCGTGAAAGCGTCTGCTGCAGATGGGTACAACTACCCAGGTGATGACAATGGCCGCGAAGACGGAAATGCCGACGATGGCACCCGCGGTGTGATCGATGGCGACGTCGAATATGAGAGTTGCGGTGCCGACGAGCATCAGCCCAAAGCCACAGAGGCAGACGCGAAGGGTTATGTCGGAGATGTCCACGGTGGCGCGCTTCGCCTGCGAGGCGAACAGGGTTCGGTGAATAGCGACCGGTGCTAACCCCGTGAGCGTTGTCAGAATGGCGATGATCAGTACCACTACGTAGATCGTCTCAGTCACGCGGTCAACGTCGGTGAACCCTGTTTGCAGGAAGGTGAGCAACAGAAAACCGGTCATGATTCGGATGGCGGGGTGGATGACCCGGACCTCCTGAATCAGTTCCGCCCAATTGCGGTCGTTTCGAAGGTTTACCGTTTCGCGCCGACCACTGGAATCGCGGTCCGGTTTTCCCCTCTCCTGCGGCATACCGACCTTCCTACACCCCGCCGTATCCGGCCAACATCCTTGACCCCGTGAGTTCCCCCGCCGGTCATTTGCAATTATGCAAATGATGTGGGTTGTGTCAAGCCCCATGCGGAGGCAGGCGCTGGTCGTAGGGTCTCTGGCGATCGACGCTTCGCGAAGAAGAGCGCTGTGCGGGTCAAGAGGGAGGAGACCGATGAAGAGCCGCAAGCAGACTCAGTTGCCCGAGGTTGTCGATGCCGTCGTCATCGGATCGGGTCACAACGGCTTGATCACGGCCGTCACTCTGGCGAAGGCTGGCTGGAGCGTGGCTGTGGTGGAACGCAATCAGGAAATCGGGGGCGCCACCCGAAGCGGCGAACTCGACCAGCCAGGCCTTACCCACGACTTGTATGCGACGAACATCAATCTCTTCCTTGCCAGTCCCGCGTACACGGAGTGGAAGGACGAGTTGGAGCGGGAAGGGTTCCGGCCGAAGGTCAGCACCCGCTCGTACAGCAACGTGTTCCCGGATGGAAAAGCCCTGAAGGTGTACTCCGATCAAGCAAAGACCGAGCGGCTTTTGGGCGAGCACGACGTTCGCGACCTCGAAGGCTGGCGGGGGCTGCACAACCGCTACAAGCAGTTCATGACTGGTCTGATGCCCTTGTATTCCACGTCGTTGCCGAGCGTTCGTGCCGTCAAAGGTCTGGTGGCTGCGGCTCGTTCGCTGGGTGTCTTCGAGATGCTTGAGCTTGGGCGTCTGCTGTTGGCATCCACTCGCGAGCTCGGTGATACGTGGATGTCGTCGCCGGAGGCGAAAGCGTTGATTGCGACCTGGGGGATGCACCTGGATTACGGTCCGGATGTGTCGGGTGGGGCGATGTTCCCGTTCCTGGAGACCTTCACCGATATGGAGGAGGGGATCGCTGTCGCCGAGGGTGGTATCTCGGCGCTTCCCGAGGCCCTCGCCGGCATGCTGGAGAAGGCAGGCGGCCACATCCGTACCGGGACACCGGTGGTCTCGATTGACACGGAGGCCGGTGTCGCGACGGGTGTCCGGTTGGCCGATGGCACGCGGGTGCATGCTCGACGGGCTGTGGTGGCTAATACGACTCCAACCCAGCTTTTCGGGGAGCTTCTGGTCGATTCTGGCGTCGTGGACGCGAAACTTTCGACCCGAACTGAGCGGTACCGGTACGGCCCGGGAACGATGGTGGTCCACTTGGCGCTGTCTGAGCCCATCACCTGGGCTGCCGGTGAGGAACTGTCCGAGTTCGCGTACGTTCATGTCGCCCCGTATGTCGATGATCTCGCACGCACGTACCAGCAAGCGATGGCCGGTCAGATCCCCGACAGTCCGCTGCTGATCGTGGGGCAGACGTCCCAGGTCGACCCCACCCGGAGCCCCGACGACCGGCAGGTGGTGTGGGTTCAGGTTCGTGCTCTGCCGTCGACGATTGTGGGCGATGCAGCAGGCACGATCACGGCGACCTCGTGGGATGAGGCGAAGGAGCCGGTGGCCGACCGTGTGATTGCGAAACTTGAAGACTATGCGCCGGGGATAGCGGAACTCATTTTGTCGAGGACCGTGTTCTCGCCAGATGACCTCGAAGCATCGAACCCGAACTTGGTCGGGGGCGACAGCGTCGCCGGGAGTCACCATTTGTGGCAGAACTTCCTGTTCCGTCCGTGGCCGGGGGCCTCGACCTACCGAATGCCCGTAGGGAAACTGTTCCTCGTCGGCGCCGCAACCTGGCCCGGAGCCGGGACCAACGGAGTCTCGGGCAGTCTCTGCGCCCGACGCATTCTCGACCCTCATCCCTACCGCGGCCGCATAGCGGCCGCAATCGGAACCGTGGCCGCCTTGGCCACCTCCGCGGCGATCATCAAGTCCATCGCTCGCCGCTGACCACATCCAGGAAGACAGGAAAGACAAATGACCGATTTCACCGGCAAGACCGTCTTCATCACGGGCGGCGCCCGCGGGCAGGGCCGCTCGCACGCGCTCGCTTTCGCAGATCGGGGCGCGAACATCGTGATCCTCGACTCGGTCGAAGGGGCATCCGATTCCATCGCCTACGATCTGCCCACTCAGGACGACCTCGATGCAACCCAGCGCGACATCGAGGCCAAAGGCGTGCGCTGCCTCGCCCTGACCGGTGACGTGCGGCATTCAGAGCACATCGAATCCGCTGTGAAGCAAGCCGTGTCCGAGTTCGGTTCGCTCGACGTCACGATCGCCAACGCCGGCATTTTCGCGCTCCGACCGGCGGTCGAAACCGATGACGCGCTCTGGGACGACGTCATCGCCATCAATCTCTCCGGTGTTTTCCGCACCGTGAGAGCCGCGGCCGCACAGGTGAAAGACAGCGGCGTCGCGGGTCGGATCATCACCATCGCGTCCATGGCCGGCCGGATGGAGTTCCCGAACGCAGTGGCTTACGTTGCCGCTAAATGGGGTGTGATCGGGCTTACGAAGACTTTTGCTGCAGAGCTTGGGCAGACCGGCACGACGGTGAACGTCGTGTGCCCGACGAACGTCGACACGACAATGGTGACCGACAACCCGGACGCCGCAACGCTGTTCACAGGGAAGGACGACCCTTCCGAGGAGGAGGTCGAAAAGGGGGCTGCTCAATTCACGAAGCAAGGGATTCCGTGGGTAGAACCTGAGGACGTGACGGCCGCGGTGTTGTTTCTCGCTTCGCCGGAAGCGCGTTACATCACCGGTGAGGCTCTCACGGTCTCTGGCGGTCAGATCGCTGACAACGTCGCATGACCGCCCAACGTCGGTTGTTCGAGAGGAAGATGCTGCCACATGGATGAGGGCCTGAGCATCGACTGGACCCAGATGCCCACGTACAACACGATCATGTCGGTCGCCGCGGGTGCCGGCCTGGTATCGGTGGTGCTGTTCGGGCGTGCACTGAGCCGCGGGAAAACGGTCTCATATGAGGGGCAGGCGGTGAATTTCGGGGTCCTCGGCGTCATTCTGACGGTCACCGGGGCGCATATGACGTTGACGTGGCCGTTCGCGGCGTACTTTCCGTTCGACAACATCATCTTCGGTGAGCCAAGCCTCGCCTTTGGGGTGCTGCTGCTCGCGGCAGCGTTCCTCCTCTGGCGTCGAGCAGAACAACTCCGCACCTCAACAGACCCGGTCAGTGAACTTCGCGCAATCGCGGCACCACTTACCATCCTGATCATCGGGCTGGGACTGTCGCTTCTGGCGATCGCTGCGGCCGGACTCGTGTTTCAATTGTTCGCCGCGCCGCCCGAGGAACCCATCTCTGGCCTGTTCGCTCAATGGCCCTGGGTCGAAGCGATCTTCATGTCCGGACTCTTCGCTCTCACCGGCCTCGGCGCCGTTTTGCTGCCCGCCGCCGTTCGCGGGTTGCGATCCGAGGGCAGACCGTCAGCAGTGCAGGTCGTCACCGGGATCGCTTTGGGGATGTCGGGCACGGTGTTCGTCCTATTCGGCGCGCTGAACTTCTTCACTCACATTGGGTTGATCGTCCACACCATGTGATCTCATCAGAAGAAGGAGAGGGACTCGCTTGGACAAAAGGCGAGGTGATGATCCGACCCTGGTGCGGAATCAGACTGCGCTGCAGCAGGGGCGCCGCCGACGTTGGTTGATCCCCGGCGGCATCCTCGCCGCGATCATCCTCGGTCTACTCGCGGCAGCCCTCACTCTCGAAGTCTTCATACCGACGATCGGGATTATTGTCGCGGGTGCGCTCTTTGTGGGTATGGTGATCGTCTCGGTTGCCGTGCCGTCTCCGCGCTTGCGGAACCGCGTCCTGGCTGGGCTGATGGGCGCGATGGCCCTCTCGGGTCTCGTCGTGCTTGTCCTCCTGCTGCTCAGACAAACCGCGCCGCGCTGATCGCTAGAACATCAGGGTGCGTTGGCTGCGGTCTGTTTCTTTGCGAAATATCTGGCGATCGGCACGTCGGTGGAGGAGTGCGCCACGATCGACAGGGTGATGGCGGCGACGATGATGTGGAACAGGTGTTCGGCGTCCGCTGTTCCGCTGGCTAGCACGAGAAGTCCGTACAGCACTGATGCGAATCCTTTGGGGCCGAACCAGGCGGCCGTCAGCCGCTCCTGCCAGGACAAATCACTGGCGATCAGTGCTGTCTCGACCGCCACGGGCCGGGCGACGACCAGCACCAGGATGCCGAAAAGCAGCCCGGCCCAGGACACGTCGGCGAGTGTGGACGGGGAGATCAATGCGCCGAAGAGGAAGATCGCGAGAAGCTTCACGAGTTCGGTGAGGTAATCGCCGAACTCTCGAAATGCATCTCTGATCTCTGGCATCACCGAGGCCACGGTGATGCCAGCGGTGAACGCGGCGAGGTAGAGGTTCGCTCCGGTGAGTGCTGACACCCCGAACACGATGATGCCGATCGCCGCGGGGGCGAGGCCGGAATACAGTCGGGTCGTCGTCAAGAACTTGAGGCGAAGAAGAAGCCCGACGATCAGCGGCACCGCAATCCCGAGTGCGATTCCACCCAGCAGCTCGGCGCCGAGCTCGAGTGGTTCGATGCCCGGGCCCCCTGTGGCGGCGATGAGGATGATCACAGCCGGCAGAGCGAGCCCGTCGTTCAGCCCTGATTCGATGCTCAACAAGCTCCGCACCCGCCCGGGAATCTCATCCCGGCCGACGATTGCTGATGCGAAGACCGGATCGGTGGGCGCCAGCACTGCGGCCACGAGCAGCGCCTCTGCGAGGGGAAGCCCGAGCAGGCCCGTGCCGAGGAAGGTTGTGATGATGAAAGCCAACGGCATCCCGAGGAGCAGCGCTCGGCCGGGTAGGCGCCACGCACGCCGGAGGTCTCGGAACCCGATGCGTTGCCCGTCGGTGAAAAGGACGACGAACAACGCCAGCTGGGAAAGGGTGCCCAGCGCGGGATCGCCCAAGCTCACGTCCAGCACCCCGCTGATGCCCGGGCCAAGCAGAAAGCCGGCCCCGAGGAACAGGAGCGTCGTCGACAGGAGGGTCCGATGCGCGAGTCCGGAGATGAGGATCGCCGCTAGCAGAACCACACCGAAGCTCAGAACGAAGGGAGCTGCGCCGGTCACATCAGCTCCTTGACTCTGCGTCGGATGAGTAACCAGTTCACTGGGTAGCTGGTTGCGAAACCGGCGATCATGGCGATCTGCATCACGAACCAGAACTCTGGGGTCAGCACCTGTGCGCGGCTACCGAACACGGCTGGAAGGAGTGCCAGCTGGGCGATCGCCATGACCGTGTACATCCCGATCTGCCACGACACGATTGAGAACGTGTCCGCTTTGACGGCCTGCCAGAGGCCGCGCCGGAATCCGAGATGGCGTGCCGGGACGATCGCGTAGTACTGGAAAGCAACCCCGATCAGGTATGCCAGCACGAAATCGAGCACCCAGCCGGCGAACATCTGATCGGTGAACAACCAGCTGGCACCGAACACAACAGCGAGCCCCGGAACGAATGCCAGTGCGAATTCCCCGACCAGGTCGCCCACCGTGCACCCGGCGCCGCAGTGACTCGCACCAACGGCCACCGATGCAGCCATACCGTGCTTATCTCCACCGGGCTCCGGCCCGTCGGAAGCCCGTCCGCGTCGAAGGTAGAACGCAAGCCACACGACGCTGCCGAAAAGCATCGTCAAAGGCCAGACGACGTTCATCACCCCCATCGGCTGCGGGCGGCGGACGACATCGATCGTGGTGAAAACGGCGCACCCGAAAGCGAGCATCAACGAAACCGAGGCGATGATTGTGAACCAGGCCGGGAAGTCAGAAATCGTGATGATCTCCCATCATCGAAGATGTCCGTTTAGCGGCGGTTCACCCAGGCGAGGCGCTGAGCGGCTTCTTGACTGCGCCGTCGAAGAAGACCGGGAAATGCTCGAGCGAGGCCTGCGACACCGCGCTCGGTCACCGCGATCGAACTCCTCCCGCCAACCCTGGACACTTCAATGTCCAGAACGGTCGTCCCAAGAGCTTTCCGCCGTGTGCGGATGACAAACCGATGGGACGCATCCAAACGTTCCACGCGCGTTTCGCTGCGGAAAAGGAGTGGCCACACCCCGCTCCAGTGGGTCACCGTCGATTGCGGTGCTGGCCATGTCGCATCTACGCTCGCGATCCGTTTCGCGCCGGGCAGCCAGGTGCCCACCAACCAACCGTCGGAAAGTGCGGCGAACACCGATTCCGGTGACCTCTGGGTCGTGCTTCGTGCGGTTCGCATGGCTACTCCTCCGATGCCGGTCGTGGCTTGGGCCTCTCTTATTTGCATCACAACAACCTTTCCACCGCAAGCCCCTAGGCTGCACGGTCGAATCGTCGTAAGTTTCCCGGTGTCGTGCCCAAGACGGGCAGGCCCTTTGGGATCGGCAGAGGAAGGATGACGTCGTTTAGTGGCCAATCATCTTGTGACTCTTCGTTCGGAGCGGACGATCAGTATGTCCGCTGCAGGCGACCCACTGGCTCGCCGACTGGTGTTGCTGTGTCATCCAACTCCTGGCGCCGGGCAGTTCGATCCCGACCCTGTGGTCACGTCCCGATGGGGGGCGCATCTTCTGATGCTCGACCGGCCCGGCTACGGGTCCACCCCGCCGCACAGTGACGACGAACCCCACACGATTCAGCATCGAGCAGATGACCTGGCGGAATTTCTGCAACAGTCAGAAAAGACTGCACGCTCCGCTGGAGGGACGACGTTTGGTCCTGTCGGAGTCGTCGGCTGGGGCACCGGTGGAATGGTCGCCCTGTCGCTGGCGGCACGGTACCCGGACCTGGTGGACCGGGTCGCGACCGTGAACACGGCAGCGCCGAACGGATTCACGTTCGTTCCCGGCACCGAGGCGCTACCGCCCTACAGCTGGTCGTCGCTTTTCATCAGCGACGATGACCCGGCCCTCGCCATGCGGGGCCTCGGGAACCGACTCGACCGGATGCTCAGCGAGGCGGGACTTCAAGGCAGCGCCGGGCTCGACAGCGACCGGGAGATGCTCGCCGACCACCATTGGGCGCGCGAACTCGGCCGCATCACAGCAGACGTGCGGCTCATCTACGGCGATGACGAGACGAACGCTCTCATCGACGACGGGCACTGGTACCGACGCCGCATCCGCCGATCACGAACCGTCCGGGTGCCCGGCCAGGGCGCGCTCACCATCGCCGCGCACTGGGCCCGCATCCTCGACCATGTCGCCCCGCAGCACGGCGGACTCACCGAACACACCCGGACCGACACGCAAGAAGGCGGTGGTGATCATCAGAAGTCATAAGTCCTCGGGGCGCAGTGCTGCCGCTTCGTTCTGGCCTGCTCGCTTGCTCCCGCGGTCGGTCCGTGCCGTGGGGCGCGAGGTGGAGAACGTGCGCCGCGGGCGTTTCGAACGCATGCTCTCCGGGCTCACCGCTGTGGGTGCGGTCGTGACGACCGCGGAGATTTTCTTCGAGCACGACAAAGCCAGTTTCGGGAACCGGTGGATGTGGGCACCCATCATCGTCGGCCCGATCGGCGCCGCCGCCGGCGCAGCCGGATATTTCAGCCGCCGGGCCGCGAAAACGATCCTGCCGCTGGCATCCGCGGTGACCGTCGCCAATGGGCTGCAGGGGACGGTGCTTCACGCGCGGGGCATCGCTCAAAAGCCTGGTGGGTTCTCGAACTTCCGCTACAACATGGAGATGGGCCCGCCTCTGCTGGCCCCGCTTCTGGTGACTCTCGTCGGCGGCATGGGCTTGCTCGCAGCAGTGTTGAGGCGGGAACGATGAGCGCGACGCTGCCGCTGCCGCCGAGTGAGGGCGGGCCGCGATTTCCGGGCTTTGACGTGATGACCCGATCCCGGGAATGGGATGATGCAACCCGTGCCACGGTGCATTCCCGGCTGCACTCACTGCCGGCCATTCGCTTCTTCACCCGAGAAGAGGAGGCGACAGCAAAGTGTTTGCTCGACCGCCTCGTCGGTCAGCACGATGCCAACGGTGACGTAACGGTCGACTTGGTGCGGATGGTCGACGCCCGGCTGGCTGAGGACCAGACCGATGGCTGGCATTACGACACGATGCCCACCGACGAGGACGCCTGGCGGCAGAGCCTCGCCGCGCTCGACGACGACGCACGTGCCGCCCACGATGAGGCCTTCGCGGACCTTGATCGCGATCGGCAGAGAGCGGTGATCGAAGCCGTCCGCACTTGCACCGACGAGCGGTGGCACGACTTGCCGCCGCGGGCTGTGTGGAGCTTGTGGACCCGGTATGCCGCAACCGCGTTCTACTCCCATCCCGCGGTCTGGAACGAGATCGGTTTCAGCGGCCCGGCCTACCCTCGTGGCTACAAGAACCTCGGCGTCGGTCGCCTCGAACCGTCGGAAGTGCACGACGTCAATCCAGGCGATGACCCCCTGCGGAGGCAGCCGTGAATGTGCGCGACCGCAACGAATCGGCCTGGCTGCTCAGCCCGGCGGGCGCGATCGAACCGGGCAGGCGGGAGCGGATGCGACGCTTCGACGACGACGACGTGCTCGACGCCGTGATCGTCGGATGCGGTGCGGGCGGCTCCACGATGTTGCAGCGTCTGGCCCGAGGAGGATGGAAGGTCGCAGCCCTGGAGGCGGGACCGTTCTGGGACCCCGAGACGGACTGGGTCAGCGACGAGGCCGGGTCGCACAAGCTGTATTGGACCGATCCGCGGCAGATCGGCGGAACCGACCCTGTGCCGCTCGGGTCCAACAACTCCGGCCGAGGTGTCGGCGGGTCGATGGTGCACTACGCCGGCTACACTCCGCGATTCCACCCGAGCGACTTCCGCACCCTCACGAACGACGGGGTGGGCGCCGATTGGCCGATCGAGTACCCCGACCTCGCCCCCTACTACCGCGACATCGAACAGGAACTGCCGGTGGCGGGCGAGCGCTGGCCGTGGGGTGATCCGCACAGCTACCCGCACCGGCCTCATCCGGTGAGCGGCAACGGAGAGATCTTCCTCCGCGGAGCGCAGGCCATCGGCGTGACGGCGAAGGTGGGCCCGGTCGCCATCCCGAACGGCCGGTTCGGACACCGCCCACACTGCATCTACCGGGGGTTCTGCCTGCAGGGCTGCAAAGTGAACGCGAAAGCCTCGCCACTCATCACCCACATCCCGGATGCCATTGAGCACGGCGCGGAAGTGCGCGCCGAATCGATGGTGATCGGGGTGGAGACAGATGCCCGCACTGGGCTGTGCACCGGAGTGCGGTACCTCCGCGACGGGAAGGAGCGGGTACAACGAGCTCGCCGGGTGATTCTCGCCGGCTACTCGATCGAGACCCCGAGGCTGCTGCTGAACAGCACCTCGACGAGGTTCCCGGACGGCCTGTGCAACGACTTCGACCTCGTCGGACGCTACCTCATGGTGCAGGGCGCACCCCAGACGGCTGGACGGTTCGACGACGAGGTCCGGATGTTCAAAGCTCCACCGCCGGAGGTGAGTACGGAACAGTTCTACGAAACCGATGACTCCAAGTCGTACAAGCGGGGATTCTCGGTGCAGACGGTGTCTCCGCTGCCGATCACCTGGGCCGAACACGTGATGGCGCAAGGCTACTGGGGCGACGAATTCCGCAACTACATGTCCGACTACGTGCACTGGGCATGCCTCGGTGCGCTCTGCGAATTCCTCCCACAGAAAGAGAACCGGGTCACCCTCGCCGATCAAACCGACCGGAACGGCATCCCCGTAGCCCACTTCGCCTACAGCCAGTCCGAGAACGACGGCCGACTGCTGGCGGCCGCGCAATCGGTGATGGAAGACATTCTCAATGCCGCCGGAGCCGGCGAAGTCATCACCATCAAACGGTACGCCCACCTGGTCGGCGGGGCGCGAATGGCCGGGAACGAGAACGAAGGGGTCGTCGATCAGGATTGCCGCACCTTCGCGGTCCCCAACCTCTTCATCGTCGGTGGCAGCGTGCTGCCCACGCAGGGAGCTGCGAACCCGGCGTTGACGATCATGGCTATCGCCGCACGCGCCGCCGACGCGCTATTGGGAAGGGGCGCCCCTCGCCCCGCAAAGCAGCAAAACGGGCGCTGAGCGCCCCGGGAGGAGACCATCATGGCAACGGTCAGCGATTTCGTTATCCAGCGCTTGAAGGATTGGGGCGTCACACGGGTGTTCGGTTTCCCCGGCGACGGAATCGGAGCACTCGACGGAGCGCTCGGCGACGCCGCCCGACACGGTGACGGACTCGAGTACGTGCGGCCCACCCACGAGGAGATCTGCGCGTTCATGGCGGTAGCGCACGCGAAGTTCACCGGCGAAGTCGGCGTCTGCATCGCCACTTCCAGTCCGGGCGCTTTCCACTTGCTGAACGGTCTCTACGACGCACAGATGGACAACCAGCCCGTGGTCGCCATCGTCGGCCAGCAAGGCCTGGATGCGCTCGGGACATTCACGCAACAGGAGAGCAACCTCGAGCGCGTCTTCTCCGATGTCGCCGCCTACGTGCACACGATCGTTGCGCCCCAGCAGGCGCAGGCGGTGATCGACACCGCCTTCAGAACCGCGATCACCCGCCTCCAGCCGACGGTGATCATCCTTCCCCACGACGTGCAGGCGATGCAGGCCGGTTCGCTCTCGCCGGCGCACTGGGTTGCCCGGTCCAGCAGCGCCGCGGCATCCCCGGCGATCACCCCGCCGAAGCCGGAGCTGGAACGCGCTGCAGAGATCATCAATGCGGGGGAGCGGGTCACGTTCCTCGTCGGCGCCGGCGCAACGGGGGCCACCGATCAGGTCCTCGAAGCGGCCCGCCGCTCCGGCGCCGGGATCATCACCGCGTTGCGCGGGAAGGACGTGGTTCCCTCTGACGTGCCGTTCCACACCCAGCAGGTGGGGCTGCTCGGCACCTTGCCGAGCCTGCACCAGATCCAGCGCTGCGACACGATCGTCATGCTCGGAACCAACTACCCCTATGGCGAGTTCCTTCCCGAATCGGGTCAGGCCCGCGGCATCCAGGTCGATTTGAAACCCGAGCAGCTCGGTGTCCGCTACCCGACCGAGGTGAACCTCTGGGGCGACGTGGCGAGCACTCTTGACGCACTCATCCCGTTGCTGAACCACACCGATGACCTGAGCTGGCAGGAGCAGGTCGCCGATGAGATGCGCGGGTGGGAAAGGGAGATGGAGGCGCAGGCGATGGTCGGCTACGAGTCGGGAGCCAACCCGCGGCGCGTCTATCACGAGCTCAATCGGCGTCTGCCCGAGAACGTGATCGTGACGGCGGACGCGGGTACCACCGCCGACTGGTACGGGCACCACATCCGGTTGCGCCGCGGGATGCGAGGCGATCTCTCCGGTCGCCTCGCGAGCATGCTCGCGGCGATGCCCTACGCAACGGCTGCGAAGTTCGCCCACCCGGACCGGCCCGTGGTGTGCACCATCGGCGACGGAGCTTTCCAGATGCTCGGGATGAACGAGCTGATCACCGTGAAGAAGTACCTGGACGGGTGGGAGAACAAGCAGTTCATCGTGCTCGTTCTCCACAACGACGATCTCTCGCAGGTGTCCTGGGAGATGCGCACCGAAGACGGCAACCCGATGTGGCGCGGGTCGCAGGACATCGAATCGGTCGACTACGCCGGCTGGGCCGAGCTTCTCGGCTTCAAAGGCATCCGATTGCGGGACGACGACTCAGTCGCGGCCGCCTGGGACGACGCCTTCGCCCACGACGGCGTGACCCTCATCGACGCCTACGTCAGCAAGAACGTTCCCCCGCTGCCACCGCACATCACCAAGGAATACGCCAAGAACATGGGCATGGCGCTTCTCAAGGGCGACCCGAACGAACTCGACGTCATCAAGGACTCCGCCCAAGCCCTCGCCACCGAGGGCATCGAGCGCGTCAAGGGAGCACTGCATCTAGGTCGAGACCGTGAGAAATGAGCGAACGGATGCCGTGATCGACCGGATTCACATCCGCGCCTACGAGATCCCCACAACCCTGAACGGCGAACCAGTCCCCGAGTCCGACGGCACCGCCCGATGGTCGAGCACCGGAGTTCTCGTCGTCGAGGTCGACGCCGCGGGTCACCGCGGACTCGGCTACTCCTACACCTCCGCGAAGGCAGCTTCACACGTGGTCGAGGACATACTCGCGCCAGAACTTCTCGGCATGGATCCGATGAACAGCAAAGCACTGTTCTGGGCGATGGCTGCGGCGCTACGCAACACAGGATGGGCCGGAATCGGCGCGAGTGCGCTCTCGGCCCTCGACATCGCCGTTCACGATCTCGTCGCGAAGATCCTGGACGTTCCCCTGGTCACTCTGCTGGGAAGTGGGCCGGGCACGGTCATGGTCTACGGCAGCGGCGGCTTCACCAGCTACACCCCAACAGAGCTCGCAACCCAATTGGCCGGTTGGGCCGCCCAGGGCATCGGCGCTGTGAAAATGAAGGTCGGCCGCGAGCCTCGGCTGGACCCTGCACGGGTCGCCTCGGCACGAAATGCCGTCGGCGACGACGTTGCGCTTTTCGTCGACGCGAACGGCGCCTACAGTCAACGACAAGCGGCAGTCCTGGCCCACCGGTTCTCAGACCAGAGCGACGTCACCTGGTATGAAGAGCCCGTCACGAGCGACGATCACGACGGACTGCTGTGGTTACGAGATCGCGTGCCACCCGCGATGGCGATCGCGGCAGGCGAGTACGGCTACCGCCCCAAGGACTTCAGCGATCTGCTACGAGGTCCCGCCGTCGATGTGCTCCAGATCGATGCGACACGTGCAGGAGGAGTGACCGGCTTCCTCATGGCCGCCGAGCAGGCGCGCGCCGCCCACGTCCCCATCAGTACACACACCGCACCGGCGATTCACGCCCCCCTCGGGGCCGCCGCTGGAGCCGTCCACGCCGAATACTTCCACGACCACGTCGTCATCGAGGATCAGCTTTTCAAGGGGGTTCCCCGGCCGCATCACGGCCGGATCGCCGCGCAGACGGAACGAGCAGGCCACGGTCTCCGCCTCGCTCAGCCCGACGGACCATGTCTCTTGCATGAGCTGGTCGTGACCGGGCCACGGGGGAGCTGATCGTCGCGGAGACGTACCTGGATGAAAAGGCGGTGTGCTCCCGAAGGAGCACACCGCCTTCCGTGTGTCGTCAGCCCTACGAGGTGAGGGTGTCGACGTAGTCCTTGTTCTCGTCGGCCCAGGTGGCCACGATCTCGTCGTAGTCGTCGCTGTCCGCACCGCTGTTGAACATCACGTTCTCGAGCGAGTAGAGGTGCTCGGAGTCGAGGGAGAAGTCCTTCACCCAGCCGGCGAGGGTGGGGAAGTCGGTCTCGAAGTCTGCGCTTCCGATCGAGTGGATCGACTCAGCGGTACCGAGCGCTCCCTTCGGGTCGGCGAGGTCCTTCAGGTCGAACTCGTCGTAGGCCCAGTGCGGGCGCCAGAGCGTGACGGCCACATTGTCGCCGGCATCCATCGCCGCCGTGAGCTCGGCCAGCATGGCGGGGGTCGACGAGGTGATGTAGTCCATCCCCTCGAGGCCGTAGCCCGGGATGACGGCGTTCTGTGTCTGCTCGGTGAGGCCTGCTCCGGGCTCGATGCCGATGAGCTGGTTGCCGAAGAGGTCGGCGTTCGCCGCGAGGTCCTCGAGCGAGTCGACGGGTGCGTCGGCGTTCACGGCGATGGTGAGGGATGCCTCATCGTTCCAGGCGCCGAGGTCGACGAGGGAGTCGCCGTACTGCTCCATGTAGGTCTGGTGGGTGGTGGGCAGCCAGCCGTCGAAGGCGATGTCGTAGTCGGCGGTGCTGAGGCCCGTGAAGACAGGCCCGGCATCGGCGTATTCGAATTCGACGTCGTACCCCTTCTCTTCGAGTACGTGCTTCCACAGGTAGGAGGCGGCTTCGCCCTCGGGCCAGCCGTTGAAGACGGCGACGGTGAGGTCGCTCTTGTCTCCGTTGTCGAGCCCGGAGGCGTCATCGGCGCTACCCAATCCCGAACAGGCGGTGAGGGCGAGCAGTGCCGCTGCGGTGATCGCGGTTCCGGTGAGGAAATGCTTCTTCATGTGTTTCCTTTCGGCCGTGGGCTGTGACCACGGCGATTGGGGGTGGGTCACGCCAGGGTGATCGGCTGCCTTCTGGGGGAGACGATCTCGGGCGTCGTGTCGGACGCTGGGGTGGCGTTCGAACGTGGGGGTCGACGGCGGCGGTTGCCGAGCGAGGAGGTGAGCCGGTCGAGGATGATCGCGAGGATGACGACGCTGAGGCCCGCTTCGAAGCCGAGCCCGACATCCACGCGGCTGAGGGCCTGAACGATGTCGCGGCCGAGACCGCCGGCACCGACCATGCCGGCGATGACCACCATCGACAGCGACAGCATGATGACCTGGTTGATGCCTGCGAAGATCGACGGCGCTGCGAGCGGGAGCTGGATCTGGCGGAGGATGCGCCCCGGTGTGGCGCCGAAGGCGGACCCCGCCTCGACGATCTCCTTATCCACGCCGCGGATGCCGAGTTCGGTGAGTCGCACGCCGGGTGCCATCGCGAAGATGATCGTGGCTACGATCCCGGGAACGACGCCGACCCGGAACAGGATCAGCGCGGGGATCAGGTAGACGAACGCGGGCATCGTCTGCATGAAGTCGAGGATCGGCTTGATGATGGCCGAGGCCGGGCGCGATCGTGCCGCGAGGATTCCGAGGGGCACGCTGAACAGCACCGCGATCGAGGCGGCCACCAGCACGAGGGCGAGTGTGTCCATCGCGTTCTCCCACTGACCGATGCCCGCGATCACCAGGAGGCCGGCCGCGGTGCCGACGCCGAAGATCCACCCTCGCAGCAACAATCCGAGTGCCGCGATGACGAGGATGACAGCCCAGAAGGGTGGGGTGGCCAGAACCCAGTCCGCGGCCTCGTAGAGTCCGGAGAACACGACGCGGATGGCGTCGAAGACAGGTCCGAAGACGGCGGTCACGACATCGACCGCGGTCTCCGCCCAATCGCCGAGGGGTAGTCGCCAGTCCATCAGTTCGCTCCGTTCATCGCGTTCGCGGGGGCATCGGCACCCGTGGCCCTGAGGGTCTGGGTGATGACGTCGATGGGGATGGTGGCGGGCGGGTCAACCGTTGCGATCTCACCCGTGGAGGCGGGAAGGTTGCCGAGTGCCGCGAGCAGCGTCACCCGGGGGACCACCCCGAGGAGCCGGCCGTCCGCGTCGGTGACCGCGACCGGAAGTACCGATTCGATCGAGAGCTCCACGAGCTCGCTGATCGGTGTCTCGGGGGCGGCCGAGAGGTAATCGTCCTGGACCACCGCGGAGAGGTCGCTTTCGCCGCTGGTCACCAGGGACATGACGGCGCGGTCGTGCACGGTGCCGAGAAGCGTGCGATTGGGGCCGATCACGAAGGCGGCCGAAGTCTGCAGGTCCCGCATCCGGCGCATCGCGGCTCGTGGTCCCGACGACAGGGAGATCACCGAGCGGCCCGGCTCCATGATGCTCGCAGCGGTCAGCACGCGGGCGCGGTCGACGTCGTGCACGAACTTCTCGACATACTCGCTGGCCGGATCAGTGATGATCTGCTCGGGGGTGTCGACCTGCACCACCCTGCCATCACGCATCACCGCGACGCGGTCGCCGAGGAACATGGCTTCGTTCAGGTCGTGGGTGATGAACACGATGGTCTTGCCCAACTGGGTCTGCAGCTCGAGGAGCTGCTCCTGCATCTCGCGCCGGATCAGCGGGTCGAGCGCCGAGAACGCCTCGTCCATCAGCAGCACGTCGGTGTCAGCGGCCAGAGCGCGGCCGAGGCCGACCCTCTGCCGCATCCCGCCCGACAACTCGTCGGGGAGCTTGTCGCCCCATCCGCCAAGGCCGACCAGATCGAGGATCTCGCCGGCCCGCGACCGGCGTTCGGCCGTGGAGACGCCCTGGATCTCGAGTCCGTACGCAACATTCTCTGCCACGGTGCGGTGGGGGAGCAGAGCGAAGTGCTGGAAGACCATCGACACGTGATTGCGTCGGAGCTCTCGCAGCTCACTCGTGCTGGCTGTGCCCACCGAGGTGCCCATGATCGACACGTCGCCGGCCGTCGGCTCCAGCAGTCCGTTGAGGGTGCGGATCAGAGTCGACTTGCCCGACCCCGACAGCCCCATCACCACGAAGATCTCGCCGGGCTCCACTGTGAACGAGGCATCGATCACCGCTGCCGTGCCCAGCTTGGACACCTCGTCTCGGGAAGCTCCTTCGCGCAGGCGTCGGACGGCGTCGTGGGGTTTGCGGCCGAAGATCTTGTAGAGGTTCGTGACCTCGACGGCGGCTCTTTCGGGCATGGGTTCTCCAGGGGCGCGCAGATATCGCGCGTTCAGGTCGACCGGGTCCGAGGAGCGGCAACGGGCGTGGCAGCCTCATGGATGCGGGCACGCAGCTCGGGACCATACGACACACGCTCGCGTCGGGCGAGGGGTCGCGGATTGGGTTCGAATGCCACTGGTGTGAGGCCGGCGGCAGGAATCGATGTTACCGATCAGCGGAAGAGGAAACCATTTGCGCGCACGCAATATTTGCGACAGAACACGTATTCGCGTTCCTCGATGCCTGTGTTCTAGCGAATGTGGCCGGGCTGATCCGTTATGGAGACGTTACGCGCACTCGGCCGAACAAGTGAGTCTCTGCAGCTCTCGACCTCAGGTATCCCTACCGGGTGGTGCTCGAGTGACCCGCAGCCGGCCACATCGGCACAGCCTTCCGGTGGAGCCACTTCGCCTAAGCTGCACTCCTCGGAAGGCTCTACCCGCCGCGGGTGGCCCGTGCTTGGTCAGCTGGCGTTGATCGCGGTGACTCCGATCAGTAAGAACCAGGCGATGAATCCTAGATAGATGAGCAGCTCGAAAAGGCCGAAGAGTCCACGGTGTCGTGTGACGCGTTCGATCGGAAGACCGACCGCGCCGATGGCGCCGACGATTGCGAAGATCGTTGACCAGGTTGCCTCGACGGAGAATCCGGCATCATGGAGCGCCCCGGCGGAAACGAAGGCAGCCGCGATGGCGGACCCAAATGCGCTGAACGCCAAACATTTGTGTACACGCCCGACCCGCGTGACGGGTGACCCGGGCGGGTCCATACGCAGGAACGAGATCGAGGCCCGCGCCGCCACGAAAATGACGAGGAGAAGTGTGGTGACTGCGGCAGGGGAGCCGAGCATGCCGTAGAGGGCGATGATCGCGCCGACGCCCGCAGCGGCGGCGCTCAGCGTTGAGATAAGAATTGCCGGGCGGACCCGAGTCAGCGTCACCGTGAGACACGAGGACCTCCTGGTCGATGCGGGAACCTAGACAGCTCCACTCTCGACCGGAGGTCCTCCTCGCGTCCAGAACTACCGCGAAACGTCACACTTCAACCAACCTGCCTGGGCAGTACACCTAGGGATGCGAGTGTCTCGTCGGGTTCGGAAACCTTGGGGGCGTGACCTTCAAGTCGGAGAGCTAGATGGACGCCTTTTCGCGGCTACCTCTTGATCTTCTTGTGGACTTTCTTGGCGACGTTCTCGGCAGCCTTTACGCGGGTGCCGATCACGTAGCCGGTGATTCCGACGGAGACTACGACGATCCAAGTAATGGGTTTGGGCATGACTTCTCTGCTTTCTGGTTATTTACGTTATCGGTTCAGGAGGGCGCGAATTCCGTCTTCGAGTTCGCTGTTCCCGGCAGGTAGCACTTCGTTCGCCTGGTCTGCGGGGACGAATCCGGCCGCATCCGTGGTGAGTCGGGCGATGTAGCCGATTACGGTGTCTTCGGGGTCGGCGATGATCTCCAAGTCGTATGCAACCTGGCTGGATTGCACCCGATACGTGTCCCCGTCGACGGTCACCTGAATTGGTTTCGTTTGCTCGTGATCTATGAAGTCGCCGCCCGTGTCCGTCATGAGGCCACTGGGTGTTGTGCGGGGGTAGACGCAGGCCAGGTGCCTGAAGGGTTCTCTACTGGCGCGCCGTCTGGTTCAGTTCCCTCGTCAGGGTCGACCTCTTCCGGTGAAGGGGTGTGCTCGGGGCGTGGGTTACTCATCGTCCGCACTTCCGCCCGATGCTGTTTCTTCTCCCTCTCTCGACGTGCTGCGGTCCGAACCTGACCCTTCCGCTATTGCACCGGTGTTTGGGTGTCCTGGGGCATCGTGGTTGTCATGAATCCTCCTACTGCGCGACGCTACGCCCACTGGGTCCAATCCGGTCGGGCTTGACGACACCGCCCTACGGCACCACCATCGTCGTCCCGGGTGGCGGCCTAGTCCGGAGACCGCACCCGGGTGAGTTTGTCGGTGTGCTGGCGGCTTGGGCTTCGGTCTAGTAGTTGTCGAAGTCGATAAAGTCGTCGGTTGGGTGTTCGTTGATCGGGTGGGCGGTGGTTGTGGTTTCTTCGATTGTGACGTGGCTGTGTGGGGTGACGAGAACTTCGGTGGTGTGGTGGTCGTGGTGGATGGTGACTAAGGATCCGCCGTTTCGGGAGGCGGCTTCGATGTCGGCGCGGAACACATCCATATCGGTGGTGTCGTTGAGGACGTAGACGGCATCGTGGATGTGGACCAGCATCGACATCGGTATCCCTTCCTTTCGAAGACGGCGTCCGCCCTCATCCTGGCTATTCGTTGCCAGGCGGCCACACGCCTGGTGTGTGCATGCCATTTCCTGGGCGCTGTACGGATCAGGGAGGTCGTCTCTGCGACGTTGAGGGTGACCCTACGCCTGGCTTACGGTTGGTCGCAGCGGTTGACAGGTGAGATGCACAGTTTTATGGCGGTGGCGATGGGTTGTGCTGGAGTGTGTTTCCGGGGATGGTGTGGGTACCAGTCAGGGTGCGGATGAAGAACACGGTCCACGCAGGTCGGCCGTTATGCGAATTCCTGAAGACTCTGAATCAGAAGGGCCCGCTCATGGGTTCCTTCATTTATGACGGCACGACGGTGCAGTTCGAGGACCGGCTCCTCACTCATCTGCAGATCGTGATCATCCAGAAGTTCCAGCGTCAGGAGTCGTTCCTGATGTCGTGGAAGGATTCACCGAACATCGGCGATGGCCGTGCGGCGATCTGGTTGACGCCGAATATCCCAATCTATTTCAAGTTTCTTGGTTCCCGCCTCCCGGAGATCAACCGGGAGTGGTTGGCCAAGCTTGCCGAGTCCTCGGATAGTTCCAGTGGCCTGATCGTGGTGGGCGAAGACGGAAAGCTCGCCACGAGTGTTGACAACGGCAAATATCCCGGCTCTCTCAGCTGATCAGGTCAGCGGTAGTGGGGGTAGTTCGGGTAGAGGTAGCCCGGCGCCCAGAATGGGCCGTATCCGTAGTACCCCAGAGTGCCTACGAGGTAGTCGGGTTGGGTGACGATTTCGGGATCGTAGGTGGGGGCGCCGGCGACGAACCCGCGGTCCTGGTTGATGCGCACCTCATCGGTCGTGATGGCGGTGATCGCGTCGACGGGGATGAAGGTGGTGTCTTGCCCGATGCCAAGGAACCCGCCGGATGCGACTTCAACAAACCGGACCTTTCCTGCGTCCTCGTCGATGAGGAGATCGTGTGCCCGGCCGAGGTCCTGGCCGTCGCGGTCTTTGACGTGGCGGCCACGAATGTCCTCCTCGGGCGAGGCGAGTTGCTGATCGGTCTCACTGAGCTTGACTAGGGTAGGGGATTCAGTTGAACCCATAATCGTGGTCCTCTCTCTTCCTCGCGAGGCCCTGGAGCCTCGACGTTTGTTCGTACTGGCCTATCAAACCTGGTCCCATCCGGCAAGCGGTGACATCGACGGGTAGGCGCCGTACCGTTGCCAGGGCACAACGGGGTGCGTCGACCTGCTTCCATTCGTGACCAGTTTCGGATGGTCAGTGAAGGACGCCTATCCTCGGCAGAGGGTGTTGGCCTATGGTCGCCGGACGGTTTCCGCCTCCCCCGCGGCGGGGACCGTCACGGCCGGCAGCACACGCTCGATACCAGGCGCTTCCGCATTCAGACTGGACCAACCGTGGTGTTGCGCAACGGATCTTTTCCCAGCACTCTGATCAGATCTCGACTTCCTGCTTGCGACCCGAAGCTATCCTCAGCCTGTGTCAAGCCCCTCCCAAGCTAGCGGACGGGTCGTAGGGTCTCGGGCATAACGCAGGCATTCCCTCGCGGAGTGCGCGCACCGATAGCAGGGCTGCCGGGGATGGCTGCCGCGGGCGACCTGAGCGGTGGCCACGACCTCGTCGCCACCAAACTGGCTCGGCTTCTGTCTGTTCAGGCAGAAGAAATCGTTGAGGAGATTGTTATGACCGATGTCCATGGCACCCCCGAATACACCGAACACCTCGACGACCAGCCCTCGAGCGGGAAGCCATTCGAGCCGTTCACCGATCCCGGTCAGGTCGCTGATGCTGATGTTGAACAGTCCACCAGTCACAACCTCTCCGATGCAGGAGAACCCGACCGGGACAGCGACGCCCGCCAAGAGGAGCACGCTCACGAAGGACACGACGCGGAGTGACGGGCATGCCCCCATCGATCACACAACGCTCTGCAGCCGCAGCGCGTCCCGGCGAGACCGCCACGAGAAGGATTGGGGAATCCCGATAATGGCCGCACCATCTGATCGGCAAAGCTCGACCGCTGAAGACCGGGTGCTGCCGCGGCCACGCTGGCTGCTCTTCGGGGCGTTCCTCGCCGCGGCTGGAATCGTCTTGTTTGTCGTGGCACTCCGCATCCAGACCATTACCCCGGTCGTCGGAATAATTGTGACGGCGGTGCTCTACGCCGCGATGCTGCTGACCCGACTACTTGCCCGGAACCCTCGCACCCAGAACCTGGTCCTCGCCTGGCTGATGGGCGTCATGGCAGCAGGACTGTTTGCGCTGTTCCTGATCATTCTGATCATCGAAGTAAATCGCCTGTCGGCCTGAGGCAGCTTCCATCGAGTTCCCCCAAACCCACCCCGGCCACCTCGTCGTCGACGACTGGGGCCAGCGGCCGGAACTGAGCCGACCGACCCCACGCACAAAGAGATCCAAGACGTTCTCTTCGAGAGGCGATCAACAAAGCCTATGACCCCGCTGCTATTGGAGACGCTTCTGGCACAGGCAGGCGGCGGCGACGAGGCTGCGTTCTCCGAACTCTACGACCGGTCCGCCGCCCACGTCCTCGGACTCATCGCCGCCATGCACCCGGACACCGCAGCCCAGCTGTGCCAAGACGCCTACCTTGAGATCTGGCGGCAAGCCCCACTGTTCACCCGCCGATCGACGAGCGCGGTCACGTTCATCCTCCGCATCGTGCACGACACTGCCACCACCTAGTCCACATCAATCGTCCGGGGGTGTGCTGCCGGTCTGGGGCGATAGGGCGAAGCGCCACTCCAGCCGACAAGTCATGCAACCCGGCGTCACGAAGCCCTTTGACCGCCGGACATTGATGAGGATCGGCAGAGTCGGTTGACACTCCACACGACGACGGTGGCCTGGGTTCTGCGCACTCGAACTGCCGATACATCCCTGGCCGTGATGTGGCCGAGATTCCGGGGGTGGGAAAGCAGCCGTCCGGGCTCGCCTTCGGCCGTTCGCGCGGGTAGGAGATCCAATAACGGCATTGAGCACAATGGCTAAAGCCTGCAAGAGCGCGTACCTCTATATAAGTGTCGTTGGCTACTGCTCGTCTTGGAGGTGCCGGTAGATGGTGGGGCGGGAGACGCCGAACGTGTCGGCGATCTCCTGCACGGTGTGATTGCCGCTGTCATACATCGACCGGGCCTGCCGGATCTTGTTCGGAGTCATCTTGAATTTCGGCCCGCCTTTTCGACCTCGAGCTCGGGCTGCGGCCAGACCGTCGTGAGTACGTTCAACGATGAGGTCATGCTCGAACTCC
This sequence comes from Herbiconiux sp. VKM Ac-2851, assembly GCF_013205105.1. Lineage (NCBI taxonomy): Bacteria > Bacillati > Actinomycetota > Actinomycetes > Micrococcales > Microbacteriaceae > Herbiconiux > Herbiconiux sp. VKM Ac-2851. Next base: position 108,263 of record NZ_JABMLJ010000005.1, on the reverse strand, counting down.
GCGATCGCCGCGAGCATATGGAAGAACAGCCGACCCCCAGGAGTGGTCGTATCAATGCCCTGCGACAAGGCCTTCAATCCGATGCTGCGCTGCTGCAGCTCGTCGGCCACCTGCTTCAGGTTCCGAACCGAACGGCCAAGCCGGTCAAGCTTCGTCACGACGAGCGTGTCCCCGTCGCGCAGATACGCCAGCGCATCCGTCAGGGCCGGTCGCTTAGCGAGTGTGCCCGATGCGTGTTCGACGAAGATTTTGTCGCAGCCAGCAGACTCGAGCACGTCGGTCTGTCCGTCGGGATTCTGATCCCGGGTCGAGACGCGCGCGTAACCGATCGTTACCATGCCTCACTGTAACGCGAACGCCGCTCGCTTTACGTAGATTGCGAACACGAGTCATGAGACACGACACGCCGTTCTCGGATCGAAGGGCGTCGACCGTCTCGCAAACGTTCGTACGTGTACACGACATGACGTCATTTGAGACCTCTTCAGTGACGCCGCATCCCGGCAGCAAGGCCCTGCCGCACGCCGAGGGGTGCAACATCCGCCTGAGCGTGAATTTGAACACTTTGCCATGGGGTGGCGTGTTGGTCGAAGTGGCTGCTGTGCCGGCGAGCTGGTCGAACGGCGACAAATTGTCTACTTCCGTTCGACCGCGTTGTCGGCACGGCGAAGCACGCTCTCTGCTCGCTGCACTCCGCGACTGACGCTTGTGACGAGCACGAGGGACCGGATACCGATGAGGATCACCACCACGGTCACGAGTGCCACGAGAAACCAGGCAAGGTATTGCCAACCTTGGAATTCTGCGATGGACAGCCATTCCATTCCGTAGCCGCCGGCGGCAGCGAGCGGGAAGGTGAATGACCAGAACCCGAGAGAGAACGGTAGCGTGCGGTAGCGCGGAATCAGCGCCACCTGTTGCAGCGCCATGATCACGAGCAGGCCCAACAGGGCTGTCGATATGAGATCGGGGTGTTCGCCGTTGATGGTGAACCAGGCTGCTCCTGCGACGGCCGGCGGGGCCAGCAGGATTGCACATGTCGGGGTGAGTGCTGCCGGCAGGGGGGCGAAGAAGGCGAGCCTTGCTAGCAGAACGGTTGAGATGACGATCCAGAAGAAGATGCCAACGGCGAAGCATCCGATCGCCAGCAGCGGCAGTCCCACTTTGGATGAGGTCGTGGCCGCAATGAGCCCGGCCGCGACGGTGGGCAGCAGGTAGCCGCCGTGGAAGGCTTCTGGGCTGAGGTTGCCAGTGTGCCAGAAGGCGAGGATCCACGCGGCGAACACTGCGGCTGCTCCGATCGAGAGCACGACGAGGATCTCGCCCGGAACGGGGAGGAACCGGTAGAGGTCCGCCCCGAGAAGCATCCCGACGACCGGTACCAGAGCCGCGATCGGTCCTTGAGCGGGGTGTCGCAGCTGCTGTGCCAGGGTCTCGGCACTCTTCGCGCCGCGGCGGAGGTGCGCGACGATCAACCACACCCAGGAAACGAGCACTGCAGCCCAGAGCACCTGTCCGATCACCTCGGAGGTGCCGAGCAGGTGAGCGGCTGTCGTCCAGATGGTGGCGAGTCCCGCCAGGCCAAAGGCGATGGCGAAAGTGTTCAGCGGAATCCGTTGCACAGCTCGTCCTTGACGAGCACGTGAGGCGGCCGTTTCTTCAGTCATTCGACGCCTCCATCCGGCCACTGAGAAGTGGTGAACCTGCGGCAGCGCCGGTCGCGTCCATGACGGACAGCTGTCGGCGGAGTTGTGCGTTCTTCCGCTCCAGCGTGGACACGCGGGACCGCAGAGCTTCGGTGGCATCTCCGATTTCGTCCGCGGTGTATCGGGGTGTGATGTGTTGGGGGCAGTTCCAGTCGAATGCGTTCACTGTGACGATGATTGCCCGTTCGGCTACGGCCTCGGTGTCATCTGGATGCACCAGCCTTTCGACTAGGGCAGGGTTCTCGTCGTAGCGAGTCACCTGTGCTGTTCCGTAGATCTTCAATCGGCGTCTTCTTGGGTAGTCCATCGCGATGATTGCGATTCGGTCATTGGTGCGGAGGTTGCCGGTTGTGATGTGTTGAAGGTTGCCTCGATAGTCGGCCCAGGCCAGTGAGTGCCCGTTATTCACCCTGATGAACCCTGCTGGTCCGCCTCGGAACTGCACGTAGGGCCACCCGGTTTCTCCGACAGAGGCTAGGTAGAACGAATCGCGGCTTTCAAGGAAGTGCTTTTCCCGGTCCCCCAGGGTTTCGGGTGCTGGATCTTCGCAATCCGCCTTTCCTCGGCCATAGAATTCGGCGCTGCCGTAGCTCTCTTGTTCCGCGGAGACGGTGTCTGTGAATGCGATGCATCCGTATTGGCGGCTCATGGGTTCACCTCTGCAATTCGGTCAACCCGATGCTTGCATGCGGGCCGGTAATGGATGTTGGGTCGGGATACCTGGTGGCGATCGACTCACCCTGCGACGCATGGAACTGACAGTTCAGGTCGTAGCGGCCTCGTGTGCCTGGGGGTTCCGCAACTGTTACGGAACCCCCAGGATGACGGTTACTTCACATCAAGGTGCGAATTTCCGTACGAATGCGAGGGCTGTATCGGCAACCTCTCGCCATCCCGAGTCGATGATGAGCGAGTGCCCACGATTCGGGAGGATCGCCAGCTCGGTCTCGCCGACGTTCTTCTTCTGGATGCGGTACTCGTTCTCCACGACGGCCTGCGGCACCGTGTTGTCGTCGCTACCCGAGATCAGCAGCAGCGGTCCGCGGCCGTGGTTGTCCGTGACCACCTTCGTCTCCGCAAATGGGTTGAAATTGGCGGTCGCGGCCTGAAAGATCGGCACACTCGACGCCGGCACGTGGAACTCCTCGTAGAGGGCGCGGCCTTCCTCTTCGCTGAGAGCGTTGGACCAACTGAATGCGAACTGCTCCCAGGTGAGCGTCACGCCATGCCTGGTGTGGTTGAACCGCAGCAGGGCGGGTGCCGCCGCTTTGAGTGCTGCCGGGGGGAGCGCGGTCACGCCCTTGAATTGGGCCGGGTCGATTGCGACGGTCACGGCGTTCTTTGATTCGCCGGCGAGCTTCTGCGCGATGAGGCCGCCGAAGCTGTGGCCGATGACGACGGGGGCCTGGTCGAGGGCGTCGATCGCCTCGGCGTAGTGCTCCGTGACTTCCTTCACCATCTTGCCCGCGAACGCGTCAGGGTCGGCTTTCGCCTGCTCGACCGTCTCGGGGTCATCGGGCCAACTGGGCGCCAGCGTCGCGTAGCCCTGTTCTTCGAAGAGGTCGCGCCAGGCCTGCCAGCTGCTGGAGAGCAGCCAGAGTCCATGCACGAACACGACCGGCGTCTTGCCGGAGTTGTTCGCCGCGGTGATCTCGTCGAGTTCTGGGGTTGAGAGGGTCATGGTCATTCCGTTCTGTCGTGTGGTGTTCACAATTTGATCCGCTGCCACGCCATCAGGCTGATGTGCGTGACCACGTCGTGGTGGGGGGTCGGGTCGGGCTCGGGTACTGCCCGGATGCCCGGGGTGGTGTCCAGCAGGACGAGTCCGGAAGCGATGAGCTCGGAGACAAGTTGAGGAACGTCCTGTTCGACGCCGGGCTGAAGGGTGACGATGCCCGATCCGCGTAGCTCTGCGAGCAGCTGGGGGAGGTCTCGTTCTGCGATCTCGGTGTAGGCCGAGAGCTGCACAGTCATCTCCGTCTCCGGCAGTTCTACAGCGCCGACGAGCCGACGGGCTCGTTCTGCGCAGCGGTCACGGAGGTGAGTGCGTCGCGGATGACGGCCACAACCGCGTCGGGGTGGGCGTGCATGACGAGGTGGGAGGAATCGACCTCGATGACGGAGGCTCCGGCGCGCTCGTAGCCGAAGCGCTGAACGTCGGGGTTGATGGCCTGGTCGGCGGAGGCGACGATGCCCCACGCGGGCTTCTCGGCCCAGGCGGGTGCGCCGACGGCCGGCTCGCCGAAGGCGGCTGCGGCCAGCGGTCGCTGCGACACCGCAAGCACCGTGGTGAGTGCCGGGTCGACCTCGGCGGCGAAGATCGCCGGGAATTGGGCGATATCGACCGACACGTCGATGCCTGGCTCGGAGGAGCCCTCGATCGGGTACGGCGTGTAGACCAGGGCCTGTCCGAGGGGCGAGGGGGCGAAACGGTTTTGCAGCTCGCCCAGGCTCTCGCCTTCGGCCAGCACGTACGCGGCGAGGTAGACCAGACCGACCACGTTGGGTTCGTTGCCGGCCACGGTCACGATCGCACCGCCATAAGAGTGACCGACGAGCAGCACCGGGCCGTCGATCTGGCGGACGACGGAGGCGACGTAGCCGGCATCGGAAGCGAGACTCCGGTTCCCCGATGGCGGCGCGACGACCGTGACGCCGTCGTCGAGGAGGCGACGGACGACAGGTGCGTAACTCGAGGCGTCGGCGAATGCGCCGTGGACGAGGACGACCGTGGGGGTGTTCGACATAGTGATCTTCTTTCAATGGACCGCCGGGCGGTGACGAAGATGTGCCGGATGACACTCGTCCATCGGGAGGTGATGGCTGATACGTCAGACGCTAGACAGGGCCGGTTGACGGCGAGTGACCGATCTGTGCACTCCCGCACCGAGGATTTCAGAGGTGTTTGTTGAAGAAGTTCGTTACGAGAGAGGCGACATCGTCGAGAGCGGTCTCGAGCAGGAAATGCCCACCGTCGAGAAGATGCACCTCGGCGTCAGGCAGATCTGTGGCGAAAGCGAGTGCGCCGGCGGGCCCGAAGACGGGATCGTTGCGTCCCCAGACCGCGAGCAGCGGCACCTGGGTGGTGCGGAAATATCGCTGTACCGCCGGGTACAGCGCCAGGTTGGTGGCGTAGTCGCCAAAGAGCGTGAGCTGCACCAGGTCGTTGCCTGGGCGGGCGAGAAGATCGTCATCGTGCACCCAAAGCGAGGGATCGATGAGTGTTTCGTCAGGTGCTCCGGACAGATACATCCAGCGGATGACTTCGAGGGAGAGCGTGTCACGGACGACCTGCTCGGTGCCCAAGTCGGGGTTCTGCCAGTAGGCGCGCATTGGAACAAAAAATTCGGGCTGGAATCCCTCGTTGTAGGCGTTGCCGCTTTGGCTCACGATCGCCCTCACAGCATCCGGGTCGCGCAGTGCGAGGCGCCAGCCGATCGGTGCTCCGTAGTCGTGCACAAACAGTGCGTAACGCTCGATACCGATCTCCGTGAGCAGGCCGGCGGTGACGTCGGTCAGCGAATCGAACGAGTATGGGAACTCTTCCAGCGTCGGAGTGTCCGAGAGTCCGAACCCGAGCAGGTCGGGCGCGACCACGTGCCACCGCTCCGCGAGCAGCGGCAGGATGCCCCGGAACATCGTCGAGCTGGTCGGGAAACCGTGCAGGAGCACCACCGTGGGGCGGTCGCGTGAGCCGGCCTCGCGGTAGAACACCCGGTGCCCGCCGATGACGGCGTACCGATGGTGAATGGGGATCATGTCTGCGCCCCCAACCCAGGTTCTCGGATGCTTCGTGCTCATTCCGAGCGTAAAGACGCCTTGTTGACGATCAGTTGACGCGCATCGTCACGGCTTCAGAATGGCGGCTTCGACACGCTCCAGGAGCCACCGTTGCGCCCGGTCGATGCCCCACCCGAAGGTCTCGGAAGCGAGCACCAGCTGGGGATTCCGGAAGTGGAAGTAGACGATCTTGGCCGCGTCGGTCACGGAGAGCCCGTCGGCGAGCTCGCCGACATCCGCGATGCCCTTCGTGATGATCTCGAGCGCCTCGGTGTGCCTGCTGTCGGCGATCTCCATGAACTCTTCTGCTGGAGTCGAGCTGGCTGCGGCTCTCTCGACGATCCGCATGATGTCGCCGGCCTCGGCCGCGTGGGCGACGTAACCGTCGGCGAGGATGCGCAGCTTGTCGCGGCCGGTGAGCCCTTCCGCGGCGTCGCTAATGATGCGGCCGACCGTCGGACTCGTCGTCCACATGTCCATCAGGGTGCTGAGAAGACCCTCTTTCCCGCCGCACTGCGCATAAACCGTGGCAGGCGAGACTCGCGCCTCGCGGGCGATCATGGCGACCGTGGTTTGTTCGTAGCCGTGCTCGGCGAACAGCTTGCGGGCGGCGGCGGTGACGTCGCGGCGGGTCATCTCCGCGTACTCGTCGCGCCGGTTCTGGACCGCGGTCTGCTCGGTCTGCTCAGGCATCGTCGTCTTCCTGCATCGGTCCGGATGCGCGGGGCCAGGTGCCGCCGAAGGCCTCGGCGAGCGACCAGGATGCGCCCGTAGCGAGTTCAGTCTGCACCGCTGTCGCCCCGATCTCGGCGACGACGCGGCGCCGCAGCGCCGCCAGTTCGCTGGCGTCATCCGGGTCGGGTACCTGACCGATGCCCGCGAAGGCCTGGTCAGCGAACCCGATCAGGCGTGCCGTGCGGCGCAGATCACCATCCGTCAGAGCTAAAGCGGCTCCGGCGATACCGAGGTAGGGCACAAAGTCCTCGAGGTGTCCTTGACGCACCCGATTGATGCTTGCGGCCATCAGCTCACGGGCACGATCAATATGTCCCAGTTGCAACTCACTCAAGGCGAGGTTGTGGCTCTCGGTGTGCACGTTGACCTCGTTGCCGAGGGCGCGGTTGAGGTCGATGCTCGCCTCGTACAGCACGGTCGCTGTCGCGTGATCGCCAGACAGCCGGGCGACGGCGGCCAGCACGTGGAGAGGTCTCTCTTCCAAGCGGCGATCACCCGTCTGCTGGGCGACCGCAAGAGCTTCTTGTGCAATGTCGCCGGCGACCGGGAGATCCTGATCGCGGAGCGCCACCCGGGCTAGGGCGTAGAGCCCTTCCACCTCTCCGGCGGTGTCACCGAGCCGGCGCGCCTCCTCAATTTGGAGAGTGGCCACCTCCTTGACTGCAGCGCTGTCGCCCTGGCGGAACGCCGTGCGAAGGGTGTTCGCGTCGGTCATCACCCCTCCACTCAACAAAATTACACTGGCTGGAGTGGTGCTCCAGGCTCTAGAGTGTACCTTGACACCATGCCAGCGCACACCCAATGAGGGTGACATTCGACTGGGCCGGCCCCATAGAGGGAGTCGTAGATGACCATGGAGCTCGTCGCGGAAAGCGCCGACGACCTGGAGCCCGAAGCGGTGAGCGGCAACCTGCGCCTCCAAGTGCTCGGACCCCTCCGGCTATGGCAGGGTGACACCGAGCTGAGCGCGGGCCCACGTCAGCAGGCCTACCTTCTCGGGTTGCTGCTCGCTCGGGAAGGCCGCCCGACTGGGGCCGACGAACTCATCGATTTGATCTGGGGCGAAAACGCGCCGGCGAGTGCACTGAACGTGCTGCATAAGTACATCGGAGCAATCCGCCGCATCCTGCAACCCGAACTGCCTCCCCGCGAGCCCGGCATCTTCTTGCTCAAGCGCGCGCGCGGATACGTCTGCACGATCGGGCCCGACATTCTCGATCTCACCCATTTCCGGCAGCTCGCCACCCGCGCGCGAACCGAACTCGCCGGCGGAGATGCCCCGGCAGCCCTCGCCTGCCTGCTCGACGCCGTCGCCCTGTGGAGCGGACCGGCCGGTGGCGGGTGGGCGCAGAGCCTCGACGCGACACCGATCTTCTCCGCTCTGAACGACGAGTTCTTCGAGGCGTGCGTCGAGGCGGCCGCGATCGCCGCTGCGCTCGGCGAACCGGCTCGCGCTCTACCCGCCCTGCAGCGGGCGGCTGCGATGGCACCCTTGCACGAGCCGGTACAGGCCAGCCTCGTGACCCTCCTCGGTCGGGTCGGACGGCAGGCCGAAGCCTTCGACGTGTTCGAAGCCGTGCGCCGGCGACTGGCTGAGGAGCTCGGCATCGACCCCGGTACCGCTCTACGATCGGCGCGCCAGGGTGTGCTTGCCCAGCCGTCAGTCAACCTGCCTGCGACAACGCCCACGTCGGGCGCAGCCACTTCGTCATTCCCAGAGGCTCTCGACGGTATGTCGGCCGCCGACGGCAACGCGACGAGGATCATCTCCGGCAATCCAGGGCCCCGCCTCGTCGGCCGATCCGAGGAACTCGCCGCTCTGAGCCGCGCTCTGGAACCCGCGCTGGATGGCGGGAAGGCAGTCATTCTGCTTGAAGGTGAGCCCGGCGTGGGTAAGAGCCGCATCATGGAATCGCTGGCGCAGGATGCGGAGTCCCGCGGCGCCCTGGTCATCTGGGGTCACTGCCTCCAAGGTGACGATGCGCCGACGATGTGGCCGTGGGTCCAGGTCGCGACGGGTTTGCTTGAGGCGCTTCCCACTGCCCGGAGCGAGCACTGGCTCTCGCGCGACCTGGGACACTTCGTGGGCGCTCACCGCGACGAGACTCCGGCCAATTCCGATGGAAACGCCCGATTCCGTCTGCTCGAGCAGATGGTCGACGTGATCGCCGAATCCGCGGTCGACCGACCCGTGGTGCTCGTCCTTGACGACATCCAGTGGGCGGAAGCGAGCTCATTACAGTTGCTCGACTCCGTCGTCGCCCGCCTTCCCGCCGGCGTCGCGGTAGTCGCTGCAATGCGAGACCGGGGCTTTGCCGCCAGCCTTGAGCTGACCCGGACCCTGGCGACGATGAGCCGAACGTCCGGACACCGGAGGGTATCTGTCGGCCCGCTCAGCGCGGCGGAGGTTGGCGAGCTCGTGCACAGCGAGACCGGCGTTACCCCTCCGGCCGGTGTCATCACCGTTATCCATCAGCGCACCGCGGGCAATCCCTTCTTTGTTCAGGAACTCGCGCGATTGCTCGGCCCGCAGGGCGTCGGCAGCACCGAGGCAGTGGCCTCGAGCGGTGTTCCACTCACCGTCCGCGACGTCGTACGCGATCGGCTCGCCACACTAGGCAGCGACACGATCGCCCTGCTCGAGGTGGCGGCGCTGATCGGGCGCTCTGTCGAGCTGCTGCTCCTGGCCCGTGCAGCGTCCCTCGACGTCGGCACCTGCCTCGAGCGCCTCGAGCCCGTGCGCGAACTCGGTCTGATAGGCCCAGCCGCCGACGATCCCTTCTCCTACCGATACACACACGACCTCGTTCGTCAGGCAGTGTCGGAGGGAGTCTCGCCAGGTCGCGGCGCGACGATCCACGGCTGCATCGCCGACGCGATCGAGGCAGGGGCACTGAGCGACGAGTCCGGTCCCGAGCGGCTGGCCCACCATCTGTGGGCAGCCGGCCCAGTCACTGATCCCACCCGAACCATCTCGGCACTGATCGGTGCAGGCTCCAGGGCCACCGCCAAGACATCGTTGCAGGCCGCAGAACGCCACCTTGGGTCGGCGGTCGACCTGGCGCGCAAGTCGTCGCTGCCCGAGTTTGAGCTCGCCGCTCTCTCACAACTGATCGCCGTCGTAGGCATGAGATCGATGTACGGCATCGACTCCGTCAGCCTGCTCAAGCGGGCCGAAGACGTGGCCCGAGGCCTGGGAGACGAACGCGCGGCCACCGGATTCCTGTTCTCGCGGTGGACCGCCCTGGGCCAAGGACTCCAACTCGACCAGAGCACGATGCTTGCCGATCAGCTCGACCGGCTCTCCTCGACATCTGCCGATCCCGTCGTTTGCACCTACGGCGCGACCGCGGCCGGCATCCATCGGTGGTGCGTCGGCGAGGTCGGCGAATCCTTCCGGCGCCTGGACGCCATCAGCGCAGCCCTGGTGCCGCAAATCGATCCGAATGAAAACGACCCGGTCCATGACGGTGTGCAGCTGATGGCCGCTGGCATGTTCGCCGAGATTGCCGGCTACCACGGAGACCTGTCGCGCGCCGATGACCTGTTCGCAACCCTCCGCACAGCGGCCGGTCGCGACCCCTATGCGCTCACTGTTGCCACCTCCTTCGAGGCCAGAACTGCCGCCGTGGCAGGCGACGCACTCGGAGCCCTTCGAGCGGCCGATCGCGGCATCGCCGCCGATCCCGAATTCTCGTTCGTCTCCCTCGGCACCTACCTCAGGCTGGCCCGCTGGTGGGGGCAAGCACTGACCGGACTCGATCCGGCAGGCGCTGCCCACGAAGCCGACCGGCTCATCCGTAGCAACCTGACCAGCCCCGCACGCACCTGCGTCTCAACATGGCTCGCTCTCCTTGCAGAGATGCACTTGGCCGCCGGCTCGCTCGCCGCGGCCGCGGCCGCGCTCGATCGTGCCGATGGCACACTCGACCTTCATGGGCAACGATCCGCTGAGGCCCTCCTCATACTCGTCCGCGCCGAACTCGCTCAAGCCGGGGGCGACGACCGGTCCGCCATCCGTGAGGCCGAACGCGCACAGGCGCTGGCCCGACAGCGCGAGGCTCACCTCTTCGCCGACCGCGCCGAGCGATTCCTCGTCGAACTGCGCAGCTAGACCGCTGAGGGTGCGTTAATCCACTAGCTCTCCACTTGGTGTGCACAGCACCCTCGTAGTTTCGGGGTCATGAATCGAGACGCTCACGACCGATTGACCCCGGATCAGTTCGGTCGCCTCGCCGTGTACGGCGTGCGCGAACATGTCAGTCCGGGCCAAGTCCTCTCCCGAAGTGGCGACCATCGCTACGACCTCTTCCTGGTGGAGTCCTGCTCGATCGATGTGGTTTGCGACGCCACCGGCACCGATACCGAACGGGTCATTTCCACGCGAAGCGCAGGCGACTTCACCGGCGAACTCGGAATGCTCACCGGACAGAGCGTCTTCCTCACGCTACGCGTCGATGAGCCCGGCACCGCCGTGCGGATCGACGCGGCCAACTTCCGCAGGGCCTTGAGTGAACAGTCGGATGTCGCCGACATCCTGGTCCGAGAGTTTGGCCGGCGCCGTCAGGCCATCATCGAACTGGTCAGCAGCGTGGCACAGATAGTCGGAGTGTCCGACTGCGCCGACCACCGGGCTTTGAGAACCTTCGCCGCACGCCACCAACTCGCCCACACCACGGTTGACGCTGACTCCATCGCCGGACAGGCACTCATGGCAGAGCGGGGCCTGACGATCTCCGACCTCCCCGTTGCAATCGTCACCGACCGGATGCTGAAGCACGCCACGCCACATGATCTCGCCTCCGCGATAGGCCTCACCTATTCACCCGGCGACCATGACGTCGACCTCGTCGTCATCGGAGCCGGCCCCGCCGGGCTCGCCGCAGCCGTGTACGCGGCGTCCGAGGGACTGGTCACGGTCTTGTTCGACGCCTCCGGCGCTGGTGGTCAAGCAGCAACCAGCTCGAAGATCGAGAACTACCTCGGCTTCCCAGGGGGAGTGAGTGGTAGCGATCTCGCCCAGAACGCCGCCCTTCAGGCGCTGAAATTTGGCGCACAGCTCTACAGCCCATGCCAGATCGTAGGAATCACCGCATCCCCACCAGGAGCGGCCGGGCGGACAGTGACTCTCGCTGATGGCACGACCCTCCGAGCCCGTGCCGCGATCGTCGCAACCGGAGCCCAGTACCGCCGTCTCGACGTTCCCCGGCGGGATCACTTCGAGCGACGAACGCAGATCCGGTATTCCGCGACCGAGCTCGACGCCCGTGACTGCCACTCGCAACCCGTGACAGTCGTGGGAGGTGCAAACTCTGCGGGTCAAGCCGCCCTGTTTCTGGCGTCGAAAGGTTCTCGAGTCGACCTGGTTGTTCGGGCGTCCGCCCTGGAGACAAGAATGTCCCAGTACTTGGCCCGACGCATCAATGCCCACGAGCTCATCACGGTGTGGGTCGAAGCCGAAGTTGTCGGGCTGTGCGGCTTGGACTCGCTCGCAGCCGTTGTGATCCGAAGCAGAAACGGCTCGACCAAGACCCGAGAGAGCCGGATCGTTTTCTGCCTCGTCGGCGCGGTACCGGACACCGAGTGGCTTACCGATCTCGCTCGTGACGAGTCCGGCTTCATCCTCACCGACACTCGACTCCCTCACCGCTCCGGCCATGACGAGACGCTGCCCTTCCAGACAAGCGACCGACGGGTCTTCGCTGTAGGTGACGTGCGAGCAGGGTCGATGAAACGGGTGGCATCTGCCGTCGGCGAGGGCGCGAGCGCCGTCTCCTCAGTCCATGCGCTGCTTGCGACAGAACGTGAGATGGCACGATGACCACCCGCAGGCCGGACGATACCGCCTACTCGGCACTCGCATCCGCAGACCCCGTTCTAGCAGAGCTCGTGCTTCGAGTAGGCGAACCCGACCCATTCGAATTCCCCGACGACGGCCGCACAACAGCCCACCCGTTCGCCGGCATGGTCCTTCATATCCTCGCCCAGCAAATCTCAGTGAAAGTGGCGATCATCCTCTATGACCGCCTCTCGCACACCCTTGGTGGCACCCCGACCGCCGAACGTCTCCTCCGGATGAACCCTGACGAGTTGAGAGCGCTCGGCACCTCGCACGCCAAAGCAGGCTACCTCCTCGACCTCGCGACACGAGTGCACTCGGGCGACCTTAATCTCTCGATACTCACCGCCCTAACCGACGAAGAAGCGATCGTCGCGCTGACACAGGTGAAGGGAGTTGGCCCGTGGAGCGCCGAGATGTTTCTCATCCACCAGCTGAAGCGCCCCGACGTACTACCTGCGGGCGATCTGGGCATCCGCATCGCCGTGCAGCGCGCGTACTTCCTTGACCAGACACCCACCATTGCGGCAGTGAGGGAACGCGCTGAGGCTTGGGCGCCTCAACGCACCTACGCAGCAGCACTTCTCTGGCAATTTCTGAAGACGCCGTAAAGATCAGAGTCAGGGTGTCCCGCCAGTCGAGGAGCGGAGATTCGCCCCTGACGTAGAGCGGGTGCTGAGGGGCCGGTAGTCGCCACGGATGTCTGCGGTAGCAGAGGCGAAGTGGGCCGCGACCCCCGATCGTACTAGGGTCGGCCGACGCGACAATCCCAGTGCCCGCTGAGGGATCCCCAGCGGGCAACGTGCTGGTCCGCTGTGGTGATTGTCGCGTGTCGAAGTTAGCGTTGAGTGAATGGCGCCAAGAAGGGATCGTCCACCATGCCCCCGAAACTGACTTCAAAGCAGATGTTCATTGCCGGACTGATTTTCAGTGTTGTTGGAATCGTGGCCAGGCTGTTCGGGTTAGAGATCGCCAACAGTCTCGTCGGTCCTGATTTGCTCGCAGGTACCGCGTTCACAATCGCCAGCATCCTGGCCGAGGTGCTGCTCACCCTTGGGCTGGTCCTTATCGCGGTCTCGCCCTTAGCGAGACTCGTCGAACAGTCACCGAAACGCCCTGACGACACAACATTGCTCATAAGGGACACGCTGGATCGACGCTCAAAGAGAAAGCGCTAATCCCATCCGGAATGCACGATGGCCAAACCTCAGCGGGCGCCAATGACCTGATCCGGTGGGCTTCCGGTATGTCTGGCGGTCATAGGCGTGTCTGGCTAGGATCGTTGCAGCGTCGCGTGCTGGTGGCAGTCCGTGTCAGGCATGGAGGCGCCGAACCGAAGGATTGCTGATGCTCGCATCGCCGCGTGACTGAGCGCGACACGACCAGGCTCAACGCCTGGAGCGCCGAACTGCGCACCAGCGCATCCGCGATGCTTTGCGCGTCACTCGCGAGGCCGCACCGAGTGGCGGATCCGCAGAGCGGGCAAGCCGTGACTTCCTGATTTACTGCCACGGTTTCTGCTTAGCGCTCGATGGTCACCATCGAGGCGAAGACCGCGCGCTGTTCCCTGCGATCGAGAAAGCGCACCCGCATTTGGTGCCTGTGTTGCGTGCGCTCGAGCAGGACCATTCGATGATCGGTAACCTGCTTAGCGGTCTTCAAGATGCAGTGGACAGGACCGCGTCCGCAGCGGAACTCGATCGTCACTTAGGGGGACTGGCGGCCATCATGGAGAACCACTTTCGCTACGAGGAACGGCAATTACTCACCGTTCTCGACGACCTCGAGCTGCACGACGCGGTCCGTGACGTGTTGGGACCGCTGTGAACCCGCGGGCTCGTTCTTGCTGGGCCTCTATGCGCTGCTCTCGCATTCAAGTGCTGGGGTGCGTGACGTGATTTGATCGATTTGGAATACCCCTTCGTGGGCCGCTGGCTCGTGCAGAACAGCCCTGCCAACAGGGTCCCCAGCCATGGCACAGTGTCATTCGCATCGTCGTACGCCATCGACTTCGTTCCCGTCGACGCGCAGGGCCGCACGGCGCCTGTCACGGCGCGCACTCTGACGCGACCCGAACCCCCAGGACGGTTCCCCGGCTTCGGGCGCGCCCTGCTGTCACCCGTTCACGGGATCGTCATTGGTGCACATGGCGTGGAGCCGGATCATCCTGCGTACCGCGGCGTCCCTTCGATCGGCTACGCACTGACTCAACGGCGTCGAGCGGAAGCCGGGTGGGTAGCACTCGCCGGTAATCATGTCCTGATCGAGAACGCCGGCATTGTGATCGCGCTGTGCCATCTCCAGCAAGGTAGTCTCACGGTCCGGACAGGACAGTGGGTGCAGGTAGGGGACGTGCTGGGTCGGTGCGGGAACTCTGGCAATAGCACCGAGCCGCACGTCCATGTCCAGGCTGTCGACAATCGAAATCTAGACAGCGCCAAGGCTGTGCAGATCGCTTTCCGGGGGACACTGCCACGAAACGGACAGGTCGTCACCGCTGCTCTCCAGCGCTGATCTCGCTCGCGAAAGGGCGGTGGGCCCCTAAATTGTCAGGACGACCTCTTGAAGTCTTCAACCGCTGTTTAAGCACATGCCGAACTCGGCGGCCGGCTTACCCATGACGAGGACTCGGATGCCCGTAAGCTGGTCGCCTACTGCACACGATGCGGCTCGCGCAGCTGCCGGGGGCCGTCATTCCTGGAGTACCCGTTTATCTCGTTCGATTTATTCGCCCGCACGGGCGCCCTAGACGGACGGGCATGACGTCTCGGAACCCTACGGATACGAGATGGAGAGGTTGCGCGACAGATCGTGGTCGCGCTGCGGAAATTCCCTTGCGTTATAGCCGGCCTTTCGTGCAATAAGCCGCCGTGAGGACACGTTTTCGCGCCGAGGCTTACGGTGAACGAATCCTGACGACGTCGCCTGAGGGCGATCTTTCCGGAACCTGATGAGATGCGCCACGGCTCCGATCGCTTCTGTGAGGACGCCGTTGACCTTGCTGTCTGGTTCTCGATGAGTTTCATGGTTCTGGTTAGGAGCTGACGCGTCTCACATGCTTTGCAGGGTGTGGCTCGGTAGCTCGCCGTAGGCCGCCTGATACGTGGCAGCGAAGCGGCCAAGATGCCCGAATCCCCAGTGCAACGCGACTTCTCTCACAGACGTCACGTTTGGGTTTGTGGAGAGCAGTTCTGCCCGCGCATAGTTCAGGCGAACCCGGCGGAGATAGTCCAAAGGGGTGATCCCAAGGATGCGCCGGAATGAGACCTGCAAGCCCCGAACAGAGACAAACACAGCGGCTGCGATGTCCTCGATCGTGATTGCCTGTGCTGCGTTTTCATCCATGAAGACCTGAGCGCGGCGCACAGTCGCCGCGCCAGCCCCGGTCCCCGGCGGTGTGGGAATTGTGGTCTGGATACCAAATGCTTCGACAGCGACGAGGCTGAGGGTGCGGAACGCGCTTGTGCGGATGCTGTCGTTCTGTGCGACACCCCCGGTGAGGATGGTGTTCCGAACGAAGTTCAGAGTCTCCACCCACAGCCGGTCCATGGCCGGGTTGAGCGGAGTGAGATGAGGGTACGTAAGGTCGACCCGATCGACGCCGTGATAGGCGCGCAGCGTGTGTTTCAGGGCGTTCTCGGTGAAGTTCGCCATCACGATGCTGGCGTGATCCAGCAGCGAGCTGACTTCTCCTGGCCGGGCAAGGCCGGGGCGGCCTGGATCGGTCCCCTCGGCCCCACTCCACACACCGAACCGGCCCGATTCAACGATTACGACAGCGAACGCATTTTCCAGTTCCGCGGTGGCTGTCATGGTGCCGCCGAAGTCGGTGATGGCCAGAGTGGCCGTGTCGTCACCAATGACTGTTTGGCCGTAGTGGAACGCTTCTGCCCGGCTGGGTTCCTGGAACCTGAAGTCGGGGTAGATCTGGCCCAGTGCTGATTCGGCCCGTTCGGGGTCGGTAGTGCGGAACTGCTGCGCAATCAACGCCATAAGCACTCCCGATCCAAGCTGTAGTGCAACGCTACGACCGACGCACTGTGCTGCAAACGGGTTGACGATGGAACGAAAAGCCTCACCGCGTGAACCGATCGCCGATGCGATGTGAAGCGCGTGGGGTTGCTCTAAGCGACTTCCTCCATCGTGAACGAATCTAGATCGATAAAAGCGGACCCCGGTAAAGCCGAGTCGGTATCAGCGTCAGGCTCATCTGGGAGCGGCTCGATTCGGACAGCGGTCGCCGCGGTGATGAGCATCTCGGGTGCCCCTTCGGGACCAATCCGCACGAGGGCGCCACCGGCTCTAGCTGCGGCCACTATCTCGTCTCGGACACGTTGCACGACCGCAGGGTCGATCAACACGATGTGCTCGTGGTGGATCCGGATCAGGACTCGCATGACGCTCCCGCGCCCGCTGCTAGAACGATGGCGCGCCCTCCATCATCTGTCGGAGAGATGAGAACGGAGGTTGGGCCGCGGTAACCAATGCGCAATTTGGATGCGGATAACGCTGGTTGGATACACGGTTGAGAAGTCAAGATCTGTGAGCTGCTCTCGCATCGATGTGGTTACCTAGCCGCTTTTCCGACCCAATGGAAGCCCCTTTCTCTTCTGCCCGGGGCGAGGTGTGTGGGGATTAGGGAGGGTTACGTGACTACACAGTGGAGTGCTGAGGCGCGCGACGTTCGAGCTCGTGCTGCTTTGCTGCTTGCCGAGACCATCGGACACACCGAGAACGGGCTGGCTGCGGAACGGATGACGTATATGGCAACCGTCAAGCGACTTGATCGCGGAGAGATCACCGCGGAAATGGCGATCGAAGAGTTCGAGGGGATTCTTGAACGACAAAGGAACTTCTCTGCTGGCCTCCCAAGCGGCAGCACCGAAGCAAGACGATGAGTGCCGCCCAATCGGTTTGGCCGGGCGGCCGGTGGGTGACGGTGCCAAATATCGTGACGGTGTTGCGTCTGATCGTGTTTGCGCCTCTGTTCGTCATTCTGCTTCTCGTCGTGCAGTCCCCGTTGTGGGCGTTGATCGTTCTGATCGTGCTGGGAGCGACGGATTGGATCGACGGGTGGATAGCGCGCCGGTTCCAGCAGGTCAGTGACGTCGGCCGGGTTCTTGATCCTGTCGCGGACCGGGTCAGCCAGATCGTGGTCGCGACCGCGATGGTGATTGCTGGTCTGTTGCCGTTGTGGATGGCCGTCGTGGTCGTCGCTGCGGATGTCCTCCTCGGGGCCACGATCGTGCTGAAGAGAACGGGTGTGCTGCCGGTCAGCTGGATGGGACGCATTCGCACAGCCTTGCTCATGGTCGGGCTGCCGGCCGTGCTGGCGGCAGCCGCGATCGACCCAAACAATGTGCTGCTGCGCACCGCCGCACTCTGCGTGCTGGGGGTTGGTGTGCTTTTGCACGCAGCCGCAGATGGCGCCTATGTGATGCGTATCCTGGCCGGCACAATCCAGAACCAGACCGATGCGCACCCCGACGGACGTCCCACCGCAGGGCAGGAGCTACGACGATGACCGACACCAATGCACCTCTCGCAGTTGATAGTGCGCCCGATGATCTCGAACGGTACGGGGACGCGATGCAGCACTTCGACGAACACGCGCCCCGAGCACATGACGTTGCCGGACGGGTCGCTCTAACTTTCAAGTCCGCCGTTCAGCCGGTGGGTCCATCGCACACGGCTGAGTAGCGTTTGCTCATCGGCTTGGGGCCGTCGCGCGGCGGTTAGCTTTCTTGATCGAGTCGACCAGTTCCGCTTTACTCATCCTGGAGCGACCGGAGATGTTGAGTCGCTTCGCGATATCAAGTAAGTGAGTCTTTGATGCGTTCGCGTCCACCCCTTCCGCGGTCTCGCCCTCGCCCCTGCCTGCACGGGCGGCGCGCTCATCGGATGGTCCGGGCCGACCCTTTTTCTCCCAGTGATCGCCAACTTTCTCATAGTCGTGCTTGAGCGCAGCGAACGCGGTGCGGTGCGCTCGTTCGCCTTCGCCGTAGCTTTCGACGGCGGAGTCGTGCGCTTTCGTCCAGATCGCCTGGGCGTGTTCGGGGGAACGTTCGATTGTGGAGGGTATTTCTTCGGAACCGGGCATCGTGAATTCCTTCGTTCAAGGTGAGGCGCGCGTCGCGCAGGCGGGTTTGAGCTTGAGCTCGTTTATTGGGTCCTGGCGGGCTTGCTGGTGGGGTTAGGTCGCGCATCTGGAAGTCTGCTCAACGGTCTCGCCGGTTGCGGCAGAGGACGAGGCGCGGGCGATATTGGTTTGACTGGTGATGTCCTCGTCGAAGTCTCGCAGGAGGGCTGCGTCGATGAGGGTGTTGTTCTCTCATATGCAACACGGGTGGGTCAGTTGGGTCACGGCGACCGTCCTCACTCTTGCCGTCCTCCTTCACTGTCGTTGCTGCGGACCTTATGACCGGTCCCGGAATCGGGGCGGGGCTCGACACACGTGTCGTCGGATGGACGTGACGGACTTCCGCAACGCTGTCGAATCGGAAGAAGCTGTCATATCAACGGTCCGTCCGTGCTTTCGCGGCGCATTGCGCGGAACAGTAACCGGGGTGACCAGCCGCGGTACTGGCGTGAAGCGTTGTCGTTCGTGCGCACGAGGTGTGCTGGCACGGGCGGCGCCAAGTTTGTCGCTGCTGTAGCGTAAAGGCACGCCGCACCGTCGCGGATTCAACCTCAGTACTGGTTACCGGGTCCATGATCCTCAGCCGGTCGGAGACAACTCATGGGCGTCGACCGGGCTGCTTTCGGTAATGTAGCGGGTTCCGCTTGGCCGGTAACTCTGTTCGTTGTCCACAAATGGGCCGTCGGCGCTCCAAAACATGTACTTGGGGCCGACGGCGGTTTCGAACCGCCGCTTCAATTTGGATTGTGGTTGGCCGTCGCGAGTCAGCGGAACGTGATCCAGTATTTCGACGGTTCCGAGGACCCCGCTTCCGAGGAGCATGACCCGGTAGTCGCTGGATGATGGCTGCTTGTCACATGGGAGTAGTTGAACACCCGCTTTAGTCACGGTCACGGTTCACCGCTGAGACTGTTGGTTGCAGAGCGAGCTGGCGGTTTGGAGGGCAGCTTCGAGCGTGTCAAAGTGCTCGTGGGTGATAGCCGGGGTGAGCCAGACTGCGTCGAAGCCGTTTCCGTCGGCCTCGACGAACCCGAGGAGCCCGCGAGAGTCGGATTCTTGACGAGAGCGGTCGCGGAGACGCCAGCCTGAGGATGCGATCTCGATGACTTCCACTGCATTGTTGGAGGACGTGGTCATGGTGATACCTCTTTCTCGGTTTCACCCTGCGCCCACCGCTGTACGTGAGGAAGGGACTTTACATTGCCCGCCGTAGCCGCTAAAGGCGGGGCGATTCTCTATCAATCGGAGCGTGCTGGCGGCAAACCTGCAACCGCGTATCGGCTCGGCGCCGGGCTACACGATGCCTCGTGAGGTTCGTAAGGCGCTGCCGTGGCTGTCAAGTGCTTCCGCACTAAATCGGAGATAGGTTCGTGAATTCCCAGTGGGCTGGCATGCTGGGACTGCGCCTTCTTCTCATCGGTTCTGTGGTTGGAGTCTCTGGCAGGCTGCGCGGCTCGAACATAACCCTGCTGCGCTTCCTCGACAGCTCTAGTCAGGGACGACCAGTTGAGGATGCAAGGAAAAGGAGCCTCCCATGGGGAAGTTGACGTACGACTCGACGATGGTCGTTGACTTCGATGACCGAACTCTCGCCCATCTCCATCTGGTGGTCGGTGCGAAATTGCGCCGCGGTGAAGCCTTCTTCTTCAGCTGGAAGGATGATCCCGGGGCGGGTGATGGACGGACCTCGATTTGGTTGCACCCCATGATTCCTATCGCGTTCAAGTTCCATGGCGGCCGTTCCCCGTCGATCAATCGGGCGTGGATCGATGCGCTGATGCTCAGCGCCAACTCCGCGCAGGGTCTGCAGCTCATGCCCGAACCAGAAATGCCTGCCCACACCGGTTCAGTCGAGGTCCACGAATGAAGCGCGTCGACATCAAATACGACGGGGCCGAGTACTCGATCGGTCAGCGAGACATCGACGACGTGCAAGCTGAGATCGACGCTGGACTCGCGTCCCGGGAGCCAACGTGGCTGAGCGTGAACTCGGGCGAGGGCCGCCTGCGAACAGCACGCCTGCTCATCACACCCGGTGTCAGCTTTTCACTTATTGGCATCACCGACCTCAACGACGAGTGACGCGGCTACCTCACAGCTCGTCGAAGTATCTATCGTCCTCTGGGCTGGATGGCATCTGATCGTGTGGGCCGGCTGACGGCGGCGAAACCAGCAGCCGGGTCTTCTCCCGCATGTAGGCCACAGCATCGGTGTTGTCCGGCTCAGGTATCGACGAGTGTGTGGTCTCAGCCATCAGCACGGTCCCAGAGTCGAGAACGAAAGTGGCGTTGACATCCTGTCCGTCCGAACCGAAGGCAGACAAGGTGACCGTATCGGCCGACGCGTGTTTGGCAAGAGCTGCCGCGTACTCCGTTATTGCCTCCGCTGCGTCATCGCCGACGAGCAGGGACTTCTCCGCGAACGTGATGTGCTTCATACGCGTCACGATACGACGACCCACGGCGACCGCGTACGGGATTGACCAACCCACAGCAACCGACTATCGAAGGGTCGGATGGCAGGGAAGGGCCAGACCCCGTCCGATTCCACAGACGGTGCTTAAGCTGACCCGCAGAAGCCAGGCTGAAGAACCAGCGTGTTGGCGCTCGTTCCCATACGACACTCCACCGGTTGTTGTTCCGGAAGGCCTAACGAGAACCAGGAATTGACTGGGCACCAAGCAGTTCAGCTTGGCGGCATGCCGACGAAGCCGAGAGTGGTACTCAGGAGGTTCTCGCCAAACCTGATCAGGAGCAACTACGAGCCGCTAACTCTCAGCTCTGGCGCTGAACACGGGAGATGTTTGGATGCATGCGTTTGGTGAGCTGGGATTTCGTCAGTAACGTTCTTGCACCATCACGACGCGCGGGGGCTATTTCTCGGTCCGTGGTGCTGCGGCAGCCTCGAGTCGGGGGCCGCTTGATGGCGGTAGAGGGTGGCGCGGCTCCGCCCCACAAGTTGCGCGGCCTCGGCAGCGGTCTTTCCTGAGGCGCGAGCGGTGGCGATGATCGCGAGCTTCTGGCCCACTATCCTCGGGTCGGACTTGGGGCGCCCGAAGCGGGTGCCGGATTCGCGGGCGACTGCGATGCCGGCGCTGACGCGTTCGACGATGAGCTCTCGTTCGTGCTCGGCGAGGGTGGCGAGCATGTTCAGCATCAGCCGGCCCGTCGACGTCGCCGGATCAATCCCGTCCGAGATGGATCTCACATGATGCCCGCGCTGCGAAGGCCGTTCACGGTGTTCAGGACATCGATCAGAGAGCGGCCGAGCCGATCGACGCGTCGGTTTGAGGTACGCGAGGCGGTGAGACGACTTACCGAGAAAATCGGTGATCCGGAATTTCGGGGGAGTGGAGTCGCCAAGGTTCGGGTGTCCCGGATCATATTTTCGAGAGGTCGGGTTCTCTTTGGCAGATAGAAGGAGAATTTGGCTACGGGAAAGCTCGGGGTGCCGTTCTTGTAGTTCAACCGCAGTCCGGGACGTGCTCCCCGCCCGTTAAGCCGAGTTTCGACAGCCCGAGCAGCTTCCCAACAATTTTGGTCGGCCTTGGACTGCGTCGTTGCGAGATGTAGGTGCTGCGCCTGCGCGCAAATCATCCTCGAGCGTGTTGCGGAGGTGCTCCGATGAGGTGTGTGTATTCACCATTCCACACGCTGCAGCAAACGACGAGACGCCGCCCCACTTGCGCCTGGCGAAAACTGTTCGTTCCTGTTTCCAGTATCCGCTCCAGTTTGGAATCGACGTAGTACTTAATCCAATGCGGCTTCGCTTTCGTCACGGTCGTACTCCACTGGAGCAGGTTCCGCACTAGCCGGAAACTCTTGGGCCCTTTCGGATTCGGATTTAGTGGAAGATCCCTGTGGCCTCGCGTCCCCAGGCTCACGCGATTCAGCGGACTCGGTTTGACGTTCGTCGGTCATGAAATGATCCTACGACCGACCTACTCCGAGTGCAGGAAGGACGAATTCCATTAGCCGCGAACTGGGTGCGACCAATCGGAGGTCGGATGGCCTGGATGGGCAGATGGCCGGCTGACGGGGGCCAGATAAATGCGACTCTCGGAGCGATGCCTCGGACCAACGGTGACGGATGAGAATCTCAAGTATCAGTAGATGCAGTGGTCCGCGAAAGCGGCTCCGCGGCGCACTTTGCCGAAGTCCCCGTACGGGTAGCTGTACCGGCCCTTAGTTTCCCGAGACATGGACCCCGTCTTCTCTGACGCGGACCATTCACGCCCGTTCAGCCCTATCCCGACCCTGGATCCGTTTAGATCGCAGTCGGAGCATCAGTGCCGGGTGACCTTCTTCCGGACTTTTTTGGCGGTGTCTTCGGCCGCCTTCACTCGGGTTCCGAGAACGTATCCGGTGATCCCTGTGGCGATGATCATGATCCAGACAACAGGTTTTGGCATGGACGGTTCCTTACGATCGAGCGTGTTCGGGGAGAAGGGGCTTTCCGGAGGGGTTTTCGACAGGGATGCCGTCGAGTTCGGTTCCCTCGTCGGGGTCGCCTTTGTTCGGTGAGGGGTGTGTTCTGGGCGGGGTCACGCGTCGTCGGCGCCTCCTCCGGATGCAGTGTCCTCCCCGTTATCGGACTCGCTGCCGTCGGAGTTGGAACCGTCCGGGATCTCGTCTGAATCAGGTCGGCCAGAATCGTGGATTCCCATGTGTCTCTCGTTTCGTTGGGCAGCGCGTGGTGCCGCCTTGATTCGTGACCATACGCCTGTAGGGCCGGCGGAAGAACCGGGTCGACGAAGCGGACGAAGTTGGCCTGGTCGGGGGTGTGTTGTTATGCGGATTTGTTGCGCGGGAAGTGGATACGTTTAGCCGTCGAGTCAAGCCGTTGTGGTTCTTGTTGTCATGGGGGAGGTTAGGGGCACCTCTCAGGGCGCGGGCAGCTGTGCACCCTTTTCCTGAGCCGACGCAACAGAGAGGTCCCCTGATGGGTTCGATCATCTATGACGGCACGACCGTTCAGTTCGATGACCGTCTGCTCACTCATTTGCAGATCGTGATCATCCAGAAGTTCCAGCGAAACGAATCGTTCCTGATGTCGTGGAAGGACTCACCGACTATCGGGGATGGGAGAGCTGCGATTTGGTTGACTCCAAGTATTCCGATCTACTTCAAGTTCCTGGGTTCGCGGCTGCCGGAGATCAACCGGGATTGGTTGGCGAGTCTCGCTGAGTCCTCTGACAGTTCCCAGGGCCTGATCGTTGTGGGAGAAGACGGCAAGCTCGCCACCAGCATGCCGCACGGCAAATACCCCGGCTCACTCACTTAGGACACGGTCGTACACGCCGATCACAGATCGGTTGAGCGGTTATCGCGGAGGGATTTGTGGCTTGGAAACGATGCGGCTATCGAGCACGGCCACCGACGAAGCCCCCGAGGGGTTAGGTGCGTTCTTCCCCGGCTTGGACATCGGGCCTTCCCCTTGTGCACGCGTCGACTTCGAGATGTGGCCCAGAGGCGATGATCGAGTACTCCGTGACCGGACGCCAGCACAGAGCCAACGGCACCGATGCCGGTGTCATGGCCACCCTGTCGACCATTGCAGGAGACCTGACGGACGGCGGGACGACGCTGACACGTCGCAACCATTCCTGACGACTTCCGGTCCGGGGCCTGTAGCACGCCTTTCGCCGAGAAATCGGTATTGCCCCACTCGGATATTTACGCAATATGTGACTAGCGGACGCGCGCCGAACACTCCGTGACGCTGCGCAGCACGACGCCAGAACGATCGCGCGAATAGCCGCAACAGCAGGATTCAGCCACCCCTCCCGATTCGCAGCTGATTACCACGACGAATTCGGCGAACTTCCCAGCCAAACCCGCCGCCGCTGACGGCCGATGCCTCCCCGGGAAGCCCCAACTTTCCCGGAGAGGTTCACCGAACCGAGTAGACGTGACGGCGACGTCTTAGACCATCGCGTCTCTACCACCCCAAAGTGAGACGGCCGGGCAACTCGTTCACACCCGTACACAAAAGGCTATTCTGCGTGAGACGGTTGCGCAACATCGCCAATGTGCTCGTGCTATCTCCGTCGACGATCGCGGCGACCAGCGCACCGCGGCGCCGACCCCACCCAAAAACCGGTCGGCGCCCATGGCATGCTGATTCGACGAACCATCCTCTTAGCGTGGTTCCCCGTCAGCGCGTTTGGGGCCGTACGGACGGGGAACCACAGGCCGTGCACGGCGCCACTGAGAGCACACTCAAGTGCAGCAAGGCCACCGAAACCTCAGACGTCATCGGCCTCGACAGGTTGACACTATTCCTCTCCCACGATTCCGACAGGGACTTGATTTATGCCGAGATTCCTGAAGGGAAACTTGCTATTTGGGGGCGCCGTCATCTTTACGGCCGATCGATCCGTCGTGCTGCCGGGGCAACACGGTGGGAGGTTTCTCATAGGGAACCCTTCGACATACTCATGGAGCAGTTGTGCTCCGCGGTTTGAACGCACCCCGTGAGTTCGCCGAACGCTTCATCAACGTGCGATTCTGGCGCGAGTTCGATCGCGGAGGTCACTTCGCTGCTCGGGAATCGCCCGATGACTACCTGAGCGGAGTTCGACCGGGAATCGAACTTGCGGGCGATTAGCGACCCGCTCGACGCAATTGACCATCGCTGCCTATGTCGGTCGGTTACTCATGGTGTTTATGACGCACGTGTCTGCACTGCTGATAATGTACCTTATGTCAATAGCGACGTTGCCGCCGCCTCGATGCGATTGCTGGTCACTCAATCCTCAGCGCTGCGGCGAGGTCTTCTTCGGACGGTAGAGCCGCTTGAATTGCAGGCGGGAGCATGTCGTAGCTCGCCACTCCGATCGGGGTCTGCTGCGATCCGAGCGAATAGCGGACGACAGCGTCGTTCTTGTTGGTAACCAAGAGCAAACCAACTGTTTCGGCGTGCTGAGACCTGCGGAGCTTGTCGTCAACGAGTGCCACGTAGAACCCCAATTGGCCGAGGTATTCGGGTTTGAACTTTCCGGTCTTCAACTCAATGACCACGTATCGGAGTTGTTCCACATGGAAGAACAGCAGGTCGACGAAGAAGTCATCCCCGTCCACATCGAAGTGGACTTGGCGGCCGACGAATGCGAAACCGTCGCCGAGCTCGCGGAGCGTGTCGATAATCCGGTCCACCAAAGCCTGCTCGAGATCACGTTCCTTGGCGTCCCCATCAACGGCCAAGAAATCAAGAACATAAGGGTCCTTCGTGATCTGCCGGGCAAGATCCGAACCAGATCGGTCGAGAACACGATCAAAGTTCGAGAGGGCCGCTTCGAAACGAGTATGAGCGCCTGTGCGGATGTGATGCTCGAGGACGTTCCGCGACCACCCGTGGATCAGCGCTCTGCCCGAATACCACGCGCGCAGATCCTGATCGCTCAACCGGTCCAAGAGGACGGTCACATGTCCCCAAGGCAATTGCGCAACAGTCTGTTGCGCAATCGCCAAGTCCGGCCACGCTGCGGCAAACGTCCGCATGTACGTGAGGTTCCTCGGTGAGAACCCCTTCATGTCTGGGAACGCTGCTCGGAGGTCGTCTGCCAGCCGGGCAATGACCCTCGCACCCCAGCCCTCTTCCGCTTGGCGAGCCGCGATCGTGTGCCCAATCCGCCAGTAGAGCCCGACAAGCTCAGCATTCACCTTCCGCTGCGCCACAAACCTCGTCGAATGCACCTGCTCCTTGAGCTCGGCAAGAATAACGTCGTAGGACGACGGCACAGGAACGTTCTCAGACATCACTCCTCAGTCTCACCCATGCACCTAGCCCCTCAGCGGAAGCCTCACCGGACAAACCCTTTCCGCCGCTGCGCATCACGCCCGATCGCGCAACAGCCTGTTGCGCAATTGCGACCGCCCGCATATCCAGACCAGAAACTAGGGCGGCCCCTCCCCCGCTGTCGTCACACCGCTCGGTGATGACGCACACCTCCGCGGATAGTGGACGTTATGACAAGTAAAGGATGGTGTCTTCGCATTGAATGCGAATTGGCCGGTCCCCGCGACCTCCCTTATTCGCGACGATCTAGACCCACCATGATGTCGATGAGGAGCGTGATGAAGGGTTGGACTGTGGGAGCCTGTGCACCGGTGTCAGACGAACAGAGCAGAGGCGGACATCCCGACGTGGGCTGCGATCTTGGCCCACCGGTCTTTGTTGTCGCGTTCGACGTCGTAGCCGAGCGTCACAACTTCTCTGCGCGTGCCGCGCGAAAGACGGTGGATGCCATAGCGCCGATTAGCGCGCAGACACGCCGCGTTGAACCTAGGGGTAGGTTAATGTGCTCCGGATGGCGCAAAGAGACTGACATTTAAGGCGCGCCTGCGAGGCAAGTGCCGATATCGTAAGCAAACGGCGAACGAGGTGGGGATTTGTGGTGACGACGATGCCTCCCACAATCCCGCCTGGTGTTGCACAGCCTTTCAAGCTCGGAACCACCTCCGTTGACGCGAATTTCACCGATAACGGCCGCAAGGCGCGATATGCGCTGGCTTACTTCCGGTCAATCTGTGCCCAAGCCGGCGTCTCTGTGGCGGAGACCGAACCGGACGAAGACATCATGGCGATCGACGTTGCCGTTCACTTTCCACGTCTCTCTGCGCGCGTACAGATAAAATGCACTTCCAAGTTCAAGCTCACGGGCAAGAGCGTCACGATGGACTTGGATCCGAAGTGGGTCGAAAGCTGGAAAGAAAGCTTTGCACCCGTGTACTTCCTCGTCGTCATAGTGCCGGCCGTCATACCTGACTGGATCGTCCACCCCGCAACGTCTACCTCCCATAAGACCGGGGCGTATTGGGTACGCTTCGACCCCACGATCCATCGCGAGAAAATCACCGTCCTCAAAACCAGTCGATTCACACTCGACACCCTCCATGAGTGGAAATCAGATGTGGACGCCACGCTCGGGATAGGAAGCGAGCCATGACAGTCTCTGCTTCAGGCGGCCCGATGCTCGCCACCTACCTTCAAAGCCACGGCTGGAGCATCACCCACGAAACCAGTTCTTCAGCCGTATGGGCGCGTCAAACTGACAGCCGGTCCGACGAGCTCGGAGTACCAAGCGAAGTCAGAGTGGGCGGGTTCGAATGGAGCGAGATCCTCCGGCGCATCGCTCTAAGCGAGGGCCGGCCGGAGCGCGCGCTTGTTCTCGAATTCGACTACGCCATGTTCGACGGCGTCCGCTTCCGCATCGCCAACGACGGATTTATCGACGAGACCGTGCCGCTCCATTCTGGCGTCGCGCTAGTTTCAGCTGCTTACTCGATGCTTCGAGCCTCAGCGACGACAGCGCAGCGCCTCAGGAGCCATATAGGGAGCGCATATTCGCGAGTGGGAGATGAGTACGTGCAGCGTGCCCGGCTCGCACACACCGAGCAAGGTTCATTCGTAGTCCCCATCCTCTTCCAGCACGATGAGCCGATTGTTCCCTCGAATATCGAGCCCATTGCTGGAACAGAACGACTGACTCTGGAGTCTCCTCAACGGCGAATCGTTCGCACACTTGCCCAGACCCTTGAGACGTATAAGAAGCGCATCATCGAGCCGGGAAAAGAAGTCCGCGAGGGAAACCTCACTTCTGTGATCGCCGCGGGAGGCAGTAGAGAACTTTTTGCCGGCTTAGAGAAGGTGCTCTACGACCCAAGCGTCAAGGAGTTCTCCACCAGCTACTCGTGGGGCTTGAGCTTGCCCGAAACGGGCAATGCGCCGGCGAGCGTAGCGATACCAGGAGAAGCGCGGGAACTAGTCAGGCAGACCGTTTCCGTGTTGACGCGCGGGCAAAAGCAGCCGACTCGCATCTTCACCGGACCGATTGTTGCGTTCGAGCACGAGCCTGGTGACCCCATCTTGCGGATTGCTTTGCAGACGCCGGCATCGAATGGCCGAATGAGTCGGGTTTATATGACTGTTCCCGTCCGCATGCAGACAGAAATTCTGCAATGGATCAGAGATAACCACACCGTTACGGTCCAGGGGGTAGTAGAGCGCCTACCCGGGCGCCCTCTTCAATTGCAGGGTGTTGCCACTCCCATGCGCTTAGATGACTCTTTCCTCTCCGAAAGCGGAACCTCCAACGAAGGCGTCAGTACCTAGCGTGAGTGACAGCGACTCCGTGACCAATGACTTTCTGTCGATCGCGAATCCAGCTGACGTGCCAGAACTCGCTGCCATCGCGCGAGCTGAACTTCCATCAATGACCGCGCTGCACGACGAACAAGGGTGGCAAACCTACAACAGGTTTGGCGCGGGAAGTCAGCTCTGGGGCAATTGCACTCTGATTCTTCGACATGGCGGTGAGGACGGACCCGCTAGCGGATTCATCTGGGCCGACTCAGCAATGCACACCGATAGTGGAATCGAAGAGCCATGGTGGTGCATCAATGCCGTGGCCATTGCCCCGCACTGTCGTGGCGCAGGCCGCGGAACAGCACTTGTCTCTCGGGTAACTTCCGCTGCTAGAACCGCAGGCGTTCAATTGCTGTATGGGCAAAGCGTCCCCGCTGCGGTTCCCTTCTGGAAGAAACTCGGCTTTATTCTTGCCGGGGAAGCTGAGCCAATACGTACTCATAGCCCCGCTAGACGCACCGTGGGTGGGCCAGTAATGCTAACTGCTGAGCCCGGTGCAGGCGATCGCTGGTTCGTGAAATATCTGGCCACTGCCCCCGGCTCAGTGAGCTCAGGTCTACTCCCAGTATCTATGCTGCCGCCGCTCTGACTAAAACCATGCCACGTACACACACCAGGGTCCTTCACGAGATCACGTGCCGCGGATGCGGTGCGACCTTCCAGAATCACAACCGCAATCGCGCCTACTGCCACATAGCGTGCAAATTCCTTTACACGAGCGCGCAATCATGGTCCTGCGACGGCTGCGGAGCTAACGATCGCCCCGAGATCGTCCTCTATAGCTCGTTGGAGGTAAAGATCGACGATGAGAAGCAGCGTCGCGCCTTCGCGATCCAGCACCAAGAATGTCGCCGCCTATGGCTGGACAACCACGAAAGGACGCTGACCTGCGACTGCAAAAGATGCCGCGCAGAGGCTGGTCTAGAACCCGCGACCCCCATGACTTTCGAAAATCCCGACCGGGTGCCCCGCAGCACGGGCTATCGAAGACACGCCTCTGCTGTTTACGAGCGCGACGGTTACATCTGCCAGATCTGCGAGCTCCCGACGATGCCGAACGCCCACCCCTCGGACGATATGTATCCGACGCTCGACCACGAGCTCAGGCTTCAAGACGGCGGCTCGGACGCTCTCGGGAATCTTCGGACAGCTCATCGGTGGTGCAATATCAAACGCGAAGGCATCTGGGAGTGGAGCGGGGATTATGCCATTCGGTATCAGGCACGCCTGAGATTCGTTGACCGAATCGCCTAACCGCCCGGTCTCCTCGTATACCCCACTCGTAAGCCCGACGCGCAGGCTCGGCATTGACAACGCGCCCTTCCGAGGCAGTGCGTGGCCACTAAGGTCAGTCATGTGAATGAATGGGGCTTCGCGGGGGAAATCAAGTCATGGTGGGATGCTCTGATCGCCAGCGAGCCAGAACTCGAACTCGGCCGCGTGACGATCGAGGAATCTCCTGAGGGTGAAAACTCGCGCGCCGACATAACGCTCTATAACCGCGCCGACCAGCACCTAATGGTGCTCGAACTTAGGTTGCCGGACCATCCTGAAGCAAATCCGCTCTCGATGCCGAACATGCTAAACGGCATGACAAAGGCAAGCCAGATGGGTGCGCGTTGGTCCGCTACGTCAGATGCCGATCAGTTCCGGCTGTTGGATCATCAGTTGGGTAGTCGGCCGCTTCGGGAGCGTGCGGTACCGGTTTCTGCTCTTTCATATTCGGCGACGCGCAGCAACCTCGAGAACCCCGCAATTCGAGATGAGATCCGCTCGGCCTGGCAGGCTCTTCTTCGGAGACTGGCGCCGATTCTCACCGATCGACAGCAGGCGGTTCGGGTTGCGCCAGATGAGTTCTTCATCGACTCCCTTCGCGCATCGCTGGCTCGGCCATTTGCGGAAGTGCGTGACGAGATCGAGTCCAAACGTCAAAGTGATGAAACATTTCGTGATGAGCTCATCAAGTGGATGGTAGGAGAACAGGGATGGACACACGACGCGCAAAGCTTCCACACAGAAATTGAGCGTGTTGCCCGCGTCGTTACATACGTCTTCGTCACCCGACTGCTTTTCTATGGAGCGCTGCGCCGCGCCCGGGGTGATCTTCCCGCGGTAGAGCTTCCCGCTAGCGGTGATCCAGTGGTGAGCCATGCGGTGCTTGATGGGGTCTTCAGGAATGCCCGCGATGCCACTGGCGATTATGCGACCGTATTTGTAACCGACTCAGTCTCTAACTGGGCGCTCATCTCCGACAAGTCTTCGCGAGCCTGGATACGCGTCCTCGACGTACTGGACCATTTCGAACTCGAGACACTTAGTTTCGACGTGCTGGGGAGACTGTTTGAACGACTCATCGACCCAGAAGAGCGCTACGAATGGGGCCAGCACTACACCTCTCCCGATGTAGTGGATCTCATGCTGTCTGCCGCCCTTCCTAGCGGTGAAGGTGCGGTGATGGACCCGGCTTCGGGCGGGGGGACATTTCTCGTGCGTGCGTATGCGCGCAAGCGCGCGTACGTCCCCGAGATACAGCACAATGAACGGTTAGCAGAGATCGTCGGATTTGATATTTCGGCTTTCGCGGCGTCAGTTTCAACGATCAATCTCGCCTCACAAGATCTATCGAGCAACGCGAACTATCCACACGTCGCGGCATCTTCTTTCTTCAAGATCCAGAAGGATCGTGCCTTCGTATCGTTACCAAACAGCGAAGGCAATAAAGAGCCCCAGTACGTGCCAGGTCTCTCTGCGGTGGTCTGCAACCCGCCCTATATCGGCTATTCCAAGATTGGATCGACTCGAAAGATCGAAGCCGACATGACTTTTCGTGCGGCAGAGCCTCAGCGCTCGCTCAGAGGTAGGTACAACTATCACCTGTACTTCTGGTTCCACGCCGCACAGTTCCTTGCAGAGGATGGTCGTCTTGCGTTCATCACCTCCGGCGAGTGGTACGACTCTGACTACGGCGTAGCCCTGCAGTCGTGGCTCCTAGACAAGTTCCACATCGAACTCGTTCTTGAGTCAATGGCCGAACAGTGGTTCTCAGAAGCTCGGGTTGGCACCGTTGTGCTGATAGCTCGCAAGCGGCGGCCCGACGAAGACGAGTCAGAACTGAAAGTTCGATTTGCTACCCTCCGCAAACCCCTGTCCGCACTCTACGCAGTCAACACGTCGGACGACACCACGCGACTTCTTGCTGTTGACGACGTTCGTGATCGTCTGTATGGGCTGGAGGGATCAGGAGAGACGTCCGATTTTGACTTCTCTGTGACGACTCAAGCCGACCTCCGCGCCATCGGCTCAGACGAAGAAGGAACCTACACGGGTGGCACTTGGCGCTCGACATTTCTTCGGAGTCCGAGCCAGGCACGCATTATGGCTGGCCGGACGGACTTCATCGAACTTGGAAAGCTGGCCACGATTCAGCTCGGGCTCAAGACCGGCAAAGACGACTTCTTCTTCGTAGAAGTCTTGCCGGGTGCCAGTGGCTCAAAGCAGAAAATAGTAGGCCTTGAAGGATGGGAAGGAACCGTTGACAAGGCCAACCTAAGACCTGCGCTCCAGAATCCTCGCGATTTGGACATAGCTGGAGGCAGAAGATTCGTCGTACCGCAGAAGGGTCTTCCCAACCGATATTTCATGCCACTGCCCCGCAGCCGAGATGCGGGAATGCGTGACTATGTAGCAACTGGCGAAGATCAACGCGTTCATGAGAAAACGCTCGTCAAGGCCAATGCCGGAGACGTTTGGTACAGACAGACCAGGGCTATCGTTACGGCGCCGTGGGCACTCCCCTATAACTCGGCCTACGACTATTTCGCCGTTGACAACGCTGTTGGGGCGGTACTGAACGGGCGCTTCCTCGGAGTCACTCCGTTTTCGAACGTCGACTCGGAACTCCTTGGGGCCATCCTCAACTCGACGTTCGCGCTGATGGGCAGACTTCTCGTCGGGGTTGCGACAGGCAACGAGGGCGCCTACGACGTCGGGCCACCCGCCGCTCGCCGGCTGCGGGTTCCGGACCCATCTAAATTCGTGGAAGAAGAGATAGAGAACGTCAAACAAGTGCTCGAACGGGTGAAGGCCCGGAATGAACTTCTGCCGGCGCCAAGCGCACTTGGCGCCGTCGACCCGCTGAGGCGAGAGCTGGACCTGGCTATCCTCAAAGCTCTCGGGCTGGGAGCCGGAGAAGCGGCGGCAGAGCTTGATCGCGTGTATGCCTCGTTCGCACGATGGCGACAGTCCGTCGAATCCGTCGAATCGATCGTTCGGGAAAACCGTCGCGCCGTAGGCGCACGGGGGGGAAATCGGGGCGGAGACCCGGTGCTAAGACTTGCCTCGGCCATCGTGGACGAGCTCGGTGGCGACACGGCCGTTGATCTCGATGAGCTTGCACTGCCAACCCAGCAGGTCGATGTCGTGGATGCGCAACGGCCTGATGACGAAGACCAGACTGCCCTAATCCGCCAGACCAATGTTCGGACGCGCACAGGGGTGGTCTTAGATCTCGGGTATCCCGAGCGCGTTGATCTCGTGAGGCTCCTGCGCGACCTGGGATGGGCCGGCCCGATCCCAATCCCCGTCGACCCACACACCGCCTCTGTACTCGTGAAGGCGTTTGCATCTGGCAGAGATAAGACTGAGGCTCTGGCGCGAGCTCGG
The DNA here is from genome assembly GCF_013205105.1 of Herbiconiux sp. VKM Ac-2851. NCBI lineage: Bacteria > Bacillati > Actinomycetota > Actinomycetes > Micrococcales > Microbacteriaceae > Herbiconiux > Herbiconiux sp. VKM Ac-2851. The sequence goes on along the minus strand of NZ_JABMLJ010000005.1, from coordinate 75,253 downwards.
GCACAATCTCAGATCAGCGAGGAGCAACTTGAACGAGTTGTCAGGTTGTCCGTGGGTCGATGGTCGGCGATTGAGCTCACAAAGTTGCGGGCTGCGCTTCCCCAGGGGTCCGAGGTAGAACCTAACCTGCTGCAGCCGGATGGCTTGGTGCCTGAGGTACCAATTAGCTGACTACGGCTGCGCCGACACCGGCGAGCCGGGCCCGATGAACAAAGGGCTCAACCTTCATAGCGTCGATCCCTAGCACCTCCGCTTACGAGGGGTTGCCCGATAGTCAATCGATCACTGCATCCCTAGCGACCCGAATCACGGCCGCGGAGTCCGCGGGGTCAAGGTGCCGTACAAAGCATCAGGTGCAATCTATTGCCGGTGAAGGCCCCACAAATGCAGCACATCTCAGATGGCACTGCCAACGTCAGCCCTAGTCCAGCAGAAACATGCGCCGGTACAACGTCGCCCGCGAGATCTTCAGATCCTTTGCCACCTGGGCAATCGGTTCGCCCTGCCCGACCAACATGGCGGCGCTCCGGATCTGAGAATCCGTGAACGTCTTCCGTCGGCCGCCCAAATCCTTCCCTGCCGCTCGCCGCTTCGAGACCGAGTCGCCGACGCGTTCGCGTTTGATGTCGAGCTCCATCTGCGCCAGCGCGGCCATCACCGTGAACACCATCGCTCCCATCGGGGTTCCCGTATCCACGTCACCGCCACCTAGGTTAAGCACCCGGAGGCCGGCACCCCTCCCCCGAAGCTGCTCTGCGAAGGCGAGCATGTTCTGCGTCGACCGCCCCAACCGGTCCAACGTCGTGATCACCAGCGTGTCGCCGGCCTCGAGTGCATCGATCGCCTTATCGAACTCCGGGCGCGACGCCTTGGCTCCAGAGACACCCTTGTCTATATAGAGGTCGTCCCGGCGTGCGCCGGCCGCAATCAGGTCTGCGACCTGCCGGTCGGTGTTCTGCTGCTTGGTAGATACCCTGGCGTATCCGATCAACTTGCCCATGCACCCAACCCGTCTCACAACTCAGTTCGTTTACACGAATCTAAGCACCCACTTGAGACACATAGATGCGAGAATCGCCGACCCTGCATATCCGGGCGCGCACCTCCGCGATTTCGCGACCGGATGAGACGTCTCGCATCCCTAGGGTTGAGAGACGATGTCTACGACGTTCGAAAACTAGGCCATAGCGAGACGTGCTTGGGTTCGCCTGGTCGTTGCAACACCACCGTGATTCGGAGTATTGCAGATGGGATCAAGGCTGGTGCACTTATTGTTGATGGCTAAGACGCCGAACTGGTCGAAAACCCGTGGCGAAAGCGCGAGCGGCCGGGTGATGCGGACGTCGACGCCGCAGTCGGGCACTGGATGCTCGTGGCGATCCACTGGACCTCTTCAGGCGGTCGGAGAGGGCGCCGATGAGTCCACGCCCGATAGCATGCTCCCATGCTCGTGCGCGCCGCTTTGTCCACCGTCCTCCTCGGCACATCGGTCCTCACAGCCCTGGCCGGCCCCACCTTTGACCGCACCGAGCACGACGTAACAGGTGCGTCCAGCGCCGTAGCGACGGTGACACCCACACCGAGCACGACCGCGATACCGGACGACGAGGGAACCACTCAGAGCCTCGAGGCCACAGCCTCCTCGGCAGTCCCCGGCGCGTGTGTCTCGAGTGACGTCGACCCGGGCATCCCGGCGGCGGATTTCGGTGACATCGCACAGTATTCGACGACCCCGCTCGCGCAGGGTGTGGACTGCACGGGCTTTCGCGCCTATCTGTCCACCGGTCTGCCCCAGTACGACTCGCAGTCCTTCGAATTCTTCGGCGAGCTCATCGGCAGCGACGGCAGCGAGAACTCCGTCGCGATCATGTCGCAGGGAAATCCGCTCTCCTGGGTCGACCCTGCCCTCCCGGTGCCGATCACGGTCGAGGAGGCCGGGCTGATCTTCAACCGGCTCGACGAGAACGCGGGCCCGGTCATCGGCGGCATCGACGGCCTCGCGCTGCCGGACCTCCCACCGACCACAGCGACGGCCGACGTCTCGATCGGCTACCAGCCCTGGAGCATCGACGTCGCCGGAACGACCGGAACGGAGGCCGAGACGATCTCCATGACAGCCATCTCCGGCGCTCCCGGCGCGGTCGGCACCACCTACGAGCTCACCGCCGTGCTCGCGACAGGCTACGCCGGTCACAGTACGACCGAGCCGACGACATTCACTGCAGTGGTGAACGATCCCACGGGCATCGTCCAATGGGGTTACGGGCCGAACGGCTTCTTCCCGCTCTGGATGTTCGACGGCACGCCGGTTGACGGCATCGCGACGAACGATCAACGCGACGCGATCATGAACGAGTACGGCGGCGACATCGGCGCCTACCTGACGGCCACGAACGACCCGATGACTGGGCAGGGGTCGCAGTACTATTCGATGCCTGTTCTGAACGTTGAGCAGTGGTCGGTCACTCGAGGCGAGTCCTACGTCGGCGGCGGCACCTCCGGCACGCTCTGGTTCGACAATCTCACCGAGACCTACAACGAGACCGCGGACCACGTTGTGCGCAACGGGTACCAGTGGACCGAGTTCTCGATGATGCTGCCCGATACGGGACAGGGTCTACTTATCGCGAAGACGAGCCAGGCCGACGTCGGGAACCTCTACTACGCGATGCTGGCCGGCGCAGACTCGACGCAGAACGCGAACGGCACCCTCGCCCCGACCGCGAACTGGCCGCAGGCCGCCATCGAGGTCGAGGCGGTCCCCGGGAGCGAATGGACTTCTCCGCAGAGCTGCTACGTCTACACACTCGCAGATCACGTCACTCTCGCGGCGGTCGATGGCAGACCTGCCGTCGACGTCGTCCTCAGCGCAGTCGACCACCCCGACCAGGAGATCAACGCCCTCGGCCGCCCCGTCTACGAGGGCCTCTTCTCCTACACCGGAACGATCGACGGTCAGGCCGTCAGCGGCAAGGCCTGGGGTGAGATCCAGGGCACACCACCGACCGACGACTGTGGCGGCGGCAGCAGCAGCCCCAGCGGCAGCGGTGAGGCGGTGCTCGCCGCCACCGGACAGGACTTCACACCGATCGCGCCCGCCGCGGCACTGCTCCTGTTCACAGGAGCAGTGCTCCTCTTTGGGCTCCGTCGCCGCTCGAATTCGGCCGTAAATCGTCGCATCTGAATTATTCGTGGCGCGTCCAATGCCGCGGTTGGCCTACGCCCGCGCGCCGGAGTAGGCCACCGGGATGAGCCGCTCGCACCAAATCCAGCCTGGGACGCTGCCGCGCAGCAGGGAACACAAGAACTGCCCGAACTCTTGGCGCCTACGATTGGCGCGGGCGGGAGTCGTAGCCTCGAGTCCCTTCCCCCCACGGGCGCTCCCGCTCCACCAAGTGTCTCGAATAGCACCCCGTGACCGAACTGCATTTCGGACCAGGCAAACGGGTTGCAGAATGTCGGCGTGTCTGACGGCTTGTTCGGCGGCCGCTGGAAGATCCCCTATCGAGACAGCCAAGTCCAACATCGCAGTCAGACTCTCATAGGCCAGTCGGCTGCAGGAGCTCAAAGGGCGTTGTCGGTGAGGTGATGCCGTTTACCTGTAGGGCTATTGCGTGTGTCCCGGGGTAATAGCGGCGGGTAGTAATCGCTCGGAAAGAGTGAGCCCGCTCGATTTTTACCGCTTCACCGGGGGCGATTTCCGCCGTCGTGAGCTTGAATACCTTCGGCGTCGTCGCCCCAGTGTTACGGCGGTGATGGATCACATAATCGATTGCCACGCGAGCAGTCTCGGAACTGTGGTTCTGAACGGTGGCGCGGAAGCGAATAGATCCACCGAACGGAATATCGATCTCCTCGAGCTCGGGAGGACCGAACGTGATGTTGACCCCTTGGTAGCCCATGAGAGCCAGGGCGCCTTTGTCGCCGCGCTTGATAAGCGTTCGGAGCGCGCGTCTAGCGAGCGCTGGTGTGTGGACGTCGGGCTCTGCGAGCCAGCGTGCCGCTGTGGCGACTACTAGCTCGGGCTCGTCTCGGCTGAGGTCGTTGAGGTGGTTGGCGACGGACCGACGTACGTAATCGCTTTCGTCCAGGTAGAGAGCGTCGAGGATTGCGATCGTCGCCCCACCGCTCTTGATGAGTGCGGGAACGCGGACCGACCAGGGAAGGTAGGGGCGGGAGCCTTCAGACGCCAGGCGGCGTACGTGCTCGTCTGGCGATGCGGTCCAAACCAGCATGGTCTCCAGCGCGCGTTGCGGATCGTGTCGGAGGAGCGTTCGGATTGCGAACTCTGAGCTGAGACCTCCGGTGAGCGCCGCGAGGAGTTCGAGAGCGGAATCGAACGCGACTTCCGTGTCCTCCTGAACAGCACGAGTAGCGACCGCACTGGTTACGGGCCAGATTAGCCAGCCCGAGAACGACGGTGATTGTGCAGCCTTCCGCACGACGGTGTCGAGCTCAGCGTAGGAACCTGGAACGTCCAAGAGAAGCGCGTTACGTAGGACGTCGGATCTTTCTCGAAGAGCTAGGCCATCGAGCTTGGCAGCAGCGGCACGAAGGTTTGTGAGTTCCTCCTCCGGGAGAGCAGCCGTGATACCGCGGGTGAGCGCTTCGGCGACGTGAGGGCCCATGAGTTCGTCTGCAAAGGGCATGTCCGATTTTCCTTAGGTCTTCCGGCGACGTCGTGACGCGGAACGTGGCGGAGTTGAGCGCATATGGTCAGCGGCTTGCCCGAGGATGCGTGCGAGTTCGTTGACGTCGCCGGTGGAGGGGGTTGTGAATAGCAGTTCTTGAAGGACCTCCCTGTGGCCGGGTAACACTGTTGCGAGCACAGCGCGTCCTTCATCCGTCATGGCGACGACGGTGCTCCGTTCGTCGTCTGGTGACGGCAAACGGGTGACGAGCCCGCGTTCTTCCAGAAGTTGGGCTTGGTATGTCAGACCGCTACGGCTGTAAACGACACCGTCGGCCAGGTCGGTCATCCGACGCCGCCCATCGCGGGCGTCGCTCAGACGTGTGAGTAGCTGGAACTGCACGTAACTGAGACGACCGGCGTCGCGAAGCTGCTTTTCGATCGCGTGCCGCAGCAGAGCGCTTACCTCAGTGAGGGCGTAATACGCCTCAAGCTGGGTGGTGGTCAGTGCTGAAGGCATCTACGTTCTCTTCCGGGTGGGCTGCTCGCTGTCGACGATCGGGTACCGATCGCAGAGTCGGGCCCGAGGTCAGGCGACCGGGTCTCTGAGGATCGTGCGAAGGGTGTCCTGCGGGGTGGAGCGGGTGAACGCGTCGAGGTGGATCTCGTGATGCGGGCCCGCACGGTGCAGATCGAGGTCGGTCGCGAACTCTCCGAGTCGCTGGAGGGTGCCGAACTCTTCTGAAAAGGGCCCGTGGTGCATGACCTGCACAACGTCCTGCTCGGGAATCGTGAAGGTCGTCACGTCGTCTGCGGCGGTGTCTGCGGTGCTGGCGGCGCGGGCCCGTGCGTCGGCGATGTCGGCGTCGGTGGTTCCTTCCGGGACCTGGGCGAGGACTCGGTAGAGCAGGGATGGGATCGGGTTGACGCTGTAGAAGTCGGCGATCTCAACGGGTGTGGAGTTCTCGGGGTACCAGAACTGGAGTTCAACAACGGGAGTTGCGTCTGTCTGGTTGAGGACGCGGGCGATGTCGGAGACGAGGATCTTCTTGCGGTAGAACTCGTCGCTGCCGGGGGCGCCGTCGCCGAGGACGGCGACGTAGTCCACGCGGGGTGCTCGAACGTGCTCGGGCTTGTCTGCGGACTGCAGGTGCTCGGGAAGCAGGGTGGTGGTCATTTCGTATCTCCTTCGGTTGGTGTTGTTACTGGGGCGGGGAAGCCGGCCATGACGCGGTGTGCGGTGGCGAGAAGGGTTTCGCGGGGTGTCCCGTCGGCGGCGCGGATGGCGAAGCCGGTCGTGGCCGTGATGAGGAATGTTGCGAGTTCGTCGGCGTCCTCGCCGGCAGGGAGATCTTCCTCAGCGATTGCACGGCGGAACCGGTCGGAGAGGAGGGTTTCGATGTTCGTCCGGTTCTCGGCGAGTAGTGCCTGTTGTGTTGATCCTTCTGGTGCGACTGCCGCCTGCACGGACAGGCATCCTGCGGGTCGGCCCGGCATGGTCACTGCGAGTGCGTTGCCGGTGAGAAATGCGGCAGCGACAGCGTGGGCGGTGGTCTGGTTGAGGGCGTCTGTGACGTAGCCCATGTTGCTGTCCACGTACCGCTGGAGTGCTTTCTGGAACAGCTCGGCCTTGTCGCCGAACGCCGCGTAGAGGCTTGGGCGGTTGATGCCCATTGCTGCGGTGAGGTCCGACAGGCTCGCGCCGTCGTAGCCGCGGCGCCAGAAGACGTTTACCGCGGCGTCGAGCGCCGTGTCGGTATCGAATCCGCGGGGCCGTCCGGAGTTCGCCATCTCAGCCGCCTCTCTTTCTTACTGATCGGTACAGAATCCATGGTGACATAGAGGGCCGTGCATTGATAGGGCCAATGAGCTGTGGGTGATGCACGTGAGGGCCGCGTGTCGGCGCGGCCCTCACGGTGGTGCGGCTGGTGCTACTTGCTGGTGGCGGCGGTCTCGATGACCTTCGCCACCTTCTTGGGCTCCTTGACCATGGCCAGATGTCCGGCCTTGACCTCGGTGACGGTCGATCCGGCGCGGTCGGCCATCTTCAGCTGGAGGGCGAGCGGGATGCTGGCGTCCTGGGTGCCGGCGACGTACCAGGACGGAAGGGTCTTCCAGGACTGGGTTGCTGATGCCTTCTCGTTCACGGCGCCGAAGGTGATGGGGCGCTGCTTGGCGTAGTACGACGCCTGCTCGGCCTTGGAGAGGCCGTTGGCGAAGCCGGGGCCGAAGGCGTCCTTCTTCAGGTACAGGTCGACGTCACCCTCGGGCGCTCCGGGGTAGGGGATGGTGTCGAACAGCTGCGTCGGGTCGACGGGACCGGCGCTGTTGAGGAGATCGAGGAGGCTCTCTCCCTCAGCGGGGACGAAGGCGTCGACGTAGACGAGGCTCTTCACGTCGGGGTCGCTGAGCGCTGCTTCGCTGATCACGGCGCCGCCGTAGGAGTGGCCGACGAGAACGACGGGACCCGTGGTGCGGGTGGTGAGGAACGATGCGAGGTACTCGGAGTCGCCCTTCAGTGAGCGCAGCGGGTTGGCGAAGTCGAGTACCGGGTAGCCGTCCTTGGTGAGGATCTTCTCCACGTCGGTGAAGGAGCTCGCGTCGGTCCAGGCTCCGTGCACGATGACGACGGTGGGCTTGGCGGGCTTTGCCTGCGTGGCCGAGGCGCTGCTCGCGCCAGCCAAGCCGGTAACGGCAAGGCTGGCGACTGCGGCGATGCCGGCAGCGACGGTGAGGATGCGGCGCTTGGCGCCGCGTTTGGTGCTGAAGATGTTCGTCATGGTTTTTCCTTTGTGTGATGGTGCTGGATGGGTGTTAGTCGACGGTTGGGTCGACGGGTCCGGCGTCGGGCCGCTATTGCGGGCGGCGACGGGCGTTGTTATGCCTGGGCTTGGGCGATGGTGGCGATGTCGCGGCCGAGGTTGTATTCGAGGGGTCCGCGCTGCTGCATCCCGCTCTCGAGGAGGCGGCCGACGATGCCCCCGACTTCGGGGCGGGAGACCCCGGCCCAGTAGGCGTCGGAATGCAGCGGATACTCGGCGTCGGGAAGGCGGGTGTACTTGTCGATGAACGCCTTGACCTCCACGATCGCCTGGTGGTCCCAGCCGGAGACGCGCCGGGCGAATGCGGTGATGAAGTCCTCGAACTCCGCATCGGGGATGGCACGGTTGACGTACCCGTACCGCTCGGCGAGGGCTCCGTCGAAGTCCTCCCCGCCGAGCAGGATCTCCATGGTGCGGCCGCGGCCGACGAGCGAGGGGAGTCGCCCGCTGGCGCCTCCGCCGGTGACGGCCTTCAGCGCGATCTCGACCTGCGCGAGCTTTGCCTTTTCGAGGCTGGCGAAGCGCATGTCCATGGCGAGGACGAGCTCGCTGCCGGCGCCGCGGGTGATGCCGCGGATGGCGGCGATCGTGACGGCGTTCAGTTTGCTGATCCGAACGGTGATGTCCACCCACGCGGTGTAGCCGGGGGTGCCGGGGAGTGCTTCGGCGGCGTCGTTGTCGACTTCCACGTCGTAGTGGGCGATGTAGAAGTCGGGGTCGGCGCTGTCGAACACCACCACGTTGACGGTGTCGTTCTGCTCGAGCTCGGTGAGGAGTTCTTTCAGTTCGCGCATCATTTCGAGTCCGATCACGTTGATCGGGGGGTTGTCGAACGTGACCCGCCAGAAGGTGGGCGATTCGACGGTGAGCTTCAGCTGGGTGGGGTTGAAGTCGTCGAGGAAGCTCACGCGACATCTCCGCTCGTGGCGGCGGCGATGATGACGTCGGCGACCTCGCGCGGGTGGGTCACCATCGAGAGGTGGCCGGTCTCCACCTGGGTGACGGTCGATCCGGCGCGCTCGGCCATCCGGAGCTGCAGCGGCAGTGGGACGGACCCGTCGACCGTGCCGGCCACGTACCAGGAGGGCAGCTTCTCCCACGCCTGCCCGGCAGCCGCCGGTGCGCCGACGGCGCTGAAGGTGATCGGGCGCTGCTTGGCGAAGAACTCCGCCTGCAGCTCCTCTGAGAGCCCGGTGGCGAACGCGGGCTCGAACGGGCCACGCTGGATGTAGAGGTCGAGATCTCCCTCAGGGGCGCCGGGGTAGGGCGCCATGTCGAACAGCTTCGACGGGTCGACGGGGCCGGCGCTGTTCAGCAGATCGAGCAGACTCTCACCTTCGGCCGGAACGAACGCGTTCACGTAGACCAGACCGGTCACCGTGTCCGTTGCCGCGGCGGCTGCCCCGATGACGGCTCCGCCGTAGGAGTGGCCCACCAGGACGACGGGGCCGCTGGTGCGGGTCTTCAGGAAGGTGGCGAGGTAGTCGGCGTCGCCGACGAATGAACGCAGCGGGTTCGCGAACTCCAGAACCTGGTAGCCCTGCTCCGTGAGGAGATGCTGCACCCCGGTGAAGGAGCTTGCGTCAGTCCACGCTCCGTGGACGATGACGATGGTCGGTGTGGTGGCGGTGCCGGTCATGATGACCCTCTCTGATCCTTTACCGGAGAGTGCCTCCGGTATGGGATAGACAGCGTCAGATGGGGTGTAGTAATTCCCGCATTTCCAAGAAATGTTCGGCGGGGAGTGTCCGCTCAGGGAGAACGCGCAAGCGAAGGCTCAGCAGGGTGGACCTAGTGCGCCGGCTGAGGGTGCGTCAGCCCATTGAGGACGACGGCAAGCATCTTTCGCACGTCGTCTGGGACGATGTGGCCCACTTCGGCGACCATTGCCACGCCGGTGACGAGGCGGCTGACCTCGATCGAGTCGACGGGCGCACCGATCACTCCTGACTTGATGGCGCGGTCGAACACTCGCGTGTTCGCGTTGATGATGACGTCGTGGGCGGTGCGCAGGGGTGAGGACTCGTCGCCCTCGGTGGAGGCGAGGGTGGAGGCGAGACCGTGGTAGGTCATGGCGTAGCCGGCCAGGCGCACGAGCCAGTCAAGGACTTCTCCCCAAGCGTGCGCGGCGGTCCTGTCGGCGTCAGCTTCGACATCCACGACCCAGGTCAGGAGTAGTTCACTGACGAGAGCTTCACGGGTCGGGAAATGCCGATAGAGAGTTCCTGGCCCAACGCCTGCACGCTTGGCGACGTTGTCGAGGGAGCACTCGGTTCCGCCCAGTTCGACCTCGATGCGGGCGGCCTCGAGGATGCGGGCGCGGTTCTTGACCGCATCGGCGCGCATACGACGTGGAGGTGAGGTGTCGGTCGAGATGGGGTTCTCCTTGTCGTGAGGTTGTGCTGTGTCCAAGGATAAGTTCGGCGCCCTGGCACCCGGGGTGTTAGACATGCGCGTTGACCTGTGGTCGAACCGCGATTCTGGACTTCGTCTTCGTCACAGTGAAGATCGCGACGAGAGTTGCAGCGACAGCGAGTCCCGCGCCCGTCAGCATGGCACCAGCGAAGCCGGGCAGGTACTGGCCCTCAATGGCACCGGTGGCGTAGACACTGACGGCGACCGCGATACCAACGGACCCGCCCACTTGTTGCACCATCTGGAGCATCCCGGATGCCGAACCGGTATCTGCCTCGGGCACGGCATCCAATGCAGTGAGGGTGCCGGCGGTGAAGATCAGGGCGACTCCGAGGGCGTGGACGATCAGCGGGATGACGACAGCGACATAGGAGGCATCTTCGGTCAATGGTGACCAGAGGAGGAAACTCGCGGCGACGAGAACTCCACCGACGACGAGCGGAATGCGGGCGCCGAATCGAACGACGAGACCCGGCACCCACCGGGTCACCACAAAGACCGTGGCGGTCAGCGGGATGAACGCCAGCCCCGCGAGGAGCGGGCCGAACTCGAGCACGCGCTGCAAGAACTGCACGATAAAGAACAACATGGCGGCGTTCGCACCCACGATCAGACCCATGTTGATCAGGGCACCGACACGGGGTGTGTTTTTGAGCAGATGGATGGCGACCAATGGGTTGGCCGAGCGGCGCTCGACGATGACGAGCGCCGCGATAAGGATGGCGGCCAGCGCGAAGAACAGGATGGTCGACGTGGTGGCCCACCCGTTCTCTCCAGCATTGATGAACGCCCATACAAGTCCCGCGGAGGCGGAGCTCGCCAGGATTGCCCCCAGCACATCAAAGGCGCGCGCACGATGCCGGTCAGTCTCGAGAACGAGTTTCACGACCGTCGCAATGACCACGATGCCGACGGGCACATTGATGAGGAGACCCCACCGCCAGGAGAGCAGATCAGTCAGCAGACCGCCAAGGATCAGTCCCACCGACGACCCGATAGCGGAGGTCGCCGTGAACCACGCCAGCCCCTTCGCTCGCGCGGCTTCATCCTTCGCCATCGTGGCAATGAGTGCCAGCACACTCGGCGCGGCCACGGCTGCGCCAATGCCCTGCAGGACGCGCGCGGCGATCAGCATGACCGGGTCGATCGCGAGGCCGCCGATCAGGGATCCCAGCATGAAGACGCTCGTGCCGATCGTGAAGACCCGCACACGACCGAACGCATCCCCCAGCTTGCCTCCCAGGAGGATCAGGCCACCGAAGGCAAGTGCATACGCGTTGGGCACCCACGACAGGGACGCGGGCGTGAAGCCGAGCTCAGCCTGCACGGCGGGCAAGGCGACGGTCATGACCTGAGCATCTAGTTGGAGCATCAGCTGCAAGGCCAACACAGCGGCAAGGGCGAAGCCCGCAACGCGGGGCCTATTTGAGACGAGGGACACAGCATGCTCCTAAAGGGAATTGTTCGGAGGCACTCTCCATTTACGTTAGTGAAGCCGGAGAATGTCTCCGTCTATTCCCCTTTTTCGGAGTCAGACATAGGAGTTACGTGAACATCGACGACGAATACAGTGCACACGGCGATCCGATTCACGAGGGGGACCGCTTGCTGCTGCATCCGATGATCACGGGTTTGAGCGATCTGGCTTGGGGCGAGGTGGAGATTGTTGACGTCGTCGAGGACCCCACGTCGCTTCCGTGGAATGCCGGGCCGGCGTATCCGTACCGTGTGGGTTATCGCGTCGACGTGACTTCCGACGAGGGGGCGGCTAGCCATCGTGGGACCCTCTGGCTGAATGCGGACGGCCACGACCCAGTCGTGGGAGTGCGCCGCATCGATTCGGCCGCGCTCGGGTGATGTCGCGTCAGGGCCTCAGGCCCTCAGGGCGCGGTTCGCTCGATGGTCTTTTCGAGCCCGGACCGGATCGTGTCCATGGTGGTGGTGAACGCCTCATCGAGATCGATGTCGAGCTTGTCAGCAAGAACGAACAGCCACCACATCGATTCGGCGAGTTTGTGCTTGAGTTCGGCGTCGACGTCGCCGTCGATTCCCCAGGTGCCGTCGTTGGCGAGCAGCAGACGGCCGATGTAGCCGACGTCGTTGCTGAACCCGATCATCAGCTCGTGCAATGACCAGGTCTTACCGTTGAAGCGCTCCTCGAGCACCTCGTAGAGCGCTCTGACGGCCAGAGCCTGGTCTCGGGCGGCAACGAGCCCTGAATTGTTTGCGGTCATTGGTTCAGCTCCTTGCTCGCCTGGTGGCGTCGATCGTTCCCAGCAGCGCAAGTGCATCCGCGCTCGGTGACCCCACTGGGGCGGTGGCGACGGTCAGCTGCTGTCCCGGGGCATCCCGCACGTCGAGGGTCTGGTAGGTCAGCTCGATCCGTCCGACGTCGGGGTGATCGATGACCTTGTAGGTGATATTCAGGCCGGCAACGGTGTGGTCGGCCCAGAGCGCGGAGAAGGTTGGGCTTTCCCGGAGCAGGCGGTCGACCAGTGGTGGGACGTCCGGGTGCGGGGCGGCGTACCCGGCGGCGAGCCGGAGTGCGCTGACGGAGGCGCAGGCGACGACATCCCACTCGACGAAATAGTCGTGGGATGTCGGCTCGAGGAAGATGTACTCCAGGCCGCCGGCCTCGAGCTGGGTCGGCCCCAGCAGTGCCCGGGCGGTGGCGTTGGTGGCGATGACCCGGAACGCGGGATCGACGACGTACGCGGCAGCTCCCGGGAAAGCGTCCATGAGCTGCACGAGGTCGGCACTGACCGTGCCCGGTGGCTGTTGGATGGTTGGGGCGAGCTTGGCGAGCCGGTACGCGTGCTGTCGCGCGTCCGGGCTCAACCGAAGCGCCCCACAGATGGCGTCGACGACCTGAGCCGATGGTGTCCGCTCCCGGCCCTGCTCGAGGCGCGTGTAGTAGTCGACGCTCACGCCGGCCAGCACGGCGACCTCTTCGCGGCGGAGACCCGCGACACGACGGCCCGCGACATCAGGAAGGCCCACGTCTGCTGGGGCGACGCGGGAGCGCTGGGCGCGGAGGAAGTCACCGAGCGGGCTGGGCTGGATAGGCATGGTCTTCACGTTAGTTGCCTCCCGTCGACGCGGGCAGGGTGCAGCGCACCACCCCTCCTCGGCTCGGAAGCGGAGTCGTGTGCATCAGTTGTTCTCGTCGCGCTCGGTGTTGACCATGGTGAAGTTCTCACACAGCTCGGGGGTGCGGAAGCGGACGGTCCAGTGGTTGTCGAAGGTCCCGAGCTTCGCGTAGCGGCCGACACCGGTGATGACAGCGGTGGGACCATCGATCAAGACGAGTTCCCAGTCGAAGTCCCAGCCGCCCTGCTGCCAGTCCCAGCGGCTCTGCCAGCCGTCGATGATCTCGGCGCGGCCGATCCAGTCGGTCTCGTAGGGCCCTTCGTGGTATTCGCCGTCTTCGGTGAAGAGAGCGGCGATGTCGTCGGGGTCGTTGCTGCGCCAGGCCGTGAGGTAGCGGTCGACCCAGGCGGTGATGGTTTCGGCGGTGATGGTGAGGTCACGGGTTGAACTGGTCATGTGCCCAGCGTGATCGAGTATCCGGCACCCAGGAAGGGTGCGGATGCCTAGGTGCACTGCACCCCCTCTCGCCCGCCCTTCCCGGGCCAGCGGCCAGCCCGAAGACTCAAAGCACTCACCATCCATTCCGCACTCCGGAGGCATCATGACCATCGACTCTTACCGAACACTCGGCACCAGCGGACTTCGAGTCAGCCCCCTGGCACTCGGTGCGATGAACTTCGATGACGGCAGCTGGGGCTCCGCCCCCGAGACGTCGTTTAAGATCCTCGACCACTATCTGGACGCCGGCGGCAACTTCATCGACACCGCCAATCAGTACAACGGTGGCAAGTCCGAAGAGACCCTCGGCGAGTATTTCCAGAAGCAGCCCGCCCGCCGTGACCGCATGGTGCTCGCGACGAAGTTCGGCGGCACCCTGCACCCGGCCGACCCCAACGCCGGCGGCGCCGGCCGCAAGGCCATCTACACCCAGCTCGACGAGTCGTTGCGCCGACTCAAGACCGACTACATCGACCTCTACTGGATGCACCAGTGGGACCGCCACACCCCGATCGAGGAAACCCTCTCCACCCTCGACGATTTGGTGCGTGCGGGAAAGATCCGGGCCGTTGGAGTCTCCAACGTGCCCGCTTGGTGGGTCGGCCAGGCCGTCGGCATCACCCGCGCTCGAGGCTGGGAAACCATCGCTGCTTTGCAGGTGGAGTATTCGCTGCTCGCCCGCACGCCTGAAGGCGAACAGTTCGGTGCAGCCACGGCCCTAGGACTGGGGATCACCCCGTGGAGCCCGCTGGCCTCCGGCGTGCTGTCCGGAAAATACTCTCGCGCGGTCCGGTCCGTCGAAGGATCCAGCCGATCCGGCTATGCCGCTCCAAGCCTCACGGAGGAGACCTTCGTGCTGCTGGATGCGCTGGCAGAGATCGCGGCCGCGCACTCCACCACCGTCGCCGCCATCTCCCTTGCCTGGGTACGTCAGCGGTCTGAAGTGACCTCCACCTTGATCGGGGCACGCACGGTCGACCAGCTGGCGGCAAACCTCGCCTCGGCCGCCGTGGATCTCACGCCGGAGGAGATTACCAGGTTGTCGGCACTCACCGAGCCCAACCTGGAGTACCCATCGAACGTGATCCGCAGCTTCGCCACGGGTTTTCTGCAGGGCGACACGACAATCAACGGCCTCAGCTCCACGGCCTTCACCCGCGCATGAGCACTTCGCCCCTTGCACCCTCCGCCCACCCGTCCGGCATTCGACCAGCGGGCGATCGAGCGACGTCGTTGGAGCTGTTCTTCGATCTGGTCTACGTCTTCGCTTTCACACAAGTCACTCACCTAATGGCAGCAGGCGGGAGCCTGACCAGTGTGCTCGGAGGTATCGCCGTACTCGGGGTGCTCTGGTGGTCGTGGGCCTCGCACGCGTGGCTGGCCAATCAGAACATCGCCGACCGCGGCGTCGTTCGAACAGGAATCCTGGCCGCCATCGCGATTGTGCTCGTGCTCGCGATCGCTATACCCGAGGTCTATCCCGGTGCGGGCGAAAGCAACTTCGGAGCGCTGATTTTCGCGAGCAGTTTCGTTCTGCTCTCGATCGTCTACACGGTCGTCAACATCACAGTCGCGCGACGCAACGTGCCACTTCGCCGCCAGGTCATCCGAACCATGGGTGTCACGATTGTGCCCGTGTCGACTGCCCTCGTAGTTGGGGCGGTGCTTGGAGGGACGGCGCAGATTGCTCTCTGGCTGGCAGCCGTCACGATCGAAGGCATCACCGTCTATCTCACCTCCCGCGACGGTGAGTGGCGACTCCCATCAGTCGCTCACTACGCAGAACGACACGGGCTCGTCGTTATTCTGGCGCTGGGTGAATCCATCATCTCGATCGGCCTCGGAGTCACCCACGCCACCCTCTCCCCCACCATCATCGCGGGTTCACTGCTCGCGATCACACTCGCCCTCGGAATGTGGTGGCAGTACTTCGGGAACCTATCCGCCGCAGCAGAACGCCACATCAACACCCTGTCCGGGGCTCGACGAGCCGCCATAGCCACGGCTGGCACATATTTCCACTTCGGCATCGTCGCGGGAATCCTCTTCGTGTCATTGGGCATGGGCCGGGCAATCGAACACATCGGATCGGGCCAGCAGCTCGAAGGTTTCGGCGCATTGGCCCTCACAGGAGGCCTAGCCCTCTTCTTGGCCTCCACGAGCCTGTATGAGTGGCGCACTTCCGGTGGACTTCCATGGTCCAGGCTGATCACTTGCCGCCATAGCGCTCAGCCTCACCCCGGCACTGTCGATCTTCTCTCCCATCGCCGCACTAGGGACAGCGGCCCTGCTGCCGCTCGCGCTGGTGCTGTATGGACGGTTTCGTCGACGTCGAGTCCGATCAGAACGCGATCAAGAAGTTTTTGGCTGACGGGAATTCCTAAAGCCGCCCTAACGCTCTAATCGCTAACGGAGGTGCTCTCCGTCTGCGAATGATCGGCACCGCAACCACCCCGACCATCGTCATCGTCCACGGAGCGTGGACCGAGGTAAGTCCCTTCACCTGGGTGAGGCGCGCGACTCCACTGTCGCGCCTTTCACCGGAAAGCTGAACCCCCATGCGCGCTGCCCGATACCATTCCTACGGAACTCCCGACGTCCTCGTCGTCGAGGACGCACCGGAGCCCCATGCCGGCGAGAACTCGATTCGCATCGCAGTCCGCGCCTCGAGCGTCAACGAAATCGACGTGTTCCTGCGTGCCGGCCGCCTCGCGCAGGTTCTCCCGCTGAACCTCCCCACCGTGCCGGGCATGGACGCGGTCGGCGTCGTGGACGAAGTCGGCTCGGGCGCGACCGATACCGAGGTCGGTGACGTCGTGTTCGGGCTCGCCGGAGGGGTCAGCGACACAACGGCCGAGTTCGCCGTCCTTACTGCATGGAGCGCCGTTCCGACACGGTGGACGATGGCGCAAGCCGCAGCAGCAGGCCTGGCGGGCGCTACCGCCGCCACAGCCATCGAAGCGCTGGGCGACCTGGAGGGCGCGACGCTGCTCATCGAGGGCGCTTCCGGGGCTGTGGGCAGCGCAGCCGCAGCCTTCGCCCTCGCCGCGGGAGCCACAGTCATCGGCACAGGCCGCGAACGCAACTTCCCTCCGCTCGAAGCGATGGGCGTCCTCCCGACCACCTACGGTCCGGGGCTGGCGGAGCGAGTCGCCGCACTCGCACCGAACGGCGTCGACGCCGCACTTCACTCCGCCCCATCCCCATCCCGCTCGCTGCCCGACATCGTGGCAATCGTCGGAAACGCCGCCCGAGTCGTCACCGTCCTCAGCGCTCAAGAAGCAGCCCAGTTGGGCGCCAAGAGTGTCAACGCCCGCCATGATTCGGCACTTCTCCGGGACGTGGCCGCACTCGGCCGGGCCGGTCTCTGGACGCCCCGAGTCGACCACGAGTTCCCCCTAGCCAACATCATCGACGCACACACCACCGCTGAGAGCAGGAATGGCAAGGTCATCGTCACGCAGCCCTGACCACTCCCCCGCGCCCTCAGGGACTCAGGGCGAGAATTCACCAGCTTCGCAGAGTGTCCCGTCGGATACTCATCCATCCATAACGCAGATACGGAGTTGATCACATGGACCTCGGCCTGAAGAACCGGCTCGTTGTCGTCGGTGGCGGCAGCAAGGGCATGGGCCGTGCCGCTGCACGGCGCTTCTCACTCGAAGGCGCACGCGTCGTCATCGTCGCGCGCACTCCCGAGACACTCGCGGAGGCCGCAACAGAGATCACGGCAGAAAGCAGCGTCCCCGTCGGGACCTTCGTCACCGACCTCACGGCCGAGGCGGGAAGAGCCGCGCTCCTCAGCGCATACCCCGCGGCTGATGTCCTCGTGACCAATGCCGGCGTGCCCCAACGCCCCGTGAACTATCAAGACATGACCCGAACCGAATGGATCGCCTGGTTCGACGCCCATTTCTTCTCAGCGATTGACCTCATCCAGGCCTACGCGCCAGGCATGGCCGAACGCCGCTTCGGGCGCATCGTCAACGTCTCGGCAAGTTTCATCAAATTCCCCCAGACAAACGTCCCCTCACACGCTGCCCGACTCGCCCTCGCCGGAGCCATCGCTTCAACAGTCCGCGACGTCGCGCCGTACAACGTCACCATCAACAGCGTCCTGCCCGGCCTCATCAACACCGGAGCCCTGCGGGAGGCGCTCCAGGACTCCGCTACAAAACGCGGCGTCACCTACGAGACGGTCGAAAAGGAGGTCCTATCCGGGACCGCCGCCGGCCGACTCGCCGAGCCGCATGAAGTCGGCGACCTGATCGCAATGCTCTGTTCGACTCAGCTGGGATACGTCACCGGGCAGAACATAGTCATCGACGGCGGCACCTACACGGGCCTGTTCTAGTGGCGGTTCGGATGCGAGTGCAACCGCTGCGGCGAGGCGGGAATTTGTGACGAGCGTCACGGTTGGCTCTTACGAAAGTGAACGGAGGCTATCTCCACTTTAGCCGGAGCGGAAGCGAAGAACTTCGCTACCTGTTCCCAGCCGGATTAGGAGTCTGAAAAATGAATGAATTGACGAACCGGGTCGCGCTCGTCACGGGAGGATCACGAGGTATCGGTGCCGCGATCGTGCGCCGGTTCGTTGCGGACGGAATGGACGTGGCCTTCACCTACGCATCCTCGGAATCGACCGCATCCGCGCTGGCCGACGACATCAGCGCACAGGGAGGCATCGCCCTTCCGTTCCGCGCCGAGACGACAGACGCCGGTGCCTTTGAGGAGGTCGTCGAGTCTGTGCTCGAGCGCTTCGGGCGGCTGGACGTGCTGGTCAACAACGTGGGCGGCGGCATCTTCGCCCCTTTGACCGAATTGCCCGTGGCCGAGATCGACAAGATGATCGATATCAATGTGCGGGCGCTCGTCATGGCCACGCGTACCGTCATACCGGTGATGAAAACCGGCGGGCGGATCATCAACATTGGAAGCGTCAACGCTGATCGCACTCCCTTCCCGGGAGGGTCCGTATATGCACTGACCAAGGGTGCTGTCCCGAGCTTCACACGTGCTCTCTCGCGAGAACTCGGCCCCCTTGGGATCACGGTCAACAACGTCCAGCCTGGCCCGACCGATACTGATGCCAACCCGGCTGACGGCCCCGGGGCCGATGCGCTCCGATCGCATATTGCTGTGGGCCGCTACGGCCACGTTGATGACCTGGCCGGGATGGTGTCGTACTTGGCCAGCGCCGAGGCCGGCTTCGTGACGGGCGCAACGCTCAACGTCGACGGCGGCTTCAGCGCCTAAAGGACACGATGTTCGGGGTTGATCCACGATGCGTGCGACGCCGGGGGCGTCCCGGCCGGGGACTTGCGGCGAAGGGTGCCGTACCGCCCGCTCTGGCGGTCTGGCACACTCACCAGTAACTGACTGCGCTGCATCCTGGCGTTGGTGGCTCGTACTCTCGGGGTGTGCTCTACATTGCCCGCGGTATCGAGGATGACCATTACTGGGTGGTTCAGGAGCTGGATGGCGCCCTGGTGGAGACGCCATGGCGGGTCGAGCGGGAGGCCGGTAGTTACCGCCTAAGCCACGCGGACGACAGCCGCAAGACAGCTCGCGGCTTGGGGCTGGGCGAGTTCGCAACACCGCAATCCGCGGTTGAGGCGTTGCGACGCCTGTTGCAGCTCTGACGTCGGGACGTCTCGATCTCTCCAAGAGCTGCCGCGCGCGGTGCGCTTGCCCTCGATGGTGTGGGCTAGTTGGTGGGGTCGTTTCCGACCGCGCCGGTTGGTCCGCGGCGACTGTCGCGGTCGCGTGCTTCGAGCCAGAGCTGGTGGCGGCGGAGTGCGCTTTGCACGGCGGATCGGATGACCCAGTGGAGGGCGAAGAGCAGGATGGCTGCGAGCACGAGGTAGATGAGCAGGCTGGTGAGGATGCCGGGCCAGGGGCTGGAGATCATGGGGTTCTTTCTGCTCGAGTTTGTTGACGCGTAGGTGTCAATTAGTTGGTGGTGAGGGTGCCGTCGGTGAATCCGACGTCGATGTGGAGGTGGTTGCAGGTGTCGTCGAACTGCGTGAAGTGGCTGGTGCTGATCGTGGTGCCGGCTTCGGCTCGACACTCGACTTGGCCGACGCGGGCGCCGTCTGGCATGACGGGGTCGAGGGTGGTGATGAGGCGGATGGAGTTCCCGTCGGCGCGGGTGAGTGATTGGCCGTTGAGCCTGTAGAAGTCGACGGCCAGGCCACCACCGTTGAAGTAGTGCGATGACGCGGTCCCGGCGCCTTCAATTTGGCCGGTGCATTTGCGGTTGATGTCGGAGACGCCGACCTGGTCGAAGACCTGGAGGGCGAGGACGAGCACTTGGAGGATGCGGACGTCGACGCCGCAGTCGGGCACGTTCTGGCCTTGGGCGATCCACCGGATTTCTTTGATGTGGTCGGGGGTGGAGCCGATGAGGCGGCCTCGGTCGGCGGCGTCGACGAGCTGCTGCGCGAGCTGCTTTGCGTCGCCACCGATGGCGCAGGCTCCCGCGCCTCCGGTGGAGATCAGTCCCTGAACGACCTCGGTCGCGGGGGCGTAGAAGGGCGTGTAGTAGTACGGATCGAGGTTGATCTGCACGGCGTGCGCCGCCAACGTTGGCTCCATCGTTTCCCACCCGGGCACCCCCATGAGGCGGGTGAAGAACGCGGTCGCGGCTTTGAAGGGGTCCATCCGGTCGGCGAGTGGCCCGGAGCCGCGTTCTTGCTGCTGGAACAGCCCCGGCTGTCCTGGCCCAGGGGATCGAGTATTGAGGATGTTCTCAACCATCTACGCAATTAAGCGAATCTGAGACGTAACCCTAGGCCTAGGGTTACGTCGCGGCATGTAGCGTAGCTCTCTTCGCTCGTGCGGAGTCCGATAGGAAAAATCGATGAAGCGTTACGACGCCGTCGCCTTCCAGGACCGTACCTGGTGGATGATCGAGGTTCCCGAGCTCGGCACGATAACTCAGGCCTTGAATCGATCCGAAGTAGCCTCTCAAGCTCGCGATCTCATCGCGGTGTGGCTCGGCATCAATGAGAAGCACGTTGTGCCGCCTCGCATCCGCTGGTCATCGCCGCGACACTTCGACTGAGCCGCACGCGAAACGTTCGTCCGGCAGCTCGTCGAGGCAACTTGAGAGGCCCCGTCGTTAAGCCAAGTCGAGGTCAAACCCGTGGCTGGGTCGGTCGACGCTGATGTAATCGCCGGACACGCGTGCGTGAGGCACGCCCGGGTACACCGACACGGAAACCACGGCGTCTCCGAACACTCGCTCGGCACTTGCGGTGTACTTGTCGTCGCTACTCACCGCTGAGCCGCCGCACGAACATCCGGGAACAGGCCCGGGGGCGGGGCGTTGTAGGGCAGCTTCTCCCCCGGGTCGTTCTGATCCTTCGATTCCGCGAATGGACCCTCGACGTCCATCAATACAGCCATGTGTGGGTCGAGGTGATCGCGCCACCACACGCTTGAACCGGTGGCGCCATCTTGTCGCAGATGCTCCCATGCACGCCAAATTGCCTCGAGACGTGAGACGGCTTCCGGATATCTCCACCAGTCCGCAGCCCAACGTCGGTGTGCGCGCCCGCTGGGCCCCACGACGCGCCGGTATTCCTCGATCAGCTGCTCACGCACGAACTCGTCAACAGAGCCGAAGAAGAGGCCTGCATCGGCGTCGGCGCTCTCGTCGACCTCGGAATCGTCACCTTCTGCAGCGTCGAGGTCGTCGTCGTAGTCAGTCATCCCGCTCCCCGTCCCTCGCTGTACCAGCCTCAACCCAGGCCTGAACTGCCTGGTCGACCGGCGTCGGCGTTGCCGCTACCCCGGCGCCAGCTGGATCGTGCGCGGCGATCGACGCCCGAACCGAGTCGGCATGGGGACCGCGCATCCACGGCACAGTTTCGATGAGCGTAGCGGGCGCACCCGATGCGAACACCACGGCGCGGCCGCGGGGCATTCCGCTGAGCTCGGACACGTCGAGAGTGCGCTCCCGGTGGATCTCATGCGACGTCGACCGATGGCCTTGCCCGACCGACGTCGACGATGTGTGCTTGTCGTAGTCGCCCACCAGCTGCGACAGCTCGCCAAGGAACTCCGTCTCCGCGACACCGCCGCCATAGACCTTCACATTCGATGCGGACCACAGCTTGCGCATGCCCTCTCGGCCCCACACCTCGACGCCCTGTGACCACGACTGCAGGATGGTCATTAGGACGATGCCGCGTGAGCCGTAGTGCGAGTACAGGTCCGGCAGGTTGCGCCACCGGCAGACGTTGGCTGCCTCATCCAGCACGCCGAGCATCGGCACCGACAGGCGGCCGCCTCGCTGAGTGGTGGCCAGCTCTTCGGCAGCCTCCACAGTGATCGCGGTCAGCGCGGTCACGAGCGGGCCGGCCGAGCCCTGGCCCTCCATCGACAGGCTGTAAAGGGTGTCCCGGCTCCGCACGAAGGCCTCCGGCGAGAACTGCGGCCGCGGGTCGGCGGCCGAGTCTCCACCGAGGGCGGTCACCCACCTGGCTATCTTGCCGATCTTCAAGCAGTCCACCATTCGCGCCGCGGTTCCGTACACGCTGTCGCGGCGCTTCGGCTCGCCGTTCACCTCGCCTGCCACGGCGTCGGCCATGCCGATGAAGCCGTGGCGCTCGAGGATCTTCACGGGCTCGATTTCGCCGGGCCGTGTCGTCCAGGTGAATATCTGCGTGATCGGTCGCCCATCGAGGGCGGCCGCGAGCAGGAAGCCGGCGAGCAGGTTCTCGCCGGCACGGTTGAAGTAGGACGAGTTCTCGGACGCTCCGCCCGTCATCGTCGACGACGCGAAGTGCGCGGCCAGGCGCGCGGCACGGGTGTCGTCGGTGACGTAGGACAGCGGATTCCACCACCAGGTCGGTTCCTCCCGCGCGATGCCCTGCGGATCGAACACCCAGACGGTCGACCCGTCCGCGGCCCGCACGTCGCGGGTGGCGTCCACGACGTCGCGCTTGTTCGATGTCGTGACGACGGCGCCGGGAGCGTCGACGATCGCCGGGATGACGTACGACGTCGATTTGCCGACCCGGGGGCCGGCCACCATGACGATCATGTCCTCCGCGGAGGCGTAGAGCTTCTGCTTGCCCACGATGGTGACGCCGATCGTGACGCCGATCCAGCCGTCGACGCCGAGGCGCTGCGCCGTGGCGCGTGCGTTCTTGGCCGACAGCGAGGCGAGATCCTTCCCCTTGCCCATGAACCGGGCGGCCTCATCGACCCGGGTCCACTTGGATCGGGAGCGGGCGATCGCCACCCACAGCAGAATGCCCAGAGCGACGATGACCGCCGCGGCCGCCACCGCGATCCACGTGGCCGACCCTGGCCAGGTGACCTTGCCGCGGAGAACTCCGAAGAACAGCTCGAACGGGTCGCCGCTGAGGTCGGGATTCACGCCGTCGAGCTTCGACCCCCACGTCACTGCAGCCCACACCGTGCCGAGAACGAGCACCGCCAGCGTTAGCCCCACCAGGAGCAGGATCGTCGATCCTTCGAGCCCGGGTGCGCGGCGCCGGTTCGAGGTGCTCATGCTGCGCCTTCCTCTGCTCGAGCAGCCCCGGGCACTTCCGCCTCGAATTCGCGTTCCACCTCGTCGGCGCTGTCCAAGCCGATCACCGGGTTGGACTCGTCAGGCTCAGGGAACGAATCGGCCGGGTGCCAGAGCTTGTTCGTGTCGTTGATCGCGCGCTCCGCTTCGATGAGCTCGACCTTCACGGGGATGCCCGGGTGGCCACCGACCTTGATCAGGAACTTGCCGCGCCCGGGAGGCTCGGCCTCGCGGCCCGCGCCGGTGTCCCAGGCGCCCGGGTCCTGCCATGAGGCCAGCAGCTCCTGCTCTGCTCGTGACAGCGGGACGGCGCTGGTCAGCATGGGCATCTCCGCGCCGGGCAGACCGCCCGCGATGACCATGCCGCTGCGCTCGACGAAGCCGCGCGCTTTCATCCGGTCGGATTCGGTGGGCAGGGCGAGCAGGTCGCTCATGGTGTGGGAAATCATGGCCAGGCCGACGCCGCGCTGCCGATTGAGGCGGGTGAGCGCGTCGACGCGATCGACCATGCCCTGACCGGCACGGAGGGCACGCCACAGCTCGTCGAGCACCACGAGGTAGTGGCGCCGCGGCTCCAGCCCGGCGTCAGCGAGGGCGTTCGCGATGTTGACCGTGCCGAAGCCGGCAGACCAGCAGGCGAGCAGGATCGCGGCCTGCATGTCGGTGTCGGAGTCGTCGATCGAGGACACGTCGTAGACCACGGGGCGGTCGCGCATCATCGGCACATCGGTGTGGTGGGCGAATGTCTCTCCCAGGCGGCCGCCCGTGGTGAGGCTGATCAGCGACGCTTCCAGCTCTTCGGTGATGCGCCGGTAGCGGTCGTCGTCGCCACGGTCGAGAGCGACCGCGCGCACTTCGGGCGGGGCCTCCTGGATGACCGCCAGCAGGTCACCGAGCACGGGGACGCCGGCCGCCCGCTCGTCGAGCACTTTCAGCGCCCGGTCGATGATCGCCTCTTCGCGGGCGGAGGGTGGGTTCTTCCGCAGGATCGTCAGCAGCGCCGACACCATCGTGTGCCGGCGCCCGTGCGCGTCCGCTAGGACAATCGCTCGCTCTTTCTCCTTGCCGGCAGCTCGCAGCCGCTTGGCGGCCGCTGTGGCTTCGCCGGGGTCGAGGATGTTGAGGTGGCCGCGGCCGCGGCCAAGGGTGATGACCTGGCCGCCAAGGGCCTTGATCATGTCCACGTAGTCGGGTTTCAGATCACCCAGCACCAGGGGCAGATTACCGAGCCCGGCACCGCCCGCGGCCATGCGGCGGATCAGGGTCGACTTGCCCAGGCCGGGAAGGCCGAGGACGAACACCGAGGGGTTGGAGATGAGTCCGGCGTCCTGGAACCACGAAATCGGGTCGGCGCACACGGTCGCGCCCGTGAACAGCTGCAACCCCAACGGAACACCGATCATCGGAGTTCCCGTGCCAACCGAGAACGGGTGCAGACCGCAGACCTGCACGGTGGTTCCGCGCCACTCGTCGACGGGCTGGATGACGGACGCCTCACCTCGAGCACGACCCAGCCACCCGCGAGGCCCGGGCCGCTTCACTGCGGGCTTTTTCTCCCGTTCGCGGTCGGCCTTCGACGGCTTGGCGGGCGCGAGTTCCTTCGGCTTCGACGCGCGGATCTTGCGACGGGTGTTGTCGATCGCGGGCATTACAGCTGCTCCCTGACCTCAGTGGGGATGCGGAGATGCTTCGGCAGCACCAAGCCGAGCGGCAGTGCCGCCGCGAATGCGGAGTCCTGCGAGCCGTGGACGACGCGCAGCCGCAGCCGTGCGGTGGCCGACAGGCTGTCGATCGCCGCTTTCGCGTCGGCCTCCTGCGCGGCATCCGTCACCGTAGCGGTGACGAGCATGCCGAAGTTCACCAGTCCCGCCCCGGACGCCTCCTCCTGAGCGGTCGCCAGTGCATACTTCGTCGCGGTAACGCTCCGAGCAGTGGGCTTATTCGAGGACTGGAGGTTGAACATCGCCGCACGCGCATCCGCCTCGACGAGCGCGGCCGCCTTGGCCGCGTCGATCGGGCGGTACAGCAGCGTGATCCGCTTCCGGGCGACGTCGCGGTGAGGTGCGAGCAGCCTGGCCAGGATGCTCGACGGCACGTTGCCGCGCGGGCCGCCGCTCATCATCCACGTCACCGACAGCGCGGAGTCGTGCCGGTAGGTGTCCCAGTTGGCCTGATGAGCGGTCGGCCCGACCTCTGGCCAGTACAGCTCGGGAGGCTCGCCCGCCGCGTTGGCGTCATCGATCAGCCGGGCGGCCGCGGGGTCGTAGGCCACGCGGATGACCTCGCAGAGCTCCTGGGCGCTCAGCGGGTGCGTCGCCCCGGCGCCGGTGGCGGAGAGCCCTTGAGTGAGGCCGGGAAGCCGTGAGGCGAGCTCACGCCCCATCTCGTCCGGGGTGCGCTTCTTGCCACCGGCCCGCGCGGCCGCGTTGAACGTGATGGCCACGTACGCCTTGATTGTGGCCGATCCGGCCGGGTAATGCTCCACCAGGTCGTTGAGGATGCTCCTGGCGAACTCGGGGGCGTTCGGGTCAATGCGCGAACTCACCTCGCGTCGCAGCCTTGTACCGGTGTCAGGTGCCGTCTCGACCGTCACCGACACCGCCTCGATGCCGGGCTCATCCCCGAGGTTGGCCAGCCACATACCCCACTCGGCCACCCACACATCAACCTGCTCGCGGTCGACAAGCGCGGCACCATCCGGCTCGGTGCCAATGACGACCGTGAAGTCCGACGTGTTCGGCACCTGCACCAGCGCGAACGGCCGGTTGTAGCTGTCGCGCCACTCGGTCAGCCGCGACCCCGCGGCCAGGCCGGGCAGCTGCGTCGTACCCCACTCGGCGCGGCCAAGCGGCCCCGACCGATAGATGTTCGATCCCTTGCTCTTCGTAGCCATCCATCCCACCCGTGTTGTGGCCCGCATCAGCAGACTCTGACCGTGCTTGTCCTTGACGGAAACCGTCAGAAGAAACAGCCCGAACACCAGAGCGGTGAGCAGACCGTTGACGATGGTCGAAACCATCGTCACGATCACACTGAACCCCGCCCCGAAGAACAGGATCGCGGTTCCGATCGTCCCCAGGCCGAGCAGCCCGGCCGTCTTGGGCTTGGTCCAATTCCCGTACGCCGGGGGCGCACCATCTGTCGTTGTCATCGCACGAACTCCCTATGCTCCCGTTGAATCATCCGCGGCCGACTGGACCGCACCTTGAGCGGCATCACCTACGGCCTTGGCTCGCTCCTTGACCATCTGTGCCCCTATCACAACCGGGGCAGCGGGCCCAGCCGCAGCGGTGCCGGCACCCGCGCCCGCAGCAGCACCGCCCGCAGCGGCACCCGCGCCTGCGCCCGCAGCAGCACCCCCACCTGATGCCCCGGCGCTCGCGGCGCCGCCGCCGGCTCCGGCGCTGGCACCTGCGCCAGCAGGTGACGGGACCGGCGCGCGACTACCCCTGCCCGCCGTGGTTGCTCCGCTGGGGCTCGCATCAGCGTTGCCGCCGCCACCGCCGACCCCTCCGCCGCTGTTACCGGAGCTGCTCATCGTGCGGACGGCTCCGCTGGCGACCTCGCCTCCGGCCAGTGCGGCGGCACCGGCAAGGGCTGCGCCCGCGGCACCGCCACCGGCCGTCGCTCCCGTCATCGGCGCAACGAACTTCATCAGCGCCGGCAGTGCGATCAGCGCCATAAGCATGAGTGCGAGGCCGGTGAGGATCGAGTAGATGCCGCCACCGTCTTCTTGAAAGGCGCCTGTGCCGGCGAGACTGAACGCGGCCGCGTAGATCAACGCGGCCGCAGGCTTGTAGAGGATGAAGGCGAGCGTCCAGCCGATCATCTTCCCGAACCACTGCTTGCCCATCTGCGTGTTGGTGAAGCTCGCCGTCAACGGCAACGCGCCCGCGAGCACCACGAGCAGGCCACCTCGGATGACCATCAGGGCAACTTGCACGTAGGTCATCAGCAGCGCGATCGAGCCGAGGATGAGCACGCCGATCACGCCGATAGGCGACGTGGAGGTCAACGTGATCAGCGCGGCCATGTTCGTCCCGAAGCACTGGCTACCGGCCGCAGACACGTCGCACCCGGTCGAGCCTTGAAGAATCCACACCGAGAACTCGTCGGCCGCCGTCGTCGCGAGGATGATGATGCCGAGGCCGGTGCCGGAGACCACCACGAGAGTAACGAGCGACTGGATCAGGTCCTTGCCCGGCTGCGCGCGCTGTTCCCACACCATCCGCACGCCGGCGATGATCACAGACAGGATCGCCAGGCCGCCCACCCAGTACCAGAGCGCATTCTGCAGAAACCCGACCGTCGATGACGACCCTTCCGGAGCCCTCGCAGAGAGCAACCCGCCGACGACAGCAGATGCGCCGGAGATGAGCAGGACGGCGATGAAGATCACGCCGAGCTTGCCGGCGTTGCGGATGCCCTCGCCGCGCCGCGACTGCAACGTGATGAGGGCACCGAGAGCGACGATCGACAGGATGGCGATCGCCAAGCCGATGAACGTCACGTACGAGAGGATCGTCGAGAACTGTTCGGAGCCGGGGTTGTTCGTGGGGAGCACGCCCGTGCCGTTGCCGGCGGTCAGCACCGGCGTGGGCACGTTGACCCACATCGTCCCGATACTCGCCAGAGCCTTCCCCAGCCCCTCCAGCACACGGTTCATCAGCTCCTGCACGGCGTCATTCGACGCCTGCGAGATGATGTCGCCGACACCGCTCGACGCGCACTCCTGAAAGTGCGTTGCGACGTAGAGCGGGTTATCGCATGGGCTGGGCTTAGCCGCCAAAATCAGACCCCCGCCCACGGGATGTAGCCTCCGAGGTTCTGGATCTGCGTCGGCGCGTACGGGAGTCCCGCGTCGGAAATGAGCAGTCTCCAGTCACCGTCCTCCCACCGCACCACCATCGGCAGGCTGATCAGCGCGCCCTGTTGCGTGGTGGAGGACCAGGCCACGTCGATGGTCGCCTCTTCGGCCGTGTAGCTGTTCACCTTGAAGCCAGCCACCTGCAACCGCTCCGTGGACGGTTCGCCCTCCTGGGGGGTGGCCTCCAGTTCGTCACGGACGTCGCCGGCAGCCAGCAGCTCGTAAAGCCGTGATGCGTTCCGTGCGTCCGAACTCACAGCCACGTAGCCGACGACAGCGAACAGCGCTCCCTCGGCCGTATGGGCGTAGCAGGAGCGGAACGTGCCATCGACCTCCCCCGGGCCAGCGTCCGACCCTTCAGCGGGCGCCGCCATTGTGCCCACGAGCTCCCACTCGTTCTCGGGCGCAGTGGTCAGGCTGCTCTCTTCCTCGAACCCCTCCAGGCCGCAGACGCTGGCATCTGCCGAGCTTGGTTCGGTGCTCGCCGCAGCTGTCGGCGCTGCGGTGGTCACTGGGTCGCCGCCGCGGGTGAGTGACGTGACGAGCGCGATGATTCCGGCCAGGACGATGATCCCGACCACGACGGCCGCGGCGATGAATCCGCGGCTCCTGAACGGGCTTTTGGTCTCGGTGCTGCTCATTCGTGTTTTCCTTCGGCAGAGGTGCGGTGGTCTATGAACCGGAGAGGAATCCGACGAGGGCGGTCGCGGCGCCGATGATCATCACGCCGATCAGGATGGCCACGAAGGTCTTGATGTGCTCGCCGCCCTCACCGCGGCGGGAGTTGAACATAAACATCACGGCCACGGCGATCAGAGCGAGGATGGCGGCGATCAGGCCGACCCACTTGGCCCAGCTGAGGATTGTGGCCACGCCCTCGAATCCGGGAGGCGCTACCGGGTCAGGATCGGGCAGCAAGCTGGGGTACTGGCCGGCCGCGGTGAGCACGTGTGCAGCTACGAGCGAGAGAGACAAGGCATGTCCTTTCAGTGGTGAGCAGGAGTGCTCGAGGTTGTGATCTGAAGATCGGAGAACAGCTGGCGGAACTCTTTAGGCAGTGGCGAGCGAGAATCAACTGGGCCGACGCGCCAGGCATCGATCCACGGCAGACGCCACATGTGCGGTACCCCGCCGGCAACAATTCGCTCGAAGTCACGCAGTGGCTTCGGGATACGGCCGGGAGCGTCAGCAATGACCACGAGTCCGGCTAGGTCAATCCCGTCACTCAAAGCGCTGGACGCCCATTCGGTGGCGGCGAGGCGTGCAGCGCTGATACCGGCGTAGTTGCTGCGCGCCACCAGCACCACACGATGCATCGTGCCCGGCGTAATCGGGATCGGCCACGCGTGCCCAGCCGGGCGAGAACCAGCGGCGAGCGTCGCGAGGGTCGACTCCCCCGCGCCCCCGTGCGCACCCAGCCACCAAATCGTGGCGGGCCACACCACATCACGGCGCGGCAGGCGATCTACCACGTTCGGTGTGCGAATACCCGGCTGCGGAGACGACACCCCGGTTCGGGTGCTCTGCGGGCTCAGTGCCTGCCCTGATGGCCCGCCGTTTTCTGTCGCTTGATCCTGATCAGCAAGCCACGGATTTCCAGTCGGCAAGATGACCCCCTTCGCATTTGAGACTTGATTTGACGAAGCTCGTGTTCCTTGCATCAATCTCGACACTGGTAGAACATGACCTAACACCCCCCGTTGAGGGGTGCTCCGAGGCGCGACACTCACATTACCTGAAGCAAACCCAACCGCACGCAATGATACGCATATGCCTATGTTCGGTTACGCTCGAACCCATGAACCTCCCCGTTCCGACCTTCCCCAAGATCGAGGCCACAGTGAAAGCTGACGCAACTGGGACCGTCTCCGTCAACGGGCACGTGCAGGATGTCTCAGGCGCAACGGACTCTGCCGTCCGTGCGGAGATCGTGGCTCTCGTTACCGCAACGGCGATCGAATTCGGGCGCCCCGTCCGGCTTCACACACGTGACCCGTTCGGCGAACAAGACCTTGCAGTGCACCCTGACGGACACATCGAACCCCTGTCGGGACTGGACACCGCTGGAGCCGTAGAGCCGACCGGGGCGCCCACATTGGCACACGCCGACATTTCACGGGCGGCATTGGAGTCCCCAACGTCACAGATGGCTGTGCGTCGGCCGCGGCCAACACTTGATGACCTTCTGCAGTCCCGCCCGCCCGCCCCAATCGGGCCGGCGACGACGGGCTGGCAAAGCGCAGTCCGCAAACTCACCGGCGGTCTCATTAGACCCGCCCCCGGTGCTTTCGAGCTCGCCCACCGCGCCGCCATCGAGCGCGTCTCGCGCAGCCTCAGCGGCCCGCGCACGATCGTTGTCATTAACCCCAAGGGCGGGGCGCACAAGACGACCTCGACCATGCTCCTGTCGGCCACGTTCGGCATCCACCGTGGCGGCTCCGTGCTCGCCTGGGACAACAACGAGACGCGAGGCACGCTCGGGTGGCGCGCCCAGCCGGCCCGCCACCAGAACACGGCCGTTGACCTCCTGCGAGATCTCGACCGCTTCAACGACATTCGCAACGCCCGGGTCGGCGACCTCGACAACTACGTGCGGGCCCAGAACCCCACCCAGTTCGACGTACTCGCCTCCGACGAGGACGCAGCCGCCTCGAGCACGATCGACGCCGGCGCCTTCGAGAACCTACACCAGACCCTCAGCCGCTTCTACCGCGTCATCGTCGTTGACACCGGCAACAACATGCGCGCCTCGAACTGGGAAGCCGCCCTCGCCGCCGCCGACCAGGTGGTCATCGTCTCCACCATCCGCGAGGACACCGCCAACTCAGCCGCCTGGCTCGTCGACGGCCTCTACGAGAAGGGCCACGAGGACAAGGTGCGCAACGCCGTCACCGTGCTCGCCTCCCCCTCGAAAGTGGCCGATCCGCAGCTCGTCCGCCGCCTCGACTCGCACTTCCACTCGCTCACCCGCGCCGTGCACCACGTGCCCCAGGACGACGCGCTGGTCGACGGCGGCACTCTGAACTTCGACGCCCTGGCGCCGGCCACCCGAGAAGCGTGGCTCCAGGTCACCGCCACGGTGGCGGACGGCCTGTGAACCGCGCCGCCGCAGCGCTGCCCCTGATCGCAGCGCTCGCCCTCACCGGATGCGTCGCAGACCCCGTGGACAACACGAGGTCAACCAGCACCATCACCGCGGCGCCGAACGCGTCCACGAGCCCCAACCCCACGCCGCCCGTCGACGACGCCACAGTCATCCCCGTACCCGAGGCCGGCGACGACAGCCAAAAATCGGCGCTCACTGCAGCCGAGAAAGTGGTCGCCACGTTCGCGCAGCCGACGCTTGACCCGGAGACGTGGATGAACAACCTCTACCCGCTGATGAGCCAGGCCGGTGCGGCCGCCTACGAGGGCACCGACCCGGCGAAGGTGCCCGTGCACCAGGTCACCGGCGCCGGCAAGATCCTCGACGGCTCCACGGAGGTGGCGCTGATTGTCGAGGTTCCCACCGACGCCGGCCCCTACAACGTGAGCCTGAGCCGTACCGGCCCGGATGCGCCGTGGCTCGCTGACCGAATCCGGCCCGCGCAGGCGTAGCCCATGGAGGAGCAGAGCAAGGGCACGGAGGCGCTGATCTTCATCGGCGCACCCCTCATCGTGCTCGCCACGCTCTTCCTGCTCGTCGTGCTCGTGTTCACCGGAGGCGGCGCAGCTGCATCGTGCGCCGCGGCCGCGGCCGCGGCCGCGAACGCGATCGACCCCGAGAAGGTGCCCACCGAGCCGGTCGCTGGATTCCAGGGCGACCAGCTCAAGAACGCCGCGTACATCATGAACGCCGCCTCCGCGCTCGGCCTCGACCGTAAAGCGCAGGTCATCGGCGTCATGACGGCCATCGGTGAGAGCACGCTCGTGAACCTCGACTACGGCGACGAGGGCAACGGCGTCACCAACCCGGACGGCACCCCCACCTGCTCGGTGGGGCTCTTCCAGCAACAGTGGTGCCTAGGCACCTGGGGCACGCGAGAGCAGGCCATGGACCCGACCTACGCCGCCACGTCGTTCTTCCAGCGGCTCGTCGGCGTGGCCGACTGGCAGAACCTCGAACCCACCCTCACCATCCACAAGATCCAGGGCAACGCAGACCCGTTCTACTACGCACCGTTCTTCGAGCCAGCCGACGCCATCGTGTCCGCGCTCTCGGGAGGCCCCACCGGCACCGGATGCGCCAGCGGCAGCGTCGTGCTGCCCCTCTCCCCCGGCTTCAACATGACCGACGACTTCGGCCCCCGCGGAGCACCCACAGGCGGCGCATCCAGCTGGCACGCCGCCGATGACCTCCAGCACTGGCCCGGCAACTGCAAAGACCCCATCTACTCGATCGAGAACGGCACCGTAGCGCTCGTCGAGGGCTACCAGGTGTCCATCAAGTCCCCCGCCGGCTACACCGTCTCCTACCTGCACATGGACCTCGCCGATGTCACCGTGAAGGTAGGCGACGCCGTGACCGCTGGCCAGCAAATCGCCCTCACCGGCAACGAAGGCCCCTCAACCGGCTGCCACCTCGATATCCGCATCAACGTCGATGGGAACACCGACCCCCAGGTGGCCACCCTGCCCACCTCAGAGACGCTCGGCGCACCCGTCGCCGGATTCATCGACCCAGAGAAGTTCTTCGCCCTCTTCGGTGTCGAGCTATGCCCCGCCGACAGCTGCACAAGGAACTACTGATGAGAAGAACCGAAAGCATCAGCCCGCGGCCTGCACGCAGTCCACAGTTGGGACGATGTGTCCAAAAGTGCGTTTCGGACCGGGCGCCCGAGAACCGATCCTGGGATGATACTCAATACGAGCCACGACCTGGCCACGCCATGGACGAACGTCAGCTGTGCCACAACTCTGACCGCATCTCCTACAACCGAGACCGGACGACTCATGACACACCCGCCCCCCGCCGACGAGGAAGACGCCTACTGGGCGTCCTATCCGCCAACCTTGACGACCGTACAGGTAGCCAAGATCCTCAGCGTGGGACGCGTCACCGTCTTCACCCGGCTGTCCAACGGAGTCATCCCCGCCTACCAAATCGAGCGCAGTTGGGTGATCTTCCGGGACGAAGTGCGCGCCTGGCTTGCCACCACCAACAGCCGTGCCCCCCAGACCCCCGTCCCGCAAGTGGACGTGCTACAGAGCCTCAACGACGAGCTCACCTACCGCGACCTCATGACCTTATTCTCGAAGTCCAAACCAACCGTCTACCGGTGGATGGAATCTGGCGTGATTCCCGCCTTCCACGTCGGAAGCCGCTGGGTCGTCCAAAAATCGCAGCTGCGACAGGCCCTGCACGACTACAGCAACCAGAAGTCGACCTCAGCCCCCTAACCGGAACTGCGACTCCTCAACGGTGGACAGTTGACTCGTGCGGCTCGAGCGCGCCCAAGCGATTAAGAATCAGATTCAGAAAACCGTCGACACACCGGCCGCCCTCACAGAATCTGATTCTTAACGCCCATAGATTCAATGCCATGACTAGCCAGCGATACCGAGGCGGCCGGCAAAGTAAAGGCGACCGCCAAGCACTCATCTCCCGTGTCGCCACCCCCCTCGGCGAAGCTGTCCGCGAAAAAGCCGAAGCCCGAGGGATGAGCGTCAACGACTACATCGCCTCGGTCCTCGCCCGCGAGGTCGGCATGGCCGAGCTCGCCCCCCAGTCCCCCATCGTGCCCCGCTACCAGGAGTTGCCGATCTCAGAGGTGGCTTAAACGAAAGAGCCCGCCGCAACCGCGACGGGCATCTCCCAATAACAAGCTCGAACCAACCAGCTTCCAGGCACGATGGCTCGAGCTCAACCAGATCAACCAACCCTCACGGGAGGTCTCTCTATGTTCAGGATTGTAGGCTCCGCCACAACTGAGCACAGCGGCAACACCGGCGTGTCACCAAATACCCACGTCCTACAGCTCGCAGCGGCAACCGACCGCGTGCGCCCCCTACCCAAGGAGGCCCGCGTCACAGCCGCTTAACAAGAAGCGGCCCGCCGCAAAGCGACGGGCCAAAGCCTCTCAGCCACGAACCTGCGAAAAGTTTGGCGACCCGAACAGGTACCGCGGCCGATCTACCAGCAAAGACCGGATCATATCCGGGCCATTGCCGTACCCACCCACCGGAGTGGAGGTAACCCCATCGTAACGCGCCAACCCCCAAATAATGCTGCACAGCCGGGCGGTGTGTCACCAAATACCCACCCGTCACAAGATACCCTCACCGCCTGGCAGCTGACCCGCAAGGTCAGCCCCCGCGACCAAGTCCGCATTATGGTCCGCGAAGCCGACGGCCAGCTCCACGCCAACGAATACCCCCACCTGCACCGCCTAAGCCCGCATATACCCAGTACCCCCTGGTGCATGAGACTCGCCGACGAGCAGGGCACATTCCGGCTTCTCTGCTTCGACTTCGATGCCAAGATCGACGAACCCGAGACCGCAGCCGATGACTGCGACGCCCTCAGCACCCTCCTTACCACCCACAACATCCCGCACCTGGTCTGCGAATCGTCCGCGTCCGGCGGCCGGCACATCTGGATCGCCCCCCAAGGCGGCCTCCCTGCCCGCGCAACCGCCGCCCTGGCAACCGCCGCCCGCGCCCACTACCGAAGCCTCGACCACGGCATGCTCCTTAACGCCCGCGAAGGCGCCGCCCGACCGCCCCTATCGCCCCACCGCAACGGAAGCCACTCCAGAGTCCTTCGAGGCGCCATCGACAGCCTTCTTGACGCTACCGCCGAGCGTGCAGCGCTCACAGCACTCACAGCAGCCCTCGAGGACACCGCCCCCAACACCAGGACCGAACAGAGCAGCCCCTCGGGACCCACCAATGACCACAGGCCCCATCGAAAACTCACCGCCTGGGGCCAATCCCACATGGCCACCGTCCGAGGTGGCAGCAATCCCTCCTGGACTGGATTCATGTGCCTCCTGGCCGCTGCAACGGCCGGCTGGACCACCAGTGACATCGAGCACGCCGCCCGCACCGCCCCCGGCATGGAGCACTACCGCACTAAGAACACCGGCCGCGGAACGCGTCGCCCACGAGCAACCCGAGAAGCCACAGAGCGCCTCCACCGGCAATGGGTCAAGGCGCAGGAAATCGCATCGTTCCGCAGCAGCCTGCCGGCCGACACCCGAATCAACGACCTCACCCAGCTCGACACCATCATGGCTACCGCTCAGGCGCTCCTGCAGCGCCTGAGCGCAAGCCCCGGCCGATGGGGACGCACCGAAGCGGCCGTCAGCGAACGTTCCGTCCTTCTCGCTCTGACCTACCTCAGCGTGCACACCGGCAAAACGACCGTCGGTGCCTCAATCCGCGACCTCGCCCTGCTCGCCGGCATCGGCCGCACCACAGTCAACCGCGCCCTCGCAACTCTCACCGCAGACGGATGGATCGAGACCGTCCGAACTGCAGATGGTCCCAACGCGCGCGAATTCAGGGTTACCCCGGACTTTTCCACACCATCCGACAAAGTCCGGTCACAACCACCTAAGAACCCCCGCCCCCCGGGCCAACTCTTCAGCCTTCGCACGGTCATTCTCGACAAGCTCACCCACCTCCTCACTGACGGCCGGCACGACCTCTTCACGCGAGCTGGCTATGGTCACACCGCGGGTCGCGTCTACGCGGAGCTCCGCGATCAGGTAGACGCGATCACAGTCGATGGAGCCGCCCGTTTGCTTGGGCTAGACAGACGAACGGCCGCGACAGCTCTCAGCCGTCTCAGGCACTCACGGCTGGTCATCAAACGGGGAAGTGGCTGGGTGAGGTCAGTTCGAGATCTCCGCGACGCGGCGGCACGCGCGATCGGAGTACTGGGAACGTTGGCGGCTCGCGCTCGACGGTACGCTCTCGAGCGGGAAGTGTGGGCATGGTGGCTCGCAGAATACGACACGATGCACAGCAGCCCCCGGCAACGCGCCACCCGTCCCCACGTGTCAGCCAGACCATTGTTCCGCGACGACGGCTTTGGAGAGCGGACCTGGCCCAGATACCCACGGTCCGCCGACGGTCTAGCCAACCATAGGGAGGCGCGACACTACGTCGAGGCCGGCTACCTCCGACCAGGGAGCCGCTGGACGTTGGGCGACGTTGCCTAGGCCAAACGCGGCTGCAGCGCTTCCCAGCAGCTAGACCTGCCGCTCAATCAGCCGTCACCAAGTACCCACAGCCGCCGGGCTCTATATCGTGGGCATTTGATGACGCGAAGGAGCAAGGTCGGCGATCGCCTGCTCAAGCATCCAGCTATGGGTAGTTGGTGACGCAGTCTGCCAGCAGATCGTGGGTATCTGGTAACGCAGACGAAGGTGTGTATTTCGACCCCTCAACGTCACCAGACACCCCCCGCTAATACCGTGGGTATTTGGTGACAGACGTGGGTATTGGGTGACGAAGCCGTGGGTAAGTCGTGACATCACCGTGGGTGATTGGTGACAGTGGGCCTCGAACCGAGGGGCTCCGATCCCTGAGCTTGAGCGACAGAGAGTCTGCAACTTACATCGCATCTGCGACCTGACGCCTCGACATAGAATCTGCCAACTGCCCATCGCAGGCCGTCTCAGGGCCCTTAGACCCTGCTTTGCATCATCCTGAACGCCGAGCGCCCCTTGAGGGCCTCACGGCGCAAATGTGGACTCGTAACAGAAGCTGACGGGTGGGTAACTGGTGACGACGAGTGGGTAGTTAGTGACGGGGCTCACCCTGGGTACCTAGTGACATGTTCAGCAGCATCGCCGCCGTTTGCCGAGGACTAAAGCAGCTCCACTCTTCGCTTTGTCGGCGGAATATGCGGGCGCGAAGGGCGTAGCACCAGAAACTCCTGAGTCACCTCGACGTTCAACTCGGGATACACCAGTTTCACTTCGTGCAAATTCTTTATGAAAGCCGCCTTGAACTGACGTATTGACCCGTACTGGCCACCGAACTGATCATTCAGCTCTGTCCAGCGAATCTTCGCCGGACGCGTCAGGGTGAACACCCGGTACGTCGCCCATAAATAGATATCGAGCCGCATCGGTGACGAACCCAACGCTCGCATCGCCTCCAGATGCACTGGAACCGGCGCATCAACGATCGACCGGTAGAACGACTCCGATAAGGTCACCGACGATGACCACAATCCCTTGTTCTCGTCACCGACTTCTTTCGAGAACCACAACTGGACGGTGTCGGCGATCTGGAAGTACTTCACCATCTCCCCGCGGCCGCTCTCGTTCATCGCCAGCCCACGCACGAACAGCTGCGAACCGAACAAGCGCTGCAGCTGCTCGGTGAGCCGCTTCGCATCGCGGCCGCCCTTAGCCAGCCCGATCTTCTGCATGAACGTATTCATGCTCGAGCCCAGCTGAAGCACCGGGCTCTGCGTGCGGACCGCCTCAGTCGCGATCCAGGTGAGCGCATGTCGTGGCAGCAACCCGTACGCGAATCCTTCGTACTTCGAGCCGTCCGGATTCGACAGAAGAGCAGGACGCATCGTCAGCTCGACATCGCCGTTCTTCCGAGTCCAATACGGAACGTCGCCCGGGTCGCGGTACGGCAGAGATACTTGAGCCCATACACGGGCGCTGTAGCCCACGAGGGGATTGCTGTCGTCCTGCTCTTGAGCTGCAGCGAAATTCAGAGCCTTCAGGCGGTCGCGCGGAATTCGGGGGACCGCCGGTTCGATGGCGCTCACGACGGATCCGCCTTCTGCGCCCCGCTCCCCCACGTGGTTCGAATAGCGGTTTCGACCGCCGCCCGCAAGCTGATTCCCTCACGGGCCACCACCTCGTCCAGCAACTCGCGGTAATCAAGCGACACGCGAGTGTTCAATTGAACAGCGACATCACGCTTCTTTGGGGGCCTGCTGTCGATCGCTGTCATCGTTCCTCCACAAGAGTTGATAGCACGCTAGCGTGCTATCAACTCTGGCGGCCATCATCCCGTTCGAGCGGATTCAACCGCGGCGCGTCGAAGCGAGGTCCGGGCCACGAAGGACATGCTGACCGGTCAATCCCCTCGGTGTCGTCCTCGTCGACCGGCTCGACCTCGACGGGCTGAGCGTCACCCGCCGCAGCCTGCTCGGCGCGGCGATGACTTCCACGAATTCGAGGAGTAGCCGACCCCCGGCGTGGCAGTCCCCCACTACTGTCACGCCGGGACCACTCCCCCGGCCCCGGCACGGAGGCCGGACCCTCCGCCCGATATCAGAACAGTTTCACCCTGGTATTAGAACGAAAGCAGACCAGTAGGGAGCCGTAGAAGGAACGCCGGCGCCGCCGGCGCACTGCCCTGGCCGGAATGGAGCCGCCCGCGGCGGCACTGCCTCGTCGTCATTTTTCCGTCTGTCTGGCCACTTCACGATAGTTCGCTCCCGGCCCTTCGTGCCCACCGATTCGGACGCGCCCTGACGGGCTTATTTCGCCCGAATCGGCGCGCGCTACGGGCCGTCCGCTCTCAATCGCTGCGCTTGCCAGACAGGCAAAAAAATCGGTTGAGGGAGAGAGAACCCATGAGCACAACCCTTGAAAACATCGTGCGCGGCCACATGGTCGCCTATCTCGTGGGGCGGGTCATCACCTGCCCCGTGGCCGGAACCGTGCTCGACGCGCGCACCGCCGTCGCGTTCACCGATGCCGACGGCGACCCGGCCTACGTCGTGTCCCCCGAGGCATGGGCGGCGATCAAGACCAACCCCACGGCCCGGGCCTACTTCGAGGGCACCCACGGATTCACCCTCCCCGAAAACTAGGAGGCGCCGTGCTGATCCTCACCACACCAGACGGCGACACCATCACCGCCGCAACCGACGTCGAGCTGGCTTCCAAGTGGCTCGACAAGCAGCACGGCGCCAACTGGGCCTCCGGCCTGATCCCGTTCGACGAGCACGACGCCATGAACTCCACCATCGAGGAGCTCGCGCTGATGGCCGACGGAATCTTCCCCGGCTACACCGTCACCGAACCCACCACTTTCGACCACTGAGGAGAGACACCATGACCACCACCGACACCGCCACCCACCGGGGCATCCTTATCGAAGCCGACCAGCTGCAGCATGTCGCCGTGCCAGCCGACCAGACGTGGAAAGCGATTCAGCAGGCGATCGGCGCACGAAACTTCGACGTGGTTCGCTGCCGCGACGGCATCGACCTGTACGTGGACGATGAGGGCGCGATCAACGGGGCGCCGTTTAACCTGCCGCTGACGATCATCGCCCACGCGCTCGGGCACTCCGCCGCCCTGTTCGGCTCCGCCCTCGCGCTGACCGCCGACGCCGAGGGCGATACCCAGGGACTCAGCGACGAGCAGGCCCAGGCCGTCACCGACGCCATCGGGCAGAAGCCCTCCTCCGAGGTCGTCGACGCCGTGGTGGCCACACTGAGCGTGCACCCGGCGTTCCTGCCGATCATCGCCATGCTCCGGTCGATCTGACCAGCCCGGGTGCG
Organism: Herbiconiux sp. VKM Ac-2851; assembly: GCF_013205105.1. Classification (NCBI taxonomy): domain Bacteria; kingdom Bacillati; phylum Actinomycetota; class Actinomycetes; order Micrococcales; family Microbacteriaceae; genus Herbiconiux; species Herbiconiux sp. VKM Ac-2851. Next base: position 35,914 of record NZ_JABMLJ010000005.1, on the reverse strand, counting down.
GGGCCGCCACGGAGGCCGGCCCCGCACCCTCCACACGCATACCACCAGCCCCGAGGAGGGCCCCATGACCACCGAACCGCCCACCATCCCGCTTCCCCCGAAGGTCGCGGCCGCCGTCGACCTGATCCAAGCCCAGTGCATCCGTGAAGAGTGGATGCTTGCCAGCGACCTCCCCGACCAGGCCACCACCTACCGGTACGTCACCGATTCCTGCTACCTCCCCGAACGCGGCACCGGCTACGGCAAACCCGGCGCCGGGGAATTCGAGGACTACGGCGACGAGTACGCGCACGCCTACCTCATCGTGCTCGCGTGGGAGCGCGTCGAATGGGACCTTCACGAGGACCCCGACCACGAGCACGCGGGTGAGCTGACCCAAAACGAAACGTGGCCAGCCCAGGGTCTCGTGCAAGTGCGAACCCGAGAGCTCTTCTGTCCGTCGAACGGCATGTTGCACCGTCTCGGCGGAACCGTACTCGCCCCGATCTGCCTCGACTGCGAGGTACTCGACTAGCCAAGGCGGCCACCCACCCACCGACTGAGCGCGACCAGCGCGCCGAGCTACTCAGGGCACGCTGATCGCGCTTGCGTGCGCCCGGTCCAGCTCAGATCGCCGCCGGCACGGGACGGAGCCCGCGCCGGCTAAAGGACGACCGGCGCACCGGCCGACTGTTGCCATCGGAGATGACCATTTTTTTGCCGTGAAGCCTTCGGCAGCATACGGTCGGCCAGCCTTCATGCAAGCGCTTTCGCGGCATATCCTTCCTCGCTGCGCTCCCTCGGTATTCCACGGTCGCTTGCACTCCCGCCAGCTCGCCCTAGCGGCGGTAAACCGCCTTCACGGCAAAGAAACGTGAGGGGTGTTTGAGAGGAGAAAGCAATGCGCAAGGTCAAGAACAGCGGGCCCCGCACGTGCCCCGAGGAGCGTCGCGCCCAGGCCGAAGAGCTGCAGGCATCGATCGTGACCGAAATCGAAAAACTGCGCGACAGCGGCGAATGGGAGCGGTACCTGACTTTCGTCCAGGCGTTTCATCAGTACTCGTTCAATAACCTCGTCCTGATCCTCACCCAGTGCCCCACCGCTACCCACATAGCCGGATTCCGCAAATGGCAGCAACTCGGACGACAGGTGCGCAAAGGAGAACGCGGGATCCGGATCTTCGGATTCCGGCAGAAGAAACTCAGTAGCGACGACTCAGGTGAAGGCGAGCAGGCCGAACCAAGCGAGAACAGCGAAAAGACCCTCACCTACTTCCCCATCCTGTCCGTGTTCGACCGGGCACAAACCGACCTTATCGACCCCACACAGCCCGACCCCGCCGAACTGGGCCACCGGCTCACCGGCGGCGACCCAGCAGGCATCTACGACACCACCGTCGACTACCTGACGTCAATCGGATGGACAGTAACCCGCGAAGCGATCCCCGGCGAGGCCAACGGATTCACCACCCGCGACGGGAGCACCCGCATCGTCGTTGACGCCAACCTCTCCCCCGCCCAAGCCGCCAAAACCATCCTCCACGAAGCCGGGCACGTCCTCCTCCACACCGACCAGGATCAAGGAACCCACATCGAGCATCGCGGGACCACCGAGACCGAAGCTGAGAGCGTCGCCCACATCGTCGCCGGGCTCCTCGGCCTCGACACCAGCGCATACAGCATCGGCTACGTCGCCGGCTGGAGCAACTGCGACGCCGACACCATCCGAACCACCGCCACCCGAGTACTCCGAGCAGCCCACACCCTCGCAGACGCCCTCACTGGCGACCCCGAACCGACAGAACCCAACTGATCCCCTGCACCCACCAGGGCCAGCAGAACCTTACATGCTGGCCCCGGTGGGCGCGGGCGAGCGGAGCCGCCGCAGGCGGCGCTCTGTCCCGGTCAGCCCAAGGGGCGGCCCGGACGTAGCTTTCGATCCGTGCCCTCGAACGGACGGCCCCCGTTGTACACGCGCTCCCGGCGGATGCACTCGTTCTCGATGAGTGTCGCGAGCATTCCACCGAAGGACACGTCGCCCTCATCCTCGCCCGTCAGCTTGAACATCGTCCGAGCCCGCATCCGCAGATCCGAGTCGAGCTCAAACGTGACCTTGATCTTATGCCGGCGTGGCTCCGGAGCATCGAACTCCTCCCCGGTTGACCTCTGCACACCGGCAGGCTGCTGCTCAGCAACCGGAGGGTGAGGAATGACGGGTGCCGTTGGGATGCTCGCAACCGGTTGAGCTACGAGAGGCTCGACGGCCGCAGTCTGCTCAGACTCGGCTTCGTAGGTCGACTGAGCGGGCGCCAGCGCGGACTCGATCGCCTGGATGCTCTCAGGCTCGGATTCTACGGCAACCGCGGGCCTGGAGGCTCGGGTCAGACCACGCGCCTTGCGCGGTGGCGGAGGCGGGCCGCCCACAAAACGGGACGCATCATCAGACATTCGTTTCCTCCGCTTCTGCTTCAGCCTCGAGCTCGGTCAACCGGGCCACCAGCTCCTGCGTGATGGCCTGCAAGTCATCAGCAACACTCTTCGAGGACGCAGGTCCCACCCGCTTCGCCGGCTCCCCCTTACGAAGTGACACCCACCACTTGTCGGCCTTCCGCACCTGCTCATCCAGTTCGTGCACAAGAACGCCCTTGTTCCGCGCCGAGTTCGCCACGGCCTCCGCATTGCGGACGAAATTGTCGAAGATCGACTTCTTGGCCGCGTCCCGCTCCTCAGAACCCGCATCATCGCTGACCAGCACCTCGACGATCTGCCCGATGAACTCTTCGCGCACCTTCACCGCCGACGTCGTCGATGAGAACAGCACAATGCCAAGCAGGTCAATGTCCGGATTCAGCTGATATATGGCGCTGAGGCGGTTCGCTGTCAGAGCCAGACCCTCCAGGCTCGCCCGGTCCGTTTTCACCGGAACTAAGACGTAGCGGGCCGCCGCCACAGCGGCAGACTGAATCACATCGCTACTCGGTGGGCAGTCGAGCAAGATGATGTCGTAATCGCCAGCGATAGGTTCCAGCGCCCGCGCAACCGACAGGCGGGCATCTCCCCTCTTCGACGCAGATGTTGGCTGTGGACCGTTCGCGTTCTCGAGCAGGCTGCCCCCCACGACGACATCCAGATTCGGTCGCACCTCGACTGGGTGCAGCTGCTCGTTCATGATCAGCGCTTTCAGTAGATTCGCGCCGTCATCATCCTTCTCCGTGTTCCTATATCCAAGATCCAGTCCGGCATTCCCCTGGTGGTCCAGATCAACGATCAGAACCCGCCATCCCGATGCCGCCAGGAGACCACCAACGTTCGTGGTCAGGGTCGTCTTGCCGACACCGCCCTTGTTGTTGATGACGGCAACGGTGCGTTGCAGAACACTCCGGTCTATCTCAGCCAAGGCGGTCTCCTAAACAAGTAATGCAAGTGATTCTGGCAATCCAGGTAAACCCAGGTTAGCAAGCAACGCTTGCAATGGTGGTATTTCAAGTTCGACCAGTTGTGGGCGCTCGCATCGATCTCAACGAGGTGTTAGCCGACCTTCCTCTCTCATAAATGCTGGTGTTTACGGTATTACCGGGAAAACAATATATGCAATCGAAACCAGTAACACGTGCAAAACCATAAAAACCAGTAATGCAACCAAAGGGTCATCCGGAAGGGCCGCCGCATTCTGGTGCGGAATTCGCTCAGAACGGACGAACAGAGGGCGCCATGGGTAGCCGGCCCATATCGAGGGTCAAATCGGCTCCAAGTACCGCCAGAGGCCGCAGAAACAGTCGCAAAAATTGGTGACTGCGTGCGCGTTTGGGAACCGCATGTTTGGAGGGATCGAGAGAGAATCGAACATCCGTTCGCCGCACGGGGGAGTGCTCGCGGTGAGCTTTCAGAAGTAATCGACACCCGCGCGTTCGAGTCCGTACTGTTGGGTCGCCCTGAAATTGACTGTCGAAGTCGGAGTCGGCGTCGAAGCGGTCGGCTACGGAGTGACCTTGGAGCCTACTTCCGCACTAGGAAACGCTGTCGCATGTTCGATCTCGTTCATGTCAAAGCGAGGCTCGCCACCGGAATCGAAGTTCTAGTCCGCGATGGGGGGATAGCCGCCGTCGCGATGTGGGAGCGCATGCATCCAGAGCATCGCCAAACCGGCCGACTCCAAGGCCGCCGTGGCGGTCTCAATGGCCGTGACCGAGTTGTGCCGACGGTGCTCTAGCTGTCCTGGGACATGACGATCCGGCCTTCGCCACCAAGTCTGCGGAGCGGTCGGAGTGAGGCGCGTACGTCTTCTCTGATCGCGTCCACCGGTTCCGTCGTGGATTCAGGGCGATGGTACGCCGCTGACCTTCGTTCGTTGCGTACTTCTGACCTAGTTGGACCGCTCGCCTCATTATGCCAACAGCTCGTCGGCATAATGAGCCGTATTCAGTTCTCTTCGATATCCCGTTCCAGCGCGGCTGCAAGTTGGGCGGCGTTGGGGAGGCGGCCTGCTCGCTCGCTGGGAGCGACTCGTATGTGTAGGTGGACGCCGCCATCGGTGAGTCTGTGCGTCCGAGCGAGCAGCGGACGGTGTGTTCGTTACGACTACCGCAGATCAGAATCCCTACCGTTGGTGCGTGGGTTTCGCGTCGCAGGCGGTCATCGACGAGAGCGACGTAGAAGCCGAGCTTGCCCGCGTACCCCGGCTGAAGCTTGCCGGTCTTGAGCTCGACGACCAGGTAGCGGATGAAGGCCGACGCGGAAAGCTAGGCCACGGGGGCGGATACCAAGCGATATCAGTTTCAGACCGATATCAATGTGAAAGCAGACTGAAGGCATGGGAGTGCGCGATGCAATCGACACCGGGGGAGTGCGGTCGGCACAGCGGCCGGACGCTAGCGGAGCCGCTGCGCGGCCCTGTAGAGCATGACTGTTCTTCACCTGTCTGGCCGTTCACCGTAGCTCGCTCCACGCCTCCTGTTCCGGGCTTTCGCGGCATATCCTCACTCGCTGCGCTCCCTCCGGTATTCCACAACCCGGCACTCAGGCGCTCCCGCTCACAAACGATTCCCTCTGCCAGACAGGCTCAAAAAAATGTTGGCGGGAAGGGGAGAGGCAATGGCTGAGACAACCGTCACGATCTACACCAAGCCCTCTTGCGTGCAGTGCGCTGCGACCAAAACGAAGCTGGACGCCAAGGGCATCAAGTGGTTCGAGTACGACGTGATCAAGATCGCAGCGGCGCTGGAGTACGCGACCGAAGAACTTGGCTATGCCCAAGCCCCTGTAGTCGTCGTCGACGACCAGAATCACTGGTCCGGATTGCGCCCCGACGTCATCGACAAGCTGTCCTCACCGCACGATAACCGAAGGAGAAGAACCAGTGTCCACACGTACCATCACCGGGAACCTGGCCGCCGACGTCGAGGTCGTCAAGGCCGGAAGCATCAACATCACGAAGCTGCGCGTAATCGAGAACACGGGGAGTACCGGGGAGGCAAGTACTTTGAGCACCCGGACGCCACCACGCATTTCGTCGAGGCCAAGTTCGAGCTGGGGGAGAACGCTGCGGCCACTCTGCACCGCGGAGACGCCGTAACCGTCGTGGGCCGTGAGTACGCGACGAGCTGGGGCCCGGAAGGGAGCAAGACCTACGGGCGCGTGTTCGAGGCCGACCGCATCGGCGTCGACCTCGGGCGCCAGGTCGCCCAGGGTCCGCCGCGTCACCCGCGAGGACGACGGCCAGTAGCCAACGTGATCGGTCGCGTTGTGCTCGTCTTCTCCGACGAGTTGGGCAGCGCCCGACGCGATGCTCTCTTAGCGGCCCTTGCCGCCTACGCCATCGCGCTCGAGCAGGATGCCGGCAGGGCCGGCGCCCGCAGCATGAAGGCGCGGCTTGCCCGCGAACTTCTCGTGGAGATAGAGCAGCAGCTCGACGCTAACCGCCCCAGATCCGGCACCGCCCCCGACCACCTCTCTCTTCCGGCCGGGGGCGTTGCTCTGCCCACATAATGGGGCCATGACCATCCCCGAGCCGATCCGCCTCTGGTGGTACGACGGCCCCGGGGTGCGCGTTATCCGCTACAGCTCCCGGCAATGGGGCATCTACGTTCTGGTCTGTGCTGCCATGATCGGCGCCATTTTCATCCCAGCCGAAAACAGCCTTTCCCAGGGCCTCCACGCCGTCGTGCCGGTCCCTGCCATACCGGCCGGCCTGTTCGCGCTGGCCTGCAACTGCGTCGCCAGTGCCCGCACGAGGCGCTTCCGAGCGGGTATCCGCTAACTCTTCCTCCCGGGATTCGTTTAATCGAACATGCCCTCTGATGTTGGGGGATGGGTCAGAACCGCCGCTATCCCGGCCACGCGATCGACCGCGAGATTGAAGAAGCCGTGACCCGGCCGCAGCCGGTGTCACTCACCGCCGCCGAGGTTGACGCTGAACGCCACCCGATCGTCACCCCGGCTAAGCCCGTACCCGTCGAGGCATGGGTGCGGTTCCATGAAGCGACCGTGCGGCCGCGCTGCGAGGCGATCGCGTGGAACGATTACGCCGTGCAGGTTCGGTGGACGATGCGGAACGGGCGAACCGTCAGCGCGTGGGTGTGGCGCTCAGCCGTCGGAACGCCGCCTGACTAAACCCGTACCCGCACAGCTCGACGTCTAAACAGCCGGAAGGAGGTTTCTCTTGGATGGCAGCACCGCTCCAGCGTTCTACCCCAGCTCAGAGGAGATGATCGCGCGCAGCGACGAGCTGTACCGGAAAGCCGACGCCATCCCGCCCGGCCGGTAGCGATGGGCCGATGGCGTCGAGGTCACCGATCACCCCGAGCTATGGACGGATCGGGACCGCTTGCCGCACCGCGGCATGAACCCGATCGTCTGGGGGAGGATCCAGCGCGACGTCGACGGTCTGACTGTCGACTACGCCGTGAACGCCGCCGGCCACGCCAACGCGGAAGAAGCCGCGCGATCGGTCATCCCCGACGGCTGGACGCTCGTGGGGATCCGCACGCAGCGTCGAATAACCTAGTCAGCGCTCGACACGGTAGGAAAGCACCTGGTAGCCCTCAGACGCCTGCGCGTTCGCCGCTTCCCGAGCCGATTCGTAGTCCGGGGCGCGAGTTGATCGACCTGACACTGGTCGAGCCCATCGTCATCGAGATATCCGCTGATACCGCCTGGTCGGGCAGGTCCTTCCGGTACCTCGTGCGCTACGTCAGAACACGACTCGAACTGCAGCCAGCGGACGTCACCCCGCCCGCTCCGCCAGCGCCGCCAAGGCCTCGTCAGGAGAATTGAACTCACCAAGCTCGAACAGCCGAACCGTTTCGCCTGCATCATCAGCATGGCTGAGGCGGTAGCCGGCGCCCTCGCGCTCAATCCGCCACGGTGTTTCGACTAGTGCATCGCCGACCTCTTCGACCACCCCGTAGTGGTGGTCTTCGATGCCTCGGGCCAGGAACAACATCGCCCGACTGTAGGGCGTATGCGGGCGACCCGATATTTCGGGCCGCCCGGCAAAGAAACACTTAGCCCCAGCTCATCAATAGAACTGGGCAGGGAAGGTAGTGCCCACGAAGACGTAGGCCAGCTTCTTGAATGCCTCCGAGCGCCTACCTGCCTTCTCGAGCTCAATGGCATCCGCAACCCGCTTCGCGTCAGCAGCGAGCATCGTAACGGCGGTCGAGCGGTAGTTTTCCGTCGATGCAGCGCGGAACCGGCCTGTTACCCCTGTGGGGTCGTTCATGTCAGCCAAATTGCTGTTGGCTAGATCACGAATCAAATAGGCGAAGTCGAGATATGGAATGAACGACGATTCCTTTGACATTCGCTGCGCCGCTCGCATCTCCAGGTAGAAGGACGAGACTTTGGCTCCGCTGGTGTTGGCGTACTTCCAGGTCTTCACGAGCCGAGCAAGACCCTTCGCGCCGCCCTGAGGAGATCGATTTTCGTCCGTAACGTAAGCGAGATGCGCGGAGGGAGCGGTCTCTATCCATCCTCCGCCAGGCGCGGGAATGCTGTAGACGGAGTGGTTACCGTTTGAGCGCTCGTAATAGCCGGGAATTACTTCCCAACGCTCATCGCCGCCTGCGAAATCGACGACCACGGCGGGACGGCTAACCCGAATCGGAGTGAACGGGAAAGACCAGGCAAGCGCACTTCGGACTCGTTCGAGTGCGGTGTCGGAGCTTGCGGGGCGGCCCCCGCCGAGACTGACTAGGACGTCCACATCAGAATGCCCTCGAACTGCCGTCCCGTGACGGAAGGAACCGGTCTCTCGTAGTCCAAAATTCTCTAGTTGGGAGAGGGACTTCTCGATAGAAGCACGGTGCCGAGCCGCGGCTGATCGCTCACCTTCCGTCGGCACCTTTCTTGAGAGCAGTGTCTCGAAGGCGGTTGCGATCGTGCGCTCGGGCATCAGTCCGCCGTCTCATCGACGATGACCGTTTGCCCACCGGCTTTGATATTGCGACCGGCTTTGCGGTATGCCCGAGGAGAGATGGGCTCAGCGGACCTGTTCTGCTCGTCCATCCGCTCTGTCAGGCCCTGCAAGATGGCGCGGCCATCTTCGACATTCATCCAGGGTGTGTCGACCAGGCGAGCCCGGCGCGCAGCATTCTGCAGTTCGAGGTATGCATTCGCTGCGGCTGTTGCCACTGTCGCGCGTTGAGAGGCGTTTACGACAGTGAGAACTGCGCCTCCGGCGGCGGCAAAGAGTGCGAGCACTCCTCCTAGGAGGTCGAGGCCGGAGGAGGCAAGAACTAGAGCCCCAGATATTGCGGCAGATCCCGCGGCAAGGGACCCGAGCCAGAGATTTAGCCGTTGCCAGCCCTTCGCTTGCTCGAACTGGCCTTGTGCGCTCCACATGGTGCGGTTCTCGACCTCTGCGAGCTCACGCAGCAGCGCCCGACGTTGCGTGCTGTCGTCGCCATCCATAGCGAGAGAGTAGCGGTACGACGAGAACATATCCGGGCCAACGCGCGCGGTGGGGCAAAGCACCATTTAGTGAGCTGAAGGCGACGATTGATCTTCTGCTCCGTATGGAGTCGGGCCGCTTTCCGCAACATGGCCGGCGCGCTTTCGAGTCCGCGCCGCCGTAAACGATCGGTTCTGCACTAGCGGTGGTGTCGGAAGTAGCTGCCAGGCTGACCCTATGACTGCGCGTAAAGGTCTTTCCCCGCTCGTGTCGCTTGCGACGTCGATGCACTCTCAGCCCGGCGTCTACTCGGTCCTTCTTGGTTCCGGTGTTTCGACTGGGGCGGGTCTCCTCACCGGGTGGGGTGTGGTGCGGGAGCTTGTCGCTCGTGCCGCAGCCGCCGCCAGTCCCGACGATGACAACGCCGTCGCCGCTGCGCGAGCCGACCCTGAGGCATGGTGGGCGCAGCATGGCGATGGAGAACTCGGCTACGCCTCCCTCCTTGAGCAGTTAGCTCCCTCCGCTGCCGCCAGACAAGGCCTGCTTGCAGGCTTCTTCGAGCCCACCGCTGATGAGGACACCCCACCACGACAGCCGAGCAAAGCCCACCACGCGATCGCGAAGCTGGTGCGCCGGGGATCTGTAAAGGTCATTGTCACAACCAACTTTGACCGGCTCATGGAACAGGCTCTCGACGCCGTGGGCATATCCCCGCAAGTCATCTCCCGCCCAGAAGCGGTAAACGGCATGGCGCCCCTTGCACACGCAAAAGTAACTCTTCTCAAGCTTCACGGCGACTATCTCGACCTCGGCACCCGAAACACCCCCACCGAACTATCGGAGTATCCCGCCGAATGGACCGAGCTCCTTCACCAGATCTTTGATGAATACGGACTGATCGTCTCCGGCTGGTCGGCAGACTGGGACGTTGCCCTCGTTCGGTCATTGGAGGAGTCGACGTCGCGCCGCTATCCGCTGTTCTGGGACCAGCGCAGCAGCCGCGGCGAAGCTGCCACGAGGCTCATCGCGGGTCGCGGCGGTATTGTCCTGCCCGTCTCGAGCGCCGACGACTTGTTCACCGAATTGCTTGAGAGCCTCGAGGCTTTGGATCGCTTGTCAGCACCGCCTCTCACTACGGCAATGGCGATCGCGCGGCTGAAGCGATATCTGCCGGACCCGGTCCGGCGTATCGACCTCCACGACTTGGTGATGGGCATCGTAGACGATGTCGTCGAGGCAATCGCTGACTCGCCGCAGGGCGTTTCAGACAGCGGGCAGATCACGTTCGAAATGCTCGACTCCACCATCGACGGTCATCTTCGTTCGATGGATCAGCTAGCGCCAATGCTCATCGAAGGTGTGCGACACGACCCGGAGGGCATTCACGATTCTCTGTGGGTCGATGTGGTGCAGCGCTTGGTAGATGCGGCAACGGCCTACCCCTCCAGTTACGTTCCAGCGCTGCATTCCTTGAGGCGTATCCCCGCCTTCGTTGCCCTTGCCGTGGTCTCCATCACAGCAACGCGGCGAAACCGCGAAGACCTATTGCTATCAATTGTCTCCAATGTCGAGGCCCAGAACCGGCCAGGCGGCGGGGAAGCTAGGGACGCGGCGGAGACCCTTCACTACTTACGTCTGGCTGAGTCGGACCATGTGAAGCAGTTGCCTCGATGGGGCGGCGTTCGATGGATGTACCCCACCAGCCATCTCATGAAAACCGAGATCCGCCACTTCTTCACAGAGTTCATCCCCGCGGATGATGACTTTGACGCCGCCTATCACGGGTTCGAATACCGTCTGAGCCTTCTCCAGCAGCACCTCCGTGACGGAGGTGTCTATCGTCACAACGCGATGAGCGGCGAGTTTGTCGGTGAGAGGGCTTGGTACGGCAACCAGCTGCTCCCTGAAACGGATTTCCGCCGCATGATCGAACGCGGTCACGCAGCGGTGTGGGTGTCATTTTTCGGCACGCCGGAAGCAATGGATGCGGCGCTAATCAATCAGGTCGAGATCCTCAAGGGGTACCGCCGGCACTATTAGGCCGCACGCTCATGGGCACGCCCTGTCACACCCCACGGTGCGAAAACGATCGTTTGTCGGCAGGTCGACCTCGACCGGCTTCAGCCTTGAATTCCCGCGGGCGGCCGTCTGTTCAAAACCCGTTGCCGAAATCAAATCTACCGAAACTGCCTCCTAGAGGTTTTTGGACAGATCGGGTAGAATGTTAACAACCAGATTGGAGCCGTCATGAGCATTGCGCACGCACGTACAGCACCCGCCGCCGACGAGGCCGACGTCGAGCGCCGGATGAGCTTCGCTGACGCCGCTCTCGGCGCCGCCGGCCACGAGGTCACCGACCCCACCGTGCGAGCGATCAGCCGGCGCCTAGCCGCGGGTGAGGTCACGGGGGATGAGGCTGCAGCGCTCGTGAAGTCGCAGCTTCTCGGCGCCCGCTAACCGTGGCAAAGGAGTTTCGTACCTGGGATGACTATTTCATCCCAGGTACTTCCGTTTTAAAGAACGTCGAGGGCATCACCGATGGCGACCAGCTGCGCCGCTACGAGGAAGCCCAGGCGCACGTGCGGCTCGTCGAGCTGGCCGACGCACCTCTACCGGCAGCGTTCGATTACGACCACATGAAGGCCATCCACCGGCACATCTTCCAAGACGTTTACGAATGGGCGGGGGAGGAGCGAGTGGGCCCGGACGGGTTCATGAACAAGGAGGGCCACCTGTACTACGCGGCCGGCCCCGCCCTGACCGAGGCGGCGCACGCGGAGTACGGCAAGCTCGAAAGCAAGGACTTCCTCCGTGGCCTCGGCAAGGTCGAATTCGTCGACGAGCTCGCAGAGCGGTGGGGTGAGTTGAATGTCATCCATAGCTTCCGTGAGGGCAACACCCGAACGCAGTTCGTGTTCTTCTCCCAGCTCGCAGAGAACGCCGGCTACCGGATCGACACGGACGCCTTCAAAGTCGGCTCGCCGCTGCGCGACGAGTTCGTGGCGGCACGGTTCCACAGCCAGGACACCGGCAGCAACGGTCGGCTGGCCGCGGTCCTCTCAAAGGCGGTCGAGCCTATTCAGAGCGGACCGGCCACGCCGCCACCGCTCGACCCTGAGCTGCAGCGCATCGTCGACCTGAACAAGCGGAATTTCCCCACGAGTGCGACGGAGATCCGCGCCCCCGAACCGGGCAGCTCGACACCTGGGCGCGGGCACCTCCCGCCGCGGCAGGGACTTAGCATCGATCACGGATACGGAAGGTAGGAGCTCGTGGCCGTCGTCGGATACACCCGCGTTTCGACCCAGGAGCAGAATCTCCACTCACAGATCGACGCCTTAAAAGCGGCCGGCGCCGACCCTATCTTTTCCGACAAGCTCATCGGCAAGAACGCCGCCCGCCCCGGCCTGATCGACGCGAAAAAGTTCCTCCGTACGGGAGACACCCTTCTGGTGTACTCGACCGACCGGCTCGGCCGGTCGATGATCGACGTCGTGACGATCGTCACGGAGCTGGGGGAGCGGGGCGTGGAATTCAAATCGCTCACCGAACCCTTCGACACCACCACCCCAGGCGGCGAGCTGTTCTTCCACATCTGCGCCGCTTTCGCGCAGATGAACGGGCGCATCATCTCCGATCGCACCCGCGCCGGCCTGGCCGCTGCCAAGGCCCGCGGCCGCAGCGGCGGCCGACCCACGGTCATGACGCCGGAGCGAATCGCGCTCGCCCGTAGGATGCGCGCCGACACGCCTCGAGCGACATGGGAGACGATCGCAGCCGCCCTCGGCGTCGGCGTCTCTAGCGTCCGCCGGGCCCTCGAGCGGGACGACGATGACGGTGCGGCGGTAGCGAGCTGATGGGCGCTCTCACCCAGCTTCCCGAGTGGCCGTGCCCAGAGCCGTGGTGCGACACCGTGTGCGTCGGAGACACTCTCGGCGCGGCGGCGATGAAGCTCTACGAGCACGGTCAGGACGTACACGGTGTGGCGGTCGCGATGTGTGCTGAGTCCGCACCGGTGGGCGACGGGCGGTGCGTGCTCCCGGCTGATCACACATCTTCGCACGAGACTTTCACCGACCCGATGACGTGGGGCCGGTCAGCCTCCGTCGATGCCAGCCCAGGGTCAAGGCCGTCAGAAGCGGTAGAGGCGCCGCGGGGTCAGCTTTCGTCGAGCTGAATGGGTTCGAGTAGTGCCGGGTCGTCCCACTCTGGCCGGGCGCGCACATTGTTGATCGCCTTGCTCACGGGATACGTCGTGATCGTGGACGCCACCTGCTCAGAGGACGCCTTCAACATCTCGAGCGCCTCGGCCGGCTCCGCGAGATCATTCGGGGCGAGCCAGGTATCCCATGTCTCGGGGGTCAGGAAAGCAGGCATCCGGTCATGGATCTCACCCGACGCATCTCGCGCTTCCCGGGTGATGATCGCGAACCGCACGTCCCAATCATCTCCGCTCTTGACCGGCACATAGATGCAGGCTGCCGAGAGCAAATCGGCATCGGAGTGGATGAAGTACGGCTGCTTCTTCCCGGCGATGGTCTTCCACTCGTAGTAGCCGAGCATTGGCACGATCGCCCGTCGGCCGATGAAGGACTTCTTCCAGAGGTTCGAGCTCGTGAGGTTCTCGATCCTGGCGTTGATCTGCGGCGCTGGCGTCTTCAACCATGGTGGGCGGAAGTCCCAGATGGCGTCCCAGTCGACCTCGCGTCCGATCTCCCCCGTGTCGTCGTCGACGCGGTCGCGGATGATGACCGACGGGTTCGTGGGGGCGACGTTGTAGTTCGCCGCCCAGTCGGAAGGGCGCCAGTCCTGCGGCTTCCCACCGGCGTGGACGTAGTCGCTGATGGCCTCATTGACCTTGCCGTCGATCGCGAATCGCCCGCACATGCGTCCCACCGTACAACTCGCATAGCGGCTACTGCGTAGCAGCGTCGACGGAGCGACGCCGTATGGGCGCCGGCGCGGCCGGCGGCAGCCCTTATGGGTTTCTGTGCATCTCCGGGTGGAGACCGTAGTTCGCTCCCGCGTCTGCGTTCCGGGCTTTCGCGGCATATCCTCCCGGGCTGTGCCTGGTCCGGTATTCCACGTCCCGGCACTTCGACGCTCCCGCTCTCACCGGTTCTTCCCGCGGAGACGCACAGAAGAACGATCAGCCAACACTGAGGGAGAACAGATCATGTCGGACATCATCACCATCACTGGGACAGTCGCCACCGACCCCCGCCACATCGTCACCCAGGCGGGCCTGGACGTGTCGAGCTTCCGGCTCGCATCCACCCACCGCCGCTTCGATGCCACCAGCCAGACCTGGGTGGACTCGGACACGAACTGGTTCACCGTCACGGGGTTCCGTCAGCTCGCCGTGAACGCCACCGGCAGCCTCCGCCGGGGTGAGCACGTGATCGTCACCGGGAAGCTTCGCGTCCGCGCCTGGGAGCAGGACGGAAAGACCGGCACCAACGTCGAGATCGAAGCCGGCGCCATCGGACACGACCTCAGCTGGGGCACCACCGTTCACACCAAGAACCCTCGTCGTGAAGACGCCACCGACAGCACCGACACGGTCGACACTCCGACCGGCCAGCACTGACACCACCCAAGGGGGCGCACCAGCGCGCCCCCTTCCTACTCTTTCGAAAGGAACAGTCATGACTAACCTGCCCAACCCCATCCGGGCCACTCACGTCGACCTCTCGCAGACACCCGCTCGAGCCCACGATGCGGTCGACGCTATCCGTCGCGCAGCACCTGCCCCGCTATCGCATAGTGATGCCGTGATCGCGCGTGTCGCATGGTCGGTGATCGTCGAGCCGGGCGACGTCGACGCCGGAACCCTCATCCGACAGCACGGCCCAGTGGCCGCGCTCCGCCTGCTGCTGAACCCGTCAGAGGTTGACGTTCCGGCGCGGCTCATCGAACAAGTGGGGCGGCAATACAACCCGTCCAGGGTCGCCCGCAGACTCACTCTCACTGACCAGCACGAATTCAGCATCCTGACGCCCGAGGATGACGCCTGGCCCGCCGCGCTCCACGACCTCGGAGACGCGGCACCGCTGCTGCTGTGGTGCGACGGCAACCCCGACGTGCTGAACGCAGAGCGGGTGACCGCGATCGCAGGATCAAGGGCTGCCACGAGTTACGGCGAGCATGTCGCCCTCTCCATCACCACCGACCTCGTCGCGGCCGGGCACGCGATTGTCACCGGGGCGGCGTATGGCATCGACGGGATGGCGACCCGCGCCACACTTGCAAACTCGGGAACACCCATCGTCGTTCTCGCCGGAGGAGTTGACCGCCCTTACCCCGCGGGGCACCACGATCTCATCGCCCGCGTCGCCGCCCGTGGTGGCGTGGTGATCAGTGAGCTTCCGCCGTCGTCCGCGCCTACTCGATGGAAGTTTTTGCAGCGGAACCGCATTATCGCGGCCCTGTCTCACCAGGTCGTCATCGTCGAAGCCGGGGCGCGCTCGGGCACCCTCAACGCCGCGGGACACGCCAACGCCATCGGACGTCCTGTGTTCGCGATCCCAGGCCCCATCACCTCGGCCACCAGTGCCGGGTGCCACCGGCTGATCCAGGACGGCCATGCCCGCCTGGCCGTCAGCGCCATCGACCTCGACGTCCGGTGATGGCGGCGGCCGGCCCCACCCCGGGGACCGGCCGTGAGGGGCGGACCCCTCACACACCCCCGCGCAGGCCGAACAACCTGGCGTAGACCGGGCGACCCTGTCGGGGTTACGTTCGGTTCGTGGACGAGGAGATCGAGCGGCCGGCACCGGAGTGCCCACTGTGTGGTGCCCGGATGGTGTGGCACCCGTATGTGACTGAGTCCACTGTCCTTGATGGGTACCGCTGCGGGTGCTTCGAGGGAGGCTGGCGCTTCGCCTAACCGGCCGCCCCAGGGTCTTGGCTCAGGCTGGTGAGGAAGTTCTGCCACCCGGCGTTGGCGTCGTCGGTGGATGGGTAGTTGCCGAGCCAGTAGTCGCCTTCGGGGAGGCCCTGCAGTTTCATGCGGACGTGGAGGGTGACAGTGGTCCCGGCGTCGCTGAAGCGTGGGGTGAGGGCGGTGATGTGTTCCGGGTTGAACCAGAACGCTGCTGTCCCTGCAGGCTTGCCCTTCGCGGGCAGCCACACCAACTGCACCATCACCCCACCCCCTCCATGGTCACGATAACGGGCCACGCTCCGGCCAATCCAGATCGGGGCGTACGTCGTCGTCGCGCGGTTCAGTTGTTGGGGGTGATGGTTGGTCCGGCTTTCGCGCGTGCGAGGTCGAGGCCGATGTGTTGTGCGTCGATGATGCGACCGTAGTGACGGTTGGTGTCCTCGCCCCAGGACTCGGTGTGTTCGGAGCCGATGACGATGACGGCGTCGCCTTTGTTGAGGGAAGCGAGAGCGTTCTGGCCGAGCTCGAAGCGTGCTTGGATGCGGTGGGTGGTGGGGGTGTCGTGGGCGACCCATTCGCCTCGGCGGTAGTCGCCGGTGTTCTCGATGACCCGAAACGACACGATCTCGATCGTGCCAGCGGTGACCGCTTCCGGGTCGGCGGCGAGGTTTCCCGTGATGGTGCGTGTGGACATGATGGTTCTCCTATCGAGTGGTGGTGGCGTACGCGTGGAGCACGAACGTGTTGTAGCGGATGGTGCGGGGGCCGAGGGTGTGGAACGCGGGGCCTTTGTCCTGGGCGCGCCACCGTCGAAGCTCGGTGACCGTGCAGCCGAGGACGGCGGCCGCCATGTTTGGTGTGAGCAGGAGGGGCGTGGTGGGGGCGTTCATGCGGCGATCACTTTGACGAGTTCGTCGATCTTGTCGGGACGGAACCCCGACCAGTGGAACCCGGTGGTGACGACTACCGGTGCCTGCAGGTAGCCGAGCTGCTTGACGTGCTCGAGCGCGTCCATGTCGGTGCTGAGGTCCACGACCTCGTAAGCGATGGCCTTGGTGTCGAGTGCACGCTTCGTCGCGGTGCATTGAACGCAGGCCGGCTTGATGTAGAGCGTGACGGTGGTATCCATCGGTGGTGCTCCTCTCCCTCTTCAACTCATTGCCTTTTGGCACCCGCCAAAAAACTCGTCGGAGGCGCGGAGGCAAGGGACCGTGGAATACCGGAGCGCAGCGAAGCGGAGTGAGGATATGCCGCGAAAGCCCTTGCCGGAGAGCAGCCGGCGCGTACGCTCACCCGGTGCAAAAGGCAACGTGTTGCCGCACGACAAAGCCCCGCCGAGAGCGAAGCTCGACGGGGCTTTGTCAGCAGAACGGAGAGCCGAAGGCTCACACCTCAGACGTGGTGGACGCGGATGCTCGGGACCGGGCACGGCGGCCGACCTGACCCGGTGCACGGACACCCGTCGCCCGAAGCTCCTTCTCTGACCAACCCGCTTTCAGCGCCGCGGTCCACGCCGACTCATGCGCGGTCGCCGCGTCCTTAGCAGCGAGTTCGGCTGCGTCAGCGGTGTTCGCTGCCTCCGCCAGCAGTCGAACCACCTCGACCTTCGCGTTCACTTCCGCTTCGATGAGGGCGCGCGCCTTATCGGCGGCGTCTTGGGCATTCACCAGTGCATCACTCATACCTCGAGATTAACTGGCTGCGAGCCATGTCACTACGTGCAGAATGGCACCCACCGGGTGCAGGCCCGCTGTGCGAGGGCGCTCCATCGGGGCGGAGTCCTAGACGGAGCAAGCTATGAAGTTACCCAGGGTAACTTGCTCGTTCCTCTCGACGCCGCAGCGTTCTCGTGGGCATACTGGACGTATGGTCCCCGAAAATTCGGGGTCGCTGCGCTGGGCCAGGAAGGGCGGTGGAACGATGGCTGAACTCGACAAGGGACGCCTCTTCGGCCGCTCCCGGCGCAAGAACGCCGCCGGTGCTCGGCAGAAGTTCTACAGCGTTTACGTCACCCCCGAAGAGCAGGTGCAGCTGGAGGCCCGGGCGGCGGTTCGTGAGGTGACCGTGCCGCGGCTTCTGTTCGAATCTGCGATGGTGGCGGATGTCGAGACGGACACCGATCGGAAGGCTGCGATCGTGGAGATGTTTGAGGTGCGCCGGCTGCTTGCGAGCATTGCGAACAACGCGAATCAGCTTGCCCGGTTCGCGAACACGGAGGGTGCGTTCCCCGCCGAGGCGGAGTCGATCATCACCGAGTACCGCGCCATCGTTCCTCGCCTGTCGGCCGCGATCGAGACGCTGGCCGACGCATGATGCCCAACATCAGCCGGGGCGATCGGATGGGTGGACTGATGGTCTACCTGGCCGGCGCGGGTCGATCGAACGAGCACGAAGAGCAGCACCTCGTCGCGGGGGATTCCGCGATCGTCACCATGCACGGGTACGGAGTACTCGGCCGCGACAGCGCTTTGGCGATCGCGAAGGATCTCGACGAACCGCGTGTGCGGCTCGGCGTTGACGTTACTCGCCAGGAGCGGATCGCAGACCCGGAGACGGGCGAGGTCACGAGCACCACCGTGCCGGCTGACGTGTGGCACTGCTCGCTTTCGCTCCGTGCGGAGGAAGGGCAGCTCTCCGATGAGAAGTGGGGGGCGATCGCGCAGCAGTTTGTCGACCGCATGGGCTTCGCCACCGAGGGCGGCAGCAGGGCTACGTGCCGGTGGGTTGCCGTCCGTCACGGCCTGTCGACTAACGGCAACGATCACATCCACGTGGCCGTCTCGCTCGTCCGCGAGGACGGCACGAAGGCGAACACACATAACGACTATCAGCGGGCGCAGAACATCTGCCGCGACCTCGAACGAGAACACGGCCTCGAGCAGCTGGAGTCGCGGGAGCGCGGCATCGGAGAGCGTGGCGTGAAGCCGGCCGAGCGTGCTCGAGCAACACGCGCCGGTGCCGAGGTCGGAGTGCACCGCCTCGAGCGCACCGTACTCGCGGCGGCCACCGCGTCACTGGACGAGGCAGAGTTCGTGCGCCGGCTACGCCGCGGGGGAGTGCTCATCAGACCCCGGTTCGCCGCGGGCCGCGACGACGTGGTTGCCGGCTATTCCGTGGCGCTGCGGCCCGAGCCAGACAAGCAGGTCGTCTGGTACGGCGGGGGCCGCCTCGCTCGCGACCTCACCCTTCCCAGGCTGCGCGAGGGATGGCCTGACAGTGTGCACGCGGCCCAGGGCGCCGTCGACGAGTGGAAGGCCACCGCGAAGAACCCGTGGCAGTACCGGCCCGTGACGCCTGGCCGCGAAGAGTCTGCGCCCGACCCGCAGCTGTGGAAGCAGTACACGGCCGAGATGAAGCAGCTCCGCGCGCAGATGCGGGAGGTGCCGATCGATGATCGGGCCAGCTGGGCGCACCTCGCTCGCGACACGGCCGGCGCGTTCGCCGCGTGGTCGCAGCGCGTCGAGGCGACACCCGGGCCGCTCGCTCAGACGGCCCGCGAGCTGTCCCGAACAGCGCAGATCCGCGCCCACCAGTCCAAGCCCCGGCCGGCCGGTCATGTGTCCGTCGCCGGTGCCACGATGATGCTTCTCCAGGCGGCCGACCAGGGCAAGGGTTCGATGGTCGAAGCGCTCATGCTGCGACAGCTCGCCGCGACCGTGCGCGCCGTGATGGAGATGCACGAAGCGGTCGGAGACGCCCAGCGTGCCGCGCAGCTGGACCGCATCCTGCGCGAGCAGTACACCACCGTGCGCGATCGCCTCCCCGCGATCCCCAAGACCGGTGCAGCATCCCAAGGCACCGCCATGCCGGGCCCCGCCGAAGGCATCGACCCCGAACTCGCACGCGTCGTCGAGGTCGCCCAGCGCGGCCAGATCATCCCCGGCACCGGGAACCCGATACCGAACCCGATCGAGCAGCAGCGACCCAGAACCACCGCCACGCCCATCGAGCGCGACGGCCACGAGAGATAACCAAGGAGGCAACGACGATGGCTGAGGACAACGACGGCATGGGCGACGCGCTCGACGGTCAGCTCCGTACGGCGCTTGCCGTAGCTATGCAGCTTGCGCAGCGGTTCGCGCGACTTCGCGAAGAGCTTGCCCGCGCGGCCCAGGTACGCACCGAGCAGCAGACCCGCGAGCTGCAAGCCCGCTTCGACGCCGAACGCTCCGCGGCCGCCGCGAGCCTCGCACCCGTGCACCAGGCCGAGTGGTGGAACCACGCCGGCGTCGACGACATCGCGGCCGCGTACGAAACCGCCGAAGCATGGCGGCCCGTCGACGCCGACATTGCCCGCACCGCAGACCACATGCGTGACGAGCTCCGATCACGCTACGGCGTCGACGTCGACGAACTCGGAGCCGACCCCGCCCGCGTCCGAGACCTGCTCGAGCGCACAGAACGCGATCGCGCAGACGCGGCCGCGCAGCGTGGTGAGAGTGGGAAGGATGCCGCTGAGGGTGCCGTGCTGCTCACCACGGCCGAGCAGCTCGAGCGCGAAGCCGAGCAGCGCGACCAGGAGCAGCGCGAGGCGCAGGTCGACGAGCCGACGCCGGGACTCACCCGCGAAGAGATCCTGGCCGAAGCGGCGGCTAACCGTGACGGCTCCGCTCACGCCTACGACAGCGCGGAACGCCGGCAGCAGAGCGCCGCCCAGCTGGAGAAGTCCGGCCTCGACCCGGAGCTCGTTCGGATGAGGACCGTGACCGACCGCGACAACGCCGTGCCGGCCACCGCGGCAGTGGCCACCAAGCCCGGCAAGCAGAACCGAGCGCGCACCGCGACCAAGACGCCGCGCATGCAGCGCGAACGCGGCGGCCTCAGCCGGTAGGCTCTTCCGGCCGGTCGTCCTCGTCGCTCTCCGCGACGGCGAGGACCGATCGCAAATTGCCGCCATCTTGCGATCAACTCCACACTGGCATGCGGTGGATCAGCGTTTCGGTTCGCTGGTCCATAGTAGAGTCCGGTGACCCGACGCAAATCGGACGATTCGTCCGCCGAGTCGGTCCGTTATGAGTGACGGTTCCTGTTAGAGGTTGCGGGTGCGGTCGACGAGTCGTGCCACGACGGCGTAGAGGTTCCGCCTATTGCGAATGTTCTGACCGTGCTGACCGACAAGGAGCTTATGAGCGACAAGACAGTTGACGCCGCCCCAGGTGATGGCCGGGACGAAACGCCGAACGAGCGCTATGACCGCAACTGGTCCGAGCTGCTTCAAGAGTTCCGGGTCCTGCAAACCGGAACCCAGATCCTTGCCGGGTTCCTGCTGACCCTCCCGTTTCAGCAGCGGTTCACGGAACTGAGCGCCCTCGACCACACCCTCTATCTGGTGCTGGTCGTGCTCGCCGCTGTTCTGACCCTGCTCGCTCTTGCCCCTGTGACGTTGCATCGCCTTCTGTTCCGGCAGAGAGCGAAGAAGGAACTGGTGCAGGCATCGAGCGTCATCCTCATCGCTTGCCTCGCGGCTGCATCGATACTGTTCATCGGCATCGTGCTGTTCGTGTTCGATTTCGTTATCTCACCGGAAGCAGGGCTTTGGGCCGGCGCCAGCGTGCTGGTATTGGTTCTCCTCATCTGGATCGCAGGCCCACCGGCCCTTCGAATACTGCGCCAACGCAACAGCGACGCCAAGTAGGACAGCCGCGCTGAGGCATTCAAGAACGCCCGATGTGGCCATCACGGTTGTCAGTGAGGGCGGCGATTCCACTCGCTGCTGCCTTGGCGGAGAGTGGTTCCCAGGGCAGCCCGGCGTCGGGTTCGGCTTGGAGTTCGGGGCCGTACCGGGTCATCGAGCCGATGTCGTGGGGGCTCTTGTCGGGATCGACGGCGACCAGGTGGAAGTCGGTGTTGTGGGTGCGGAGTACTTGCTCGAAGTCGGCTGGGGTGGCAAGGCCGGGGGATTCGACGCCGTGTTGGAACATGGTGACGGAAGCTTGCTCATACCGACCGTCAGCTAGGTAAGCGTCGAGGGAGTTCAGCGCCTCTCGGACAGGAAAGTATGTCCAGAACGGGACGCGGCCGGTGGCGAAGGTGCGCCAGGGGTCTGCGATGACGAAGGAAGAGACGAGCAGTTTGTCGGCTGCACCGCCGCGGGCTATGGTCCATTCACGGATGGTGTCGGCCACCGGGGCGGATGCCTCCTGGGGGCCGGGAAGGACCACGCGAATAAGGGGATGATCGTGTGTGGCGCACCACTGGGCGACGGCATCGGTGAAGTCTGGGTCTGCGCCCCATTCGGCTTCGGGCGCGACGGTGGTAGCCGCGGGAGTGTGAGGCCGGGCGAGATGCTCTTCCGGAGTCAGTCCGCCACGGCCTCCCGTTTGGAACACGTGGCGGGGTCCGGCTTCGGTGACGGGCCAGGTTGAGCGGTCATCGACGAGGAAGACTGGTGCGCCAGGGGCGAGCCTGGTGTCGAGGAATTCCCGGTATGCGGGCGGGAGCTGAGTGTATTTGGTGCGGAAGTACGCCATCCGTGTCGTCATGAGCGCGTCTTGAGCCATGTCGTGCATCTGATGCAGCCGCACGTGTGGGTTCGCATCCAGAAATCGCGGCCCGAATTCTTTGCCGAATTCCAGCGCCCGGTTGGGGCGGTCGCCGTCGCCGACGTGGTGCACGGGTATTAGCACGGTGCCGGGGAGCCACGGTGCGCCCATCGCGGCGGCGAGGTGCATGATTGCCCCGTTGCTCGCTCCGACTACCACCGCTGGATACGTCTCCGCCGCGAAAGGTTCAGCGAAGCTGTTGGCGACCGAGTCCATATCGACCTCGGGCAGCGTGTCCGGGTTGATGCCTTCCGCGCCGCCGATGCGGGTGTAGAGGCTGCGGAGGATCGGCCATGGGAGGTGCCCTGCGGCCCGGATGGCGCCGGCGTAGAGTTCCGAGTTCCCGAGGTGGGGGAAGGGCTGGTGGTTGAGGGCGGCGACGAGAGCTGCGTGGAGTTCGCTGGCGGAATCGAATGTTGCGACGACCTTTTTCGGGTCAAGACTCACGACACATCTCCTCGATCAGGTCGGCGAATCCGGTCGGGTCGCCGTAGGGCCATGAATGCGGCTGGTCATCAAGCGGGATGAAACGAGCGCCGGCGCCGGCTGCGAGCTGACGGGCCCATTCTCGGGTGGTGAGTGGATCATGCCCGGTGTGCACGATGGTGGCGGGCACGTGGACGTGCTGCAGTTCCTCCTCTAGGTGCAAGCGCATCGCTCCACGCATCCCTCGGAGGACACGGATCACTCCCGCGCGCGCCCAGTCCGGGACGTGGTTGCGCAAGCCCGGCCCGTTGGGTCCTTCGCTCCCGAAGAACCAGGCCCTCAGCAGTGGTGGCCAGGTCCGCCTTATCGGATCGACCGTGGGGCTGACCAGCAGCAGACGCGCAACGGATGACGAGTTCGAGGCCGCGACCGCCGCCGCTTCTGTACCGATAGACAACCCGACGAGAACATCGACGCGTTCTCGGCGCTCGATCAAGTCGTGCGCCAGGAGTTCCCCATAAGCCCGCACGTCGACCGGTGTTCCGCGCCAGCTCGCCGGTCGCAGAAGATCCACCCGATGACCGCGGCAGCGCAATTCCGCGACGGCGGCGTCAGCGTAGCGGCGCACCGCCAGCCCGGGAACGATAATCACACGAGCCATAGATTCCTACTTCACCCCGTAGATGCTCACCAGCCCATATTGGGCTCAGCCTACGTCGATTCTTCGCACACGGCTGGTAGCTCTAACCCTCTTGCTGACCTCGGCTTTGGCCAAAACCGCGCAGTTCGCTTCAGAAGGTGAGGGTGCGGTCGACGAGCTGTGCCGCGACGTCGTTGACGTTCTGCTTGTGCGTTCGGGCGTATTCGCGGAGCTCGATGAAGGCGTCTTCGGGATGAATGCCGTGCAGTTGAGCGAGAACTCCCTTGGCTTGCTCGATCACGACCCGGGCGCGCAGCGTAAGGCTGAGCTGCTGCTGCAGCAGATCGGTGTCGTGCAGAACCCGCTCGTGGAGGATGCTGATGGTCGCCGCGTCCGCGAGGGTCTGAGCGGCGCGCAGGTCGCGGTCATCCGGATGGGTCGTGTGGTCGCCGTAGAGCGAGAGGACGCCGATCGTGGTTTCGCGGAACCTCATCGGCATCGCGACCACCGACTCCAGGCCGAGCGCGAGTGCGGCATCCCGGAATTCCGCCCACTCCGGTGGTGAATCGGCGATGTGCGGATCGGAGACAACCTCACCGGTCAGGTAGCACTGGTGGCAGGGGCCGGCGTCGGCGCCGCGCTGCATGGTCTCGACCAGGTCACCGTTCTCCCGAGTGGAGGTGACCACTTCCAGGCGGTTGCCGTCGTCGGCGAGGAGCAGTCCGACCTCGGCGGCGCCGGTGATGTCTTTGCAGATCTCGACGACTGTTTGGAGGAGTTCGATGAAGTCGCAGTCGTGCACCAGCGTGTGGGTGAGCGTGGCGAACGCGTCGTTGAGGCGGCGTTCTTTCTCGGCATGCGTCATCATCGGTCCTCACTGCCCATGCTAAGCGGCTCGAACGTCAATCGTCTCTCCAGAATTTCTGCGGCCACGTGCCGCATGGTCGTGTTCTCGGCGAACGCGTGACCTCGGATGAGGAGCTCTGCCTCGACTGCGGAGACATCGGCTTGAACGATGACCATGCCGGTTGCCTGATGAATGGTGCGTCGGGAGTGCAGCTCGGGCAGCGGGTCGCTGCTGTCACTGGCGCGTTCCAACGCGCGCCGCAGAAGCAGCGCACTTACCGTTCTGGCGAGAGCTTCGGCTTGTGTGCCCTGCTCGGCGGTCAGCTCCATAGGGGTCCGGGAAAGAAAGGTGATGGCGCCTATGTCGAGGTGTCCGATGCGGAGCGGGAAGACGAACATCGCGCGCACGTCTTCGCGCGCGATTGCTTCGGAGAACGCGGTCCACACCCGCTGGGGTGCGTCACGAAGATTCGGCTCGAGTACGGGAAGCGATTCGTGGAGGGTATCCCAGGCGGGGCCCTCGCCGAGGTCGAGCTGCAATTCGTCGACGCGTGCCGCGAGCGGGTCGGTGGCCGACACCGTCGTCGCAGGAAGAATACCGAGAGTCATTACCGAAACGCTGGAGATGGAGAAGTGGGGAGCGATCAGGTCAGCGATGGAGGCCTCATCACCGGTGTAGTGCCGGAGTAGGTCGAGGGTGTCGCTGAAGGAACCGCTCATCACCTGACCGTAGCGTCTTTGCACAGCCACTGCTGACCTCCCGCGTCACGGTCAACCGCATGGTGCAACGGGCGACACCGCCCGCGCGCTCACCGATGCACTGGAGGTCGGGTACCGCCACGTGGACACCGCGAGTTACTACCGCAACAAAAGCCGGCGTCCGCGAAGCGGACCGCACCTCCGTGGGACTGTTCGACTGTGAATGTGATGTCACCATCAGCCCGCCGTCACAGCAACGGCTCGTCCTGTTCCGAACGGATACCAGTGGAAAATTAGGCAATGCTGCAGGTCATCGGTACATAACAACTCCAGCTCAATTGCCCGCACGAGTGTTGTACCCGTCACCCGGTCCTCAGCCGCCGGCTTCACGCTGTCGGGTGGGGGCAGCGAGTGGTGTGCGGCGGCGGCGCCGCTACGTGGTCACCGTTCGTGACTTTATACGCCTGCTTCTGGTGTGTTCTTGTGGTGCATCCGCAGATGTGCGGGTGCGGGTGCGGCAGTCAGGTTCTGCAAGCCGACGACTCGCAGTAAGTCTAGTTGCTCACGCGCTCCTGTTCCCACGATGGGAAAGAAGGCGATGACCTGCAGGCCGGTGTCGGGTGTGAGCACGATCTCGCAGCTCAGGTCGAGCACCCCGACTTCGGGGTGCTGCACTCGTTTGTGATCGAAGCGCCGCAAGGCGACTTCGTGGTTCTGCCACAGCTCGGCGAACTCATCGCTGACCTGTTCGAGTTCAGCGACGAATCGCTCGACGTCGGGGTCTCCGGCGCGGAGAGACGATGTCGCTCGCAGATCTCTTACGTGAGCTAGGGAATGCGACGCCCAGTCTTCGTCGGGGAACCGCTGTCGAACGCTGGGGTTCGTGAACCATTCCCACACCAGGTTCCCTGCGCGTGGGTCCGCTGTCCTCTCCGGTTCTCGGAAGTGGCCGAGGAGCACGGTCGCGAGTGTGTTCTGGAGGAGGACGTCGCCGAGGTCGGTGCAGATCATGGCCGGTACATCATCGAGGCGGTCGAAGAGCTGCTGCAATCCGGGACGGATGTGGCGCACCGAGCCTGACGCAGGCGGTAACTGGCCGGCGAGGCGGAAAAAGTGGTCGCGTTGATCGTCGTCCAGGCGCAACGCCCTCGCCACGCTTGCGACGACCGATTCGGACGGGTTTGCTCCGCGTGCCTGCTCAAGGCGGGCGTAGTAGTCGGTGGAGATCCCGGCTTGGAGAGCGACTTCGTCGCGGCGCAGTCCCACGGCACGACGTCGGTGGCCCCCGGGCAGGCCGAGGTCGGCCGGGCTGAGAAGTTCCCGACGGCGACGCATGAAGTCACCCATCCCGGCACGATCGATCATGACTCAAGTCTCTCCCGCCGAGGACCGCGCAGACCAGGACAATTTGACCCTGGATGGGCTGAGCCTGGTTGGCGCCGCAGCCGGACGGGACGATGGTGTCATGCCTGACAACGCGACCCCTGCAACCCGACCGACCCAAACGGTACTCATCACCGGCGGGACAAGTGGAATCGGCTTGGCCGCAGCCCGAACTGTGCTCCGCTCCCCAAACGGCCCCTGGCACGTGATCGTCGCCAACCGAGACCCCGCCCGCGCACGGGCCGCCGTTGAAGAACTCACCCGGTCAGCCGCAACCGGCAACACCGTGGAGTCCCTCGCCGTCAACCTTGCCTCCCTCTCCTCGGTGCGCTCGTTCGCGGGCGCACTCACAGCCCGCGTGCGTTCTGGCCAGGTGCCTCCGATACAGGCCGTGATCTGCAACGCCGGAGTGCAAGCCGGCACGGAGCTGACCCTCACCGCCGACGGATACGAGTCGACCTTCGGAGTGAACCATCTGGCGCACTTCCTCCTCGTGAACGAACTCGTTCCGGTGCTGCAGGCGCCGGCGCGGGTGGTCGTGGTTGCGAGCGACACCCACGATCCCGCCATGAAGACCGGCGTTCCCGCTCCCGCATGGAGCACGGCGACCGACCTGGCCTACGGCCGGCTTGGGCCACTCGGTCAGAAGGATTCGGCGTTCATCGCCGGACAGCGCCGCTACAGCACCTCGAAGCTGGCCAACATTGTGTTCACCTACGAACTGGCCCGTAGACTGCCCGCCGGCATCACCGCGAACGCGTTCAACCCAGGGCTTGTGCCCGGAACCGGGCTGCAACGATCCGCTCCCGCCCCGGTGCGATTCATCTCCCAGCACATCCTGCCCCGGATGACGTGGCTGGTGCGCCGGGTGGTGACCCCGAACGTGCACACGGCCGAAGAATCCGGCAGCGCACTCGCACGACTCGCGATCGACCCCGCCCTCGCCGGTACGACCGGGAAGTACTTCGACGGCCGTGAGATCGCGTCCTCCTCCGCCGAGTCCTACGACATGCCCCGAGCGACAGAGCTCTGGGAGACCAGCACGGAACTCGCTCACCCCTGACCCGCTCACCCTCAGCTCTCCACGGGATGATTGCAGGTGGTGGTCGTGGTTCTCCATCAGCATCTCGACCGTGGGGCGCACGCATCAAGGCGCCCCTTAAGGTCGATGGCCGACGCCGTAGCCGCAGGAAGGTGCGGTCGATCGGGGCCTGATGCAAGGCCTGTTGGCCGGGTGGGAGGCAGGCGTACGGTGTGCGCATGGACGGTAGAGCGCAGAAGATCCTCATTCTCGGCGGCGGTTACGGTGGGCTGTGTGCCGCGCGCACGTTGCAGCGCGAGAGCACCGCGCCGCTCGCCATCACGGTCGTGGATCCGAGCCCGTACATGACCTACCAGCCGCTGCTTCCCGAGGTCGCCGGCGGCCATGTGCATCCGGGCGATGTCACGATCCCGCTTCGTCGCGCCCTTCGCCGCTGCCGGATCGTGCGCGGCTCGGTCGTCGGCATGGACACGTCGGCGAAGGGTGTGACGGTGCGACGGATCGACGGATCGGAGGCGGTGCTGCCCTACGACCAGGTGGTCGTGGCGATGGGCGCGGTCACCCGGGTGTTCCCCACTCCGGGGCTGGAGGAGTTCGGCATCGGCTTCAAGACGGTCGAGGAGGCAGTCTTCGCGCACAACCACGTGCTCGAGCAGATCTCCCTCGCAGCCAACACGCCGGACGACGACGAACGCCGCCGGGCGCTCACCATCTTCTTCGTCGGCGCCGGCTACACCGGGGTCGAAGCCCTCTCAGAGCTGCAGAAGCTGAGCCTGCTCGCCCTCCAGGACTACCCGCAGCTGAATCGTGGTGAACTGCGCTGGATCCTGATCGAGGCGCTGGACCGGGTCGCGCCCGAGGTCGGGCCCGAGCTCTCGGCCTGGACGCTTAAGCACCTCCGCGGCCAGGGGATCGACGTGCGGCTGAAGACCACCGTGAAATCCTGCGAAGGCGGGGATGTGGTGCTCTCGACGGGGGAGACCATCTCCGCGAACACCCTGATCTGGACGGCGGGCGTGCAGCCGAATCCGATTCTTGAGGCCACCGATCTGCCGCGCGGCCCCAAGGGTCACGTGATGGCCGACGCGACGCTCGCCGTCGTCCGGGATGACGGGTCGCGGGTCGACGGCGTTTGGGCGATCGGCGACATCGCGCAGATACCGGACCTGACCGCATCCGAGCAGCCGGCGTACTACCCGCCGAACGCGCAGAACGCGATGCGCCAGGGGCCCGTCGTCGCGCGCAACATCCTTGCTACCCTCCGCCGCGAGGCGGTGGAGGAGTACCGGCATCCGTCGCTCGGAACCGTTGCGAGCTTCGGGATCGCGACCGGGGCGGCGAACATCAAAGGCGTCAAGCTGCGTGGTCTTCCCGCGTGGCTGGCTCATCGCGGCTACCACCTCCTGGCTCTTCCGACGTTTCGGAAGAAGGTGCGCGTGCTGCTGGGCTGGGTGGCCGAAGCACTCACCGGATCCGAGACGACCCCGCTGCGTACGCTCGAGCATCCTCGGCGCGCCTTTCACGCCGCGTTCGTGAAGCACGAAGACAGCACAGGCACGTGACCCCTCGGCCCGCACGCGTCGAGTTTTCGGATGCTCAGGGCGACGTTAGGCGGCGGTGGGCGTCTTCGCGTAGGAGTCGGAGACGCTTGTAGTAGGCGGCGAGCCGGGAGACCAGGAACGCGGACGCGATGATCGAGATCGATGATCCCAGCAGCACGGCGAGGGTTCCTTCGTCGGCCACTTCCGGGTTGTTCACGAAGGCGAGTTCGTTCATCAGCAACGACACGGTGAATCCGACACCTCCGAGGGCGCCGGCCGTCAGCAGGGCTTGCGGGGTGAGGTTCGGGCGGCGTTCGCGTGGCCCGACAAAGCTGGAGAGCCACCCGCCGATGCTGATGCCAATGATTTTCCCGACGGGGAGGGCGATCAGGATGCCCCAGAACGGGGCGGCGAGCTGCGACGGTGCGACCTGAGGAATGGCGACGAGCGCTGCGGAGAACGCGAACAGTGGCAGGATGACGCCGTTGGTGGCCGGTTCGAGTTGGTGTCGCACGTGCATCGCGGGTTTCCGCACCATGATGAGACCGAGGGCCACTCCGGCGATCGTGGCATGCACCCCGGACAGGTACACCAGCGACCAGGTGGTCAGCGCGACCGCGACCATGGCGACGGCGGCGAGCGTTTGGTAGCGGGTGCTGAGCAGGTGGCTGAGGAGCCCGAAGGCCGCGACTCCGATGGCGGCGAGTCCGATGTAGAGCAGATTGGGGTCGGCGGTGAAGAACACAGCGATGATGATGATCGCGACGATGTCGTCGAGGATCGCAAGGGCGAGGATGAAGATCCGTAGCCTGGACGGGATTCCCTTGCCGAATACCGCGAGTACGCCGAGTGCGAAGGCGATGTCGGTCGCGGTGGGGACGGGCCAGCCGCCTGCGTATCCGGAGCCGGCGGTGACGGCGAGGTAGACAAGTGCCGGCACGATCACCCCGCCGAGGGCGGCGATGGCCGGGCGGACGGCTTTCGACACGGAATTCAGTTGGCCGACGGTGAGCTCGTTCTTGAGTTCGACCGCGACGACGAAGAAGAAGACGGCCAGCAGCCCGTCGCTGATCCAGTGTCCGACCGAGAGGTCCAGTGGTGTGCCGGGGATAGCGAGGTGAGCGTCTTGGAGTTCCATGAGCGCAGGTCCGATGCCGGTGTTGGCGAGAATGAGGCCGAGAGCGGCGGCGGCGAGGAGGAGGAACGCGGCGACTCGTTCGGAGCGGATGAAGCCCATGCGGTGGTCCTTGCTGCCCAGTTGTGGGCGTCAGTCGATCGTCGGAGCGATCCCGTGATCGCCCGCCGACCAGACTTCCCGGCTCACCATGGTCGAGCCTAGCTTCTGGCGTGTGCGTTCGCGGTGTCGGGTGAGGGGCGTCTAGTCTGCTGGTGGTGTGCCGGGAAGTCTGGTCGGCGGGTGGCCCAGGTCAGGTTGCTCAATTCGAGTGAGTGAGAGAGCGAACCTGTGCACCCGAACCGACCAATTGTTGTCGTCTACGGCGATCCTCTTCCCGATGAGCTGATCCGGCCGCTTGCGGTCCGCGGCATCGGGGTTGTCCATCCGTCGCGCCCTTCCGGGGTTCCGGATGCGGGCCACATCGGTGCCCTCGTCGTGCAGGTGACCCCGGAGTCGGTGCAGGGCGCGGTGGAGCCGCGGGCGTGCCGGCGTCGCACCCGGTCGGTTTTGGAGGATCTGGCCCGGTTGGTGCCTGCGCACTGCGCGATCGTGCTGCTGGTGCGTAATCCGGGCGGAGCAGATTCGAACCTGTACTTGGTGGGTGTGCGCGCCGAGTTGGCCCGGTTCAGGAAGCGCAGTGCCCGGGCTCTGGGGGTTCCGGCTGTTGTGAATGCTGTCATCGTCCCGGGCGCACCGGATGTCGATGATTTGGCCGACCGGATGGCGGAGTTCTTGGGTGGTCCTGGTGGTGTGTCGGGGGAGGTGGTTCACTCAAGAAGCGCCGACTCGCATCTGCCCGCTCGGACGGACTCTTTCCGGGAGGGTTGATGACGTTCACTCGTGTGGCTCGTACCCGTCGGGCACGTGATCCCCTCCGTCTTGCGATTGCGACGAGTCGGCTGGCGAAGATCTCGCCCGCTCTGCTTGCTCTGGCTATTTTCCTGCTTGTCGCGTTGCTGTTCACCGGGCTCCTCACGCTCCCGATCGCGGCGGCCGACGGGCGTGCGACGGTGTTGCACGATGCGATGTTCACCGCGTTCTCCGCTGTCACCGTCACGGGGCTCGTCTCCGTGGACACCGCTGAGCACTGGTCGTTCTTCGGCGAGTTCGTGATCCTTCTGGGCATCCAGATCGGTGGCCTCGGAATCATTACCATCGCCCTGCTGCTGTCGCGGGCGGTGACCCGGAGCTTCGGCGTGCAGGTGCGGATCTTCGCGCAGCAGGGTATCGGCGCCAGCAAGCTCGGTGAAGTCCAGTCGCTGCTGCGCATCGTCATCCTCACTACCCTCGTGCTCGAGGGAACCCTCGCACTGGTGCTCATCCCGCGGTTCATCATGCTCGAAGGGTGGGCGCACGGAATCTGGGATGGTCTCTTCTACGCCATCTCCGCGTTCAACAACGCCGGCTTCGCACCGAACCCGGGCGGGCTGATGGCGTACGACGGCGACTTCTGGATCACCATCCCCGTGATGATCGGGGTGTTCGTCGGCAGCTTCGGCTTCCCGGTGTTCCTCGTGCTGATGGTTTCGAAGCATCACTGGCGCCGGTGGTCGCT
This sequence comes from Herbiconiux sp. VKM Ac-2851, assembly GCF_013205105.1. Lineage (NCBI taxonomy): Bacteria > Bacillati > Actinomycetota > Actinomycetes > Micrococcales > Microbacteriaceae > Herbiconiux > Herbiconiux sp. VKM Ac-2851. The sequence goes on along the minus strand of NZ_JABMLJ010000005.1, from coordinate 4,308 downwards.
GCACACGAAGCTGACCCTCACGACAACGATCGTGTTCCTTCTCCTCGGGGCATTGGCGTGGGGCGTGTTTGAGTGGTCGAACACCGCCACCATCGGCGACATGACCGTGGGAGAGAAGATCTTCCATTCCCTGTTCGCGTCGACGATGATGCGCTCGGGCGGGTTCTCCCTGACGGACTACGGCGAATCCAATCCGGTGACGCTGCTGGTGACGGATGCGCTGATGTTCGTCGGCGGCGGCTCCGCGTCGACGGCCGGCGGCATCAAGGTCACCACTATCGCGGTGCTGTTTCTCGCGATCGTCGCCGAGGCCAAGGGTGACAAGAACGTGATGATCTTCGGCCGCACCATTCCCCAGGGGGTGCTGCGGGTCGCGATCAGTGTCACCTTCCTCGGCGCCACCCTGGTTCTCGTCGCGACGGGCCTGATCATGACGGTCAGTGATGCGCCGTTGGATCGGATCCTGTTCGAGGTCATCTCGGCGTTCGCGACTTGTGGTCTGTCTGTGGGGCTCAGCGAGGAGTTGCACCCGGTCGGGTTGTATGTGTTGACGGCGCTGATGTTCGCTGGCCGGATCGGACCGATCGGCCTGGCCTCGGCTCTCGCGATCCGCCGCCGCAACCTGCTGTTCCGCTACCCCGACGAGCGCCCGGTGATCGGCTGACCGTCACAGTTCCACAACGGTCCGCCCACAGGCGGTAGGGGAGTGGGTACTGTGGCTGCCATGGCTAAGGCCCGCACCCGCGAGACGCTTCGGATCGGCGCCGTGCTCACCCTCTTCACGGTGACCGCGGTTCTGATCAGCGGCATCAGCTTCAACATTGCCGCAACCTCGCTCCCCACACCTGCTGACTTCGGCACCGCTGTCGCCCCGACCACCGAACCTCCGGCCCTCGACGGTTGATCACGCTCGCCGCTAGAGAGACCGCCGCCGAAGGACAGTGATTGCGAAAGCGATCTCGCCCGTGCCGGCGAGGAGGATCACCACCCACAGGCTTTAGCCGCCACTGACGAACGCAAACCCAGACACCACCGCGATCAGGAGGCCTGGCGCCAGTCCGGACCAGGCCAACAGGTACCAGGGCCCAACCGATCCGGGCAAGCCGCGCAGCCTGAGCCCAGTCACAGTACGAGTCGTGTGAGCACTGCGATCGCGCCGACGACGAGTGACACGGCGATGACACTCACGCATATGCCGATCAGGGTGAGGTCGTCCGGATCGCGACGGGGCTTCGGGGCAGGAGTGGTCATGGGCGGTACGCGCCGGCAGCGAGGTGTGGATGCGGGCCATTGTGTCGGACGGCTGGGGGAGGGTGAGTGGGTCGAGCAGCATGACGGTGAGCTCATCCGGGGAGTCTGTGTGGATGGTTCGTTCGGCGGCCCAGATGTTGCGGGCGGCCTGGGACGCGCCGGCGCGGATGGCGGTGGTGAAGTAGTCGACGAAGCTGCCGAGTTCGGGCACCGGCTGGCCGGAGCGGAGGGCACTGACAAGGCGACCCAGCGTGAAGTCGAACAGGAACCCGCTGCCGGCGTCCCATTCCTCACCGGCCGCGTGACGGGTGGTTTCAACGACGAATTTCCACTCCCGAACCCCCGCCCCGCGGGCGAGAAGAAGGGTGGTCCTGGTGAGGTAGATGTCCTGGATGCGGGTGACATCTTCGAGGAGACAAGGGGCCGGGATCATATGTGTGCGGGGTCGCAATCGGGTTCTGTGCCAAGCGCAGTACGATCACGGAGAACCCGGAGTGATGACTGTCCCAGCGGATGGTCAGAAACATTTGTACGATAGCAACAATTGCAAGCGGTGTGAAAGAGTGGAGTGGAATCGTGACCGAACGCCGGGCTGACGACGAAGCCGTGGAGGCGACCCTGGTCGCGTCGCGAGCCCTGCTCGGTGTCGTGGCCCGGTCGATGACCGAAGCGCTGCACGAGGTCACGATCACCCAGTTCCGCATCCTGGTCGTCCTGACATCGACCGAGTCGCTCCGGATCGGCGCACTGGCCGAGCGGATGTCGGCGAACGTATCCACGTTCTCCCGCACAATCGACCGGATGGTGACTCATGGCTGGGTTGACCGTGCCACCAGTGCGGACAGCCGCCGCGAGGTCCTCGTGAGCATCACCGCCACGGGTCGCGCGATCGTCGACGACGTCACGGCGCGTCGTCGGAGCGAATTAGCCGACATCCTCGACCGGATGCCTCTGGCGGAGCAGAAGGCGTTGTCGGCCGTTCTGACGTCGTTCGCCGTGGCGGCGGGAGAGCCGCACAGTGTGGAACTGCTGGTTCTCGGTCTATAGCCCCAAGATGAGGGCATCTTCCAGAGGGCCCTCCCCTGCGGCCTCCGCGAAGAGCTCGAATGCGGTCAGAATCGATTGCTGCTCGGCGGGTGTGAGGGTCGACAGGATGCTGCTGAGTTCGGTGCGTCGGCGCTCCGTGATCTCATCGACGATGGCCCTGCCTTCGGGAGTGATCTGAACGCGAGTCGCCGATTCATCAACGGCTCCCGTGATCGTGACGAATCCCGGTATTGCCAGCGAATCGATGTTCGATTCGACGAGATTCGGAGCCATCTTCTGCTGAGCTGCGAGCTCTGCCATTGTCTGTGGACCCTGACTGGTCAGAGAGACCAGGAGGCGCACTTCGGGGAGGGTGACGGATGTGAGGGCGCCGGCGACCGAGCGGGCCACGATCGCGAGAAGGGCCCGGGATGCCGTGAGTGCAGCGTTGACGACGTCGTTGGATGGAAGGGTCATGTCATGCGCCTGTTTCATGAATCGATGAGCGTCAGTTCATTCTCGCCCGCCAGAACCGAACGAGACGAGATCGTTTCCCGCTCGTAACCTGCCCCAGTGCCTCAGCTTTCGATGACGTCCACGTTGTCGAGGTCGATCGACTCCAGCCACACCTCGCGTGGAAACGCCGCAGGCAAGGGCAGCGTCCGCGATCCTGCCGAGCTGCGGAGGTGCTGGATGACGGCGGTCAGCATGCTGGTCTGTTTCGTCGCGGCGGCCGCTCGAGGGTTCAGGACCGGCGGATCGGTCCACAACTCGATCGCGCGGTCTGCATCTTCGCTCTGCACGGCGGCCACGAAGTCGACCGTGAACTGGTCGAGCAGCCCGTCAGCGGAATCGGTGATCGGATTGGTTGGATGCGCGCTGAAGCGTGCGGCGGTGTAGGCGAGGAGGAATGCATTGCAGTGCTGCCAGGACTCCTCCGATTCGAAGCGGATGCGGGCGAGGTCTTCCTCCCACACGGACTCGCTGGCTTGGTCGGTGAGGAGACGGGAGATCAGCTCGACCATCGACGCCTGGATGCGTTGCTGGGTCTGTTGAAGCAGGGCGTTCCGTTCCACGGTTCTCTCCGAATCTAATGAGTGCTTGTGTGCAACTGTTGTATCTATGCAAGCATGGATGGGTGCTGGTTCCCACACAACGACACTGATCGGAAGGAAAAACCATGCTCACCGTTACCGAGAACGCCGCCACCGTCATCAAAGGCCTCGCCGCCCGAGTCGAGGGTGCCGAGCATCCCGGACTCCGGATCGGCGCGTCAAATGATGCCGCGGGCTTCGCCGTCGAACTCACCGCTGAGCCGGTCGCCGGCGACGAAGTCATCGAGCGCGACGGCTCGCGTGTGTTCCTCGATCAGACCGCCGTTCCGAAGCTGTCCGACAAGGAGCTCGACGCCCTCATCGAAGAAGGAAGCGTGCGCTTCTCGCTCCGCAACCAGAGCTGAAACCGGGGCACCCGGCGCCGCCGGGGTCTCATCCATCACAACGGATCGTCCGGCACGTACCTGCCGGTGAAGGAGAAATGAATCATGGCATCTGTCACCTTTGACAAAGCCTCCCGGATCTACCCGGGCGCGACGCGCGCCTCGGTGGACAAGCTCGACCTCGACGTCGCAGACGGTGAGTTCCTCGTTCTCGTCGGCCCTTCCGGCTGCGGAAAGTCGACCTCTCTGCGCATGCTCGCCGGCCTCGAAGAGGTCAACGAGGGCCGCATCCTGATCGGCGACCGCGATGTCACCGACATCCCGCCGAAAGACCGCGACATCGCGATGGTCTTCCAGAACTACGCCCTCTACCCGCACATGACGGTCGCCGAGAACATGGGCTTCGCGCTCAAGATCGCGGGTATCGGCAAAGACGAGCGCGCCACCCGCGTTCTCGAGGCCGCCAAGCTGCTCGACCTCGAGCCCTACCTCTCCCGGAAGCCGAAGGCGCTCTCCGGTGGTCAGCGTCAGCGCGTCGCCATGGGCCGCGCCATCGTGCGTCAGCCCCAGGTGTTCCTGATGGACGAGCCGCT
>NZ_JABMLJ010000004.1:0-353998 GCF_013205105.1 Herbiconiux sp. VKM Ac-2851 | reverse complement strand
TCGTGATCGCCGGGCAGAGCGCCGGCGCCGGGCTCGCCGCCGGCACCGCGCTGCTCGCTCGCGACCGGAAGGGGCCGGCGCTCCTGGCGCAGATCCTGGTGTCACCCATGCTCGACGATCGCGACTCGACCGTGTCGACGAAGCAGATCGACGGTATCGGGGTGGCGGATCGGCAGATGACGCGCTTCGGCTGGGACGCCTACCTCGGAGCCCGCCGCGGCGGCGAGGACGTCTCCTTTTACGCCGCACCGGCGCGGGCGACCGACCTCTCCGGGCTCCCGCGCACCTACATCGACTGCGGCAGCGCCGAGGTCTTCCGCGACGAGACGGTTGCCTACGCCGGCGCACTGTGGGCTGCCGGTGGTGACGCGGAGCTGCACGTGTGGCCCGGAGCCTTCCACGGCTTCACGAGCATGATGCCGACCGCCGCCGTCTCGCTGAGCGCCACCGCGGCGCTGGCCGACTGGACCCGGCGCCTCCTCGATGCAGGCGTCCGCTGAGGGATCCCTCAACCGGCGATGTCAGGCACGCGGCGTCGGCTGCATCAGCCGAACTCTTTCGCCTTGTGAGCAACTCGGGCCCGCTTCACCTCGCGAAAGTATGCGTTGGACTCGGGAAGCCAGATGAAGACGATCCCAGCGAGAGCGGGAACCACAATGAGCACTTCAAGGACGACGGTGGCGATGCTGTTTGTCTCGTAGGGCGGAAGCAGCAGTGCAGCGAACAGAATCGTCAGGACGATTCGAACCCGGTTGTACCCGCGTCGGAGAGCCAGAGTGAATCCTGCTCGAAGCCCTATGCCGAGAGCGCTAGCGGCGAGCCCGAAAACCCACGTAGCAACCGCCAGCTCCGGTGTGACTTGAAGTTCACGACCATTCCGCTCGAACGAGTGAACGGTCTCAGCCAGGTACGCATCGAAATCGAACACCACGACGTTCCAGATCAGGGCGACTGCTTGCACCGCTGAGATGCCGAGTAGGACCTAGAAACCGAATCGAAGAGCGAAAGGAATGGGACGCGGAACCCGAAACGGCCTCGCTGCAGGACGGAACGCACGGGGCTGCTTGAATTCCGTGGATCTGGGCACATCCGGATGATAGCCACAAGCGACCACCGAAGTGGCCGCCGCGGTCTCAATCTGGGCGCCCAGGCTGCCGAGGACGATAGCAGGGAACACTCCGTCAGCCGATCACTCAGCGGGTGCCTCGAGGGCGCCGCCCGATCACGGCGCGGGGCGGGAGAAGAGGTTGACGAGGTTGCCGTCGGGGTCACGGAAGATGGTCGACCTGTTGCCCCAGGGCATCGTCGTCGGCGGCAGGGTGACGTCGTCGAGGACGTCGCGGAGGCGCGCGAACTCGGCGTCGACGTCGTCGACGAGGAACTCGATGATGATCGAGTCGTTGCTGGCCGGCTGTGGCGCGTGGTCGCCGAGCATGGCGACCGTCGCCGTGCTCGCTATGGCCACCGTGCCCGTGGTCGTGCGCAGTTCTGCGAACACCGGAGCGGGCCGCGTGGCCGTGATCCCGGTCACCGCCTCATAGAAGCGGGCGAGCCGGTCGACGTCGTGGGTGATGATGCGGATCGATGCGAGTTCCATGTTGTCCTTCCAGCCGCGCCGTCCGGCCCGGCGTGACCATCCTGGGCGACCCGGGCGACACCGTCGTGTCGGTGTTTCAGGAGATGGTCACGTCCGGACCCACCGCTCGCAGCCGTCCTTCGACGATGCCGAGATCCTCCGCCCGCAGCGGTCGACGCGGTGCACGCTCGATCAGTGGCTCGGCCCGCACGATCCGGTCGCCGCGGAACGCTCGGAGACCGTCCCTGAGCCGGCACCATCCGATCAGGTACCAGCTGTCGCCCTTGCCGACGAACCCCATCGGTTCGACGTCCCGTTCGGTCGCGCCACCGTCACGATCGGTGTACGAGATCCGCAGAACCTGTCCGGTCCGCAGGGCCGCGGCGAGATCGGGTGGCGCTCCGCTCGGGTTCTCGTCGCCGAGGAGGTGGATGCGGGCGGCCAACTCGGCCGTCTCCGTCAGCCTGCGATCGTCGGTGACGGCGACGACCTTGCGGAGAGCCGACGCCGCCAATTCCCGGAATGGGCTCGTCGCCAGCGCACCCAGGGCGACCATCACGGCGAGAGCTTCGTCGACCGTGAACCCGAGTGGGGAGAGGGTGTGCGCCGTGTCCAGGCAGTATCCGCCCGTGCGACCGGGTTCGGCCCAGATCGGCACGCCACCCTGCTGCAGCGCCGACAGGTCCCGTTCGATGGTTCGCGAACTGACGCCGAAACGGTCCGCCAGCCACCGAGCACTTCGAGGTCGTGGCGCCACGGCCCGCAGCTCCTCCACGAGCGCGTAGAGCCGGTCGGTGCGAGTCACCCCTCGACCTTAACCATCTACGGGGCCAGGATGCGCTGGAAGAGCACGTGGTCCTGCCAGCGCCCCGCGATGCGGAGGTACTGCGGCGCGAGCCCGAAGCGGGTGAAGCCGCAGCGCTCCAGCACCGACTGCGACGCGCGGTTGTGCACGAGGGTGCCGGCCTGGATCCGGTGGAGCCCGAGCTCGTCGCGCGCCAGGTCGGCGGTCGCCCCGACGGCGGCCGTCATCAGCCCCTGCCCAGCGAAGCGGGCGTCGATCCAGTACCCCAGGTTCGCGCTCAGGAACGGGCCGCGCACGACACCCGAGAGATTCACTCGGCCCACGATGCGCGACCCCTCCGCGAGCACCAACGGCACGGCCGTCCCCGTCTCCTGCTCGTGCAGCACCCGCTCGATCTCGGACTCCTGGCCCGCGCGGGTGAAGAAGGCCTCGGCCCGTGTCGGATCCCACGGCGCCAGGTGGTCGCGGTTGTCGCGGTAGGCGTCGGCCAGGGCCGTCGCGTCGCCGGTCGACAGGGGTCTGAGGATAACTCCCCCGCCCAGGTGCATGTCAGAGGTCACCCCGCGACCCTAGCGGGAGGGCGAGGGCGAGGACGAGGGCGGCGGCGGGCCCGTCGTCGCGCGGCGGACGAGGCGGGTGGGGAGCGTGATGTGGGTGCGGGCCGGGGTCTCGCCCGCCATCAGGCCGATGAGGAGCTCGGCCGCCGAGGCGCCGATGGACTGCATGGGCTGACGCACCGTCGTGAGGGGCGGGTTCAGCCGCGCCGCCTCGGGCACGTCGTCGAAGCCGACGACCGAGAGGTCGCCCGGCACGTCGAGGCCGAGCTCGGCCGCCGTCTGGATGGTCGCGATCGCCGAGAGGTCGTTCGCCGCGAAGACGGCGGTCGGCCGGTCGGGCGAGGAGAGCAGCGAGGTCGCCGTCTCCCGCGCGATCTCCTTCTCGTAGAGACCGACCCGCACGAGCGCCGGGTCGAACGGGATGCCCGCCTCCTCCAGCGCGCGCCGGTACCCCGCGTCGCGGAGGTTCGACGAACGCAGGTCGGGGCGTCCGGCCACGAACGCGATCCGCCGGTGCCCGAGCTCGATCAGGTAGCGGGTGGCCAGGAGGGCGCCGCCGAAGCTGTCCGACTCCACCGTCGGCAGGTCGGCGCGGCCCGTGTGCGGGTCGACCGCGACGATCGGCACGTCGGCCGTCACCCCGACGACCGTCGGCGTCACGAGGATCGCCCCGTCGATCAGCGTGCCGCTCAGCCGGCTCAGCGAGCGGCGCTCCCAGCCGGCGCTGTTGTTCTGCCGGGACCCGCTGTAGGCGAGCAGGTCGTAGCGCGAGTCGTGCAGCGCGGCGGCCACACCCTTCAGGATCTCCGCGCTGAACGGCTCGAAGTCGGCCACCAGCACCCCGATCACCCCGGTGCGCCGCGAGCGCATGCTGCTCGCGATCAGGCTCGACTCGTAGCCGAGCTCCTCCACCACCTGCAGCACCCGCTGCGTGGTCTCGCTCGAGATGCCGTAGCGCCCGTTGACCGCCTTCGACACCGTCGACACCGACACGCCCGCCGCCGCGGCCACGTCGTGAATGGTCGGCCGCCCGCTCACGACCGCACCGCCAGCACGAACGAACTCGCCGAGACCGTCTCCGACGACGGCCCCACCGCGACGGGCCCGACCCACGCTCCGACGAAGTCGCGCCCGGGCGAGGGGGCCAACCCGGCCAGATCGACCGAGGCGAACAGGGCCCCGTCGACGGATGCGCGACCGCTCAACCCGTCCACCGACAGCCCCAGGCGCACGGCCCCGACATCCCGCGCCGCCCCCGAGGCGAGCACCAAACGCTCCCCCGGGGTCACCCGAACGCAGCTCACCGCCCCGGAGGCATCGACGGAAAGCTCGAGCAGCGCCCGCTCCGACACCCGCACAAGCAACCCGCCCCGCACGCCCGATCCCGCCCCCGTCGGCACCCGGATCGTCACCGCGACGTCGATCCGCTCCGCCGGCAGCCGACGCCCCAGGAACGACCGCTCCCCCACCGACGCCGGCTCCCCGCCGCCGCGCAGCCGCAGCTCGCCGCTCGACTCTAGCGACGCGAACGCCGACGGGTGCCGCCCGATCCCGTTCCAGTCGAGGTCGAGCGCCCCATCCCCGAACCCCTCGACGACGAGCGGATCCGCGACCGGATGCGCGACCGGCGCCGGGACGTCACCACCGGTCGACACCTCCCTCTGCACCCGCCCCACCCCCGGCGCGAAGAGCGGTCGCCCGTCCTCCCACTCGACCGGCACGAGGCACGTCTCGCGCCCGAGCAGCCCTTCCCGGCCGCCGCCGTCCGAGGCCGCAGAAGGCACCGGTCGCGTCGCGAGCAGCGTCGCCCACCAGGCGCCCGTCGCATCCTGAACCAGATCGGCGTGCCCGACGGCCGCGAACTCCCCGCGCCGCCCCAGGTCGCGATGCGTCAGCCGCGGGTTGCCCGGGTCACCGACGTACGGCCCGGTGATCTCGTCGCTGTACGCCACGACGACCGCGTGATCCTCGGCGGTGCCTCCCTCGGCGGTCAGCAGCAGCCACCCTCCGCCCGGCCGGCTCAGGATGCGCGGCCCCTCGGCCCACACGGCGCCCTTCATCGCGCCGCCCCAGATCACCGCCGGCGACCCGATCGGCTGGAACGTCGCGGGGTCGAGCTCCACGAGCCAGACGTCGGTCTGCCCGGAATACGCGGCGGCGGCGGCCGGCTGCGTGCCCGTGAGCCACAGCCGCTCCCCGTCGACGGTGAGGCACGGGTCGATGCCGCCTACCCCGTCGATCCAGACCGGATCGGACCACGGGCCGCGCGCATCCGTCGCGGTGACGGCGAAGTGCCCGGTGCGCCCGCCCCACGAGCCGTCGTCGGGCCCGACCACCGTGCAGACCACCACGAGCCGCTCGCCGACCACCCGCACCGAGGGCGCGAACAGCCCGCGCGACGACTCCAGTCCGGCCAGGTCGAGCTGCCCGGGCCGCTCGATCGCGTGCCCCACCTGCCGCCATTCGATCAGGTTGCGGGAGACGTGCACCGGCAGCCCCGGCAGGTACTCGAAACTCGACGTGACCAGCACGAACTCCTCGCCGAAGCGGCACACGCCCGGGTCGGGGTGACAGCCGGGCAGAACCGGATTGCGGTAGGTGGCCATCGTCGGCTCCTCTCGATGATGGCTCACTCTAGACCCACGGAAAACAGTTTCGAAAACGTTTGACGATCACGGCGGGCGCGAGTGACACTGAGTGCGCCCGGCCGAGCCGGGACCCCGACCACCCATCCGTCCACAGCGGATGCATCTCAACGAAGAGAGAGCAGGTTGCACTCATGAAACGCTCGAAGATCCTCACCGGATGCGCGGCGATCGCCCTCAGCGCACTGGCCCTGGCGGGCTGCGCGCCGAGCTCCGGCGACTCCGCCGACGGCGGCACCACGCTGACGTTCTGGCACAACTCCACCACCGGCGACGGCAAGAAGTACTGGGAGGACACCGCGGCCGCCTTCGAGAAGGCGAACCCCGGCGTCACCATCGAGGTGCAGTCGCTGCAGAACGAGGAGATGGACGGCAAACTGCAGACCGCCCTGAACTCCGGCGACGCCCCCGACGTCTTCATGGCCCGCGGCGGCGGCAAGCTGGCCGACGTCGTCAAGGCCGGCCAGGCGATGGACCTCAGCGACGGCATCTCCGCCGACGCGAAGGCCGCCGTCGGCAGCTCGCTCTCGGCCTTCGAGGTCGACGGCAAGAACTACGGGATGCCCGTCTCGGTGCTCCCGTCGGGCATCTTCTACTCCTCCGACCTGTTCAGCCAGGCCGGCGTGACCACTCCCCCGGCGACCATCGCCGACCTCGAGGCGGCGAACGAGAAGCTGAAGGCGGCGGGCATCGACCCGATCGCCGTCGGCGCCAAGGACGCCTGGCCCGCCGCGCACTGGTACTACAACTTCGCGCTGCGCGCCTGCTCGAAGGACGTGCTCGACACGGCCGCCGAGAGCCGCAAGTTCGACGACCCGTGCTGGCTGAAGGCCGGTGAGGACCTGCAGGCCTTCATCGACACCGCTCCCTTCAACGACGGCTTCCTGACCACCGCCGCCCAGCAGGGCGCCGGATCGTCCGCCGGTCTGCTCGCCAACAAGCAGGCGAGCATGGAGCTGATGGGCGCCTGGGATCCCGGAGTGATCACCTCGCTCACCCCCGACGAGAAGCCGCTGGCCGACCTGAAGTGGTTCCCGTTCCCCGAGGTCGAGGGCGGCGACGGTGAGCCCGGCGCGATGATGGGCGGCGTCGACGGCTTCTCCTGCTGGGTGAACGCCCCGAAGGAGTGCGTCGACTTCCTGAACTTCATGGTCGAGCAGTCGAACCAGGAGGCCTACGCCGACGCGTTCCAGACACTCCCCGCCTCGCAGGACGCGCAGAGCGTCGTCACCGACCCGGCCCTGAAGGACGTTCTCGCCTCGTACAACGACGCTCCCTACGTGGTCGTCTGGCTCGACACCCTCTACGGGCAGAACGTCGGCAACGCGCTGAACGTCGCCGTCGTGGACATGTTCGCCGGCAAGGGCGATGCGGAGAGCATCGTCAGCGCCGTGAACGACGCCGCGGCGAAGTCCTGAGGCGGGCGCCGTGGCTACCGTGACCGCACCCCCGCTGACGCCGACACCGACGCCGACGCAGGCGCCGTCGACGGGAGCCACGGCGCGCCGTCGCCGCTGGGCGACCCGGGGTGAACTGGCCCTGCTCCTCGGGCCCGCCCTGATCGTCTTCTGCGGCTTCGTCATCCTGCCGGTGGGGATGGCGGCGTACTACGGATTCTTCAGCTGGTCGGGCTACGGCCCGGCGGTCGACTTCGTCGGGATCCGCAACTACGTCACCATCCTCACCGACCCCGACTTCCACGAGGCGCTCGGGCACAACGTCTTCATCGTCGTGATGTCGCTGGTGCTGCAGGGCCCGATCGCCCTGGGGCTAGCACTTCTCTTGAACCGGAAGCTGCGCTTCCAGTCGGTCATCCGCGTGCTGATCTTCGTGCCGTACGTCATCTCCGAGGTCGTCGTCGGGCTCGGCTGGGGCCTCATGCTCCAGTCGAGCGGGGCGGTCAACGGACTGCTCGACAAGGTGGGGCTCGGCGCCTTCGCCTCGGACTGGATCTCGGAGCCCGGCCGGGCGATCTGGACCCTGCTCGTCATCATCACCTGGAAGTACATCGGCTTCGCCGTCATCCTCTTCCTCGCGGGGCTCCAGGGCATCCCCGAGGAGCTCTCCGAGGCGGCGGCGATCGACGGGGCCTCGTTCTGGCAGATCCAGCGGCACATCGTGCTGCCCCTGCTCGGCCCGACCGTGCGCATCTGGGCGTTCCTGTCGATCATCGGCTCGCTCCAGCTGTTCGACCTGGTCTGGATCATCTGGGGCCAGTACGTCGCCTCCACCGCCGGCACCTCGACGATGGCCACCTACATGGTCGCCAACGGCCGCAACGCCGGCAGCTACGGCTACGGCAGCGCCGTCGCCGTCGTGATGTTCCTCATCTCCCTCGCCGTGGCGCTGCTCTACCAGCGCTTCGTGCTGCGCCGCGACACCGCGGGCGCCCTCACCGGAAGCAGCAAATGATGGCAACCCCCACCCTGCAGAAGCCGGTGACGGAGTCGACGACGACCCGGCGCGGGCCGGCCGCATCCGCCGCCCCCGTCGGCAGCGGCCGCCGTTCGAGCAGCCTCGCGATCTACTTCGTCGCCCTCGTGCTGATCGGCCTGATGCTGGCGCCGGTCGCCTACATCATCCTCGGCGGCTTCCGCTCGAACTCCGAGATCACGCTCGACCCCTCGGGCCTGCCGGGCGAGTGGAACTGGGCCAACTACGGCGACGTTCTCGCCAGCGGCGTGTTCTGGGGACAGGTGGCGAACTCGACCATCGCGGCGGTCGCCACCACCCTGTTCGTCGTCGTGCTCGGGCTGATGGCGGCCTTCGCCCTCTCGCGCTACGCCTTCCGGGGCCGCGGCGCGGTCTACGCCCTCTTCACCGCGGGGCTGATGTTCCCGATGACCGTCGCGATCACGCCGCTCTACATCCTGGTGCGCGACCTCGGCCTGATGAACTCGCTCGCGGGGGTGATCGTGCCGCAGATCGCGTTCGGCCTGCCGGTGACGATCATCGTGCTCGTGCCCTTCCTGTCGGCCATCCCGAAGGAGCTGCAGGAGGCGGCGTCGATCGACGGCTGCAGCCGGCTCGGCTTCTTCTGGCGGATGGTGCTGCCACTGGCGGTGCCCGGCGTGATCACCGTCGGCATCCTCGCCTTCGTCGCGAGCTGGAACTCGTACATGCTGCCGCTGTTCATCCTGAACAACGACGCCGCGTTCACGCTGCCGCTCGGCACGCAGGCCTTCGCCTCGCAGTACTCGGTCGACACGGCGAAGGTGCTCGCCTTCACCTCGCTGTCGATGATCCCCGCCCTGATCTTCTTCAGCCTCTTCGAGCGGCGCATCGTGGGCGGTCTCACGGGCGCCGTCAAGGGCTGACCCCCACTCTCTCGAGCTGAAAGCGAAGACGTCGTGACCACTCCCCTCCCCGCCTCCGACCGTGTGCACGGGCTGCTCGCCCAGATGACGCTCGAGGAGAAACTCGCCCAGCTCGTGGGCTTCTGGGTCGACCAGAGCGACGACGCCGTCGCCCCGATGGCCGGAGACATGAACGCCGGCGGCCTCTACCGCGACGCCGTCGAGCACGGCATCGGCCACCTCACGCGGGTGTACGGCACCCGCCCGATCGACCCGGTCGAGCGCGCGGAGTGGCTCTGGGCCGAGCAGCGCCGGCTGGTCGCGGAGACCCGGCTGGGCATCCCGGCCCTCGTGCACGAGGAGTGCCTGACCGGGCTCGCAGCGTGGAAGGCGGCCACCTTCCCGACTCCGCTGGCCTGGGGTGCCTCGTTCGACCCGTCGCTGGTCGAGCAGGTCGGGGCCGCGATCGGGCGCTCGATGCGCGAGGTCGGCGTGCACCAAGGGCTGGCGCCGGTGCTCGACGTGATCCGTGACCCGCGCTGGGGCCGGGTCGACGAGTGCATCGCCGAGGACCCGTACGTCGTCGGCACCATCGGAACCGCCTACGTGCTGGGCCTCCAGGACGCCGGCGTGCACGCCACGCTGAAGCACTTCGCCGCGTACTCGGCCTCGCAGGCCGGCCGCAACCACGCGCCGGTGCACGTCGGGGCCCGCGAGCTCGCCGACGTCTTCCTGCCGCCGTTCGAGATGGCCATCCGCGAGGGCGGCGCCCGCTCGGTGATGAATTCCTACAGCGAGATCGACGGGGTGCCGGTCGGCGCGAACGCCGCCCTGCTCACCGGGCTGCTCCGCGACGAGTGGGGCTTCGACGGCACCGTCGTGTCGGACTACTTCTCGGTCGCCTTCCTCCAGAGCATGCATGCCGTGGCCGCCGACCGCGGCGAGGCGGCCCGGCTCGCCCTCGAGGCCGGCATCGACGTCGAGCTGCCGAGCGGCGACGCCTACCTCGCGCCGCTGGCCGAGGAGGTGCGCGCGGGCCGCGTGCCCGAGAGTCTGATCGACCGCTCGGTGCTGCGCGTGCTGGGCGAGAAGGAGGAGCTCGGTCTCCTCGACGAGACCTTCGAGTCAGCTCCGACCGCGATCGACCTCGACGATGCCGAGCACCGGATGCTCGCCCGGCAGCTCGCCGCCGAATCCGTCGTGCTGCTGACCAATGACGGCGTCCTCCCGCTCGCGGATCCCTCCCGCGGCGCTCCGCCCTCCCGGGTCGCGGTCATCGGCCCGAACGCCGACTCGGCCGAGGCGCTGATGGGCTGCTACTCCTTCGTCAACCACGTGCTGGCGCACCACCCGGGGACGCCGATGGGCATCGAGATCCCCACCGTGCGTGCGGCCCTCGCGGCGGCACTGGGCGGCACCGTGACCTTCGAGCCCGGCTGTGACGTCGAGGGAGACGACCGCTCCGGCATCGCCGCGGCGGTCGAGAGCGCGCGCCGCGCCGAGGTCGCGGTGGTCGTCGTCGGCGACCGGGCCGGCCTGTTCGGCCGCGGCACCGTGGGCGAGGGCAACGACGTCGAGAGCCTCGAGCTCCCCGGGGTGCAGCGGGAGCTCGTGCAGGCGGTCGTCGCGTCGGGCACGCCGGTGGTGATGGTGGTCGTCACCGGCCGGCCCTACGCGATCGACTGGGCGATCTCGGGCGCCGAGCGCCCTGCGGCGGTGCTGCAGGCGTTCTTCCCGGGCGAGGAGGGTGGCACGGCTCTCGCAGACGTGATCTCGGGAGCCGTGTCGCCGAGCGGGCACCTGCCCGTGTCGCTGCCGCGCTCGGCTGGGGCGGAGCCCTTCGGCTACCTGCACCCGATCCTCGGCGGGCCGTCCGAGGTGACCAGCGCCGACAGCACCCCCGTGCTGCCGTTCGGCCACGGCCTCAGCTACACCACCTTCGAGCGCTCGGAGCTGACGGCCGACCCCGAGGTGACCGCCGGTGGGGCCTTCGAGGCCTCGGTGCGCATCCGGAACACGGGCGACCGTGCGGCCACCGACCTCGTGCAGCTCTACGCCCGCGACCTCGTGGGCAGCGTCACCCGGCCCGTCGCGCAGCTGCTCGGCTACCAGCGGGTCGCGCTCGAGCCGGGCGAGGAGGCCGTGGTGCGCTTCCGGGTGCCGACGACGCGGCTCGCGTTCAGCGGGCTCGACCTCACGCGGATCGTCGAGCCGGGCGCCGTCGAGCTCTGGGTCGGCCCCTCGTGCGCCGAGCGCGAGACCGAGGCGGCGATCGAGATCGTGGGGGCCGTGCATCCCGTCACCGTCGACGACGAGCTGCTCGTGGCCGTCGAGGTCGAGCGGATGCCCGCCCGCGCGGTCGCGCAGGCCTGACCCGCGGGGCGCCAACCTGACGCCGCGGTGTGCCCCCGGGCGACATAATGAGTCGACATCTGTCGTCGTGGACGACGGGACCCGACTTCTGTGAGCCTGAGAGGCACCCTGTGCGCCGTCGCATCCCGGCCGTAATCGCCGCCGCCCTAATCGTCGTGGCAGGTGTGTCGGCCGCCCCACTGAGCGCCGCGGCCGACACCGTGCCGTTCCCGCCGCTCTCGCCCTTCCACAACGTGGTCGGCTCGATCGACACGATCGAGTTCGTGGCAGGCAAGGGCCTGGTGGCCACCGGCTGGGTGATCGACACGAGCGATCCCCGGGCGGTGCAAGGCCTGGAGTACCAGGTCGGCTATCCCGACGGACGCACCGGCTGGGGCGGGGGCTTGGGCGGGAACGGCCTCCCCCGTCCCGACGTCGCCGCGGTCTACCCCGACGCCGGCCCGAACCACGGCTTCCGTACCGAGCTGGGCTACTACGAGGCGATCGGCACCTACAAGTTCTGCGCCGAGGCGTCGTTCGAGGCCTTCGCCTGCAAGACGGTCTCCTTCGACGGGGAACGGATATCGGGCACGTTCGAGTCCCTCTCCCTGGACCTCGCGCCGACGCCCGCGCAGATCCGAATGCAGGGCTGGACCAGCGACACCTGGCTCGGCCACGGCTCTCGGACAGGTGGTGCGTTCGTGCCCCTGAACTATTCCATCGACTTCGTCCCGCTCTCCGGGCCGGGGTCGACGACGGACTCCGGCGCCTGGCACCACGACATGTCGAGCGGCGCGTCGTCCGACCGGCCGGACGTGCGTGCCGCGCATCCGTCCACCCCGGGAGTGATGGGGTTCGACGATCATGTCGATATCGACGACGCCGGTCGGTACACCGTCTGCGTGACCCCGCAGCCCTACTTCGCCGATTACCGCAACGCGAGCGTCTCCCCGCTCGGCTGTCGGAGCATCGACGTGCGCACGGTCGAGGGAACAGCCCGCGTTCTGACCGGAACGGCCGAGCCGGGTGGGACGATCACGGCGTCGGCGACGACGTGGACCCCGGCACAAGCGACCGATGCCATCTCGTGGGTCCGTTCCGGCAACGGGACGGCCGGCGTGGAGCTGCCCGAGCTGCGCGGGTCCACGAGCTATCCGGTCTCGACGGCAGACGTCGGGCACTGGGTCAGCCTCTACGAGACGGCGAGCGCTCCGGGTCTGCTCCCGCTCCGGACATGGGCCGGGATCGGGCCGGTCACGCTGCCAGGTGTCGAGACCTCCCGGATCGCCGGAGACGACCGCTACGCGGTCTCGGTGGCGACGAGTCTCGCGCGGTTCCCCGATGCGACGGCCGGCGCTCCCGTCGTGTACGTGGCCTCCGGCCAGTCGTTCCCCGACGCCCTCGCGGCCGGTCCGGCGGCCGCCGAGCAGGGTGGATCGCTGCTCCTGACCACGGGGGCCGACCTACCTCCTGTCGTCGCCGCCGAGATCACCCGGCTGCACCCCGCCTCGATCGTCGTCGTGGGCGGAGAGGCGTCCGTGTCGGCGTCGGTGCAGAAGGCACTCGCCCGGCTCGCCCCGACCACCCGGATCGGGGGCGCCGACCGGTACGAGACGTCCCGGCTGCTGCTGGCGTCGGCGTTCCCCGACGGCGCCGACCGCGTCTTCGTGGTCACGGGCCGAGGCTATGCGGATGCGCTGCCGGCCGGTGCCGCGGCAGCATCGCTGGCCGCGCCGGTGCTGCTCGTCGACGGCGGCGCGACATCTGCCGACAGAGCGACACGCGCCGCCCTGGCCTCTGGTGGGACCAGCACGGCGACCGTCGTCGGGGGCGCGAACGCGGTCAGCGCCGGAGTCGCGGCGACGCTCGGTGCGAGGATCTCGGTCGAGCGGATCTCGGGCGCCGATCGCTTCGCGAGCGCCGTGGCGCTGAACCGCTCTGTTCACGGCTCGGCCGACACCGTGTACATCGCCACCGGGATGAACTTCCCCGACGGCCTCACGGGCGGCGTGCTCGCCGGCAGCCTCGGGGCGCCGCTCTACCTCAGCCAGTCCGGCTGCCTGTCGAGCGAGGTCATCGACGACATCCTCTCGCTGCACGCGACGTCGGCGGTGCTGCTCGGCGGCCCGGCCGCGATCAGTTACCCGGTCGAGGGGCTGTACGCCTGCTGATCGGGGGTCAGCGGTGGTGGGAGATCAGCGGGGGTGCGCGGCGAACTCGCCCCAGAGGCGGTCGGTGAAGGCGCCGGGCGGGATGCCCGGCGCCGCCGGCTCGGCCGGCTCGGCCGGCTCGGCCGGCTCGGTCGGCTCGGTCGGCTCGGTCGGCTCGGCCGCGGGGGCGGTGGCGAGCTCGGCGAGGTGCTGCAGGAGGGCGCGGGCGACGCGGTCGTTCTCGCGGAAGGCGACCGCGTTCGTGCGGGGGCGGGAGAAGGCGCCGACGAACGGGGAGTTCGTGTAGGGGCCGATGGCGTAGCTGCGGCCCGAGGGCTCGTCGGCGTGCAGCACCCGGCGGTCGTCGGGGCGAACGGCGAGGCGGCCGGTCGGGGCGCGGAAGGCCGGGTCGTGGGCGACCTCCTCCACCGCGGCGCCCGCGTCGAGCAGCGCGCGCAGCAGCGCGTTGTCGCTGCGGGCCACGCTCGTGTCGGGCAGGCGGGCGTCGACCAGGGCGCTGGCGGTCACGACCTCGGCGTGGTTCGCCGAGCTCGCGCGGAACACCCCGCCCTCCTCGTCGGCCTCGACCCGGAGACCGGCGCCGAGGAACCGCACGACTCCCGCCTCGGACAGCGCGAGCAGCTCCTCGAGGCGGTGCGCGGGCGGCCCGCTGGCGATGAAGCTGAACCAGCCGAGCCACCAGCCGTTGATGTCCTCGACGCGGGAGCGCGCGGTCCAGGTCGGCGACGAGACGATCTCGGCGAGCGCGAACAGGGAGGTGAGCAGCGCGATGAACAGGCCGAGGGTGGCGCTGTGCTCGGGCAGGGTGCGCAGCCGCAGGTCGCGCTCGATGTACTCGCGCACCCGGTGCTGCAGCTCCTCGGCGCCGTCGGGCCCGTCGTCGCGCACGCCGTCGAGCGGGCGGTCGAGCTGCGGCAGGAAGAGGCGGTCGAGCTCGTCGATCACCGTCCGCTCGATCAGCGCCGTCAGCTCGGCGGCGTCGCGCCGCACCCGCTCCTCGTCGGCGGCGTCGGCGAAGACGGGGTCGGCGAAGCCGCGACCGCGGGTCCCCCCGGCCGACGCCGTCGCGTCGGCGGGGCTGGCGGTGGCCGTCGCGGTCGCGGTGGCGGTGGCGACGATCGAGGCCCGCGGGTCGAGCGCCTCGAAGCGTGCCGCGAACTCCGGCCAGCCGATCCGCACGCGCTCCGGGTGCCCGGTCGCGAGCTCGCGGTAGTAGCCCCAGAGCATCTCCTGCGCGATCAGCGGCCAGACGTCGGCCGCGAAGTCGAGCGTGTCGCGCGAGTCCGCTAGCCCGGCCGCGATCGCCGGCGTGAAGAACCGCCCGGCCGGCGCCTCCCCGGCGAGCGCCGAGCCGATCTTCGAGTGGTAGGGCACGCCTCGGCGTGAGCCGATCAGGATGCGCGGCTCACGCCCCGAGGGCTCGTACCGCAGCCGCCCGGCCTCGGTGGTGAAGCGCCCGCCACGCCCCTCTGTGAGCAGCACGATCAGGTCGACCGCCGCGAGACCGAAGCCGCGCACGATCACGCGCTGGCCGGGCACGATGGCGCGGGTGTCCGCGTCGGCCGTGAAGGCCGGCGGGAGGTAGTAGAGCTCCCGGCGGCGGGCGAAGTCGATCAGCCGGGCGTGCTCGGGCTGCGGATCGGCCCCCGTGTGGCCCAGGGAGTACAGCACGAGATCGACCGTGAGCGCCCGGCCCCGCTCGAGACCCACCCGGCGGCGGCCATCCGGGAGCTCGGTCACCGCGGAGGCCCTCGAGCGGTGCTCGCGCACCGCGACGCCCGACCCGAGGGCGGCGAGCGCCTCCTCGTAGAACCAGCGGAGGTAGAGGCTCTGCAGGCGCCTGGTCGGGAAGCTCGCCGGACCGAGGTGCCGCAGCTCGGCGCGGAGGGTGTCGTCGAGGCGGTCCTCCGGCACGCGGATGCTCCCCCCACGCACCCGCTCTGCCCACTCGACCAGCGAGGGCCCGGGGCGGACGGGCCCGTCGATGGTGGAGGTCTCGTCGGTGAACATGGTCACGTCGGCCGCCATCGAGTTGAGCTTCAGCAGCGGCGACTGGTCGTGGCGCCAGATGCGGCCCGGGCCGGCGGGGTGCGGATCGATCAGGTGCACCACCAGCGACGGCCCGCCGTCGCGGGTGCGCCGATCGGGGCCCCAGAGCTCGTCGAGGTTCGCGGCCAGGCGCTCGAGCACGCCGACGCCCCGGGGCCCGGCGCCGACGACGGCGAGGGAGACGGGGCGGGAGGGGGCCGGGATTCGTGCGGACATGCCCCGAGGATCGCCCGCGCATCCGCCCGATGCGAGCACTGTGACCAACGATGACGCAGGTGACGCTTTGTGAACCGGAATCGTTGGCGACCGGCCCCGGGCGCACCTAACGTCGGGCCATCGGCAGCGCTCGGCACCGAACAGGACGGCACCGAACGGGACAGCGCTCGGCAACGAAAGAAGGAACCCCATGCCCATCGAATTCCTCGGCATCGCCGCGACCAACGACGGCAGCGAGACCCGAGCCCGCAGCGGCGCGAGCTTCGACAAGGAGTACACGCTGCGCCTCGCCCGGGCCCACGAGGACACCGGCTGGGATCGCGTGCTCTTCGCCTACCACTCCGGCTCACCCGACCCCGCGACCGCGGCGGCGTACGTCGCCTCGAAGCTCGACAAGCTGCAGATCCTGCTCGCGCACCGGCCGAACGTGTCGTACCCCACCTATGCGGCCAAGGTCATCGCGACCCTCGACCAGATCAGCGACGGGCGCCTCACGGTGCACATCATCACGGGCGGGTCGAGCGCCGACCAGGCCGCCGAGGGCGACTTCCTGACGAAGGACGAGCGCTACGAGCGCACGGGCGAGTACATCCGCATCCTGAAGCAGGCGTGGACGAGCAGGGAGGCGTTCAGCTTCCACGGCACTCACTACCGCTTCGACGACTTCGTCAGCGACGTCTGGCCGGTGCAGCAGCCGCGGCCGAGCATCTCGTTCGGCGGCTCCTCCCCCGCGGCCTATGCGATCGGCGCCGCCGAGAGCGACATCTACGCGCTGTGGGGCGAGCCACTCGCGAGCACGGCCGAGCAGATCCGCACGATCACGGACGCGGCGCTCGCTGCCGGGCGGCCCTCCCGTCCGCGGCTGCAGGTGGCCTTCCGGCCCATCCTCGGGGCGACCGAGGAGCTCGCGTGGGAGAAGGCCGAGCGCATCCTCGGCCGGATCCAGGAGCGGAGCGGCGTGCTCGGTGCCGCCGACCTCCGCAATCCCGAGAACGCGGGATCGCAGCGGCTGCTGTCCATCGCCGAGCAGGGCGACCGCTACGACCGGGCGCTCTGGACGAAGGTGGCCGCCGCCTCGGGCGGACGGGGCAACTCCAACGCGCTCGTCGGCACGCCCGAGACGGTCGCGGCGGCGCTGCTCGACTACGTTGACTTCGGGGTCGACATCATCTCGGCGCGCGGCTACGACTACGTCGACGACACGATCGACTTCGGGCGGTACGTCATCCCGATCGTGCGCGAGGAGGTGGCGCGGCGGGATGCGGCGGCGGCGGCTTCCTCCGCGGCCGACACCGACACCGATGCCCCTGCCGGTTCCGGCTCCGACGCCCACGCCGACCCCCGCGAGGAGGCCTCCCGTGCCGCAGCCTGACGAGTTCCGCTACGTCGCGGCCGACGACCCGCTGGCTCTCCCCCTCCTCACCGAGCTGGCCGAGGAGTACGACGCCCGCTACGGCGACGCCTGGGGCGAGCCCGCCTCGACCGAGATCAACCGCTATCCGGTCGCCGAGTTCGCTCCCCCGCACGGCGCCTTCGTACTCCTCCTGCGCGACGGCGTGCCGATCGCCGGCGGCGCCTTCAAGACCTTCGACCCCGAGACCACCGAGCTCAAGCGCATCTGGACCTCGAAGCACCACCGCCGCCAGGGCCTCGCCCGCCGGGTCGTGGCCGAGCTGGAGGACGAGTCGCGCCGCCGCGGCTTCGCCCGCGTCTACCTCACGACCGGCCCCCGCCAGCCCGAGGCGCAGCGCCTCTACGCCGAGACAGGCTACACGCCCCTGTTCGACACGACGCTCACGGCCGAGGAGGTCGTCATCCACGGCTTCGCCAAGTCGCTGACCGGGGAGCCGCTCGACGTCGCGGACATCCGGCGCCGGCACGACGAGTCGCTCGAGCACTTCTACGCGGCGCTGCCGAACCGTCGGCTGGGCGCCGGACGGTCGGAGGTGACCGCATGAGCGGGCTGTCGACCCGGGAGCGGTCCGCGGGACCGGGCGGCCGAGCATCCGTCGCCCCACCGGCCGCGCCCGGTGACGCCACGGCGACCGGCACCCCCGGCGCCCCACTGCCCCCGGGCATCGACTTCAAGCGCCTGGCCGAGCGACCCGTCGTGCCGCTGCGCCACCCCGTGCGCTGGGTGATCACCGCCGTCGTGCTCGTGCTGCTGCTGAACTTCGTGCAGACACTGTTCACGAACCCGGCCTGGGAGTGGTCGAAGGTGGGCACCTGGCTGTTCGCCCCCGCCATCCTGAAGGGGCTGCAACTCACTCTGCTCGCCACCGCGATCAGCGCGGTCGTCAGCTTCCTCGGCGGCATCGTCGTGGCACTCGGCCGCATCTCGGGCAACCCGGTGCTGAGCACGCTGAGCTGGCTGTACATCTGGCTGTTCCGCTCGGTGCCGCTGATCCTGGTGCTGATCTTCCTGTTCAACCTCGGCAACCTGTACCCCACGATCGGCATCGGGGTTCCGTTCGGGCCGCAGCTGGAACTGCCGACCGTGACCGTGCTGTCGTCGCTGGCGCTCGGCGTGATCGGACTGAGCCTCAGCGAGATCGCGTACAGCGCCGAGGTGGTGCGGTCGGGCATCCTGGCGGTCGACCAGGGTCAGCACGAGGCGGCGAAGGCGCTCGGCATCCCGTCGCGGCGGCAGTTCACGCGCATCGTGCTGCCACAGGCGCTGCGTTCGATCGTGCCGGCCTACGTGAACCAGATCATCGGGCTGCTGAAGGCGAGCTCGCTGCTGTTCTACGTGTCGCTGCTGGATCTCTTCGGCGTGGTTCAGAACCTCGGCAGCACGTACCCGACCGACATCATCCCGCTGCTCGTGGTCGCGACGATCTGGTACCTCGTGCTGACGAGCGTCATCTCGGTGGTGCAGTACTACATCGAGCGGTTCTACGCGCGGGGGTCGGTGCGGGTGCTGCCGGCGACGCCGTGGCAGCGGTTCCGGGGTGGAGTGCGGCAGCTGAGCCGTCGGCCCGCGGTCCGCCCGCACGAATCGAGGGAGGTCGTATGAGCGCCGCGATCGAGATCCACAACGCCACCAAGGCCTACGGCGGCAAGACCGTGCTGAAGGGCGTCGACCTCACCCTCGCCGCCGGCACCGTGACGGTCATCCTCGGCCCGAGCGGCTCGGGCAAGTCGACTCTGCTGCGTGCGATCAACCACCTCGAGAAGCTCGATGAGGGCTACGTCGCGCTCGGCGGCGAGCTGATCGGGGTCACCGTGCGCGGCGACCGCCTCAAGGAGCGGCGCGAACGCGACATCCTCCGCCAGCGCGCCCGCATCGGCTTCGTCTTCCAGAACTTCAACCTCTTCCCGCACCTCACCGTGCTCGAGAACGTGGTCGAGGCCCCGATCGCGCAGGGTCTGCGAGCAGCGGATGCACGAACCCGCGCCCTGGCCCTGCTCACCCGCGTCGGGCTGGCCGACAAGGCCGGCGCCTATCCGCGGCAGCTCTCGGGAGGCCAGCAGCAGCGCGTCGCGATCGCTCGCGCCCTCGCCCTGGACCCGGACGTGCTGCTGTTCGACGAACCCACCTCCGCGCTCGACCCGGAGCTCGTCGGGGAGGTGCTGCAGGTCATCCGCACCCTGGCCGGCAGCGGCAAGACGCTCGTCGTCGTGACGCACGAGATCGGCTTCGCCCGCGAGGTGGCCGACCATGTGGTGTTCATCGACGAGGGCGAGATCCTCGAGCAGGGGCCGCCCGGCACCGTGGTCTCGGCGCCGCAGCACCCGCGCACCCGGGACTTCCTCGACAAGGTGCTCGCCTAGCGGCAGCGCCCCTCTCCCCCTTTCCCTATCCCACCATCACCATCACAGCGAAGGACATCCCATGCAGCACTCACTCCCCACCCGCCTCCGAACGTTCGGAGCCCTCGCCGCCGCCGCGCTGCTCGTCACGAGCCTCGCCGCCTGCGCGTCCGATGCGTCGGCCTCGGGCTCCTCGGCCGCCCCCGAGGGCACCGTCACCGTCGGCGCGTTCTCGAACGGTGCGGCGACCGAGACGTCGATCGAGGTGTCGACGGTCGAGAGCATCCGCGAGACCCTGCCGGCGGAGGTTCTCGACAGCGGCGAACTCGTGATCGGGGTGGGCGCCCTGCCCGCCGGTTTCCCGCCGCTCGCCTTCACCGGCGACGACAACGAGACCCTGACCGGCGCCGAGCCCGACCTCGGGCGCCTGGTCGCCGCGGTCTTCGGCCTGAAGCCGGTGGTGCAGAACTCGACCTGGGACAACCTCTTCGTCGGCATCGACACCGGCGCCACCGACGTCGGCTTCTCGAACATCACCGACACCGAGAAGCGCAAGGAGAAGTACGACTTCGCCTCCTACCGCGGCGACAACCTGGCCTTCCAGGTGCTCGCCTCGAACGACTGGGACTTCGACGGCGACTACGAGAACCTCGACGGCCTGACCGTCGCCGTGAGCGCCGGCACGAACCAGGAGAAGATCCTCTCGGAGTGGAAGTCGAAGCTCGAGACCGAGGGCAAGACGCTCGAGATCGTCTACTTCCCCGACGCCAACAGCACGACGCTCGCCTTGAACTCGGGCAAGATCGACGCCTCCTTCGGCCCGAACCCGGGCATCGCGTACCAGAACACCCTCTCGGAGGGCGGGGCGAACCCCACCCGAACCGCCGGCACCTTCTCGGGCGCGGGCGAGACCCTCGACGGCCTGATCGCCGCGACGGTGAAGAAAGACTCGGGCCTCGCCCAGCCGGTGGCGGATGCGATCAACCACCTGATCGAGAACGGCCAGTACGACGAGTGGCTGGCGGCCTACGACCTCGAGAACGAGGCCGTCGAGAC
Source organism: Herbiconiux sp. VKM Ac-2851 (assembly GCF_013205105.1). Classification (NCBI taxonomy): domain Bacteria; kingdom Bacillati; phylum Actinomycetota; class Actinomycetes; order Micrococcales; family Microbacteriaceae; genus Herbiconiux; species Herbiconiux sp. VKM Ac-2851. Next base: position 333,522 of record NZ_JABMLJ010000004.1, on the reverse strand, counting down.
CTCGCTCGTCAACCCGCCCGGGCTGCCGCTCGACAACAGCTGAGCGGCTCCCGGTGCCGAGCCCTCGACCCCTCTCAGCGGTCGGGGGTTCGGCGTTTCTCGGGCTCGTTCCCGGCGGAAGTAAACGAGCATTCATCAGCTGATTCTGATAGAATCTCAGTATGAGTTCAGTCGCCCGAATCCTTGAGATGGCCGCCGGTGTCTGCGGCCGTTCTGGCGTGGGTTTGGCGGGTCTCGGTGATGACGAGCTGCTCGAATTGATGGCCGCCTACGAGACCCTCGGGCGCGCGGTGTCTGCGCAGCAGGTGCAGCTCGCGGGTGAGGTCGGTGTGCGGTCGCGCAGCGAGCTGGGCGACGAGGGCCTGAGCCGGTCGCAGAACTTCACGACCCCCGTCGCGCTCATCTCGAAGGTCACAGGCGCGTCGGCGCGGGCGTGCAAGGCCCGGCTCGAGCTCGGCCGCAAACTTCGGGGCGCGGTGCTGCTGGGTGGAGGCGAGGGGCCGGCGCCGTTCCCGGTGGTCGCCCGCGTGCTCGACGAGGGTGTGCTCGGGGTCGAGGCAGCGACGGCCATCGTGAAGCAGTGTGGGGTGCTCGCCGACCGCGGGTGCTCGGCCGACGTCGTGGCCCTCGCCGAGGAGACTCTCGTCGACCAGACCATCTCGTGCCGACTGACCGCGGATGAGACCTTTCGGGCCGCCATTCACCTGCGCGAGGTGCTCGACCCCGATGGTGCGGAGCCGCGGGACGAGGTGCTGCAGATGCAGCGGTCGTTGACGATCGCGCTGGCGTCGGATGGGATGTACCGGGGGAAGTTCGCGCTCGCGCCTGAGCAGGGCGGGGTGTGGATGTCGAGCATCCGGGCGATGCAGAGCCCGCGCGTGGCGGGGCCGCGGTTCGTCGATGGAGACGAGTACGTGACCGCAGATGGCCGCACGCAGGCGCAGAAGAACGCCGACACCGTCACCGAGCTGATCGCCCGCGCCGCCGGGGCGGACGACATGCCCCGCATCAACGGTGCAATCGCTACCGTCAACGTGCACATGACCCTGGACGATCTTGAAAAGGGCCGGGGAGTCGGATGGATTGACGGTCTCGACCAGCCCGTCCCCGCCTCCACCGTCGCCCAGCTACGATGCACCTCCCCCACCGCCACCACCCTGTTCGGCGACAAGGGCGAGGTGCTCTACCACGGCAAAGCGAAGCGCCTCTTCACCGCGGCGCAGAACCGGGCACTAGCGGCGCGAGACGGCGGCTGCGTATGGCCCAGTTGCGACAGGCCACCGTCATTCTGCGAGACACACCATGCCAACGAGTGGGTCTCGGACGATCATCCGCCCGGCCGCACTGATATCGACAACGGCGTTCTGCTCTGCCACTTCCACCATTCACACCTGCACAAATCACCGTGGAAACTGACCATGCAGGGCGGGGTACCGCATCTCATTCCGCCGAGGTGGGTCGACACGGAGCAGAAGCCGATCCCGACGACCCGGCGACGCACCATCCAGCGACCCGCCGCTTAGCCAGCCACCGTTCTCCGAGGGCAAGCGCGGAGCGCGCGGCAGCAGACCCGGCTGCCGCGCGCTGACGCGCTTGCCCGAGATGATCATGGCTGGGTCGAGAGGCGCGCCATCGCACCCGGCTTCGCGAGATTTCACACCTCGATTGAAGCGTTACCGTCAGGCGCCCGCCTCCGGCGAGTCGTCATCTGGTGGGCCGCTGCTCCGGCGTGGGCCGACGATGGAGCGCCAGACCCCGACAGCGACGCCGAGTGTCCAGAGCGGCAGGCCGAAGAACGCCACGACCCAGAGCGGTGCGCTGCGGCGCCCGCTCCCGATGGGTTCGCCCAACCGCCAGCCGTGGGTCACGCAGAGCCAGAGGGTCAGCGCGAGGAACGCCGCCGACAGGGCGGCAAGCAGCAGCGGATGCGCAGCCAGCACATCCGCCGCCCGCCTCCGCGTCCCGCCCGACCGCCGAGCCACGATCAGTCCTCGAGGTCGCCGGCCTGCTCCGGCTCGGCGGCCGTCTGCTCCGTGCGGTCGCGGAGCCGGTCGGACATCTCCGAGGCGCCCGCCCCCTCGTCCTCGTCGGCCGCCTTGATCAGCTCGGCGAGCTCGTCGTCGCGGGGCGCATCCGCGCTGCCTGCATCGTTCGTGCCCATGTCGTCTCCTGCTTTCCGCTGGGGATGATCGGCCCGCACGCTGCGCGCCGCTATCCACCCTGGCCCTCTCCGCTCAGATCCACCCGAGCCGGGGCTTCTCACTGTCGGCTGGATCGACGCGCTCGTCTTCGCCGGCTTCCTCGCCACCGCCTGGTGGGCGTGGGTGAATGCCACGCTCACGATGAACCTGTTCGGGGCGCGGGTGACCGCCTCCATCTGGATCTCGGTCACGATCGCCATGCTCGCGATCGGGGTGATGGCGGCGGCCATCCCCGAGGCGCTCGGCGAACGGGCCGCCGCCTTCGCCGTCGGCAACGCGCTGATCCGGCTGATCTGGTCCATGCCGTGGTTCATGAACCGCCGGGCGATCGGCTTCCCCTGGTGGCGCTCGGTCGTCTACAACGGCATCCCGGCGTCGCTCTGGCTGATCTCCATCGCGGTGGCTCCGCCCTGGCAGTACGCGCTCTGGGCGGCCGCCGTGGCCGTCGAGGTGCTGCTGCTCAGCTTCCTCGACGGCCGGCAGGACCTGCTGCGGGACGCCCTCGACGTCGATCACCTGGCCGAGCGGGTGGGCCTGCTCGTCGTGATCGTCTTCGGCGAGTCGACGCACTGGGTGTCGTCGTCGGGCCTGACCGCGGTGCTCGGCTTCGCGGCCGTCTCGATGCTGGCCTTCGTCTACTTCACCTACTCCGCGTCCGCCGCTGAGCGGGGTCTGAAGCGGCTGCAGCTGAGCGGCAGCGTCGGCGCGATCCGCGACACGGTGATGTACCTGCCGTTCCTGCTGATCGCCGGCGTCACCCTGTTCGCCTCCGCCCTCGGCACGGCGGTCGCCGAGGCAGGGCACCACCTGCCCACCGGCGCAGCGGTGTCGCTCTGCGCCGGCATCAGCCTGTTCTTCGTCGCGAACGCCGCGGAGTCCCTCCGCTACGGCATCCCCTGGCGGGGCATTGCCGCCTGGGCGCCGGCGGGCGTCCTGCTGCCGTGGGCGATCCTGCCCCTGTCGCAGCACCTGCCGGCCGAGGCGGTCGTCGGGGCGGCCGCCGCCGTCATCGCGATCGTGCTCGCTCTCACCGCGGTCACCGCCCGCCGCCTCGGCCCGAAGGTCACCGACCCGTCAGCGACTCCGCGACGCGGGTGAGGAGGGCGCGCAGCTGGTCCTGCTCGGCAGCGGTCAGATCGCGGGTCGTCTCCTCGTCGAGCCTGCCCCAGACAGCGTTGACCGGGCCTTCGAGAGCTCGGCCCGACTCCGTGAGCGACACCAGGACCACGCGCCGATCGGTCGAGGAGCGTTCACGCTGGATGAAGCCCGCACTCTCGAGACGGGCCAGCATCTTCGCCGCGGTGGGCGGTTCGATCATCAGTTTCCGGGTCAGGTCGGACTGCGGTTGCGGTGACTCCTCCCAGAGGAGCATCAGCACGAACTGCTGACCGGCGGCCAACCCGAGATCGGCGAGCAACGAGCCCGCGAGCTTGCGGTGGGCCTTGGACACGGTGGGGATGAGGGAGCTGATCGATCCCTTGTCGATGCCGTCACCGGGCTCCGAACCGACGGATGCAGAACTCATCTCACTCCTCGGGAATAATAGTTAGCCGGCTAATGCTTTCACTCGTCAACGACTATGAAGGAGTCAACCATGAGTGAAGAGTCCCCGAAGACCATCGCCGTGTTCGCCGCCACCGGCAGCCAGGGCGGCGCCGTCGCCGACGCCCTGCTGGACGCCGGCGCGACCGTCCGAGCGCTGCTCCGGGACACCCGGTCCGAGAAGGCCGAGTCCCTCGCCCGACGCGGGGTCGAGCTGGTGCAGATCGACGTAAACGATCCCACGTCGCTCGTGTCCGCACTCGAGGGCGCCGACGCGTTCTGGTTCATGACCACGCCTCCCGGGGGCATGCAGAACGCCGACACCGAGGGCGAGACGCGACAGGGCATCGCCCTGGCCGACGCGGCCGCCGCGGCCCGGGTGCCCCACGTCGTGTTCAACTCCGTCGGAGGCGCCGACCGCCGGTCGGGCGTCCCGCACTTCGAGTCGAAGTATCGCGTCGAGCAGCATCTCGCGCAGCTCGGGCTCAACACGACCATCGTGCGCCCCGTCTTCTTCGCCGAGAACTTCCTCCAGATGGCGCCGGCGGTCGAGGACGGAACCCTCGTCCTGCGTCTTCCGATCCCCGACGCGATCCCGCTGCAGGTCATCGCCGTCCGCGACGTGGGGATCATCGCGGCCAAGGCCCTCCTCGACCAGGCATCGGTGCCGGCCGCCGTCGAGATCGCCGGAGACGAACTCACGGGCAGCCAGATCGCCTCGATCCATGGCGACCGGGCCGGGGTGCCGGCGCGGTACGAGGCGCTGCCCGTCACCGTGCTCGATGGCCAGGACGATCTGCAGGCCATGTTCCGGTGGTTCGCCGAGACGCCCGCCTACCAGGCCGACCTCGAGCAGGTGCGCCGGATCCACCCCGGCACATCGACCCTCAGCACCTGGGTCGCAGCCGAATCCGCCCCGTCGGCCCGCTGACCCGAACGATCGATCCAAGGAGATGTCCATGAAGGCAGTGCGCTACTCATCATTCGGCGGGCCCGACGTGCTCGAGGTCGTCGACGTCGACACGCCCCGCCCGGGGCCGGGCGAGATCACCGTCCGCGTCGCCGGAGCCGGTGTGAATCAACTCGACACGAAGATCCGGTCGGGCACCATGCCCACCGGCGTTCCGGCATTCCCTCTGGGCACGGGGTTCGACGCCTCCGGCACCGTGCTCGAGGTGGGGGACGGGGTCGGCGACGTCACGGTCGGCGACCTCGTGTTCGGGACCGGTCGCGACACCATGGCCGAGGTGGCAGTGCTGACGCAGTGGGCCGGGATCCCGACAGGCGTCGATCCGGTCGAAGCGGGAGGATGGGGCGTCGCCACCGAGACGGCAGGACGGCTGCTCACCGAGCTGGGTCTGACCGCAGGGACGATCCTGGTGAGCGGCGCCTCGGGCGGGGTCGGAACCGCGATCGTGCAGTTCGCCGTGGCGCGCGGGCTCACCGTCATCGGCACGGCGAGCGCCCGCAACCAGGAGTACCTGACACGCCTCGGCGCCGTCCCCGTCGTCTACGGGAGCGGGCTCGTCGACCGGGTGTCGGAGGCCGCCCCGAACGGCGTCGACGGAGCACTGGACATCTCCGGGGCGGGGGTGATCCCCGAGCTCGTCACCCTCGTCGGCGATGCCTCGCGGGTGATCTCGATCAGCGACTTCAGCGCCCCGAGCCTCGGCGCACGCGTGTCCACCGGAGCGGCGCGCACGACGGATCCCCGGGACGGGTTCGCCGAAGCGGCGGCACTGCCCGGCTTCTCGCTCCCCGTCGAGCGCCGCTTCGCCCTCGACGAGATCGCGGAGGCCCATCGGCACGCCGAAGGCGGTCACACCGTCGGGAAGCTCGTCGTCACGCCCTGACCACGGGCGAGCGGGTGCTCGACGACGACGGAACCACGGTGTCGCCGAGCATCCCGAAGCCTCAGACCGGGTCGACGTGGGCCGAGTAGTCCGACGAGCCGAAGGGGATGATCAGCGCGCCGCCCGGCGAGTTGGCGATCGTTCCGTCGCCCTCGAGTCCGATGAACTTGCCCGTCGAGCGGCCCCCGGCGTAGTCGAAGATGAACACTGTGCCCACCGGGATCTTCTCCTCCCGCCAGGTGAACAGGTAGATGCCGTCGTCGAGCTTGTAGGTCGTCGCGAGCTCGGTCGCCGCGTGGCCGCGCTGCTCGCCCACCAGGTTGTGCCAGGTGAACCGGCGTGAGCTGAGGTAGATGTGCTCGTAAAGGTGGTTCGGGCTGTAGCGGAAGAGCGTGCGCCGCCCGATCAGGTCACGGGTGGGGGCGGGCAGCTCGGCGTCGCCCGCCGCCCCGTCGATCCGTCCGGGGTGGAACGTCTGCATCACCCGGGTGTCGACGTCGGCGCCCTCGTCGTGGATGCGCGAGTGCACGATAAGCGCCCACCCCCGCTCCGGGTGCAGCCCGATCGTGATCGTCTCCACCCGGCGCTCGCCCAGCGAGAAGTCGATCCAGTAGGCGCCGTCGCCCACCGGAACCGCCTCGTACGCATCGGATCCCGATCCCGACCACTCGAACCCCGAGGCCTCCCAGGCCACCGTGCCGTCGTCGCCGAAGCTCAGGCGGAGCGAGCCGTCGTGGCCCGTGATCCGCAGCGAGCGGCCAGCGAGGTCGGAGGTGCGGGCGACCCGGTTGGCGTCGATGCCGGCCGAGAAGTCGTCCATGTTCAGCCACTCGGGGGACTCGTCCCGGAGTGTCGTGCTCGTCAGTGCGTCAGTCATGCGACGACGGTGGCACGGGTTCCGGATGCCCGCCAAGAGTCTCCCGGTCACCGTTCGCTCCTGGTCAACGGCCGTTCGGTCGACGACAACGCCGGGGGTCGGGGCCGGTGCGACGCTGTGTCGGCGGCCCCGCATCGGAGCGCGGCGCGCTGAGGAGGAATGATGGCGCAGACGACGTCCCGGCAGGTCGTGTTCCCGGAACGCGGCGTCATCGAACTGGCCACCGCCGACGTGCCGGAACCCGCTCCGGACGAACTCGTCATGCGGGTGCGTCGCGTCGGCATCTGCGCGACCGATCTGCACCTGCTGGAGGGACACATCGGGGATCCGTTCCCCCTGGTACCCGGGCACGAGTTCGTCGGGGAGGTCTTCGCCATCGGCGAGAACGCCGCCGATGCCCGAGGTCTCTCGGTCGGCGACCGGATCGCCGTCGAGATGCAGCTGCCCTGCACCGAGTGCGACCGCTGCCGGGAGGGCCGCTACAACCTCTGCGACCGCGACGACCCTGCCGCCGGGTTGCCGGTCGGCCGCGAGTACGGCGTGAACATCCCGCGCACGGCGGCGCCCGGGCTCTGGGGCGGCTACGCCGACCATCTGCAGGTGCCGGCCGAGGCCATCGTGCACCGGCTCCCGGAGTCGATCCCGTGGGACACGGCGGCCCTCGTCGAACCGGTCGCCGTCTCCTTCCGCGCCGTGCAGCGCGGCCGGGTCGCGCCGGGCGACACCGTGGCGATCATCGGCCCGGGCCCGGTGGGTCTGCTCATCTCGGCCGCGGCCCGGATCCAGGGGGCCTCGCGCGTGGTCATGATCGGCACCCGCGACAACCGGCTGGAGCTGGCGCGCCGCTTCGGCTCCGACGACACGGTCAACTCCCGCCGCGTCGACGACGTGCGCCAGGCGGTGGTCGAGGCGCTCGGCGGCCTCGCCGACGTGGTGATCGAGATCGCCGGGGTACCCGATGCCCAGTCGCTCGCGGTGACGCTGGCGCGGCGCGGCGGGCGGGTCGTGCTCGCCGGCGCCTGCGGGTGGGGCGCCGACGTGACGTTCGGCTCCGATCGCGACCTGCTCACGCGCGAGATCGACGTGCTGCCCTCCTTCCTGTCGGCCGGCGGCTACGAGCCTTCGATCGCCGCGCTCGCGGCCGACGACTACCCCTACGCCGACCTCGTCACCCACCGCTTCCCCCTCGAGCAGGTCGAGGAGGCCTACGACGTCGTGCGCACCAAGCGCGACGACGTGATCAAGGCCGTGCTCGTGCTGGAGGACTGAGCCGTGACCGAGACCCGAACCGAAACCGAAACCGACACGAACAAGGAGCCGAACACCGTGAAGAGCCCCCGCGAGGTCATTGAAGCCCACTACGCCGCCGGGGAGCGGGGCGACCTGCCCGGTATGCTCGCCGACTTCTCCCCCGACATCGTCTGGACCGAGGCCGCCGGCTTCCCGATCGGCGGCACCTACGTGGGCGTCGACGCCGTGCGCGAGGCCGTCTTCATCGGTCTGGCGAAGGACTGGGACGGCTGGTCGGTCGCCATCGACGAGCTGATCGTCGACGGCGAGACGGTGGTGGGCCTCGGCACCTACAGCGGCGTCAACAAGGGCACCGGCAAGTCGCTGACCACCCGCGTCTCGCACGTCTGGCGGGTGCGCGACGGCAAGGCCGTGCGGTTCGAGCAGATCACCGACACGGCCGAGGTGCTCGACGCGATGCACTGAGCGTCGCGTTCCGTTCCGTCCCGTCGCTGCGCTGTCGCACACGCGGCGTGCGCCCACGATCAACCGCCGCCCGACCGGGCTGGCGATGCTGGAAGAGCTGGCCACCGCGGCACTCATCGAGGAGGAAGTCATGACCGAATACACCGATCTGCTGGAGCGCGTCGTCGCCCCGGACGGCACCGGCCGCACCGTGAGCGACCCGGCGACGGGCGAGGCCATCGGCGCCGTGCTCGAGCAGGACGTCGAGGCGCTCGACGCGGCCGTCGCCCGCGCGAAGGCCGCGCAGCGCTCCTGGGCCGCCCTCGGCCACGCGAAGCGCAGCGAGCTGCTGAACGCGGTGGCCGACCGCATCGAGGCGGAGTCGGAGCCTCTCGCCGAGCTGCTCTCCCGCGAGCAGGGCAAGCCCCTGAACGGTCCGAACGCACGCTTCGAGGTGGGCGCCTGCTCGGCCTGGCTGCGGGCGGCCGCCGACACCGTGCTCGAGGCCGAGACCCTCGTCGACGACGGCCAGACCCGGGCCGTGCTGAGCTACAAGGCCGCCGGCGTGGTCGGCGCGATCGGCCCCTGGAACTGGCCCCTGATGATCGGCATGTGGCAGATGGCCCCGTCGCTGCGGATGGGCAACACCGTCGTGATCAAGCCCTCGTCCAACACTCCCCTCAGCGTGCTCGCCCTGGTGTCGATCATGAACGAGGTGCTGCCGGCCGACGTGCTCGTCCCCGTGACCGGAAACCGCACCGTGGGGGCCCGGCTCGCCGCGCATCCGGACGTCGCCAAGGTCATGTTCACCGGGTCGACAGCGGCCGGCCGCGAGATCATCAAGGGCTCGGCCGCCAACCTCGCCCGGCTCACGCTCGAGCTCGGAGGCAACGACGCCGGCATCGTTCTACCGGGCACCGACGCGAAGGCCATCGCCCAGGACTTGTTCTGGGGCGCGTTCATCAACACCGGGCAGACCTGCGCGGCCCTCAAGCGGCTGTACGTGCACGACTCGGTCTACGAGCAGGTCATCGACGCCCTCAAGGAGGTCACCGCGACCATGCCGATGGGCAACGGTCTCGACGAGGCGAACGTACTGGGCCCGATCCAGAACAAGAGCCAGTTCGACATCGTCGTCGGCCTCGTCGAGGACGCGAAGTCCCGCGGCGGCCGCGTGATCACGGGCGGCTCCCCCGCGAGCGAGCTCGGTGCGCTGTTCTACCCGGTGACGATCGTCGCCGACCTGAAGGACGGCGACCCGCTGGTCGACGAGGAGCAGTTCGGGCCGGCGCTGCCGATCATCCGCTACACCGAGCTCGACGACGCCATCGCGAGCGCCAACGGCCTCGACGTGGGCCTCGGCGCCTCCGTCTGGTCGTCCGACCCGGCGGTCGCCCGCGAGGTCGCGGCGCGACTGGAGGCGGGCACTGTCTGGATCAACCAGCACGGCACGCTGCACCCGATGGCGCCGTTCGGCGGCGTCAAGGCGTCGGGGTACGGGCTGGAGTTCGGCGTCGAGGGCCTGAAGTCGGTCGCCGTGCCGCAGGTCATCAACGGCTGAGCGGGGTCAGCATGTCCGAGTTCAGGATGCCCGAGCCGACGTTCCTCCCGTCCCTCTTCGAGGGCCGCGTCGCGGTCGTCACCGGCGGCACCTCGGGCCTCGGCGCGGCCACCGCCCGGGTGCTCGCACGCCTCGGCGCCGAGGTGCACGCGGTGGGCCTCGGAGCCGACCCGGCGCTCTTCGACGACCCGCGCATCCGCGTGCAGGAGCTCGACGTGACCGACGACGCCGCCCTGACGCGGCTGTTCGCGGGGCTCGGGCGTCTGGACATCCTGGTGCCGGCGGCCGGCATCAGCCTGGGCGAGCGGGAGCACGAGTGGGACGCGTTCCAGCGCGTGGTCTCGATCCAGCTGCTGGCCGTGTACCGCACGATCCAGCTCGCGCGCGGCCTGCTCTCGAAGACGGGCGGCAGCGTGATCACGATCGCCTCGATGTACGCCTATTTCGGGGGCGGGGACATCGTGGCCTACTCGGCGTCGAAGGGTGGGGTGGTGCAGCTGACCAAGTCGCTGGCGGAGGCCTATGCCCCCGACGGCATCCGGGTGAACTCGATCGCGCCCGGCTGGATCGACACCCCGCTGCTCGCGCCGCTCAAGGCCGACCCGGTCGTCGGACCGCGACTGCTCTCCCGCACCCCGCTCGGCCGCTACGGCGACCCGGAGGAGATCGGCATCGTGGTGGCCTTCCTCGCCTCCGACGCGGCGTCGTTCATCACCGGCGCCGTGCTGCCGGTCGACGGCGGATACCTGGTCGCCGGCATCTGAGAGGCACGCCGCGGAGCCCGTGCACCTGAGTGCAAGCGCTCTTCCCCCCGGGACAACCGGCCTCGGCCGCCCAGCCCGGATGCTGGACCCAGCACCACTCCCCCCTTGTACGAAGGAGTACACCCTCATGAGATTCCTCACAGCCAAGAGCGCACTCGTGCTCGCGACGGTCGGCCTGCTGACCGTCGGTCTGTCGGCCTGCGTGTCGGAGAGCGCCGACACGGGCAACGCCGGCGGCACCACCGAGAAGTCCGAACTGCAATGCGGCCTCGCCAGCGGCGAGGCGGCCTCGGGCGACCCCATCAAGGTGGGTGCGATCGCCACCGCGAGCGGCGGCGTCGACTTCTCGTCCTCTCCCGTCGCCGCGCAGGCGTTCTTCGACTGCGTCAACGACAACGGCGGGATCGACGGGCGGCCGATCGAGTACTCCTTCCAGGACGACGCGCTCGACCCCACCAAGACCGCGCAGCTCGCCGCCGGCTACGCCGCCGACACCAGCGTGGTCGGCCTCGTCGGCGACGCGACCTTCATCGGCTGCGACGTGGCGAACGCCGAGTACGCGAAGGCGAACCTGTTCTCCATCACCGGCGTGGGCGTGCCCCAGGCGTGCTTCAACTCCAGCAACATCGCGCCGATCAACGCCGGCCCGCGCAACAGCGCGATCGCCATTCTCCAGCACCTGCAGAAGGAGGGGCAGGCCGACCGCGTGTTCCAGGTGGGGCTGAACACCCAGGGCAACGGCGACTGGGTCGCCGCCGGCATCGAGGAGTACGCGGCCGCGAACGGCATCGACATCGTCGGTTCCGAGCTGAGCGACCCGACCGAGAGCAACTGGCTGCCGCTGCTGCAGAAGATCAAGGACGCGAACCCGACCGCGGTGATCATCGCCGACCCGGGGCCGATCACGGCGTCCATCCTCGCCGCCGCCGAGCAGCAGGACCTTCGTGGGGAGATCTCCTGGGCCTGCACCGCCTCCTGCTACGACGCGCAGTTCGGTCAGCAGATCGGCGCCTATTGGGACGGCTTCATCTCCAACTCGGAGCTGCAGCTCGTCGACGCCGACGGCACCGACAACGAGCTCTGGAAGTCGGTGATGGACGCCTATGCACCGAGCGACGCCCCGCGCGACACCTTCAGCCAGGCCGGCTTCCTCGCCGCGAAGATCTTCACCGAGACCCTCCTCGGCATGGACGGCGACATCGACCGGGACACCGTCTCGACGGCGCTCCAGGGCGTGACCGGCTTCTCGTCCGACCTGCTCTGCGCACCCTGGTACTACGGCGAGGCCGACGCGCACAACGCCAACCACGCGACCCGCATGGCCGTGATCGAGGACGGCGTCTACGGCGAGCTGGCCGGCTGCGAGAACGTGAACGACCCGTCGCTCCAGCCGATCGTCGACCGCGAGAAGTCCGAGGGCCTGGCCGGCTGACGCCGGCCGGATCGAGAGAGCCGTCGCGATGCTCCTGCCCTTCATCATCGCCGGTCTGGTGACCGGATCCCTCTACGCCCTGAGCGGGGTGGGGATGCTCGTCCTCTTCCGCACCACCGGGGTGCTGAACTTCGGCTACGGCGCCCTCGGCGCCCTGTCCGCGATGCTCGCCTGGCAGCTCGTCGAACTGAGGATGCAGCCCGTGCTGGCCTACCTCGTCGGCATCGTCGTCGCGACGGCTCTCTCCCTCCTGTTCGGCTTCCTGGCCGGACCGTTCCTCGCCACCGTCACCACCCTGACGAAGGCGACCGCCACCCTCGGGCTCGCCCTCGTGCTCCTCGGCGTGATGCTCTTCGCCTGGAACGACAAGGCGCGCACCCTTCGCCTCGCGACCGACACCATCGGTCTCGGTGTCGCCGGCACCCGCATCACGGCCACGCAGGTGATCTGCCTCGTGCTGGCCGTCGTCGTGGTGATCGGAACCTCGCTCTACCTGCGGATCAGCTCGACCGGCACCGCGATGCGGGCGCTGGCGAGCGACCGGGAGCTGTCGTCGATGCTCGGCATCCGGGTGCGGCGGGTGGAGCTGCTCGCCTGGACGGTCTCGGGCGCCCTCGCCGGGCTCTCGGGCCTGCTCCTGGCCTCCCAGACCCGGCTCGAACCGGCCTTCCTGACCTTCCTCGTCATCCCGGTGCTCGCCGCGGTCGTGGTCGGCCGGTTCCGCTCCCTGCCGGGAACGCTCGTCGGCGGTCTTGTCATCGGCGTCATCCAGGCGGTGGCGTCGGCGTTTCCCGCGACGTCGCCGTTCGCGAACGCGACACCGTTCCTGGTCGCCACCGTCATCATCCTGTACCTGCAACGACGAAAGGTCGTCACCATCGAGGTCGCACGATGACCGCCACGCTCCAGCAGCGCTCCGCCCGCTCCTCGAAGTGGGACGCGTCGCGGCTGCTGCGCCCCCGCAACATCGTCGTCGCCGTCGTGCTCGCCGCCGTGCTGGCGGCCGGACCCACGGTGTTCGGTGCCTACTGGACCCGCATCTTCACGGTGACCGCGATCTTCGCGATCGCCGCCGCCGGCATCGCCCTGCTCTACGGCCGGCTCGGCCTGGTCTCGCTCGGCCAGGTCTCCCTGATCGGCGTCGGCGGCTGGATCACCCTGCGCGTCGGTCACGCCACGAGCCTCCCGTTCGAGGTGGTGCTCGTGATCGCCGCGATCGGCACCGGGATCATCGGCGTGCTCGTCGGGCTGCCGGCCCTCCGGCTCTCGGGTCTCAACCTGGCGATCGTCACGCTGATGCTCGCCGGGGCCTTCGAGGTCGTGTTCAACGTGACCGGCTTCCCCAACGGGGGCGACGGGTTCCTCGGCCGCGCCGAAGGCGGCGTGCTGCAGCAGCCGCTGGCCCGGCCCGCCATCGCGCAGAGCGACGACGCGTACTTCCGCTACGTCGTGATCATCGCGATCGTCATGTTCCTGATCATCGCCCTGCACCTCTCCAGCCGACCCGGCCGCGCCTGGGCCGCCATCCGGCAGAGCGAGGCGGGCGCCCTCGCCGCCGGCATCGGCACCGTGCGCTACCGGCTCTGGGCGCTCGCGGTGGTCTCGGCCACGACCGGCGTGGCCGGCGGCCTGCTGGCGGGCAACGCCGGGCTCCTCGACCCGATCTCGTTCAAGGCCTCGCAGTCGATCCTGCTGTTCGCCACCGTGCTGATCGGCGGTGCGTACTCGCTGCTCGGCGCGGTGATCGCGGGCTTCTTCTCGCAGGGCATCCCGCCGCTGCTGGACGCCTGGGGCATCGACGGCAACCTCATCTTCGTCATCCTCGGCCTCGGCATGATCCAGGCGATCACCACCGCCCCGCGCGGTATCGCCGGACAGCTGCAGACCCTCTACCACGCCATCCGCAGACGCCTCTCCGGCTCCCGAGACCGGTCGCGCCCGAAGAACGGAGACCGCCCATGACCGCCGGCGCGCCCAGCCTCCTGGTGGACGACATCTCGGTGACCTACGGCGGGGTGAAGCCCCTCGACGGAGTCTCCCTCTCCTTCGACACGGGCGTCTGCGGTCTGGTGGGGCCGAACGGCGCCGGCAAGACCACCTTCTTCAACGTGCTCTCCGGATTCGCGTCCCCTTCGTCGGGATCAGTGCGGTTCGACGGGGTCGACCTGCTGGCGATGAACCCGGCGAGACGGGCTCGCTGGGGGCTCCGTCGCACGTTCCAGCAGGAGCAGGTGATCCACGATCTCAGCGCCTGGGACAACGTGCTCCTCGCCGCCGAGCAGACCGGAGGCGGCCGGGCCGAGGTGCAGGCCGCCCTCGATTTCGTGGGGCTCGACGGCCTGGACCGGCCGGGATCCTCGCTGTCGATGCTCGAGCGGCGGCTGGTCGAGTTCGCGAAGTGCGTCTCCGGGTCACCCCGGCTCGTGGTGCTCGACGAGCCCGCCGCCGGGCTGGACGCCGCCGAGACCGAGCAGCTCACCGCGCTGATCCAGCGCATCCCCGAGTCGTTCGACGTGCTCGTCGTGCTGATCGACCACGACATGGACCTCGTCTCGACCGTCTGCGGCACCACCGCGGTGCTCGACTTCGGCAAGCTGATCGCCCTCGGGCCCACCACCGCCGTGCTCGCCTCCCCCGAGGTGCGCAAGGCCTATCTCGGAACCGCCGACGTCGAGGAGCAAGCATGACCGACACCACTCTCGTCATCTCCGGCCTCACCATCGAGCGGGGCGGCCGCGAGGTCGTGCACGGGGTCGATGTCGTGGCCCGGCCCGGCGAGATCACCGCCCTGCTCGGCCCGAACGGGGCCGGCAAGTCGTCGCTGGTTCTCGCCCTGGCCGGCACCCTGCCCGTGAAGGGCGGCACGGTCACCCTCGACGGGCTCGAGCTCTCGGGCCGCAAGCCCACCGCGGTGCGCGCGGCCGGTCTCGCCACCGTGCCCGAGGGTCACCGGGTGCTGAAGGACATGACGGTGCTCGACAACCTCCGGGTGTCGTCGTTCCTCCTGCCCGCCCGGGAGCGCGACGCCGCGATCGCGCGGGTGCACGGCCTGTTCGAGGAGCTCGCCCCCCTCGGCGAGCGCCTGGCGGGCTCTCTCTCGGGCGGTCAGCAGCAGATGCTCGCCATCGGCCAGGCCCTCGTCGTGCAGCCGAAGTACCTCGTGATCGACGAGATGTCGCTCGGGCTCGCGCCGATCATCGTGCGGCGCCTCGTGCCCGCCCTCCGGCGGATCGCCGAGGCCGGGGTCGGTGTCATCCTGATCGAGCAGTTCACGCAGCTGGCCCTCGACCTGGCGACCGACGCCTACGCCATGGCGCAGGGCCGCATCGTCGTGCACGCGCCCGCGGCCGAGCTGCGCGACGCGCCCGAGCGGCTCGAGCAGGCCTACCGACTGGCCTGACCGGGCCCCGAGTGAAGGCCCGGTCAGGGAGGCGGAGACTCAGACCGGCTGCACGTCGGGGTAATCGACCGACCCGAGCGGGTAGATCCGCCCGCCCGCCTTGGAGTGCTCGGCCTCGCCCGCGCCGTTCAGCCCCAGGAAGACGCCCGTCGTCTGCAGCGCGTAACCGAGGTCATGCAGCCAGACGCTCGCGACCGCGATCTTGAACTCGCGGAAGCAGAACAGGTACAGGCCGTCGGCGAACTTCCAGACGGTCGACATGTCGACGTCACCGTGACCCCGCTGCACCCCTTGCAGGCACTGCCACATGTAGCGCTGCGACGACATGTAGGTGTGCTCGTAGAGGTGGTAGGGGCTGTAGCGGTAGACGTTCCGCTTGCCGATCAGGTCACGCGAGGGCCCGGGCGCCTCCCCGCTCGGCTCGACGCCCTCGAGCACGCCGCTCCAGAACTCCTGCGTCACCTGGGGCACCTCCTCGGTGGCCTCCGCCTGGATGACCGAGTGCGCGGCGAGCGCCCGCCCGGTCGTCGTCGACCACACCAGCGTGATCGACTCGCGGTGCCGGCTGGTCAGCGGCAGGTTCACGAAGAGCACGTCGGGCCTGACCTGAACGGCGTCGTAGGGGTCGCTCTCCCGGCCGGTCGCGAACGCCCCGTCGGCCGACCAGGTCACGGTGCGGGCATCCTCGAATCTGAGGCGGATGCTCGGCCCCTCGGTGAGCGCGATGCCCACCTCGATCCCGCTGAGGTCGGCCGCAGGCAGTCGGTAGGTGTCGATACCGGCGGCGAATTCGTCGTAGCTGCGCCACTCGTCGGCCGGAGCCTCGTCGAGTGCGCGATCGGAGATGTCTGTCATGCTCCCAGCCTCTCCGCATCCGGGCGGCCGGAGTTGTCGCGCGGGGAACGACGCTTGCCGGTCAGCGAACAGCAGCCCGCCTGCACTGTCCCGCGCCACCGCGCGTGTGCCACTGTCGGACCGTGTCATCAGAGAGGAGACGCAATGAACGCAGGTCCTGACGTCATCGTGATCGGCGCCGGTTCGGCCGGATCGGTGATCGCCCGAAGGCTGGTCGACGCCGGCCGCTCGGTGCAGCTGCTGGAGGCCGGAGGGGCGGACACCAATCCCGCCATCCACGACCCGGCCCGCCTCGGCGAGATCTGGCACAGTGCCGACGACTGGGACTACTTCACCGTTCCGCAGAGCCACGCCGCCGACCGGCGGCTGCACCTCCCGCGCGGCAAGGTGCTCGGCGGCTCGCACTCCCTCAACGCGATGATCTGGGTGCGCTGCGCCCCCGCCGACTACGACGGCTGGGCGGCGCTCGGCAACGAGGGCTGGTCGTGGGCGGACGTCGCGCCGATCTTCGAGCGGATCGAGAAGTACGACGGCCCCGCGAGCGAAGGCCGCGGCACCGAGGGCCTGCTGGACGTCACCGTCGACTACGAGCTCAACCCGATCCAGCAGTCGATCATCGACGCCGCGGTCGAGATCGGCCTCGACGAGAACCCCGACTACAACGCGACCCACGAGGGCGCGACGCTCGACGGGGTGTCCCGTCAGCAGCTCACCATCCGCGACGGCAAGCGGCTGAACACCTGGCTCGCCTACGCCCAGCCGGTGGTGGACTCGCCGCTGTTCGAGGTGACCACCGGCGCCTGGGTGCACCGGCTGCTCGTCGAGGGCACGGCCGTCGTGGGCGTGGAGTACGAGGTGGCCGGGGAGCTGCGTCAGGTGATGGCTCCGCAGGTGGTGCTCTGCGCCGGCGCGATCGACTCGCCGCGCATCCTGCTGCGCAGCGGCATCGGGCCGGCCACCGAGCTCGAGGCGCTCGGCATCGAGGTCGTGCACGACCTTCCCGGGGTCGGCAAGAACCTGCACGACCACCTGCTCTCCCCCGTCATCTTCGCCACCGACGCCAAGGAGATCGTCGCTCCGGCCGCCGGTACCGGCATCACCCAGTCGCACCTGTTCTGGCGCAGTCGTGAGGGGCTCGAGGTGCCCGACACCCAGCCCATCCACTTCAGCGTGCCGATGTACGAGGACTGGATGTCGGGCCCCGCGTCGGGCTTCACTCTGATGGGCGGCATCGTCAGCCCTCGGAGCCGGGGCGAGCTCACCCTGGCCGGATCCGATCCGCACGCCGCCGTGCTGATCGACCTGCACGCCCTCGAGGACGACGCCGACCTCGAGGCGCTCACGGCGAGCGTCCGGCAGTGCCGTGAGATGGGCCGGGCGGATGCTCTGGCCGGCGAGTGGGGCGCCCGGGAGATCTACCCCGGCCCCGAGGTGCAGAGCGACGAGGAGCTCCGCGGCTACGTGCGCCGCACCGCGATCACGTACCACCACCAGGTCGGCACCTGCCGGATGGGCGACGACGCCCTGGCCGTGGTCGACTCGACGCTCTTCGTGCACGGGCTGACGGGCCTGATGGTGGCCGACGCGTCGATCATGCCGCGGATCACCACGGGCAACACGAACGCCCCCACCGTCATGATCGCCGAGAAGGCCGCCGAGTTCCTGCTGTCCTGACTTGAACGGCCGCGGCCCCGTCCGCCGCCCCGGGCGTCACTGCCCGGGGCGGTTGCGGATGTCGCTCGGCGACACGTCGTAGGCGGCTTTGAACACCCGCGAGAAGTGCGCGGCGTCGAAGAAGCCCCAGCGGGCGGCGATCGCCCCCACCGTCACCGCGGCGTTCAGCGGGTCGAGCAGGTCGCGCCGGCAGCGCTCCAGCCGGAGCTCGCGGATCCACGTCGACACGGTCGTGCCCTTCTCGCGGAACAGTCCGTGCAGGTGCCGGGTGGAGATGTAGTGCGCGGCGGCGATCCGCTCGGGGCCCAGATCGGGCGCGCTCAGGTTCACGTCGATGTACCGGCGGATCTGCTGCATCAGCAGCTGGTGGCTGTCGCCCGCGTCGGCGTCGAGGTCGAGCTCGCTGGCGAACATCGTGGTGATCAGGTCCATGGCCGACTGGACGAGCCGTGGCCCGGTCACCCCACCGAAGCGGTCCAGGTTCTGCGAGACGTGCTGGAGGAACGGGATGATCATCGCCCCCAGGCCGTCGTCGCTCGAGAAGCGGTGGGCGGTGAGCTGCCCGACGGCGTCGGGTGGGAGGCCGAGCTGGTCGCGCGGGAACATCAGCACGAGCATCCGGATGTCTTCGCCGAAGACGAGCGAGTACGGCCGCTGGGTGTCGTAGACGGCCAGATCGCCCGGCTCGAGCAGGGCCTCCCGCCCGTCCTGGATGAGGAGGCCGGTGCCCGAGACCTGCAGGCTCGCCTTGTAGTACTTCGGGTCGCTGTCGGCGATGAGCTTCGGGGTGCGGAGCACCTGGTGCGACGTGGCGGTGATCTCGCTGACGTGCACCTCGTTGACGTCGACGGTGCGGAGCCGGCCCCAGAACGGAGCGGCACCGAGGCTCGCGACCTCGAGGGGCACGAACGACTGGGCGACGGTCAGCCGGAAGTCGCGCAGGCTCTGCGCGACAGTGGTGCGGACGGTGTGCGGGCCGGGATCGGTCGCGGATGCTGCAGTGCTCACGTATTACCACCTCGTAATAGCGATGCGCCTCCTCGGGTGCGGAGGCGATGGTCGGATTCTAGCTCAGGGGGTCAGCACGTACTTGGTCTCGAGGTACTCGTGGATGCCCTCCGCACCGCCCTCGCGGCCGAGACCGGACTGCTTGACGCCGCCGAACGGCGCCGCGGCGTTCGAGACGACGCCCGTGTTCAGGCCCATCATCCCGGTGTCGATCGAGTCGATCAGGCGATGGCCCCGCGCGAGGTCGCGCGTGAACACGTAGCCGACCAGCCCGTACTCGGTGTCGTTCGCCTTCGCGACCGCGTCGGCCTCGTCGGTGAAGCGCACGATCGAGACGACGGGCCCGAAGATCTCCTCGCGCAGGATGTCGCTGCCCGGCGCCACCTGGTCGAGCACGGTCGGCTCGAAGAACGAGCCCTCCCCCGCGCCGGCCGAGCCGCCGGTCAGGATGCTCGCGCCGCGGTCGACGGCATCGGCCACCAATGCCCCGACCTTCGACACCGCTCCCGCGTCGATCAGCGGCCCGATCGTCACGCCCTCCTCGGTACCCCGGCCCATCCGGAACGACCCCACCCGCTCGGCGAGCCGACGGCCGAACTCGTCGGCCACGGCCTCGTGCACGATGAAGCGGTTGGCGGCGGTGCAGGCCTGGCCGGTGTTGCGGAACTTCGCCACCAGCGCCCCCTCGACCGCCGCGTCGAGGTCGGCGTCGTCGAACACGACGAACGGGGCGTTGCCGCCGAGCTCCATCGAGGTCTTCAGCACACCCTCGGCCGCCTGCTTCAGCAGCTGCACGCCCACCGGGGTCGAGCCGGTGAAGCTGAGCTTGCGGAGGCGCGGGTCGGCGATGATCGGGTCGGAGACCGCCCGGCTCGTGGTGGTGGTGATCACGTTGACGACGCCGGCCGGCAGGCCGGCCTCCTCGAGCAGTCTCACCAGGAAGAGGGTGGTCAGCGGCGTCAGGGCGGCCGGCTTGATCACCGAGGTGCAGCCGGCCGCGATCGCCGGGGCGAGCTTCCGGGTGGCCATGGCCAGCGGGAAGTTCCACGGTGTGATGAGGAAGCAGGGTCCGACGGGGCGCTGGGTCACGATCATCCGCCCGGTGCCCTCGGGGTTCGAGCCGTAGCGGCCCGTGATGCGCACGGCCTCCTCACCGAACCAGCGGAGGAACTCGCCGCCGTAGGCGACCTCGCCGCGTGCCTCGGCGAGCGGCTTGCCCATCTCGAGCGTCATCAGCAGGGCCGCGTCCTCCTTGCGCTGCTGGAGCAGATCGAAGGCTCCGCGCAGGATCTCGCCGCGCACGCGGGGCGCGGTCGCGGCCCACGACTCCTGCGCCGCGACCGCGGCGTCGAGGGCGAGCGCTCCGTCCTCCACGCCGGCATCGGCGATGGACGCGATGACGCGGCCGGTCGCCGGGTCGTCGACGTCGAGCGTCGCACCGCTCAGCGCGTCGACCCAGCGGCCGGCGATGAACAGCTGCGTCGGGATGCCGCCGAGCAGCTCGGCCTCACGCTCGGCCGTCACAGCGTGTTCCCCAGCTTGAAGCCCTGATCGGTGTCGCCGGCCCGGGTGTACGAGAAGCCGTCGGCGCCGATCGTCACGGCCATCTCGCTCGGAGCCTCCCGGGCGATCACCGGCTGCGGCTCGCCGTCGAGGTCGAGCACGAGGGAGGCCTCGGTGTACCAGCTCGGCACGACGGGGTTGCCCCACCAGTCGCGGCGCTGGTTGTCGTGCACGTCCCAGGTCACGACCGGGTTGTCAGGGTCGCCCGTGTAGTAGTCCTGCGTGTAGATCTCGACGCGGTGCCCGTCGGGGTCGGTGATGTAGAGGTAGAAGGCGTTCGAGACGCCGTGCCGGCCCGGGCCCCGCTCGATCAGGTCGCTCTTGCGCAGGGCGCCGAGCTTGTCGCAGATGTAGAGGATGTTGTGCTTCTCGTGCGTCGAGAAGGCGATGTGGTGCATCCGTGGGCCGTTGCCCCCGGTGAGGGCCGTGTCGTGCACGGTGTCCTTGCGGCGGAGCCAGGCGGCGTAGGTGACGCCGTTCTCGTCCTGGATGTCCTCCGTGACCCGGAACCCGAGGTCTTCGAGGTACTTGCGGCCGCGCGGCACGTCGGGGGTGACCTGGTTGAAGTGGTCGAGGCGCACGAGGGCGCCCGGGCCGTAGAGGTCGTAGCGCCAGGCGAGGCGCTCGACGTGGTCGACCTGGTAGAAGAACTCGTACGGGAAGCCGAGCGGATCGGTGACCCGCACCGAGTCGCCGACACCGTTCACGAAGCCGTCGGCCCGGCGCTCGACGCGGCAGCCGAGAGCGCGGTACCAGGCCTCCGCCCGGTCGACGTCCTCCGGGCTGCGCACCCGGTAGGAGAAGGCGGCGACGGCCGCGACCGGGCCCTTCCGCAGCACGAGGTTGTGGTGGATGAACTCCTCGAGGCTGCGCAGGTAGATCGCCTCGTCGTCCTCCTCGGTCACCACGAGGCCGAGGATGTCGACGTAGAACTCGCGCGAGCGGGCCAGGTCGGTGACCACGAGCTCCATGTACGCGCAGCGCAGGATGTCGGGCGGGGTCAGCTCGGGGGTGGGGATGGTGTCGATCGTCATCGATCAGACCTTTCTGTAGCGGGGAGTGTGGGGAGGGTTCAGCCGGCGGTGACCGCGGCGTCGGACGCCCCGAACCGGGCGGTGTGCACCTCGCCGAGCGTGATGTGCACCGCCTGCTGGTCGGAGTAGAAGTCGAGCGAGCGGTAGCCGCCCTCGTGGCCGAGTCCCGATGCCTTCACCCCGCCGAACGGGGTGCGCAGGTCGCGCACGTTGTGCGAGTTGAGCCAGACCATGCCCGACTCGACCGCCTGGGCGAAGGTGTGGGCGCGCTCCAGGTTCGAGGTCCAGATGTAGGCGGCGAGACCGTACTTCACGCCGTTGGCGAGCGCCAGCGCCTCCTCGTCGGTGTCGAAGGGCGTGATCGCGACGACCGGGCCGAAGATCTCCTCCTGGAAGATGCGCGCGTCGGGCTTCACGTCGGCGAACACCGTCGGCGCCACGTAGTTGCCGGTCTCGAAGCCCTCGGGCCGCCCCCCGCCCGCCACGAGGCGGCCCTCGCCCTTGCCGATCTCGACGTAGCTCATCACCTTCTCGTAGTGCTCCGGATGCACGAGCGCCCCGACCTCGGTCTTCGGATCGTGCGGGTCGCCCACCACGATCCTCTTCGCCCGCGCGGCATAGCGCTCCACGAACTCGTCGTACACGGGGCGCTCCACCAGGATGCGGGAGCCCGCCGTGCACCGCTCGCCGTTCAGCGAGAACACCCCGAACAGGGTCGAGTCGATGGCCCGGTCGAGGTCGGCGTCGGCGAAGACCACGGCCGGCGACTTGCCGCCGAGCTCCATCGACATGCCCTTCAGGGTGGGAGCGCAGTTGGCGAAGATGATCTGCCCGGTGCGGCTCTCGCCGGTGAACGAGATCAGCTGCACGTCCTCGTGCTTCACCAGCGCGTCGCCGGCCTCCTCCCCCAGGCCGTTCACGAGGTTGAAGACCCCGTCGGGCACCCCCGCCTCGCGGAAGATGTCGGCCCAGAGGCTCGCCGAGAGCGGCGTGAACTCGGCGGGCTTCAGCACCACCGTGCAGCCCGAGGCGAGCGCCGGCGCCAGCTTCCAGCTCTCGAGCATGAAGGGGGTGTTCCACGGCGTGATCAGCCCGGCCACGCCCTTGGGCTTGCGGTTGACATAGTTCAGCTGCCGGCCCGGCACCTTGTAGGCGTCGTCGGCCTGCGCCACGATCAGGTCGGCGAAGAAGCGGAAGTTCTCGGCCGCCCGCTGCGCCTGCCCGAGTGCCTGGGTGATCGGCAGCCCCGAGTCGAACGACTCCAGCTCGGCGAGCCGCGCATCCCTCGACTCGACCAGGTCGGCGATGCGGTTCAGGATGCGCGAGCGCGCCCGAGGCAGCATGCGGGGCCAGGGCCCCTCGTCGAAGGCGCGGCGTGCCGCGGCGACCGCGCGATCGATGTCGTCGCGCTGCCCGGCGGCGGCCTGCACGTACGTCTCGTTCGAGACCGGATCGAGCACGTCGAAGGTGGCCCCGGAGAGGCTGTCGACGAACTCGCCGTCGATGTAGTGCTGGATCTTCTCGGGCAGCCCCTCGGGGACGTGCAGGGTGCGGGGGGACTGATCGGTCATGGTGACTCCTTGAGAGCGGACTCCATCGTGCGGCTGAGTCAGATGATATACGATAAGAGACACAATCAGAAGAGGGTGTCCTCGATAGACTGCGAGGGCGCACCGCGAGGAAGGACGACGACGTCATGCTCGACTCCGCCACCATCGAGGCCATCGCCGACGAACTCGTCGAAGCGGCGACGAGCCGCGCCCCGGTTCCGCTGCTCACCGCCCGCCATCCCGGCATGACCGTCGAGGACTCCTACGCGGTGCAGGGCCTCTGGCGCTCCCGCAACGAGGCCCTCGGCCGCACGGTCGCCGGCCACAAGATCGGCCTCACCTCCAAGGCCATGCAGGCCGCCACCGGCATCACCGAGCCCGACTACGGCGTCATCTTCGACGATATGGTGCTCGAGACCGGCAGCGTGCTGCAGTGGGGTGCCTACGCGAACCCCCGGGTCGAGGTCGAGCTCGCCTTCCGCCTGAAGAGCCCGCTGCGGGGGCCCGGATGCACGATCTTCGACGTGCTCGCGGCGACCGACTACGTGGTGCCGGCCCTCGAGGTGCTCGACTCGCGCATCGAGATGGATGGGCGCACGATCGTCGACACCATCAGCGACAACGCCGCCATGGGGGTCATGGTGGTCGGCGGCCGCCCGGTGCGTCCCGACGAGATCGACCTGCGCTGGGCGGGCGCGATGCTCTACCGCAACGAGGGCATCGAGGAGACCGGTCTCGCCGGCGGCGTGCTCAACAACCCCGCGTCGGGTGTGGCGTGGCTGGCGAACAAGCTCGCGGCCCACGACGACGGGCTCGCCGCCGGAGAGCTGATCCTCGCCGGATCGTTCACGCGGCCGATGTGGGTGTATCAGGGCGACTCGGTGTTCGCCGACTACGGCCCTCTGGGGGTGGTGACGTGCCGGTTCGTGTGAGCCCCGAGGAGGGCTTCCGGGCGGCGCTCGCCGCGCATCCTGGACCCCTCGCCGGCATGTGGGTGTGCAGCGGCAGCCCCCTGGTGGCCGAGCTCGCGGCCGGTTCGGGCCTGGACTGGCTGCTGATCGACGCCGAGCACAGCCCCAACGGTCTGGAGTCGCTCGTCGCCCAGCTGCAGGCGGTGCACGGCTACCCGGTGCTGCCCGTGCTGCGGCCGCCCGTGCTCGACCCGGTGCTGATCAAGCAGTACCTCGATCTGGGCGCGCAGACCCTGCTCGTGCCGATGGTCGACACGGCCGAGCAGGCCGAGCTCGCAGTGCGGAGCACGCTCTACCCGCCCGACGGCATCCGCGGCGTCGGCTCGGCGCTCGCCCGCGCCTCGCGCTGGAACCGCAGCGAGGGCTACCTGCAGCACGCCGGTGAGACGATCGCGGTGATCGTGCAGATCGAGTCGCGCGAGGCCGTCCGGAACATCGAGTCGATCGTGCAGGTGCCGGGGCTCGGGGGGATCTTCCTCGGCCCGGCCGATCTCGCCGCCTCGCTCGGCGTACTGGGGCAGCAGGACCACCCCGAGGTGATCGCCGCCGTCGAGCACTGCCTCACGGTGGCCGCCGCGCACGGGGTTGCCGCCGGCGTCAACGCCTTCGCCGAGCCGCTGGCCCGCCGCTACCTCGCGGCGGGAGCGTCGTTCGTGCTGGTGGGGGCCGACGTGGCCCTGCTGGCGCGGGGATCGGAGGCGCTGGCCGAACGGTACGCGGTCGGCGAGGCCGACCCGGCTTCGCCGGCCGCCGACCGCCCCGGCTACTGAGAGGGGCGCCGCGTCTCAGCGTCGCGGTGCGGCGTGGTGGTCGGCCTGGTACGACAGCAGGGCGTCGAGCGTGCCGGTGCGGTGGGCCCGCGCAGCGAGCTCGATCTCGAGTGCCGGGGCGCCCGACTCGATCAGCCGCAGCAGGCTCTCGTGCTCGGCGACCGACTCCCGCGCGCGACCGGGAACGAAACTGAAGGTGGAGTCGCGGAGCACGGCCAGCCGGTCCCAGCCGCGGTGCACGAGGTCGAGCACGTGCGGGTTCGGGCAGTGCTCGAAGATCACCGCGTGGAAGGCGCGGTTCAGCTCGGTGAAGCGGTGCGGGTCGAAGTGGTCGAGGCAGTCGGCCATCTGCGCGTTCACGGCACGCGCCTCGGCGAAGTCGCCGGCGGTCACGAACGGCGCGGAGAGCGCGGTGGCCGCTCCCTCCACGAGGCTGAGCGTCTCCATCGTGTAGAAGTACTCGCGCTCGTCGACCATCGCGACCTGCGCCCCGACGTTGCGCTCGAAGGTGACGGCGCCCTCGGCCTCGAGCCGGCGGATGGCCTCGCGGACGGGCACGACGCTGACACCCAGCTGCTTGGCGATGGGGCCGAGCACGAGGCGGAAGCCGGGGGTGTAGCTGCCGTTCCGGATGCGCTCCTTGATGAACGCGTAGGCCTGCTCCGACTTGCTCGACGCGGTCTCCGTGCTCGACGCCGTCTGGGCGGGCGGTCCCTCGTCGCGGGTGGCACTCGTCGTCATCGGGTCTCCTTCTCGTAGCGCGCCTTCCACGCCGCATTCATAGGGTAGAGGCCGTCGACGCCCTCGCCGCGGGCGACCTGCTCGGCGATCCACGCCTCCTCGCGCTCCTGCTCGATGGCGGCGTCGGCGATCTCGGCCACGAGGGCCGGCGGGATGACCAGCACGCCGTCGTCGTCGCCGACGATCACGTCGCCCGGCTGCACGGCAGTGCCCCCGCAGGCGACGGTCAGGTCGACGTCCCACGGCACGTGCCGGCGGCCGAGTACGGCAGGATGCCCGCCCTGCGAGTACGCCGGGATGTCCAGCGCCGTGACGGCCGCTAAGTCCCGGATGCCCCCGTCGGTCACGATCCCGGCCGCGCCGAGCTGCTGCGCCCGCAGCGCCAGGATGTCCCCCACCGTGCCCGTGCCGGCCTCGCCCCGCGCCTCGATGACGAGCACGTCGCCGGGCTTCAGCGAGTCGAACGCGCGCTTCTGCGCGTTGTAGCCGCCGCCGTGCGCCGCGAACAGGTCCTCCCGGTTGGGGATGAAGCGCAGGGTGCGGGCCCGGCCGATCATCTTCGTGCCGGGGTGCGTCGGCCGGACGCCGTCGATCGTCACCTGGTCGAGACCGCGCTTGCGGAGCTGGGAGCTGAGCGTGGCCGTGCCGACCGAGGCGAGCTTCGCGCGCAGCTCGTCGGTGAGCTCGAAGGGGGACTCGGCCGGCGGGAGTTCGGCCGCCTCGCGGCTGCCCCAGGCCTCCGCGCGCTGCAGCTCGTCGATCTGCGGGCCGGCACCGTGGGCTCCGGTGGGCGCCGCGCCCTCGACGACCCGGGTGACGAGCCGGCCGCTGGTGGGAGCGCCCGGAGCATCCGGAGCATCGACCTCGACCTCGACCACCTGGCCCGGCCTGACGACGCTCGACCCCGCCGGCGTGCCGGTGAGGATGACGTCGCCGGGCTCGAGGGTGATCAGCTCGGAGAGGTCGGCGACGAGCTGGGCGAAGGGGAAGACGAGGTCGGTGGTGCGGTCGTCCTGCACCAGTGCGCCGTCGACCCAGGTGCGGATGCGGAGCGCCGTCGGGTCGAGGCCGGCTGCGTCGACGAGGGCCGGGCCGAGCGGGGTGAAGCCGTCGCCGCCCTTCGAGCGGAGGTTCGAGCCCTTGTCGGCCCAGCGGAGGTCGTAGACGCCGAAGTCGTTCGCCGCGGTGACGGCGGCGACGTGGGCCCAGGCCTCCTCGCGGGAGACCCGTCGGGTCTCTCTTCCGATGACGAGGGCGATCTCGCCCTCGAAGGCCAGCAGCTCGGTGCCGAGCGGGCGCTCGATGACGCCGCCGCTCGCCGCCACGGAGGTCGACGGCTTCAGGAAGTAGGACGGCTGCGAGGGGGTGCGGCCGCGCTGGGCGATGCGGCTCGGGTAGTTCAGGTGCAGGGCGATCACCTTGCCGGGCCGGTCGCGCCCGGCGGGGTCGAACGACCGGGCGGGCGCGAACGACCGGGCGGGCGCGAACGACCGGGCGGGCTCGAACGTCGGAGCAGGGGTGACGGCTTCGTCAGTCATGGGCCGATCGTATATTATTTAGTACACTTTTCCCAGTCCCGACGCTATACTTGCACCGTCTGGTCGAAGCCGACCGGTGCTCGAAAAAGGGGCACGAAGTCCGCCCGTCGCGGCGAACGAGACACATACGGAAACCTCCCGTCCCTGTCTCGAAAGGCTCGTCATGCCGTCGGTCTCCGCCCACGTCGCCCTCACCCTCGCCCACCACGTCGACCATGTGTTCGGCATCATGGGGAACGGCAACGCCTACTTCCTCGACGCCCTGCTCGAGCACACCTCCGCCCGCTTCACCGCGGTGCGTCACGAGGCCGGCGGGGTGGTCGCGGCCGACGCCTTCCATCGCGCCGGTGGCGGGCTCGCGGCGGCCACGGCCACCTACGGCGCCGGCTTCACCAACACACTCACCGCCCTCGCCGAGGCCGTGCAGGCGAAGGTGCCGCTCGTGCTCGTGGTGGGCGACGAGCCGACCTCCGGCCCGCGCTCGTGGGACGTCGACCAGATCGCCGTCGCCGCCGCCGTCGGCGCCCGCACCTACACGGTCGGCCGGATGGACGCGGCGGCCACGACGGTGATCGCCGTCGAGCACGCCCTCACCTACCGGGTGCCGACCGTACTGGCCATCCCCTACGACGTCGCCGCCCTCGAGGCCGGTGAGGTGCCCGCGGTGGCCGAGCCGTCGCTGCCCGGCCCGCTCGTGGTGCCCGGCCCGTTCGCCGAGGCGGCCGTGGCCGGCCTGGCGGAGCTGCTGGCGGGTGCCCGCCGGCCGTTCCTGCTCGCCGGCCGGGGCGCCTGGCTAGCCGGCGCCGGCGAGGCGCTCGGCGAACTCGCCGACGCCACCGGAGCGCTGACGGCCAGCACCGCGCTCGGGCGCGGCGTCTTCCCCGATCAGCGGCACGACCTCGGCGTCACCGGGGGCTTCGGCGCCGAGGGCGCGATGGAGCTCGTGCGCGAAGCCGACGTCGCCGTGGTGTTCGGGGCCTCGCTGAATCAGTTCACGATGCGCTTCGGTGAGCTCTTCGCGCCCGGCACCCGGGTGGTGCAGGTCGACGTGGCACCGACCGCTAGCCACGCGCACGTGAGCGGCTTCGTGCGGGGCGACGCCGCCGAGATCGCCCGGTCCATCGTGCGCGCGCTCCGTTCGCGCGGTGCAACGCCGAGCGGCTGGCGGGAGTCCGTCGACGTCGCAGCCGCCCGGCAGCAGGAGCTCGGCGACGAGCTCGCCCCCGACGGGCGGCTCGACCCCCGCTCGGCGGCGCAGCGGATCGGCGAGCTCCTGCCAGAGGACCGGGTGGTCGTCTCCGACGGCGGCCACTTCATCGGCTGGGCCAACATGTACTGGCCGGTCGCCTCCCCCGACCGCCTGATGATGGTCGGCACGGCCTTCCAGTCGATCGGGCTCGGCTTCCCGAGCGTGCCCGGCGCGGCGATGGCGAAGCCCGACGCCACCGTGGTGCTGACGACCGGTGACGGCGGAGGCCTGATGGCGCTCGCCGACCTCGAGAGCGCCGTACGGGTCGCGGCCGGCCGCGGCGTCGCCGTGGTGTGGAACGACGCCGCCTACGGGGCCGAGGTGCACGTCTACGGTTGCAAGGGCCTAGCCGAGGAGCCGATGCGCATCCCGGAGGTCGACTTCGCCGCCCTGGCGGGCGCGGTCGGCGCCCAGGGCGTCGTGGTGCAGACGCTGGCCGACCTCGACGTGCTGGGCGAGTGGGCCGCCCGACCGGTGCCCGAGCGGCCCTTCCTGCTGCTCGACCTGCGCATCTCAGGCGCGGTGGTCGCGCCCTACCAGCACGAGATCATCCGCGTGAACCGCTGAGGCTCCCGGCGACAGCCTCGGTCTCGGCCCCGGGCCCGGCCTCGGCCCCGCCCTCGAGCATCGCCCCGGCGAAGAACGCCGAGAGCTCCGCCGTGGCGGTCAACGGGAGCACGTGCGCGACGTACTGATCAGGGCGCACGACCACGACGCATCCGGTGGCCGGGTCGAGCCCCCGGAGCGTCGTGATGCTCTCTGCAGGGTCGGCCGCGTAGACCTTCTCGTAGTCGATCAGCCCGAACGGCCCGGTGCGCGGCAGGAAGACCGTCGGCACCGTCGAGATGTCGACGTCGACGTGCGGTTCGGGGTAGACGACCTTCACGTCGAAGACGCTGTCGGGCTCGGCGCCGGCCGGCGTGTGCCGGATGAGCGGCGAGTCGGGGGCGTGCTCGAGCCACTCGGCCCACTCCCCCAGGGCCTCGCGCCCTCCCGCCGACGAAGCTGCCGGGAAGGCGTACAGCCGCCAGCGCCCGTCGGCGCGGGCATGGTGTCCGAGATGGATCGGGTTCCCGTCGGCCACCCGCACCACCGGCGCCGACTTGAAGCGCTTGCCGATCGGGATGCCCTCGGCGAGCGCCTGGTGCTCGGCCCCGCCGATCAGCATCGACGGCGGGTACTGCGTCATGAACCCCGCGGGGAACTCGGCGGTGCGCACGTAGAAGTCGGCCAGCTCCTCGGGGTTCTCGAACTCCTCGGGCTTCTTCGCCATCAGGGTCGACCACTCCTTGTCGAAGTCGATCAGGTTCTTGGCGATGACCTGGCGCTCGGCGGAGTAGGTCTTCAGCAGCTCCTCGGACGCCCGCCCGGTCAGCACGTGGGCGAGCTTCCAGCCGAGGTTGAAGCCGTCCTGCATCGACACGTTCATGCCCTGGCCGGCCTTGGCGCTGTGCGTGTGGCAGGCGTCCCCCGTGATGAACACGTGCGGGCAGCGGTCGTCGCCCTCAGGCACCTCGTCGAACTTGTCGGTGAGGCGGTGGCCGACCTCGTAGACGCTGTACCAGGCCACGTCCTTCACGTCGAGCGTGTAGGGGTGCAGGATGGCATTCGCCTTCTCGATCGCCGTCTCGACCGTGGTGCGGCGCACGGCCCCGTTGTCGCCGGGCGCCACCTCGCCGAGGTCGACGTACATGCGGAACAGGTGCCCGCCTTCGCGCGGGATGTGCAGGATGCTGCCCGCCTGCGACTGGATCGCGCACTTGGTGCGGATGTCGGGGAAGTCGGTCACGGCGAGCGTGTCCATCACGGCCCAGGCGTGCGCCGCGGAGGCGCCGACGAGGGAGCGGCCGATGGCCTCGCGCACGCCGCTCCGAGCACCGTCGCAGCCCACGACGTACTTCGCCCGCACCTGCCGTTCGAGACCTTCCCGTTCGCCGGCCGTCTCGCGCAGGGTGACGGCGACCGGATGCTCGCGCCCCTCCTCCACGGCGAGGGTGACGAACTCGTAGCCGTAGTCGACCTCCATGCGCGCCGGCGCGTTGTGCATCGCCTCGGCGAAGTAGTCGAGAACTCGCGCCTGGTTGACGATCAGATGCGGGAACTCACTCACCCCGGTGGCGTCGTCGACGGCCCGGGCGGAGCGGTGGATGCGGCTCGGGTCGGCCGGGTCGGGCGACCAGAAGGCCATCTCGCTGATCTGGTAGGCCTCGGCCGTGATGCGCTCGGCGAAGCCGAAGGCCTGGAAGGTCTCGACGCTGCGGGCCTGGATGCCGTCGGCCTGCCCGATCGCCAGCCGGCCGGGACGCCGCTCGATCACCCGGGCGTGGATCTCGGGGAACTGGGCCAGCTGGGCGGCCAGGATCATCCCGGCCGGGCCCGAGCCGACGATCAGCACGTCGACCTCGTCGGGCAGCAGGGCGGGGCGGTCGATGCCGGTGCCCGCCGCCGGGGCGATGCGGGGATCGCCGGATACGTAGCCGTGGTGGTGGAACTGCATGCGATGGGTGCTCCGTCTTCGTCGACCTTCCCCCTCGACTTCGGTGTGCGAGGAGGGTATGTTCGATAATCGAACGCACGGTTCGACTATCGCTCACGCGATGCTAGCTCGCTGCCGCCCTCGGGGCAATGGCACTCGAAGCAATGGCCCTCGAGGCGACGGCCGACGACAGATCTGGAGCCACGAGCAGCATGAGCGCATCCGACGGCACGAACGGCGCCACGTCTCAGACCCTCGACCGCGGCATCCGCATCCTGGAGCTGCTCGCCGACCGACTCGAGCCGCAGTCGATCGACGACGTCGCAGCAGCACTGGGTGTGCACCGCTCGGTGGCCTACCGGCTCATCCGCACTCTCGAGCAGCACGGTCTCGTGGGCCGCGACGCCGCCGGGCGACTGCAGCTCGGCGCCGCGCTCGCCGCGCTGGCCGCGGGCGTCGCGCACGATCTGCAGGCCGAGGTGCTGCCCGAGCTCACCGCGGCCGCGAACGAGCTCGGCATGACCTGCTTCCTCGTGGTGCTCGACCACGATGAGTGCGTGACGCTCGTCAGCGTGGAGCCGCGGCACGCCGTCGCGACCGTCGCCCAGCGGCCGGGCACGCGACATCCGGTGGGGGTCGGAGCGCCGGGCAAGGCGATCCTCACGCAGCTGCGGCCCGCCGCCTGGCCGCCCGGTCTCGGCGCAGCGCTGGCCGGCGAGGTGCACGAGGCCGCGGTGCGGGGGTGGGCCGAGAGCCAGAACGAGGTCATCCCGAGCCTGCACGCGGTGGCGGTGCCGCTGGCGCTGCGTGGACGGGCTCCGGCGGCGATCGCGGCCGTGCATCTGCCCGGCGGGCACGACGCGGCCGCGGTGGCCGGCCGGCTGACGCGGTCGGCCACCGCGGTGCGGGCGGCGCTCGGCGGGTGACGGTGCGGGCGGATGCTCGCCCGCACCGTGCCCGTCAGGAGGACTGGGCCCGCAGAGCTGGCTCAGCCCTCCCGGTCAGGCGCGCTTCGCTCCGTAGAGCGGACTGACCGCCTGCTCCGCCTCGTGGTCGGGTCCGAGCGGGATGCCGCTGCGGTCGCGCAGCAGGAGCGTCGCGATCAGGCCGACCACGGTCATCCCGGCCAGGTACCAGGTGACCGACCAGGTGGTGCCCGTCGCCTGCACTAGCGCCGTCGCGATGGTCGGCGCGAAGGCCCCGCCGAGGATCGCACCGATCGCGTACGAGATCGAGACGCCCGAGAACCGGATGGACGCAGGGAAGAGCTCGGAGTAGAGCGCCGCCTGCGGCCCGTAGGTGAGCCCCAGGCCGATGGTCAGGATCGCGACGCCGGCGAAGAGACCGCCGACGGTCCCCGTGTTCACCAGCGGGAACAGGGCGAAGACGCCGAGGAGCTGCAGCACCCAGCCCACGATGTAGGTCGTGCGCCGGCCGATGCGATCGGAGATCCAGCCCGCGAAGAACGTCGACAGCAGCCAGGTGACCGCGCTGCCCGCCACCGCCCAGAGCACCGGTCCGCGCTCGAGGCCGATCGGGCCGTCGGGGTTGGTGGAGTAGTTCTGGATGTAGCCGCCGGTGGTCATGTAGCCCACGGCGTTGTTGCCCGCGAACACCAGTGCGGCGATGATCACGAGCAGCGTGTGCTTGCGGAACAGCTGCACGATGGGCATCCGGGACTTGACCTTGCGTTCGGCGATCTCCGCGAACACCGGGCTCTCCTCGACGCGGCGGCGCACCCAGTAGCCGATGGCGATCAGCACGATGCTGAGCAGGAACGGCACGCGCCAGCCCCACTCGAGGAAGGCGTCGCCCGGGGCGATCACGGCCATCAGCGCCATCACGCCCGAGGCGAGCAGCAGACCGAGGGGCACGCCCAGCTGCGGCGAGGCGCCGAAGAGGCCGCGCTTGGCGCGGGGGGCATGCTCGACGGCCATCAGCACCGCGCCGCCCCACTCGCCGCCGGCGGAGATGCCCTGGATGATGCGGAGCAGGATGAGCAGCACGGGAGCCGCGACGCCGATCTGGGCGAAGGTCGGCAGCAGGCCGATCAGCGCCGTGGCGGCACCCATCAGGATGAGCGTCAGCACGAGCACCACCCGGCGGCCGTACTTGTCGCCGAAGTGGCCGGCCAGGAAGGCGCCGAGCGGACGGAACAGGAAGCTCACGCCGACCGTCGCGAACGAGAGCAGGATGGCCGCCTGCTGGCCGGCGGGCTCGAAGAACAGCTGGCTGAACACCAGGCCGGCGGCCGAGGCGTAGATGAAGAAGTCGTACCACTCCACGGTGGTTCCGATGACGGTGGCGAAGACGACGCGACGGCGGTCGCCGACGCTCGCCAGGGACCCGGTGGGGGTGAGCCCGGTGGTACTCATGCGTGTTTCTCCTCCGACCCGGACATCGTCGTCGTGCGGTCTGGCGCCCCGATGCGCCACCCGTTCGGGTCATCCGCCGATGATATACGATTTCGAGTACGAGGAGAAGGGGGCTTGCGCTAGAGCGGCCCCAGCACGTCGGGCACCGCTTCGCGCAGGTCGAGGTCCTCCAGCACGGCGAGCAGTCGCCGCTCCTCGTAGCGGAAGTGGTTCTCCATGATCGCCGCAACGCCTTCGAGATGACGACCCAGTTCCGCCGGAGGGGCGGCATCGTCGACGGCCTCCCGGAGCCCGCCGAGCAGGTGGGCGATCATCCCATGATCCCGCTCGAGCGAGCGCAGCACGGGCGCCAGGTGGGGGTGCTCCCTCTCGATCGCGGGGAAGAGCGCGCGATCCTCGCCCCGGTGGTGGGCGTCGAGTGCCGCGCAGAACCCGTGGCAGTAGACGAGCAGATCCCGGCCGGCCTGCTGCACCTCGCCCCCGTCGCGCACGGCGTCGCGGGTCACCCGCAGGGCCTCCCGGATGCGCGTGTGCACGGCGCGGAGTTCGGCGCCCCAGGCGACGAGCCTGGTCCTGTCGTGCTCGGTCACGTCGTTCAGTGTACAGTGTCCACATGTCTGCGGTGGGCCGCTCCAGCCCGGTGAGGAAGAGTTCAGGATGCCCGACAGCACCATCACCGTCACCCCCATCCGCGTCGCCACGCTTCTGGCCGGGGAGGAGCGGCTGCCCGTGTACGTGCACCTCGTCGCGCATCCCGACGGCCTGATCCTCGTCGACACCGGACTGACCGAGCTGCACCCCGCAGCGGCCGACATGGACCCGCAGCTGGAGCCGCTGACCGAGCAGGGACTCGACCTCTCGCGCGTCACCGCCGTCGTCAACACCCACCTGCACTTCGACCACTGCGGCGGCAACCACCTGTTCGCGGGCCGGCCCGTCTACGTGCGGCGCCGCGAGCTCGCTGACGCCCGCACCCTCGAGGACTACACGATCCGCGAGTGGGTCGACGCCCCGGGCGTCGAGTACGTGGAGGTCGACGGCGAGCTCGAGCTGCTCCCCGGCGTGCGCCTGCTCCCTGCCCCCGGCCACACCCCGGGCTCCCAGATCGTGGTCGTCGACACCCCGCAGGGCCCGGTCGCGATCGTGGGCGACACCGCGGTCTGGTCGGGCGAACTCGACTCCCCCACCACCGAGGGCCAGCGCCTCGTCCGCTCCCTCGCGCCGAGCCGCGCCTGGCTCGCGCACCAGACCGAACCCTGGACCCCCACCCCTAGACCGCCCTCAATCCCGTGACGGCGGGAACCGCTTGGGTCGCGCGATCGCGCGCCAGAGTCCGACGGCGACGCCCCAGCGACCGTGGTTCGGGCGAGTGGTGATCACTCCGCCCGACCGTCCTGGCGGTGGTCCCGACCCGACGCCGGACGTCGGCGGGGGCCCGTCACGGCCTGCCACACTCCGACGGCGATACCGACAGACCAGAGGGGAAGGCCGATGGCGGCCACGACCCACAGTCTCAGCCGGTAGCGCCCTAGATCCACGACCTCGTCGAGGTGCCAGCCGTGGGCCGCACAGAACCAGATCGTCAACGTGAACGCGAGCATCGATGCGGCCGCGAAGACCGGCGGATGGGCGGCGAGCACCTTTCCCCACTGCCGCACTCGCCCGGGCTGCACCGCCCCCGTCGCCGGGTGGTGGCCCGACCTTTGGGGTTCGCTCACCCCGACACGATAGCTCTGACTGCGCCCGTCAGTAGTCGAACGACCAGGAACAGCCACTCGTAAATTGAATGTAACGGGTGTTACAGTGAGCGTGTGACTGATATTTCCTGGCTTCTTGTCGTTCCGCGGGTGCCTGCTCAGCCGTCGCGGCATCGCGTCGCGGTGTGGCGGGAGCTGCGGCGACTCGGCGCCGTGCCGGCGGCCGCCGGGATGTGGGCGGCGCCCGATCTGCCGGCATTCGCGGAGGGTGTCGACGCCGTGCGCGAGCTGGCCGAGCGGGGGGACGGCAGCGTGTCGGTGTTCCGCGCGAACGGGCAGTCCGAGGCCGACGCGGCTGCACTGCTCGAGACGTTCACGAGCGCCCGAGTCGACGAATGGGCCGAGTTCGTCGCCGACTGCGGCAAGTTCGACGCCGAGATCGATCGCGAGTTCGCCAAGGAGAAGTTCACCTTCGGAGAGCTCGAGGAGGAGGAGCAGAGCCTCGACCGCCTCCGGCGGTGGCACCGTGACTTCCTGCGCCGCAACGCCTTCCCGCTGCCCGAGACCCAGCAGGCGACCGAGCGGCTGACGGCCAGCACCGAGAAGCTCGCGTCCTACTCCGAGCGGGTCTACGAGGTGAACCTGCCGACCGAGCCCGACCCCGGTACCGGCCCCGGCCTCGACCCCGTCCCCGTCCCCGTCCCCGGGGAGGGATGAGCTCGGTGACGACCCGGCGCGCGACGGCCACACCGTGACCGACTGGTGGGGCGTCGCCGCAGCCGTGGGTGGCGGCCTGCTGCTCACCTGGTGCGCCCTCGTGATCACACTGTGGCTGCAGCAGCGACGCATGGGCCGGTCGATCGACTGGCGCGAGGCCGTGCGTCTCGTCCCCGACACGATCCGCCTGCTCCGGGCGCTCGTCGGCGATCGCACCCTCCCGCGCTCCGTGCGCTGGTCGCTGGTGGGCCTGCTCGGCTACCTGCTGCTGCCCCTCGACCTGATCCCCGACGTCATCCCCGTGCTGGGCGTCGCCGATGATGTGATCGTCGCTGCCCTCGTGCTCCGGTTCGTCCTCCGCCGCACCGGGGTCGCACCCCTGCGCCGTCACTGGCCCGGCACCGCGGCGGGACTGAGCAGTCTGCTCGCGCTGACCGGCCTGGCTGGTCCCCGTGACGATCGGGTTCCGAAGGAATAGGGTGTGCCGGATGATCGGAACCCTCGACGTCGTCGTCCTCGACTGCCCCGACACCCAGGCCCTCGCCCGGTTCTACGCCGAGCTGATCGGGGGCGAGATCGTCCAGGACGATCCCGACTGGGCCGAGGTGCTGCCGCCCGGCGCGACCGGCCGCCCGCTCCTCGCATTCCAGCAGGTCGACGACTACCGGGCGCCCGAGTGGCCGGGTCAGCTGGTTCCGCAGCAGATCCACCTCGATGTCAAGGTCGACGATCTCGACGCCGGCGAACAGGCCGTGCTGGCGATCGGGGCGACGGCGACGGGGTCGGTCACCGAGACGTTCCGGGTGTATCTCGATCCGGCCGGGCATCCGTTCTGCCTCGTCGCGCCGAACGACTGACCCGCTCGCTCCGCCCGTGCCCGGGTGCCCGGTGCGGGTTCCGGATGCTCGGCGGCACGACCCCGGAGGCCGCCCCGCCCCGCGCGCCCCCTGCCGGCCCGGCCCGCCCCGGCTCAGTGCTCGTGCGCGCCCGAGAGCTTGAAGGCGAGTCGCCCGTGCGCATAGCCGCCGCCGGCGCGGATGGCCGTGGCGACCCAGGCGGCCTCGGCGAGCTCGCCCTCGGAGGCGCCGGCCTTGACGGCGTTCTGGCTGTGGGCGTCGATGCAGTAGACGCACTGGGTCGTGATTCCGACGGCGAGCGCGATCAGCTCGCGGTACTTCAGCGGGATCTCGCGGCCCTCCGGCTGGAAGACGGCGTTGTCGAAGGCCGCGAACGCCGCGAGGATGTCGGGCGTCTCCTTCTTGTAGACGGCGGTGAAGGTCTTGTCGGCGGTGCGGTCGAAGTAGTCGGCCATGG
Organism: Herbiconiux sp. VKM Ac-2851; assembly: GCF_013205105.1. Taxonomy (NCBI): domain Bacteria; kingdom Bacillati; phylum Actinomycetota; class Actinomycetes; order Micrococcales; family Microbacteriaceae; genus Herbiconiux; species Herbiconiux sp. VKM Ac-2851. The sequence continues at coordinate 296,665 of NZ_JABMLJ010000004.1, read as the reverse complement.
GGGTTCCTCCTGGTGGGGTCGGCTCGGCGGGGGTGGGCTCGGTGGTGTCGGCGAGCGGTGGGGCTCAGTGGTGGGCGCAGCAGGGTAGCGGGGCGGGTGGGCGGCGGTCAGGGGGCGGCCAGGGCATCCGCTATTCGCAGGGTGGCCTCGCGCAGCAGCGGGCGGGGCATGGCGAAGACGAGGCGCACGAAGCCCTCGTAGCCGGCGCCGCAGAGGGCGCCGTCGGTGACCGTGACGCCGGCGCGCTCGCGCAGCAGGGCGGCGGGTGAGACGCCGGGGCCGAGGTCGAGCTCGAGCGATCGGCAGTCGAGCCAGGCGAGGTAGGTCGCCTCGGGCAGGGCGTAGCCGACGCCCGGGGCGTGTTCGGCGAGCAGCGAGCCGAGCAGGCGGCGGTTGCCGTCGAGGTAGTCGACCACCTCGCCGAGCCACTCCCGCCCCGCGCGGTAGGCGGCGGTTGCGGCGATCACGCCCGGCGTGGCCGCCCCGTGCTGCACGGCGAAGCCGAAACGCGCGTACCGGCGCTCGTCGGCGTCGTTCGTGGTGATCAGCTGAGCGGCCTTGAGGCCGGGCAGATTCCAGGCCTTCGACGCGCTGGTGCCGGTGATCGAGTGGGCGGCGGCGGCCTCCGAGACCGTCGCGTAGGGGATGTGCGGTCGCCCGTCGAACCGGAGCGGCGCGTGGATCTCATCGGCGAACACCCGCCCGCCGTGCCGCTCCACCAGCTCGGCGATCGCGTCGAGCTCGGCGCGGTCGAGCGCGGTGCCCGTGGGGTTCTGCGGGTTGCACAGGATGAGCGTGCCGGCCCCCGCGCGGAAGGCGGCGTCGATCGCGTCGAGGTCGTGCCGCCAGCGCGGCGCGCCGGTCACCTCGTCGTCGACGAAGATCCCCGGGACCTCGACCACCGGATGCCCGAGCGTCGGCGGATATGTCAAGAACGGCATATACGCCGGCGTCGGCACGATCACGGCCGAGCCCGGCGGCGAGAACGCGGTCACGGCCACGCCGAGGGCCGCCATCACGTCGGAGACGTGGTGCACCCGGGCGGGGTCGATGCGCCAGTCGTAGGCGTCGAGCATCCATTCGGCCGTCGCCTCGGCCATCTCGTGGGCCGTCGCCGGGGCGAGGTAGCCGAGCACCCCCTCGTCGAGCGCGCGGTGCAGGGCGGCGGTGACGGCGGGTGCGGTGCCGAAGTCCATCTCGGCGACCCAGGCGCCGATCGTGCCGGGGTGCAGGCTCCACTTGCGGCTCGACGGCACGTCGAGGTGGTCGGCGGTGATCTGGTCGAACCGGTGCATGTCTCGTTTCGGTGCGGATGCGGGTGCGGGGTCGGTGCGGGTGCGTCGGCGGTGCCGGTGTGGCCGCGGTGCGGGTGTGGTCTCGTGAGGGTGCAGGTCGTCGGATGCCCGCCCCAGCATCCTCGCCGCCCGCCGCGCCGCCCGCACCGACTGTTGCGGAATGCGTCACGGTCAAGGGGGCTGCGTCTCCCGCCGCGAGGGCGGAGGCTCGACCCATGTCGATGTCAGAGCCCTTCGTGCCCATCCTGTCCGACCGCGACGAGGCGCCCGCCGCCTCCGACCCGGGCCCCGGAGCCCCCGGCGGCGGCACCCCTGCCGACCTCGAGGACTCCCCCACCGCAGCCGAGCAGAGCGGAACGGCCCCGGCCACGCAGAACCCGCCGTTCCGCACCCCCGAGCCGGGCGACGCCGGCCCCGACGATGGCGCAGCACTCGGCGAGCGCGACTAGCTCCGTCGGTTCTTCAGTGGGCGGCGAGCGACTTCTGCAACCAGCGGATGCTCTCGCCGAGCAGTCCCGTCGCGAGCAGCCCCGCGCCGAGCGGGCCCGACGTGTCGGCTCCGAGGCTGGGCAGCTGCCGGAGGGCGTGCCGAACCGGCTCGCTCATCTGCTCGAGCTGCCAGGTCAGCTCGGCCTCCGCCGCGCCGGACAGGCCCGCCTCACCGGCGGCGAGAGCGGCGGCCTTGGCTGCATAGGCCGCGGCACCGAGCGCATGAGCCCCCATGTGCGCCACCCCCGACGCCTGCCCCGCCGACCAGGCGGCCGCCCGCGCCGCCGGCGAGGACACGACCTGCGCGGCCCGGTTCGCGACGAAGCGACGCCGGATCTCGCCCGCCGCATCCAGCTCGCCCCGGCCGAAGGCCCGAGCACGGGCGATGGCGTCACGCGGCCGGTCGTCGCCCGGCGCCTCGGCCTCGAACAGCGGCAGCACCCGCTCGGCGCAGTCGGCCGCCCAGGCCGCCACGAGCCGCCGATCGCCCTCGCTCAGGGTCTGCGGTGAGGACATGCCCGAAGCCTGTCAGACCCTCCGCCGCCGCGCCACCGCCGTCACAGCCCACCGCCGTCAGACGCCTCCGCCGGCGCCGAACCCGCTGCGGTCGGACATCCGCCGCGCCATCGCCGCCCGCGCATCCTGCGAGTGGTCGGGCCGATCGGCAGGGTGCACCGTGGGCTCCTTGTAGTCGAGTCCGCCGCGGAGTCGCCGCCGCACCACGAAAGCCACCACGACCACGACCACGAACGCCACCAGGGCGATGATGTCGATCCAGAACGGTTCCATGTCGCTTCCTCCTGTGCCTCTCGACGTGCCGTCACTCCATCCTCGACGAGTGTCGAGCGAGACACGCGGATGCACACCCCACGCCCAGCCCGCCGCCGATGCCGCCCGCTGCTACTGTGACCTCGTCCGCCGCCCGTCGGGGCGCGGCGGCGGTGGGGGGAACGATGACGACTGCACGACGCACGGCACTGGCCGGAGCCGCGATCGCCGCGCTGCTGCTGAGCGGCGCAGCGGTGACGACGTCCGCCGCGGCCGACGACTCCCGCCCGCCGATCGAGGTGCCCCTTGTGCCGGCCGGGCGGTCGCTGGACGCCAGCTGGGACAGCTTCGCCTACGTGCCGTCACGGACGGAGCGCATCCATGTCACGCTCCCCCCGGAGCTCGCCGACTACGAGTTGACGGGTTACGCGTGGAGCCTCAGCGGATTCCCGAGCGATCTCCGAGGTGCCTTTCCCGCCCTGTCCACCTCGTTCGACATCGAGCTCCCGGATGAGGATGCGGTCACGTCGACGTTGCGACTGCTGGTCAGCGGCGCGACCGCCGGAACCGGTGACGCAGCCTCATTGACGGCGTCGTTCGTACCCGTGGTGCCCGCACAGGGTCACCCGCCCCTGGTCACCGTCGATGCCGATCTCGCGCCCGGATCGAGTGCTGCGGGTGGCATCCGGCAGCATGCCTACACCGCAGGCGGCCAGCCCGTCGCGTTGGTGGCCGGCGAACGCCTGGATCTCGTGGAGCGCCCGGGGTTCTGGACGACGGGGCCTGACTCCGACTGGGGCCACAAGCTCTTCCGCGAGATCGTTCTGCACGGACCAGGGAGTTCTGTCCCCCTCGAGGGGATCGTCTCCGACGACGGCTCGGTCTTGCAGATCGCGCTGCCCGAGGATCTCGGGGATTTCCGCGCGGATCGACTCTCCGTGGTGATGGACGCGGCACCGGTCTCCCCCGGGATCATCGCCGGGGTGTCCTTCGAGACGCCCGTCGTGGTCGAGCGGGCGATCACCGCGACACGGGTCGGCGGAGCCGACCGGTACGCCGTCGCGGCCGCCGCGTCGGCCGCCCAGTTCCCGGGTGGGGCGCCGGTCGCCTACGTCGTGACGGGCGAGTCGTTCGCCGACGCCCTGAGCGCCGGACCGGCCGCCGCGAAGGAGGGCGGGCCGCTGCTGCTCACCCGCCACGACGGGCTCAGCGACGCCACCGCGGCCGAGCTCGAACGCTTGCAGCCCGGCCGCATCGTGGTGGTCGGCGGCGCCTCGGCCGTCTCCGACGGAGTGCTCGACGCCCTCGCTGCGATCGCTCCGGTGCAGCGCATCGGCGGTGCCGACCGGTTCGCCGTGTCGCGGGCGGTGCTGTCGTCCGTGTTCGGGGACGCGACCGCGGGGCTCTACCTCGCCACCGGCGACGCCTTCCCCGACGCCCTGGCCGCCGGGGCGGCGGCGGGGGCCGCGCAGGAGCCGGTGCTGATCGTGGACGGCCGCGCATCCGCTCTCGACGACGCCACCGCCGAGATGCTCGGGGACCTGCCGATCGAGCGGGTGACAATCGTGGGCGGGCCCGCCGCGGTCTCGGAGGGTCTGGCCGACGAGGTCAGCGGGATCGCGCCGACCCAGCGCTACGGCGGCGCCGACCGCTTCGAAGTGGCGGCGGCCCTGAACGCCGCCGTGTTCGACTTCGCTCCGCAGGCGTTCGTCGCGACCGGCGCCGACTTCCCCGACGCCCTCGCCGGCGCGGCCTGGGCCGGCCGCGTCGGCGCGCCCCTCTACGTCACGCGACCCGACTGCCTACCGGCCGACGCCCTCGCGGCCATGCGCGGCCAGGACGTCTCGTCGCTCACCGTTCTCGGCGGCCCCCGCGCGGTCGCCGACCCGGTGCTCGCGCTGACGACCTGCGGCGACTGACGCAGCGCCGGGATAGCGTGGAGGGATGACCGAGCTCGCTCCCACGCTGACCCTGAATGACGGCCGCCCGATCCCCGCGCTGGGGTTCGGCACCTATCCGCTGCGCGGCGAGACGGGGGCGGATGCGGTGGCCTCCGCCATCGGCACCGGCTACCGCCTGATCGACACCGCCTTCAACTACGAGAACGAGGGAGCGGTCGGCGAGGGCATCCGCCGGGGCGGGGTGCCGCGCGAGGAGCTGTTCGTCACGTCGAAGCTGCCCGGCCGCTACCACGCCCGTGAGCAGGCGGGCGAGGCGGTGCGCGAGTCGCTCTGGCGGCTGGGGCTCGACTACCTCGACCTCTACATCATCCACTGGCCGAACCCGAGCGTCGGGAAGTTCGTCGAGGCCTACGAGGCGCTCGTGCAGGCCCGTGAGGAGGGCGTCATCGGCTCGGTCGGTGTCAGCAACTTCACCGCGGGCAACCTGCGCACGATCATCGAGGCCACCGGGGTGACGCCGGCGGTCAACCAGATCGAGCTGCACCCGTCGTTCCCGCAGGAGGAGCTGCGCGCGGTGCACGCCGAGCTCGGCGTCGTCACCGAGGCGTGGAGCCCGCTCGGCAAGGGCGCGGCCCGCTACGAGGACCCGGCGATCGTCACCGCGGCCGAGCGGCACGGGGTGTCGCCCGCGCAGGTGATCCTGCGCTGGCACGTGCAGCTCGGCAGCGTGCCGATCCCGAAGAGCGGCACGCCGGCGCGCCAGGCCGAGAACCTCGACGTGTTCGGCTTCGAGCTCTCCGCCGACGAGGTCGCGGCGATCACCGCGCTCGGCCGGCCCGACGGGCGGCTCTTCGGCGGCGACCCGGAGACGCACGAGGAGCAGTAGCGGGGCCGGGCACGCCCCTTCGCTAGACTCCTGACGTGGTAACCGAACGAGACGCCGTACTGTCGATCATCTACTCGAGCGTCGCCACCATGCCGTTCAGCGACGACGACCTGGTCGAGCTCCTCAAGCTCAGCCGGCGCAACAACGCCGGCCGCGAGGTGACGGGGATGCTCCTCTACCGAGACGGCCGCTTCCTGCAGGTGCTCGAGGGTCCCGACAGCTCGGTGCGCGAACGCATGACCGTCATCTCCGGCGACTCGCGTCATACCGACGTGCAGGTGCTGCTCGAGGAGGGCCTGTCCGAGCGCCGCTTCCCCGACTGGACCATGGGATTCGTCCCGCACGACGCCACCCCGCCCGACGGGATCCCGGGCTACCTCAGCGCCTTCGGGGTCACCGACGACGATGAGGAGTCCCGCGAGGCCGCCCGGGCCCTCGGCGATCTCATGGCCTGGTTCGAGGCCGAGGCGCAGCGCAGCGTCTGACCCAGCGCCCGGCGGCAGCCGTTCCGAAGGCCGGGCGGCAGCCGTCCTGGCGGCGGTCGGCGGCTCCGTCTAGCTCAGAGCCAGGGCTCGACGAGCTCGGCGTAGCGCCGCGCCATCGTCGCCACGACCTCCGCGCCGGGCGCCGCCCAGACGTCGGCGTGGAAGATCTCGACCTCCACGTCACCCGCGTAGCCGGCGGCCGCGACCGCTCGCGTGAAGGCGGGGAAGTCGATGTGGCCGTCGCCCATCATGCCCCGCGAGAGCAAGGTGTCGGCGGGCAGCGGTGTGATCCAGTCGCAGACCTGGTAGCTGACGATCCGCTCTCCCGCGCCGGCGACGAGCTCGAGCACTCCCGGCTCCCACCAGAGGTGGAAGGTGTCGACGATCACGCCGACCTCGTCGGGCGCGAACGGCTCCGCCAAGGCGAGCGCCTGGCCGAGGGTCGAGACGACCCCGCGGTCGGCGGCGAAGATCGGGTTCATCGGCTCGATGCCGAGCACGACCCCGCGGGCGCGCGCCTCGGGGGCGAGCTCCGCGATGGCCTCCGCGGCGCGGGTGCGGGCGCCGACGAGGTCCTTCGACCCCTCGGGCAGCCCGCCCGGCACGAGCACGAGCGTCGGTGCCTTCAGGGCCGCGGCCTCGTCGAGCGCCCGCAGGTTCTCGTCGTGGGCCGCCCGACGCGCGGCCGGATCGATCACGGTGAAGAAGCCGCCGCGGCAGATGCTCGAGACGCGCAGGCCCGAGTCGGCGATCCACGCGGCGGCGGTATCGAGCCCGACGTCGGCGAGCGGCTCGCGCCAGACGCCGATTCCGCCGAGGCCGGCGGCGACAGCGCCGTCGATGGCCTCCCGCAGTGTCCAGTTCGCGGTGGTGCGCTGGTTCAGCGACAGCCGAGCGAGCCGCGGGTCACCGGGCACGGGCGTCGGCACGCGGGCCGGCAGCCCGCTCGGCACGTCGAACGAGACAGGCTCGTCGAGGCGGGCCGCCCCGGCGACGGTGGCTCCGGATGCGCCACCACGCGCATCCGGAGACAGCTCGACGTTCTGCTGCACACTCATCGCGACGCCCCCAGCGTCTCGGCGAGCAGCCCGAACCGGTGCGCCGCCAACGACGGATCGGGCAGCAGCCGCGCCTCGTTCAGCAGCTCCACGATGCGCGCGAGGTGCGGCAGGCTGCGGGCCGACTGCAGCCCGCCCACCATCTGGAACCCGCTCTGCGCACCCGTCAGCCACGCCGTGAACGCGATGCCCACCTTGTAGTAGAAGGTGGGCGCCTCGAAGATGTGGCGCGAGAGCTCCAGCGTCGGCGCCAGCTCGGCGTCGTAGCGCGCGAGGTCGCCGTCGTCGAGCGCGGCGAGTGCGGCCGAGGCGGCGGGGGCGATGGCCGCGAACGCGCCGAGCAGAGCATCCGAGTGACCCTGCTCATCGCCCCGGATGAGCGACGGGTAGTTGAAGTCGTCACCCGTGTAGAGCCGCACCCCGGCGGGCAGCGCCCGGCGCAGCCCGATCTCGTGGGAGGCGTCGAGCAGCGACACCTTCACGCCGTCGACCTTGGCCGCGTGCGTCTCGATCAGCGACAGGAACGTCGCGGTCGCGGCGGCCACGTCGCGCGTGCCCCAGTAGCCCGCGAGCTGCGGGTCGAAGGCCTCGCCGAGCCAGTGCAGCACGACCGGCTCCGACACCTGCGAGAGGATGCGGTCGTACACCGCCAGGTAGTCCTCGGGTCCGGTGGCCGCCGCGGCGAGGTGGCGCGAGGCCATCACGATGACCTGCGACCCGGTCGACTCGACGAACGCGACCTGCTCGAGGTACGCGTCCTGAACCTGGGCGAGCGTCGCGACGCCGGGGGCGACCGTGAGGTGGTCGGTACCGGCGCCCGACGCGATGCGGGCCCCGAAGTCGTTCGCCTGAGCCGCGCTGCGGGTGACGAGCTCCTGGATGGCGGGCCAGTCGAGCCCCATGTTGCGCTGCGCGGTGTCCATCGCCTCGGCGACGCCGAGACCGTAGCCGAAGAGGTGCCGGCGGAACGCGAGCGTCGCGTCCCAGTCGATCGCGGCGGGCGCCCCAGGCACGTTGTCGCCGTGCGGGTCGGCCACCACGTGGGCGGCCGCGAACGCGACCCGCGAGGTGTAGGGCGACGGATGCGCGGCCCACGCCCGCGGCTCGTTCAGCTCGATCTCCCGCCACCCGCCGGCGGTCGGCAGCGCGAGGCGGGTGCCGGTGCCCGTGCTGCTGCCGGCGCTCACGAGCGTCACGACGACACCGCCTGGATCTCGACGCGACGCCCCTCGTTCGACGACTGAAGCCCGGCGTCCACGAGCTGCAGCCCGCGCACGCCGGCGGCCAGGTCGTAGGGGTGCGGGCGGCCGGCGGCGACGTCCTGCAGGAACTGCTCCCACTGCGCCCGGAAGCCGTTCGTGAACTCCTGGTTGTCGGGGATCTGCGTCCACTGCGACGGGAAGTCCTGGTCGGTCGGCAGGTCGGGGTTCCAGACCGGCTTCGGCGTGTTCACCCGCGGCTGCACCTTGCAGCCGAAGAGGCCGGCGACCGCCGAGCCGAGGGTGCCGTCGACCTGGAACTCGACCAGCTCGCCGCGGTCGACCCGCACCGCCCAGCTCGAGTTGATCTGCGCGATGATGTCGCCCTCGAGCTCGAAGATGCCGTAGGCGGCGTCGTCGGCGGTGGCCTCGTAGCGGTTGCCCTGCTCGTCCCAGCGCTCGTGGATGTGGGTGACGGCCTTGGAGGAGACCGCCTCGACGCGGCCGAAGAGGTTCTCGAGCACGTAGTTCCAGTGGCAGTACATGTCGAGGGTCATGCCGCCGCCGTCCTCCTCACGGTAGTTCCAGGAGGGGCGCTGCGCGGGCAGGAAGTCGCCCTCGAAGACCCAGTACCCGAACTCGCCGCGCACGCTCAGGATGCGGCCGAAGAAGCCCGAGTCGATCAGGCGCTTGAGCTTCAGCAGGCCCGGCAGGTAGAGCTTGTCGTGCACGACGCCGTTGATGACGCCGGCCTGCTCGGCCGCGGCGACGAGCTCGAGGCCGTCGGCGACCGTGTTCGCGATCGGCTTCTCGGTGTAGATGTGCTTGCCGGCGGCGATGGCCTGCAGGATGGCGTCCTTCCGGGCGCTCGTGACCTGGGCGTCGAAGTAGATGGTCGCGGTCTCGTCGGCGAGCGCGGCGGCCAGGTCGGTGGTGTACTCGGCGACGCCGTGCAGGGCGGCCAGCTCGGCCAGCTTCTCGGCGTTGCGGCCGACCAGGATCGGCTCGACCGTGAGCCGGTCACCGTTCGGCAGCAGGATGCCGCCGTCGTCGCGGATCGCGAGGATCGACCGCACCAGGTGCTGGCGGTAGCCCATGCGTCCGGTGACGCCGTTCATGATGATGCGAAGCGTCTGCGTCGACACGTCGTTTCCGTTCTCTCGGGCTCTCCGTGCGGAAAGCGCTTTCCAGATGGTTCGACTCTGCCAGACGGGTCCGGCGTTGTCCAGTGGGAGTGGGGTGTCAGCCCGCCGCCGGCGTTCCGGCCACGACCGCGTTGTGCAGCCGGTCGACGTCGAGCCCCAGCCGCGACGGGCTCGCGATGTTCGTCAGCAGCACGAACGCGACGCCGAGCTCGGGGTAGATCCAGAACTCGGTGCCGGCCCAGCCGCCGTGGCCGTAGGTGCGCTGCTCGAGCAGCCCGGGGGCAGCGAAGCGCAGGTTCCAGCCCAGGCCCCAGTCCTGTCCGCGCTCGGCGGGATAGGGCTCGAGCCGGGGCAGTCCGGTGGTCTGCGGGCGCAGTATCGCGGCGACGGTCGACGGATGCACGACCCGCCCACCGTCGGCCAGCAGCGCCGATCCCAGCGCCAGCAGGTCGGACGCGGTGCCGTACAGCCCCGCCCCCGGATGCGCGAGCCGCTGCAGCGCCGGATAGTCCAGCCCCTGCTCGGCCGCGTCGAACACCGGGTGCGGATCGCAGCCCGCGTCGAACGTCAGCCCGGGCATCCCGGCGTCGGCGGCGAGTGCGTCGAGCTCGTGCTCGAGCGACTCCCCCGTCGCGTGCTCGACCAGCGCCTGCACGCCCGCGAACGCGATGCTCGAGTACCGCGAGACGGTGCCGGCGGCGAAGTCGGCGTCCGCGCCGAGCAGCGAGGCCTCGAGCCCGAGCGGCGTGTGCAGCGGCGGTTCGGCGATGCCCGAGGTGTGGCTGAGCAGGTGGCGCAGGCGCACGGTGTCGGAGCGGCGCTCCCCGAAGGCCGGCAGAGCATCCTGAAGTGGTGTCTGCGGCGTGAGCAGCCCGCGCTCGACGGCCCGCAGCGCGGTCAGCGCGACGATCGGCTTCGTGATCGAGAACAGCGGGTAGTGGTCGCCCACCGCGGCCTGCCTCGACCCGCTCGCGCCGAACGCCTCGAGCTCGAGCACGCCGCTCGCGTCGGCGATGCCGAGCACCGCCGTCGGCAGGATGCCCTCGTCGACCTGCCGCCGGGCCCAGCCCAGCGCGTGCCCGTAGCCGCTCATGCCGTCTCCTCGTCTGCACCGTCGGGAAGCGCGAACACGCGCGCCGGGCCGTCGGCCTCCACGATCGCGCGCGGGTCGTCCACCACGACGACCAGGCCGTCCGGGCTCCGCCACGCGCGCCACCACGGGTCGTCCCGCCGGTCGGCGGAAGCCCCCGGCACGGTCACCCGGATGACCGCCCGCTCGGCCGTCGACCGCCCCACCGTCGCGGGCTTCACCTCGGCCAGCCACGGCGCGACGCCCTCGAGGGTGCGCCGCTGAGTATCCGGGATCTCGCCCGCCGCCGTCGGCCCCACGTTCAGCAGCAGACGGCCCCCGCGCGACACGACGTCGGCGTAGAGCCGCGCCAGCTCGCGCGGCGTCAGGGCCTCGTCCTCGACGGCGTTGTAGCCGAACGAGAAGCCGAGGCCGCGGCAGTGCTCCCAACCGGTGTCGGTCTCGTTGGACGTGTCGTGGTCGTACTCGCTGGTGCGATAGTCGCCGACCGGCGCGCCCCAGCGGTCGTTCACGATGCCCTCGGGCGCCGCCGCCCGGAAGCGGGTCAGCAGCTCCTTTATCGAGGTCGGCCCGGGCTCCTTGCCGGCGTCGGGCCAGTCGATGTCGTTCCAGAGCACCTCGGGCGCGTAGCGGTCGATCAGGTCGGCCACCTGCGCGAAGGCGTAGTCGTTGTAGTCGGCGCCGACCGGTCGCAGCCGGCTGACGTCGTCGCTCGAGGTGAGCGGCGGATGCTCCGCGAACGCCCAGTCGAGACCGCCCGAGTAGTAGACGCCGAAGCGCATCCCGGCCTCGCGCACCGCGGCCGCGAGGGGGCCGATCAGGTCGCGGCGGGGCCCGCGGGCCACCGTGCTGAGCTCACCGGCGCCCGGAGCGTCCCAGAGCGCGATCCCGTCGTGGTGCTTCGTGGTCGGCACGACGTAGTCGGCGCCGATCGAGGCGAAGAGCCTCGCCCACTCGGCGGGGTCGTAGCGCTCGGCGGTCCAGGAGTCGAGGAAGGCGGCGTAGGGGGCGCCGTCGTAGAGCTCGGTGTGCCGACGCGCCGCCGGCGAGCCCTCAATCCGGATCGTGTTGGCGTACCACTCGGCATAGGCGTTGTGGGCGAACCACTCCTCGTCGGGCACGGCGCCGAGCGCGCCGCTCGGCTCGGCCCAGGCCGGCACCGAGTAGGCGCCCCAGTGCACGAAGACGCCGAGCGTGGCGTCGCGCGCCCAGGCGGGCAGGGGGCGGGAGAGCACGCTCGCCGTAGCGCTGTCGCGGGCGGGCGTGGTCGTGCCGGCGCTCACCGCGTCTCCTCCGGGCCCAGCACGTCGTCGTCCCGGTCCGCGCGCCGCGGACGCTCCGGGATGGCCACCATCGCCAGCACGACGCAGCCGAGCGCCGGAACGGCGAGCGGCAGCAGCTGCCACGTCACGACCACCGCGAAGGCCGCGGTCGCGATCGTGTAGCCCGCCCCGGCCGGGTCGCCGCCGAGAGCCGACGGCACCGCCGTGAAGGCGGCGCGCCAGCCGGCATCCGGAGACCATCGACCGCACGCGGTGAGCAGCACCAGCGCGACCGCGGCGAGACCGATCCAGCCGACGAGCCCCACCAGCGGGCCGCCGGGCAGCGCGCCCGAGCCGGCCAGGTCGATGTCGAGCACGAGCACCAGCACGAGCACGGCCGCGCTGAGGGCCACGACGGCTCCCCCGAGGAAGGCGGCCTTGAACTCGGCCCAGGCGACGGCGAAGGTCGATTCCTCGGCCCGCAGGAAGCGGCGCATGTGCCCGGCCCCGGCGGCGAGGGCGGCCGGCAGCGTCACGAGCGGGAGCGACACCAGCGTCACGAGTATGCCCACCGTCAGCACCTCGCCGAGCAGCGCGAAGCGGTTGCGCGCGCCCGGGAACCGCGCGGGCGGCCCCTCCTCGCGAACCGGCCCGCTGCCCGAATCGGCGGCGCGGCGGGCGGCCCGATCTAAGCGGCGGTGCTGCCTGTCGGTCACGGTCATCAGCCCTTGAGCCCCTGCGTGGCCACCCCGTCGACGAGGAAGCGCTGGAACACGATGAAGAAGATCAGGATCGGCAGGAGCGCGAGGAACGACACCGCGACCGTGGCCCCGTAGTCGGAGGTGCTGGTGGCGTCGTTGTAGAGCCGCAGCGCGATCGGCAGCGGGTACTTCTCGGGCGAGTTCACGTAGAGCAGCGGGCCGAGGAAGTCGTTCCAGGTCCAGATGAACGCGAAGATCGCGCTCGTGATGAGGGCCGGCCTGATCAGGGGCAGGATGATCGAGAAGAAGATCCGGGTGTGGCCGGCGCCGTCGATCCGGGCCGCCTCGTCCATGTCGCGCGGGATGTTGCGGATGAACTGCACCATCAGGAAGACGAAGAACGCCTCCGTCGCGAGGAACTTCGGCAGGATCAGCGGCACGTAGGTGTCCACCAGCTCGAGCTTCTGGAACATGATGTACTGCGGGATGATGATGACGTGGAACGGCAGCAGCAGCGTTCCGATCATCGCGGCGAAGAGCACGCCGACACCCTTGAACTTGATCCGGGCGAAGGCGTAGGCCGCCAGGGCCGATGAGGCCAGGATGCCGACGACCGCGCTCACCGCGATCAGCAGCGAGTTGCCGAAGAACCGCCAGAGCGGCGTGCCGGCGATTCCGTCGAACACCTTGAGGTAGTTGTCGATGGTCGGGTTCTCGGGGATGAGCCCGGGGTTCTGGCCGAACTCGCTCGAGGGCTTGAAGGTCGAGAAGACCAGCCAGACGAGCGGGTACAGGATGATCGCGGTGAGCGCGAGGAGCACCACGAACCAGATGACCGTGTTGACGGTCTTGCGCTTCGGGCGGCGGCGCCGCGGCTGCGGCTCGATCTGGCCCTCGAGGAAGGCGGCGCGGTCGACTTCGATGGTGCTCATTTGTTCTCTCCCGCGTAGTGGACCCACGACTTCGAGGTGCGGAACAGGATGAAGGCGATGATCGCGACGACGATCACCAGCACCCAGGCCATCGCCGCGGCGTAGCCCATCTGCCCGTCGGCGAAGCCGCGCTTGTAGAGGTAGAGGGTGTAGAAGTTCGTCATGCCGGCGGGGCCGCCCGACCCGTTCGAGATGATGTACGCCGAGGCGAACACCTGGAAGGCGTTGATGGTCTCCAGCAGCAGGTTGAAGAAGATGACGCTCGAGAGCATCGGGATCGTGACCGAGCGGAACTTGCGCACCGGGCCGGCCCCGTCGACCTCGGCGGCCTCGTAGAGCTCGCGCGGGATCTGCTTGAGGCCCGCGAGGAAGATCACCATCGGGGCGCCGAACTGCCACACCGCCAGCAGGATCATCATCGGGATGACGAGCGAGACGTTGCCGACCCAGCCGCCGATGTTGATCCCGAACAGGCTGAGCGAGGAGTCGACCGGCCCGTTCGAGGAGAACATGGCGCGCCAGACGATGGCGACCGAGACGGAGGCGCCGATCAGCGACGGGGCGTAGAAGGAGGAGCGGAAGAAGCCGGTGCCGCGGTTGCGGTAGTTCAGCAGCATCGCGATGCCGAGGGCCGCGGCGAGCTTCACCGGGGTGCCGACGAGCACGTAGACCAGCGTGATCTGCACGGACTGCAGGAACTGCGGGTCCTCGGTGAACATGCGCACGTAGTTGTCGAACCCGACGAACTTCGGGTCGGCGAACAGGTTGTACTTCGTGAAGGAGAGGTACAGGGAGTAGATCATCGGCCCGAGCGTGAGGCCCAGGAAGCCGATCAGCCACGGCAGCAGGAAGGTGTAGCCCGCCACGTTCTCGCGGCGGTTGGCCCGTCGCCGCCCCGGCTTCAGCGCCGGGGTCTTCGGCCGGCCGGCGCCCTTCGAGGGGCCGCCCGCTCCGGCGCGGGTGGGCTGCTCCGCGGCAGCCTCTTTCGTGATCGTCACGCGATTTCTCCGATCCCTGTGACGCACTCCGGGCCCGGACACGAGGTCCGGGCCCGGAAGGCGTGGGTGGTTACTGGTTGAGGACGACGTCCATCTCGTTGAAGAACTGGTCGACTGCCTCGTCGACCGTCAGGGTGCCGAAGCCGAGCTCCTGGCCGATCTGGCGGAACTTCTCCTCCAGGGTGCCGGCGCCGACGATCGGCACGGGGGGCGCGTCGCCGAGGCGGTCCTGGATGGACTCCTCGTAGTCGCGGATCTGGGCGTCGAGACCGCCGAGGTCGGCGCCCTCGAGCTGGGTTTCCGAGGCAGGCAGACCGCGGTTGGTGCCGAAGATGGCGCCGACCTCGGGCGAGTTCACCAGGAAGTTCACGAGCGTGGCCGCAGCCTCGGGGTGATCGGTCTTGGCCGAGATGGTGTGCAGCATGGAGGGCTTCAGGTACAGGTCCTTCGCGCCTTCCTTGGTGACGGGCGGGGCGACCAGGCCGAGCTCGGTGTAACCCTCACCCAGGTTGCCCAGGTAGCCGGCACCGAAGTTGTCCCAGGTCAGCTCGCTCGCGGTCTGCGCCGCGTCGAAGCCCGACAGCGGGTAGATCTCCTCGAGCCGCTGCTGCGGGATGGTGATCGCGGGGTCGCGCACCTCGGCGCCCTGCTCCCAGAACTCGGCGAGGCGGGCCTTGTCGAAGCCGGGCTCGCCATCCTCGCTGAACAGCTCGGCGCCCTCGGCGCGCAGCTGGATCTCGAAGTTCTGGATGCGGCCGGTCCAGTCGGTGCCGCCGGAGATGCCCTGGGCGCTGCCCGCGGTCGTGACCTCCTTCATCCACTCGGCGTAGTCGTCCCAGCTGCCGCCGCCCTCGTAGCCGGCCACGCCGACCTGCTCCAGCAGCTTCGGGTTCGTGTAGAGGCCCCAGGCGTTGGTGGAGGTCGCGATGCCGGTGGTGGTGCCGTCGACGACCCCGATGCCGAGGATGTTGTCGGCGATCGCGTCGGTCTCGATCGTCGACCCGAGGTAGGGGTCGAGGTCGAGCAGCAGCCCGTTCTCGGAGTACTGGCGGAGGTAGGAGTAGTCGAACTGCATGACGTCGGGCAGGCCGCCGCCGGCCGCCTCGGTCTGACGCTTCTCCCAGAACTCGGGGAAGCCGAGGAAGGAGCTGTTCACCGTGATGTTCGGGTACTCCTCGTTGAAGGCGGCGAACGCCTGGTCGTAGAGGTCGGCGCGCACGTCGTTGCCCCAGAAGGCGAAGTTGAGCGTGACCTTCTCGTTCGGGTCGTAGGTCGCGGCCGGCTCGGAGCCCCCGCCGGCGCAGCCCGTGAGCGCGAGTGCGGCGCTGACACCGATCGCCGCCGCGGCGACCGCCGTTCGGCGCTTGCGAATTTCGAACATCTTTGTCCTCCTGGAAACGTCTGTGTCTACCCGGTGCTGCGCCCTGTCGGAAGCTTCCCTAGAAAGCGCTTTCCGCAACTGTAACGGAGCACCCGGCGTCGGTCAACACGGAACGGAAAAACGTTTCAAGACCCCGACCTCGCTAGCTGCGGTGGCCCGACGCCTTCAGCTTCGCGGCCAGCGCTGCCGCACCCGCACCCGCCGTCGCGAGGCCGCCGGCGATCGCGGCGACCGGGCCCACGTCGAGGCCGGTGGCGGCGAGGGCACCGTTGGCGCCACCGCTTCCCGGGGCGGGCGCCGGCACCGGCGCGGGCACCGGAGGGAGCGGAGGGACGGGGGGCGCCGGGGGTGCCGGAGGCGTGGGCGTGTGGGCGAAGACCTGATCGAGCCAGGCGTAGACGACCTCGTTGCGCACCTGCGGGGCCATCGGGGCGCAGTGGAACTGCGCGCCCTCGGCTTCGCTGAAGAAGTGGGTGCCGACCGAGGCGGCCCCGGTCATCCAGCCCTTCACCGTCGCATCCTGACCGGTGAAGAAGGTGTCGTACTCGTAGCTGAGCAGCAGGGAATGCGCGGTGATCCTGCCGAACAGGGCTTCGTCACCGGTGTAGCTGCCGATGGCCGCCAGCAGGCCGATGATGTCCTGGATGACGACGCCCGAGAGCGCCTGCGCGTGGAATGCCTCCCCGAAGATCTCGCCGCGCTTGTTGAGCAGGAAGCGGAAGTAGGCCTGACTCATCACCGGAGGCTCGAGGCCGTAGGCCGGGAGGCTGCCGTAGTAGTAGCCCCAGTCCTCGTTGCTCGGCACCTGCTTCAGAGCTTCGTAGGGGGTCGTCGGGTCGTAGAACACCGGGTCGGCGACCACGGCCTTGATCCGGTGCTCATAGGCGGCCGCCCGCATGACGAGCAGGCCGCCGAAGCTCCACCCGGTCAGCGCGATCGCCTCGGGATCGGTCTCGGGCTGGACCAGCACGAAGTCGACCAGCGGGGTGATGACATCCTCCCAGTACGGGGTGAACGGGATGTCCTGCTCGAACAGCAGCGACCCCTGGCCTGGGCCCTCGAACATCAGCGCGTTGTAGCCGTGCTCCAGCGCGGCGGCCCCGCCGAAGGCGTAGGTGTCGACGAGTTGGGCATCGCTGCCGTTGTTGACGATCACGGTGGGCTTCGGCCCGTCGCCGGCCGCGCGGGCCCAGTAGGCGGGCACGGTGACGGTGCGGGCCACCGGGGCGCCCGTTGCGTCGGGGAAGCGCACGGTCATCGGGATCTCGACGCGCGTCCAGACCGGCTCGAGCAGGGCGGCGGCCTCCGCCCAGCAGCGCTGCATGGCCGCGTAGATCTCCGGTTCGCGGGTGGGGGTGTCGGTGCCGAGCACGAAGAAGAGAACCCCGGTGTAGTAGCCGGATGCGCGCAGGTACTTCGACCGGGCGCTGACGTACCGGCCCGCCGCCTTGTCGGCATCCGCCTCGCCCGCCAGCCGCGCGGCGAGCGCCTCGAAGGTCGCGTTGTAGGGCTCGTAGACCGGGACGGGCTGCCCGTCGAGGGCGGCCATCGCGGCGTTGACGTCGAAGACGCCGGCGGCGACCTCGCCGACCTCGGCCGCCCCGTACGCGGCCTCGCCGTAGTTGAACTGGGCCTGGAAGTTCAGGTCGGGCTGCTGCGGGAACGGGGTGAGACCCGAGATCTCCGTCGGGGCCGGCGCGACGGCGGCGGGCGCCGCTGCGCCGAACGCCCCGGCCTGCACGGCCGAAGCAGTGGTCACGGTCGTCCCGGCCGAGGCCGCGGTCGTCGCCTGCGACGCCAGCACCGCACCGCCACCGACGCCGAGCGCCGCCAGCCCGAGGAGGTTGCGGCGGCTCAGGCCCCCGGTCGTCGGCGCCCCGTCCGCCCCGGTCGTCTCGTTCGTCGTCGCGCGAACGCTCATCGTCTACCGCCCCATCGTGGTCGTCGCGCGCGCGGGATCCCGGCTCGCTGCAGGAATCCGGAACCGGCCCCGTGAAGAAATCTAGCGGGTCCCGACGGCGCGTGTCGGTGGTGTGCGGGAGGATCGGGAGACCGACCGGGAGGAGGGGGTGTGCCGCCGATCCTGCACGCCGACGCCGACTCGTTCTTCGCGTCGGTGGTGCTGCGCTCGCACCCCGCCCTGCGATCGGAGCCCCTGGCGGTGGTGGTGCACGGCTTCGTGGCCAGCTCGAACTATCCGGCGCGCGCCCGCGGTGTCACGGGCGGCATGCTGGTGACGGATGCGCTGCGGCGCTGCCCCGAGCTGGCCCTGTTCGACGTCCCGCAGGGCGAGGTGGAGGAGACCGCCGACGCGCTGTTCGACCTGTTCGCGGCGTCCGCCGCGGCGGTCGAGCCCGGCTCGATGGAGGAGGCGTTCCTCGAGGTCGGGGCACCCGACGACCGGGCGGCGGTGCGCGCGGCGACCGAGCTGCGCCGGCGCGCCTGGCAGGAGCTGCGCATCCCCGTGAGCGTGGGGGTGGGCCGCACGAAGCTGATGGCGAAGCTCGCCTCGCGGGCCGCGAAGCCCGACGGGCTGCACGTGATCGATGCGGAGACGGAGCGTGGGCTGCGGTCGACGCTGCCGGTCGCGAAGGTCTGGGGTGTGGGCCGGCAGACGCTCGAGCGGCTCGAGGCGCTCGGCGTGCGCCGGCTCGGCGACCTCGACGGGGTGCTGCCGGAGCGGCTGCTCGACGCCTGCGGCACGATGATGACGCGGCGGCTGCTCGGCATCCGCGACGGCGGCGACGATGCCACGGTGCGCCCGGTGTCGGGCCGCACCCTGCTCAGCTCGGAAGGGGCGATCGCGGGGTACGCGCGCCGCGACTGGACGGTGGACGAGCTGGTGGAGACGTGCATCCGCCGGGTGTGCAAACGGGCGATGCGGGCGGGGCTGGCGGCGACCGGGCTGACGATCGTGCTGCGCGGCGAGACCGCGGAGCTCGCGACGGTTCAGGCGACAGGGAGGGCGGTGGTGCTCGCGACGGTGAAGGCGGTGGTGCCGACTCCGACGCCGGCCGACGACCCGTCGCTCTGGATGCGGCTCGCCCGGGCAGAACTCGCCGCGCTGCCGGAGCACGCTGTCGCGGACGCCGGCTCGGTGAAGGCGAGCCTGACGGGGCTGCGGCCGCTGGCGGGCATCCCGCCCACCCTGTTCTGAGTCGCGCTCGTCGCCGGATGACGACGTGAGCCCGGCCGAGGGGACGGCCGGGCTCAGGATGGTTGCGCCCGGGGTGCGGTGACCCCGGGCGATCAGCCGCTACGCGCTGCGGCGGCGGCGCAGGGTCGCGGCGACGACCAGGATGCCGGCTCCGAGCACGAGGACGACCCCGGCACTCACGGCTACCATCACCGGCAGGCTGCCGGCTCCGGTCAGCGCCAGCGAGCCGCCGCCCGCGGAGTCATCGGGCCCTGATGGCCCGGACGGCGCGACCGGTGTCGCACTCGCCGTGTTCGACGGCAGCGGGGTCACGGGTACCACGGGCGTATTGCTCTCCGGCGGGTTGGTGACGGGCGGATTGGTCACCGGAGGATTCGTCACCGGCGGATTCGTCACCGGCGGATTGGTCACCGGCGGATTCGTCACCGGTGGATTGGTCACCGGCGGATTCGTGACAGGCGGATTGGTCACCGGAGGATTCGTCACCGGCGGATTGGTGACCGGCGGGTTCGTGACAGGCGGATTGGTCACCGGCGGGTTCGTCACGGGCGGATTGGTCACCGGCGGGTTCGTCACGGGCGGATTGGTCACCGGCGGATTCGTGACAGGCGGATTCGTCACCGGCGGATTCGTCACCGGCGGATTCGTCACCGGCGGATTCGTCACCGGCGGGTTGGTAACCGGGGGATTCGTCACCGGCGGATTGGTCACCGGCGGGTTCGTGACAGGCGGATTGGTCACCGGCGGGTTCGTCACGGGCGGATTGGTCACCGGCGGATTGGTCACCGGCGGGTTCGTCACCGGCGGATTCGTCACCGGCGGATTCGTCACCGGCGGATTCGTCACCGGCGGGTTCGACGTCGGCGGATTCGACGTCGGGGTCGCCGTGTCGCAGTCGCTGCGGGTGAAGACCGTGTTGATCAGCGTCACCGCGCCGGTACGGGCGAGCGCCCGGCCGTCGATCGTGGTGCCCGACTGGGTGCCGATCGACACGAGTGCCATGATGTTCCCGACGAAGACGGTGCTCGTGCCCAGCGTGGCCGAGCTCCCCACCTGCCAGAACACGTTGCAGGCCTGGGCCCCGTTGATCGGGACGACGCTCGACGCCGTCGCGGTCGTCAGGGTCGTCCCGATCTGGAAGATGAAGACCGCGCCCGGGTCGCCCTCCGCGTCGAGGGTCACCGGCCCGGTCAGCCCGACCGAGCTGCTCGTGGTGTACACGCCCGGTTTGAACGTCTGCCCGCCGAGCTCGCCGCCGACGTCCCCGTCGCTGGCCTGGCCGGCGGCCGATTCGTAGGCGATGCCGAGGTCGCTCTGCGCCTCGGCGGCTGCGGCGTCACCGGCGTGAGTCTGTCCGCCCACGAGGCCGGGCGGGAATCCGCTGATCGCCTCTTTCGGGCTGACACCCAGGCTGTCCGACAGCACGGACGGCCCGGTGTTGGTCACCGCCGAGGCGGCGAGCACCGAGTAGGCGCCGGCTGTGCCGAGATCCGGCTTCGTGGCCACGGCGCTGGCCGATTGAGCCCCGAGGACGGCGACCGACACCACCCCCGCCACGAGGACCACGCCGAGAACGGCCGACCTCCGGCTCGAGCCCGTAGTGGGCATAGACGGTCGGCGATGGACGTTGTGGCTTCGCATGAAGCCCCCCCAGAATCCCCGAATGCTCCGGGGCACGATTCACACGATGTGAGTGAGCTCGACACTAGCTCTGACCAGCGCTTTCTCTACCGGTTCAGGCGTGTTCTCAGGCGCAGACGGTGATATCAATCCGGCCCGTCCCGCCGCTACGAATAGCTTCAATCTGGGGTCACTCCGAAGCGGGCAGATCGCGGTCGGCCGCCGACCGATCGAGGACGTCGGAGTCAGGCTGGCGAGGGGGCGCTCTCGGGGTCGACGAAGCCGTACTCGAGGTACCACGTGACCTCGTCGATCGGCGTGCTGTCTCTGTCGCTCATCCTGAACCTCCCGGTGGGCCGTGCGTGCATCCGGTATTCGGAGCAGCCCGGCGCGCCGATGGGGGTGGGCCGGGGCGCTCGACCGTCGAGAAGTCGCCGGGAATCGAGCTCTACGCGCCGATGGTGAGCGTGAGGTCGACGACGTCGCCGAGCTCGACGCCCTCGCGGTCGCGCAGCGCCTTCTTCAGCGGCACCACGTAGAGGCCGTCCTTCGGCCAGAGCGCGGTCGGCAGCGTCGTGCGCCCGAGGCTCACAGTCACCGGGATCATGCCCCACCCGTAGCTGACCCCGGGCGCCAGCTCGGCGATCAGCTCGCTCGCCTCGGCGGGCACCGTCACGAAGTGGAACGGCGCCGGCCCGCGCCACCACCACACCTCGCCCCGCACCGCGATCTCCACCCCCTCACGATAGAGCGCGCGCAGCCCCGACGAGAAGGGTGCCGGCGCGGACGGTGAGCGGCGCCGCCTCGAGCCAGGTGATGCGGGAGGCGCGGGTGGAGGCGGCGTCGATCTCGGATCCCGTCCAGTGCGGATGGGTGAAGTAGTAGAGGGTGGCGGCGTCGCCCTCGACGACCACGTCACCGTGCCGGCCGACCGGCCCGGGACCGCCAGCACCAGCACCGGCACCGGCACCCGCACCGAGGAGCACCGCGTCGGGGCCGCCCTGGCGCGTCCAGGCGACGGCGTCGGCGGAGCGGTAGGCCGCGAATCCGCGCCACTCGTCCACGAGCATCCACCACCACCCGCCGAGCTCGAAGACGTTGGGGCCCTCGTGCGGGCGGCCGCCGATGGCCTCGCCCTCGACGCGCCACTCGTGCTCGTCGCCGAGGTCGGGGCTCGAGGCGACCCAAGTGGTCGAGTCGTGCGCCTCGTCCTTGTACCAGAGCCGCCAGAGGCCGTCGGGGCAGCGGGCGACGCAGGCGTCGATGACGCGGTTGGACGAGAGGGGCAGCGAGCGGATGCGCGTCCAGCGCTCCAGGTCGGGGCTCTGGTACTCGACGATGTGCCGCGCGTGCCCGTCCCAGCGATCGGGTACGCCCTCGATGAACGACAGGTACAGGCGGTAGCGGGTGCCGTCGTGGATGACCTCCGGGGCCCAGTGCGTGTTCGGCCCGGCCGTCGGGTCGACCTCCGTCACGGCACCGACGAGGGCGGGTGCGCCGAGGGTGAGCGCACCGACAGCCGGGTCGGGGCTCGGCACGGGCGCGCCGAGGGTGGGCGCGCCGACAGCCGGGTCGAGGCCCTCGACCACCCCCGCCGCGCGCCAGTGCCGACCGTCGTCGGAGCGCGCCACACCGATGCGCGAGCCGTGCACCCACGTCACCCCGGGGCCGGTGTCGGCCGGGCGGCGGCGGGTGTAGAACATCCACCACTCCCCCGTCTCGTGGTGGCGGATGACCGTCGGGTCGGCCGCCCCGTCGGTCACCGGGTCGCGGAACATCGGGGACGGCCATCCGCTCACAGGGCCCGGCGCACCGCTCATCGGCGCAGGTCGGTGACGGGGCTCTCGAGTGAGCGGAGGCGCGCCGGGTCGTCGCGCAGGGTCGCCGGCGTCACGGTGCGGCCGGTCGCCGCCGACGAGTACAGCGCCGTCACGATCTCGAGCGACCGCGCCGGAGCCGCGGCCACCGCCGGCAGCGGCGCGCCCGAGCGGAGCGCCTCGTAGACCTCCCGCACGAGCGGCACGTGCCCGCTCCCCTCCTCCACGGCCGGCAGCTCCCACTCCGGTCGCTGCTCGACCCCGGGCGCCGGCGTGATGCGCCAGTTCTCGTGGCCGTGCCCGTAGAGGTGGTCGACCGTGACCGTGGCGAGCTCGGTGTCGATGCGCACCGAGCTGACCTCGCGCGGCGACAGCGCGCTCGTGACCACCGACGCCACGACCCCGTTCGCGAACGTCAGCACGGCGGTCGAGACGTCCTCGGTCTCGGTCTCGCGCCCCAGCCGCCAGAGCTGCCCCGACACGCTCGCCCAGTCGCCGAGCAGGTGCGCGAGCAGGTCGATCTGATGGATGCCGTGACCCAGCGTCGGCCCGCCGCCCTCGCTCGCCCAGGTTCCGCGCCAGGGCACGTCGAAGTAGCTCTGCGGGCGGTACCAGAGGGTCTGGCAGGTGGCCACGAGGGGGCGGCCGAGCGCGCCGTCGGCGAGCAGGGCGCGCACATGCGCGGCGGCGGTGCCCGTGCGCTGCTGGAAGACGATCGCGAGCTGCCGTCCGGCCGCTGCCGCCGCATCCGTCATCGTCTTGAGCTCGGCGAGCGAGAGGGCGGCGGGCTTCTCGCAGACCACGTGCACCCCGGCGGCGAACGCGGCGAGGGCCTGCTCGGCGTGCACCGCGGGCGGCGTGCAGACGTGCAGCACGTCGAGGTCGAGGGCGAGCAGGGCGTCGAGGTCGGCGACCGGTTCGACGAGGGGTCCGGATGCGCGGCTCCACCGCTCGGCGAAGGCCCGCGCCCGCTCGGGGTCGAGGTCGGCGACGCCCACGAGCTCGGCACCGTCGACGGCGGCGAGGGCCTGGGCGTGCAGCTCGGAGATTCCGCCGGTGCCGACGATGCCGGCGCGGAGCGGGCGGGCGGGCTCGTCGCTGCCGCCGGCGGCGGGGATGGGGTGGGTCACGGGGACTCCTTCGTCGCGAGGGTGAGGGTGAGGGCGTGGGCGGCGAGGCGGGCGGCGCCCTCCGGGTCGAGGGCGCCGTCGGCGATGACGACGGCGTAGCGCGCGCGGAACTCGGCGCCGGCCGCGACCTCCCACTCCTCGTCGAAGAACGGGGCGGGGCAGAGCCCGGCGTACTCCTCGCTGCGCGCGAACCAGAGGGTCGGATGCCTCGGGTTGCCGGGCAGGTCGATCATCACGATCGTCGAGGAACGGGCATCCGGATGCTCGCCCACGAAGCCGAGCCACGGCGACCTCGTGCCGCGGAGCTCGTCGCCGCCGCTCGTCGCGCCGGGTGCGTTCGGTGCGGTGGGTGCGTTCGGTGTGGTGGGTGCGTTCGGCGCGGTGGGCGTGCTCGGGGCGAGGATGCGGCCGCCCGTGAAGGAGGCCGGGCCGCGCCAGAACAGGCCGCCGTAGCCGGCGTTCGGGCGGCCCTCGGTGGTGGGCGAGCCGAGGGTGACGGGTGCGGCGGTGCGGTTGGTCATGACCGTGTCGAACACGAGCAGCCAGGCGGTGTCGTCGATCGTCTCGGCGGTGAGGCGGCGGGTCTCGTCGAAGAGGGTCTCGCCGCCTTCGGTGAGCCAGTCGAGGCGTTCGGTGACGTGGGCGCGCGGTCCGCTGTCGAGGCGGTCGAAGGCGAGGTGGCGCTGGCGGCCGTTGTTCGGCAGCTGCACGTAGCCCTCGCCGCGGCGGAAGCTCGGGCCGCCCCAGAAGTTCTCGTCGCCGACGACGGGCAGCGACCAGGACAGTCCCTTGTGCCAGACGTGATCGGCGGGGCGGAGGTCGGTGACGACGTCGCCTCCGCGGGTGCGGAGCGGGGCGAAGTAGGGGCGCGGCGACTCGAGCTGCGGGTCGGCGGGCCGCATCACATACTCGGCGAGCACGACCGTTCCGCCCGCGGCGGGCGCGGTCGAGGCGGCGGCGGCGGTTGAAGCGGCGGCGGGCGCGCCCGCGGCAGCGGTCGAGGCGCGTGGCGCTGCAGCGACGGTCAGGAGGAGGCGGTCGGCGGCCTCGGTGATCGTGATGTCGGCCACCGCGTCTCCTGTCGTCGTCGGTCAGGTGTCGTCGCGCCCCCTGGAAAGCGCTATCCGCGTTCGAATGTACACGATCAACGGCGGAGCGGTACCGGTCGCCACCGGCCGGCGACCTCGACGACCGGCCACCGCGCATCGACCGTGAGGGGCTCGATGCCCGTGGCGGTGACGAGCACCGTGTCCTCCACCTTGGCACCCGGGACGCTCGGGTTCCAGGCGAACGCGTGGTTCGTCTGAACGACGTCCTCGACGTCGAACGAGGCACGGGGGTCGCGGCCGGCGTAGCCTGTGGGGCCGCCCTGATGGTGCCGCCGCCACTCCTCCGCGTCGAAGCCCACGCTCGCGTAGGCGGCGGCCCCCGCGGCGAACACCTCCCCCACCCTCGCGCCCGGCACGGTCGCGTCGAAGAACGCCGCCTCGACCTCGAGCACCCCCCGATCCGCCTCCCCGCCCGAACCCGCACGCGTCGCACCCGGCCCCGACCGCCGGCTGCGCGACGCCACGCCCGCCCTGGCGCGCCCGCCACTCCCGATGACTGCCGGCTCCCACTCCACCCACCGCGTCGCGTTCGCGATCAGCCCGTGCCGCCGCCCGCACACGACGAGCATCGCCCGCTCCCCCAGCGGCCCGTCGGTGGGCAGCGGATGCCGGTGCCGCACCCGCGCGGCCCCGCTCACCAGCACCACCACCGGGTCGATGCCCCGCACCACGAGGGCGCCCGCGAGCATCGCGGCCGCGTCCCGTTCGCTGCTCGCCGGCGTCACCGCCTCCGCCACGTCGGTCAGCACCTCCGCGACCTCGGCGCCCAGCCGCCGATACCGGCCCAGCTCGCCCGGCAGCAGCGACGCCCGCGCGGCCCGCAGCTCGCCGGCGACGTCACTCTCCCGCAACAGCCCGCGACCGGCGGCGCGCCCGGAAAGGCGGCCGGGAGCATGGCCGGCGGCGGGCACCAGCGGCTCGTGCCAGGGCACCCGTGTCACGAGGGCGGCGTCGTCGGGATGGAGCTCCTCCGCGAGCATCCGCTCGGCCTCGTTCTCGAACACCCGGATCTCGTCGCCACCCGGCCGCACCACCACCGCCGCAACCGGGTCGCCCATCAGCGACACGTGGGTGCGCGCGCCGTCGAGGTACCACGTGACGGCCGCGTGCGAGCTCAGCACCAGCCCCTCGGCGCCCTGCCCCTCGAGCAGCGCGAGCACCCGCTCCCGCTTCGCGGCGCGGTCGGCCGCGCATGCCAAGACGCTCACGCTCGCACCACCAGCTCACGCGTCACGGCCACGTCTGCCGCACTCGCCACGACGCTCACGCCGGCACCTCCCACTCACGCCACGCGGCGCGGTCGGCCGCGCGTGCCACGGCACTCACGCCGGCACCTCCGACTCGGCGAGGAGGGCCTCGCGCACGCCAGCCGGACGCCGGGCCCGTGACGGCGGCGCCGTGCTCGCGCGGTGCTCGAGGCGGGGGCGGAAGAGCAGCGCGTGCTCCGAGGGCTCCCCTGCGATCAGCGCCCGCAGCCGCGACCAGACCTGCGCGCCGAGCTCGCTCCGCGGCACCGACATGCTCGTCAGCGGCGGCGTCGCGTACCGTGCGAGCGGGACGTCGTCGAAGCCCGCGACCGAGACGTCCTCGGGGATGCGCAGCCCGAGCTCCACAAGCCGCGGCATCAGACCGAGCGCCACGAGGTCGTTGAAGGCGATGACCGCGGAGGCTCCGGCGCGCACCGCGGCGGCGACCGCCTCGCCGGAGCGGTGGCCGTCGTCCAGGCGGGATCCGCACGCGAGCGTGTCGACGCTCACCCCGGGGAGGGCGGTGACGGCGTCGCGGAGGCCGCGCATCCGCTCGGCCTGCGACGAGCTCGCGTCGGGGCCCGCGAGGAAGACCAGGCGCCGGTGACCCAGGGCGGCCAGGTGCTCGACGAGGTCGCGCATGCCGCGCGCGTAGTCGACGCCGACGGTGGGCACCGCGAGGTCGTCGAGACTGCGGTTGACGACGACGGCCGGCGCCAGCAGGGGGGCGAGGGCGCGCAGCTGGGCAGCGGGCATCCGTGGGGCGCAGAGCACGATGGCGTCGCAGCGGTGGCGGGCCTCGCGGGCGATCGCGGCCTCCTCGCCGGACTGCTCGGCGGTGTCGGCGACGAGCACCCGGTAGCCGTCGGCCGCGGCGGCGAGGCTGAGGCCCTTCAGGATGCCCTGGAACAGCGGATTCTCGAGGTCGGGCACCACCATGGCGACCGTGTCGTTGCGTCCGTGCACGAGGCTGCGGGCGGCGATGCTCGGGGTGTAGCGGAGGGCGGCGACGGCGTCGTGCACGCGGGTCGCGATGGCCGGGTCGACGTTCTGCTTGCCGTTCAGCACCCGCGAGACGGAAGCCTGCGAGACTCCGGCGCGCTGGGCGACGTCGGCGATGGTGGTGGCTCTGGTTCTGTCGGCCATCTCTCCTCCGTCTCGAGTCGCCGTCGTGCTCGGAAATCGCTTACTCACTGTAGCGGCGCGGTTGCCGCGGTGGCCAGTGCTCGCTTAGGCTCGGGTGAGAAAGCGGTTTCCCGAGCCGGCCGGTCACCATGCCAGGCGAGTCGATCGGGTCGAGCCGCCGCCTCACCGTCGAAGCAGGAGGAGCAGCGGATGCACGTGGTCGTCACCGGATCGTCGGGCCGCCTCGGCCGCAGCGTCGTCGCGGGCCTGCTCGCCCACGGCCACCGCGTGACCGGCCTCGACCGCGCCCCGGCCGAGCCACCCGCCGCATGCCCGGCGAGCGCCGCGCTCGACGCCTCGCGAACCGCCGCCGCACCCGACACCACCGCCCCGGCCGCCCCCACGCCCGACACCACCGCCCCGGCCGCCGCCGCACCCGACACCACCACCGCGGCGAGCGCGCAGCCCGCCCCCGCGCTCTACGCCGAGCACCACCTCGACCTCCGCGACGCCGAAGCCCTCGACGCCCTCTTCGCCGAGCTGCGCCCCGACGCCGTCGTGCACCTCGCCGCCATCGCGGTGCCGTTCAGCGCCCCCGAGCTCGAGATCCTCAGCACCAACACGACCCTCGCCTACACCGTCTGCGCCGCCGCCGACGGCGCCGGCATCGCCCGCACCCTGGTCGCCAGCAGCCCGACCGTGCTCGGCTACACCCTCCCCACCTGGCACCCCCGCACCCTCCCGCTCGACGAGAGCAGCCCGGTCGAACCGGCCCACGCCTACGCCCTGTCGAAGGCCGTCCTCGAAGAAGAGGTGCGGATGTTCGCCCGCACCTCCCCGCACGTCTTCGGCTCGTTCCGCCCCTGCTACGTCATCTCGCCCGAGGAGTGGGCCGGCGCCCCCACCCAGCAGGGACACACCGTGCTCGAACGGCTGCGCGACCCGGCCCTGGCCGCCGTGAGCCTGTTCAACTACGTCGACGCCCGCGACGCCGCGGACTTCGTCGACGTGTGGCTCCGCGCCGCCCCCGCCGCGATCGACGGCGAGTGCTTCTTCGTGGGCGCGTCCGACGCCCTCGCGGTCGAACCGGTCGCGTCCCTCTGGCGCGAGCACGCCCCGGCCCTCGGCGAGGCGGCCGACGCGCTCGGCCCGGGCGCCCCCGTCTTCTCCGTCGCCAAAGCAGAGCGGATGCTCGGCTGGCGCCCGAGGCGCACCTGGCGCACCGAGCTCCCGAACGCCCAGGCCGCCCTCGCCGCGCATCCGTCGACCACCGAAGCCCCCACCCCGGGCACCGAAGCCCCCACTCCGAGCACCGAAGCCCCCAGCCCGAGCACCGAAGAGAGAGCAGCGCGATAATGAGCGACGCCGACGCCCCCACCACCGCCGACACCGGCGCCGGCACGACGCCGGCAGCACCCGCACCCGCGCTCGCCTTCGACGGCGTGCTGTTCTTCCCCGTCACCCCGTTCGGCCCCGACGGCGGCATCGACCACGGGATGCTCGCCGAGCACGTCGCGAGCCGCCTGCCCTTCGGGCCCGGCGCGGTCTTCCCGGCGTGCGGCACGGGCGAGTTCCACGCCCTCGGCGCTCGCGAGGTCGAGGACGTCGTGCGCACCACCGTCGCCGCCGTCGCCGGGCGGGTGCCCGTGCTCTCGGGCGCCGGGGGACCCCTCGGCCACGCGATCGACAACGCACGGAGCGCCGAGGCCGCGGGAGCCGACGGCCTGCTGCTCCTGCCTCCCTACCTCGTCTCGGGCACCACCGAGGGTCTCGTCGCCTACGTCGAGGCGGTGCTCGCCGCGACCTCGCTGCCCGTCGTGCTCTACCACCGGGGCACCGCCCGCTACACGCCGGACGCCGTGCGGCGCCTGGCCGCGCATCCTCAGGTCATCGGCTTCAAGGACGGCACGGGCGACATCGGCGCGACCCAGGAGATCGTGCTGGCCGCCCGCGCCACCGGCCGCGAGCTGCAGTTCTTCAACGGGCTGCTGACAGCGGAGCTGACGCAGGGGGCGTTCCGCGGGATCGGCGTGCCGCTGTACTCGTCGGCGGCGTTCGCGATGATCCCCGAGCTGGCGGCGCTGCACTACGCCGCCTACACCGCGGGCGACGAGGAGACGCGACTGCGGTTGCTGGAGGAGTTCTACGTGCCGCTCGTGCGGCTGCGCGACGAGACGCCCGGGTTCGGGGTGTCGCTGATCAAGGCGGGGCTGCGCCTCCGGGGGCTGGCGGTCGGCTCGGTGCGGCCGCCGCTCGTCGACCCGACCGCCGAGCAGGAGGCGCGGCTGGCGGCCCTCCTCGACGCGGGCCTCGCTCTCGCGGCCGAGCTCGCCCCGGCCGGGGGTGCCACGACCGCCGCGGCTGCCCCCGTCGCCACCGCGTCCGCCGACACCCCGCGATGACCGCTCGCATCGAGAGCCTGGCCACGCGGCTCATCCGCGTGCCCCTGCAGCGGCCGTGGGGCCCCGGCGTGACCTCGATCTCGATCGTCGAGACCGTCGTGCGCGACACCGACGGCGCCCAGGGCTTCGGATTCTCGTGGACACCGTCCATCGGCGCCGAAGCCGCCCAGGCCCTCCTCGACAACGACATCGCCCGCTTCGCCGTCGGCCGCGACACCGACCCCGAGGCGCTCTGGCCCGAGCTCTGGGCGCACCTGCACGAGGCCGGATCCGGCGGGCTCACCACGATCGCCCTGGCCGGCCTCGACCTCGCGCTCTGGGACCTCGCGGGCCGCCGCGCCGGCCGCTCGCTCACCGCGCTGCTGCGCGACGCGCCCGGCGATGACGAACCTCCCATCGACCCCGAGGTCTACGGCAGCGGCGTCAACCTGCACTACCCGCTCGCCGAGCTCGTCGCCCAGGCCGAGCGCTGGGTCGCCGCGGGCTTCGGCGCCGTGAAGATGAAGGTCGGCAGCCCCGAGCTCGCCGACGACATCGCCCGGGTGCGCGCCGTGCGCGAGGTGATCGGCCCCGACCGCCGCCTGATGATCGACGCGAACCAGCGCTGGGACCTCGAGCGGGCCGTCCGCGCCCTCGACGCCCTCGCCGAGTTCGACCTCCGCTGGATCGAGGAGCCCCTCCGCGCCGACGACCTCCCCGCCCACGAGGCCCTCCGCGCCCGCACCGCGGTGCCCATCGCGCTGGGCGAGAACGTGCACACGCGCTACCGCGTCGAGGAGTTCCTGCGCGCCGGCGTCGTCGACGTGCTGCAGCCCAACGCGGTGCGGGTCGGCGGCGTGACCCCGTTCCGGCAGATCGCCGCCCTCGCCCGGACCCACGGCGTCGAGGTCGCCCCGCACCTCCTGCTCGAGCTCTCGGGCCAGCTCGCCGCCGCCTTCCCGCGCACCGCCTCCCGCCCCCTCGTCGAGGCGGTCGAGGACGCCGGCTTCGAACACCTCGGCATCCTCGCCGAGCCCTCCCCCGTCGTCGTCGACGGCGACCGGATGCACGTGACCGACCACCCAGGCCTCGGCCTCCGCTTCACCGCCGAACCCGCGACGACTTCCGCCTCCATCCCGCGAACGGACACCTTATGACCCCCACAGACGAACCCACCGCCGCCTCGGCCGCCGCGGCCGAGACCTCCCGCGCCGAGCTCGACGCGATTGCCGAGCGGGCCCGCCGCGCATCCGTCGCCCTCGTCACCACCCCGGCCGCCGACCGCGCCCGCTGGCTCCGCGCCGCCGCCGACGCCCTCGACGCCGCCGCCGACGAGCTGATCGAGCTCGCCGACCGCGAGACCGCCCTCGGCCGCCCCCGCCTGCCGGGCGAGCTCGACCGCACCACCGCGCAGCTGCGCCTGTTCGCCGACGCGATCGTCGAGGGCTCCTACCTCGAGGCCACGATCGACCACGCGAACCCCGCCGCGGTGCCGCCGCACGGCGACCTCCGCCGGATGCTCCGCCCCCTCGGCCCGGTGGGCGTCTTCGGCGCCTCGAACTTCCCCTTCGCCTTCTCGATCGCCGGAGGCGACACCGCGTCGGCACTGGCCGCCGGCTGCCCGGTGATCGTGAAGGCGCACCCCGCGCATCCGCTGCTCTCGCATCGCACGGCCGAGATCGTCGACGCCGCCCTCACCGCCGCCGGTGCACCCGAGGGCACGTTCGCGCTGATCGAGGGCCGGGACGCCGGCACCGCGCTCGTGACCCATCCGGCGGTGCAGGCGATCGGCTTCACCGGTTCGCTGCACGGCGGCCGCGCGCTGTTCGACCTGGCGGCGGCGCGCCCCGACCCGATCCCGTTCTACGGCGAGCTCAGCGCCCTCAACCCCGTGCTCATCACGGCCGCCGCGCTCGAGGCCCGCGCCACCGAGCTCGCCGAGGGCCTCGACGGGTCGTTCACGCTCGGCGCCGGCCAGTTCTGCACCAAACCGGGCGTCGTGCTCGTGCCCCGCGGCTCGGGGTTCGCCGACCGCGTGGCCGAAGTCGTGGGTGAAGGCGCCGGCGAAGGCCCCCGGATGCTCTCGGCCGCCATCGCCACAGGCTTCAGCGACGGTGTGCGGGCCCTCGCTGCCCACCCCTCGGTGCGGGTCGTCGCGGGCGGTGAAGCGGCGTCGGTGGCCGCGGCGGAGAGCGGCCGCGCATCCGTCGCCGTGTTCGAGACGACGGCCGCGACCGTGCTCGCCGACCCGGAGTCGCTGCTGGTCGAGTGCTTCGGGCCGGCCACGCTCGTGATCGAGTACGACGGCCGCGACGAGGCGCTCGCCCTGCTCGCCGCGATCGGCGGAAGCCTCACGGCGACCCTGCACGCCGAGTCCGGCGAACCGGTCGACGAGCTCGTGGCCGCGATGACCGCGATCGCCGGGCGCGTGCTGTTCGCCGGCTGGCCGACGGGGGTCGCGGTGACGTGGTCGCAGCAGCACGGCGGGCCGTGGCCGGCGACGACGTCTCTTCACACCTCAGTGGGGGTGACGGCGCTGCGGCGCTTCCTGCGTCCGGTCGCGTACCAGGACGCCCCCGACTCCCTGCTGCCGCCCGAGCTGCGCGAATCGAACCCGGTCGGCATCCCCCGCCGGGTCGACGGGATCCTGACGCTCCCCTGAGCTGGGCTGGTGGCGCCCGCGCCCGCGCTCGCGCCGGCGTCGGCCCGTCGGGCGTGGTCATCAGGTCGGGCTCGGCGCGCGTGCCGCCGGCACCTTCGGGTGGCGCCTTCCGCTTCGTCGCCCCCGCGCCTAGGGTGTCGGCATGGATGCGCGGCCGATCGACGTGGTGTTCTTCCACGGCGCCGGCGAGGGGGCCTTCGAGGCCGACTCGCTGCTCGCCGACAGCCTGGCCCGCCACCTCGGCGCCGGCTACTCGGTCACGATGCCCCGGCTGCCCACCGACGACGACTCGGGCGACAGCGGCTGGCTCCGGATGATCGGCGAGGCGATCGACGCGGCGCACCCGCCCGTGGTGCTCGTCGGCCACTCGGCGGGCGGCTACCTGCTGCTCA
This sequence comes from Herbiconiux sp. VKM Ac-2851, assembly GCF_013205105.1. Classification (NCBI taxonomy): domain Bacteria; kingdom Bacillati; phylum Actinomycetota; class Actinomycetes; order Micrococcales; family Microbacteriaceae; genus Herbiconiux; species Herbiconiux sp. VKM Ac-2851. Next base: position 264,435 of record NZ_JABMLJ010000004.1, on the reverse strand, counting down.
AGGCGCTGGCCTTGCGGGCCCCCACCGCCGTCGACCCTGGCGCACCCGGCGCCGTCGAGCCCCGCGCACCCGCCGCCGTCGAGCCCCGCGCAACCGCCACCGTCGCGCTCGTCGCCGTGATAGCGGCCCCCTACCCGGGCGGCGACCCCGACTGGACCTTCGACGGCTTCGACCTGCCCGCCGACCTCGCCGCGCGACTCCCGGCCGAAGCCCCGCTGCTGCTCTACGCGAGCGAGGACGACGAGGTCGTGCCCTTCGCCCACCGCGACCTCTACGCGGCGGCGCTCCCCCGCGCCGTCACCCGCACCACGACCGGCGGCCACCAGCTCGGCGCCGACTTGTCGCTCGTGGCGGCCGACATCCGCGAGCGGGTGCCGCGCAACCGGCCGCGCCACCCCTCCCCGGGCCGCACGCTCCGCTGACGCCCGCCCCGACGCAGCCCTCGGTGCTGACGACGCCGACGACGCCGACGACGCCGAGGGCTCCGCTGCGCCTCAGCCGCAGTACTCCTTGACGTCGACCGGGAGCGTGCTGACGTCGATGATGTTGATCGTGGCTTCGTCGACGCTGGTGAAGAAGATGAAGCTTGTTCCGTCGGTGAGACGGTAGCCGGGGCGGCCCTGGGTGTCGGTGTAGGGCTCGGCGTCGGGGTAGGCCGTGAGGAGCTCGTCGAAGCTCGAGCCGGCCACGATGCCCGCGTCGGTGTGCGGGCGGTCGTCGGGATCGACGCTCGGCTTCACGCCGGTGGACGCCGCGACCACGACCGACGGGTCGGAACCGTCACCGACCGCCACCACGGCGCTGTCGAAGAACGCGGCGACGCTCGGGCCGCAGGGCTGCTCGCCCGTCCCGACCTCGGCGAGCACGTCGGTCACGCTGCGGCCGAGCTTCACGGGGCCGATGCCCGAGTACGAGATCAGCCAGGTCGACGAGTCGGCGGTGTCGTACACGTCCTCGGCGGCCGGCGTCGGAGTGGGCGTCGGCGTGGCACTCGACGTGGGGGCGGGCGTCGTGGTCGGCGTCGCCGTCTGCCCAGTCGCGGGGCTCGGCGCGCTCGTCGCGGGAGTCGGGCCGGGCGCGGGGGTCGACCCGACGCAACCCGCCGCGCTGAGCGCGATCGCCCCCGCCACTGCCCCCGCCATCACGATCGCCGTGACCCTGCTGCCTGCCTTCATGGCGCTCCCCCCGGTGCTGTCATCCCTACCGTACACACGTCGAACAGAGCGCAGAGCGCGACGGCCCGCGCGGGCGCGCCGCCGCGCATCCGCTCACCCCGCCGGGGCGGGCGCCAGCACGTCGGCCAGGAACGCGAGCGTCTGGCCGATCGCCGCCGCGGTGTAACCCTCGGCGTGGTGGGTGCCCGGCACGAGCTGCAGCGTGCTCGCCACCCCGACGGCCGAGAGCGCCTGCTGCATCGCCTGCGGGTCGCGCACCGGCACGAACTCGTTCAGCGAGTTGGCGAGGTAGACCGGGCCGGCGGCCGCGGTCGCGTGACCCGTCGTGGAGGCCGACGCCAGCAGGGAGCGGTCGCCCCCGACCTCCTGCAGCACGGTGAACCGCAGGAACGCGTCGTCGGGCCCGGTCTGGTTGATGTCCGCGCTCTTCATCGCGTCGAGATCCTGCTGGGTGGGCTCGGCGATGGTGCCGTCGGTGGCCGCGACGATCGCCGCGAAGTCGAAGATGCCCGACCAGCTGACCGCCGGGCGCCCGGTCGCGAGCCCGGCCTCGACCGAGAGGTTGCCGCCCGCCGAGCCGCCGAAGAACGCGACCCGCCCGCGATCGAAGCGCTGCTCCGACGCCAGCAGCCAGCGGTACGCCGTCAGCACGTCGTCGCGGCTCGCCGGGAAGGTGTGCTGCGGCGCCTCTCGGTAGTCGGGCACCGCGACGAGGTAGCCGGCCTCCACCAGGGCCGCGGCGAGCGGTGGCTCCTTGGCCTTGTCACCGCGGAACCACCCGCCTCCGTGGATCAGCACGATCGCCGCCCGCTCGTCGTCGGCCGGCCCGTCGGTGTCGCGCTGGTAGAGGTCGAGCAGCAGCGGTGTGCCGCCTGCCTCGCCGTAGCTCACGTCGGTGGTCACGGTCATCGCGGCCGCGTTCATCAGCTGCTCCGCCGCAGCAGGTAGGTGTGCTCCCCCGCCAGCACGACCTCCGACCGCTGGTTGTGCACCGTCACCCGCGCCGTGACCACTCCGTTCGGGCCGTCCGGCGTGAGCGCCGTGATCTCCAGCTGCGAGTAGAGCGTGTCGCCCGCGTGCACCTCGCCGAGGAACTGCGCCGACACCCCCGTGAAGGCGATGAACACCTCACCGATCACGTGCGGGAACAGCGTCGCCCCGGGCGCGGTGAACGCCAGCACCTGCAGCCCGTGCACGACGGGGGCCGAGTGCCCGTGGGCCTTCGCCCAGACCTCGTCGTAGTGCACGGGGTGATTGTCGGCCGAGACCGCCTGGAAGGCCGAGGCGTGGGCGTCGGTGAGGGTGCGGCTCGGCGCCCGGAACACCTCGCCGACCTCCAGCTGCTCGAAGGTGCGGGGCGGCACGATGGCGAAGTCGAGCGGGTCGAAGGCGGTGTCGGTCATGGCTTCTCCTCTGCTTTCGGTTGAAGTGTCGGTGTCGGAGTCGGTGTCGGTGTCGGTGGATCGGTGTCGGAAGGATGCGCGTGCCGGGGCACGGCGATCGAGACGAGGTGGTCGACCACGGGCCCCGACCGCGACAGCGCCCGGGCGGCGTCGCTGATCTCGGTGTCGTATCCGGTGGTGCGCGAGCGGTGCTGGCTGAGATGCTCCCGCCACGAGCCGACCGTGAAGGCCTCCACGATGAATCCCGGATGCTCGCGGTCGTCGTACAGCGTCCAGGTGCGCGCCCCGGTGCGCCGCCGGCTCTGCTCGACACGGCGCATCAGCTCCAGGAAGCGCACCCGGTCGGCGTCGGCGATCTCGTAGCGCACGATCACGAGCGTGCTGCCGTCGGGATCGAGCGGCGGGCGGCCGTGCGGCGCAGCCGTGCCATCGGCGCTCGCGCGGGCATCCGCTCTGTCGCCCGCCCCGGTTACCGCCCCGGTGACCGGCCCGTCGTCAGGGCCGGCCGTCAGCTCGACCGGCGGCACGTCGGTCAGCGGCATCGGCGCGAGCACCCGGCTCTTGCCGGTGGTCGGCAGCAGCGGCCGGAACAGCAGCCACACCGCGGTCAGCACCACCACCCCGCCCGCCCCGGCGACGGTCACGACGACCCCGATCGACGTTCCGAGCGCCCCGGCGACGGTCGCCCCGAGCGCGGTGCCGCCGAACAGCACGAGCTGGTACACCGACAGCCCCCGCGTGCGCACCCAGGCCGGCAGGAACGACTGCACGGTGCCGTTCAGTGTGGCGATCACGCCGATCCAGGCGAGGCCCACCAGCACGAGCACCGGCAGGGTGATCAGCAGCGTGTTCGACAGCGCGACCCCGGCGATGCCGAGGCCGTAGAGGGCGCTCGTCGCGGCGATCAGCCGGCTGGTGCCCCACGCGTCCCGCAGCTTCGGGATGAGGAACGCCCCGCCGATCGACCCGACGCCGAGGGCGGCGAGCAGGAGGCCGTAGCCGTTCGAGTCGAGGTTCAGCCGAGCATCCGCTAGCACCGGAAGGAGGGCCCAGAGCGCGTTGGCCGGCACGATGAACAGCAGCAGCTGCAGGTAGAGGCGGCGCACCACGCCGGCGTGCGCGACGTAGCGGAGGCCCGCCCGGGTGGCCGAGAGGAACGGCTCGCGATCGGCCTTCGGCGGCCGGTAGCCGCGCCACAGCACGAGCACCAGCAGCAGTCCGGCGAAGCTCGTGGCGTTCAGCGCGAACACGAACGGGATGCCGAGCGACGCGATCGTCAGTCCCGCCAGCGCCGGCCCGATCGCCCGCGCCACGTTCACGCCGATCGATGACAGCGAGGCGGCGTTCGCGATGAGCTTGGTCGGCACGATCTCGGGCACGATCGCCTGGTAGGCCGGCAGCTGCACGGCCGAGGCGGTGCCGAGTGCGAAGGTGAGCGCGAGCAGCAGCACGGGGGTCATCGCGCCGGCGGCGGTGAGCAGCGCCAGCGCGAGGGCGGTCAGGGCCTGGATGCTCTGCACCCCGATCAGCAGCAGCCGACGGTTCGCGAACTCACCCAGCACCCCGGCGGGGATGCCGAACAGCAGCACCGGGGCCGCCGACGCCGTCGACACCAGCGCGATGACCGCGGGCGAGGCGTGCTGCTCGACCAGGAACCACTGGGCGCCCACTGTCTGCATCCAGCCGCCGATGTTGCTGATCAGGCCGGCGATCCACAGCCAGCGGAAGATGCGCACGCCGAGCGGCGCGAGCGCCCCCACCCGCGCTGCGCCGCCCGCCGCCTGCGCTGCCACGTCGCCCGTCGCCACCACGCCGCCCGCCGCCCCCGCAGCGCCGCCCGCCCGCGCCGCCATCAGCCCGCGCTCCCCTCCGGCCCGGTCAGCTCACCGCCGCGAAGGCCGTCTCGATGACCTCGACGACCTCGTCGGGCTTCGCGATCATCGCGAGGTGCGGTGCGGCGAGCTCGGTCACCGCGCGCATCCCGGCGCGCTCGTAGCCGAAGCGCTCCACGTCGGGGTTGATGGTGTGGTCGTCGGCCGAGACGATGCCCCACGCGGGCGTCGTCTTCCACGCCGCGACCGGAGCCGCGTCACCGAAGGCCGCGGCGGCGAGCGGCCGCTGCGAGACGGCGAGCACCTGCGCGGTCTCGAGCGGGATGCCCCCGGCGAACACGGCCGGGAAGGCGTCGATCTTCACCGAGACGTCGGTGCCCGGATCGGCCGCACCGCTCGGGAACGGCGTGTACACGAGGTTCGCGGCGAGGTCGGAGTCGGGGAAGCGCCCCTGCAGCTCGCCGAGGCTCTCGCCCTCGTCGAGCGCGTAGCCCGCCACGTAGACGAGACCGACGACGTTCTCGGCCGCGCCGGCGACGGTGATCACGGCTCCGCCGTAGGAGTGGCCGACGAGCAGCACCGGCCCGTCGATCTGCTCGACGAAGGCGCGGATGTACTCCGAGTCGCCGATCAGGCTGCGGTTCGGCACGGCGGGCACGAGCACCGCGCGGCCCTTGTCGAGCAGCCGCCGGGTCACGGGGGCCCAGCTGGCGGCGTCGGCGAAGGCGCCGTGGATGAGGACGATGGTGGGTTCGCTGGTCATGGTTCTGCCTTCTCTCGGAGCACGCGGGCGCGCCGCCGCAGGGGCGACGGGTCCCGTGGTGCTGGTCCGGTGGGATCCGGCCGGCGCGTCGACGCCCGGCCGTCGCACCGACCCTACGATCGCTCCGGCCCCCGGCGCCTGTCCCTGCCATTACCACTCAGCGCCCCACCCCACCCTGCCCGGGTCGCTACCGCTTGGGACGGCCGTGACACCGTCGGCGCGGGCATCCTTCGCGCCCTGCCCCTTAGCCCCGCGACACCCGCACCCCGTTCCGACTCAGGCGCCGAGGGCGGTCAGCAAGGCCTGCAGCGCCTTCTGTTCGGCGGCCGGGTCCGGGGTTCTCGATCGGACCGAGGATAGGACGGGGTCGATCTGCTGATCGATGTAGGTCCAGGTGCTGCAGTCTGCCGCGTTGAGGGTGTCCTGGTTGTCGTCCCAGGCGGTCTCGAGGTCGGTGGCGCGCTTGCTTGCGTCGGCCTGGTCGCCGCTTTTCACCAGAGTCAGGATGTCGGTCGTGATGGTGCGGAAGTCGTCCATTGCGGTTGCAGGGAAGTGCGTGGCGGCCGCGGTCGCGGCCTGATCCTGGGTGAGTGTCGAGGTGTCGCTGCAGCTGGGGCCGGGGCCCTCGTCTGCCAGTGCGCTCGCGTGGGGCTGGCTGTTCGTGTAGGTCAGCAGCGCGACGGTGGCGATCGCGACGGCGGCCAGGATGCCGAGCGTCGCCCGTCGGCGTTGGGGTGATGTCGCGGGTTCGGGTGCGTTTCGGTCGCGTTCGACGACGTCGGTTTTGCTGACGGTGAGGTGGATCACGGTGGCGAGGATGGCGGCGAGGAAGATCAGGCTGGTGGTGAAGGTGCCGAGGCCGATGCCGCCTTCCGCGGGGGTGAGGCCGAGCCAGTCGCCGATGTTGGCGCCGAGGGGGCGGGTGAGGATGTAGGCGATCCAGAACGTCAGCACGGGGTTGGCGCCGTACCGCCAGAGGGCGGTGACGATGCCGATGAGCACCAGGGGCAGCAGGATGGACAGGCCCGGACCCCAGCCGGTGAGCTCAAGGGTCCAGTCGCCGAGGGCGGTGCCGAGGGCGAAGGTGACGAGCACGGCGAGCCAGTAGAACGCTTCGCGCGGGCGGGTGACGATGCTGTGGATCGAGAGTGTGCGTTCGCGAGCGAACCAGATGCCGAACACCACCGCGAGGGCGACGGCGAACACGGCCGAGCTGACCGCGAGAGGCACGCCGGCCTGGTCGGTGAGGATGTCGGTGTAGAGGGTTCCGGTGATGCTCAGCACCACGACGGTGAGCCAGTACGCCGCGGGCCGGTAGCGGGTGAGACGCAGTTGCACGGCGAGGACGACGACGGTGACGACGCTGAAGATGATCGCGGTGGCCACCAGTCCCACGCCGAGGGCCATGTTGATGTAGTCGGCGAAGCTCTCCCCGACGGTGGTGCAGAGGATCTTGATGATCCAGAACCAAATGGTGATCTCGGGGACTTTGCTCAGCAGCTGCCGAGTCATGGGAGTGGTGGCGTGTGCGCTCATGCTCTGACGTTCCCAACCGGGGTTTCAGGCATCCTGCGAACGGAGCCCTCAACCTCTGAGACTTCTCACACGATCGGGCTCACCACCGCAGAACGGGACCTCTGGCGGCTGAGCACCACGACGCACACGGCGATCGCGGCGGCGAGGACGAGACTGACTAGGCCGGTGCCGATTCCGATGCCGCCGCGGTCTGGGCCGACGCCGAGCCAGTCGGCGAAGGACGCGCCGAGCGGTCGGGTGAGGATGTATGCCACCCAGAACGCGACGATCGAATTGACGCGGAAGAAGGCGTAGGCGACGGCGGGGATGCCGATCGCCACGAGGAACAGTAGCCCCGATCCGAGGTAGCCGAGGCCGAGCACGTGGGCGGTCCAGTCTCCGGTCGCGGTGCCGAGTGCGAAGGTGGTCAGCACGGCCGCCCAGTAGAACGCTTCCCGGCGGGGTGTGTCGATCGCGTGGATCGAGAGGGTGCGCTCGGTGCGGTACCAGAGGAGGAACACCACGGCGAGGGCGATCGCGAAACCGGCGGTCGAAACCTCGTAAGGCACCCCGAACTGCACGTGCACGACATCCGCGGCCATCGTGCCGAACACGCTCACCAGCACCACGGCGAGCCAGTAGACCCACGGCACGTACCGCCGGGTACGGAACTGCAGCACCAGCGCCCCGACGAGCAGCACGAACGCGACGGCGACCCCGATGACGGGTTCGATGCTCGTCACGACGAAATCGGAGGTCGTCTCCCCCATCCCGGTGGTGAGCACCTTCGTCACCCAGAACAGCACGGTGATCTCCGGTACCTTGCTGCGGCTCAGGTCGACACGCTTCACACGCTCACCCACGGTCGGCCTCGGCGACGACATCGCGTTCTCGTTCGCGCTTGTCGGCGCGACGCTCTCGCACGACGGCGATGGCGATCGGGATGACCGACAGCACGACGATCCCGACGGCGATCAGCTCGACGTTGTCGGCGACGACGGGGATCTTCCCGAGGAAGAAGCCGGCCACGGCCAGCAGCAGCGCCCAGGCCAGTCCGCCGATGCCGTTCCAGAGCAGGAAGCGGCGGTAAGGCATGCTCGACATGCCCACCACCGGCGGCACGAAGGTGCGGACGACTGGCACGAACCGGGCGAGCACCAGCGAGTGCGCCCCGTACTTTGCGAAGAACGCATCCGCTTTCTCGAGGTAGCGGGCTTTCAGAATGCGCGCATCCGGCTTGAACAGGCGCCGGCCGAAGCGGCGGCCGATCGCGTACCCGACCGTGTCACCCACGATCGCGGCCACGGCCACGCCCGCGACGAGCACGGGGAGCGGGAGCCCGAGCGACCCGGTGAGCAGCGCTGCGGTGAAGATCAGCGAGTCACCCGGGAGGAAGGGGAACAGCAGGCCCGTCTCGATGAAGATAATCCCCATGATCACGGGCAGCACCCACGGCCCTGAGCCCTCCAGGAGTGCGGTCGGGTCGAGGAGGCCTCCGGATTGGATCAGCACGCGCGCCCTTTCGATGTCGATGGCTGGTGCTCGCAGACTAAGCACCGCAGGTGCGAGAAGAGGCCGGATGCAGGGGCCGCGTTCCTGAAAGAACTCTCAGACGGGTGAACCCGGCATCAGCGGGGAGAATGGCCACCATGAGCGTTCTCCCCGATCGACCCGTGCCCGTGCTGGTCGTCGAGGACGACGCCCAGCTGGGCCCCCTTCTGGTGCGGGGCTTGGCCGATGAGGGCTACGACGCGACCTGGCTCCAAGACGGCACCGCAGCTCTGATCGAGTCGCAGGGGGTCAACTTCTCGGTGGCCGTGCTCGATGTGATGCTGCCCGGTATGTCGGGGTTCGAGCTCTGTCGCCGACTGCGGATCGACCACCCGGCCCTGATCATCCTGATGCTCACCGCGCGCGACGACGTCGACGACCGGGTCAGAGGCCTGGACTCCGGAGCAGACGACTACCTGGTCAAACCGTTCGCCTTCACCGAGCTCGCGGCGCGACTGCGCGCGTTGCGGCGACGAGAGAGCCTCACCACCAGCCCTCGGCTCGAGGTCGCCGGGCTGCTGATCGACAGCCACGACCACACCGTCACCGCACACGGTATCCCGGTGGCGCTCAGCCCCAAGGAGTTCGCGCTGCTGCGGCTGCTGGCCCGGAACCTAGCCACGACCCTCCCGCGGGACCAGATCCTGCTCGAGATCTGGGGCACTGTGCAGCACACCGACCCGAACATCGTCGACCAGTACGTCAGCTATCTCCGCCGCAAGCTCGACCCCATCGACACCGGGGTGACCCTCCGCACCGTCCGCGGAATCGGGTTCCGCCTGGAACGACCATGATGCGAGCCCTCGGCCGGCTGTCGATCCGAGCGCGCATCACGATCGGCACCCTCCTGATCGCGGCCCTCTTCTTCACCGGTGTCGCCATCGTCGTCCGCCAGCAGGTCGACACCATCCTCCAGAACGCCACCTACGACGTGCTCACCAGCGATGCCACCCCCTTCGAGACCGCCATCCAGCAAGAACCCGACGACCCCGTCGACAACCCCGGCGAAGGACAACTCATCGCCGTCATCGACCCCACCGGCGCCACCCGCACCTCGACGCTGCCCGCCCCGCTCATCGCCCAGCTCGACTCGATCGACCGCGACCGGACAGGCCCCCAGCATCTCGCCATCGACTCCACCGCCTACCTGGTCGCCGTCGAGAAGGTCGCCTCCCCCACGGGCAACTGGACCATCATCTCCGCCCGCAACGAGAACGCGTCTCACCGGGTGCTCACCGACCTCACTGCGGGCCTCGTCATCGGCCTGGGCGCACTGACTTTCCTCTTCGGGATCGTCTCCTGGGCACTCACCGGCGCAGCCCTCCGCCCTGTCACCCACCTCCGCCGCAGCGCCGACACCATCGTGGCCACCGACTCCGACACACTGCTCCCGGTCGGCCCGGCCGACGACGAGATCGCGGAGCTGGCCGCAACACTCAATGCGCTGATCACGAAGCTGCGCGCATCCGCCGCCCGTGAACGTCAGATGGTCTCCGACGCCAGCCACGAACTGCGGACACCGTTGGCCGTCCTTCAGGCCCAACTCGAACTCCTCCGAACCGGCGACCGTACCCGGCTCGACACCGACCTGCTCGCAGCCGAGCACGCCACCGTGCGTCTCAACCAGCTCGTCGACAGCCTCCTCGAACTCTCCCGCCTCGACAGCGGACGAACCCCGACGTCGGCCGCGGTGGGTGAGCTCGTCGAGGAGGCCGGAGAAGCCCTCGACCGTGCGCGGCTGGCAGCGGCAGGCGATCAGGTCGTGATCGACCTCGACCTGCCCGCGACGGCCTTGCCTCGCGGCCGGGTCGCGATGGCACCGCTTCTCTACGGCCGGGTGCTCGACAACCTGTTGACCAACTCGCTCAACGCCCTGGACGGCGAGGGACGGATCGCCGTCACATTGTCCGTCGAGGCCCACCACCTCGTCACGACCGTCATCGACACCGGACCCGGGTTGTCACCGGAGTTCCTGCCCCAAGCCTTCGATCGCTTCTCCCAGGAAGACCACTCGCGAACGACCAGGCAGGGCAGCGGACTGGGTCTCGCGATCGTGGCCGCCGCCGCCGCCGCTGCCGGCGGCACGGCCCGACTCGTCAACGCCGCCCCACGAGGGCTGGTGATCACTGTCGCACTGCCCGTCGTGGACCCCGATGCGACACCGACTCGCGGTCGTCTCCCACCGCGCTGAGACGGACACCTCCGGTGGTGCCGCCCGCGACCACGAGCGCCAGGACGATCAGCACGATCGGCACCCATCCGGGGCGAGGACGGGCAGCGACCGCCGTGTCAGCCTCGTCGGAGCCTGCGAGGTCAGACGACGCCTGATGTTCCGAGGAGCGCGCCGATGCCGTAGGTCGCAGCCAGCGCGCGGGCTCCGCCGATGACGACGCGCAGTGTGGCTCGCAGCCGCGAGCTGCCCCCGATCGTCGCCGATAGGGTTCCGGTGATCGCCAGGGCCACCAGGACGGCGACGAAGGTCACCGGGATGCGCCAGTCCGCCGGGGGCAGCAGGATGGCGAGCATCGGCAGGATGGCGCCGGTCGTGAACGCGGCCGCCGATGCTGCGGCCGCATGCCAGGGGCTCACGACGTCGTCCTGGTCGATGTTGAGTTCGATTGCGAGGTGCGCCGCCAGGGCGTCGTGCTCGGTGAGTTCGACGGCCACCTGCCGGGCCGTCGTCTCGCTCAGCCCCTTCTCCCGGTACAGGGCGGTGAGCTCGTCGAGCTCCTCGGCGGGCATGTCGCGCAGCTCGGCGCGCTCCTTCGCGATGAGGGCCTTCTCGCTGTCGCTCTGGCTGCTGACCGAGACCTACTCCCCCAGCGCCATCGAGATCGCGCCCCCGACGAGGCCGGCCACGCCCATGCGCTCACTCAAACACCGATTCCCGAGCACTTCAACGTTGGCGAGGCTAAGCGATCCAGCGGTGGGGAAGGTCGGCGCGGGTCAGCCGGGAAGGTCGGCGCCGGTCAGCCGAGGAGGCGGAGGTCGGGGATGCGGACGGGCTCGCCCGTGGCGAGCGAGAGGTTGCCCGCGATGCCGACCGAGACCGCCTTGACGCCGTCGGCGAAGCCGGCGACGCGGCCGAGCGGCTCGTCGACCGCGACCCGGTGGAAGAGGTGGTCGAGCAGGTAGGCGTCGCCGCCGCCGTGCCCGCCGATGCCCTCGGGGATGTCGACGACCCGCGCGCCCTCCCAATGCCGCTGCACGACGAGGCGCTCCGAGTCGGGGCGCACGTCGTCCTCGGGCGAGTAGCCCGGGTTCGCGCTCGGGTCGACGACGACGCGGCCGTCCTCCCCGATCAGCACCGCGCCGCGTTCGACGACCTCGAGCTCGGCCCGGCCCTCGGTGCCGCTGACCGAGACGCGATAGCCCTCCCAGGGCGAGTGCGCGTTCAGCGAGTAGCTCAGGGTGGTGCCGGAGTCGTAGTCGACGAGGGCGGCGAGGTTGTCCTCGATGGTGATGCCCGGGTCGAAGACGTCGCGGTCGCGCAGGTAGCCGTCGTGGTGCTCGTTGTCGAGGTAGAGCTCCTTCATGCGGGCGTCGGCCGTGAGGTCGAGGGCGAACGGGTCGCCGGTCACCCCCGTGCCGCGGGCCGGACGCTCGCCGAGCCCCCGCTCGGCGGCGTTGGAGGCACCGTAGAAGCGCAGGCCGCCGCTCGCGAACACGCGCACGGGGGTCGCCGCGATCCACCAGTTCACCAGGTCGAAGTGGTGCGAGGCCTTGTGCACGAACAGCCCGCCCGAGTTCTTCTTGTCGCGGTGCCAGCGGCGGAAGTAGTCGGCCCCGTGCACCGTGTCGAGCGCCCACTCGAAGTGCACCGCGGTGACCTGCCCGATGGTGCCGTCGGCGATCACCGAGCGCAGCGCGCTGTTGCGCGGCGAGTAGCGGTAGTTGAAGGTCGTGATGACCTCGCGGCCCGTCGTCTCGATGGCGGCCGCGATGCGGCGCACGCTCTCGACGTCGATCGTGAGCGGCTTCTCCACGACCACGTCGGCGCCCGCCTGGAGCGCCCGCACCACGTAGTCGGCGTGGGTGAAGTCGGGCGTGGTGATGATCACGCGGTCGATGCGCTCGTCCACGATCATCCGCTCGAGCTGGTCGGGCGTGTAGCGCTTCGGTGCCCGGATGCCCGCCGCCGTCACCTGGCGCTCGTAGACGTCGAGGCGGCCGGGGTTCACATCGCTCCACGCGACGAGCTCGGCGACGTCGGCGTGCGGGCCGGTGAGGCCCCGCACGTAGAGGTCGGCCCGGCCGCCGGTGCCGATGAGTGCGTATCGTTCGGTCTGGGCCATGGCGCTCTTCCTGGTTCTGGCGCCTGCGCGCCGTCGCGTTCGAGAAAGCGCTTGCCGAGCATCCGTCGCCCGACCGCGGTCAGAGCTTCAGTATTGCGAGAAAGCGCTATCCCAATTTGTACCAGGGGCACGCTGAGACGGCAAACGTCCCCCTCGGCGACACCAGGGGGCGATAGCATCGGGAACGCTCGGGCAACGACCCGCCCGGGCCATCCGGCACCGGAGGAACGCATGACCGGGAACACCCCCGACGGCCCCACGGCACCCCCGCTCGACGCGGGCGCGCGCCGCAGCTCGCCCGCGACGCTCGAAGACGTCGCGCGGGCGGCCGGAGTCTCGCTGGCCACCGCGTCCCGCTCGCTGAACGGCAGCAGCCGCACGGTGAACGCCGCCTACCGCAGCAAGGTGCTCGACGCGGCGGCGCGGCTGAACTACTCCCCCAACCTCTCGGCGCAGGCCGTGGCCCGCGGCAGCACGATGACCGTGGCGCTCGTGGTCGCCGACATCACCGACCCCTACTTCTCCTCGATCGCGGCCGGGGTGGTGGCCGAGGCCGACCAGGGGCGCCTGATCGTCACCATGGCCGCGACCGAGCGCGACTCCGAGCGCGAGCTCGAGATCGTGCGCACCCTGCGCGGGCAGCGTCCGAAGGTGATCATCCTGGCCGGGTCGCGGCGCGAGGGCGACCCGTCTCAGGCCGCACTGAAGAGCGAGCTCGAGGACTACGAGCGCGCCGGCGGGCGGGTCGTGCTGATCAGCCGCAACGAGCTCGGCTTCCGCACGGTGCAGATCGACAACGCCTCGGGAGCGTCCGCTCTCGCCGCGTCGCTGGTGGAGCTCGGCTACCGCCGCTTCTCGGTGCTGACCGGCAATCGCGAGCTGAAGACGGCCGCCGACCGGCTCGACGGGTTCACGGCCGGGCTGGAGCGGGCGGGCATCCGGGTCGAAGCCGACCGCGTGGTGCAGAGCGCGTTCACGCGCGACGGCGGCTACGAGGGCATGCAGACGCTGATCGCGGCCGGAGTGCAGCCCGACGAGGCGGTGTTCGCGGTGAACGACGTGATGGCGGTCGGCGCGCTGTCGGCGCTGCGGGATGCGGGACTCACGCCGGGCGCCGACGTCGCGGTCGCGGGGTTCGACGACATCCCCACGGTGCAGGACGTCTGGCCCACCTTGACTACGGTGCGCGTGCCGCTCGTCGAGGTGGGGCGCGCGGCGCTCCGGCTGGCGCTGGAGGACGCGGACGCGGCCGCCGTGTCGTCCGCCTCCCCCGTCGCCACCTCGGTCGTGGTGCGCGACAGCACGCCGCACCGCGCCTGACGCGCCGGCTACGCGACCGCGCATCCGCCCATCGACGCCGCAGCGCCCCTGACGCGCCCCTACGCCGACTGCACGCGGTGCAGCTCCGCGTAGCGGCCCCCGGCCGCGAGCAGCTCGTCGTGCGAGCCGACCTCCACGATCCGCCCCCGCTCGAGCACCACGATGCGGTCGGCCGAGCGGATCGTCGACAGCCGGTGCGCCACCACCAGCGTCGTGCGCCCCCGCATCAGCCGCGCCAGCGCCTCCTTCACGGCCGCCTCCGACTCGGGGTCGAGCGCGCTCGTCGCCTCGTCGAGCAGCAGCACCCGCGGGTCGCGTACGAGCGCCCGCGCGATGGCGATGCGCTGCCGCTGCCCGCCCGAGAGCCGGGCGCCGCGCTCGCCGACGACCGTGTCCCACCCCTCGGGCTGCGACGCCACGATCTCCAGCGCGTTCGCGTCACGGAGCGCCGCCCGCACCGTCTCGTCGGACACCGGCCCCAGCCCGTACGCCACGTTCTCCCGGATCGACCCCTCGAACAGCACCGACTCCTGCGGCACCACCGATACGAACCGCCGGAACGACCTGAGGTCGAGCGTCTCCATGTCGACCCCGTCGAGCAGCACCCGCCCCGACGCCGGCCGGAGGAACCCCAGCACCAGGTTCAGCATCGTCGACTTGCCCGACCCGCTCGACCCGACGAAGGCGATGGTCTCCCCCGGATGCACGTGCAGCCGGATCCCGCTCAGCGAATCCGTCTCGGCGCCGGGGTGCCGGAACGACACGTCGTCGAGCTCCAGGTCGCCCGCGACCCGACCGACGGCGACCTTCCCCTCGTTGTGCTCGAGATCCGGATCCTGCAGCACCTCCGCCATCGACCGGATCGACTCCGTGCCCCGCGCCACGATCGGCAGCAGCATCAGCAGGTTCGTCATGCTGCTCGTCAGCAGCGCGAAGTACGAGCTCAGCAGCACGACCTGCCCCGCCGTGATCGGCAGCCAGCCGCTGATCGACACCCACGCCGCGAGCACCAGGCAACCCACCCCGAGCAGCTGCAGGCTCACCCACGACAGCGACGCGAACCGCCCGTTCAGCAGGTCGAGGCTGAACCCCGCGGTGCGCACCCCTTCGGCCCCGTCGGCGACCCGCCGCACCGCGGTGCCCTCGACGCCGTGCGCCCGGGTGATCGGCATCAGCGTCGCCATCTCGCCGACCCGCGACGAGAAGGTCTCCATCTCCCGCCGGAACGTCTCGTTGCGCCGCGCCGACCGCTTGCCGAGCACGTACCGCAGCATCACCGCGATCGGGATGGTCAGCGCGTACACCGGCAGAAATGCCGGCACGTTGATCGCCGTCATCGTCACGGCGCCCGCGAGCACCATCGTCGACGAGAGCAGCGGATGCGCGGTCTGCTGCAGCATCAGTTCGACGTTCTCGACGTCCCGCACCACCTTGGTCTGCACCACCGACGAGCTGGCCCGCGAGTGGAACCCGATCGACAGGTTCTGCAGCCGCGAGGCGAGCCCGTTGCGGAGATCGGCGCCGATCTGGCGCACCGCGGTCATGAACAGCTTCGTGTACATGACGTGGTTCGGGTAGTTCTGCAGCAGCGCCACGAGGGCGACGGCCGTCCAAATCGCTAGCGAGCTCATCGGCCCGCCGTCGACCACGATGTCGATCACGGCGCCCGTGATGACGGGCAGGAGCCAGAGCGGGATGTCCTTCAGCACGAAGAACAGCACGGCGACGGTCACGCGGCGGCGGTGCATCCCGAGCAGGCGCAGCACCGTGCGGCCCGGGTGGGTGCCGTCGACGATCCCGTCGATGCCCTGCTCGGTAAGCGCTTTCTTGGCCATGGCCTCATCCTCCCATCCGGCGGCCCATCGCCGCACCCCCGGTAAACGCACGGATTCCCGCCGCCGAGCCCGTGGAGGCGTCGGCGGCGGGAATCCGTGCGTGAAGGCCGCCGCTACTTGCAGCTCAGCGCCGCGTACGGCACCGAGTAGCTCGAGTGGTACCCGACCCCGTCGACGAACGAGTACGCCGTGACGCTCGCCGTTCCGGCCGCGACCGTCACCGCGCCCGAGCCGACCAGCGAGTACGCCGCCTTGCCGGCCGCCACCGCGGTCACTTTCTTGTCGGTGCCGAGCACCGACAGCCGCACGTCGGCGGGCCGGCCCGAGTCGTTGTACGCGTAGACGGCCACGTGGGCCGTGCCGTTGACGCACTGCGACTTGGCGTTGACACCGAGGCGCACCGGCTGGGATCCGGTGACGACCGCGGTCGCCGACGGCGCCGAGACCGCCGACGGGCCGAGGTCGCTGAGCGCCACGACGGTAGCCGTGTAGGAGCCGGCCGGCACCGAGGCGGATGCGAAGGAGGCTCGCAGAGCATCCGCCCTCACCGTGGTCTCGAGGGGCGAACCGGAACCGTCAGCGCGCGTCAACGTCACCCGGTAGCCCGTGAGCGTTGAGGTGCCGGGCGAGGCCGGGGCCTTCCAGGTCACGTTCACCCCGGCACTGTCGACGCCGACGCCCGGCGCCGCGACCGGCATGGGCGGCGCCGAGAGCGGCACGTTCGCGAACGCCATGTCGGAGGCGAGGTAGAACGAGGTGTAGCTCGGCTGGTTGTAGGTGGTGTTCTGCCGCGCGACCTCGACCCGGTACTGCGGGTCGTGCATCAGCGTGTACAGCTTGTGCGGGGTCACCTCGGTGCTGACGTGGATGTTCAGCGCGCTCGAGTCGGCCGAGCGCAGGATCAGCTCCTCGCGCCAGTCGCCGAACACGTCGGCCACGAGGTTCGCCGTGCCCTTGGTGCCGTTGTTCGTACGCTCGCCGGTGGCGGTGAGGAGGCGGCCGCGGGTCCAGTCGTCGATCGTCGGGCTCGCGTCACCGCTGCCGTTCACGAGCTGCGTGGTGAGGTCGCCCGCCCAGCGGATGGACTGGTTCGTGCCCGGGATCGCCGTGCCGAGGCTCTCGCCCGACGCCGAGCGGAGGCGCGTGGCCCAGGTCTCGAGCCCGGGCACGGTGGGATCGACGTCGCCGACCATGCCGCGACCGGTGTCCTTGCCGCTGTACTCGCCGTAGATCAGTTCACCGGTGGCGGCATCGCGCAGGGCGTAGCCGTAGGGCGCATAGGCGGCTCCCTCGTGCACGGTGAAGATCTCCAGGCCCGGTCGCGCCGGGTCGATGTCGGCCACGTGCATGGCGTCGCCGTGTCCGAGCTTCGCCTCGGTGCCGGGCGCCGCACTGCCCTCGGGCAGCGTGTCGTAGGAGCTGTAGAGCAGGCTGCCGTCATCGTCCAGCGTCGCCGAGCCGTAGACGATCTCCTGCTTGCCGTCGCCGTCGACATCCGCCGCGCTCAGCGAGTGGAAGCCCTGCGTCGTCAGCCGGCCCCACTCCGGGCTCGTGCCCTCGCGGCCGTGCGGCGAGTCGTTGAACGGGTTCGACATCGGTACGAAGCCGCTGTCGACGAGGAAGCGCTGGGCGAGGTTCTCGCCGTCCCAGTCCCAGGCCGCGACGGTCGCGCGGGTGTAGTAGCCCCGGGCGAACACGGCAGACGGATGCTCGCCGTCGAGATACGCGACACCCGCCAGGAAGCGGTCCACCCGATTGCCGGGCTCGATCCGCGACATGGCGTAGTCGCCCCAGAGCAGTCCGTCGTCGGTGCGTCCGGGGGTGTACGGCACGGTCTGCAGCTCGGCACCGGTGGCTCCGTCGAAGACCGTGAGGTATTCGGGGCCGTCGAGGATGAAGCCCTCGAAGTTCCGCAGGGCGTTGCGGGCGCTGCGGGAGGGAGCGTAGACGTCGATGAAATGATCGACGAGCTCGCGCGCATCCGCTTCGCTGAGGGGGTAGTCGTGGGTGACCGGGATGCCGAAGGCCTCCTCGAGCGTGGCCGGCCAGGTGCCGTCGACGACCTCGGGGCGGGTCGACCAGCCCTGGAAGACCTCGACGAGGTGGTCGGCGTAGTCGGCGGCGCTGAGGCGGTAGTCGTCGTCGTTGCCGAAGCCGGCCGCCACGTCGGCCTCGGGGAGGGTGACGAAGGCGTCGTTCGTGACGGCGCCGCCCGCGTAGCCCGTGGACTTCGTGCCGGGCGCGGTCTTCGTCATGAGCTCGGCGCGGCCGTCGCCGTCGAAGTCGTAGACCATGAACTCGGTGTAGTGGGCACCGGCGCGGATGTTCACGCCGAGGTCGATGCGGTTCAGCAGCGTGCCGTCGAGCTCGTAGGTGTCGAGGAAGACGGTGCCGGTGTAGCCGACCTGGGAGACGTCCTTGGCGTTGGACGGGTCCCACTTGACGATGAACTCGTAGGCGCCGTCGCCGTCGACGTCGGCCACCGAGGTGTCGCTCGCGGAGTAGGTGTAGGCCTCGCCGGCGGGGGTGACGCCGTCGGCGGGCTTGGTGAGCGGGATGCTCGCGACGGCGTCGCTCGTGCCGCCGGCGCTGCCCGTCAGTGCGGTCGCCGGGGCGCTCTGGGCGCCCACCTGTCCGCCGAGCACGGGGGCGACGGTGTAACTGCTCGCCGCCGTGCCGTCGGGGTCGCGGAAGTTCGTGCTGTCGGTGACGTCGGCGATCTTCGCGCCGTCGCGGTAGACGGCGAAGTCGGCGCCGGTGAGACCTGTGTCGTTCGCGCCGGAGGCCTCGCTCTTCAGCAGGCGCCAGCTGAGGAAGACGCCGTCGCTCGTGGGGGCGGCGACGAGGCCGCGGTCGAGCGCCTCGAGCTTCGGGGTGCTGGAGGCTGCTGCTGCTGCTGCTGGTGCTGCGGCTGCTGGTGCCGTCCCGGCCGGCGTTCCGGTCGCCGTTCCCGTTTCGGCCGGTGCCGCGGCGAACGCGGCCGGCGCGGCCGTCAGAGCGAGAGCGGCGGCGGTCACTCCGACCAGTCCCGCCCGTCCCGCACGTTTGAATCGATTCATCATTGAACCCCAATCACCGGAAAGCCCTTTCCCGATTGCGGGCCAAACTATCACCCCCCTTTGGGGGAGGTCAACGGTCGAGCGTCGGCTCCCGCCGAGGACGGCGGGCGACCGCGTCGGCGATCGCGGCCACCGCGAGCAGCACCCCGTTCCACAGGGCCGCCCCGACGAGCGCGGCGATCGGCAGGATGACGATCCCGTACTGCTGCTCGCTCCACAGCACCGACAGCGCGAGCACGGCGAACCCGATCGTCCCGACCCCCGCGACCAGCCGCGCCACCACCGCCACTACCCCCGCGGGCCCGGTCGACCCCGCCGTCCGCCGCCGCCGCCCTCCGCGTACACCCATCCACACCGTCGCCGCGCCCGCCACCAGCAGCACGACCGGCACGACGAACAACAGGGCGGCGGCTCCGGACATGGCGCGAGCCTATCGCCGCCTCCGCCATCCGTCGCCGATCGACAGCGCCGACGCGCCACGCACTCCCGAGCCGAGCTGAGCCACCGGGACCACCGGCCGATAGCGTGGGCCGCATGGAAGCGAAAGCAGTCACCGTCGGCGTTCCCGTGCGAGACCTCGAGCGGGCGACCGAGTGGTACCGGGCGGCATTCGGGCTGGGCGAGCCCGACCTGGTGCCGATGGAGGGTCTCGCCGAGTACGACCTCGGCGCGTTCTGGCTGCAGCTGGCCGCCGCGCCCGAACGCGCGGGTCGCGAGGGCCTGACGGTCAACATCAGCGTGGCGGACGCGGGCGGCCTCCGCGACGACCTCGCCGGCAAGGGGCTCGAGGTCTCCGTGCTGCAGCGCTTCGAGGGCGTCGTCGAGTTCTTCGCCCTGACCGACCCCGACGGCAACACGATCGGCTTCGTCACCGAACTCGCCTGACCGGCGACGAGATCCGTGGGTCGACGAGGTGGGCCAGTCGCCTAGTTCTGCTCCGGCCCCGCCGGCCCCCCATGGCCCGGGTCGTCGTCGGGCGTCTGCCGCCAGGCGTGCCGCGTGCCCCAGAAGATCATCGCCACGGCCAGAATCGCGAACGGCACCCCGACCAGCCAGTTGTCCATCGTGAGCCACAGAGCCGCGGCGAGGACGAAGAACACGATCCCGGTCGCGACGTGCTGCTGCGAGGTGCTGTCCGACGATCCGCTCATGCCTCCACGCTACGAAGATCCTCCCAGCCCGCGCATCCCCCGCGCGACGGAGTCACTCCTCCGGCGGCTGCTCGATCAGCGTCAGCTGCCTGCCGTCGGGGTCGATCAGGAACCCGGCCCGCAGCCCCCAGTCCTGCCGCCGCACGGGGTGCGCCCGCGGCATCCCGTGCGTCGCCTCAAGCACACCGGATGCCCGGATCGCCGAATAGAGCTCGTCGACGTCGCCCACCCGAACGGTGCACATGGCGCTGCTCGAGTACGGATCGAGACCCGGCGCGGGGAAGAACTCGAGCTGCACCCCGCCGCGGGCCAGGATCATCCACCCCTCGTCCCGGAACACCCGCCCGAACCCGAAGGCCCCGTAGAACGCCTCGGTGCGCGCGAAGTCCCGCGACGGCAGATTTGGCACCGCCCGATCGAAGCCGCCGCTCCTTCGGGAGCCGCCGTTCACGGGGCCGTCACTCCCGCGGCTGCAGCGCCTGGGCGAGCATGACGATGATGCCGCTGGGGCCGCGGAGGTAGGTCAGCCGGTACTGGTCGAGGTAGGTGGCGACGCCGCGGAGCGGGAGGCAGCCATGGCGGGCGGCGACGGCCAGCGCCTCGTCGATGTCGTCGACCGAGAACGCGACCCGGTGCATCCCGATCTCGTTGGGGAGGGTGGGCGAGGTCTCGATCGCGTCGGGGTGCAGGTACTCGAAGAGCTCGAGCTGGCCGCCGCCGTCGGGAGTGACGAGGATCGCGATCTTCGCGTGGTTGCCGTCGAGTCCCACGGCCGTGTCGGCCCACTCGCCGCTGACGGTGTCGCGGCCGGCCACGGTGAGGCCGAGGTCGGTGAAGAACGCTACGGCCTCGTCGATGTCCCGCACCGCGATGCCCACGTTCTCGAGCCTGATCGCCATGGCCCCACGCTACGAGCCCCAGCGCCCGAGCGCTAGGGCCCGAGCCCCAGGGCCCGAGCCCCAGCACCCGAGCGCCAGCACCGGTCCCATCACCGGCACCCCGCGCATCCGGTCGAGCCCCGCGGGGGACGGACGAGCCCGGCTCAGCCCAGGTTGATCGCGACGACGAGCCCCACGAAGCACAGCGTCACGAACCCCACGACGAGGATCGTGCCCGCGCTCCACGAGGTGCGCAGCCTCCCCCTCCCCGAGTCGACGTGCCGCGCCCCGCCGTCGGCGACCGCCGCGCCGATACCCGGCTCGCCTCGCGCGACCCGCTCGTCGCGCCACCGCCCCCAGCGCTCGATCCGGTCGTCGAGCGCGTCGACGGCCGCGGCGAGCGCCTCCCACCGCTCGGCCCGGTCGGTGACGAGGTCGCGGGCGCTGATCAGGAACATCCAGTCCCCCACGATCTCCACGTCGAGCCCGCGCAGGTGGTCGACGAGCCGGGCCATCACGTCGGGCGTGAACAGGTACAGCGCATCCCGCTCGTACCCCTCGGGGCAGTACAGCCGGAAGTACCGGTCGAAGTCCCCCTCGAGCGACAGCACCTGCGTCTCCCGCAGCACCGCCGAGGTGTGCAGCGGCCTCCTCGGCCCCTCCTCGGCACGCAGCAGGATGTTCGGCAGCGCCACCGGCAGCCGCAACGCGCAGTACCCGCCGAACTGCGGCGCCGTGTTCTCCATGGTCGCGTTGACCAGTTCGTAGTTCGCGAACTCCACCCCGCGCTCGCCCGGTGTGCGCAGCACCCGGTAGAGGTTCAGCACGCCCCGCCGCCGGAACGGCGACCCGAGGGCGGCCTTCGTGGGCCCGGGGCTGTACGTCATGCCGTTCGCCGCGGCGAAGCCCATCAGCCTGTGGTGCACGCGCGGCCGGGGCCGACGTCGCCGCAGCCGGGCCCATGCCCATCCGCAGATCACCCCGGCGAAGAGCATGAGCGCACCGATGACGCTCTGCACCATCACCGCCTGCACGACCTCGGGCCCGCCCTCGCCGATCGTCGCGAGCACGATGAGCACGAAGGCCAGCAGCCCGATCGGGGCGGTGAACGTGGCGAACCCGAGGATCACCCGCCGGAACACGCCCGCCAGGTCGCGCGCCTCCGGGTGCGCAGCGACGAGCGCGCGCCACGAGCGGCGCACGTCGCGGCGATGCACCGGTTCGGTGAGTGCGGTCGTGTCGATGGGTGTGGGCAACGCTTGGACAGTCGTCCGGCCCCCGTTCGCGTGAGAATGCACCACCAGACGATAGTGGCCCGAACGACGGCGGCCCGCCAGGCGGCCGGCACGGGCATCCGCTCGACTGGTCGACGAGGGGGTCGGCAGCCAGCTCGCGGAAGGCCTGCAGGGCGCCGGGCGGGCAGCTGCTGCTGCTGCTGCTGTCAGGCTGCTGCGATCACGCGGCTGGGATCAGCGCGCTTCGACGGCCTCGTGCAGCCAGTCCTGGGCCCGCCCGATCAGGGCCTGCGCCACCGGCGTCTCCTTCGCCCAGTTCTCGAAGCCGTGCGGCGCCCCCTCGACGATGTCGGTGGTCACGGGCACTCCGGCACGCGCGAGCGCCTCGGCGTAGGCGCGGTCCTCGGCGGCGAACAGCTCGATGTCACCCCAGGCGAGGAACGCCGGCGGCAGCCCCACGAGTTCGGTACGACGTCCGGGTGCCGCGTACGGAGGCACCGTCTCGGCACCGGCCGGGCCGCCGAGGTAGCCCGACCAGCCCTCCCGGTTTGCGGCGTTGTCCCAGACGAAGTGCTGCTCGGCGTCCAGCTCGGGGCGGGCGGCGGTGCGGTCGTCGAGCATCGGGGCGAAGAGCCACTGCGCGCACGGCTGCACTCCCCCGTCGTCGGCGAGGCGCTGCACGAGGGCGGCGGCGAGGCCCGCCCCGGCGCTCTCGCCGCCCACAGCGAGGCGCCTCGGGTCGATGCCGAGCGAGGCGGCGTGGTCGAGCATCCACCCCCAGGCGGCCCGCACGTCGTCGTGGGCCGCGGGGAACGGATGCTCGGGAGCGAAGCGGTAGTTCGCCGAGACGATCACCATGCCGAGTCGTTCGGCGGTCGAGAGGCAGAGCGCCTCGTCCTGCCGGGCGTCGCCGAAGAGGAGGCCGCCGCCGTGGATCCACAGCAGCCCCGCCCCGCTCAGCTCCGCCTGCGGCCGGTACACCCGCAGCCGCACGCCTCCGGCGCGCGCTCGCTCGACCTGCACCGCCTCGGACTTGGGCACCGGCATCAGCCGCACGGCAGCGCGCACGAGCCACCGTGGCGCGGACACCTGCGCCCGCTTCATCGGTTCCCGCAGCTCGGGCAGCACCCGCTCGACGTCCATCGCCGCTCCTCTCGCTCGCGTCCCCAACCTAGTCCTTCCGGACACTCTTGTCCGGAGCGGCTGGTGAGCGGACCCGGCCCGTCAGACGACGAGCGCGAACGCCAGCACGGTGAGTGCCCACAGCACGAGCACCGCCGAGGCGACCGTGCTCTGAACCGCCACTCCCCCACCACCCAGAGCCCCGGATGCTCGGATCGCCCTCACCCCGAACACCATCCCGGCGACACCGAACCCGACGCAGCACAGCAGCATCGACACGAAGCCGCCCACGACCGTGCCGGTCAACGTCGCCCCCGCCGCCGACGCCCAGTACGACGCGGCCAGGACGACGAGCAGCAGCACGAACCCGATGCGCAGCAGGAGCAGTGCCCGTCTGGCCAGGGCATTCGCTCCCGGCCAGAACGCCCGCGCATACGCCTCGCCGAACATGCCGGGCTTGGCCGCGCGGTGGTCGAACTCCGTCCAGCTCGCGCCCGACCACCAGCGCTCGCGCGCCGGGTCTTGCGGGTCGGCGTACCAGCCGGGTGGGGGCAGCACGCCCTCGGTCTGATCCGTCATCGTCGGCCTCCTCCGCTGACGCCATCGCCCCGCGCCTGAGTGATTGTGGCACAGCCCGGCCCGGCCGCCGCGCACACTCCGGACGAATAATCGGGGGTACGGCGACCATAGTGGCGGCGGTACCCCCGATTATTCGTCCGGAGCGCACTGACGGGTGCCGCGGTCAGCGCCAGGGGGCGAGTTCGGTCGCCAGGAGGGCGCGGGCACGCGCGATCATGCCGCGGACCGTCGAGACGGGGAGGGCGAGGCGGCGGGCGATCTCGTCGTAGCTGAGGTCGTCGAGTTGGCGGAGGTGCCAGCAGCGCCGTTGCGCGTCCGGCATGGTGTCGAGCACCCGCTGGACTTCGGCCGCGAGCAAGGAGCGGCGCGCGGAGTCGTCGGGGTCGGGCTGGTCGGCGGCGAGCATCCGGTGGTCGAGGGGTTCGCCGTCTCGGGTGCGAACCGCTGCCGAGCGGAGGCGGTCGTAGCTGCGGCGGCGGGCGGTCGTGACGAGCCAGCCGGCGATGGACTCGCCGTCGATGACGCTGTCGGCGTGCGTCCAGGCGGCGAGAAAGGTCTCCTGCACCACGTCATCGATGTCATCTGTGCTTCCGAGGGTGCGGTGCGCGACCTGACGGAGCAGTCCCGAGTAGCGCCGGACGATCTGCGCGAACGCCCGGTCGTCGCCGGAGGCCGCCCGCACGACGAGCACCCGATCCGAGTCCCACGAGAGGTCGTCGAGCGGACTCGGCGGCGCGACCCGCGAAGGGCTGACGACGCTGAGGGCACTGCTTCTGGGTGACATGCGGGCTCCGGACACTCGGTCAATACGTACGCATGATTCGGCACGGCCGCCACGGGCGATTGGAGCTCGCCTGACCCCAGTTGGAGGGATGGCCGGGCCCGGATGCGCTGCGGATGACGTAGCTGCACCGATCCGCAAGGCCGTGGACTCGGCTCGGGTGCCGGAGTAACCTCGCCCGCATGTGCAGGAACATCCGCGTGCTCCACAACTTCCAGCCGCCGACGACCGATGACGAGGTGCGGGAGGCGGCCCTGCAGTTCGTGCGCAAGGTGAGCGGCTCGACGCATCCGTCGCGGGCGAACACGGCTGCCTTCGACCGGGCCATCGACGAGATCGCGGCCGCCACCCGCCGAATGCTCGACGAGCTCGTCACGAACGCGCCGCCGAAGAACCGCGAGGACCAGGCGATCAAGGGCCGCGAGCGCCACGAGAAGCGCATGGAGCGCGAGGTGCGCATCCGCACCGCGGCGGTCTGACGCGCCGCCGAGGGCGCGGGCGCGCGGGGGCGCGGGCCCAGCGGCGAAGGGGTCGACGAGGGCTGCGCCTGGCGCGAAGTCACGACGATAGGCCTGACCGCGCGGGCGGGGCCCACCGGTGGAGTGACGAAGGGGCCGCCGAGCGGAGCGGGGGCGGGCGCCTAGAACGGCGGGGTGTCTGGGAGGTTGATCGGGCCGCTGCCCGCCGAGCGCGGGCGCTGGTGCGCTCGGGGTTGCGGGGCGGGTGCCGCGTGGTCGGGCGGGCGGGTCGTGTGCCGAGCGCCCGAAGGGGATGTCCAGTGCAGCGCCCGGGCCTCGCCCGACTTAACCTCCCACCCCGTCTGGTGCTTCACGGTGTGGTGCCGGCGGCAGAGGGCGGCGAGGTTGTCGAGGCTGGTCTCGCCGCCGTGGGCCCAGTCGGTGGTGTGGTCGAGGTCGCAGCGGTCGGCTCGGCGGGCGCAGCCCGGGAAGCGGCAGGTCTCGTCGTCGAGCACGACGGCGGCCCGCAGGTCGGCCGGCACCTTGTACCGATCGCGCCCGACCGAGAGCCGCTGCCCGGTGACAGGGTCGGTCAGGATGCGCAGGAACGACGGCGCCCCCGCAGCGAGCTGACGCGCGGTCTCGAGCGGGATCGGCCCGTAGCCCTGCAGCTCGCCGCCCTCGTCGGAGCGACCCAGCAACGACAGGGCCGGCACGGTCACGACGACGTTCGCGGTGATCCCGCGAGCACGCGCGGCGGTGTCGCCATCGCGGTGCAGAAGCAGTTCGACGAGACCGTCGGCCCGCAGCTGGGCATGCGTGCGCGTCTCGTCGGGCGAGCGCAGGGCGCGCCCGAGGTGGTCGAGCGTGTCGTCGATGGCGAAGGCCGCGACGGCCGGCAGATGACAGACCACCGTCGCCATGCCGTCGCGCTCCTTTTCCACCCACACCGCCCGCTCGTCTCGCGCTTCGCGGTGGCGCACGTCGATCGACTCGGGGTGCATCCGCTCTCGCACGGCCCGCGCATGGGTGGCCAGCTGGGTGGGAGTCTGCGTCGAGGCCTTCGCGGTCGCCGCCACCTCGAACTCGCCCCGCGCCGCCTCGGGCAGCGTTCGCGCCTGCCGTACCACCGCTTGCGCGTGCTGGTAGCCGATGACACCGCGGGCCAACGCGTCGAGCGTGTGCGGCAGGAACTCCTCGAGCGTCTCGGCCTCGTCGATGCGCTGCGCCGCGGTCGCCTCGGGCAGGCGCAGCGTCGTCGCGATCTCGGCCACCAGCGACCGCCGCGCGTGCTCGAGCGACCCGCCTTCCAGCCCCGCGAGCCAGTGCGCCTTGCGCGCGGCGGCCGCGAGCAGCACCACCGCCTCAGCCTCGAGGACGGCCTGCCGAGCCCGGATCTCGGCCACCGCATCGGCGTCAGCCCCGATCCCTCGCAGCAGCGACTCCCGCGTCTCCAACACCGACGCGCCGGCGACGACAGACCCTTCGGCGAGGGCGGATGCAGAGGCGAAAGATGGTTTCATGAGCTTGTTTCAATTCTAACGAAAACACGGCCGGTGAGCAAGCGAATCCCCAGACCAAGCTCGACTTGCGACTATCCCGACCACACCCCTCGAGGGCAAGCGCGAAGCGCGCGGCAGCACCCGACAGACTGCCGCGCGCTCCGCGCTTGCCCACCAGATGATCGGGTCGCCTCCCCGATAAACTCACGCCCATGGTCCACCAGGTCACCACGGCTTACTCCCAGAGATCGGCCGAATACACAGAGCTCTTCGGATCGATGCGGCACGTGCATCCGTCAGACCTCGCCCTCGTCACCACCTGGGCCGCGAGCATCGACGGCCCGGTCATCGATGCCGGCTGCGGGCCCGGCCAGTGGACGGCCTATCTCACCGAACGAGGCCTGTCAGCCCGCGGCGTCGACCGGGTGCCCGAGTTCGTCGCCCGCGCGCGCCGCAGCTACCCCGGCGTGCCCTTCGCGCTCGGCAGCCTCGACGCGCTCGACGGGGCCACGGGGTCGATCGGGGGTGTGCTCGCGTGGTACTCGCTCATCCACCGCGAGCCGTCGACGATTCAGGATGCTCTGCGGGAGTTCCACCGTGTGCTGAAGCCGGGCGGCGCCCTCCTGATCGGCTTCTTCGAGAGCGCTGTGCTCGAGCCCTTCGACCACGCCGTCGTGACGGCCCACCGCTGGCCCGTCGACCGCCTCACGGCCGAACTCGAGCTCGCCGGGTTCGCGGTGCGTGAGACGCACGTGCGCGTCAGCGCGGGTGAGCGCCCTCAGGCCGCGATCTGGGCGCGGGCCTGAGGGCGGGCGGGGGTCAGCCGCAGAGGTACTCGACCTTGTAGATCGAGTCGCTGAGCGCGTTCTCACCGCCGAGCAGGAGCAGGTCGATCGTGTCGTAGCTGCGGATCGCGTTCCAGATCGGCTCCGGGTAGCAGTCGCGCTGCACCAGGAAGAGCGGGGCGTCGATCGTGGCGGCCACCGGCCCACCCGCGAGGGCGTCGGCGAACCCGGCGCCGGTGGCGAGCAGCGCGGTCTCGCCCGTGCCGAAGACGGCCGTGTTGATAGCCGCCGAGGTCTCGAACCGGTCGGCTCCGCTGACGCGGGAGATCTCGCCGCCCATCGGCAGGGTCGCGAGGAGCGCGTCCTCCATGCCGACGCTGACGGAGTTCGGCCCACCGGCGACCCAGATGCGGTTCGTGCCGAGACGCTCGAGCAGCTTCGCGGTCGAGGCGTCGAGCCGGCTGTCCTGCCCGGGGACGAGCAGCACGGCGCCACCGAGGTGCGCGACCGCGGGGCCAGCTGAGAGCGCGTCGGGGAAGTTGGCGCCCGTGGCGGCGAAGATCGTCGCGGCACCGTCGGCGCAGTCACCCTCGGCCTGACCGCAGAACGCGTAGTCGATCACGTTGCGCGAGACCTCGTAGCGGTCGGCGCCGCCGATGCGGGCGATGTTCGGCTGCAGCTTCGCGAGCTGCGTGTACACGCCGGCCGAGATCGCCGCCTCGCCGCCGACCACGACGATCTTCTGCGGCTTCAGGGCGCCGAGCGCCTTGACCGTGGCGTCGGGAACCGAGGTCGACGTGACGAGCAGCAGGGCGCCCTCCTGGTGCGCGGCGGCCGGGCCGGCGCTCAGCGCATCGGGGAACCGCTCGCCGTTGGCGATGTAGACGACCGGCAGCCCCGGCGCGAAGGCGAGGGTCGAGATCAGCGCGGCGACGTCGTAGCGGGTCGCTCCGCCGTAGCGGTAGGTGTACACGCCCCAGCGGTCCAGGCCGGCGTTCACCTCGACGGCGGGCTGGCCCGCGACGATGGTGATGAGGTCGGCCTCCGACTCGTAGAGCTGGTCGTCCCAGTACTCGCTGCGGGCATCCTGGCTGGGCTGGGCGACGAAGTGCAGTCGGTACTGGCCGGGCTCGAGGCCGGTGAAGGCGAAGGACGGGCCGTCGGCACTGGCGACCGGGGTGAACGCACCGGTCTCGGGCACGAGGCGCGCGATGTCGACGGTGACGCCGTACGCGGGCTCGTCCGTCTCGTCGAAGGTGACGCCGCCGATGATCGAGCCCGTTGCGGCGTCCTGCACAGCGGGAGCAGGAGCAGGAGCAGGAGCAGGAACGGATTCGGCGCCCATCCCCGGCGCACCGAGCTCTGCACCCTCGGGAGCAGTGGCCCACGATCCGGCCGCACCGGAGTGCCCGCCGAGCCCGCTTCCGGCACCGTCGGGCTGCACCTCGGCGCCCGCGGGAAGCGCTCCACCGAGCACCGCCATCACCGCGACGACCGTCGCTGCCGCCACCATCGAAATCCGCCTGCCAGACATGGCACTCCCCCGCATCACAACCCCTGTCGCCCCCGCGACAGCTGTCGCTGAGGCGAGCATAGGGCATCCGCCGAGCCGCGCGACGGGCACTTCCCGCGCCGAATCGCGAATGTGCCCCGTACTGGGGGAAGGGGGTCAGACGGACGGATGGATGCCGCCGGGGCGCAAAAAAGGCCCCTCGGGAGGGGCCGTGTCTTGCTGGGGTACCTGGACTCGAACCAAGAACAACTGAACCAGAATCAGCCGTGTTGCCAATTACACCATACCCCAATGGCCTTCACCGGAGTTCGGGCCGTCGTCTACCCTAGCCTATCCGCGGCCCCGTGCCAAAAGCACCGCGAGCGTCCCGCGCATCGCGCTCAGAGTGCCCCGCGCACCGGGCTCAGAGCGGCGCGATCACCGCGTTCCGCACGTGCTCGTAGACCACCGAGGTGCGCACGTCGGCCACCTCCGGCCGCTCGGTCAGCCGGTCGATCACGAACCCGTAGAGGGCCTCGTTGTCGGGCACCGCCACGTGCACCAGGAAGTCCTCGCTGCCCGAGGTCACGAACACCCCGATCGTCTCCGGCAGCGCGCTCACCCACGACCGGAACCCCTCGATGTTCTTCCGGGACGGCGGCCGGATGCGCACCGCGATCATCGCCTGCACCCCGCGTCCGAGCGCGGCGAGGTCGACGGCGACGGTCGATCCGGTGATGACACCGCGGTCGCGCAGGGCCCGCACACGGTCGAGTGCGGTGGTCGGCGCCACCCCGACCGAGGCGGCGAGGTCGCGATTGGTGCGCCGTGCATCCGTCTGCAATTCGCGCAGGATGGCCGTGTCGAGTGCGTCCAGCGAAGCCATTCGGCCCCCTTCTCCGTATGATGTACGGCTTGTTTGCGCAAGCGTCGTGCAGGTGAATACTATCGCCGCAGTCGGCCGCGCAGGTCGGCCGCACATCGAGCACTGAGAGCACGGAGAGAACGACGGATGCCCGCGACCCCCGCCTACCGCCCCGAGGAGATCCTCACCCACGAGTCGACCCGGTCGGCGCGACTGAAGTGGGTGGTGGTGGTCGACACGGCCCTCGAACCCGGACGCCTCGCCAACGCCGTGGCCTGCGTCGCCGCGGCCACCGGGGAGGCGGTGCGGGGGCTGCAGGGGCCGGGCGGTCCTGACGCGAGCGGGGCCGAGCATCCGGGACTCGCCTGGGCCGGCTGCACGGTGCTCGGAGCCGGGGCCGAGCAGCTCGCGACCGTGCGGGCCAAGGCCGTGGCGGCGGCCTCCGCGGCGGAGACGGATGACGATGCCGTCTGGATCGCGGACATGCCGCTCGCGGCGCAGACGACCCGCGTCTACGACGAGTACCTCGCCGAGCTCGCGCGCACCGCGCCCGAGCAGCTGCAGTCACTGGCGCTCAGCATCGTGGGGCCGCGTGCGACCGTCGATCGCATCGTGAAGAAGCTCAAGCTCCTCTGAGCCCGGTGGATGCCCGTCCCGAGCGCTAGGCGCTGAGCGCGATCTCGGCGCCGGTGCCGGTCTCGCCGCTGACAGCGCGGCCGTGGGCGCTCTGCAGGATCCAGGCCAGCGCCGACCCGTGACGCGGGTCGAACCGTGCCGCCCGGCGCCACACGTCGAGGAAGACGTCGAAGGCCACGTCCTCGGCCTCCTGCGGGTCGGCGACGAACCGGCGGATGAATCCGAGCAGGCGCGGGGCAACGCGATCGTAGAGGTCGGCGAATGCGTCCGCGTCCCCGCTCGCCGTGCGCACCAGCAGCCCATCCAGCGACGGGATGCTCGGGAGGCCTACCTGGTGCGGGGTCACGCTCCACTGTGACATGACGCCGAACTCGATGCATCCGTATCGACCGGGAACCCGGCGATCGTCGCTCTGCGGCACCGGACGCCGTCGTGGTGCGGACGGTAGGCTCGGCGCCATGGATGCTGCGCCGCTGCTCGTGAAGGTCTGCGGGCTCCGCACCGAGGCCGCGATCGACGCCGCGGTGGCCGCCGGGGCGGATGCGGTGGGGTTCGTCGTCGCCGTTGGGAGCCCCCGGTTCGTCGATGCCGCCACCGCGCGACGGCTGGTCGAGCACACCGGCGGGCGCGTCACCACGGTGCTGGTGACGAAGGGGCTGACGCCGGAGGACGCCGCGGCGGCGGCTCGCGCGGCGGGCGTCGATGTTCTGCAGGTGCACGGATTCGATCGCGGGGAGGTGGAACGGGCATCCGCTCTGTTCCCCCGCGTGTGGCGGGCGACGTCGTCGCTCGACGCGGACCACCTGGGGTCGTGGGGCGAGGAGCTGCTGCTGATCGATTCGCCGCGACCCGGATCGGGTGAGCGCTGGGACCTCGGCGCGCTTCAGGTGCGGAGGCCCGAGGGGGCGTGGCTGCTCGCGGGCGGGCTGGACCCGTCGAACGTGGGCCAGGCGATCGCGCAGGCCGCGCCGAGCGGGGTAGACGTCTCGAGCGGTGTCGAGTCGGCTCCCGGCGTGAAGGACCACGCGCTGATCGAGCGCTTCGTCGCCGCAGCCCGAGCGACACGGTGAAGACCATCGAGGAGTTCATCGCCGCGCTCGACCCCGGGCAGCGCGAGCAGGTGGTCGAGCTGCGCCGCGTCATCCTGGCCCTGCCGGTCGAGCTCGACGAGCACATCAAGTGGAACTCCCCCAGCTACGTGCACGACGGCATCGACCGCATCACGATGAACGTGCGGAACAAGGCGGGGGCGGTGCAGCTCGTCCTGCACTTCGACACCGCGCGGGCCGAGGTGCGGAACGCGCCGCCGGTGATGGTCGACGAGACGGGGCTGTTCGACGAGACGGGGCTGGTGCGGTGGCTGTCCGACATCCGCGGGGTGATCACGGTGCCGCCCGGCACCGCGGTGAGCGTGCTGGAGCCGGGACTCTCGTCGGCGCTCGAGGGCTGGCTGCGCATCCGCTGAACCCGTGCAGAGGCAGGCGCCGAAGCGCAGGTGGCCGGTGGCGTCACCCGTTGTGGATGATGCCGCGGAGGGAGCGCGGCGCTAGTTTCGCTGCAACGCTCCCGGCCGGAGGGCGCCGTTCGAAGGGATGCCGATGGACCGCGTACTCGGCACGAATTTGGCGTGGGGCATCGCCGTGCTCGTGCACGCCGCCATCTGCATCGCCGCGCTCATCGTCGTCCCGAAGCAGCGCAAGCCGACCGCGGCGATGGCCTGGCTGCTCGCCATCGTGTTCCTCCCCTACATCGGCGTCGTCCTCTACCTCGTCATCGGCACGGCCAAGCTCCCCCGGCGACGCCGGGAGGAGCAGGCGCGCACCACCGCGCTGATCGCCGAGCAGGCCGGTCGCGTCGATCTCGCTCCGGGCCGGGCGACCTGGCCGACCTGGTTCGAGAACGTGACCCGGCAGAACCAGCTTCTCGGCGGCCTGCCCGTCGTGGGCGGAAACACCGCGACCCTCTGCGGGGACTACCAGGGCTCGATCGACGCCATGGCGCGCGAGATCGGCACGGCCCGCCACTTCGTGCACGTCGAGTTCTTCATCGTGTCGCTCGACGTGACGACGCGGGGCTTCTTCGAGGCGATGGAGGCGGCCGTGAAGCGGGGTGTGACGGTGCGGCTCCTGGCCGACCACGTCTCCTCGAAGAAGGTCGCCCACAGCACGGAGACGTTCGCGGAGCTCGACCGCATCGGCGTGGCCTGGAGCTGGATGCTCCCGGTGATACCGCTCAAGGGCCGCTATCAGAGGCCCGATCTGCGCAATCACCGCAAGCTCGTGGTGGTCGACGGGCGGGTGGCCTTCATGGGCTCGCAGAACCTGATCGACCGCAGCTACGACTCCGCGAAGAACATCGCCAGGGGCCTGCAGTGGCAGGAGCTGATGACCCGCGTGGAGGGCCCGGTCGTGGCGAGCATCAACACGGTGTTCCTCTCCGACTGGCTCGCGGAGACGGGTGTGTTCCTGGACGTCACCGATCCGACGGTCAACGTCCCGGGGCCGGAGGTGCGATTCGATTCCTCGCCCGCGGCGCTGGAGTGCCAGGTCGTGCCGAGCGGTCCCGGCTACGACACCGAGAACAACCTGCGCCTGTTCCTGTCGCTGCTCTACGCCGCCGAGAAGCGGGCGATCATCACGAGCCCCTACTTTGTGCCGGACGAGGCGATGATGTACGCCATCACCTCGGCGTGCCAGCGGGGCCTCGAGGTGCAGCTGTTCGTCTCCGAGATCGGCGACCAGGGGCCCGTGTTCCACGCCCAGCGCTCCTACTACACGGCCCTGCTCGACGCGGGGGTTCGGATCTTCCGCTACCCGGCCCCGTTCATCCTGCACGCGAAGCACCTCTCGATCGACGACGACATCGCCGTGATCGGGTCGAGCAACATGGACATCCGCTCGTTCAGCCTCGACCTCGAGGTGTCGCTGCTCGTCCGCGGCCGTGAGTTCGTGAACCGGATGCGCGAGGTCGAGGAGGGCTACCGCGCCGCCGGCAGCGAGTTGACCCGCGAGGAGTGGTCGCGGGAGCCGCGATCCTCGACCGCGCTCGACGGCCTGGCCCGCCTCACCTCGGCCCTCGAGTAGCGAAAGGTGACGTGACATGTGCCGTTGGCTGGCCTACACAGGCGAAGCACTCCGACCCTCCACCGTGATCCTCGACGCACAGCACTCGCTGGTGGCGCAGTCGCTGAACTCGCCGCTCGGGGCCGAGACGGTCAACGGCGACGGCTTCGGCTTCGGCTGGTACCCCGAGGACGGCGACCCGGGTTCGGCGCCGGCGTTCTTCCACAGCATCGAACCCGCCTGGAACGACCAGAACCTGCGGGAGCTGACGCAGAGCATCCGGAGCCGGCTCTTCTTCAGCCACGTGCGGGCGGCCGCGGGCCCGCCCATCCAGCAGAGCAACTGCCACCCGTTCCGTCATGGCCGGTGGATGTTCATGCACAACGGCTTCCTGGCCGGATTCGCCGCCATGAAGCGCGATCTCACCTTCGCCGTCGACCCCTCGCTCTACCCCGAGATCCTGGGCACCACCGATTCGGAGGTGCTGTTCCATCTGGCGCTCACCCTCGGTCTCGAGGACGACCCGATCGCCGCGCTCGGGGCGGCGATCCGCCTGGTCGAGGAGGTCGGCCGCGCGCACGGCGTGCCGTTCGCGATGCAGGGCACCGTCGCCGTCTCGGACGGGGTCACGGTGTGGGCGTTCCGCTACTCGTCCCAGGGCCGGACGCGATCCCTCTTCCACTCGGCCGATGTCGACATCCTGCGCGAGATGTACCCCGACGCAGAGCGCCTGGCCCTGTTCGGGCGGCACGCGCACCTCATCGTCTCCGAACCGTTGAACGACCTCCCCGGGGTGTTCCTCGAGGTGCCGGAGTCGACGGTGGCGGTGGTCGACGCCTCGGGCTACCACCACCGCCCCTTCACCGCGGCTGGTGCGTGACGGCGGAGACGACCTCAGCGTGACGACGGCCGGCAAACTCACCCGGTCCGGGTGAGGAACCGGCGGCCGCGGTGGTCGAAGCTTCTCGCGGAGGCGATGTCCGCGGCGATGCACGCGTCGACGCGGCACGCACGACGCAGTGACCGAGCGCAAGGAGAGTTCCCATGCCTGGTGGCAAACCCAACATCCTCGTCATCTGGGGAGACGATATCGGCATCACGAACCTGAGCTGCTACAGCGACGGTCTGATGGGGTACCGCACGCCGAACATCGATCGCATCGCCGACGAGGGGATGCGCTTCACCGACTCCTACGGCGAGCAGAGCTGCACGGCGGGACGGTCCTCGTTCATCACCGGACAGAGCGTCTTCCGCACGGGCCTCAGCAAGGTGGGCATGCCGGGTGCCGACATCGGGCTGCAGCCGGAGGACCCGACGATCGCCGAACTGCTGAAGCCCCACGGGTATGCGACCGGGCAGTTCGGCAAGAACCACCTCGGCGACAAGAACGAGTTCCTGCCCACGGTGCACGGCTTCGACGAGTTCTACGGGAACCTCTACCACCTGAACGCCGAGGAGGAGCCCGAGTCGGCGAACTGGCCGTCGCCGGAGGAGTTCCCGACCTTCAACGAGCGGGCCCGGCCGCGCGGGGTCATCCACTCCTGGGCGAGCGAGGAGGACGACGACACGGTCGACGAGCGGTACGGCCGTCGCGGCCGGCAGCGCATCGAGGACACCGGCCCGCTGACGAAGAAGCGGATGGAGACCATCGACGAGGTCTTCGCCGAAGCCGCCCAGGACTTCATCGGCCGCGCCGCCGACAGCGAGACTCCGTTCTTCGTCTGGATGAACACCACGCACATGCACTTCCGCACCCACCCCAAGCCGGAGAGCATCGGTCAGGCCGGCCGATGGCAGTCGGAGTACCACGACACCATGATCGATCACGACCGGGTCGTCGGCTCGCTGCTGGACCAGCTCGACGAGCTCGGCATCGCCGACGACACCATCGTCATCTACTCGACCGACAACGGCCCGCACATGAACACCTGGCCCGACGGCGGGATGACCCCGTTCCGCAGCGAGAAGAACACCAACTGGGAGGGCGCGTTCCGCATCCCGGAGCTGATCCGCTGGCCCGGGCACATCGCGGCCGGTGTCGTGTCGAACGAGATCATCCAGCACCACGACTGGCTGCCGACCTTCCTGGCCGCGGCGGGCGACACGACCACCGTCGAG
This sequence comes from Herbiconiux sp. VKM Ac-2851, assembly GCF_013205105.1. NCBI lineage: Bacteria > Bacillati > Actinomycetota > Actinomycetes > Micrococcales > Microbacteriaceae > Herbiconiux > Herbiconiux sp. VKM Ac-2851. The sequence continues at coordinate 229,023 of NZ_JABMLJ010000004.1, read as the reverse complement.
GAGCTGAAGACGTCGAAGACGATCGGCGACACCAGCTACAAGGTGCACATCGACGGCTACGACTTCCTGCCCTACCTCACCGGTGAGGTCGAGAAGGGTCCGCGGCCCGGCCTCGTCTACTTCTCCGACGACGGCGACGTCCTGGCGCTCCGCTACGACAACTGGAAGGTCGTGTTCATGGAGCAGCGCGTGCCGGGGACCCTCCAGGTCTGGTTCGACCCGTTCGTCGTGCTGCGGGTGCCGAAGATGTTCAACCTCAGGACCGACCCGTTCGAACGCGCCGACATCACCTCGAACATCTACTACGACTGGCTCTTCCAGAACAGCTACCTGGTGCTCGCGTCGCAGGCGCTAGTGGCGCAGTTCCTGGCCACCTTCAAGGAGTTCCCACCCCGCCAGCACGCGGCCACGTTCACCATCGGGCAGGCCGTCGAGAAGCTGCAGATGTTCCTGGCCGGAGGGGACTGACGTGGTCGCGCCGGCATTCGCGACCACCGCAGTGACCGAATTGGTTCCCGTCGACGGCGGCGAGTTCACCATGGGCTCGGACTCGCACTACCCCGAGGAGGCCCCGGCGCACCGGGTGCGCGTCGACGGCTTCGAGATCGGCGCCACGCCGGTGACCAACCGCGACTTCGCCCGCTTCACCACGGCGACCGGCTATCGGACGGTGGCCGAACGGGCGCTCGATCCGGCCGAGTTCCCGGATGCTCCGCCCGAGAACCTCGCTCCGGGGTCGATGGTTTTCACCGGAACGTCGGGCCCCGTCGACCTCCGGCACCTCAGCCAGTGGTGGGCCTGGACGCCGGGCGCGAACTGGCGCCGCCCCCACGGCCCCGGGTCGACGATCGGGCGGCTGCCCGAGCATCCGGTCGTTCACATCGCCTACGAGGACGCGGAGAGCTACGCGCAGTGGGAGGGAGGCCGACTGCCGACGGAGGCCGAGTGGGAGTTCGCCGCCCGGGGCGGGCTCGACGGAGCCCGGTACACCTGGGGCGACGAAGCGGAGAGCGAGCTGCCGCGCGCGAACCACTGGCGGGGCGAGTTCCCGTGGCGCGCCGCACCCGGCTCGGGGTCGACCACCCCGGTCGGCTCGTACCCGCCGAACGGCTTCGGGCTGTACGACATGGCCGGCAACGTGTGGGAGTGGACCTCGGACTGGTACCGGGCGCACGACGCGGAGACGCACTGCTGCGCCCCGGAGAACCCGCGCGGGGGCGATCGGGAGGCGAGCATCGACCGCTCGCAGCCCTTCGAGGTGCCCCGGCGCGTGGTCAAGGGCGGGTCGTTCCTCTGCGCGGACAGCTACTGCCGGCGTTACCGGCCCGCCGCCCGCCGGCCGCAGATGGTCGACACCGGCATGAGCCACCTCGGCTTCCGGGTCGTGCGATGAGCGCCGAACGGGATCCGCTGCCCTCGTGGCGGAGCACCCCGACCCGGGACGCGATCCTCGGCTTCGTCGAGGCCGTGACCACGGGGGCGGACGCCGTGCCCCCGGCGGAGCGGATCGCCGTCTTCGACAACGACGGCACGCTGTGGACCGAGAAGCCCATGCCGACCCAGCTGCACTACATCGTGCAGCAGTGGGCCGCCGCGGCCCGTGCCGATCCGGCGCTCGCCGATCGGCAGCCGTATCGTGCGGCGGCCACCGGCGACTTCGCCTGGATCGGCGGCGCGTTCGACAAGCACTACGCGGGCGACGACTCCGAGCTGCAGGTCATCATCGCAGCCCTGCTGGAGACGACCGTCGGGATGAGCGTCGAGGACTACCAGAGCGCGGTCACGGAGTTCTACCGGGTCGCGAAGCACCTCACCCTCGGTCGCGCCTACTCGACGACGGTCTACCAGCCGATGATCGAGCTCCTGCGCTACCTCGAGGAGCACGGCTTCAGCTGCTACATCGTCTCGGGCGGCGACCGGGACTTCATGCGGCCGATCTCCGAGGACTACTACGGCATCTCGCCGGAACGGGTGATCGGCTCGGCCGTCGGGCTCCGTTACGACGCCGGGAGCAACGAGGTGACCTACGCCGCGGAGCTCTCGTTCTTCGACGACGGGCCCGAGAAGCCGATCCGCATCTGGAGCCGCATCGGGCGCCGCCCCATCCTGGCGGCCGGCAACTCGAACGGGGACATCCCGATGCTGCGCTTCGTGCAGGGGCATCCGCGGTCGCTCAGCCTGCTCGTGCACCACGACGACCACGCCGACAGGGGCGATCTGCCGTACGACAAGGGGGCGGAACTCGCCCTGTCGTCGGCCGCCGCATCCGGATTCACGGTGGTCAGCGTGGGCGCGGACTGGGGCGCGGTGTTCCCCGAGGAGTGACGCTACGCGAGGAGCTTCGACTTGGCGGCGGTGAACTCGTCGTCGGAGAGGATGCCCTGCGCGTGCAGCTGCGCCAGCTGCTGCAGCTGGGCCATGAGGTCGCCACCCGGGCCGGGCGCCGCGGTGGGCGCGGGCGCCTGCTGCTGCGCGGCCTGCTGAGTTGCGGCCTGCTGCTGTGCCGCCTGCTGCGCCGCCGCCTGCTGCGCCGCGAAGTCGATCTGCGCCTGCTGTTGCTGCTGCTCGTACGCGGCCGCCTCGGCGGCCTGCTGATCGCGCGCGGCACCCCTCGACCGCATCCCTCCCGACACGGCGGTCGCCGTCCCGGCGATCACCGCCGTCCTGGCAGCCGCTCCGAGCAGTCCCCCGCGTCCGATCCGTCGTCCCAGCATGGTCGTCTCCTTCTCGTCGTGTTCTCGGGCCGTGTCCTGTCGCTCGCGCCTGGCCGCGCCTAGCCGTGCTTCGCCTCGCCGCGCCGCCTCAGCCGGCGGCGTCGACGGCGCTGACGAGATCGTTGACGACCGTGGCCGGGATGCGCTCGGTGCGGAGCACCGCGCCGTCCGCCTCGAACAGCGCCCGCGCGAAAGTGCGCGCCCAGCGGTGCTCGATCACCAGGGCGGCCGCCGACGAGCCCGGCCCGACGGCCTCCGCCAGCTCGGCGATGTCCTCGTCGCCGGTGAGACCGAGCTCGACGAGCTCGAAGTCGGGCAGACCGTAGGCCTCGGCGACCTCCTCCACCTCGAGTACGGTCAGCTCTCCGTCGAGTGACCGCGACACGAACAGCAGGTCGAGCAGTCGCACGGTGTCGCTCCGGACGAGGTCGAGGATGGCCTCCACGATCGCGCTCCCCGGTCGCTCGCCCGCGAATCCGACGAGGCAGAGCTCGACGGGCCCGTACGCGAAGTCCTGCTCGTCGGTCGACGTCATCGCGATCGTCCTCTCCCGCCCGAGCCGCGGCGGCCGGACTGCAACAGTTCCACGCTAGGCGGGGTCGCACCGGCGGACGTCACCCGATCCGGGTGAGCCCGGCCGAGCATCCGGCCCCACCAGCTCGCGTATCGGGCCCCGCTCGGCGACCGTGCGGGCGCGCTCGGGCTGCCCGGATGCGACGGGCGTCGTAAGCGGCGACCGCTCGACTGAACAGCTGTCGAAACATCCGGGATCGCGCTCTCAGCGGCCATTTCGCGGCGTTATGGTGGAGCCACTCTTCACCCCCCGAAGAGCGGGAACACTGAACGCGGAGGTCGATCATGCCGTTTGTGACCACGGACGATGGCGCAGAAATCTACTACAAGGACTGGGGCGACCCCGACGCCCAGCCCATCATGTTCCACCACGGCTGGCCCCTGTCGTCGGACGACTGGGACGCCCAGATGCTCTTCTTCCTGGCCCAGGGCTACCGCGTGATCGCGAGCGACCGCCGCGGCCACGGCCGGAGCAGCCAGATCGGCACCGGCCACGACATGGACCACTACGCCAGCGACGCCTCGGCCGTCGTCGAGCACCTCGACCTGCGGAACGCCATCCACATCGGTCACTCGACCGGTGGCGGCCAGGTCGCGCGCTACGTCGCGAAGTACGGCGAGCCTCAGGGCCGCGTGGCGAAGGCCGTCCTCGTCTCCTCGGTTCCGCCGCTGATGGTGCAGACCGACGCCAACCCCGAGGGCACCCCGATCTCGGTCTTCGACGGGTTCCGCAGCGCTCTGGCCGCGAACCGCGCCGAGTTCTACCAGGCCGTCGCCTCCGGCCCGTTCTACGGCTTCAACCGGCCGGGCGCGACCCTGTCCGAGCCCGTCGTCGCCAACTGGTGGCGCCAGGGAATGACGGGGAGCGCGATCGCCCACTACGAGGGCATCAAGGCCTTCTCCGAGACCGACCAGACCGACGACCTCAAGGCCATCTCGGTGCCCGTGCTCGTCACCCAGGGCGACGACGACCAGGTCGTGCCCTACAAGGACGCCTCTCTGAAGCAGCACGAGCTCCTGCAGAACTCGACCCTGAAGATCTACGAGGGCTACCCGCACGGCATGCTGACGACCCACGCCGACGTGATCAACCCCGACCTGCTCGCCTTCATCAAGTCGTAGCAGCTCGGCCCTTCGAAGAGGTGCACCCACGGTTCGCCCGGGGTGCACCTCTTCTGCGTTCGGGCGCACCTCAGTCTGCGAGAATGGACGGGTGCAGCAGAGCGAGGCGCCCCGGCGGCCCGACGTGACGGCGGTCGAGCTCGTGGGCGGGCCCGAGCGGCTGACGGTGGGGCTGCACGAGTACGACCCCGCGTGGGCGACCGTCTTCGAGACCCACCGGCGTCGAATTCAGGATGCTCTCGCCGACGCCCGCGCCGGCAGTGAGCCCGTCGTGATCGAGCACATCGGCATCGAGCACATCGGCTCGACCTCGGTGCCGGGGCTCGCGGCGAAGCAGATCGTCGACATCGTGGTCGCGGTCGACGACATCACCGACGAGGAGGACTATCTCGACGCGCTCCTCGCGGCCGGCTACGTGCTCCGCGTGCGGGAGCCGGGCCACCGCCTCGTGCGCACGCCCGAGCGCGATGTGCACGTGCACCTCTACCGGCGCGGCGACCCCGCGATCGCGGAGTACCTGCTCCTCCGCGACCACCTGCGCGCCGACGCCGCCGACCGCGCCCTCTACGAGAGCACCAAGCGCGCTCTGATGGCGCGGAGCTGGGCCGACATGAACGCCTACTCCGACGCGAAGACGGAGGTCATCGTCGCCATCAAGGAGCGGGCGCGGCGGGCCGCCGGGCTCACCGACCGACGCGCGTGAAGAGGCCCGGGTAGTCGGTGACGAAGCCCTCGTCGTCGACCTCGACGTCGCGCACGAAGCTGCCGTCGAGGGACTCGTAGCGGTAGGTCGAGGGAGCGATGCGCGTGTAGCGCTGGCGGTCGGCCGAGACGTGCAGCGCCGGGATGTCGATGTACGCCGTGGTGATCTCGGCGCTCTGGCCGAGGGCCAGCCCGAGCCGGCGGATCGGCAGGGTGTTGCTGAAGGGGGTGGCGCTCAGATCGACGTCGACGGCGTCGACGAGCTGCACGAGCATCCGCCCGTCGTCGCCCTGCCAGTGACCGTCGCCCGTCGACCACAGTTCGAGCGAGCGGCTCGTCGCGGTGTCCGCGACCGTGACGTAGCGCGTGCGCCAGGCCTCGTCGCACTCGACGCGGTAGAACACGTCGAAGCCTCGGGGGTCGCTCTCGGAGGGTTCGGCGGTGATGTGGCCGACCGCGGTGGCACCCGTGGGGGTCAGGGTGAGGGTGAGTCCCTCGAAGCCCGGCCTGGCTGCCGGTACCCAGGCGAGGGAGCGGGTGACGATGTGCACGACGGACCTCCTCGCGCTCGAACCTACTCCCCCGCCGGTCCGCTCGCCGGGCCCGTCGCCGCTGCGCGCGCCGCGCGGCGCTGGCGGAGGTAGGCGATCAGCGCCGAGCCGACGGTGAGCACGACGATGCCGATCAGCACCCACTCCATGTACTGCTGCACGACCTCGGCCACCTCGGGGATGCCGCCGAGCGCGTAGCCGAGCCCGATGATCGCGGACGACCAGATCAGGGCGCCGAGCGCGTTGTAGGCCGAGAAGTGCGAGCGCTTCATCCGGCCGACCCCGGCGGCGACCGGCGCGAAGGTGCGCACGACCCCGATGAACCGGGCGATCGTGACGGCCCAGCCGCCGAAGCGGTCGAAGAAGGCCTGGGTGCGGTCGACGTTCTTGCGGCTGAAGAAGCCCGAGTCGCGCCGCTCGAAGATGCCGGGGCCGGCGCGCTTGCCGATGGTGTAGCCGAGCTGGTCGCCGAGGAAGGCCGCCGCGAAGACCGCGAGGATGACGACGGGGAGGGGCAGCGGGATCGTACCCGTGAAGGTCAGCAGCCCGGCGAAGAACAGCAGGGTGTCGCCCGGCAGGAAGAAGCCGATCAGCAGCCCGGTCTCGGCGAACACGATCACGCACACCAGCAGCAGGCCCCACAGCCCGGCGCCTTCGATCGCGTCCTGGAACCCGAAGATGTCTCTGACCAGCATGGCTCGACCCTAGCGGCTCCCGCGCGGCCGCCCTGCGGCTGTCCCGGGCGTCTGCACTCCGGCTGTCCGCAGCCAGCGCGTGGCGCCTCGCCGACGGGCCTCGGTGGCGAGCGGATGCGCGGGCCGGCTCGCTAGGCTCGTCGCGTGATCAGGGGGTACGACGAGCGCGACGCGGCGGCGACGCTCGAGGTGTTCGAGCGGGCAATCCTGGAGACGGCCCGCTCGGAGTACAGCGAGGAGCAGGTTCGGGCGTGGGCAGGCGGCCCGCGCGAGCTCGCCGCGTGGAACGTCGAGCGCCTCGCGACGCGCACGGTGGTGGACGAGATCGACGGCGCGGTCGCGGGGTTCAGTGACCTGGGGGTCGGTGGCTACGTGGATCGGCTGTTCGTGCATCCCTCGTTCGCCCGCCGCGGTGTCGCGGGTCGGCTGCTGGACGCGGTCGTGGCGATCGGCGTCGCCGACGGGCTGGGCGAGCTGACGACGCACGCGAGCCTCGTGGCGCGGCCGGTGTTCGAGCGTGCGGGCTTCGAGGTGGTGCATCGAGAGACGGTCGCGCGCGGGGCGATCACGCTCGACCGCTTCCTGATGCGTCGGATGCTCGGCGGCGCCTAGAGCAGTTTCGGCTCGGCTCGGCCCGGCTCGGCCCGACCCGACCTGACTCGGCTCGGGTCGGTACGGGAGGAGAATGCGGCCGTCGGGCCGTCCACGGCGCCGTCGGGCCGATTCTCCTCCCGTGCCGACGTGGCGGGAGGGGCTGCGGGCCTAGAGGGGGCCGAGGAGGTGGCGGGCGACTGCCGCGGCCGTGCGGGCGCCGGCTCCGGCGGCGACGATGAGCTGCTGCGGGCCTGGGGGTGTGAGGTCGCCGGCCGCGTAGAGGCCCGGCACCGAGGTGGCGCCCAGGGCGTCGACCACGAGGTGTCCGTCGGGGTCGCGCTCGAGGCCGGTGAGCTCGGTGAGGTGCGCGTCGGGGACGGTCCAGGTGGGGCGCACGAAGCCGCCGGTGCGCGGGATGACCGTGCCGTCGGCGAGGCGCACCCCGGTGAGGCCCGAGCGGTCGCCCTCGAGGTCGTCGATCGGGCGGCGCTCCACGGCGATGCCGCGGGCCGCGAGGGCCGTCTCCTCGGCGTCGGTGACGGCGTCGGGGGCGTCGTTGGTGAAGACGATCAGGTCGTCGGTGACCTGCGAGACGATCAGCGCGCGCTCGGCGAGGTCGGACGCGGTGCCGATCAGGGCCAGCGGCTGGTCGCTCTTCTCGAACAGGTCGCAGGCGAGGCAGCTGTGCAGGGCGGTGCCGTAGTAGGCCCGGATGCTCGGCAGGGCCGGAAGCGTCTCGGCCAGCCCGTGGGTCAGCACCACGACCGGCGCTGTGACGACCCGGTCGGCCGAGCCGCGCACTCCTCGGGACGTGACGGTGAACTCACCCTCCCCCGGCGTGATCGTGCCGACGAGGCCCTGGTGGAACTCGGCCGTCGGATACGCCGCGAACTCCTCGCGGCCGAGCGCCCGCAGCTCGAGCGGCGAGACACCGTCACGGGTGATGAAGCCGTGCGAGATGAGGGTGGCCGAGTGGCGGGGCCGGTTGCTGTCGAGGATCAGCACGCGGCGCCGGGCGCGGACGAGGTTGAGGCCGACGGACAGGCCGGCGGGGCCGCCGCCGATCACGATGACCTCGTAGCGGTCGCCGTCGAAGCCGCGCACGGCCTCGGCCGGTCCCGCGGCGGCCGCGGTGGCGGACGACACACCCGCACCCGACGCCGTCACGGACGACACACCCGCAGGCGCACCGGCCGCGCCGGCCGCAGGCGCCCTGGTCACAGCGCCGCCACCAGCGCCTCGAGCCGCGCGATCGTCTCGGCCTTGCCGAAGATCTGCATCGACTCGAACAGCGGCGGCGAGATGCGCCGCCCAGACAGCGCCACCCGCAGCGGCCCGTAGGCCACGCGGGGCTTGAGCCCCAGCCCGTCGATCAGCGCCGCGGCTAGCGCGGACTGGATGGCCTCGTGCTCCCACTCCGACTCCGGCACGTCGAGCAGCCCGGCGATGGCCGCGTTCAGCACGAGCCCGGCGTTCTCGGGCAGCGACTTGCGCGCATCCTGGTCGTAGGAGAGCGACGCCGCCGGCACGAAGAACGACGCCATCAGCGCGGGCGCCTCGCCGAGCAGCTGCATGCGCGTCTGCACGAGCGGGGCGACCTGGTCGAGGACGTGCTGCTGCGCATCCGTCAACGGAACCGACACGATGTCGGCCGCCTCGAGATAGGGCACGAGACGCGCCGCGAAGTCGTCGGCGGCCAGCAGCCGGATGTGGTCGCCGTCGATCGACTCGGCCTTCTTCAGGTCGAAGCGGGCCGGATTCGGCAGCACGTCGACCACGTCGAACGCCGCCACCATCTCCTCGAGCGAGAAGACGTCGCGGTCGGGCGCGAGCGACCAGCCGAGCAGCGCCAGGTAGTTCACGAGGCCCTCGGGGATGAAGCCGCGCTCGCGGTGCAGGAACAGGTTCGACTCGGGGTCGCGCTTGGAGAGCTTCTTGTTGCCGTCGCCCATCACGTAGGGCAGGTGGCCGAAGCGCGGCACGAAGGTGGTGACGCCGATGTCGATCAGCGCGTGGTACAGCGCGATCTGGCGGGGCGTCGAGGAGAGCAGGTCCTCGCCGCGCAGCACGTGGGTGACGCCCATCAGAGCGTCGTCGAGCGGGTTCACGAGCGTGTAGAGCGGATGCCCGTTGGGCCGCACGATCACGAAGTCGGTGAACGATCCCGCCGGGAACGTGATCTCGCCGCGCACGAGGTCGTCGAACGACAGCTCGGTGTCGGGCACCCGCAGGCGCAGCGCCGGCTCGCGGCCCTCGGCCCGGAAGGCCGCCTTCTGCTCGTCGCTGAGCGTGCGGTCGAAGTTGTCGTAGCCGAGCTGCTTCGCGCGGCCGGCGGCCTCGTTGCGGGCGTCGATCTCCTCGGCGTTCGAGTAGCTCTCGTAGACGTGGCCCGACTCGAGCAGCCGCGCGATGACGTCGCGGTAGATGTCGTAGCGCTCCGACTGGCGGTAGGGGGCGTGCGGCCCGCCGATGCCGGGCCCCTCGTCCCAGTTCAGGCCGAGCCAGGTGAGGGCGTCGATGAGCTGCTCGTAGCTCTCCTCCGAGTCGCGGTTGGCGTCGGTGTCCTCGATGCGGAAGATCATCTTCCCGCCTGTGTGGCGCGCGTAGGCCCAGTTGAACAGGGCGGTGCGCACGAGGCCCACGTGGGGCGTGCCGGTGGGGCTCGGGCAGAACCGCACGCGCACGTCGGCGCCCGTGGCGGTGGAGAACGGATGCTCGGACGACTGTGCTGGTGACGATGCGCTCATGACCCGCCGATTCTATCGGGGCGGCCCGACAGCCGCGGTGGCCGGTGTGGCCGCTGTGGCCGGGCGGGGGGGGTGGCCACGCGCCCGGGATCGTGGCGGGCGGGAGGGTGGCAGGCTGGAGGGATGTCCCCCACCGCGAAGAGCGCCGCCCGCGACGTCAGCCGCAACCCGGTGTTCCGCGTGGTGGCGCGAAGCGGCTTCGCCGTGAACGGCATGCTGCACATCCTGATCGGGCTGATCGCGATCGGCGTCGCGCTGCCCGGTGTGGGAGGCGGCGAGGCCGACCAGTCGGGGGCGCTCCGCCAGCTGGCCGAGACCCCCGGTGGGCTCTTCGTGCTCTGGGCGTCGGTCGTCGCGCTGTTCACCCTGGGGCTGTTCCAGATCGTGTCGCTGCCGCTCGTGCGCGCAGGAGGCACCGCCAAGACCTGGGGCCGCCGGTTCAACGAGGCCGCCAAGTCGGTCGTCTACTTCGTGCTGGGCGCCACGGCGCTGATCTTCGCGCTGGGCGGCTCGACCAGCGGCTCCGACACCAGCCAGACCCTCAGCGCCCGGCTGATCGCGACCCCGGGCGGGGTCTTCCTCCTCGTCGCCGTGGGTCTCACGGTGGGCGGCTTCGGCATCGGCTTCGTGGCGATCGCCGTGCGCCGCGGCTTCCGCAAGCTGATCGTCGTGCCAGGCGGCGCGGCCGGGCGGGTGGTGCTCGGCCTCGGCGTCGCCGGCTACGCCTCGCAGGGCGTCGCCCTCGTGGTGGTCGGGGTGCTCTTCGTGGTCGCGGCGGTCAGCTCCGACTCGGCCGCCGCCTCGGGTCTCGACGGAGCGCTCAAGGTGCTGGCCGAGCTGCCGTTCGGCGTCGTGCTGCTCGTCGCGGTCGGCGTCGGCTTCCTCGCCTACGGCCTGTTCCTGATCGCCCGGGCGAGGCTCGCGAAGCTCTGACGGATGCGCGGCCTCGGCCAGGAGGCGTGGGCTACGCCGCCGACCGCAGCGACTTGAGCCGCGCGAGCACCTCGGGAGCCGAGCGGTCGAGCAGCGCCCCACCGAGTCGCAGCCCCAGCACGAGCATCCCGCCGCCGAGGCCGAGGCCCACCGCGAGCGTGAGCCAGCCGAACAGGGCCGAGTCCATCGCGAGGCTGAGCACCGCCAGCACGACCGCGGGGATCGTCAGCAGCATCACGATCCCCCAGGTCGCGAAGCCCGAGAGGGCGGTCGTGAAGCCCGCTCCCGGTGCCGACTTGAAGGGGTTGTCCCCCGCCTGCGGTACCGGGATCACGATGCGCGCCGAGGAGACACTGACGACGGCGAAACCGCTGAGCAGCGCGGCGGCCGAGAGCCCCAGCAGCATCGGCAGCCGGTCCCAGGCATCGATCACGGCGACGGGCACGATCGTGCCGAGCAGTACCAGCGGCACCGAGATGATCGCGAGCGCTCCGATCCGGCCGAGCCGGTCGTCGATGCCGCGCACGCCGTCGGCGACGTGGGTGGCGAAGGCCGTGCCGTCGAAGGAGATGTCCGCGTAGAGGGCGATGCCGAGGAAGAAGGCGATGATCGGGCCGGTGAGGGTGAAGACCCACTCCCCCGAGCCGTTCGCCGAGTAGAACCAGAGCAGCACCGGCACGAGCGGCACGGTGATGAGCTGCCGGGCGTACCGGGGGTCGCGGCGCCAGTAGGTGAGGGCGCGGGCCGCCACGGCACCGGCCGGCGTCGCGGGGAGCAGACCGAACATCCCGGTCTTCCCCTTGGCGACGCGCTTGGCCGCGGACGCGGGCGGGGTCACGAGGGCCGCGGCGAGCGCGGCCCTCCAGACGACGAGCAGCACGGCCAGGGTCGCCACGGCGATCACGAGCTTCACCAGGGCGGGCCCCCAGTCGCCGATCGCGACGTCGGCAGCGATCGCCCAGGGGGCGCCGAACGGCGTCCAGCCGACCACGCGGGCGATCTCGGGCAGCTGCTCGGCCGAGACGGCGAGGGTGCGGCCGAGTCCGATGATGATGGGCCCGAGCAGGATGATCGGGATGAACACCAGCACGCCGCCGAGCTCGCGGAACCGCCGCTTGGACTGCAGCGTCGTCGACAGCGCGGCCACGGCCCTCGAGCCGACCACGCAGATCAGCACCGCGATCAGGCCGCCGATCACGGCAGCGACCGCGGCGAGCGGGGAGCGGATCCAGCTCGCGGCCGTCGCGACCGCGGCGATGGCGGTCACGATGCCGGGCACGCCCAGCACCCCGGAGAGTGTGAGCCCCGCCAGCAGGGTGTTCAGCGGCACCGGGAACACCGAGAGCCGCGCCGGGTCGAGGGTCTGGTCGATGCCGAACGCGAACAGCGGGACGACGATCCAGCCGAGCACGACGACGGCGCCGACCAGCACGAGCACGGTCGAGGTGAGCTCCACCGGGGCGAAGGCGAGCGCGATCAGCCCGGCGATCACACCGAGCAGCAGCCCGAGCCCGTAGAGGCCGCCGATGATCACGGCGACGAGCTGCCAGGGGCTGCGCTTCAGCGAGTTGCGGAGGACGAGCAGCCGCAGTCTTACGAGCGTCGCAACCATTCCGGGCCCTCCGCGTGCGTGCGGCCGCCGACGAGCTCGACGAACCGGTCCTCCAGGGTCGAGTCGCCGCGCACCTCGTCGACGGTGCCCGCGACGAGCACCCTGCCGTTCGCTACGACGGCGACGTGGTCGCACATGCGCTGCACGAGGTCCATCACGTGGCTGGAGACGATGACCGTGCCGCCGTTCTGCACGTAGCCGGCCAGGATGTCGCGGATGTTCGCCGCCGACACCGGGTCGACCGACTCGAACGGCTCGTCGAGCACCAGCAGGCGCGGGGCGTGCACGAGCGCGCAGGCGAGCGCGATCTTCTTCGTCATGCCGGCCGAGTAGTCGACCACGAGGGTGCCGGCCGCCTGCTCGAGGTCGAGCAGCTTCAGCAGGTCGGCGACGCGCTCCGCCACCTCGGCGCGCTCGAGGCCGAAGAGCAGTCCGTTGTAGGTGACGAGCTGCTCGCCGGTGAGCCGGTCGAAGAGCTTGACGCCATCGCTGAGGTTGCCGATCAGGGCCTTGGCCTTCAGCGGTTCGCGCCACAGGTCGACGCCGTGCACGAGCGACTGCCCCGCATCCGGCCGGAGGAGGCCCGTGGCCATCGAGAGCGTCGTGGTCTTGCCGGCGCCGTTCGGGCCGACGAGGCCGTAGAACGAGCCGGTCGGGACCGTGAGGCTCAGATCGTCGACGGCGAGCTTGTCGCCGAAGCGCTTGCTGAGGTTGTTCAGCTGCAGCGCCGGTGCTGATGGATCGGACAAGGCATCCCCCCGATGTCGTGTTGGTAGCTCAACTCTGGCCGAACTCGCAGGCTGCGACAAATGCCCACGCCCAGAGGCGGCATACGCTCGGAAGATGTCAGCACCGCGCCGCTCCGACCGCCGGGACCGCTGGCGCTCGCACCTGCTCTCCACCCTCTCGGGCCAGAGCGACGGCCGGCCGGCCTGGGTGCAGGCCATCGCCGAGGGTGACGACATCGGCTACTTCGGCCCCGGATCCGCCTCCTGGGCGGTGCACGGCGGCATGGCGACGATGGTGGCGGGCATCCGGGCCCTGCTCATGCAGACGCTGCACCCGGGCGCGATGGCCGGGGTGCACGACTGGTCGCGCTACAAGGAGGACCCGCTCGGCCGCCTCACCGGCACCATCCGCTGGCTCGTCACCGTGACCTTCGCCGACTCGGTCGTGGCCGACCGCGAGTCGGGCCGGGTCGCCCACTTTCACGAGCGGGTGCGCGGCGAGTACGTCGACAACCACGGCGTGACGGTGCCCTACACGGCGGGCGACCCCGAACTGCTGTCGTGGGTGCACGTGGTCTTCACCGACGCCTTCCTCGCCAGCCACACCCTCTGGGACGCCCCGATCCCCGGCGGTGCCGACCAGTACGTGCGCGAGTGGTCGAAGGCGGGCGAGCTGATCGCTGTTCAGGATGCTCCGCGGAGCGAGGGCGAGCTCCGCGCCCAGCTCGAGGCGTTCCGGGCGTCCGGGGTGCTGAAGAGCGACGAGCGGGTGCGCGAGGCGGTGCGGTTCATCCGCCGTCCGCCGCTCGCGAAGGGCTTCCTGCCCGCCTACCGCATCATGTTCGCCGGCGCCGTGGCGTCGCTGCCCAAGGAGTACCGGCGGATGCTCGGCCTCCGCCGCTCGCCCCTGCCGGTGGTCTGGGCCACCGGCCGCGTGCTCGCGGTGGTGCGGCGGGTGATGGGCAGCGAATCGTCGTCGGAGGAGGCCGCGCTGTCGCGCATCCGTCGCCTGCAGCGGTCTGCAACGTTATAAACCGCGCACCGGGGTTGTAGTCTTCGACGATGTCGATCACGCTGCACGACGTCGCCCGCCTCGCCGGGGTGTCGATCAAGACGGTGTCGAACGTGATCAACGACTACCCCCACATCCGCCCCGACACCCGCTCGCGGGTGCTCGCGGCGATCGAGGAGCTCGACTACCGGCCGAACCTCTCGGCGCGGGGGCTGCGCTCGGGGCGCACGGGGGCCATCGGCCTGATCATCCCCGACCTCCGCAACGCCTACTTCGCCGAGCTGGCCGACGCCGTGATGACCGCGGCGCACAAGCGCGGGCTGTACGTGCTGATCGAGCAGATGGGCGGCTACGACAAGGAGTCCGAGCTCGCCATCCTGCGCGGGCCGCGCATGCAGATGGTCGACGGCATCCTGTACAGCGTGCTCACCCTCGGGCAGGAGGACGCCGCGCTGCTCGACATCCCGACCCCGCTGGTGCTGCTCGGCGACCGCATCTACAACGGGCCCACCGACCACGTGACCATGCCTAACGTCGAGGGCTCGCGGGTCGCGACCGAGCACCTGATCGGCCTCGGCCGGCGCCGCCTGCTCGCGCTCGGTGCGCACGAGGACGAGATCATCGGCTCGGCGGGGCTGCGGCTCCGCGGCTACCAGGACGCCCTGGAGGCGGCCGGCATCCCGTTCGACCCCGAGCTCGTCGTCAACGTGCAGAACTGGCACCGGTTCGACGGAGCGGAGGCCATGCGCGCGGTGATCGCGTCGGGCATCCGCTTCGACGGCGTGGTGGCCTTCAACGACTCGCTGGCGCTCGGTGCGATGCGGGTCGTGCAGGAGGCCGGGCTGCGGGTGCCCGACGACGTCGCCTTCATCGGCTTCGACGACATCGACGAGACGCGGTACTCGCTGCCGACGCTGTCGACCATCGATCCGAGCCGCGAGGAGATCGCCGAGATCGCGGTCGGCTGGCTGCTCGAGCGCATCGGGGCACCCCGCGGGAGCATCGCGCCCCGGGAGCACGAGACCGCGATCCGGCTGGTGCCGCGCGAGTCGACCACGCTCGCCTAGGCCGCAGAGCGCCGGAGCGATGACGCTTCGATAACGGGTCTTGACTTCGGCCGAGGGGCTCCCGCATCATGTCTCTACAACGTTTACCGTACAACGTTGTAAAGACCATGAATCAAGGAGGATTCGGATGGCTCCGAGAATGTCACACCTGCTGGCCGCGACGAGTGCCGGGGTCCTGCTGCTCGGCCTGGCAGCCTGCACCCCCGACGTCGGCGGCGGCGCCGGCAGCACCGATGCGGCGGGCGGCGACGCCGGCTCCTGCAGCAACGAGATCGTGAACCCCGATGCACCTCAGGTCTCGGTCTGGGCCTGGTACCCGAACATCAACACCGTCGTCGACATGTTCAACAAGACCCACGACGACGTGCAGGTGTGCTGGTCGAACGCCGGACAGGGCGGCGACGAGTACGCCAAGTTCTCCACCGCGATCGCGGCCGGCACCGGCGCCCCCGACGTCATCATGCTGGAGGCCGAGGTGCTGCCCGGCTTCATCATCCAGGACGCGCTCGTCGACCTCTCCGAGCACGGCGCCGACGACGTCAAGGCGAACTTCAGCGAGGGCGCCTGGAAGGACGTCTCGAGCGGGTCCTCCGTCTACGCCATCCCGGTCGACGGCGGCCCGATGGCCATGATCTACCGCTCCGACATCTTCGAGAAGTACGGCATCGCGATCCCCACCACCTGGGACGAGTACGCCGCCGCCGCCCAGAAGCTGAAGGATGCGGGCGGCCCGTTCATGGGCGACTTCGGCAGCAACGTGCCGGCCTGGTTCACCGCGCTGATGACCCAGAACGGCCAGACCGCCTGGGACTACGACTCGGCCAGCCCCCAGTCGATCGGCATCGACCTGAACGACGACGGCAGCAAGCAGGTCGCCACCTACTGGCAGGAGCTCGTCTCCAAGGGCCTCGTCGACACGCAGGACCAGTTCACGACCGACTACGTGGCCGGCCTCGCGAACGGCTCCTACGCCACCTACGTCTCGGCCGCCTGGGCTCCCGGCTACCTGACCGGCGCCGGCGGCGCCGCGACCGGTGACGGTGCCGAGTGGCAGGTCGCCCCGCTCCCCCAGTGGGACGCCTCGAACCCCGTCTCGGTGAACTGGGGCGGCTCGACCTTCGCGGTCACCACCCAGGCCTCCGACAAGGACCTCGCCGCCACCGTGGCCAAGGAGCTCTACGCCTCGCCCGAGGAGCTGCAGGACGGCATCGACACGCAGACGATCTTCCCGCTGAACCAGCAGGTGCTCGCCTCCCAGGCCTTCGCCGACGCCCCGATCGAGTTCTTCAACGGTCAGAAGGCCAACGGAGAGGTCTACATCCCGGCCGAGAACGAGTACCCGGGCTACACCTACAGCCCGTTCACCACGTACTACTACTCCGAGCTGACCAAGGCCATGGTGACCATGATCGACGGCAGCAAGACCGGCGAGCAGGCCCTGGACGACCTGCAGGGCACCATGACCGACTACGCCAAGGCGCAGGGCTTCACGGTCGAGTGATGAGCGTCTCCGCTGCCGCGAGGCCCCGTCGCCGGCGATCGATCAGGAGAGGCTGGATCGGGTGGCTGTTCGTCGCCCCCTTTGGCATCGTCTTCCTGGTGTTCCTCGTCGCGCCCCTGGCCTACGCGTTCTACCTCAGCCTCTTCTCCAAGGGGCTGGCCACCGGCACCGTCTTCAGCGGGGCGGGCAACTACGTCAAGGCGTTCACCGATCCGGAGTTCCTCAGCGGTCTCTGGTTCGTGCTCCGCTTCGCCGTGGTGCTCATCCCGCTGCAGATGGCGGTGTCACTCGCGGCAGCGCTGGTGCTCGACTCGCTCACCACGCGGCTCTCGCGCTTCTCGAGACTGGCGATCTTCGTGCCGTACGCCATCCCGGCGGTCATCGGCACTCTGATGTGGGGCTTCCTCTACAGCCCCGTGTTCGGGCCGCTGACCGGCATCTTCGGGGCCATCAACCAGTCGGCGCCCGACATCCTGAGCGCCGACAACATCTTCGGCGGGCTGCTGAACGTCGTGGTGTGGCAGTGGGCCGGGTACTACATGATCATCATCTACGCGGCCCTCCAGGGCATCGATCCGAGCATCTACGAGGCGGCCCGTATCGACGGCGCCACCCCGCGGCAGATCGCGTTCCGCGTGAAGATCCCGATGATCTCGAGCGCCATGGTGCTCATCCTGGTGTTCGCCCTGATCGGCACGCTGCAGTTCTTCACCGAGCCGCAGGTGCTGAAGCCGATCGCCAACGGCGCCATCACCGCGAGCTTCACGCCGAACATCTACGCGTACAACCTGGCGTTCCAGTTCTCGCAGTTCAACTACGCGTCGACCATCTCGTTCGCGCTCGGCATCGTCGTCTTCATCGCGGTGTACATCTTCCTGTTCAGCACCCGCAAGCGCCGGGGAGGGTTCTCGTCATGACCGCCGCAGCATCGATCCCGGCCCGCACGATGCGCCGGCCGAAGGCCCGTCGCAACATCACCGCGCACATCTTCCTGGTGGCGCTCATCGTCTACTTCCTGCTGCCGCTGTGGTGGCTGGTGGTGGCGAGCACCAAGGACCCGCAGGGGCTGTTCACCGGCACCGGCGGCGCGCTCTGGTTCGACAAGAACTTCAACCTGATCGCCAACCTGCAGGAGCTGTTCACCTACAAGGGCGGCATCTACCTGAAGTGGCTCGGCAACTCGGCGCTCTACTCGCTCGTCGGCGGGGTCGGTGCCACGGTGCTGGCCGTTCTCGCCGGCTACGGCTTCGCGAAGTACCGCTTCAAGGGGCGCGACCTCTCGTTCGCCATCCTGCTCGGCTCGGTGATGGTGCCGCTGACGGCGCTCGTCATCCCGACCTTCATGCTGATGTCGCAGCTGCACCTGACGAACACGATCTGGGCGGTCATCCTGCCCTCGCTGCTCAGCCCGTTCGGCGTCTACCTGATGCGGGTCTACGCGGCCGACGCGATCCCCGACGAGCTGCTCGACGCCGCGCGCGTCGACGGGTCGGGCGAGTTCCGCACGTTCCTCCGGGTGGCGCTGCCGCTGATGCGGCCGGCCGTCGTGACCGTGCTGCTGCTCTCGGTGGTCGGCACCTGGAACAACTACTTCCTGCCCCTCGCGGTGCTGAGCGATCAGAACCTCTACCCGGTCACCGTCGGCCTCGGCGGCTGGCAGGCCCTCGCCGCCTCGAACAACGGCGGCGGCACCTCGCTCTACACGCTGATCGTGGTGGGCTCGCTGGTGTCGATCATCCCGCTGATCATCGCGTTCCTGTCACTGCAGAAGTACTGGCAGGGCGGGCTCTCGCTCGGCGCACTGAAGTAGCACCCACCCTCTTCTCCACCTCTCCACCCCGTCTTCCGAAGGACAGCCATGGTCACCGCACGCCTCACCATCGACCCCCACTTCACCGTCGGCCCCATCAACCGCCGCCTCTTCGGCTCGTTCGTCGAGCACCTCGGGCGCTGCGTGTACGAAGGCCTCTACGAGCCCGGTCACCCCACGGCCGACGCGGAGGGCTTCCGCCAGGACGTGATCGAGCTCGTCAAGGAGCTCGGCGTCTCGACCATCCGGTACCCGGGCGGCAACTTCGTCTCCGGCTTCCGCTGGGAGGACAGCGTCGGACCGGTCGAGGAGCGCCCGCGCCGCCTCGACCTCGCCTGGCACTCGACCGAGACCAACGAGGTGGGCCTGCACGAGTTCTCGAGCTGGCTCGACAAGGTCGGCAGCGAGCTGATGCTGGCCGTCAACCTCGGCACCCGCGGCACGCTCGAGGCGCTCGACCTGCTCGAGTACTCCAACATCCCGGGCGGCACCGCCCTCAGCCAGCAGCGCATCGACAACGGGCGCACCGACGCGTTCGGCGTGACGATGTGGTGCCTCGGCAACGAGATGGACGGCCCGTGGCAGCTCGGCCACCGCTCGGCGGAGGACTACGGCAAGCTCGCCTCGCAGACCGCGAAGGCGATGCGGCAGCTCGACCCCTCGGTCGAGCTCGTGGCCTGCGGTTCCTCGAGCGCCCACATGCCGACGTTCGGAGAGTGGGAGCGGGTCGTCCTGACCCACACCTACGACGACGTCGATTACATCTCCTGCCACGCCTACTACCAGGAGAAGAACGGCGACCTCGGTAGCTTCCTCGCCTCGGCGGTCGACATGGACCACTTCATCGACTCGGTCGTCGCCACCGCCGACCACGTCAAGGCCGTGCTCGGCTCGGCGAAGACCGTGAACATCTCCTTCGACGAGTGGAACGTCTGGTACCTCGACCGCTACGAGAACGTCGACAAGATCGAGGGCCTCGACAACTGGCCGGTCGCCCCGCGCCTGCTGGAGGACGCCTACTCGGTGGCCGACGCGGTCGTGTTCGGCAACCTGCTGATCTCGCTGCTGCGCCACGCCGACCGGGTCACGAGCGCATCGCTCGCGCAGCTCGTGAACGTGATCGCCCCGATCATGACCGAGCCGGGCGGGCCCGCCTGGAAGCAGACCACCTACTTCCCGTTCGCCCTCACCTCGCGCCTCGCCACGGGCGACGCGCTCGACGTCAAGCTCGAGGCCGACAGCTACGACACCGAGGTGTACGGCACCGTGCCGCTCGTCGACGCCGTGGCGACGCACGACGCAGCGACCGGCACGACCTCGGTGTTCCTGGTGAACCGCAGCCAGAGCGAGGAGGCGACCGTGACGATCGACACCGCCGCCCTCGGTGCGGTGACGGTACGCGAGGCGCAGACGCTCAGCGATGCCGACACCTCGGCGAAGAACGTGCTGGGTGACCCGGAGCGCGTCGGCCTGTCGGTGACCGAGGGCATCGAGGTGCGGGACGGCGGCCTCACGGTCACCCTGCCCCCCGTGTCGTGGACGGCGATCTCGTTGGGCTGACCGGCCGGCGGTGTCGATCGGCCCGGCCGGGTCGGTCGACCCGGTAGAGTCGAGGGGGAACGCGGCCGTCGGACGCCGCGATCGGAATGAGGAGATCGAACGTGACGACCGTGGTCCTGCCGCCGAAGCCGCGAACGCTGCTGGCCGCCCCTGTGAAGGGCATCGTCGCCGTGGTGCTCTGGGTCATCGCGATCGCCCTCTGGGTCATCGCCCCGAACATGACCGACCCGCGCTGGGGCGCGTTCCTCATCGACATCGGCATCGTGCTGGCCTCGGTCGGCTTCGCCGCTCCGACGCTGACGTACTCCACGCCGCTCCGCAACACGCTCATCGCGGGCGTCGCAGCCATCGCGCTGTTCGCGCTGGGCGACCTCGGCGAGATCCTCGTGATCAGCTACACGCTGCGCATCCTGGTGCCCCTGCTGGCCCTGTTCTCGGCGCTGTACGCCGTGATCGGGCGCGTGCGGGTCTGGTACAACTAGCGCCTGCCCTGCTCGGCCGAGCGCTCGTGCCGGCCCACCGGCTGCCGTAACGCACTCGTTCGGGCGCCGAAACACGGCCGTCACACACGCGCCCTAGATTCGAGCCATGAGGTCGTCGCACGAGTCACTGGGGTTCTGCCAGTGGTTCTGCCTGCGCCGGCAGAGCGGTCACCACAACACCGCTGTCTACTCGTTCAATTCCTGACCGCGCCCCGCGTCGAGGCACCGGTCCGCCCATCGGGCGGCTGATCCTCCGCGGGCATTCGCGCGCCCAGTGAACGATTCCTCCAGACGGGGTACACCCATGCGACTCGACGACGTCTGCATCGTGAACAGCGATGTGACCGCCTCCGACGACTTCTACCGCGACACGCTCGGCCTGAAGCGGCGGATGCGCAACGTGCGCTTCGCCGACTTCGTGTTCGACAGCGGGCCGCGGCTGGCCATGTGGCTGCGGCCGAGCATCGCCGAGACGGTGGGCCCGGCCTATCCGTCGCGGGCGGGGCTGCCGTTCCGCGTGGTCCTCGAGGTCCCGGATGCTCGGCCCGGCCCGGTCGCCGACCCCGACGGGTTCGTGCTGACGCTCGCGCCCTCCGGTTCGGGCAGCAGCAGCCGTCTCGCCGAGGTGGAGCTCGCGGTCTCGGATCCGGCGGTGACCGGCGAGTTCCTCGAGACCCTCGGGTTCTCCCGGGCATCCGGTGACCCGCTGCGCTATGACGGAGGCGACGGCACCGTCATCGCCCTCGTCGCGGCCGCCTCGCTCGCCGCGGCCACCTCGCTCGCCGGATCTCTCCGGCTCGCGGAGTTCGCGCAGAACGGCGGGCACGTGATGCTCGCCGTCGAGCTGGACACCGGCGAGCAGGTCGACGCCCTCTACGAATCGCTCATCGCGCGCGGCCTCGCCGCCTCCGGGCCCCCTGCCGTCTACGAGTGGGGCGCCCGGTCGACGTACTTCGTCGACCCCGACGGGTACATCTGGGAGATCTACGCCTGGGTCGAGACCCCGCGCTGATTCCCCGCACCACCGCACGTCCTTCTTGCACCACCACACCCAAGGAGCACTTCCATGATCCGTTCCACCCCATTCCCTTTTGCCCGGCTCGGCGCCCTCGGCGCCCTCACCGCCTCGGCCGCCCTCGTTCTGGCGGGCTGCGCCTCTGCTCCGAGCGACGCGGGCAGCGCATCCGGAACCGCCTCGTCGGGCGAGACCGAAGCCCTGCCCTGCATCGTCAGTGACCAGGGCGGCTTCGACGACCAGTCGTTCAACCAGCTGGGCCTGGAGGGCGTCACCATGGCGGCCGAGGCGCTCGGCACCGAGCACATCGACGTCCAGTCGGAGACCGAGAGCGACTACGCGCCGAACATCGCCAGCCTCGTCGACCAGGGCTGCACCACGATCGTCACGATGGGCTACCTGCTCGCGGCGGCGACCGAGGAGGCCGCGACGGCCAACCCCGACGTGCACTTCATCATGGTCGACGACAACACCATCACTGCCGACAACGTCAAGGGCGTGGTGTGGGACACCTCGCAGGCCGGCTTCCTCGTCGGCTACGCCGCGGCCGACTACACGACGACCGGCAAGGTCGGCACCTACGGCGGGGCGCAGATCCCGCCCGTGACGCTCTACATGGACGGCTTCGCGCGCGGCGTCGAGTACCACAACGCCCAGAAGGGCACCGACGTGCAGGTCGTCGGCTGGAACCCCGACACCCAGGAGGGCCAGTTCACCGGCAACTTCAGCGACATCAACGCGGCGAAGGTGCTCTCGCAGGGCATCCTCGAGCAGGGTGTCGACGTGATCGTGCCGGTCGGCGGGCCGATCTACCAGGGGGCGGCGCAGGCCATCCGCGAGTCGACGACGCCGGTGGCGCTCGTGGGCGTCGACACCGACATGTACCTCAGCGACCCCGAGTACGACGACATCTGGTTCTCGTCGATCGCCCGGGACATGCCGAAGTCGATCTCCGAGGTCATCCAGGCGTCGGCGACCGGTGACTTCTCGAACGAGCCGTACGTGGGCACGCTCGAGAACGGTGGCGTGCTGATGAGCCCGTTCCACGACTTCGAGTCGAAGGTCGCGCCGACCCTGCAGGGCGAGCTCGACACCATCGAGGCGGGCATCGTCGCGGGCGACATCCCCATCGACACCCCCTCGGCCCCGTAACCCGACCCCACACCCTCACCCACCCCTCCCACCCCTTCGCGAGTGGTCACTTTCGGCGCCAAGACCGCGTGTTTCTCGCCAGAAGTGACCACTCGCGAGGGAGGAGGAGTGCAATCAGCCAGGAGGATGCTCGTGCGCGAGTTGATCTGCATCACCGACCCGGGGCAGGAGCAGGCCGTGGCGCTGCTCGCGATCCTCGCCTCGCCCGAGGACTTCCACGTGCAGGCGATCGTCGCCGGCGCGGGCAACACGACCCTCGAGAACACCGTCGAGAACGTGTTCAAGGTGCTCGAGCTGGCGGGGCCGTCGACGGATGCACCGCAGATCCCCGTGCACCGCGGCGTCGCCCGGCCGCTCCTCCGCCCCCTCGTCACGG
The DNA here is from genome assembly GCF_013205105.1 of Herbiconiux sp. VKM Ac-2851. Taxonomy (NCBI): domain Bacteria; kingdom Bacillati; phylum Actinomycetota; class Actinomycetes; order Micrococcales; family Microbacteriaceae; genus Herbiconiux; species Herbiconiux sp. VKM Ac-2851. The sequence continues at coordinate 206,077 of NZ_JABMLJ010000004.1, read as the reverse complement.
CGGCGCACGTGCACGGCGAGACCGGACTCGACGGCTACGACTTCCCGCCCGTCGAGGGCCGGGCGTCGGAGGAGCCGGGCGTCGCCGCGATCATCCGCCTCTGCCGCGCCGCTCCCCCGGGCGGCATCACGATCGCGCAGTTCTGCAGCATGACGACGCTCGCCGTCGCCCTGACGGAGGCGCCCGACATCGCGGAGCACATCGCCGAGGTCGTGATGATGGCGGGCGCCTACTTCGAGGTGGGCAACATCACCCCCGCCGCGGAGTTCAACATCTTCGTCGACCCGCACGCCGCGGCCATCGTGCTCGGGTCGGGCATCCGTCTGGTCATGCTGCCGCTCGACGTCACCCACCAGCTGCGGAACACCCGCGATCGCCTCGACGCGTTCTCGGCCCTCGGCACCCGCTGCGGGAGGGCGGTCGACGCGCTGCTGACGTTCTCGGAGGCGTTCGACCTCGAGAAGTACGGCTGGGACGGCGCCCCGCTGCACGGCCCGGTCGTGCCGCTGTACCTGCTGCGGCCCGAGATCTTCCACGGGCGTTCGATCAACGCGCGGGTCGAGACGGGCAGCGAGCTGACGATGGGGATGCTCGTCGCCGACTGGTGGGGCGTCACCGACCTCCCGGCGAACGTGTTCTACGCCCGCGACGTCGACGCCGAGCCGTTCTACGCCGAGCTCACCGCCCGGATCGCGCGGCTGCCGTAGTGGCGCGGGCTACGGTCGAACCCATGCGCACACCCCCACCCCCGCGGACGCTGTGGCAGAACGCCCTCGTGATCGCCCTCGACGAGGCGCACGGCGCGACCCCCTTCCGGGCCGACGTGCTCGTCGAGGGCACCGACATCCGGGCGGTCGCCGACGTGTCGCTGCCCGGCCGACCGGAGCCCTCGCCCGGCACCACCGTGATCGACGCGAGCGGGCTGCTGCTGACGCCCGGGCTGGTGAACGCGCACACGCACTCGTGGGAGATCCTGCTGCGGGGCACGAGCGCGCCGCTGCCGCTCGAGGTGTGGACGCTGCTCAGCTACCCGCCCACCGGGGTCGCGCCTGTGCCCGACCGACTGGCCCACCTCCGCACGGTGGTCGCCGCGCTCGAGTCGCTGCGGGGCGGTGCCACCACGCTGCTCGACGACACCGGCGAGCTGCCCGGCCAGACTCCGGCCGGCATCGCGGAGGTCTTCCGGGCGTACGACACCACGGGCATCCGCGCCACCTGCACCGGAACCGGCATCGACGTGCCCATCGTCGACCGCCTGCCCTTCGCCGACGAGGTGCTGCCCGCCGAGGTGCTGGCCGCGAGCCGCGATTCGATGCCGCCGAGCGCCGTGGTGCAGGAGGCGTTCTTCGCGTTCTCGGCCGAGGCGCGGATGCTCGCCCGGCAGTACCCCCGCATCCGCTACGCCCTCTCGCCGAGCGCCCCGCAGCGCGTCACCGACGAGTTCCTGGTGCGGGCGGCGGACCAGGCCCGCGAGCACGGCGAGGTGCTGCACACGCACCTGCTCGAGACGAAGCTGCAGCAGACCCTGGCACTCAGCCGCTATCCCGGCCGCACCATCGTCGAGCACCTCGACGCACTCGGCGTGCTCGGGCCGAACCTCACCGCCGCGCACGGCATCTGGCTCACCCCGCACGACCTCGAGCTGCTGGCGGCCTCGGGCGCGACCGTGGCCCACAACCCGATCTCGAACCTCAAGCTCGGCTCGGGCACGCTGCCCTGGCGGGCGATGCACGACGCGGGCGTGCGGGTGGCGCTCGGCTCCGACGGGGCCTCGAGCAACGACACGATGCGGATGCTCGACGTGCTGAAGCAGACCGCGCTCGCCCACACCCTGGGCGAACCCGACTACCGGCGGTGGCCGCTCGTCTCCGAGGTGCTGCACGCCGGAACGGTCGCCGGCGCCCGCGCCGGCGGCTGGGGCGACCGCACCGGATCGCTCACCCCGGGGCTCGCCGCCGACCTCGTGGTCTACGACCTCGCGGCGACCACCGCCTTCACGCCGCTGAACGACGCCGCGCAGCAGCTCGTGTTCGCCGAGAACGGTGCCTCGATCGCCGAGGTCTGGGTCGACGGACGGTGCGTGCTGCGGGACGGCCGCAGCACGCTGGTCGACGAGGACGCCCTGCTGGCGGAGTTCCGTGCGGAAGCGTCGGCGTATCTCGAGGCGCAGCTGCCGACGTGGCGGCGGCTGCAGGAGTCGCTCGAGCCCGCGATCCGGGAGGCCTACTTACGAGCCTGGTCTCCGGCGGGGTAGGCTGTCGGTCTGACCAACCCCCGTTGGTGTGGTCGGTCCCCTTCCCTCGTGCCCCCGGGCTGCCTTCAGCGCCCGCGGGCCCCGCGCCAGGTGCGCGGCAGGGCGTGGCCGATCCGAGGCTGAAAACCTCCGGCATCCCCGCATCCGCATCGAAGCCCGGAGGTCATCTCTATGTCTCAAGCCGTCTCATCCGCCCGCCGCACCCCGAACCGGTGGTGGGCCCTCGTCGTGCTCGCGCTCACCCAGCTCGTGGTCGTGCTCGACGGCACCATCGTCAACATCGCCCTGCCCCAGGCGCAGGAGCAGCTCGGCCTGAGCGACATCGAGCGCCAGTGGGTCGTCACCGCCTACGCGCTCGCCTTCGGCGCGCTGCTGCTGCTCGGCGGGCGCATCGCCGACTACTGGGGCCGTAAGCGCACCTACCTCGTCGGCATGCTCGGCTTCGGCGTCGCCTCCGCCTTCGGCGGCCTGGCGCAGAACGGCACCGAGCTGATCCTCGCCCGCGGGCTGCAGGGCGTCTTCGCCGCCCTGCTCGCCCCCGCCGCCCTGGCGCTGCTGACCGTCACCTTCCCCGGCGGCCGCGAGCGCAACACCGCCTTCGCCGTGTTCGGCACGGTCGCGGGTGCGGGTGCCGCCGTCGGCCTCGTGCTGGGCGGCGTGCTCACCGAGTTCGCCGACTGGCGCTGGTGCCTGCTCGTCAACGTCTTCTTCGTGATCATCGGGCTGATCGGCGGAATGCTGCTGGTCAAGGAGTCCAAGGCCGAGGGCGACAACCGCTACGACGTGCTCGGCGCCATCACGGTCACCCTCGGGCTCGGCTCGCTGGTCTACGGCTTCAGCCTGGCCGAGGGCGGCTGGGGCGAACTCGACACGATCGGCTTCCTCGCGCTGGGCGTCGGCCTCCTCGTGCTCTTCGTCGTGATCGAGCGCCGCGTGGCGCAGCCCCTGCTGCCGCTCCGGATCGTCACCAACCGCGTGCGCGGCGGCGCCTTCCTCGTGCAGGCGCTCGTCGGCAGCGTGATGATCGGCGCGATGCTGTATCTGGCGTTCCACCTGCAGATCGTGCTCGGGCTCGACCCGCTGCCCGCCGGGCTCGCCAGCCTGCCGATGACCGCGGTGATCATGGTCGTCGCGCCCATCGCCACGAAGCTGCTGCCCGCGATCGGACCGCGCCCGCTGATGATCGGCGGGCCGCTGATCGCCGCCGCCGGCCTGGTGTACCTCAGCTTCATCACGGCGGACGGCTCGTATCTCGTGCAGGTGCTGCCCGCGCTGATCGTGATCGGCGTCGGCATGGCGATGGTCTTCGTGCCGCTGCAGAACCTCGCGCTCTCGGGTGTCGCCCCGCACGACGCGGGCGCCGCCTCGGCCACCGCGAACTCGGCGATGCAGATCGGCGGGTCGATCGGTCTGTCGGTCTTCACCGCGATCTACGCCTCGGCCGTATCCGGGTTCGACCCCGCCGCGGGCACCGCGGCCGGGGTCGCGCAGCTGCAGGCCTTCACGAGCGGCTACTCGGCGGCGTTCCTCGCCTCGGCCGTCGGCCTCGTGCTGGCGTCGATCATCGCGGCGACGCTCATCCGCGGCTCGAAGGACGAGCTGCTCCCCCAGGCCGCCGACCCCTCGTCGGCCGCGCTGCCCGTGCACTGACCCTCGGGCCCGCACGGGCATCCGATCGACTTGGCCCTAGCCGTCGTCAACCCTCGGGTTTTCGAACGGCTAGGGCCAAGTCGATTTCTGCGTCAGGCGCTCGTCGCGTCGGAGACCTCGCCGACGAGCTCCTCGATGATGTCCTCGAGGAAGAGCACGCCCGTGACCTCGCCCTCGGCCGTCAGCGAGCGGGCCACGTGCGATCCACGGCGGCGCATGCCCTCGAGGGCGTCCTCGAGATCGGCGTCACGCGCCACCGAGGTCAGGCGACGGATGCGCTTCCCGGGCACGGGCGCGTCGAAGGCGTCGCCCGCCAGATCCATCACGTCCTTCAGGTGCAGGTACCCCTCGGGCTCCCCCGCCGCGTCCGTGAGGATGTAGCGCGAGAAGCCGTGCGACGCGACCGCCCGCTGGATGTCCCGCGGGGTCGCCCCGGCGGGCAGCAGCACCATCTCGGCGATCGGCACCTCGACGTCGCGCACCTTCTTCGTCGTGAACTCGAACGCGGCGGTGAGGGTGCCCGACGCATCCGTCAGCACCCCCTCGCGGGTCGACTGCTCGACGATCGACGCGACCTCGTCGAGGGTGTACGAGCTGGTCGCCTCGTCTTTCGGCGTCACCGTGAAGGCGCGCAGGATGAGGTTCGCCAGCCCGTTCAGCGTCCAGATCACCGGGCGCACGACCTTCGACACGAAGACCAATGGCGGCGCGAGGATGAGCGCGGCGCGGTCGGGCACCGAGAAGCTGAGGTTCTTCGGCACCATCTCGCCGAAGACCACGTGCAGGAATGTCACCAGCACGAGCGCGATCACGAACGCGACCCCGCCGATCAGCTCGGGGCTGAGCGGGGTGAGCGCGAGCGGGTACTCGAGCAGGTGGTGGATGGCCGGCTCCGAGACGTTCAGGATGACCAGCGAGCACACGGTGATGCCGAGCTGGCTGGTGGCCAGCATGAGCGTGGCGTGCTCCATGGCCCAGAGCGTCGTCTTCGCGGCCTTGCTGCCGGCCTCGGCGCGCGGCTCGATCTGCGAGCGGCGGGCCGAGATCACGGCGAACTCGGCGCCGACGAAGAAGGCGTTGACGACGAGCAGCACGACGAGCCACACGATTCCGGGAACGATGTCGTTCATCGCTGCTCCTCCAGTCGGGCGTCGAGAAGGGTGGCAGGGGTGCCTTCGGCGGGGGTGCCATCGGCGGGCGTGCCGTCGGCCGGCGTGCCGTCGGCCGGGCTCGCGGTCGCGGCGTCGGCGGGCAGCTCCTCGGGGATGAAGCGCAGCCGGTCGAGCCGCAGCCCGTCGACCCGCTCGACCCGCAGCACGCCGCCGTCGATGCCGATCTCGTCGCCGAGCTCGGGCAGGCGGTCGAGCTCGTCGATCACGTAGCCGGCGACTGTCTCGTGGTCGTCCTCGGTGGGCACGCGGATGCCCGTGCGGGCCTGCAGCTCGTCGGGCCGGAGGCTCGCGTCGAACGTGATCGAGCGTCCCGTGCGCACTATGCCCGCACGGAGGCGGTCGTGCTCGTCCTCGAGCTCGCCGACGAGCTCCTCCACCAGGTCCTCCAGGGTGACGATGCCGGCCGTTCCGCCGTGCTCGTCGGTCGCGATCGCGATCTGGAAGCCGTTGCGGCGGAGGAGGCCGAGCAGCGTGTCGATGCCCATCGATTCGGGCACGAAGAGCGGGTCGACCATGAGCTCGGCGACGGTGACGGCCGGCCGGGCATCCGGATCGATGCCGAAGCCCTGCTTGACGTGCACGACGCCGACGATGTCGTCGACGCTCGTGCCCGTGACCGGGAAGCGCGAGAAACCGGTGCGCTGCGCGAGTGCCACGACGTCGGCCGCGGTGTCGGCGGGGGTGACGCTCGCCATGCGCACGCGGGGCGTCATGACGTCGGCGGTCTCGCGCTCGGAGAAGGTGAGGGTGCGGCCGAGCAGCGTCGCGTGGTCGGTGTCGAGCATGCCCTCGAGGGCGGAGCGGCGCACGAGCGAGCCGAGCTCCTCGGCCGAGCGGGCGCCCGAGAGCTCCTCCTTCGGCTCGATGCCCATCGCGCGGATGAGCGCATTGGCCGTGTTGTTGAACAGCAGGATGACCGGCTTGAAGATCGTCGTGAAGAGCACCTGGAACGGCACCACGATCTTCGCGGTCTGCCGGGGCAGCGCCAGCGCGAAGTTCTTCGGCACGAGCTCGCCGATGACCATCGAGAACAGGGTGGCGATCAGGATGCCCAGCACCGCCCCGATGCCGGGGACCACCGTCTCGGGGATGCCGACGCCGATCAGCGGCTCGCGGAGGAGCGAGGAGATGGCCGGCTCGAAGGTGTAGCCCGTGAGGAGGGTGGTGAGGGTGATGCCGAGCTGCGCGCCCGAGAGGTGGGTCGAGGTGATGCGCAGGGCGGAGATGGTGGAGCCGAGCCGCTTCTCGCCGCGCGCCTGGCGCTGCTCGAGGTCGTGACGGTCGAGGTTGACGAGGGCGAACTCGCTGGCGACGAAGAGCCCGGTGCCGACGGTCAGCACGAGGCCGATCGCGAGCATGATCAGCTCAGACAAGGGTGGGCCCCCTGCGAGTGAGCGCGCGGGCTGCACCTAACGGGTGAGCGCCGTGGTTCTGGTCGGCAAGGGGCACGGGTCTGTGATGGGGAGGGTCGTCCATGCGCTCCAGCGTAGCGGGGGCGGCTGGAAAACCGCCCAGACGGGGGTGGGGGGGGGCAGCGCGGGCGCGCGCAGGCTGGGGTGGGCGGGCGCGCGAGGTCTGGGGTGGCCGGGGGGGGTGCGGCGTGCGGGATGCTCTCAGCGCGCATCCGGGATCATGGAGAGGTGAGCGTCTTCCACCCGCCGTGCGGGCCCCTCGAGGGGCGGCGTGACGGCGACGTCGTGCGGGTGCAGGGTGTGCCGTACGCGCACGCCGAGAGGTTCGAGCGGCCTATGCCGGTGGAGGCATGGACGGATGTGCGGGTCGCCGTCGAGCCCGCGCCCGCCTGCCCGCAGCCGCCGAACGCGTTCCTCGACGAGGTGCTCGGCACCCGCTGGGGCGAGCTGGCGGCCGACGAGCACTGCCAGCGGCTGACGATCACGCTGCCCGGCGACCTCGCCGAGGGTGAGCGGGTGCCGGTGATGGTCTGGATCCACGGCGGCTCGTACACCTCGGGCGCCGGCGACCTGGCGATCATGGATCCGGCGCCGCTCGTGCGCGAGCAGCGCGTGATCGTGGTGGCCGTGACCTACCGCCTCGGCCTCTTCGGCTACCTCGCCTCCGGCGACCGTCCGGCGAACCTCGGCCTCCTTGACCAGCTCGAGGCGTTCCGCTGGGTGCAGCGCAACATCGCCGCCTTCGGGGGCGACCCGCGCCGGGTGACGGCCTTCGGTGAGTCGGCGGGCGGCGACGCGGTCGCGCACCTGATGACGCTCCCGGAGGCGCCCCGGCTCTTCGCGCGGGCCATCATCCAGAGCGCCCCGCTCGGCATCGCGCGCGGCCGGGCGCGGATGAGCGAGGCGATGGGGCAGGTGGCGTCCGCGGTCACGCCCACGATGGACGCCGACGACGTGGTCGCCCTGCAGGAGCGGGTCGCCGCCCCCGCCAAGCGCTACGGGCTGCTCGCCGGGATGCCGTTCGGCACGCAGTACGGGCACGATCCGCTGCCGCCCGAGCCGCTGGTCGAGGCGGCATGGCGGGCGGTGGCGCCGTCGATCGAGGTGCTCGTCGGCAACACCGCCGAGGAGGCGCGGCTGTTCGTGGCACGGGTTCCGGCGGTGAAGCGGTTGGCCTCCCTGCCGGTGGTGGGCGGGGCCGTGCAGCGGATGCTCGTCGCCCTCGTCACCCGCATCGTCTACGGTCGCCCGGCGGCGGTGTTCGCGCGGCGGCACGCACGGGCGGGCGGCGTCGCCCACCGCTACGTGATCTCGTGGGCGGCCCCCGGAAACCCGTACGGCGCCTGCCACACGATCGACCTCCCGCTGCTCTTCGGCACCGGGGACACGTGGTCGCGGGCGGCTCTCGTGGCGGGCGCGACGCCGGCCTCTCTGGCCGCGGCCGGCCGCGAGGTGCGGCGGGTGTGGGGCGACTTCGCGCACGGCCGCCTCGCCGCCGCGGGCGCGGTGCCGGGTGCCCTCCGCCACTGGCGCGTCTGACCCGCCCCCCCTTCCGGGTAGCGGCGATGGCCCTTCGTGGCGCGCCCGAGGGACTTCTGCGCGACCCGGGCGCCCTCAGGGACGCTGCGCGCGCGGGAGGCCCGCCACCACGAGATCGTAGGAGTTCACGATCAGGTCGAACACGAGCTCGCCGTCGGTCTCGGGGCCGAGCGTGACCGTCACCCAGTGGCGCTTGTTCATGTGGTACCCCGGCCGGATGTACGGGTGGTCGCGCACGAGCGCCTCGGCGTGCGCCGGGGCCGCCTTGAGCGTGACGGTCTCGACCTCGGAGTCGAGGTCGGTGAGCGCGAACACCTTGCCCACGACCTTCGCGACCGCGGTCTCGGGCCCGAACGGACGCTCGTCGGTGGTCGCGGGCAGCGCGGCACAGGCATCGAGCACGTCGGCGCGAGAGGTGATGACCATGGAGGGAGGCTAGCGCGAACCCCCGACACGAGCATCCGCCCCACAATTCGACACCTGTGCGAAGATGGCCGCACGACCGAAGGAGGCGCCCGTGCCGACCCTGCCCCGCCGCCTGCTCCTCGGGCTCGCCCTGGCCGTCGCGGCGGTGACGCTGGCCGGATGCACGCCGGCAGCGAACTCGCTGGCCGCGCTCGAGGCCTACCAGCGTGACCGTGTCGATGCCGACGCGCTGCCCGATGATCTGGTGACCCTCTTCGCCGACTCGATCGATCCCGAGTCCACCCGGCTGCTGTTCGAGGATGACCGCGTCACCCTCTACGCCGCGTCCGCGGCCAACGAGGCCGAACCGATGAGCGGCACGTCCGCCTGTCTCGTCGTGGCAAGCGACGACCCGGTCGCCGGCTGCTCAGGGGGAATGCCGCTGACGATGGGTGTTCCCGGAGGCGCCGAATACGCGCTCTCGCGGAGGATGCCCGACGACGAGGGCTGGACGGAGCTCGCCGACGGAGTGTGGACCCGCGAGCGGTAGCTCAGACCGGTAGCACGTCGCGACGGGCGAGGGCACCCGGGCAGGGGACGGCGACGAGGTCGCCCGCCGCGAGGTCGGTGGGGAGCGCCAGCACGGCGCCGTCAGGCAGCGCGAGGTCGCGGGTGCGGCACGCCGAGGCCCGGCCGACCAGGCGTGCCTCAGCCAGCACCGCCGGCACCCGCTCGAGGTCGGCGTCGAGCTCGAGCCGCCCGCCCGCGACCGTCAGCACGGTGGCCACCACGACCGAGCTCTGCGCCAGATCGGATGGACGTCCGTGCGTGCCCGGCACCACCGCGGCCGCCACGTGCACGCACGGGCTGCCGCAGACCTCGACGAGCCGGCGCAGCGAGACGCCGGACACCACGACGTCGCACACCGTCGGCACCGCCCACTCGGGCCACCGGTCGATCGCGAGCGGGTCGGGGATGCTGAGGCGGAGCGTGGGGAGGATCGACGTGAGGGTCATGCGACAGGTCTACGCCGGGCGGATGCCCGTGCCGGCGCTCCTCACGCGATCCTGACGCCGCGCCCGGGTATCCTCACGCGCCGCTCACACGACGGCGCGCGGGCGGCGGGATGCGGTTGGATGGGGGCATGTCGACGACGATGCCAGCCCTGACCGATCTCGAATGGAGCCGCGGAGAGGGGGAGGCGGTGATCGACGGCGGCGCCCTCACGCTGACCGCCGCGGCCGGCACCGACTGGACCAACGACGCCGGCGGCGCCGAGCCCCAGCACCGCTCGACGAGCCTCGGCTTCGTGCCCGAGGGCGACTTCCGGCTCTCGGCCCGCGTGCGCGTCGAGGGCGAGCGCACCACCTTCGACGCCGGCGTGCTCGCGATCTGGGTCGACGAGACGCACTGGGCCAAGGTCTGCTTCGAGTGGTCCCCCCAGGGCACCGCAATGGTCGTCAGCGTCGTCACGAACGAGTTCTCCGACGACGTGAACTCCACCGACGTCGACGGCGACGCCGTGTTCCTCCGGGTGTCGCGCGTGGGTCCGGCGTGGGCGTTCCACTCCTCGGCCGACGGGGTCCTGTGGCGCTTCGTCCGGGTGTTCCGGCTGGCGAGCGACGCGCCGGTGCACGTCGGCTTCATGGCCCAGGCGCCGATGGGCGACAGCTGCACGGCGGTCTTCGACGAGATCGCGTTCGTGCCCGGGACGCTCGGCGAGCTGCGCGACGGGTCGTAGCGGCCACGACCCCCGCCGTTCATCCGCTGTTCGCCGACGCCCGCTACGGTGCCGACGTGACGCTGTTCAACGGCTGGGCCGTTCCCGCCGACCTCGACGACCTGCTCAAGCACTCGGTGCTCGACGACGATGACGACGACCCGGTGCTCCTCGGCACCGACGGCGCCCCCGTCGACACCTGGCGCGAGGGCTACCCCTACGACGAGCGCCTCGACCGCGCCGACTACGAGGCGGGCAAGCGCCTGCTGCAGATCGAGCTGCTGAAGCTGCAGAACTGGATCAAGCTGCACGGACGCCGCCTCGTGATCGTGTTCGAGGGCCGCGACGCCGCCGGCAAGGGCGGCACGATCAAGCGCTTCACCGAGCACCTGAACCCGCGCGGCGCCCGGGTGGTGGCGCTGGAGAAGCCGACCGAGCGCGAGTCGTCGCAGTGGTACTTCCAGCGCTACGTGCAGCATCTGCCGGCTGCGGGCGAGATGGTGCTGTTCGACCGCTCCTGGTACAACCGGGCGGGCGTCGAGCGTGTGATGGGCTTCTGCACCGACGAGCAGTACGACGAGTTCATGCGGCAGGCCCCGCTGTTCGAGAGCATGCTCACGGGTGACGGCATCGACCTCGTGAAGCTCTGGTTCTCGGTCTCGGCCGATGAGCAGCGCACCCGCTTCGCCATCCGCATGGTCGACCCGGTTCGGCAGTGGAAGCTCTCGCCGATGGACCTCGAGTCGCTCGACAAGTGGCAGCGCTACACCGCCGCCAAGGAGGCGATGTTCGCCGCCACCGACACCGCCGACGCGCCCTGGACCGTGGTCAAGAGCAACGACAAGAAGCGGGCCAGGCTCGAGGCGATGCGGCACGTGCTGAGCCTGTACGACTACGACGGCAAGGACGAGTCGATCGTCGGGCTGCCCGATCCGCTGATCGTGGGTTCGGCGGCCGACGTGTACGAGCGCGGTGAGAACGAGGCGGCGCCGCCGGGCGACGGGGCGACTGCGACTCCCGGCGGGCCGTCGTGGTGACCCCGCAGGTGCACGTGCGCTGGGTGCCGCTGCCGGCATCCGATGCCGAGGTGCCCGACGTGGCCGCCCTGCTGCCCCTGCTCAGCGACGAAGAGCGGATGCGCGCCGCCACCACCCACGACCCCGACGTCGCGGCGCGATTCGTGCTCGGGCGCGTCGCCGTGCGGCACCTCGCGGCCGAGCTCGCGCGCCCCGCCCCGGGTGCCGAGGCGCCGACGCCGGACGAGGTGACCGTCTGGGCGCTCTGCCCCGACTGCGGCGGACCGCACGGACGCCCCCACGTCGACGTGCGGAAGCCCAAGGGCCGCCCGCTCAGCATCAGCATCGCCCACTGCGCGGCGGGTGTGGCGGTCGCGGCGAGCTGGTCAGGCGCCGTCGGCATCGACGTCGAGCTCGCCGATTCGCCGGTCGAGGCGATGGCTGCGATCGCGGCGCTCGTGCCGCCGGCCGCCCGACCCTCGGGCCGCTCCTGGGACCCGGTGCAGCACTGGACGCGCATCGAGGCGGTGCTCAAGGCCGACGGCCGCGCCCTCCGCGTCGACCCCTCGGCCGTGCTGCTCCGCCGCGACGCGGGCGCCCTCACGGCCACCGTCGCCGGAGACCCTCCGCGCCCCGACGGCGAGGCCGCGCCGGTCTACGCCGTGGCCGACCTGCGCCTGGACGACGCGGTACGGGCCTCCGTCGCCATCCTCCCCCGCAAGCCGTCGGCCAAGCCCACGGTGCCCGTGGTCACCTGGCGCCCGCTGCCGCTCGCGGCCCCCCTCCCCGCCTGACCCGCCTATCCCGCGTGCCCCGTCGGGTGAGTCGCGGCGAAGTGCGACCTTGTGCCGCGACTCAAGCCGATTCGCGACACTCTGCCGCGACTCAGCGGCGCTCGCCGGGCGTCAGGGCGAGGAAGGCAGGGGCGGGAGGGGCGTGGCGTGCAGCCACGCCGCGAAGAGCGGCGCCAGGGGGCGCCCCGCGACCGCGGCCGCGTGCGCCGTGAACGCCGCGGTGTCGGCGCTGCCGTGGCGGTGCGCCGCCGTCCAGGAGCGCAGCACCTCGAAGAACGCCGCGTCGCCGATCGTCAGGCGCAGCGCGTGCAGCGTCAGCGCCCCGCGCTTGTAGACGCGGTCGTCGAACATCGCCACCGGTCCGGGGTCGGCGACCACGAGGTCCTGCGGGGCGGCGGCGAGCATCCGGTGGTGCTCGCGGGCCAGCGCATCCGCCGATGGCCCGCCCCGCTCCTGGGACCACAACCACTCGGCATAGCAGGCGAAGCCCTCGTTCAGCCAGATGTCGCGCCAGGCCTTCACGCCGACGCTGTTGCCGAACCACTGGTGCGCGAGCTCGTGGGCGATCAGCCGGTCGCTGCCGTGCCGGCCGTCGACGTGGTTCGCCCCGAAGATCGCCATCGCCTGCGCCTCGAGCGGGATCTCGAGCTCGTCCTCGGTGACGACCACGGCGTAGCGCGAGAACGGGTACGGCCCGAACACCCGCTCGAAGAAGGCGATCATGTCGGGGAGCCGGGCGAAGTCCTCGTCGACTCGCGCCCTGAGCTCCGCCGGGTGGTAGCGGTCGACGGGCACGGGGCCTCGGCTCGACCGCACCGTGTAGTGCCCGATCTGCACGGTCGCGAGATACGCCGAGGTCGGAGCATCCTGTTCGTAGAGCCAGCTGCTGCGCCCGCTGCGGCTCGTGCGCTCGATGAGCCGCCCGCTCGCGGCCACGGTGTAGCCCTCTTCGACGGCGACCCGGATGCGGTAGGCCGCCTTGTCCTCGGGCCGGTCGTTGCACGGGAACCACGTCGACGAGCCGATCGGCTGCGACGCCGTGAGCACGCCGTCGGCGAGTTCCTCCCAGCCGAGCGGCCCCCAGGTGCTGCGCCGGGGACCCGGCCGCCCGCCGTACTCGACCCGCACCGTGAAGCGCTGCCCGGCCGGGATGACCGCGGACGGCCGCACCGAGAGCACGTGCGAGGCCTGCGAGACGCGCGCCGGCCGGGCGCCGTCGACCTTCACCTTCGAGGCCTTGAGCTTCGAGAGACCGAGGTCGATGCGGTCGAGGTCGACCACCGCCACCGCCGTGATCACGGCGACCCCGTCGAGCCGGTTCGTCTCGACCCGGTAGTCGAGGTCGAGGTCGTAGTGCTCGACCCGGTACGACCAGGTGCCGACGCCCGGCGTGTAGGGGTCTCCCGAGAAGGCGACGCCGCGCCCGGTCACGAGCCGCCCTGCTCAGCCAAGGCATCAGGCGCACCAGGCCCAGGCGCAGCCGACGCGTCAGACGCCGCGCCGGCACCCCGCCCCGCCAGCGCCGCCCACCGGTACTCGGCCGTCCGGACCTCGCGCCACGGCCCGATCGGGTTCCCGCTCCAGCGGCTCCCCGCGGGCACCGTGTCGCCCCGCATCACGAGCGACGCCGGCCCCACGGTGCCGTCGGCGGCGATCCGCGCCGCCGGCAGGATGACGCTGTGCGGGCCGAGGGTCGCCCCCCGGTCGAGGTCAACGGTGTCGAGGCTCATGATCCGATCATGGAACAGATGCGTCTGAACCACACATCCCCGGTTCACGGTCGACGCGTCGGCGAGGGTCACGAGGTCGGCCTCGGGCAGCCAGTAGGTCTCGCACCAGACGCCCGTCCCGATCTTCGCGCCGAGGCTCCGCAGCCACCAGATGAGCGCCGGGGTGCCCGTCGCGGCCTGCGCGAACCAGGGCGCCGCGACCATCTCGGTGAAGGTGTCGGCGACCTCGCTCCGCCAGACGAAGCTCGACCAGAGCGGATGCTCGGCCCGCCGGATCCGCCCGATCAGCACCCATTTCGCCGCCGTGCTGACCCCCGCGGCCACCGCTCCGGCGATAAGCAGCACGACCCCGCTCAGCACCACCGCGAGCCACAGCCCCACGGAGGCGAGCGCCGCGAGCGCGAACACGACCGCCAGCCCGATCGCGCAGGTGACGATCACGGGAACCACGCGCAGCAGCTCCCACAGGATGCGCGCGACCCGCAGCCGCGCGGGCGGCGCGAACGTGCGGCTGAGGTCGCCCTCGGCGGCCGTGCGGCGCAGGCGCACCGGCGGCGAGCCGAGCCACGACGAGCCGTTCTTGGCCTTCCGGGGCGCCGACGAGAGCACGGCGACGAGGCCGTCGCGGGGCACCCGGTGCCCGGGCGCGGCCATGCCGGAGTTGCCGAGGAAGGCGCGTTCGCCGATCTCGGCGCGGGCCACGTGCATCCAGCCCCCGCCGAGCTCGTAGGAGGCCACGAGGGTGTCGTCGGCGAGGAAGGCCCCGTCGCGCACCGTCGTCATGGCCGGGATCAGCAGCACCGTCGAGGCCTCGACGTCGCGCCCGATGCGGGCACCGAGCAGCCGCAGCCAGACGGGCGTGAACAGCCCGGAGTACAGCGGGAAGAGCAGTGTGCGGGCCTGGTCGAGCAGCCGCTCGGTCGACCAGATCTGCCAGCCCACCCGCCCCCGCACCGCGTGAACGCCCTCGCTCACGCCGAGCCCGAGCAGCCGTGTGATCACGACGACGAGCACGGCCAGCACGACGCCGGCGACGAGGGTGCCGGGCACCACCGCGGCGAGGCTCCGGATGGCCGCGTCGCCGAGATCACCGGCTCCCCGAGCGGCCGCCAGCACCACGAGGGCCCCGGCCGCGAAGGCGACGACGGGCACCAGCGCGAGCACCAGCGACGAGACGCCGTAGGCGATCAGCCAGGCGGGCCGGCGGGCCGGCCGCTCCTCGGGCCACCAGCCGCGGGCCTTCCCGACCCGGGCGGCGGGCGAGCCGGCCCAGCGCTGACCCGACGGCACCCGGCCGAACACCGAGGAGCCCGGGTCGATCTCGGCCCGCTTGCCGATGCGGGTGCCGGGCAGCAGCGTGCTGCGGGCACCGATGCTGGATCCCGCCCCGATGCGCACCGCGCCGACCCTCAGCACGTCGCCGTCGACCCAGTACCCCGAGAGGTCGACCTCCGGCTCGACGGCGGCGCCGCGCCCGATCGTGAGGAATCCGGTGACGGGCGGCAGCGCGTGCAGGTCGACGTCGTCGGCGATGCGGGCGCCGAGCGCGCGGGCGTAGAGGGCGATCCACGGTGCTCCGGCGAGACTGACGGCCCCCACCTGGTGCGCGATCTGCTCGGCGAGCCAGAGCCGCAGGTGCCACGAGCCGCCGCGAGGATGATCGCCCGGCTGCAGCCCGCGCAGCAGCAGCCGTGACGCCACGACCGAGATGCCCATCCGCCCGAACGGGGTGGCGAACAGCACGAGCCCGACGATCAACGCCCAGAGCGGCACGGTCGGCAGCCAGTCGAAGCCGCCGAACGGCACGAGGATCGCGGAGGCGGTGAAGAGGTAGACCAGCCAGCGCAGCCCGGCGAGCACGAACAGCGGGATGCCGAGCACCGTCTGCAGCACCTGCATGCGTCGCGGGGTGGGCGCGACCGGCTCGCGACCCGGCCCGGCCGGGGTGCCCGCGGCATCCGCCTCATCGGAGCGGGAGCGCAGCTCGTCGGCCATCGCGCCGAGCCGCGGGTGCGCGTAGACGTCGGCGACGGTGAACTCGGGATCGATCTCGCGCACGCCGGCGACCAGCTGGGCCGCCGCCAGCGAGCCGCCGCCGAGGTCGAAGAAGTTCGAGCGGTCGTCGGTGACGGAGGCCCCGAGCACCCCCGTCCAGAGGGCGGCGAGGCGCGCGGTGAAGGGGTCGTCGATCGCGGGGGCGTCGCCCTCGCCGATGGGCGCCGCGCCCGGGAGGGGCCACGGCAGCGCCTTCTTGTCGACCTTGCCCGACACCCGCACGGGCAGCTCGTCGAGCACGGCGATCAGCGGCACGAGCGCGGCGGGCAGCTCTTCACGCAGGCGCGCGACGGCGGCCTCGCGGTCGAATCCGGGCGCCACGACGTAGCCGACGAGCATCGCGGTGCCGGCCGCGGTCTGCTGCACGGTGACGGCGGCGCCCGCAACCCCCGGCAGCGCCTGCAGCGCGGCCTCGATCTCGCCGAGCTCGATCCGCCGGCCTCCGACCTTCACCTGGTCGTCGGCGCGGCCCTGGAACACCAGCCCCTCGGGGTCGTAGCGCACGAGGTCGCCCGAGCGGTAGGCGCGCTCCCAGCCGAGCGACGGCATCGGCGCGTACTTCTCGGCGTCCTTCGCGGGGTCGAGGTAGCGGGCGAGCCCCACTCCCCCGATGATCAGCTCTCCGGATGCTCCGGGCGCGACCGGCTCGCCGTTCTCGTCGACCACCGCCAGCTCCCAGCCGTCCAGCGGCAGCCCGATGCGCACGGGGCCGTCGCCGCCGAGCGGGGCGGCGCAGGCGACGACGGTGGCCTCGGTCGGGCCGTAGGTGTTCCAGACCTCGCGGCCCGGGGTGGCGAGCCGCTGGCCGAGCTCGGCCGGCACCGCCTCGCCGCCGAAGATCAGCAGGCGCACGTTCTCGAGCGACTCCGCCGGCCAGAGCGCGGCGAGCGTCGGCACGGTCGAGACGACGGAGATGCCGCGGGCGGTGAGCCAGGGCCCCAGGTCCATGCCGCTGCGTACGAGCGAGCGCGGGGCGGGCACGAGGCAGGCCCCGTGCGCCCAGGCGAGCCACATCTCCTCGCACGAGGCGTCGAAGGCCACGGAGAGCCCGGCCAGCACCCGGTCGCCCGGGCCGAGCGGCTCGTCGACGACGAACAGCCGCGACTCGGCGTCGACGAAGGCCGCGGCCGAGCGGTGGCTGACGGCGACGCCCTTCGGGGTGCCGGTCGATCCCGAGGTGAAGATGATCCAGGCGTCGTCCTCGGGGCGGGGCGGCGAGACGACGGGCAGCGCCGCCGTGCTCGGGTGGGGATCACGGGCATCCGCGTCGACGAGCGCGACCTCGGCGGCGGGCGTCGTGCGGGCGCGGTAGCGCAGCGAGCCGGTCAGCACTCCCACGACGTCGGCCTCGCCGAAGACGAGCTCGGCGCGCTCCTCGGGGTCGTCGACGTCGACCGGCACGTAGGCCGCCCCCGCCGCGAGCACCGCGAGGATGCCGACGTACAGCTCGCGGTGGCCCGACGCCATCCGCACGCCCACCCGGTCGCCCCGGCGCACACCCGCGGCGTGCAGCTCGGCCGCGACGGCGATCACCCGCGCCATCAGCTCGCGGTAGCTCAGGGCGCCGTCGCCGTCGTCGAGGGCCGAGGCCTCCGGATGCGCGGCGACGGTCTCCCGCAGGATGTCGACGAGCGTGCGGGCCGGAGCGGCCAGCGCGCTCCGGTCGAGCGTGGGCTGCGCGGTGGTCATGCGCCCATGGTGGCGACCTCAGGTGAACAGCAGGAGACGATCGGTGAACAGGGCACCGTCAGCTGCCGAAGGCCCAGGGTTCGCGGTCGCCGCGGAGGCGCGAGGCGAGGGCGGTCGCCTGCTCGTCGGTGAGCGAGGCGACGTAGTCCAGGATGCCGCGGGCCCGGCCGAAGCGCGCCAGGGCGACGGGGTCGGTGGTCGGGCGGCCGGAGCCCGGGGCGTCGGCGTCCTCGGGCAGCCACTCGGGTGCATCAGCCCGCAGCCGGAAGTACCCGTCGGTCGCGAGCTCCACGAAGTCGAGCAGCTTCTGCGGCGCCCGGGCGCCGTCCCGCGGGTCGTCGAGCCAGGAGTCGAGCTCGGTGACGAGGGTGTCGAGCACCCGGGCCTGGCCGCGTTGGTAGGTGGCGAAGTCGGGGCGGTCGATCACGAAGCGGGTGTGCACGAACTTCAGCACGGTCACGTCGTGCCAGGCGTCGGGCAGGAGCGACACGTGGCCCGAGCGCACGTTCGGGTCGGCGAGCACGAGCACCGAGCGCTGCAGGCGGCCGATCCACGACGACACGAACGACTCGATCGCCCGCTCGGTCTGGCTCGAGCCGTCGAAGGGCACGGCGAGCAGGCCCTCCACGAGCTCGGTCGAGACGCGCTGCACCGAGGCGCGGAAGGTCTCGTCGCTGGCGATCCACGGGTCGCGGGAGACGATGCGGCGGCGCAGGAGCTCGAGGGAGTGCCCGGGCATCCGGTTCCACAGCTCGTCGGCGTCGAGCGCGGCGAGCGCCGTCTGCTCGCGCAGGAAGGTGCGGAACTCCACCGCCACCGCGGCCTGCTGCAGCACGCCCGCGCGGTAGAAGTCGTCGAGGTCGTGCAGGGAGTAGGCGATGTCGTCCGCGACGTCCATCACCGAGCACTCGACCGTCTGCTGCCAGGGGGCGATCGCGTCGAAGCCGCGGCGGGCGTCGAGCAGGTCGGCGAGGTCGAGGCTGTAGGCCGAGAACTTCGGCGGGGCGGTCTCCCAGCGGCTGGCGGTGGAGCCGCGCGGCAGGCGGGTGGGGTCGTCGGAGTCGATCTCGGGGCGGCAGAGGGTGCGGCCCCACGGGTACTTCAGCACGGCGGCGCGGGAGGCGGCGGTGAGGTTCAGCCCCTCCTCGACGGTCTCGCAGACGTCGAGCACCGAGAGGATGCGGAACGACTGCGCGTTGCCCTCGAAGCCCTCGGCGAGGCCCAGTCGGTCGCGGGCGAGGCGGTCGAGCACCTGCTCGCCGAGGTGCCCGAACGGCGGGTGGCCGAGGTCGTGGGCGCTGGCGGCAGCCTGCACAACGACCGGGTCGCAGCCGCCGAGCCGGTCGACGAGCTCCCGCTGGGCGGCATCCGTCGTGGTCAGCTGCATCGCGATGGCGCGGGCGACCGCGGTGACCTTGATCGAGTGGGTGAGCCGGTTGTGCACGACCTGGCCGACGCCCGACGGCGAGATCACCTGGGTCACGGCCGACAACCGGGCGAAGTAGGGCGAGAAGCGGATGCGCTCGAGATCGACCCGGTACTCCGGGAACTCCTCGCCGGTGGCGAAGCGGTCGACGGGTTCGGCGATGCGTCGCCGGCGGCGGTTCTCGTCCATCCGCCCAGCCTATTGCGAGGGCCGGAGCGGGCAGCGCGGGTGCGGTCTCAGAAAAATCACCGGCGGGTGCATCCGAATCGCGGCGACCGCGGGAAGAGCCTTCCGTAAGCAGTTTTCTCTCGGCCCCCCGGGGCTCGACCAGGAGGTACTCATGCACAAGAAGAAGATCCCCGCCGCCATCGCCGCCGGCGCTCTCATCGCCCTCGGCGGATCGGTCGCCGGCGCCCTGCCGGCCTCGGCCGCCGACGGAGACGCGAAGCTCTCGGTGCTGCACGCGGTTCCCGGCCTCACCGTCGACGTCTACGTCAACAACGCGCTGACGCTCGACGACTTCACCCCGGGCAGCCTCGCCGGCCCCCTCGACCTGCCGGCCGGAACCTACTCGGTGGCCATCACGGCGGCGGACGCGGCCGACGCCTCCGCCCCCGCCATCGGCCCGATCGACCTGCAGCTCGCGGCGAACGGCAACTACACCGCCGTCGCGCACCTCACCCCGGCCGGCGAGCCGACGGCGACGCTGTACACCAACGACACCTCCACACTGGCCGCCGGCGAGGGCCGGCTGACCGTGAGGCACGACGCCGCGGCCCCCGCGGTCGACGTGCTCGCGGGCGGAGCCGCCGTGGTGAGCAACCTGTCGAACCCCGACGAGAAGGTGCTGAACCTCCCCGCCGGCACCGTCTCGGCCTCGGTCGCCGCGACCGGCACCACCACGCCCGTGATCGGCCCGGCCGACGTGAACGTCGCCGAGGGCGTCAACACGATCGTCTACGCCTGGGGCAGCCTCGACGACGGCAACCTCGCCCTCGCGGTGCAGACCATCGACGGCCTGCACTCCGACCCGAGCGGCGTGCCCGCCGGATCGGCCGGTCTCGTGGCCAGCAACCGCCCGGCCGACCCGACCGGGCTGGTGATCGGCGCATCCGCTCTGCTGGTGCTCGCCGCCGGCGCGGGTGTCGCGCTCCGCCGCCGCAGCGTCGCGAAGGCAGCGCGCTGACGCGGTCGAGCACCCGACGGGCCGTGGCGCGGGCGGGTGCACCCCTCGCCCTCGCCGCGGCCCTCGTCGCCGGGGTGGTGACCGGATGCTCTGCACCGGCGTCCACAGCCGTCACCGCCCCGGCGACCTCCCCCGACGGCTCCGCGGCAACGGTCGCACCGGCCGCCACCCCCTCACCGGCCCCCTCGACCGCCGCCGCGGCTCCGGCCGTGCCCGAGGTGCCCCGCACCGACGCCGCCCTCCCTGCCTCGATCCCCGCCGTACCCGAACCGGCGCGGGTCGAGGTGCAGGCGCTCGGCATCGACGTGTCGGTGCTGCCCGAAGGCATCGACGACGCCGGGGCCCTGGCCCTGCCCGAGGACCCGGGGCTGGCGTCGTGGTACCGCTACGGTCCGTCGCCGTTCGGCGACGCAGGATCAGCGGTGATCGCGGCGCACGTCGACTCGCTCGAGTACGGGCTCGGCGACTTCGCCTCGCTGGCCGGTGCGGCACCGGGCACCGAGGTCGTGGTGAGCGCCGCCGACGGCTCGACCAGCACCTTCGCCGTGGTCTCGGTCGAGACGGCCGACAAGACCGGCGTGCCCTGGGCCACCGTGTTCGAGCGCACCGGAGCACCCCGGCTGACCCTGATCACCTGCGGTGGCGAGTTCGACTACAGCACCGGTCACTACCTCAGCAACGTCATCGTCACGGCGGCACCGGTCACGTGAGGGAGCGGCGACACTATGCTCGGACACACGACGGCCGTCGCGCTCCCCGTGCCCCCACCGCACGGGCAGACCCTGGCCGTACCCGAGCGGCGCGACGAGGCACCGCGACGACGAAGGCGATCCTCTGACGTGAGTGAGAAGCACCCCGACGGCCGGGCACCCGCCCGGCTCTCCGCGGTGCCCTCGGGCGGGGCGGCGCCGTCGGGTGGGGCAGTGCCGATCGGTGGGGCAGTGCCGATCGGTGGGGTGGTGCCCACGGGCGGGGCGGTGCCCACGGGTGGGGTCGTTCCTTCAGGTGCTGCCGAGCATCCGGATGCCCCCACCGACGACGACCGGTTGGCCGAGCGCTTCGCCGGTGGCGACGAGGATGCCCTGGCCGAGGTCTACACGCGCTGGTCGCGGCTCGTCTTCACCCTCGCGCTGCGCTCGCTCGGCGACCACGCCGAGGCCGAGGACGTCGCCCAGAAGGTCTTCGTCGCCGCCTGGCGCGGTCGCTCGGGCTTCGATGCCGGGCGCTCGGGGCTCGCCGCGTGGCTCGTCGGCATCACCCGGCACTGCATCGCCGACGCCCACGAGGCCCGCTCGCGTCGGCTGCGCACCGAGGAGGCCCTCGTCGGCGGAGCCGTGCTCACCGCACTCGTGCGCGAGCGCGACGACGAGACGGCGGCGGTCGCCGAGCGGCTGATGATCGCCGAGGAGCTCGAGCGCCTCGAGCCGGTGCCGCAGCGGGTGATGCGACTGGCCTTCTTCGACGACCTCACGCACACGCAGATCGCCGATACCCTCGGTCTGCCGCTCGGAACGGTGAAGAGCCACATCCGTCGTTCCCTGGTTCGGCTACGAACACGTTTGGAGGTGAGTGATGAGCCATATCGATCCTGACACGCTGGCACTGCTGGCGATGTCGGAGCTGCAGCCGAACCCGGCCGAGCGCCGGCACCTGATGGAGTGCGACGAGTGCGCCTCTGAGCTCGCCTCGCTCGCCCGCACGGCGTCGGTGGGGCGCGCCTCGGCGGGGATGTCGTCGGTGGCGCCGTCGCCCGAGCTGTGGCAGCGGATCCGGGCCGAGCTCGGGCTCGACGGCGGGGCCGAGGCGAACGACACCGTTCCCTCCGCCCCGGTCGTGCGGGCGGGTGCTCCCCTCGTTGCTGCACCGGCGGCCGAGTCGTCGCTGCCGGCCGAGCTGCGGGAGCCCGTGGAGCTGCGCGAGCCGGTCGAGCTGCACGCCGAGCGCGGGCGGCGGCGGGGCGGGCGGCGCTGGCTGCCCGTGGTCGCCGCGGCGGCCATCGTGGGGCTCGTCGGCGGCCTCGGCATCGGCGCCTGGCTCGGCACGACGTCGACCCCCTCGGGCGCGGTGATCGCGCGTGCGGTGCTCGACCCCTTCCCCGGGTGGCCGGATGCGCGGGGCAGCGCCGTGGTCGAGGAGCTGCCCGACGGCAGCCGCCAGGTCGTGGTCGACGTGGATCGGGCGGTGACGACGGTGTCCGACGCCGACCCGTTGCGCGAGGTCTGGCTGATCGCCGGAGACGCCTCGGGACTCGTCAGCATCGGCTTCCTCGACGGCACCTCAGGACGCTTCGCGGTGCCGGACGGCCTCGATCTCGCGGTCTACTCGCAGGTCGACGTCTCGGCCGAGCCCGACAACGGCGACCCGGCCCACTCGGGCGACTCGATCGTGCGCGGGCCGCTCCGCCAGGGCTGACGCGCGGGTCGACACCGAGCAGCCGCAGCGCGGGCAGGTCTGATCGGGTCGGTCGGGCCAGCCGGGTCGGGGCGGTCAGGCCGGGTTCGTCAGGCCGGGTTGATCAGGTCGGCGTGGCTCATCAGGCTGTCGTGCGCGTTCACGGCGAACGCCTCCACCGCCTCGACCGCGAGCACGTCGTCGACCAGGGCGCGGCTGCCGGCCACGATCGTGGAGTCCCAGTCGATCTCCGAGGCCAGCACCCACGCGTGGTCCCCCGGCCAGATCAACTGCGGCATCGGACCCTCGAACGGCGGCCTCCACCCGATCTCCGCATCCCACGGCCACTCCGGGTCGGCCAGCTCCCCGATCCGCCCCTCGAACAGCCCGTACGCGCGCCCGGGCAGCTCGAACCGGGGACCCGCGAAGACGACACCGGTGCCCCAGCCCTCCCACACCGCGAGCGTGACGGCATCCGTGGTCGTGGCCGCGGCGAGCGCCGGCACCAGCGCGGCCAGCAGCCGGGGGTCGAGCCACCCGGTTGGCGGTGCGGTCACACGCCGCCCGTCGACCTCGACGTCACCGCGCAGCTCGTCGACCCCCGCGACCCGGTGCCACTGAGCGAGCGGATGCACGACCCGCCCCGTGCGCGCCGCGACCTCCGCCCAGCTTCCCGGCCTCATGGCGTGGGCGCCGTCGTCGACCTGCACCGGATGCAGCACCCGCGCGTACGCCTCGAACCCCCGCCCGGCGACACCGCCGACGCTGCCCCAGCCGCCGAGCCGCAGCACGATCCACGCCCCGGGGTCACCGTTCTCGACTGCACGCATGCTTCATCCTCCCGTGCGGCACGCGGGCGCGTCGATCCCGTCGGCGATCCCGCCGGCGGTCCCGTCAGACGGTGTCGCCCGCGACCGCGTCGTCTCCACCGGCAGCGCTGCGGGTGCCGGCCTGGCGTTCGGACGCGTCGGCGCCCGGCGCGACGACCTCCTCCGGCCCGTCGCCCGCGAGCTCGTCCGCGACCTGCTGCGGCGAGCGGGGCTCGGAGAGCTCCCCTGGATCCTGGTCGTGGATGCTGTAGCCCTGCTCGTCGGGGAGCTCCGGCGACCCGCCCTGACCGACGCCGGGGGCGATGCCCGCGCTGCTCAGCTCCTCGGTGGAGGGCAACTCCTCATGGTGCCCGTCGCCGGAGTCGGTGATACGAGTGTTCTGCTCATCGGTGTCCATGCCGAGCAACCTACGCCGAACCGGGCCGCCCGCCACCGGCTCCGAGGCGGCGGGCGAGCTCCCGCCCGAGCGCATCGCCCGAGGCCCACGCGGTCGACACCGAGGAGCGCTCGCCCCAGGCGTCCCCGCACACGCCGACCGCCACGGACAGCCCGAACGGCTCGTCGTGCTGGCGGGTGGGGTTCGCGAACGTCCACCGGTGCACGACGGCCGACACGGGCGGGACGTCCAGCTCCAGCAGCGCGCGCACGGCCTCGGTCACGGCGCCGGCGGCGGTCTCCGGATGCGCGAGGTGCTCCCGCGCGAAGTCCCCCGTCGTGTGCGCCACGAGCACCGGCGCCCCGTCGCCCTGCCGATCGCCGTCGTCGGCGACGAACGCCAGCACGGGCGAGCCGTCGACGAAGGCACCGTGGAGATCCGACGGCCAGCGCCGCTCGTCGTAGCTCAGCACCACGGACAGCGTGGGCTCCCACGCGTCGGCACCCGAGAGCTCCTCGCGCGCGGGCGACCCCGGCGCGAGCATCCGCCCGGCCTGCGGATCGGGCATGGCGAGCACGACGGCCACGAACCCCGCCCCGTCGACCACGACCCCGCGGCCGGCCGCCTCGGCCGCACCGGCCTTTCCGACCGCGGCAGTCGCATCGGTCGCACCAGTCGAGTCAGCCGCCTCGGCCACCTCGACCGCACCCACCTCGTGCGACTGCTCGATCGCGACGCCGTCGGACTCGAGCGCGGCGGCCAGGTCGGCCGCGAGCGAGCGCAGGCCGGCGGTGGCCGCGTAGCGCATCGGGCCCGACTTGAGCTCGCGGGCGGTCACCGCGCCGGAGTCGTCGACGGTGAGCGCCGAGAACGTGTCGGTCCACTCGCGCACGAGGCCCCGGCGGCGCCACGACGTCACGAGCGCCTCGAACGACGACCCCTCTGGCACGGTGAAGTACCGGGCGCCGATGTCGGCCGGCCGGCCCTCGACCCGCTTGGTGGCGAGGCGTCCACCGGGCACCCGCCCGCGGTCGACGACCCGCACCGGCACGCCCGCCTCATGCAGCGCCCGGGCGCAGGCGAGCCCCGAGATGCCGGCTCCGACCACGAGCACCTCCCGCGCGTCGGGCTTCGAGGTGGACGCGGTGCTGGGTGCGGTGCTCATCCCCCAATCCTGGCCCGGGGATGCCGGATGCGCGCGACGGAGGGAGAGTGGAGCATGGCTGAGAACGACGAGACCGAACGCGACGACGTGCGGAAGGAGTTCGACGAGGCGGTCACGATGACCGCGGGCGAGCTCGAGAAATGGCTGGACACCGACGAGTCGAAGTCGGTGGGCCAGAAGGAAGGGGGCCAGGGGAAGGACGGCGGCGGCGAGTCCGTCGGCCACCACTCCGGCCGCCGCGTCATCGAGATCCTGCACACGAAGAAGGCCGACCTCGGCGACGACGACGTCGCCCACATGAAGAAGGTCGTCGGCTACGTGCACCGCCACCTCGCCCAGCGCCCCGACGGCGACGTCACCGACACCCCGTGGCGCTGGTCGCTGATGAACTGGGGCCACGACCCGCTGAAGAAGGCGAAGAAGAAGTAGCAGAAGCACCACCTGCCCCGAACGCACGAACGCGCCGCCCCTCCGAGGAGGGAACGGCGCGTTCGCGACGGGACGACTAGTTCTTGAAGGCGTCCTTGACGTTCTCGCCGGCCTGCTTGACGTCGGACTTGGTCTGGTCGGCCTTGCCCTCGGCGACGAGTTCGTCGTTGTTGGTGACCTTGCCGACGGCCTCCTTGGCCTTGCCGGCCAGGTCCTCGGCGGCGTTCTTGATCTTGTCTGCTGCGCTCATGATGGGTTCTCCTTCTGTTCGGTGATGTGGGGCCAGGCGGATGCCCGGCCCGGTGGGGGTGTGGCTAGCGGCGGGTCAGCTTCTTGGCCGCGTGCTTGGCGGCTTCGGCCCTGGTGCCCGCGATGTAGGCGGTGATGCCCACGGCGACGACGATGACCCAGTGGATCGGCTTCGACATGTCTGTTCCTTCCTGCCCCGAGGGGCGCCTGCCGATGGCCGGCGGGGACGGGTGCGGCTACTGCAGCCGGGTCGAGCCGCTGACCCGGGCCCGGAAGCCGCCGCTGATCTGCACGAGAGCGGGCAGCTCCCGACCGAGCAGCTGGTCGAGCGCCCGGAGGGTCGACTCCACGATCGCGGAGGCGTCGGCGGGCGACACCCCGCGGCGGCAGGTCACGGAGACCTTCAGCGTGGGGGTGCGCTTGACCCGGTAGGTCGACACGTGGGAGGTGACGAACTCGGGGCGGGCGGACAGGGCATCCTGGATCGCCTCTTCGGCGACCTTGGACGAGACCACGGTCTGCCCGTGCTCGCCCACGGTCTCGTCGACGACGGTGCCCGTGCGGCCGTGACCCTGCCGCAGTGCGAACACCACGAGCAGCACGACCGCCAGCACGATGACGACCAGCACGGCCGGCATGATCCAGCTGACGCCGGTGTCGCCGAGCGGGGTGGACTGCAGCCAGGTGCCGACCTGGTCGCGGATCGGGTCGGCCGAGGCCTTCCAGCCGTCCCGCACCGAAGGGAGAAGCACGGCGGTGGCCGCGGCGGCTCCGACGGCGACGACGAGCAGCCCGACGACGAACAGGAGCAGGCGGTTCAGGGCGCGGTTGGTGCTGTTCATGCTCCGACCTTCCCGTTCTCGCGCACTCTCACGCGGCTCGACACCGACCGGCGGAGGCCGTAGCCGGCCAGTTCGCGGTCGACGGCCGCGGAGACGGAGGACCGGTCGACCGGGATGCCCGAGGTGGGCACCAGGTCGACGACGGCCTGACGACGGGAGACCGAGACCGTGGTGTGGTCGGGGTCGACGTCGGCGGCGAGCGAGGCGTGGCGGGCGAGGGCCGAGGCCACCACCTCGCTGTCGACGATCGTGGCGGCGCGCTCGGTCTCGAGCACGTGCCGCGGCCGGCGGCCGGGGGCGAGCGCCAGCACGATCAGCACGAGGCCGATCACGACGGCGACGACTCCGGCGGCGACGACGATCGCGGCGGGCGCCTCGGGCAGGGACACCGCGGAGGCGAACATGTCGGCGGGCGCCACGAGCAGGGCCGGGAGGCCGAGCAGCGCGATCACGATCTCGGTGCCGACCCAGGCGAGGGCGACGACGATCAGTACGGCGACGACGATGGCCGCCGTCGACCGGGGCGAGTGCAGCTCACGCCGCGTGATGCGGCGGCGCACGGACTCGGCGCTCATGCGACCCTCTCCTCGCTGCGGATGTCGATTCCCGTGACCCTAACGGTCACGCGGGCGATGGACGACCCGGTCAGCTGCTGGACGCGGGTGCGGATGGTCTCCTGCGCCGCGGCCACCCGGTCGAGGATCGGGCCCCCTGACCGGATGACCGACGACGGCTCACGCTCGACCCTGCCGAGCGCCACGACCCGGATGGGCGTGGACACGGTGAGGGCGAGAAGACCCCGGCTGTCGGCCAGGTCGACGCCCACCGTGGACGCGGAGACCCCGAGGGCCTCCGCCGTCACCGCGGCGACGACCCGGTTCAGGGCCTTCGACGCGATGCGGTTTCGTCCGAGGCGGGCGGCACCGGTCGTCGCGGGGAGGGGCGCCGCCGAGCCGGCCGGCGCGGCCGGACGTTCAGCGGTGATCGTCATGACGAGGTGCGCTTTCCGCGGAACGCGTCGACGACGCGCGAGACGTCGAGGTCACCCGAGACGACCCGGCCGACCGCCGCCCCGACCGCCATGGCGATCGCGACGAAGAAGAAGGCCCAGAAGCCGATGACGACCCAGGTCAGGGCGAGCACCGCCCCGACGAGGATGCCGGTACGGGTCGCGGTCACAGGACTCGCGCCTCGGCTGCGTCGTCGGCGGCGTCGTCGGAGGGCAGGTGCACGTCGTTGACGGTCACGTTGACCTCGGTGACCTGCAGCCCGACGATCGACTCGACGGCCTGGATGATGTTCTGGCGCACGCCGTCGGCGACGTCCTGGAGGGGCGCCGGGTACTCGGCGACGATGGTCACGTCGACGGCGACCTGCTTCTCGCCGACCTCGACGGCGATGCCCTGACCGAGGTCGGTGTTCGAGATGGCGTCTCGGATGGCACCGAAGGCCCGGGCGGCGCCGCCACCGAGGGCGTGCACGCCGCGGGACTCACGAGCGGCGATCCCGGCGACCTTCGACACGACGTTGTCGTTGATGACGGTCTTGCCGAGACCGGTGTCGGTCGAGGTGGCGGTGGTGGCGGGGATTCCGGCCGGCGTGGTGGTGGCCATGTTCTGCTCCTTGTCGTGGGGCCCGTGGGTCGGGCCTGTTCGCTTCATGACTAAGACGGGTCGAACTCGCAGATCGTCACGCCGGTTCGCAGAAAAGTTCCCGGCGCGCCGGCCGGGCGGCCGAGCGTCTGCAGCCGGCGGGTATGACCGGCTGCACCGACAGCTTGGCACGAAAGAATTCAGTACGCCTAGTAGTTAGTCCTTCTAGGCACTCTGCATGGTGATCATTCGCATAGCGGCTCCGTCGTCGTCGAGCTCGAGCGTCACCGTCAGAGTGCCGAGCTCCCCGAGATGCGTCGCGTGGGTGCCGCCGCAGGCGATCGAGGCGAGGCCGTCGGGCAGCTCGCACTCCCAGAACCGGCGGGTCGAGAGCGAGCGGTCGTCCCGGCGGATGCGCACCGCCGCGTCACCCGTCACCCACTCGGCCAGCGTGCCGTTCACCGCCGCAGCGACGGCGTCGAGCTCGGCCGCGAGGCGCGCCGAGTCGAAGCCGCGCTTCCGCAGCGACTTGCCCAGGCGGTACTCGTCGACCGAGCCGTGCGGGCGGATGCGCGAGCTCGCGATCGCCGTCTGGTCGAAGTCGGGGCTGCCGAGCGCGTCGGGCGCGACCTCCTTGCTCCAGAAGCCGGCGAGCGCCCGGTTCAGTGCCAGCGAGGCGAGGTGGCAGGAGGTGTGGCCGAGCGAGAGGGCGCGGCGGTGCTCCTCGTCGACCTCGGCGGTCACCGTGTCGCCCTCGGCGATCGGGGCGTCGGCGTCGACGAGGTGGGCGACGACGAAGGCCCAGCCCTCGGTGCCGAGCCGCACGGGCAGCTTCTCCCCCAGGTGCAGCTCGGCCCCGTCGCTCGCCGCGATGCGGCAGTCGAGCACCGCTATGGGCCCTGCCTCAGCCCCAGCCCCAGCCCCGGTGACGAGCACGCCGAGGTCGGGGCCCTGGTCAGGCCAGGTGGGGTCGAGCGGATGGAACGGGGTGGCGTCGAGCAGCACGGCGGCACGGCCATCCGGAAGCAGTTCACGGTGCAGAACCGTGCCCGTGCCGCGGGTCTCGCCGTCGGGGTAGCCGATCAGGGTGTCGAGGGAGGGAAGAGCCATACCGGAATGGTAGGCGCCGCAGCCCGGGCTCAGCGGTACCGGTAGAACCCCTCACCCGACTCGACGCCGAGCTTGCCCTGGTCGAGGTAGTGCTCCTTGAGGTACGCGGCCCAGGCCTGGGAGCCCGCGTCGGGCCTCGCCGAGGCGATCGCGTAGGCGGTGCGGAGGCCGACGACGTCGAAGATCTGGAACGGCCCGAGCGGGGCGCCCGTACCGATGCGCCAGGTCGCGTCGACCGTCTCGGGCTCGGCCACGCCCTTCAGCACGAGCTCGGCGCCGGCGTTCAGCAGGGGCACGAGCAGCGAGTTGAGCACGTAGCCCGGCTGCTCCTTGTGCAGCTGGATCGGCACCATGCCGATCTCGACCGCGAACGCGACGACCCGCTGGTAGACGGCCGGGTCGGTCTGGGGCGTGCCCATGATCTCGGCGGTGTTCTGGCGCCAGATGTGGTTGGCGAAGTGCAGGGCGAGGAAGCGGTCGGCCCGGCCCGTCGCGTCGGCGATCGCGCTCGGCAGCAGCGTCGAGGAGTTCGTCGCGAACACCGTCGACTCGGGCGCCGCGGCGGCGATCTGCGCGTACACCGAGCGCTTCAGCTCGACGTTCTCGGGCACGGCCTCGATGACCAGGCCGGCGTGCGAGACGGCGTCGGCGAGGTCGGTCGAGAAGCGGATGCGCGTCAGCGCCTCCTCGGCCCCCGCCCGCTTCTCGCGCCCGCTGTCGGCCACGTACTGGTCGACGATGGCGTCGAGGCGACGCCGCGCCGCCTGGATCGCGTCGTCGCTCACGTCATAGCTGACGACGGGGACGCCGTGGTTGGCGGTCTGGAACGCGATCTGCGCGCCGAGCACGCCGGCACCGAGCACGGTGACCGATTCGAAGACGGGCATGGTGCGGCCTTTCTGTCTGGATGCGGTCACCGTAGCGTGATGGTGGCGCGATCGGGGGAATCCCCGGGGCGTTGACAAGCGGCGTCCAGGGTGGGCGTGCGCCGTGCAGGAGGAGGCCGTCGTGCGCACCGTGGACGTGGTGGTGGTCGGCGCCGGGCTCGCGGGCGTCGGGATGGCCGCGCGGCTGCGGCGTGCGCATCCGGAGCTCGATCTCGTCGTGCTGGAGGGGCGCTCGGCCATCGGCGGCACGTGGGACCTGTTCCGGTACCCGGGCGTGCGCTCCGACTCGGACATGCACACGCTCGGCTACCCGTTCCGGCCGTGGACGGACGAGCGCTCGATCGCGCCGGCGGGGGTCATCCGCGACTACGTGCGGGACACCGCCGAGGAGGAGGGTGTGCTGCCGCTCGTGCGATTCGGGCAGCGCGTGACGGGAGCCGCCTGGAGCAGCACTGCCGGACGGTGGCGGGTCGAGGTCTCCGGCGGCGAACCCCTCGAGTGCCGCTTCCTCGTGCTGTGCACGGGGTACTACCGGTACGAGGCCGGGTACACGCCCGAGCTCCCGGGGCTCGACGACTTCGCGGGCCGCGTCGTGCATCCGCAGCACTGGCCCGAGGGCCTCGACGTCTCGGGCCGGCAGGTCGTCGTGGTCGGCAGCGGGGCCACGGCGGTCACCCTGGTGCCGGCGCTCGCCGAGGCGGGTGCCCGGGTGACGATGCTGCAGCGCTCACCGAGCTACGTGAGCGCCGTGCCGTCGCGCGACGCCTTCGCCCGGCGGGTGGGGCGGATGCTCCCGCCGCCCGCCGCGCACCGCATCGTTCGGGCGAAGAACGTGGCCGTCTCGACCGCGATCTACCGCTTCGCGCGGCTGCGCCCGGCCTCGATGCGGTCGATCCTGCTGCGGCGGGCGGCTGCGGCGCTGCCCGCCGGATTCGACCTCGGGCACTTCAGCCCGCGCTACGACCCGTGGGACGAGCGCCTGTGCGCCGTGCCCGACGGCGACCTCTTCACCGCACTCTCGGGCGGGCGGGCCGAGGTGGTCACCGACCGCATCGTGCGGGTGGTGCCCGACGGGGTCGAGCTGGCCTCGGGGCGGATGCTCGGGGCCGACGTGCTGGTGACCGCGACGGGGCTCGTGCTGCAGCCGCTCGGCGGCATCCGCCTCACCGTCGACGGCGACCCCGTGGACGTCTCGACGAGATATGCCTATCGCGGCATGATGCTGTCTGGGGTGCCGAACCTGGCTTTCACCATCGGCTACGTCAACGCTTCGTGGACCCTGAAGACCGACCTCGTCGCCCGCTACGTCACGCGCCTGCTCACCCGCCTCGCCCGCACCGGCGCCGCCTCCGTCACCCCGCAACCGCCCCCGGAGGCGCGCGCCCCCGCGAGCGCCACCCCCGAAGGCGCGCCCGCCCCCGTGCCGGCCGAGGCCGAGCCCATGCTCGGCTTCGCCTCCGGCTACTTCCGCCGCGGCACCCATCTCCTCCCACGCCGAGGACGTCGCGGCCCCTGGCGCGTGCACCAGGACTACTTCCGCGACGTCCTCTCCCTGGCCCACGGCTCCCTCCGCCGCAGCCTCCGCTACCGCTGAATTCTGTTTGACGAAACAATTCTGTCGAACTAAACTCCGGCCATGGAGTTCCAGTTCACCCGTTCATCCCGCAAGCACCGCATTGGTCGCGGGTCGGCGAAGGCCGCGCTGGTGGCGGCGGGCACCCCGGAACTCCTGGACGACGGCAAACTGAAATGGGTCGGCACTGACGAGCGCGACCGAGAACTGGAGATCGTCGGAGTCCCGATCGAGGCCGAGGATCTCGTCCTCATCATTTATGTGATGCCCACCACGTTCCAGACAGGAGTGACCGATGACTGACCCGAAGAACTTCGTCGTGACCGAATCGACGGTGTTCCACGACGAGGAGGCCGACCTCGAGGCCCACGACTACCGCGGCCCCGACGGTGAGCGTCTCACCGAGGACGCCACCGAGCAGTACACCGCCCAGCGCCGAGGCGCCGGGCGCCCATCGCTCGGTGACAGCGGAGGATCGTCCCCCAGCGTGGCGTTCCGTCTCACCGCCGAACTGCGGGCCGAGGCCGAGGAGGTCGCCCGACGCGAAGGTCGCCGGGTCTCGGCGATCGCCCGTCAGGCCCTGGAGGAGTACATCGCCAATCACCGGGCCAGCTGACGCCGGATGGCCCGGTGCCGAACGAGCACCGGGCCATCGCGATCGAGTGAACCGCTAGCGGCGGGTGGGGGCGGTGGGCTCCTCGAGGGGGCCGACGATGGCCGCGATCGAGGCCGTCGAGGGGCGCTCGTCGCGAGCGGCGGCGGCCGCGGCCGGGGCGGCGTGCTCGCGGGCGACCTCGGCCTGCTCGTCGGCGCCGAGGTGGTCATCGGCGCTCATCGTCGTCTCGTCGAAGGGGCGCTCGCCGGCCAGCACGGCGGTGAGCTGCTCGCGGTCGAGCTCCTTCGTCCAGGTGCCGACGAGCAGGGTGGCGACGGCGTTGCCGGTGAAGTTCGTCAGCGCGCGGGCCTCCGACATGAATCGGTCGATGCCGACGATCACGCCGACGCCGTCGACCAGGTCGGGCCGGTGCGCCTGCAGGCCGCCGGCGAGGGTGGCGAGCCCGGCTCCGGTGACGCCCGCCGCGCCCTTGGAGGCCAGCATCATGAACAGCAGCAGCGAGATCTGCTCGCCGAGCGCCAGCGGGGTGCCCATCGCGCTGGCGATGAACAACGACGCCATCGTCAGGTAGATCGCCGTGCCGTCGAGGTTGAACGAGTAGCCGGTCGGCACCGTGATGCCGGCGACGGGCTTCGAGACACCGACGTGCTCCATCTTGGCGATCAGGCGGGGCAGCACGACCTCGCTCGAGGAGGTCGAGACGATCAGCAGGTACTCCCGGCCGAGGTACTTCATCAGCTTGAAGATGTTCACCCGGGCGACCGCCCAGAGCAGCGAGCCGAGCACGACCACGATAAACAGCGCGCAGGTGATGTAGAACGCGATCATCAGGGTGCCGAGGCTGATGATGGCCTGGAACCCGGTGGCGCCGACGACCGCCGCGATGGCGCCGAAGGCCCCGACCGGTGCGACCCACATGATCATGCCGAGGATGCGGAACACCAGCGCCTGGATCTGCCGGATCGCCCCGAGGATCGGAGCGCCCTTCGCCCCCATCTTCTGCAGCGCGAACCCGACGAGCAGCGCCACGAACAGCACCTGCAGGATGTTGCCCGCCGTCAACGACGACAGCAGCGAGGTCGGGATGATCCCCAGCACGAACGCTGTCGGGTCGCTCGACTCGGCCGAGGCGGGCGCCTCGTACGTCGTCGCGCCGATCATCAGGCCCTCACCCGGGTGGATGATGTTGCCCACCAGGAGGCCGATGCCGAGCGCGAAGGTCGACATCACGATGAAGTAGCCGAGCGCGAGCCCGCCGACCTTGCCCACCGTGGCGGCCTTGGCGATCGAGCCGACCCCGAGCACGATCGTGCAGAAGATGATCGGCGCGATCATCATCTTGATCAGCCCCACGAAGGCCTCGCCGATCGGCTTCAGGCCGACCGCGAACTCCGGGGCGAGCAGGCCGAGCGTGGCGCCGGCGATCACGGCGACGATGACGGCGATGTACAGGTAGTGCGACGAGTCGATGCGCCGCCGCTTGGTGCGCGGTGCGGTGCCGGTATGGAGCGCCATTGCTTCCTCTTCCTCGAGATCCGTCCGGGTCACGTCGGGTGCCCGGTCGACCCAGGATGCGCGCGAGGCCGCCCCCGCCTGGCATTGTGTTCATACTGGTCACGCAGACGGGCCAGGACCGGCCGGGCAGAGAGGCGAGGCGAGGGCGACATGACCCGACGATGGAGCATCGCGGCGAAGCTGTTCGCCCTGCAGCTCGTCGTCATCCTCGCGCTCACCGCCGCAGCCGTGCTGCTCAGCTGGGCGGATGCGCGCGCCGACGTCGAGCGCGACGCCGCCGCCCGCTCGCTCGCCGTCGCCGAGACCCTGGCGCAGGACCCGTTCGTGCAGGACGGGGTGCAGAGCGCCGACCCCACCGCCGCCCTGCAGCCCTACGCCGTCGACGTCATGCGGGCGGCCGGCATCGACTTCGTCACCATCATGGGGCCCGACCGAATCCGCTTCACCCACCGCGACCCCGCCGAGATCGGCAAGCCGTTCCTCGGCAACATCGACCGGGCGCTCGCCGGCGAGGCGTTCACCGAGACCTACACGGGCACCCTCGGCCCCTCGGTGCGCGCCGTCGTGCCCATCATGAGCGACGGCGATGCGGGCGAGGACGACACCGGCGAGGTCGTCGCGCTCGTCTCGGCCGGCATCACGGTCTCGGCCACCCAGGTCGTGCTCGGCACCCGCATCGCGACCGTGCTGCTGGCCGCCGGGGCGGCGCTCGTGATCGGCGCCCTGGCATCCTGGGCGCTCAGCCGCTACCTCCGCCGCGTCACCTGGGGCCGCGGCGCCGAGGAGATGAGCCGCATGTTCGCCTACTACGAGGGCGTGCTGCACTCCATCGGCGAGGGACTGGTGCTGCAGAACGCGAACCGCGACGTGGTGCTCTACAACGACCGCGCGGCCGAGCTGCTAGGCCTGCCGACGCTCCCCCGCCGCCAGGCTCCGGATGCGCGGCCGCAGCCGCTCGCCCGCCTCACCCTTCCCGAGCCGATGCGGGCGGTGCTGGCGGCCGACGACGTGGCGGTCGACGAGATCGTGATCACGCCGACGCACGTGCTCGTGGTCGACCGCGACCGCATCGTGTCGGGGCCGGACGGCGGAGCATCCGCCCGCTTCATCGGCACCGTCACGACCCTGCGCGACCACACCCGCCTGCAGGAGCTCACCGGTGAGCTGGCGACCATGACGACCCTCTCCGACGCGCTGCGCTCGCAGGCGCACGAGTTCGCCAACAGGCTGCACACGATCATCGCGCTGATCGAGCTCGACCGGCCGGCTGAGGCGGCCGAGCTGGCCACGGGCGAGCTGGCGATCAGCCAGCAGCTCGCCGACCGGCTGCTGACCGCCGTCGAGGAGCCCGTCCTGCTCGCCCTCCTGCTCGGCAAGTCGGCGCAGGCCGCCGAGCGGGGCATCGGCTTCGAGGTCGGCATCCCGTCCCGCATCGGCGGCGGGTCCTTCCCCCCGCAGGAGCTGATCACCATCGTCGGCAACCTGATCGACAACGCCTTCGACGCCGTCGCCGGCACCCCCGATCCCGTGGTCTCGGTCGACATCGACGGCGACGATCCCGCGCTGCTCCTGATCGAGGTCTCCGACAGCGGCGCCGGCCCCGATCCGGCGGCGGCCGACGGCCTGTTCGAGTTCGGCGCCACGACGAAGACGGCGACGGATGCCCGCCCCACCGGCCGCGGCATCGGACTCGCCCTGGTGCGGCAGTCGGTCGCGCGCCTCGGCGGCCGCATCGCGGTCGACGGCTCGCGCTTCACGGTGGAGCTGCCGCGGTGAGCGCCATCCGGGTGCTGGTCGTCGATGACGAGCCGCTCACCGCCGAGGCGCACGCCGCCTACGTCGGGCGCCTCGAGGGCTTCGAGCTGGCCGGGGTGGCGCACACGGGCTCGGCCGCGATCCGGGCGCTCCGCGGGGCGGCAGGTGCCGCGCAGCCGGGCATCGACCTGATCCTGCTCGACGTGAACCTGCCCGACACGACCGGGATCGAGCTCTGCCGGCACCTGCGCGCCTCGGGCATCGAGACCGACGTCATCGCGGTGACCGCGGTGCGCGACGCGGCCGTGGTGCGTTCGGCGGTGTCGCTCGGCATCGTGCAGTACCTGATCAAGCCCTTCACCTTCGCGTCGTTCGCCGAGAAGCTCGGCGCCTACCGCGACTACCACTCCCGCCTCGCCGACTCGGTCGTCACCGACCAGTCGGAGATCGACTCGTCGTTCGCCGCGCTCCGCAGCTCCTCCGGCGGCGACCTCCCCAAGGGTCTCACCGCCGCGACGCTCGGGCAGGTGCGCGAGGTGCTGCGGGGCGCGGCCCCGGCGGGCCTGTCGGCGACCGAGCTCGGAGCGCGGCTGTCCCTCTCCCGCGTGACGGCCCGGCGCTACCTCGAGCACCTCACCGACACGGGCGCCGCCGTGCGCGGCCAGCGCTACGGCGCCCCCGGCCGCCCCGAGGTGGAGTACCGGGCCGCCGCGCGCTGACGCGCCCTGCCACGTGCTTCCCGCCGCTGTCAATCCTCCTGCCGCGCCCGGGCGGCCGATCTAGCGTCGGCCGTATCGGAGACGACCGTCTCCCCACCTGTCTGGAGGACCCCACATGGCTGCCAAATGGATCGCACGGATTCTCGGCATCGTCGTCGCCCTGCTGGCGATCATCGGACTGTTCATCGAGGGCGAGCACCTCGGCGGCTTCGCCAACGTCGACCTGACCCTCGACATCGCGCGCATCGTGATCGCGGCCGCGCTGCTCTGGGTCGGCTTCGGCCGGGTCAGCCGGGCCGCCCTGGCCACGGTGCTCGGTGTCGTGGGCGCCGCCTACGTGCTGATGGCGGTGCTGGCGTTCGTCGACTCGACCCTGTTCGGCGTGCTGCCCACGGGCTTCACCGGCTTCGACATCGGGTTCCACCTGGTCGCCGGTGTGCTGGCGCTCGTCGGCGCGTTCCTGCCGCTCCGCGACGACGCCGCCACCCGCCCCGCCGGGGCCGGGACGGGCGCCCGTCCGACGACCACCCGCTGACGCGGCCGCGCTCCGCCCCGGCCCGATGCGCGGCCGGGGCGGAGTAGGGTCACGAGCATGAGCGACGAGAAGCGTGACTGGGTGGCCGAACACGAGCACGAGCATCCGGAAGCCGCCGGCGAGGAGCAGGCCGCCGAGGCCTCGCCGGCGCAGGGCGAGCTGGCCGCCGAGCTGCGGAGCATCCGCGCCGTCGGCGAGGACCGGCGGTGACCGGGGAGGCCACCGCTCCCCCGCTGCTCGCGCTCGGCGACGAGCACTTCGTCTCGCTGACGACGTTCCGGAAGAGTGGCGAGGCCGTGTCGACGCCGGTCTGGATCGTGCGCGACGGCGACACCCTGCTGGTCACCACGCCCGACGACACGGGCAAGGTCAAGCGCCTGCGCAACGACCCGCGCGTGGAGCTCCGGCCCTGCAGCCGGATGGGCGCCGTGAAGGAGGGCGAGCCGGCGCGCCTCGGGCTCGCGGAGATCGAGCGCGACGAGCCCTCGGTGAAGCGCGGCGGCGGGCTGTTCCAGCGGAAGCACCCGCTGGAGTACCGGGTGTTCATGCTCGTCGAGCGCATCGCGGCGAAGCGGCAGAAGCCGCGCGTGATGCTGCGCATCCGCCCGGCCTGATCAGGACGATCGGGCCCTCAGGGTCAGCGCACCGGGTCGCTGCTCACCGGGTCCGTCGGGTTCGCCTTGCCCACCAGCAGCGGGTCGCTCGGCGTGAACGGGAAGTCGGGCAGCTCGTCGACCGGAACTCCGAAGGTCGCGGCGAGCACCGGCCGCGAGAAGGCCGAGGCCGAGGCGCGGTAGCCGATGTCGCCCGGCGTCGGCTGGTCGAAGAAGATCAGGAAGTGGATCTCGTCGTCGCCGATCACCTCGATCTGGTGCGGGTAGGCGCGCGGGATGAAGTACACGTCGCCCGGGCCGAGCAGATAGGTGTCGACGGAGCCGTCGGGGTCGAGGATCGACATCCGCGCCCGTCCCTCGTGCACGTAGCCCATCTCGGCGGTCCTCGGGTGCCAGTGCGGCTCGCGCATCCCGTCGTCCTGGATCGTGAGCGAGTACATCGACAGGTTCTCCAGGGCCGGCCAGAACTGGGTGCGGGCGGTCTTCACCCAGGCGAACGGCGGGTCGAGCGGCGGGTTCTGGGCGCCGAGGTCGTACTTGTGCGGGTTGCCGAACCCCGCCGTGTCGGGCACGACGGGCGGGCCCTGGCGCTTCACGAGGTCGGCGGAGCCGGTGTCGCGCACCAGGGGGCGGAAGGCCGAGGCCGGGAGGTCGTAGGTGTTGCCGAGCACCGCATCCGTCATCGTGCCGAAGGCCGCGTGCAGCGAGAAGTCTTCGGGGCGCTCGTGGGAGAACGCGACCACCACCTCGCCGGTGTCGTCGCCGATGTTCTCGATGTGGTGCAGCGCGCCCGAGGGGATGGTGAACATCTGGCCCGCGGTGATGGTGAACGACGAGAAGGCGCTGCCGTTCTCGAGCAGCGACACCAGCAGGGTGCCCGAGAGGCAGTAGCCGAGCTCGTCGGCGTTGGCGTGCCAGTGCGGCTCGCGGATGCTGCCGGGCTCGAGCAGGAGCCGCTTGATCGACAGGCGCTCAAGGATCGGGAAGGTGTCGGCCGTCAACCGGGTGATCGACCCGAGCTCGCTGTCGTGCTGGGGCTCGGCCCCGGTGAGGGAGCGCACGTGTCGGGAGGCGGGGGTGGTGGACATCGTCGGCTCGCTTTCGTTCGGCGTGCGCCCGACGCTACGGCACGGGCATCCGCTCGTCACTGGACGATCGTCGGGGCTCGCATCGACGGGTGTCCGGAGGTCGTCGCGACGGGTGACCGGGGCTGTCAAGCCCGGTGCCGCGCCCGCGGTCGGTCGTACGGTCGGACGGGTGCGCGGGCATCCGCCCGCCCGCTTCACGCGGTGAGGAGTGCCCATGGCCACGGTGTCGGATGCGATCGTCGAGCGGCTGCGCGACTGGGGTGTCGAGCGGGTGTTCGGCTACAGCGGTGACGGCATCAACGGCCTGATGGAGGCCCTCTCCCGGGCCGCCGACGATGGCCTCGGGCCCGAGTTCGTGCAGGCCAGGCACGAGGAGGCCGCCGCGTTCATGGCCGTCGGTCACGCGAAGTACGCGGGCCGCGGCTCGGTCGGCGTCGTGGTCTCGACGCAGGGGCCGGGCGCGGTGCACCTCCTGAACGGGCTCTACGACGCCAAGCTCGACGGGGTGCCCGTGGTGGCGATCGTCGGGCAGCAGAACCGCTCGGTGCTCGGCTCGGCGTACATGCAGGAGGTCAACCTCGAGGTGCTGTTCTCCGACGTCGCCGCGCAGTTCGTGCAGACGGTGCAGACGCCCGAGCAGCTTCCGCTGGTGCTCGACCGGGCCTTCCGCACGGCGCTCGCCACGCGCTCCCCCACGGCCGTGATCGTGCCGCACGACGTGCAGAAGGCCGAGGTGCCCGAGCTGCCGCACGAGCACGGCATCGTCGTGACCGCCGCCGAGTACCGGGCGCCCGTGGTCGAGCCGCGGGCCGCCGACCTCGACGAGGCGGTCGCGCTGCTGACGGCCTGCGAGCGGCCGGTGGTCTTCGTCGGGCAGGGGGCGGCGGATGCTCGGGACGAGGTCGTGGCGATCGCCGAACGGCTCGGCGCCGCCGTGGTGACGAGCCTGCTCGGCAAGCCCTTCGTCGACGAGGCGCTGCCGTTCGTGGCTGGCACCATGGGGCACCTCGGCACCACCGCGAGCGCCGCCGTGCTGGCGGAATGCGACGGGCTGCTGATCGTCGGATCCGACGACCCGTGGACCGAGTTCTACCCGGCGCCGGGGCAGGCGCGAGCGGTGCAGATCGATCTCGACGGGCGGGTGATCGGCAACCGGTACCCGATCGAGGTGGGGCTCGTGGGGGATGCGGCGGTGACGCTGCGGGCGCTGGTGGAGCGGCTCGGTGCGGCGGGCGCGAGCGAGGAGGGCAGGTCGGCCTGGGGTTCGCGGGTCGAGGAGGTCGTCGCCCGGTGGCGGCGCGTGAGCGCCACCCGCGCATCCGTCGCCGCGGAGCCCGTCAACCCCGAGCTCGTGCTGCGGAGCCTCGCCCCGCAGCTGCCCGCCGACGCCCGCATCGCGCTCGACGTCGGCAGCGTCGTGTACTGGTACGCCCGGCAGCTGCCGCTGCCCCGGGGCGTCGACGCGCACGTCTCGGGGACGCTCGCCTCGATGGGCTGCGGCGTGCCCTACGGCATCGCCGCGAAGCTCGACCGGCCCGAGCGGCCGGTGCTCGTGCTGGCGGGCGACGGCGGCATGCAGATGCTCGGCAACGCGGAGCTCGTGACGCTGGCGCGGCTCTGGCCGACGTGGAGCGATCCGCGCTTCGTGGTGCTCGTGCTGAACAACGGCGACCTCGCCGAGGTGAGCTGGGAGCAGCGCGAGATGGAGGCGGCGCCGCGGTTCGCCGCCAGCCAGGCGCTGCCCGCCTTCCCGTTCGCGGCATACGGGGAGCTGCTGGGGCTGAGGGGCATCCGTGTCGACGACCCGGCACGCCTCGACGACGCCTGGCGCGAAGCCCTGGCCGCCGACCGGCCGGTGGTGCTCGAGGTGCTGACCGACCCCGACGTGCCGCTGCTGGCGCCGTTCCCGCAGGGCGCGTCGAAGCTCGAGCCGATGCGACAGGGCCTCGAGGCCGAGGGGCCCGCGGGCGCCTGGGCGCTGCGGCTGCTCGAGGAGTACGCCGCGCACGAGGAGGGCCGCCAGCCGTAGCCGCTCCCCCTCCCCTAGCACCTCCCCGCACGCGCGGCCAGCCCGTGGCGGCGGGGCTCGTCGCGCGTAGCGTTCACCGCAGCCGGGCATCCGCCCGCCTGACGAAGGACCGTGCATGAACCTCCCCCACTCCCGCGGCGTCATCGGCGACGCCCTGTTCCAGTGCCTCCACCACGAGCGCGACACGGCGACGCTCGCCGACTTCGTCGAGGCGCGCCTCGTGCTCGTCGACGACGTCATCGCCGACGACGACCTGCAGCTGGCCCTCTACGTGCTGCAGGAGCTGCACTACAGCGGCTTCGACGACGTCGACGACGCCTTCGAGTGGGACCCGGGGCTGATCCGGGCCAGACGGATGATCGAGACGCGCTTCGAGGAGGAGCTGCGCCGGGTCGTGCCGACGCCGGCCCTCCCCACGGCGGACACCGGCCGGCCCGGCGAACTGCCCGGAGCGGAGGGGCTTGCCGATCAGGTGGCCCGCGCCCTGTTCGAGCTCACCGCCCCGACACCCGGCCCGAGCGTCGCGCGGTTCGTGGCGAAGAAGGCCACCGAGGAGCAGCTGCGCGAACTGCTGATGCACCGCTCGCTCTACCAGCTGAAGGAATCCGACCCGCACACCTGGGCGATCCCTCGGCTGAGCGGGCGGGCGAAGGCGGCGCTCGTCGAGATCCAGACCGACGAGTACGGCAACGGCCGGCCCGAGCGGATGCACAGCGCCCTGTTCGCCCGGACCATGCGCGGTCTCGGCCTCGACGACAGCACGGGGCACTACCTCGACCGGCTGCCGGCCATCACGATCGCGTCGCTCACGATGATGTCGATGTTCGGCCTGCAGCGACGACTGCGCGGTGTGATCACCGGGCACCTGGCGGCGTTCGAGATGACCTCGTCGATCCCGAGCCGGTTCTACGGCGACGGCTTCCGTCGGCTCGGCTTCGGCGAGGACGTCACGCTCTACTTCGACGAGCACGTCGAGGCGGATGCGGTGCACGAGCAGATCGCCGGCCGCGACCTCGCCGGCGGCCTCGCCGAGGCGGAGCCGCAGCTCGTGACCGACATCCTGTTCGGTGCCGCCGCGTGCCTGCACCTCGACGAGCTCGTGGGCGAGCACCTCCTCGCGGCCTGGCAGTCGGGCCGCAGCTCGCTCCGCTCCGAGGAGCGGGTGCCCGTGCTGGCGGTGCGGGATGAGTGAGGACGAGAGGACGCTCCGCGCCCCCGTCGGCGACCCGGTCGAGATCGTGCCCTGCCCCGACGGGCCGCTGCTCGTGCGCGGCCCCGTCGTCATCGCCGGAGCCACCGGCCCGGGCGTCGAACGCGGCCGCCGCACGATCGCGCTCTGCCGCTGCGGCCTGTCCACGGTGAAGCCGTTCTGCGACGGCACCCACAAGCTGACCGGCTTCCGGGCCTAGCTGCGGCGCAGCGCGCGCACGGAGTGCGCCGCGACGGGAAGGCGGGTGCCCGCGTAGCGGGCGCCGCCGCGCAGTCGCGCACCGAGCGCGAGCCACGCGCAGACGGAGCGCTCGAGGGCCCAGACGGGCGCCCAGAGCGGCGCGCCCGCGCCGAACAGCGCCCGCCCGTCGCCCCGGAGGCGCCCGGTCGCGGCCAGCACCGTCACCCCCGCTGCGACCCCGGCGAGCAGCCCTCGCGCGCGGCATCCGAGCAGCACGGCGACCGCGGGGAGCACCGCGAGCTCGGCTGCGAAGCGGGCCGGCTGGGCGAAGCCGTCGTAGGCCTGGCGCACGCGCTGCCCCCAGAAGTGCCCCGCCGTCGGCGGCACGCGGCGGACGCCGAGCCCGCTCGCGACGAGCTCGCGGCCGCCGCGGGCGTGCACCGTGCGGATCAGCTCCAGGTTCTCGAAGAGCACGTCGCCGTCGTAGCCTCCGACGAGGGCCGCCCGCCGCAGCCCGAACGTGCCGGGGTAGTCGGCGCCGAGCGCCCGGTTCACGAGCGACCGGGCGGTGTCCCAGCGCGCGTGCCAGGGCAGCGGGTCGAAGACGTTCTGGGGCCGCACGAGATCGGCGTGGCCGAGCATCCGCTCGATCGCCCGGAGCGACTCGGCGTCGTGGCGCACGTCGTCGTCGGCGAGCACGACCCGGTCGCCGCTCGCCAGGGCCAGCCCGGTCAGCACCCCCGCGACTTTGCCGTTCCGCCCGGGCCGGGCCTGCGGCGGCACGTGGCGGCAGAGTCCGGCCCAGGCGGCGGCGTGCCGCTCGAACAGCGCCGGCGGCGACCCGTCGACGACGATCACCGAGGCCTGCCCGGCCAGCCAGCGCAGGTAGCCGGTCAGCTCGGGCAGGCCCGCGTCGCTCGTCCAGCGCAGCGGGAGGACGTAGTCGAGCGTCATTCCTCCCCGGGCACGGGCGGCCCGGTGCGCCAGCGCAGCACGGCGGCCACCCCGGAGGGCAGCGATCCCGAGACGTCGTCCTGGGCATCCGGAGCCTCGCGGCTGTCGGTGAACAGCACCGTCGCGTCGGTGAGCACCGCCGCGCGGCTGAGCGCGATCGGCGCGGGCACCCGGTCGAGCACCTCGGCGCCGAGGGAGTCCTCGGGGGCGGCGGCCACCCACGGCTCGGTGGCGAGGGCGAGCAGCTCGTGCTCGCGCAGGCGCTCGGCGTCGATCACGAGCGTGTCGACCTGGGCCGAGGCGAGGGCGTGCACGACGCCGCCGAGCGTGCTCTCGACCCGGTTGTCGCCGCGGCCCTCGTGCAGGGCCACGAGGTCGAGCACCGCCTTCTTGTCGTCGGCCAGGATGCGCGCGATCTCGCTGTCGAGATGCTCGTCGAGCGCCTCGCTGCTCGCCCCGTCGGCGTGGGTGTCGACGGGCACGACCGTGAGGATCGCGCGCGACTCGGCCGACAGCTCGCCCTCGAGCAGCTGCCTGGCCCGGATGTCGCCCGCGATCGTGAGCAGCCGCGGCCGGTGCTCGTGCACGACGCGGTCGATCGTGGTCGCGAGCTCGGCCTGGGTGCGCCGCCAGATCTCCTCGGTGTGGTTCTGCAGGCGGTCGTGCCGCCAGCCACCGCCCTTGATCTTGTGCAGCGTGTCGGTGCGCCCCTGCTGCGCCTCGTCGACGACGGGCTCGGTGTCGCCGAGCCGGTACAGGCGGATCTCGCCGCCGTCGCGCGACGTCTCGACCACGACGTGCGCGAAGTCGCCCGGCCGGTGCTCGAGCAGCGGAACCAGGTCGGGCACCGGCTGGTACGCGACGATCTCGGGTTCGGTCGCGCGGCCGGGCAGCAGTGTCTGCACCACCACCTCGCCGTCGTGCACGAGCACGAAGAGGCACCGCTCACCGCCGGCCGGGTCGGCGGTGGCCATCGCCTCGGCGACGGCATCGATGTCGGCCTGGGGCGCGCCGGCCGCCGCGAGCCGGTCGGTGGCGCTGATCCGCCGTTCCTCGTTGACCTGCGGCGGGTCGGCGGTGTCGACCGAGACGTCGAGGTAGACCTGCGACCAGGGGCCGGATGCGCGATACACCGCCGCGGGGACGGCCGCCGTCTCGAGGGTCATTCGCCGGCCTCCGCGGAACTTCCGGCCTCACCGAACACCCGCACCAGCTCGCGGGTGAAGTCCGCCATGTCGTCGGGGGTGCGGGAGGTGACGAGTGTCCAGCCGCCGACGTCGTCGACGTGCACCGACTCGTCGACCCAGTCGGCGCCCGCGTTGATGATGTCGGTCTGCAGCGAAGGGTAGCTGGTGAGGGTCTTCTCGGCGAGCTGGCCCGTCTCGACGAGAGCCCAGGGGCCGTGGCAGATGGCCGCGACCGGCTTGCCGGCGTCGATGAACGCGGCGACGAGGTCGATGCCGTCCTCCTCGAGCCGCAGCTTGTCGGCGTTGATGGTGCCGCCCGGGATGATCAGGGCGTCGAACTCGTCGGCCGAGACCTTCCCCACGAGGGCGTCGGGTGTGAAGGTGCGGCCCGGGTCCTTGTCGCCGACGAGCGTCTGCACCGGGGAGTCCTCCACCGCGACGATGACGGGGTCGCCGCCGGCGTCCTCCA
This sequence comes from Herbiconiux sp. VKM Ac-2851, assembly GCF_013205105.1. Classification (NCBI taxonomy): domain Bacteria; kingdom Bacillati; phylum Actinomycetota; class Actinomycetes; order Micrococcales; family Microbacteriaceae; genus Herbiconiux; species Herbiconiux sp. VKM Ac-2851. The sequence goes on along the minus strand of NZ_JABMLJ010000004.1, from coordinate 161,714 downwards.
CCGCCTGCCGGGGGTCGGCGAGCTCGGCCTCCTCGACTCCGTAGTTCGTGACGAGCAGTGCGATCCTCTTGCCGTCGAGTGCGGGCATGATGCGTCCTTTCCTCTTCTGAACCGGTGTTCCACCACCGAGGGAACTCTTCGTGGCGGTGGTCGCCAGGGGCTTGACGACGGCGCCGGCGACCGTCGTGGGAGTGTCGCGGCAGTGTCGTGGGAGTGTCGCGGGCTCCGGTGTCGGCGGCTCGGGCTAGTGTCGCCAGCACCATGAGCAGCACCGGATTCGCGACCATCGACTTCGAGACCACCGGGCTGTTCGCGGCGGGAGACGACCGCGCGGTCGAGATCGCGGTCGTGCACTCCGACCCCGACGGCACGGTCACGGGCCGGTGGGACACCCTGATCGACCCGGGGCGCGGGCCGGGCCCCACGCGCATCCACCGCATCACGGCCGAGCACCTCTCGGGCGCCCCGACCTTCGGCGACATCGCGCCCGAGCTGCTCGGGCTGCTGTCGGGGCGGGTGCTCGTGGCGCACAACGTCTCGTTCGACCAGCGGTTCCTGCTCGCCGAGCTGGGGCGGATCGGGTACCGGCTCGAGAATCCGCTGGTGTCGCTGTGCACGATGCAGCTGGCCCGCCACTACCTGCCGGGCCTCCGGCGCGGGCTGTCGAGCTGCTGCGAGGTGCTCGGCATCGACCTCGAGGGGGCGCACCGGGCATCCGTCGACGCGCTCGCCACCGCGAAGCTGCTCGCCGCGTACATGGCGCACACCGACGACCGCTCGGGCTGGCACGCGCTGACCGCGAGCGCGGCCGCGCGGCCGCTGCCGGCGCTGGCGTCGCGCGGGGTGGCGTGGTACCCGCGGGAGCGGGCGGGCGAGCCGCTGGCGCTGCGCTTCGGCTGAGCCCGGCCCACGGCCGGTCGGTCGGACGGGCGGGGGTGGCGGTCGGGCGGACGGGCGGGGGTGGCGGTCGGGCAGGCCTGGCGCTCGGTGGAGCCTGGCGGTCGGGCGGGCCTGGCGCTCGGTGGAGCCTGGCCCACGGCGGGTGGTGCCGCAACCCCCTGACGGCGGGCGCGGAGGCGTGCCTAGCGTGAGGGCATGAGCGATTCGAGCACTGCCGCCGACCCGGGTTCAGCTGACCAGGGGTTCGCGCCCCGCCGCGCCATCGTCACTGGCTCCGACTCCGGCATCGGGCGGGCCACCGCCGTCGCGCTGGCGGCGGCCGGGATGGACGTCGGCATCACCTGGCACACCGACCACGAGGGCGCCGAGGCGACCGCTGAGGAGGTGCGCGCGTTCGGCGTGAAGGCGGCAGTGGCGCAGTTCGACGCGAGCGCGCTGGAGACCGCCGGCGACGTGATCGACTCCCTCGCCGACGAGCTCGGCGGCCTCGACGTGTTCGTGAACAACTCGGGCACCGGCGCCTCGACCCCGCTGGTCGACCTCTCGCTCGAGGAGTGGCGGCAGGTCGTGGCGACCGACCTCGACGGGGCGTTCGTCGGCATCCAGCGGGCCGCCCGGCGAATGATCGCCGGCGGCACCGGCGGGCGCATCATCGCCGTGTCGAGCGTGCACGAGCACCAGCCGCGGGTCGGCTCGAGCGCCTACGACGCCGCCAAGCACGGACTCGGCGGCCTCGTGAAGACCGCGGCGCTCGAGCTCGCGCCGTACGGCATCACCGCGAACACGGTCGCGCCCGGCGAGATCGCCACCCCGATGACGGGTCAGACCGACGAGGACCCGCACGGCACCTCGCGCCCCGGCATCCCCCTCGGCCGTCCCGGCGACGCCCGCGAGATCGCCTCGGTGATCGCGTTCCTCGCCTCGCCCGGGTCGAGCTACGTCACGGGCACCTCGATCGTCGTCGACGGCGGGATGCTCCAGATGGGCCCCCAGGCCGGCTCGCACCTCGAGAGCGACACCTGGCGCTCGGTCTGACCCCCGCCGTCCGGCCATATCCCCCACGACCGGCCACATCCCCACGACCCACCACATCGCCACCACCCGAACACCGAAGGAAGGACACGCCATGACCGACAGCGGACCGCAGGACAACCCGCAGAACCACGACCTGATCGAGGGCGACGCGGGCGTCGACAAGCCCTCGCAGGCCGAGGGCAGCGAGGAGCAGGCCGACCAGGCGCAGCCGGCGCCCGGCCAGGGCGGCGACAGCCAGGGCGGCGAGGCCGACACCCTCGGCGGCCACGACTGAGGGGCAGCCCCACGGGCGGACGGTGGCGGTGCGCCGCCGGGAGTCGTAGGGTCGGCGGCATGTCAACGATGCCTCCGCCCGACGTTCCGCCCGACGCTCCCACCGCCCCGCCCGGTGCTCCGGGCGAGCCGCCCCAGGCCCCGCCCGAGCCGCCGCAGTTCTAGCTGCCCCGCCCGAGCCGCCGCAGTTCTAGCGGTACGGCGACGGCATCGGGGCCCCGCGCACGACGAAGGGCGCCGAGCTTCACGCTCGGCGCCCTTTCGCGCGCGGTCGGGAGCCGCGCCTAGTGCATCGGCGCTGCGGCCGGCGCGTCCTCGGTCATCCGCTCGCCCGCGTCGACCGCCTCGGCCGGACGCCGCACGAACAGCGCCGCCACCACCCCGAGCACCGAGATGATCGCGCCGCACAGGAACGCCGCCTGGATGCCGGAGGCCGTCGCTGCGACCTGGGTCGCCCCGGCGGTCAGGCGCTGGGCCGTGACACTGGCCATGAGCGCCACGAACAGCGCGGTTCCGGCCGCACCGGCCAGCTGCTGAACGGTGCCGATGATGGCCGATCCGTGCGAGTACAGCCGCGGCGTCAGCGAGCCGAGACCCGCGGTGAACAGCGGCGTGAACATGAACGCGAGCCCTGCGCTGAGCGCGATGTGCGCTCCGAGCACGAACCAGACCGAGGTGTTCTGGTCGACCATCGTGAGCCCCCAGAGCACGAGGCTCACGGTGATCGCGCCTGGGATGACGAGCGGGCGCGGCCCGACCCGGTCGTAGAGGCGGCCGACGAACGGCGCGAGCACGCCCATCACGAGCCCACCCGGCAGCAGCAGCAGGCCGGTGGCGAGCGGGTCGAGCCCGAACACGCCCTGCAAGAGGAACGGCAGCACGATGATGGTGCCGAACAGCGCCATCATGCTCACGGCCATCAGCAGGATCGACACCGTGAAGGTGCGCGAGCGGAAGGTGCGCAGGTCGAGCAGCGCCCGGTCGCGGCGCTGCAGAGCGAGCTGACGCAGCACGAAGGTGCCGAGCGCCGCGACGCCGACGATCAGCGGCAGCCAGCTCGACAGGAAGGTCGCCCCGGCCCCGCCGAGGGTGCTGAGGCCGTAGACCAGACCGCCGAATCCGAAGGCCGACAGGATGATCGACAGGACGTCGATCGGAACCCGACGCGGCTCGGTCACGTTCACGACCCGCAGCGCGCCGAGCAGCAGTGCGCCGAGGGCGATCGGCAGCACGAGGATGAACATCCACCGCCAGGACAGGGTGCTCAGGATGATGCCCGAGATGGTCGGGCCGATCGCGGGGGCGACCGAGATGACGATGGAGATGTTGCCCATCGTGCGGCCGCGCACCGCCGGCGGCACGAGGGTCATCACGGTGGTCATCAGCAGCGGCATCATGATCGCCGTGCCGCTGGCCTGGACCACGCGGCCGACGAGCAGCACCTCGAAGCCGGGCGCCATCGCGGCGATCAGCGTGCCGAGCGAGAACAGCGACATGGCGGCGATGAAGATCGGGCGCGTGTTGAAGCGCTGCAGCAGGAAGCCGGTGATCGGGATGACCACCGCCATCGTGAGCATGAACGCGGTCGAGAGCCACTGCGCGGCCACCTCGGTGATGCCGAGGTCGACGACGAGGTGCGGGATGGCCACACCCATGATCGTCTCGTTCAGGATGACGACGAAGGCCGAGACGAGCAGGAGGTTGATGACGAGGCGGTCGCGGGGAGCGACGCGCGTCTCGGAGGGAGCGGTTGCGGTCATGGGGATCCCGTCTGGATGCGGAAGGCGGAAGGGCGTGCGGAAGGCGGAAAGCGGAAGGGCGCTTGGGTGGTAACGTCGAGCCCCGCTCGTTCTATTCCCCGACGCGGCCGACTAAGTGAACAGTGTACACATTCCGGCCCGCCGCCGCGATGTTCCGACGGATGTCCAGTGCCGAGGCGCCCCGATCGGGGCTACCGTCAGCCAACCGACCGGAAGGACGCCCCATGAGCACCCTCACCACCACGGAACGCGACGAGATCTCCCGAGCGAACGACTCGGGCCTGCAGCCCGTCGTCTTCGTGCACGGTCTGTGGCTGCTCTCCAGCAGCTGGGACCGCTGGCGCGCGCTCTTCGAGGACCAGGGGTTCACGACCATCGCGCCCGGCTGGCCCGACGACCCGGGCAGCGTCGAGGAGGCCCGCCGGAACCCCGAGGTGTTCGCGCACAAGATGGTGAAGCAGGTGACCGACCACTACCTCGAAGCGATCGACGGGCTCACCATCGCGCCCGCGGTCGTCGGCCACTCCTTCGGTGGCCTGATCGCGCAGAAGATCGCCGGCACCGGGGCGTCGACGGCCACCGTCGCCATCGACCCCGCGCCCTTCCAGGGCGTGCTGCCGCTGCCGCTGTCGTCGCTGAAGTCGGCCTCGGCCGTGCTCGGCAACCCGCTCAACTTCGGCCGAGCGGTCGCGCTCACCCTGGAGGAGTTCCGCTTCGGCTGGGCCAACGCGCTCGACGACGACGAGGCCGAGGAACTCTGGACGACGTACCACGTCGCCGCCTCGGGCGTGCCGCTCTTCCAGGCGGCGACGGCGAACGTCAACCCCTTCACCGAGACCAAGGTCGACACGAAGAACCCGGCCCGCGGCCCGCTGCTGATCGTCTCGGGCGAGAAGGACAACACGGTGCCCCGCGCCATCACCGATGCCGTCTACCGGCTGCAGCAGAAGAACCCGGGGCTGACCGAGTTCATCGAAATCCCGAACCGCGGCCACTCGCTCACCATCGACTCCGGATGGCGAACGGTCGCCGACGAGGTGCTGGCCTTTCTCGAGCGGCAGACCGCGATCGGGTGAGGCGTGTGGGAGACTTCCGGTACTGCACCGGTGACCGAAGGCCTCCCGAATGACGAACCACGCCGGCTCCGACCGAGCCGAGATCGCCGCGCGACTCGCGGTCGCCGTCGGGCGACTCAATCGCCGCATCCGCCCCGCCGGCGAGCTCACGCCCGGCCAGGTCTCGGCGCTGTCGATCATCGTGCGGCAGGGCCCGATCCGGCCCGGCGACATCGCCCGCGCCGAGCGGGTGGCCGCGCCGACGATCACGCGGCTGCTCACCGAGCTGGAGAACCGTGCCCTGATCACCCGGAGCGCCGACCCCGACGACGGCCGCTCGTTCTTCGTCAGCGCCACCGAGGCCGGCACGGTCGCCATCGCCACCGCCCGTCGCCAGCGTGCCGAGCGGGTGCTCGCGCTGTTCGACGAGCTCGACACCGATCAGATCGAGCGCCTGGGTGAGGCACTCGACGCCCTCGAGCTCGTGGCCGACAGCACCACCGCCGACTAGAGCGTCCCGCCGCCGACCGACGCGGAGGGGCCGGACGGCACCCGCCGTCGCACGCCTCCGCCGCCTAGAGCACCGGGTTCGACAGCACCCCGATGCCCGCGATCTCGATCTCGACGGTGTCGCCGGCCTCGATCGCCGCGACCCCCGCCGGCGTGCCGGTGAGGATGACGTCGCCCGGCAGCAGCGTGAACACCGACGAGGCGTAGGCGACGATCTCGGCCACCGAGTGGATCATGTCGGTCACCGGCGCGCTCTGCGCCAGCACCCCGTTCAGCCGCGTCTCGACCGTCGCCGCGGCGAGGTCGAACTCGGTCTCGATCACGGGCCCGAGCGGGCAGAAGGTGTCGAAGCCCTTCGCCCGCGTCCACTGCCCGTCGCTCTTCTGCAGGTCGCGGGCGGTCACGTCGTTGGCGATCGTGTAGCCGAAGATCACGCTCGCGGCATCGGCCACCCGCACGTTCTTGGCGATGCTGCCGATGACGACGGCGAGCTCGCCCTCGAAGTCGACCCGGCTCGACTGGGCCGGCCGCACGATGCGGTCGCCCGGTCCGATCACCGAGGTGTTCGGCTTCAGGAACATCAGCGGCTCGGCCGGCGCCGAGCCGGTGCCCATCTCGGCGACGTGGTCGAGGTAGTTCTTGCCGATGCCGATCACCTTCGAGCGCGGGATGACCGGGGCCAGCAGCGTGGCGTCGGCGAGCGGCACGCGCTCCCCCGTGGTGTCGAAGCCGGCGTACATCGGGTCGCCGTTCAGCACGACGAGCTCGGGCACCCCCGCGTCGCTCTCGTCGAGGATGCCGAAGGTGATGGCGCCCTGGTGGCTGAACCGTGCGATCTTCATGCGTCGAGCCTAGTCAGCCACCCGTGACGGTCGGCGATGCGACCGTACTGGATGTCGGTCAGCTCCCGCCGGATCGACATGGTCAGCTCCCCGGCCGGCGCGCTCTCGTCGCCGATCACGCCGTCGGCCGACTTCAGCGCCGAGATCGGCGTGATGACGGCGGCGGTGCCGCAGGCGAACACCTCGGTGATCGACCCGTCGGCGACGCCCTGGCGCCACTCCTCGACGGTCACGTCGCGCTCCTCCACCGTCATCCCGCGGTCCTTCGCGAGCTGGATGATGCTGTCGCGGGTGATGCCCTCGAGGATGGTGCCGGTCAGGCGCGGGGTGACGAGCTTCGTGCCGCCGTCGTGCACGAAGAAGATGTTCATGCCACCGAGCTCGTCGATGTGCTGGCCGGTCTCCCCGTCGAGGAAGAGCACCTGCGCACATCCGTTCTCGTAGGCCTCCTGCTGGGGCAGAAGCGAGGCGGCGTAGTTGCCGCCGCACTTGGCCGCTCCCGTGCCGCCGCGGCCGGCGCGCGAGAACTCGGTCGACAGCCAGATCGACACCGGGGCGACTCCCCCGTGGAAGTAGGCGCCCGCCGGGCTGGCGATCACGTAGTAGGCCACGCGCTGCGAGGGCCTCACGCCGAGGAACGACTCGTTCGCGATCATGAACGGGCGGATGTACAGGCTCGTCTCGGGCGCGCTCGGCACCCACGAGCCGTCGACGGCCACGAGCTGCTTCAGCGACTCGATGAAGTCCTCGGTGGCGAGCTCGGGCAGCGCGAGCCGCCGGGCGGAGCGCTGCAGCCGCTCGGCGTTCTTGCCCGGCCGGAACGTCCAGATCGAGCCGTCGGCGTGACGGTAGGCCTTCAGGCCCTCGAAGATCTCCTGCGCGTAGTGCAGCACCGCAGCGGAGGGGTCGAGCATCAGCGGGCCGTACGGGATGACCTCGGCGTCGTGCCAGCCGTCCTCGATGGTCCAGTCGATCTTGACCATGTGGTCGGTGAAGTGCTTGCCGAACCCGGGGTCGGCGAGGATGACCTCCCGCTCCGCCTCGTCCCGAGCCGCCTGCGAGGGCGTGAGCTCGAACGTCAGGGGGAAGGTGGAGGACTCTGCGATGGTCATGGGCTGTCTTTCGTCAGTGGGTCGGAGTGGATTCTTCAGGCGCCGAGGGCCGCCACCACCGCGTCGCCGATCTCGGAGGTCGTGCGCGCCGGCCGGCCGTCTCGCGAGGCGATGTCGGCGACCACGGCGGTGCGCACGCGGTCGGCCGCATCCGTCAGAGCGAGGTGGTCGAGCAGCAGCGCCGCCGAGAGGATCGCGGCGGTGGGGTCGGCCTTCTGCTGGCCGGCGATGTCCGGCGCGGATCCGTGGACCGGCTCGAACATCGAGGGGAACGCGCCGTCGGGGTTGATGTTGCCCGAGGCCGCAAGGCCGATGCCGCCGCTGATCGCGCCGGCCAGATCGGTGAGGATGTCGCCGAAGAGGTTGTCCGTGACGATGACATCGAATCTAGCAGGGTCGGTGACCAGGAAGATGGTCGCGGCGTCGACGTGGAGGTAGTCGACGGCCACTTCTGGGAAGGTGGCCCCCACCTCGTCGACGACGCGCTTCCAGAGCCCGCCCGCGAAGGTGAGCACGTTCGTCTTGTGCACGAGCGTCAGCTTCTTGCGACGAGCGGATGCTCGCGCGAACGCGTCGCGGACGACCCGCTCGACCCCGTAGGCGGTGTTGATCGACACCTCGTTGGCGATCTCGTGCGGCGTGCCGGTGCGGATGGCGCCGCCGTTCCCGACGTAGGGGCCCTCCGTACCTTCGCGCACGACGACGAAGTCGACGTCGCCGTGCTCGGCGAGCGGCGAGGGCACGCCCGGGTAGATGACGGTGGGTCGGAGGTTCACGTAGTGGTCGAGCGAGAAGCGCAGCTTCAGCAGCAGGCCCCGCTCGATGTTCGCGTTCTTCAGCCGGGGGTCGCCGGGCACGCCGCCGACGGCGCCCAGCAGGATGACGTCGTGCGCCGCGATGGCGGCCAGGTCGTCGTCGGTGAGCACGTCGCCCGTCTCGAGGAAGCGGGCGGCCCCCAGCGAGAAGTGGGTCTTCTCGAACTCCACGCCCGCGTCGGTCGCGACCGCGTCGAGCACCTTGACGGCCTCGGCGACGACCTCCGGCCCGATGCCGTCACCGGGGATGAGCGCGAGCTTGATGGTTCGTTCCATGCGCCCAGCTTATTGCCGCGCGAGGGCGGCGACCGCCCCGAGCGGCGGTGAGCGCGCCGAGCGGCGGCGCCGCGACTCAGGCGGTGATGTCGACCTCGACCATGACGTCGGCCTCGATCGAGACCCGGAGCGCGTCGAGCAGCCCGTCGGGCACGGGCGAGTCGACGGTCAGCACGCTGAGCGCCTTGCCGCCGGCCTCGTGCCGGGCGATCTGCATGCCGGCGATGTTGACCTGCGCCTCGCCGAACTCCTTGCCGTAGACCGCGACGATGCCGGGCCGGTCGGTGTAGAGCATGACGATCAGGTGCTTCGCGAAGGGCACCTCGACGTCGTACCCGTTGATCTCGACGATCTTCTCGATCTGCTTCGAGCCCGTCAGGGTGCCCGAGACCGAGACCTGCGAACCGTCGCTGAGGGCGCCGGTGAGCGTGATGACGTTGCGGTACTCGGCCGACTCGGGGTCGGTGATCAGCCGCACGGCGACCCCGCGCTGCTCGGCGAGGAGCGGCGCGTTGACGTAGGACACGGTCTCGCTGACGACGTTGGTGAACACGCCCTTGAGCGCCGCGAGCTTCAGCACGCTGACGTCGTAGTCGGCGAGCTCGCCCTTGACGACCACGTCGACGCTCGTGAGCGGGCTGCCGGCGAGTCCCGAGAAGACCTGGCCGAGCTTCTCGACCAGGGCGATGCCGGGGCGCACGTACGGGTCGATGACCCCTCCGGCGACGTTCACCGCATCCGGAACCAGCTCGCCGGAGAGCGCGAGGCGCACCGACTTCGCGACCGAGACGCCGGCCTTCTCCTGCGCCTCGTCGGTCGAGGCGCCGAGGTGCGGCGTGACGACGACGTTCGGCAGGGCGAGCAGCGGCGACTCCTTCGGCGGCTCGCTGACGAACACGTCGAGGCCGGCTCCCGCGATGGTCTTCGAGGTCAGGGCGCGGTAGAGCGCATCCTCGTCGATCAGGCCGCCGCGGGCGACGTTCACGATGAAGGCGGTGGGCTTCATCAGCGCCAGCTGCTCGTCGGAGATCATGCCCGTGGTCTCGGGCGTCTTCGGCATGTGGATGGTGATGAAGTCGCTCTGCGCGAGCAGCTCGTCGAGGGTCACCAGGGTGACGCCGAGCTGCTGGGCGCGGGCGCTCGTGACGTAGGGGTCGTAGGCGATGACGTTGACGCCGAAGGCCTGCAGGCGCGCGGTGATCAGCGCGCCGATGCGGCCGAGGCCGATGATGCCGACGGTCTTCTCGAACAGCTCGACGCCAGTGTAGGCGGAGCGCTTCCACTGCCCCTGGGCCAGCGCGGCGTGCGCGGCGGGGATGTGACGGGCGAGGCTCAGGATGTGCCCGACCGTGAGCTCTGCGGCCGAGATGATGTTCGAGGTGGGCGCGTTGACGACCATGACCCCGGCGGTCGTAGCCGCCTTGATGTCGACGTTGTCGAGACCGACGCCGGCGCGGGCGACGACCTTCAGCACGGGTGCGGCGGCGATGGCCTCGGCGTCGACCTTCGTGGCCGAGCGCACGAGCACCGCGTGGGCGTCGGCGAGGGCGGCCAGCAGCGCCGGACGGTCGGTGCCGTCGACGGAGCGCACGTCGAAGTCGGGCCCGAGGGCGTCGACGGTGGCGGGGGACAGTTCTTCGGCGATCAGCACGACCGGCTTCGACACGGGGCGGGTCCTTCGGTTCATCGGCGGGGAGCCCGTCCAGCGTAGTGCAGGCAGAATGGCCCGATGGACTTCATGACGTCGGGCGTCGTCCTCGACGTGCTCCGCCTGCTGATCGCCGCTGTGTTCGTGCTCATGGGCGTGAACCACTTCGTGCCGCGCTCGGCCCGCACGATGGCCGCGATGATGCCGCCCCGGATGCGCGGGACGGGCATCCTGGCCCCGCTGAACCTGGTGTACCTCACAGGGGCCTGCGAGATCGCGGGCGGGCTGGGGCTCGTGTTCCCGCCGACGCGGATCGCGGCGGGAATCGCGCTCGTGGTCTTCCTCGCCGCCGTGTTCCCGGCGAACGCGTACGCGGCGACGCGGCGAGACCGCTTCGGCGCCCTCGCCGTGCCGTTCGTGCCGCGGCTGATCGCGCAGATCGTGCTCGCGGCGCTGATCCTGCTGGTGGCCTTCTTCTGACGAGGTCCGCTGCGGCCGGCCAGGCCCGCTAGAGCGAGACCAGGCTGAGCGAGACCACCGACACCACCGCGAATCCCACGGCGAAGACCACCGCCCGCTCCCAGGTGCGCAGGGTGCGGCCGATGAGGAGCGCCGCGATGTAGACCACGATCGGCACGACGGCGTAGCCGATGATCAGCGCCCAGAGGCCGGTGTCGGGCGCTGTGCCGTAGCTGTTCAGCAGCGAGACGACGCCGATCAGGTTCGCCAGCCCGCCCCACAGGTGGTACGCGTACAGGAACGCGAAGATCAGCGCCACCGCCCAGCCGGCCTTGCCGAAGGTGCGGAACCCGCGCTTGGCGGGAGCGGCCGGTGCCGTCGCGGCGGTCACGCCGTGCCCCCGATCAGGAACGGCCAGGGGATGAGCACGAGCACTCCGATCACGAGCCAGAGGAAGCGGTAGCGCCGGCGCCGCTGGGTGATCAGCAGCGTCGCCACGAACCACAGCGGCGCCGCGGCGATCGCGAGCGTGCGGGCGATCAGGTCGCTGAACACCCCGAACGTCACGTCGATCGCCATCTCGTAGCGGCTGAAGAAAACGATCCAGCCGATCGTGTAGAGCAGGTAGACCCCGCCGAGCACGCCGAGACCGATCAGCGCGGCCGAGCTCAGCTGAGCGGATGCGCGTTCCGCGTCCTCGAGCTCGCGCTCCGCCGCGCGGTCCTCCGCGTCCTCCGCCTCGTCGAGCACGGTGCGGGGTGCAGCGGCCGGCGCCGTCTCGCCCCGGCGCGAGCCCCGCCCGCGCGGAGCGGCCGCGCCGCCCACCGCCCCCTCGGGCGCGAGGGTCGGATCGTCGTCACCGGCCCACCCCAGGGCCTCGTCGTCGCGCGCGTCGCTCATGCCCTCACCCTACCGGGGCTCGGGTCAGGCGAGAGGGGTGGCGGTGGCGGCGTCCGGGGTCGCGACGACGCGGAACGGGCGGCCCGCGACACGGAGGCCGTCGAGCGTCACCTGCCCGAGGGCGGCGTCGGCGAGCGGCGCCACGAGGAGGGTCGTGCGGTCGGGCGCGGGACGCGCATCCGTCGCCGCCACCGCCACCGCCACGGCGGCCGCCGCCGACCACGCCTGCGGCCGGCACGCCGCGGGGTACGGCGCCGGCACCGCGGTGACCGCCGCCGAGTCGCCCGAGTGCAGCTCGGACATGCGGTACCCGAAGGCCTCGGCCGCGCGCAGCAGCCCCCGCCCGAGCCGGGCGGCCTCTACGCGGAAGCCCTCCCGCGCGAGCCCCTGCACCGCGATCGCCGTGTCGTGTGCCCAGACCGAGCCGCCGTGGTAGCTCAGCGGCCAGTAGCCGGCCGAGTCGGTGGCCATCGTCCGCAGCCCGAAGCCCGAGTCGAGCCGCTCGTCGACGAGCAGCCGAGCGATGTCGGCGGCCTCGTCGGCGTTCAGGATGCCCGTGCCGAGCAGGTGCCCGATGTTGCTGGTCAGCGTGTCGACCGGTCGCTTCGCCGCGTCGAGCGCGATCGCCGGGTAGCGGCCGCCCTCCCGCTCGATCCAGAAGGACGCCCGGAAGCGCTCGGCCAGCGCCGACGCCCAGGCCCGCCATACGTCGCCGCCCGACTCGCCGAACGCGTCGAGCAGCTCGGCGCCGTCCCGGGCGGCCTGGTAGGCGTAGCCCTGCACCTCGCAGAGCGCGATCGGCCCCTCGGCGAGGCGCCCGTCGCGCCACTGCACCGAGTCGCCGGAGTCCTTCCAGCCCTGGTTCGCGAGACCGTGCCCCGTGGTGTCGGCGTACTCGAGGAAGCCGTCGCCGTCGCTGTCGCCGTGGTCGCGCATCCACGCCAGGGCGCGCTTCAGATTCGGCAGCAGCGGCCGCACCTCGTCGTCGGAGAGCCCCCACCGGCGGGCCTCGGCGAGCAGCACGATCCAGAGCGCGGTGGCGTCGACGGTGCCGTAGTAGAGCGGGGGCAGCGTGATGTCCTCCCCCGGCATGGTGAGCTCGCCGGGCCGCAGCTCGTGCATGATCTTGCCCGGCTGCTCGGCGGTCTCCCCCACCGTCCGCTCGCCCTGCAGCCCGGCGAGCACGCGCAGGGTCGAGGCGGCGAGCTCGGTGCCGAGCGGCAGCAGCAGGCGGGCGGCCCAGAGCGAGTCGCGGCCGAAGAGGGTGAAGAACCAGGGGGCGCCGGCCGCGAGGAAGGGCTCGCCGGGGGCGCGGCTGGTCTCCATCCGCAGGGCGGCGAGGTCGTCGAGGGCGCGGCGGTTCCAGTGCGCGAGGCGGCTGTCGCCGGCGTCGACGCGGGCGTCGGCCCACTCCGCGGTTCCGGATGCGCCCGTCACGACGGCCGCCGAGTCCTCGAGGGCGAGTCGCCAGGTGAGCGTGGCCGTGCCATGCGGGGGCACGACGAGCGGCCAGGTGAGCGTGATCCGGGCGGCGGGGTCGGCGACGGATGCGCGGCCGTCCGCCTCGGCGCCGCCCCCCGTCGAGGCGTGCCCCTCGGCCGCGTCCGCGGCGGCCGATCCGGGCGCCGCCACCGCGATCGCCGCGCCGGGGGCGTAGAGCCGGCCGGTCGAGGTGCCGGACGCGAGGAGCACGGCGCCGGCGCGCTCGACGACGGTGACCGGCTCGAGGGCGGCGCGAGCATCCGGAGCCCCGTCGAGCCCCGAGCCGGCGAGCCCCGCCTTGACGATCTGCATCGGCGCGAAGTCGGCCGCCAGCGTCAGCCGCACCTCGGTGACGATCTCGTGGCCGAGCGCCGAGGTGAACCGCAGCTCCTCGGCGAAGCCGCCGGACGTCACCGTGCGGCGGCGGTCGAGGCGCACCCGCGGGTCGGCCGTGCGGTCGTCGATCGAGCGGACGAGCGCCGTGAAGACCGTGTCGGACGAGCCACGGGACGACTGCGACACCGTCTCGGGTGCCGCCCCGCCCACCTCGAGCGCGAGCCCGCGCAGCACCCGCGTGTCGGAGTGGTATGCCCCGTGGATGGCTTCCGTCATCGCGCCCGAGGCCGCCGACCAGGCCTGGGTCGGCGCGGCGAGCACCACCGTGGCGTCGTTGAGGAAAGGCTGCAGGGGGTGGGACATGGCGGGGATCTCCTGGGAGGTCGACGGGGAGGGGAGCACGGCGGTCATTCCTTGACGGCCCCCTCGCTGGCGTTCATGATGCGGCGCTGGAAGATGAAGAACATGACGGCGACGGGCACGGTCATGATGGCCGCGGCCGCCAGCTTCAGCGGATACTGCGTACCCTGGCTGAGCTGCCCGGAGGCGAGCGAGGCGACGCCCTTGGTGAGCGTCGTCAGCTCAGGCGACTGGGTCGAGACGATGAAGTGCGAGAGCTCGTTCCACGAGCCCTGGAACGACAGGATCACGATGGTGATCAGCGCGGGACGGGCCATCGGCAGCACCACCGACCAGAAGATGCGGAAGGTGCCTGCGCCGTCGATGCGGGCCTGCTCCTCGACGCTCGCCGGGATCGACTCGAAGAAGTTCTTCATGATGAACACCCCGGCGGCGTCGACCAGCAGCGGGATGATCATGCCCGCGTAGGAGTCGTAGATGCCGAGCTGGTTGATCACGAGGAACTTCGGGATGAGCAGCACCACGAGCGGCACCGACATCACCGCGACGAGCCCGGCGAAGATCACGTTCCGGCCCCGGAAGTCCAGGCGCGCCAGCGCGTACCCGGCGAGGGAGGCGAGGAACACGCGGCCGATGGTGACGAACACCGTGACGACCGCCGAGTTCGCGAACCAGGTCGGGAAGTCGGAGTTGAGGAACAGGCGCTCGTAGGCCGCCGTCGTCCAGGTCTGCGGGATCAGCGAGAGCGGGTCGCTCGCCGCTTCCGCGTCGGACTTGAACGAGGTGGCGACGTCGATCAGGAACGGGAAGATGTAGACGATCGCGATGACGGCGAGGATGGCGTAGAGCACGGAGGTGCTCGCGATGAAGCGGCCGCTGCGGCGGCGGCGCGGCTGCTCGGGTGCCCCGCCGGCTGCTGTCGGCGTCGCCGGGCTCAGGGTGCTCGTGGCGGCGCTCATGCCCGGCCCTCCTTGTTCGCGGTCTGGCTGCTCGCGATGCTGTACGCCCGCATCCGTCGCTTGGACACGGGGCGGTCGCGCAGCACGATGCGCTGGATGATCGTCAGCACCACGATGATCACGAACAGCACGAACGCGATCGCGGCGCCGCGGCCCCAGTCCTGGCTCTCGAACGCCGAGGTGTACGAGAGGTAGGCGGGGGTGACCGTGGTCTTGCCCGGGCCGCCCTGGGTGCCGGTGTAGATCTGGTCGAACACCTGCCAGGTGCCGATGAGCCCGAGGGTCAGCACCGTGAACAGCGTCGGCCGCAGCTGCGGCAGGGTGACCCGCCAGAAGCGCTGCCAGCCGTTGGCGCCGTCGATCATCGCCGCCTCCTGCACGTCGCCGCCGAGGTTCTGCAGCGCCGCGATGAACAGCAGCATGAAGGTGCCCGAGGTGGTGAACACGGCCATCAGCACGAAGGCCGACATGGCCACGCTCGGCCCCGCCCACCAGTCCCACCACGAGACGCCGAGGGTGGTGTTCTCGGTCATCCACGCCGGGCCCTGCGTGATGCCGACCGCGGCGAGCAGGTTGTGCACGACGCCCGAGGGGTCCTGGAACCAGTTCGGGCCGTTCACCCCGAACCACGAGAGCACCTTGTTGACGGCACCGGATGCTCCGAAGAGGAAGAGCCAGAGCACCGTGATGGCGACCGAGCTGGTCACGCTCGGGAAGTAGAACGCCGTGCGGAAGAAGCCGCGCCCCTTCAGCACCTGCCGGTTCACCAGCACCGCGAGGAAGAGCGACAGCGCCGTCTGGATCGGCACCACGAGCAGCACGTACCAGGCGTTGTTGCGGAGGGCCACGCCGAAGTCGCGCTCGGCGAGCCCGCCGCCGGCGAGCAGCTCGTCGTAGTTGTCGAGCCCGACGAAGTTGACGCTCGACGCGAAGGGACTCCCCCGCCCCGACCAGTCCGAGAAGCTGACCCAGAGGGCCATCAGCACGGGCACGACGAGGAAGAGGCCGAGGATGATCAGCATCGGGGCCGTGAACAGCCAGCCCGCGATGCCCTCCGACTTGCGGATGCCCTTCGGCGCCCGGCGGCCCGACGGCCTCCCGGCGCTCTTCGGGGCCCCTCCGGGTGCCGCCGCCGTGGGCGGCACCGTCACGGATGCGGTCATGCGATCCTCCTCGACCTCGTCGTCGTGATCATCGGGCCGATCGTCCTACTGGACGATCGCCTCCATGTTCTTCTGCGCGGTCTCGAGGATCGCGGCGGGGTCACCGGTGGACAGCGACTCGAGCTGCGAGTTGAGGTCCTTGATCACGTCGGCCGAGCCCTCGAGGGTCGGCACGCCCTGGGCGTAGTCGGCGGAGTCGAGGAACGCGGCCTTGTCGGGGTTCTCGGTCTTCCACTGCTCGGCGGCCGACTGCACCGACGGCATCACGCCGAAGGCCTTGGCGAACTCGAGCTGCTGGTCGGTGCTCGTCAGCTTCTCGACCAGGGCGAGAGCGGCCTCCTGATTGGGGCTGTCGGCGGCGATGCCCCAGCAGTTGCTGAACTGCAGCGTGCCCTCGCCGCCGGGGCCGGCGGGCAGGGCGGCGACGGTGTACTTCACGTCGGGGTAGTCGGCCTGCAGGCCGCCGGCGATCCAGTTGCCCTCGATGGTCATCGCGGCCTGGCCCTTGCCGAAGGCCTCGCCGCCCCAGCCGGCGCCGAGGTCGGAGGAGTACTTCGCGACGCCCGCGCTGAACAGCGACTTGACGTACTCGAGCGCCTGCAGGTTCTCCGGGCTGTCGACGGTGGCCTCGGTGCCGTCGTCGTTCAGCAGGCTGCCGCCGGCCTCGGCCATGAAGGCGCCGACGCGGGCGTACTCGGGCGAGAACGCCAGGCCCACGTGCTCGGGGGTGGTGAGCTTCTGGGCGACGGCGGTCAGCTGGTCCCAGGTGGTGGGCACGTCGGCGTCGGTCAGGCCCGCGGCCGTCCAGAGGTCGGTGTTGATGATCAGGGCGAGGGTCGAGAAGTCCTTCGGGGCGCAGTAGAACTGGCCGTCGTAGGTGAAGGAGTCGACGAGGGTCGGGTAGAAGTCGTCCTTGTTCGAGAGCTGGTCGCCGTAGGGGTAGAGCGAGCCGTTGGCGGCGTAGCCGGCCAGCGCGTCGGTCGAGACGTAGAAGACGTCGGCCGGCTTGCCGCTGGCGAAGCCCTGGCTGAGCTGCTGGTTGAGGTCGGAGGCGGTGTTCAGGGTGGCCTCCGTGCCCGACTCCTCCGACCAGGCGGCGACGGCGTCGGTGACGGCCTGGGTCTCGGCGTCGCCGCTCGAGCCGATCAGCACGGTGAGGCCGGCGCTGTCGTCCTGGGCGGCGCCGGTCTCGCCGGCGTCGTCGAAGCCCGAGCCGCAGGCCGAGAGGGTGAGTGCGGTCGCGGCGGCGAGGCCGAGCGCGACGGCGAGGGAGCTGCGTCGTTGCATGGTGTTCTCCTTGTGTGCGGGGGTGTTTTGATCGATCCAATTAGTGCTTCAGCGCGATTTGATCGTTCAAACCAGTGGTCACCACCATAACTCGCCGCCGCGGGTGCGGCAACTGCCGGTGCTAAGTTCATTGGAACGATCAAGCTCCGGAGTCGAGGGAGGACCGATGGGCGCACTCCCCACCATCCACGACGTCGCCCGCGTGGCCGGCGTCTCGCGCCAGACCGTCTCGAACGTGCTGAACTCCCCCGGCATCGTGCGCCCCGACACCCGCGACCGCGTCACCACCGCCATCGCGGAGCTCGGCTACCGACCGCACGAGTCCGCACGGCGCCTGCGCACCCGCAAGAGCTCGACCATCGGCATCCGCATCGACCCGATGACCGACGGCATCTCGGGCAGCGTGCTCGACCGCTTCCTGCACGCCCTCACCGAGCAGGCCGCCGCGCAGGGCCTCCGCGTGATGCTCTTCACGGCCACCGACCCCGACGACGAGATCCGCCAGTTCGCGCGCCTCCGCGACGGCGCCGACGTCGACGCCTTCGTGCTCACGAGCACCTTCCACGGCGACCCCCGCACCGAGTGGCTGATCGCCAACGACCAGTCCTTCGTCACCTTCGGACGCCCCTGGGGCATCGACGACATGAACGACCCCGCCCACCTCTGGGTCGACGTCGACGGCTGGTGGGGGCTGCACGAGGCGACCACCGCGCTCCTCGCCCAGGGTCACCGCCGCATCGGCTACATCGGCTGGCCGAGCCCCTCGGGCACCGGTGACGACCGCCGCCGGGGCTGGCACGACGCCATGGTCGCCGCCGGCGGGCTCACGGATGCTCAGCTGACCCCCCTGGCGATCGCGACCCCCGACGGCGTCACCCCCGGCGGCGCGGCACTCCGCGCCCTCCTGGCGGGCCGACCCGGAGTCGCCCCCGTCGACGCCGTCGTCTGCGCCTCGGACTCCCTGGCGCTCGGCGCCCTGATCGCCTCGGCGGGCTCGATCCCCGTGATCGGCTACGACGACACCCCTGTCGCCCAGGCCCTCGGCCTCTCGAGCGTGGAGCAGCCGCTCGACGAGGTCGCCTCCGGCGTCCTCGAGCTCCTCACGGGCGCCCACCGCGGACGCCCCGACGCGGGCCCCACGACCGACCCCCGCCACCGCCTCGTCCGCCCCCGCCTCGTCCTCCGCTCCCCCGCGCCCCTCCCGGCCGCCGCCGCCCCCTCCCCCTAGCTCCCGACGAACCGTCGCAAATCGCCCTCTCAGAGGCATGAGAGGGCGATTTGCGACGGTTCGATCAGCGGGCGAACGGGAGAGGGCCCCGGAGCGATGCTCCGGGGCCCTCAAGGGTGGTGCGGGTCAGCGCGCAGCGCTGCCGTCCGTGTAGTCGGCGTCCTGCTGCTTCCACGCGAAGAGCGCGCGCAGCTCCTTGCCCGTGGCCTCGATGGGGTGCGCGGCACCCTTCTCGCGCAGGGCGAGGAACTCGGGAGCCCCGGCGTCCTGGTCGTCGATGAAGCGCTTGGCGAACGCGCCCGACTGGATGTCGGCGAGCACGGCCTGCATGTTCTCCTTCACGTGCGGGTCGATGACGCGCGGGCCCGAGACGTAGTCGCCGTACTCGGCCGTGTCGGAGACCGACCAGCGCTGCTTGGCGATGCCGCCCTCCCACATCAGGTCGACGATGAGCTTCAGCTCGTGCAGCACCTCGAAGTAGGCGATCTGCGGCTGGTAGCCGGCCTCGGTCAGGGTCTCGAAGCCGTACTGCACGAGCTGCGAGACGCCGCCGCAGAGCACGGCCTGCTCGCCGAACAGGTCGGTCTCGGTCTCCTCGGTGAAGGTGGTCTTGATGCCGCCGGCGCGCAGGCCGCCGATGCCCTTGGCGTAGCTCCACGCGAGCGCCCAGGCCGAGCCGGTCGCGTCCTTCTCGACGGCGACGATGACGGGCACGCCGCGGCCGGCCTCGTACTCGCGGCGCACGGTGTGACCCGGGCCCTTGGGGGCGACCATGATCACGTCGACGCCCTCGGGCGCCTCGATGTAGCCGAAGCGGATGTTGAAGCCGTGGCCGAAGACGAGGGTCTTGCCGTCGGCGAGGTTCGGCTGGATGTCCTGGGCGTAGATGCCGCGCTGGTGCTGGTCGGGCGCGAGGATGACGATGACGTCGGCCCACGAGGTGGCCTCGGCGACCGAGACGACCTTGAAGCCGGCCTCCTCGGCCTTGGGGGTCGACTTCGACCCCTCCTTGAGCGCCACGACGACCTCGACGCCCGAGTCGCGCAGGTTGAGGGCATGGGCGTGGCCCTGCGAGCCGTAGCCGACGACGGCCACCTTCTTGCCCTGGATCAGGGACAGGTCGGCATCCTGGTCGTAGAAGATCTCGGTCACGTGTTTCTCTCCTTGTGTTGGGTGAAGTGCGAAGTGGTGAAGATGGTCAGTTCTTGAAGACGCGCTCGGTGATGCTCTTCGAGCCGCGGCCGATCGCGAGGAGGCCCGACTGGGCGATCTCCTTGATGCCGTAGGGCTCGATCACCTTGATGAAGGCCTGCGTCTTGCCGGAGTCGCCCGTGACCTCGATCACGAGGGCATCCGTCGACACGTCGACGACCCGAGCCCGGAACAGGTTCACGGCCTCGAGCACCTGCGAGCGCGTGGTGTTGTCGACGCGCACCTTGACGAGCAGGTGCTCGCGCTGCACGGACTGCGCCGGGTCGAGCTCGACGATCTTGATGACGTTGATCAGCTTGTTCAGCTGCTTCGTCACCTGCTCGAGCGGAAGGTCCTCGACGTCGACGACCACCGTGATGCGGGACAGGCCCGGGATCTCGGAGTGGCCGACGGCGAGCGACTCGATGTTGAAGGCGCGGCGGGCGAACAGCCCGGCGACGCGGGTCAGGAGACCCGGCTTGTCCTCCACGAGGAGGCTCAGGACGTGGGTGCTCATGGTCTACTCCTCATCCCATTCCGGAGCGTGCTCCTTGGCGTACTGCACGAAGCTGTTGCTGACACCCTGCGGCACCATCGGCCACACCATCGCGTCGGCCGAGACGACGAAGTCGATCACCACGGGCCGGTCGTTGGTCTCGAGCGCGAGCTTGATGGCCGCATCGACCTCCTCGAGCTTGGTGACCCGGATGCCCAGTGCGCCGTACGCCTCGGCCAGCTTCACGAAATCGGGCACCATGCGCGACTCGTGACCGGTGTTCAGGTCGGTGAACGAGTGTCGGCCGTCGTAGAACAGCGTCTGCCACTGCCGCACCATGCCGAGCGAGGAGTTGTTGATGATCGCGACCTTGATCGGGATGTCGTTGATCGTGCAGGTCGCGAGCTCCTGATTGGTCATCTGGAAGCAGCCGTCGCCGTCGATCGCCCACACGGTGCGCTGCGGCTCGGCGACCTTGGCGCCCATCGCGGCGGGCACCGAGTAGCCCATCGTTCCGGCGCCGCCGGAGTTCAGCCAGGCGTGCGGGCGCTCGTACTTGATGAACTGGGCCGCCCACATCTGGTGCTGTCCGACGCCCGAGGCGTAGATGGCCTCGGGGCCCGAGAGCTCGCCGATGCGCTTGATCACGTACTGCGGGGCGAGCAGCCCGTCGGTCGGCTCGGCGTAGCCGAGCGGGAACTCGTCCTGCAGCCCACGCAGGTAGGTCCACCACTCGTCGAGCTCGAGCGGCGCGCCCGAGATCTCGGCCCAGGCCGCGGTCAGGTCGGTGATGACGTCTTTCGCGTCACCCACGATCGGCACGTCCGCGATGCGGATCTTCGAGATCTCGGCGGGGTCGATGTCGACGTGCACGACCTTCGCGTTCGGCGCGAACTCGCTCGCCTTGCCGGTGACGCGGTCGTCGAAGCGGGCGCCGAGGGAGATCAGCAGGTCGCTCTCCTGGAGCGCCAGCACCGCCGGCACCGTGCCGTGCATGCCGGGCATGCCGAGGTGCTGCGGGTGCGAGTCGGGGAAGGCGCCGCGGGCCATCAGCGTGGTGACGACGGGGGCACCGGTGGCCTCGACGAGCTGCAGCAGCTCGGCCGACGCCTCCGAGCGGATGACGCCGCCACCCACGTAGAACACGGGCTTCTTCGCCTCGGCGAGCAGCTGCGCCGCCGCCTGGATCTGCTTGCCGTGCGCCTTCGTGATCGGCCGGTAGCCCGGCAGGTCGATCTTCGGCGGCCAGATGAAGGGCGCCTTGTTCTGCTGCGCATCCTTCGTGATGTCGACGAGCACCGGGCCGGGACGGCCGGTCGAGGCGATCTGGTAGGCCGCGGCGAGGGTCGCCGGAACGTCCTCCGGACGCTTCACGAGGAAGGAGTGCTTGGTGATCGGCATCGTGATGCCGACGATGTCGGCCTCCTGGAACGCGTCGGTGCCCATCAGGTGCGAGAACACCTGGCCGGTGATCGCGAGCAGCGGCACCGAGTCCATGTAGGCGTCGGCGATCGCGGTGACGAGGTTCGTGGCGCCGGGGCCCGAGGTCGCGATGGCGACGCCGACCTTGCCGCTGGCCGAGGCGTAGCCCTCGGCCGCGTGGCCGGCGCCCTGCTCGTGGCGCACGAGGATGTGGCGGATCTTGTCCTGCGTCATCAGCTCGTCGTAGAACGGGATGATCGCGCCGCCCGGCAGCCCGAAGACGTCTTTGACGCCGAGGTGCTCGAGCGTGCGGAGGACCGCCCCCGATCCGGTGAGGATCTCGGGCGAGGACTCCGCGCTGGGCGGTGACTTCTTGGTTGGCACGGGGAAGGCGTCCGTGGACATGGTGGTTTCCTCAGTCAGAGTGCACGGTAGATGGATGCGCGGGTCACCCCGTGATCGCGCCCTCCGCAGCGGAGTGCACGAGCTTGGAGTACTTCGCGAGAACGCCACGGGTATAGCGCGGAGGAAGTGGAGCCCAGCCGTCTCGGCGGGCTGCAAGCTCATCTGGCTCGACAAGTAGGTCGAGCGAGCGAGCGGCGATATCGACCCGTATTAGATCACCATCGCGCACGAAGGCGATCGGACCTGCGTCGACCGCTTCGGGTGCTATGTGGCCGATGCACAGGCCGGTTGTGCCGCCTGAGAATCGTCCGTCTGTCAAGAGTAGTACATCTTTGCCGAGCCCCGCGCCCTTGATGGCCGCGGTGATGGCCAGCATCTCGCGCATTCCCGGGCCGCCCTTGGGGCCCTCGTAGCGGATGACCACCACGTCGCCGGCGTTGATGCGGCCCTCGGTCAGCGCATCCATCGCCGCGCGCTCGCGCTCGAACACGCGGGCCGGGCCCTCGAAGACGTCGGCGTCGAAGCCGGCCGACTTCACCACGGCGCCGTCGGGGGCGAACGAGCCCTGCAGCACGGTCAGGCCGCCCGACTTGTGGATGGGGTTCGACAGGGGGCGGAGCACCTCGCCGTCGAGCGGCGCGATGTCCATCTCGGCGAGGTTCTCCTCGATGGTCTTGCCGGTGACGGTCATGGCGTCGCCGTGCAGCAGGCCCTCGTCGAGCAGCGCCTTCATCACGGCCGGCACACCGCCGTGGCGGTCGACGTCGTTCATCACGAAGCGGCCGAAGGGCTTGAGGTCGCCGATGTGCGGCACCTTGTCGCCCACGCGGTTGAAGTCGGCCAGCGTGAGGTCGACCTCGGCCTCGGCGGCGATGGCCAGGAGGTGCAGCACGAGGTTGGTCGAACCGCCGAAGGCCATGCCCACGGCGATCGCGTTCTCGAGCGACTTCTTGGTGATGATGTCGCGGGCGGTGAGGCCGAGGCGCAGCATGTTCACCACCGCCTCGCCCGAGCGGTGCGCGAAGTAGTCGCGACGGCGGTCGGCGGCGGCCGGAGACGCCGAGCCGGGCAGGCTCATGCCCATCGCCTCGGCGGCGCTCGCCATGGTGTTCGCGGTGTACATGCCGCCGCACGAGCCCTCACCCGGGGCGAAGGCGCACTCGATGCGGTGCGCGTCCTCCATCGACATGCGGCCGGCGCGCACGGCGCCGACGGCCTCGAAGGAGTCGATGATCGTGATGTCCTTCTCGGTGCCGTCGGAGAGCTTCACCCAGCCGGGCGCGATCGATCCGGCGTAGAGGAAGACCGAGGCGAGGTCGAGCCGGGCCGCCGCCATCAGCATGCCGGGCAGCGACTTGTCGCAGCCGGCGAGCAGCACCGAGCCGTCGAGGCGTTCGGCCATCATGACGGTCTCGACCGAGTCGGCGATGACCTCGCGGGAGACGAGGGAGAAGTGCATGCCCTCGTGACCCATCGAGATGCCGTCGCTGACGGAGATGGTGCCGAACTGCAGCGGGTACCCGCCGCCGGCGTGCACGCCCTCCTTCGAGGCGCGGGCGAGGCGCTCGAGCGAGAGGTTGCAGGGCGTGATCTCGTTCCACGAGCTCGCGATGCCGATCTGGGGCTTCTCCCAGTCGCCGTCGCCCATGCCGACGCCGCGCAGCATGCCGCGCGAGGTGAGGGCTTCGATCCCATCGGTGACGGTGCGGCTGCGAGGCTTCATGTCTATTTCGGGCATGTTACGTAGTTTAGAACCGCCGAACGGATGCTCATGCACCCGGTGCCGTGCCGGTGACGAATCGGCGTCCGCCGCCGGCTGTGCAGGAGTGGTCAGAGCCGTCCGCGCCGGAGCTCCCCCAGCTCGGCGAGCACCTCCGCCATCTCGGCCGGACCGGCCACCCGAGAGCCCGCGCGGGTCTCCCCCGGGCCCACCTTCACGCCCAGGTCGTCGCCGCCCAGCGCGCCGAAGCCGTCCTCGTCGGTGACGTCGTCGCCGGCGAACAGCACGGCCGTGGCGCCGGTCTGCTCGCGCAGCCGGTCGACCGCGTCGCCCTTCGTGGTGCCGCGCACCGAGAACTCGAGGATGTCCTGGCCGTGCCGCACCGTGACGCCTCGTGCCTCGGCCTCGGCGGCGGCGAGCGCCTGCTCTTCTGCGCGTGCCGTAGTCGGAGGGTCGGCGAGCCGCGTGTGCATCGCGAAGCCGGCCGGCTTCTCCTCGATCCAGACCCCGTCGAGCGGCTCGGCGACGGCGGCCAGCAGCGGCTCGAGGCGGTCGCGCTCGGCCTGCTCGGCATCGCTCAGGTCGAGCGCCACCCGGCCCTCCGTGCGCACCTCGACCCCGTGCGACCCGGCGAGCAGGGCGTGGTCCGGGAGGTCGCTGACCGCGGCGAGGCTCTCCATCGCCCGGCCTGAGACGTAGGCCACGTGAGTGGCGGGGAGATCGAGCAGCGCCAGCACGGCGTCGCGGGCCTCGGGGAGGGCCCGGGCATCCGCCGGCACGTCGACGATGGGCGCCAGGGTGCCGTCGAAGTCGAGGGCCACCAGGAGCACGGGGGTCGCGGCGAGGCGCCGCAGGGCCTCGGCCGTGGGGACGCCGGTCACTCGCCGACCTCGTCGACGTCGACGTCCACGTCGGCCTCGGTATCCGCATCGACGACCGGCGCGGCCGCCGCCTTGTTCGCCTTCGGCAGCGCCAGCCCGTCGGAGGGCGTGGTGAGCGTGGCGAGGAACGACGACGACCACCGCGCCACGTCGTTCTCCTGCACGCGCTTGCGCATGGCGCGCATCCGTCTCGCCCGCTCGGCCTTGGGCATGGCGATCGCCTTGAGGATGGCCTCCTTGAGGCCCTCGATGTCGTGCGGATTGACCCGGAGGGCGGTGCGCAGCTCGTCGCTCGCGCCGGCGAACTCGCTCAGCACGAGCACGCCGTCGTTGTCGAAGCGGGAGGCGACGTACTCCTTGGCGACGAGGTTCATGCCGTCGCGGAGCGCGGTGACGAGCATCACGTCGGCGGCGAGGTACAGGGCCACCATCTCCTCCCGCGGGTAGCCGTGGTGCAGGTAGCTGATGGCCGTGTGGCTGATGGTGCCGAAGTCGCCGTTGATGCGGCCGACCGTGAGCTCGATCTCGTCGCGGAGGTTCTGGTAGGCAGTCACCCGCTCGCGGCTCGGGCTGGCGACCTGCACCAGCGTGACGTCCTCGACCTCGACGGTGCCGTCGGCCAGGAGCTCGCCGAAGGCCTTCAGACGGTGGCCGATGCCCTTGGTGTAGTCGAGGCGGTCGACGCCGAGCATGACGACCTTCGGGTTGCCGAGTCCCTCGCGGATCTCGCGGGCCCGCTCCTGGATGTCGGGGCGGCGGGCGAGCTCCTCGTAGCGGGCCGCGTCGATCGAGATCGGGAAGGCCTTCGCCACGACGGTGCGCACGAGCTTGTCGTCGCGCACCCGGGAGATGCGGTGCTTCGCGCTCTTCACCTCGGCCTCGGCCTCGACCGGCACGTCGATCACGGTGCCCTTGGTCTGGTGCCCGAGCAGGCGTCGCACGGCCCTCGTGAAGTTGCCGGCATCCGCCGTGCGCTGGAAGCCGATGACGTCGGCGCCGAGCAGGCCCTCGATGATCTGGGTGCGCCAGGGCAGCTGCGAGTAGATGCCGTATGCCGGGAACGGAATGTGGTTGAAGAAGCCGATGGTGAGGTCGGGCCGCTGCTCGCGCAGCATCTTGGGCACCAGCTGCAGCTGGTAGTCCTGCACCCAGACGGTGCCGCCCTCGGAGGTGACCGCGGCCGCGCGATCGGCGAAGCGCTGGTTGACCGTGACGTAGCTCTCCCACCACTCGCGGTGGTAGGCCGGAGGCGCGATGACGTCGTGGTAGAGCGGCCAGAGCGTGTCATTCGAGAAGCCCTCGTAGTAGAGCTCGACGTCGTCGGCGGTGAGCGTGACCGGGATGAGGTGGATGCCGTCGTGCTCGAACGGCTCGGTCTCGTCATTGGCGGAGCCGGTCCAGCCGATCCAGGCGCCGTCGGCCTCGCGCATCACCGGCTCGAGCGCCGTGACGAGCCCGCCCGGCGAGGTGCGGAACGAGAGGGTGCCGTCGGCGTGCACCTGCCGGTCGACCGGCAGCCGGTTCGAGACGACGACGAAGGGGAAGCCGGCGGGGCTTTCGGCGGAGGATTCGGCGGAGGTTTCTGTCGAGGAAGGCATGTGTCCGTTCAGCGAGTCCGGGAGGCGAGCGGATCCGCACGGATCCGGGCCGGATCTCCTTCGATCACCCTACCAGGGGCACCTCGGGGCGGCCCGGGGTAGCGTAGGCAGCACGACGTCCGAGAACGGGGAGACCGTGCGCAAATTCATCCTGAACAGCAGCATCATCAGTTCGATCATCGGTGGCTTCTCGGTGATCCAGACCACCCGCAAGGGCCCGCGCGACTGGCGGCTGATCCTGATGTGGCTGAGCTGGGGCATCACGCTGGCGCTCGCGGTCGGCAGCGTGCTGCAGAGCGACGAGGACGCCCGAGAGCTCGAGGGCCGCTGAGATGAGCTACGGGCCCGGCGGGGGCGTGCTCACCGTTCTGCTGCACGTGATCGGCAGCGTGTTCTCACTGGTCGCGGGGGCGATCGCGTTCCTCTTGGTGCTGGCGCTGATCGTGCTGCTGGTGCGGTTCCTGTGGTTCGGCACCCGGGCCGCGCAGGTGTATCTGGCGAAGAACGGGGAGTCGCCGCGGTTCACGTGGCCGCTTTCGCGGATCGGCGGGCCGGAGCCGAGAGATGCCGAAGCGCCGGTCGCCGATGAGCCCGACCTCACCGAGACCCGCCCCTACGAGACACCGGATGCCCCCGGGGCACCCGCGGCACCCAAGACGCCGCGCAAGCCGAAGTCACCGCCCAGCGCATCCTGAACCTACCGCTCGTCGGGGTCGACGTGGGCGGTCTGGATGGGCCCGGTGAACAGGCTCGCCCGACCCTCGGCGCCCACGTCGCCGTGGAAGAGGCCTGACGCCTCCTGGCCGCGCTTCGCGTTCCGGGCCGGCTTGCGGCTGATGTCGGGCTCCTCGTCGACCATCCGCACGCGGCTCTTCGGCAGGGACTGCGGGCTCTCCCGGTGCAGCCACACGATCATCTCCTCGCGGACGAAGCAGCGCAGGTCGAACAGCGTGGGCGCATCGACGGCCGTCACGAGGATGCGGATGCGCACGTAGCCGCCCACCGCATCCGTCACCTGGAGCACCGAGACGCGCTTGTCCCAGAGGTCGGTGCGCGCGAGGATGCGGTCGAGCTCCTCGCGCATCTCGTGCGGCGTGACCCGCCAGTCGAGGTCGAACTCGACGGCGCCGAGGAGCTCGGAGGTGCGCCTGGTCCAGTTCTGGAAGGGCTGCGAGGTGAAGTAGGTGCTCGGCAGCACGAGGCGACGGTCGTCCCACAGGTGCACGACCACATAGGTCAGCGTGATCTCCTCGATCCTGCCCCACTCCTGTTCGACGATCACGACGTCGTCGACCCGCACCGCGTCGCTGAAGGCGATCTGCATGCCCGCGAACACGTTCGACAGCGTCGACTGCGCGGCGAGGCCCGCGATGATCGAGACCAGCCCGGCCGAGGCGAGCACGCTCGTGCCCACGGCCTGCGCTCCGGGGAAGGTGAGCAGGATGGCGCCGATCGCGAGCACGATCACCACGGCCATGCCGAGCCGGCGCAGGATCAGCACCTGCGTGCGCAGCCGCCGCGCGATGCGGTTGTCGGGCCGGTCGATCGTGTACCGGGCGAGCGCGACGTCCTCGAGGAACATCGCGAGCATGCAGACGAGCCACGCGCCGAGGGCGATGGTGGCGATCAGGAAGAGCTGGTCGACCACCGGCTGGTAGTCGCCGACGGGGATGGTGAGGTCGACGCCGATCCAGAGCAGCACCACGAGCAGGAAGATGCGGAAGGGGATGCGCGCCCGGCGCACCAGGGCGTTCGGCCACCTCCGGCGCCGACCGGCGGCGCGCACGATCAGCGCGACGAGCGCGGTCACGACGAGCGCCGCGACGAGGGCGGAGACGGTCGCGACGGCGAAGGCGGTCCAGGTTCGTTCGATGGCCATGAATTCCAGCCTAATCAGGGCATCGACACCGTGCGTGCGGCGTGTCGAGTGGCCCCCCGGATGCCCAGCCCGCACACTGTTCACACAAGGGTGGCGCGAAGGGAGTTGCGATGATCGGCTGGAGGCGTCGCGCGAAGGCTCAGCGCGAGAGTGTTGTGAGTCAGGAACGCCTCTACGAACTCGTCAACCAGACCCTGATGGAGAACTTCGGCCCGCTGGGATCGTACGCGATCACCCGCCGCAGCTCCGTGGACACCGACGACATCTTCCACACCGCGCTGGCCCGTTCGGTCGCCCGCGACATCGTCGCGACGCTCGCCGAGCACGGCATCTCGGTCAAGACCACGACCGCGGTCGCCGCTCCGGCACCCGTCGCCGCTCCCGTCTTCACGCCGCGGGCGCGCATCGCGCAGCCGGTGCGGCCGGCGCTCGCTCCCGTCGACCGCGTCGAGGTCGACCGTCGGCTCGCCGGCATGGTCGCGTCGGTGGGTGCGGTTCAGGATGCTCCGACGCTCGACCCGCGCGACGACGACGCCCTGCGCGCCCTCGTGGCGCACCACGCCGAGGTCGAGGCGGCTGCGGCGGCGAAGCGGCTGACCGCTGGGGCGCGCACGACGGCGTAGCCTTCGGCTTCTGGCTTCGGTCCCTGGCTTCGGCGTCTGGCTTCGGCCTCCGACTTTCGCTCTGGCGGCTGCCCTCTGCCTGCCCGCCTCAGCCCAGCGGCGTCCAGCGGCTCGGGCCCTCGCTGCCCGCGGGGTACTCGTCGAGCGGCACCGCGTCGCTCTTCCACGCCGCGATGACCGGCGCCAGGATGCGCCAGCCCTCGACCGCGGAGTCGCCGCGCACCCCGAGCGTGGGGTCGCCGTCGAGGATGCCCGCCAGCACCTCGCGGTAGGCCAGCAGCTGCCCGTCGCCGAACGTGGCCTCGAGGCTCGCGCGCTCGAGCTCGTAGGGGTCGCCCGGACCGTTGATGTCGATCTCGAGCGACATCGCGTCGGGAGCCAGGAAGATCCGCAGCACCGTCGGACGGCTCTCCCCCGTCAGCCCGACCGGCACCTGCTGGGCCGGCTTGAAGGTGATGACGATCTGCCGGCGGCGCTCTCCGACGGCCTTGCCCGAGCGGAGGGTGATCGGAACGCCCTTCCAGCGCCAGGTCTGCACCTCGAGGGTGACCTCGGCGAGCGTCTCGGTCTCGCGGGCCGGGTCGACACCCTTCTCGTCCGCGTAGCTCGGCAGCTCGCGGCCGTCGATGGTGCCGGCGGTGTAGCGGGCACGGCGGCTGGACTCCTCGGGGTCGTCGCCCCAGACGCGGGTGGCGCGGAGCACGAGCTCCTTGGCGTCGCGGAGGTCGTCCTGCCCGAGTGTCGACGGCGGCTCCATCGCGAGCACCGCCATGACCTGCAGCAGGTGGCTCTGGATCATGTCGACCAGGGCGCCCGCGGTGTCGTAGTAGCCGGCGCGACCCTCGAGAGCGAGCTGCTCGTCGTAGACGACGTCGATCTTCGCGATGTGCTCGGAGTTCCAGAGCGGCTCGAAGATGCGGTTGGCGAAGCGAAGCCCCAGGATGTTGAACACCGTCGACCGGCCGAGGAAGTGGTCGACCCGGTGCACCTGGTTCTCGGGCACCAGCTTCGCGAGTTCGCCGTTCAGCGCCTCGGCGGTCTCCACGTCCATGCCGAAGGGCTTCTCGAGTGCGAGGGTGAGCCCGTCGGGGATCTTCACGCCCTGCAGCGTCGTGACGACCTTCGCGGCCACCGCGGGCGGGAGGGCGAAGTAGATGGCCGGGGTTCCGGTCGCCATGCCGAGCAGCTTCGTGAGCTCTCCGGCGTCGGTGACGTCGGCCTTGACGTAGCGGGTGCCGGCGAGCAGCTTCTCGACGGCGGCGCCCTTCGCGTCGACCTGGGCGAAGGAGTCGGTGACGACCTTCCGCCATTCCTCGTCGCTCCACTCGGCGCCGCCGGCCCCGATCAGGGTGAGGGTGCGATCGGGCTGAGCCGTGAGCAGCTGGGCGAGCCCGGGAAGAAGGAGGCGGGCGGTGAGGTCTCCGCTGGCGCCGAAGATCAGGAGCGTGTCGACACGTTGCGTCATGGCTCTCACAGTATCGCCCCGCCCCTTTCCCGCAACGCCCTCCCCGCACACCCACGGCAACACCCGGATGCAGCGCACGACCAGCCACCCAGTCCCGCGGGCGGGGTGGCTGTCGCGGAGAATGACGCGCGGAGGATGACGGGCGGAGGCGACCACCCGAAGGCCGCCCCCACCCGTCGGTCATCGCGCGATCGCCCACCACCCCGAGCTGACGATTGAACGGGGCTACGCCGACTTCTGCCGGCGACGACCGCGCCGGTGATGACCCGGCGTGATGCCTCTGTCATTCTGCGCGGCGACCCGTCGGGGGTGTGATGAGTAATCCCTACTCCACTTCGCGACCGTCCTGCCGGCACCCGCTCCTCACTCCCCCGTCAGCGAGTACTCCTCGTACGGGTTCTCCAGCTGGAGCGCGCTCAGCTCGGCGGCGAGCTCCCGCCGGCTCGCGATGCCCAGCTTCTTGTAGATGCGCGCCAAGTGGTTGTCGACCGTCCGCACCGAGATGCCGTACTCGGCGGCCAGCTCGGCGCTGGTGCGGTGCGACGCCGCTCCCGAGGCCAGCTGCCACTCCCGATCGGTCAGGGGCATGACCCGCGGATGCGTCTGCCGCCGCCGGTGCGCCATCGCCACCCCCGCCCGCACCGTCCACGAGTCGGCCAGCCGGTGCGCCCGCGAGGCCCGCACGAGGTCGCCGTCGCAGTGGTCGGCCGCCCACCGAGCCGCGTCGATCGCCGGCCCGAGCAGCCCGGCCTCGGCGAGCTCCTTCGCGATCGGCAGCACGTCGTTCCGGGCGATCACGGCCCGCGCGTGCGATTCGCAGATCGGGAAGGCACTTCGAGCGGCGATCAGGTGCGGCAGCATCACGGTCGCCCCGACCACCGGCTCGATCCGCACGGCCTCGTAGGCCACGAGCGCCGCCAGGTACCGCTGCCCGCCGTCGGCGGCCTTGTGCAGCGCCGGCCCGAGGCTCCGGATGGCGAACCCCGGCCGCCCCGCCGACGCCGACACCCAGGCGCGAGCCAGCGACGCGTACAGCTCAACCTTGGGGTCGCGCACCTCGGCCGGCGTGAGCTGATCGAGCCAGCTGCGCGCGATCGCGAACCGCCCCGTGCGCGCCGCGACGGCCGCCGACAGCGCGTCGGCGGTGGGGAGGAGGCCGGCGATGTCCCGCCAGACCAGGTCGCGCCGCCCCTCCTGGATGTACTTCCAGGCCCGCGCGGGCGACCCCGTGTGCAGCTCGATCATCGCGAGCGCGAACTTCCACATGCCGCGAGCGCTGGGGTTCGATTCCTCCGCGCGGGCGAGGTTGGCGCGAGCGGCGGCCCGAGCATCCGGGAACCTCGCCGTGAACGAGAGCACGAGCACCTCGCTCAGCTGCAGCAGGTCACGGGCGTTGGGCAGCACGTCGCGGAAGCGGTCGCACTCGGCCAGCCCGCGTTCGACCGCCTCGCCGGCGAGCGTGAGGTTGCCGCCCATGGTGTGCAGCGTGGCCGTCATGATCAGCAGATTGAGGTCGGCGGGGGTCTCGACGGGCCCGAGCACCGAGATCGACTCCAGCTCGGCCGAGAGCCCCTGGCCGGCCATCAGCCGCCACTTCACGAGGTCGGACTCGACGAGCGCCCGCAGCGAGGCGTCGCCGATGTGCGCCAGCACGGGTTCGACCCGGGCGACAGCGAGCTCGGGCTGCAGGGTGCGGAACGCGAGGTGGTTGCCCTCGGCCTGCGCGAGCTGCGCCAGGAAGAGCTCGGGTGCCTCGGCCCCGGCCTGCTCGACGGCCCGCCAGGCGGCGGCGAAGAACTCGCTCGCCTCACGGATGCGCCCGATCTGCGACAGCGCCTGCGCCCGCACGTACTCTCCGGTCGCCCGCAGCACCGGCTCGGATGCCCCGCCCGCGACGGCGTGCGCCCCCAGCGTGATCGCGGTGGAGTAGCGCTGCTCGCTCAGCTCGCGCCGCGCCAGCTCGAGCAGGGTCGGAGCCGCGACCGGCTGACCCGCGGCGAGCTGCAGCAGCGAGCGCCGCACGACGTGCTCGGGGTAGCCGTCGAGCATGTCCGCGCCGGCGGCCGAGAACCCGGGCAGCTCGGCCTCGGAGACCGTGCTGCGCATCACGGGTGCGAAGAGCGGATGCGCGAGCCCCACCCACACGCGCCCCTCCCCCGTGCGCGTCCGGACGTACCCCTGCGCCTCGGCGAGCCGCGTGGCCCGGGCACTCACGCCCGACGTCCCGCCCTGCTCGACCGGGAGCTCACCCGCGACGGAGAGCAGCGCCAGGAGGTCCCCGACGAACTCGTCGGCGGCCAGCGGATCAACGGGCAGCGAGGCGACGACGCCCTCGGACAGCACGGTCCACGCGGTGCGCCACTCGCCCGCGTCGTCGGCGAGGTCGCAGACGCCGACTGCGACCTCGGCCAGCTCGACGAGCGTGCGGGTGCTGCCGGCGGACAGGCGCACCATCTCGTCGGCGGCGGCCGACCCGACGCTGCGCCCCAGCCGGTCCTTCACGATCGCGTGCGCGTCGGCGGCCGACAGCGGTGGCAGATCGACCACGACCCCAGCGTGCCGCCAGAACCCGGCGTCGCTGCCGCCGTCCTCCCCCGCCTCGGCGGCCTCGGCGGCTCGGACGGCATCGATCGCCTCCGGCCCGGCCGCTTCGGATGCAGGGGGCGGCGTGGGGGCGCTCGTGCCCCGCGTTGCGGCGCCGGCTCGGGAGCTGCCGCCGCGGCGACCGCGGGTGGCGCCGGGGAGCTCGCGGGTCGCCTTGGCGACCAGCACCGAGGCCTGCCCGGCGTTGACGAGCTGCTCGAGCAGGCAGCGGCTGGCAGGGTCGAGGTGGTCGGCGTCGTCGACGACCAGCAGGATGCCCGGCTCGTTCATCGCGCGATGGAACTCCACCACGGCGGCGCTGTCGCCTCCGCTCACGGGCAGGGCCGCCAGCACGGGGGCCAGAGCGCCGAGGGGCACGGCGCGGAGGTCGGAGCGCCCGCGGATGACGTGCACCGTGCGCTCCGCCCCGACGGCCTCGGCGACCGCGTCGAGGAATGCCGTTCGGCCGACGCCCGGCCGTCCTGTGACGAGCACGACGGAGCGGCGGCCTCGGTTGGTGAGGGCCGAGACGGTCTGCGCGAACGCGCGGTCGCGGCCGTGCAGGCGGTGGCCACCCTGGGCGAAGAGGGTCTGCTTGGTGCTGCGCGACGTCGGCGTCGCGGCGGTTCGAGGTGCCATGGTGGGTTCTCCTTCTCAGGCGCATGGGCTGTGCACCTGAGTAGGTTCTACTCACAATCTCGACCCCGCAGCGGGCCTTTCGCCGCTATTACGTAGTGCTCGCCTCCGCGTTGCGTAGTGCCCGCCGCACTACTCAGCAGTCGCCTGCGCTGGTCACCCCCGTACGGGTGTCCGTGCCGCACTCGGGCTGCGCCCTGGGCGGCGTTGTGCACGACGCTGGCGCGGCATCGTCACGCACGCCGTCGACGACCTGGTTAACGAAGAAACCGCCCGGCGCGAGGCCGGACGGTTTCGGTGTGGTGCACCCCCTCGGACTTGAACCGAGAACCCACTGATTAAGAGTCAGTTGCTCTGCCAATTGAGCTAGAGGTGCGTGGCTCTTGGTGAGCCAGTCGACAACATTAGCATGCTCCGGCGAGGTTCGCGAACCAGGGTCGCGCACCCCGCCGGAGACGGTTCGGGAGCCCCTCGACGGGGCGCTGAGGGATCAGATCGCGGCGTTCTCGACCGTGCCGGTGAGCTTGCCGGCGGGGTCGAAGACGAGGCAGACCACCGTGCGGTCGTCGCGCTTGGTCCAGGAGTCCTCGGAGGGGGTGAGGTACTGCACGTCGAGCTTGGACTCGGCGTAGTCGAGGCCTACGAACTCCCCCATCGCGACGATGCACGCGTCTTGCGCCTGCGAGTTCACCTCGTCGTCGCCCGGAAACTCCCCCTCGTCGATCTCGAAGGAGGTGAATGCCTCGAAGTCGTGCGGGCCGGCACAGTCGACCACCGGCAGCTCGGTGACGTTCTCGTCGTCGGTGTCGTCGACGCAGTCGCCGGGTTTCACCGTGAAGACGTCGGTCTTGACTCCGGGGTCGGCGGCCTGGGACGCGCCGGGGTCGCCGACGGCGCGGGTGGGGTCGGACGCGCCGCCGCCGGCACAGCCGGTGAGGGAGAGCACGAGGGCTGCCGCTGCGGCGGCCAGGGCGAGAGGTAGGGATCGAATGGTCATGAAGACATGGTCGGGGCGAGCATCCGCTGGGTGTGAGGAGTAGTTGCTACTCAATCTGCAGCCGACGGGATCGAGGGGGCCCGGTGTCGGAGGGATGCGAAATACTGGAGCCATGACCGACATCTCCTCGCGCATCGCCGCCGGACAGCCCGCGCCCGACTTCACCCTGCTCGACGCCGACGGGGTCGAGCGCTCGCTCTCCGACTTCCGCGGGCAGCGGGTCATCGTGTACTTCTACCCCGAGGCGGGCACGCCGGGCTGCACCACGGAGGCGTGCGACTTCCGCGACAACCTGAACTCGCTGAAGAGCGCCGGCTACACGGTGCTCGGCATCTCGCGCGACAAGCCGGCGAAGCTCAAGGGCTTCGAGGAGGAGCAGGGGCTGAACTTCACGCTGCTGTCCGACCCCGACAAGGCCGTGCACGAGCTGTACGGGGCGTGGGGCAAGAAGTCGCTCTACGGCAAGACGGTCACGGGCGTGCTGCGGTCGACCTTCGTGCTCGACGAGGAGGGCGTCGTGACGCTCGCGCTCTACAACGTGAAGGCGACAGGGCACGTCGCGTCACTGCGCAAGAAGCTGAAGATCGACGCGTAGCAGCGCTGCAGCCTGCCGCCCCGCGGCTGCTGGGCGTCGGCGCGTCCGACATGGCGGACCGATTGCTCTGCGGGGCTGGCCGGCGATGCGTCAGATGCGGCGGGTCGCCGCCACCACCGAGGGCGTGAACAGCAGCACCAGCGCGAGCAGCGCGGGGACGAGCAGCCACCACCCCACGACCGGCGTCGCCACGATGCCCTGGAAGCAGCCGATCGCGATCACGATCTGGAAGAGCTGCCAGGTGAGGGTGCCCGCGCGGGTCCAGGCGGCGGCGCGCAGGGTGTGGATCGCCGCGAAGGCGAGGAAGACCGCGGCGGTGGCGGCGAGCACCACGATCGCCAAGGCGGTCTCGTAGGAGGCGGGCTGCTCGGTCAGCAGTTCGATCAACAGCCAGACGACGACGCCCGCCATGACGAGGGCCTCAGCACCCACGATGACCGCCAGAAGCGTGAGCAGCGGAGGCCGCCGACGGCGAGCCGCGCCCCCCTCGGAGAGACGTTCATCGGGTGTTCGTCTGTCGTTCGCCTCGTCCACCACGCCTGTTACTCCCGAGAAAACCCTTGATTTGCAAATACCAGTATGCGACCATATTTGAGGTCAATGTTGCTCACAGTGACGTGAGCGGGTGCAGTCTGATCTGACTGCAACGTCTACCGTGCCTTTGACCTTCTACCCGAATCACTCGGTCATTCGACCGCAGCACCCTGCAACAAAGGAGCTCCCGCTATGGATTGGCGTGACAAAGCCGCCTGCCTGACAGCCGACCCCGAACTGTTCTTCCCCGTCGGGAACACCGGGCCGGCCGTCGACCAGATCGACAAGGCGAAGGCCGTGTGCGCACGCTGCTCCGTCACGGAGATCTGCCTGCAGTACGCACTCGAGACCGGCCAGGACTCGGGCGTCTGGGGAGGCCTCAGCGAAGACGAGCGCCGCGCCCTCAAGCGCCGCGCAGCCCGCGCCCGCCGGGCCTCCTAGCTCCCGAACACCGACTCGGCGCACCGTCGCCCCGACGCCCGGCCTCACGCAGAGGCCGGGCGTCGTCGCGTCCGCGCCCGTTCGGCACTCCGACGCCCACCTACCACCGAGGCCGGGCGTCGTTCGTTACGCGAACCTTCGGCACTCCGTCGCCCACCTCGCACCGAGGCCGGGCGTCGTTCGTTGCGCGAACCTTCGGCACTCCGTCGCCCACCTCGCACCGGGGCCGGGCGTCGTCATCTCCGCGACCCTTCGCCACCCCACCCCAGTGCTCACCTCACGCGATGTCGAGCGCTGTGCCGGGGGATGAGACGGTTTCGCGACCGCGCAGCCGCGCATCCTGAACTCCGTCGAGGCGGATCTGCCCGTGCGGGCACGATCGCGACCACAGGGCGGCCTCGATCGCGCCGCCGCGCATCCTGAACCCGTAGCCGCTCTGGCCTGCCGGCCCGCAGCCGCGAGACCGCTACGGCTTCTTCAGCCAGCGCGTCGGGATCTCGATCGTCACGACCGTGCCCGTGCCCACCATGGTGTGCCAGTCGATCGTGCCGCCGAGCTCACCCTGGATGAGCGTGCGCACGATCTGCGTGCCGAGCCCCGAGCCGACTTTGCCCTCGGGCAGGCCGGTGCCGCTGTCGCGCACCTCGACCGTGAGCGTCTCCTCCGTGCGCGACGCGACGATCTCGACCTCGCCCTCCTGCCCGGCCAGCCCGTGCTCGACCGCGTTCGTGACGAGCTCGGTCAGCGCGAGCGCGAGCGGCGTGGCGTACTCACTCGGCAGCACGCCGAAGCTTCCGGTCGACTTGGGGTGCACCGTCGTGTTGTGCGCCGACGCCACCTCGGCGACGAGCAGCAGCACGCGGTCGAACACGGTGTCGAAGTCGACGCGCTGGTTCAGGCCCTCCGAGAGGGTGTCGTGCACGACGGCGATCGCGGCGACGCGGCGCATGGCCTGGGTGAGGGCGTCGCGCGCCTCGTCCGAGTGGGTGCGGCGGGCCTGGATGCGCAGCAGCGACGCCACCGTCTGGAGATTGTTCTTGACGCGGTGGTGGATCTCGCGGATCGTCGCGTCCTTCGTGATCAGCTCGCGCTCCTGGTGGCGCAGCTCGGTGACATCGCGTGTCATCACGATGGCGCCGAAGCGGTGCCCGCGGGTGCGCAACGGGATCGCGCGCAGCGACACCGTCACGCCGCGCGCCTCGATGTCGGTGCGCCACGGTGCACGACCGGTGACGACCAGCGGCAGCGACTCGTCGACGATCAGCCGGCCGGCGAGGAGGCCGGTGGTGACCTCGGCGAGCGACTGCCCCTCGAGCTCCCCGGCGAAGCCCATGCGGTTGAACGCCGACAGGCCGTTCGGGCTGGCGAAGGTCACGATGCCGTCGACGTCGAGCCTGATCAGACCGTCGGATGCGCGGGGCGCTCCGCGGCGCGGCCCGGTCGGTGCGCCGAGGTCGGGGAAGTCCCCGGCCGAGATCATCGCGAAGAGGTCGTTCGCGCACTCGTTGAAGGTGAGCTCCTGTCGGCTGGGGGTGCGCGCCTCGCTGAGGTTGGTGTGGCGGGTGATGACGGCGATCGGGCGTTCGGTCGTGGTCTGCTCGCTCACGGAGAGGCGGCGGAGCACGGGGACGGCACGGACGCGCGTGGGCGTCTCCTCGTACCAGTCGGGGGCGGCGGTGTCGACGATCTGGGCACTCTCGAAGGCGTCGGTGACCTGCTTGCGCCACTCGGGCTTGATGGTCTGGCCGACGAAGTCGCGGTAGAACAGCGTCGCCGAGCTCGACGGGCGCGAGTGGGCGACGGCCACGAAGGTGCCCTCGTGGGTCGGAACCCAGAGCACGATGTCGGCGAAGGCGAGGTCGGCCAGCAGCTGGCAGTCGCTGACGAGCAGGTGCAGCCACTCGACGTCGGCCTCGGTGGAACGGCCGTGTGTGGTGACGAGGTCGCTGAGAGTTGACACGCGTTCTAGCCTACGGTGCGCCGTCTCTGCGAACCCTCCGCACACCCTGTGCCCCGCCGCGCACCCTGTGCCCCGCCGCACACCCTGGTCCCGCCGCACACCCCGTGCCCCGCTCACCGGCCCGGGTGAGGAAGGCGCTCCCGCGGCCGCGTTTCCCTACGAAGCGACCGCGGGAGCAGTCTCATTCCGGCCGGGGCTGCGGCAGTCGGGGGGAACGGGCGCCCCGACCGGAAATCTGAACCTGTGTGGTTCCGAGACACAGTCCATCATCGGAAGCTTCGGGGGCGTTATGAGCAATTTCCACTCAGCGCTGAAGCCCGACGGTGGAATTCCACAGGGCACAAACGCATCTGGACAAGCAATCTCGACACTGGTTGAGTACAGCCGCCGACACCTTGTTGAGCAATGCTTACTTCAAGCATGCGGGCGAAAGGAGCAACCGTGACCTCTCCCTCCCTCGCCGCCACGACGGTGCGCGAGCGCACCAGAGTGGTGACGCCGGTTCCAGCCACCGCCGTGCGGGTGGAGCCCGCGTTCGGAGCGCCGGCTCCCCCGGGCGGCGGGAGTCCCGTCGTCGCGTTGGTGCCGGGCGACGCAGCGGGTCGCGATTCGCCGGCCCCCGCCCCGCCCCTGCTCGACGACGAGGTCGATCCACTCGAGACCGCCGGCCTGAGCCGTAGCGCGGATACGGGTCGTGGTACCGGCGAGGGTGGGTTGCTGCCTGACCCGCGGCCGCTCGCCGAGACGCTGGCGCGGTGCGTCGTCGAGGTGCTGGCCGGCACTCGCGACATCGACCAGATCGCCCGCTGGCTGTCGACGGATGTGCACGCGCACCTGATGAAGCGCGTCGTGCTGGCACGTCGGGCCCGCGCTCTCCGCGACGAGTCCCCCGGTCGCTTGACGTTCACCATGGGGT
Organism: Herbiconiux sp. VKM Ac-2851; assembly: GCF_013205105.1. NCBI lineage: Bacteria > Bacillati > Actinomycetota > Actinomycetes > Micrococcales > Microbacteriaceae > Herbiconiux > Herbiconiux sp. VKM Ac-2851. Next base: position 122,972 of record NZ_JABMLJ010000004.1, on the reverse strand, counting down.
CGACCGTGCTCTGCGAACCGAGCGACGGCGTTGTCGAGGCCGTCGTCATCGTGCACGGCCGAGCCCGCTCCCGCGCTGTCGCCCTCCGCCTCGAGGCCCTCGGCCCCCGCTGGCGCGCAAGCGCCGTCCACGTCCTCTGATCAGGGAGCCACCCCCGAGCCCGCACGCATCTCGCCACCCTTGCGGGCAGGCAGCGGCGACGGGAACGCGCGCATCAGCGGCAGACATCCGCACGAATCCCGCCCACCGGTGGCTCTACAGCGTCGGTCTCCCGTGTTCGTTCGCCAACCACCTGCGCGACGCCGCGTGGTCACGTGGCACGAAGGTGAGTGGCGCGACGGTGAGTGAGGTCCGGGGGTCAGCGCGTCGGCGAGTGGAGTCCAGGGCTCAGCACGACGGCGAGAGGGGTCCGGGGCTCAGCACGACGGCGAGAGGGGCCTGGGGCTCAGCACGACGGCGAGAGGGGCCCGAGGCTCAACGCGACGGCGCGCGGGGCCCGAGGCTCAGCACGACGGCGAGAGAGGCCCGGGGGTCAGCGCGACGGCAAGCGGGGTGCGGGGCTCAGCGCGATGGCGAGCGGCGTCCCGGACGGGGCGGAACGACGACGTCCCCACGCCGCGGGAGCGGGTGGGGACGTCGGGGTGCGATGGGGCGGGGCTACTTCTTCTTGCCCTGCGCACGGCGCTGGGCGCGGTTCGCCGCTGAGGGGCCGGACGACTTCTGGCCGCCGGAGGAGGACTTCTGGCCGCCACCCGCGGAGCCGGAGCCCGAGCTCGACCCCTTCGACGAAGACGAAGACGAAGAGCCGGACGAGGACGCGCCCGACGACGCCGAGGCGCCACCACCCGAGCCCGAACCCGCGCCGCGCGCGAAGGCGCTGGCGACCGGCGGGGTCGCCTTCTCCTCCGCCTGCTGCGCCCGCGCCGTGGCGGCCTGCTCGATCTGGCCGCGCTGGTTGCGCACCTCGACGCCGCCCGAGTCGCTGGGGGCGGAGAAGCTGAGCTTCTCGGCCGGCGCGGTGGGCTGGGCGAGGCCCTTGGCCTCGACGGTGGGGGCACCGACGGCGGTCGGGGCCGCGTTGACCTCGACCTCGAGGTTGAACAGGAAGCCGACAGTCTCCTCGCGGATCTGCCCCATCATCGACTGGAACAGGGCGAAGCCCTCGCGCTGGTACTCGACCAGCGGGTCGCGCTGCGCCATGGCGCGCAGGCCGATGCCGTCCTTCAGGTAGTCCATCTCGTAGAGGTGGTCGCGCCAGCGGCGGTCGATCACCGAGAGCACGACGCGGCGCTCGAGCTCGCGCATGGCGGGCTCGCCCAGGGTCTCCTCGCGGCGCTGGTAGGCCAGCTTCGCATCCGAGAGCACCTCGCGCAGCACGAAGTCGCGGTTGATGCGGCCCTTGTTGCCGGCCTCGGCGACGACCTCGTCGATGGTGATCGAGATCGGGTAGAGCGTCTTCAGCTCGGCCCAGAGCGCGTCGAAGTCCCAGTCGTCCCCGCTGCCGGCGGCGGCGTGGTCGTTGACGATCGCCTCGATGACGTCCTCGAGGAACTTCTGCGCGCGGTCCTGGAGGTTGTCGCCCTCGAGGATGTGGCGGCGGTCGCTGTAGATCGCCTCGCGCTGGCGGTTCAGCACGTCGTCGTACTTCAGCACGTTCTTGCGGATCTCGGCGTTGCGGCCCTCGACCTGCGACTGGGCGCTGCGGATGGCGCGCGACACGACCTTCGACTCGATGGCGAGGTCGTCGGGCACGCCGTTGCGGCCCATCAGGCTCTCGGCGGCGCCGGCGTTGAACAGGCGCATCAGGTCGTCGGTGAGCGAGAGGTAGAAGCGGCTCTCGCCCGGGTCGCCCTGACGGCCGCTGCGGCCGCGGAGCTGGTTGTCGATGCGGCGCGACTCGTGACGCTCGGTGCCGAGCACGTAGAGGCCACCCGCGTCGATGACCTTGTCGGCCTCGGTCTCGACGTCGGCCTTGACCGCGGCGAACACGTCGTCCCACGCCGCCTCGTACTCCTCGGGAGTCTCGACCGGGCTGAGGCCGCGGGCGTTCATCTCGGCGACGGCGAGGAACTCGGCGTTGCCGCCGAGCATGATGTCGGTTCCACGACCGGCCATGTTGGTGGCGACGGTGACCGAGCCCAGGCGGCCGGCCTGCGCGACGATGGCGGCCTCACGGGCGTGGTTCTTCGCGTTCAGCACCTCGTGGCGCACCCCGCGCTTGGCGAGCAGGCGCGAGAGGTACTCGCTCTTCTCGACGCTCGTGGTGCCGACCAGCACGGGCTGGCCCTTCTCGTGGCGCTCGACGATGTCTTCGACGACCTGGTCGAACTTCGACTGCTCGTTCTTGTAGACGAGGTCGGGCTGGTCGATGCGCTGCATCGGCTTGTTGGTCGGGATGGCGACCACGCCGAGCTTGTAGGTGCTCATGAACTCGGCGGCCTCGGTCTCGGCCGTACCGGTCATGCCCGAAAGCTTCTCGTAGAGGCGGAAGTAGTTCTGCAGCGTCACCGTGGCGAGGGTCTGGTTCTCGGCCTTGACCGCCACGCCCTCCTTGGCCTCGATGGCCTGGTGGATACCCTCGTTGTAGCGGCGCCCGGCCAGGATGCGGCCGGTGTGCTCGTCGACGATGAGCACCTCGCCGTTCAGCACGACGTAGTCCTTGTCTTTCTTGAACAGCGCCTTGGCCTTGATGGCGTTGTTCAGGAACGAGATCAGCGGGGTGTTCGCCGACTCGTAGAGGTTGTCGATGCCGAGGTAGTCCTCGACCTTCTCGATACCGGGCTCGAGCACGCCGACGGTGCGCTTCTTCTCGTCGACCTCGTAGTCGACGTCGGGCACGAGCTTCGTGGCGATGACCGCGAACTCGTTGAACCAGCGGTTCGCCTCGCCCGAGGCGGGGCCGGAGATGATGAGCGGGGTGCGGGCCTCGTCGATGAGGATCGAGTCGACCTCGTCGACGACGGCGAAGAAGTGACCGCGCTGCACCATGTCGGCGGCCTGCCAGGCCATGTTGTCGCGCAGGTAGTCGAAGCCGAACTCGTTGTTCGTGCCGTAGGTGATGTCGGCCTCGTACTGCACGCGGCGCTCGGCCGGCGTCTGGCCGGCGAGGATGCAGCCCGTGGTCATGCCGAGGGCGCGGAACACGCGGCCCATCAGCTCGCTCTGGTAGCCGGCGAGGTAGTCGTTCACCGTGATGACGTGCACGCCCTTGCCGGCGATGGCGTTGAGGTAGGCGGCGGTCGTGGCGACCAGCGTCTTGCCCTCACCGGTCTTCATCTCGGCGATGTTGCCGAGGTGGAGCGCCGCGCCACCCATCAGCTGCACGTCGAAGTGACGGAGGCCGAGGGTGCGGGTCGAGGCCTCGCGCACGGCGGCGAAGGCTTCGGGGAGCAGGTGGTCGAGGCTCTCGCCGGCCTCGTAGCGCTCGCGGAGGCGGGGGGTCTCGTCCTTGAGCTCCTCGTCGGAGAGCGCCTGGAAGTCTTCTTCGAGCGCGTTGATCGCCTTCGCATAGGCCTGGAGCTTGCGAAGGGTGCGGCCCTCGCCGACACGAAGGACCTTTTCGAGAACTGAGGCCACGGAGACTCTCCCACTGCTTTCGGGCTCGTACGGATCGCATGAGCGATAGCCATACTAGTTGCTCGTCCCTGAGCGTCGGCGGGAGATTCGGTGAGTGCTCCGTGGCCCCAGTGCCGGGGCGCGAACCTCAGCGGGAGGCGGCTCCGACGGTCTCCGAGGTGATCTCGGCGAACGCGGCGGCGTTCTCGTCGAGGCCGATCACGCCGTAGTCCCAGCCCTTGCGGCGGTAGACGACACTGGCCCGGTTGGTCTCCGAATCGATGAAGAGATAGAAGTCGTGGCCCACGAGCTCCATGTGGTAGAGCGCGTCGTCGACCGTCATCGGCGCCGCCCCGTAGACCTTCTTGCGGATGACCACGGGGCAGTAGTCGTCCTCGGCGTCAGCAGATGACGCAGAAGACGACGCCACGGCCTCGTCGTCCGTGCGACTCGACGGCACCCCGACGAGCACGTCGGCGCCGGCCGGCTCGACGTCGAGCGCGTTGAACGCCCCCGTCGTGGCCTCGTGCACCGACACGGGCCGGTGCTGCCCGCGGTGCACCTTCTTGCGGTCCTTCGCCCGGCGCACCCGCTGCATCAGCTTCGCGAGCGCGAGGTCGAACGCCGCGTACTTGTCGGAGGCGGCGCACTCGGCACGCACCAGCGGGCCGGGGCCGATGAGCGTGAGCTCCACCCGATCGTCGCCGCTCTGCGTGCCGTTGGCCGAGTTGTGGCGGCTCACTTTGATCTCGAGGGCGAGAGCCTTGTCGGCGAGATGCGCGACCTTCTCCGCCTTCTCGCTCGCGTACTCGCGAAAGCGATCCGTGATCCCTAGGTTTCTTCCAGTGATGTTGACTTCCATGGAGACCTCCTAGCCATATTGGGTGGCGCAGCCCCGACAAGCCGGGACCGTTCGCGCCTTGTGACCCTCACCGTAGTACGCCCGCTCCGGATAGTCACCGGTTAACTCCCTGCCGGTCGCCTCCGTGTCACCTGGGGTTCGCCGCGGCCGTCGCGCCGCCTGGTGTAGGCCAGGCAGACGGCCCCCTCGACCCGCGCGCCGACGGCCTCGAGGGCCCGCCGCGCCTCGAGCAGCGTGGCTCCGGTGGTCAGCACGTCGTCGACGATCAGCACGTGCCGGCCGGCCAGACGAGCGGATGCCCGGAGCGCCCCCTCGAGGTTCACCCGACGCTCCTCGACCCCCAGCCCCGCCTGATCCGCCACCTCCCGAACCAGCACGAGGCCCCCGCGCACCGGGCGCCCACGCGGGCGCACCGAATCGCGCCCCACCCCGGATCGCCGCACCAGCTCCTCGACGGGCCGGAACCCGCGCCGCCGCACCGCCGCCCGCGCCGACGGCACCGTCACGAGCACCGCAGCACCACCAGCCGACGCCAGCGCCGACGCGAGCGCCACCCCCAGCGGTGCCGCCAGCACCCCCAGCGCATCCGTGCGTCCCCGCTCCTTCACCGCCCCAAGCACGTGCGCGACGACGCCCCCGTACTCGAGAGCCACCAGCACGGAGACCGGCCCCGCCCGCACCCGCTGCAGCGACGGCCTGAGCGCGACGCGGCACTCGGGGCACACGCCGACATCGGCAGCTCCGCATCCGGCACAGCACACAGGCGACAGTACGGCGGCGGCCTCGGCGAGCCAGCCGCCAAGAGCAGGAGAGGACGTCATGCGCCCAGGCTGCAGCAGACGAGATCAGCGCAGCCGCGCATCCGCGATTCTGTGCAGAAGTGACACCGCCGAGGAGATGTGCAGAACCAGAACCAGAACCAGAACCCTAGTTCTGCACCCCCAGCTCAGACACCCCGCCCGTCGTCGCCTGCCACGCACTCCCCCGCTGCTGCAGCAGGCTGCCGTCGGTGCCGAGCACCCGCAGCCCGTCGAGGTCGTTCGACCCCGACAGCGACACGGCCGACGCCGGCGCCCCGAGGTTCGTCGTGCGCCCGCCGAGCTGCTGCGCCACCACCCGCACCTCGCCGGGCAGCCCGGTGGCCGAGGCGACCGAGAACTGGTCGACCCAGGTGGCGTCGATCGGCGAGCCCGGCCCGGTGTCGAGCTCGACGGCCTGGCCGAGCTGCTGCGGAACCCCGTTCTGGTCGCGGATCACCGCGGCCACCACGAGCTTCGGCGCCCCCGCGACCTCGAGGAAGGCGAGCGCCCGGGTGCCGTCGCGCGAGATCTCGAAGCTCGTGATGCTCGAGGCGCCGTCCCACGTGGTCGGGATGCTGAGGGGAGCGTCGTTCGACGCCCCCGCGGCCACCACCGCGGTCGGGTCGCCGGACGGGATCGACCAGACGTAGCCCCAGGGGTCGACGGCGGGGTCGATCAGCCCCGGCCGGGTGTCGACCTGCTGCACGATCGGCACACCGTTCGAGGTCTCGCGCACGGCCACGACTGCACCGTTTCCGGCCTTCACCGCCACCGTTCCCGAAACGGCCGAGTAGGCCGCGGATTGCGGCTGCACCGACTGCACACCCTCGCTGATGCCGTCGATCGGGCTCACACCGCCCCCGCTGAGGTAGCCGAACTCACCCTCGCTGACCACGAGCGGCAGCGAGTTCACGCGCGGGGTGGCGTCGGCCACGTTCGAGTCGGAGCCGGGGATCGGCACGACGTTCTGATCGACCGAGATCACCACCGACGAGGCCGAGGCGAGCCCGCTGAGGCTCGAGCGCAGCTGCGCCTGCATGCGCCGCAGATCGGTCTCGTCGGCCTGCAGCACGTTGCTCGACAGCTCCACCCGGGTCTGCCCCGACGCGGTCACCACCGACGTCGTCGAGGTGCCCTCCGGGAAGGCGGTCACGACGGCGCCGTTGCCGAGCCAGGCGACCGGGCCCTTCAGCAGCGCCTTGACCACCCGCGTGCCGACGGCCGACGACGTCGCGAACCAGCGCAGGTCGGGCACGAGGTAGGTGAACGTCGGGTCATAGTAGTAGAGCGCGTACGAGCTGAAGATCTGGTCGAAGAAGACGTCCTCGATCACGGTGCCGTCGTCGAGCCGGCTGATCCGCCACTCGCCGTCCTGCTGCGTGAAGCCGAAGCTCAGCGAGGTGGGCGCGCTCGACGGGCTGGCCGCGTAGATGCCCGAGGCGTCCACGGTCGCCACCGGCGTCGCCGACAGGTCGAGGGTCAGGTCGTCGCCGCGGCTGGTCGGCCGGGTGCCCGAGTCGACGAGCGTCTTCTCGTTGGGCTTCCAGCTCGCCGCTGCCGCGGACGTGAGGTACTGGCGCGCGATGGCGTAGTCGTCCTGCGGGCTCTTCGCCGCCTGGATGAAGCCGTTCAGGATGGCCTGCTGCGACGCCCCGGCAGTCGGCCCCTCCGCGAGGAACACCACGTCGATGTCGTCATCGGTGCCGATCGCGTCGCCCGGCTGCACCTCACCCGAGCGCGGGATGCCGGTGCACGCGGCCAGCCCGGCCAGCACCACGAGGGCGAGCAGAGCACCGAGCCACCGGGTGAACGAGCGGATGCGCGGCGACCCGCCCACCGCGAGAAGACGCTCAGCCACGGTCGTCCCCCACCATCGACGTCGACCCGGTGGGCGAGCGCAGCTCGGCCACCGCCGGAGCCTCGCCGAACGCGTCGCCGGGCACCAGCGGCAGCGGAGACGACTGCCCACCCGCGGCGACCGTGCTGACGCGCCCCTGCACGCGCGGCAGCGTCAGCCGGAAGCAGCTGCCCGCACCCGGCCGCGACCACACCTCGAGCGCGCCGCGGTGCAGCGTCGCGTCCTCGAGCGAGATCGCGAGGCCGAGCCCCGTGCCGCCGATTGTGCGCTTCCGCGACGGATCTGCCCGCCAGAAGCGGTCGAAGACCCGCTCGGCCTCCTCCTCGGTCATGCCGCTGCCGTAGTCGCGCACCGACAGCGCCACGAAGCGCTCGTCGCTGTCGACGCTCACCACGATCGGCTTGCCCTCGCCGTGCTCGATGGCGTTGCCGAGGAGGTTCCGCACGATCCGGCGGATGCGGCGGGCATCCACCTCGGCCTCGAAGTAGCCGCCGGGTGCCACCAGGCGCAAGGGCGATCCGGCCTGCTCGGCGAGCGACTCCATCTGCTCGATGGCGTCCTCGGCGAGGCGCACGAGGTTGGTGGGCTCGGTGTCGAGCGAGGCGGAGCCCGCGTCGAAGCGGCTGATCTCGAGCAGGTCTCCGAGCAGCAGCTCGAAGCGCTCGGTCTGGGTGTGCAGCAGCTCGGCGGTGCGGCCGGTGGCGGGCGGGAAGCTCTCGCGCTGGTCGTAGAGCACGTCGCCGGCGAGCCGGATGGTGGTGAGCGGGGTGCGCAGCTCGTGCGAGACGTCGGAGACGAAGCGCTGCTGCACCTGCGACAGCTCGGCCAGCTGGGTGATCTGGGACTGCATGCTGTCGGCCATCCCGTTGAAGGAGCGCGCCAGCGTCGAGATGACGTCCTGACCGCGCTCGGGGATGCGCACCTCGAGCTGCCCCGCGGCGAGCTTCTCGCTCGTCTCGGCGGCGGTGCGGATGGGCTTCACGACGAGCCGCACGATCAGCCCGGCGATCAGTCCGATCAGGAGGATCAGAGCGAGGCTCGACAGCAGCAGGGTCTGCTGCACGAACACGAGGGTCTGCTCGGCCTCGGCGAGGTTGTAGCCGATGTACAGCTCGAACTGCCCGGCGCCCGGGATGGTGAGCGGGGAGCCGACCACGATGCCCGGGTCGGTGCCGCCCGTCTGGTTGGGCAGCGGCACCGACTGCCAGTACTGCTGGTCGTCGGTGTCGCCGGCCACCGCATCCTGGAGCTGCTGGGTGATCACGCCGTTGCCCGCGAGCTCGGGGCTCGCGAACGAGAGCACGGTGGTCTCGCCGGTGGACTGGCCGGGGGTGGCGTAGAGCGCGATCAGCCGGCTCGACGAGGAGGCGATGATGGCCGACTTGGCCGAGGAGAGCAGGGAGATCGTCGAGGCCTCGCCCCCCGCATCCGAGGAGTCGAAGATGGTCTGCGCCGCCGAGGCCGCGTTCTTCGACTCGACGAGCACCTGCTGCAGCCGCGACTGGAACAGGTCGTTGCCGATCGAGATCGACATGTAGGTGCCCGTCACGAGCACGGCGACGGCCGAGAGCGCCACCGTGATGACGACGGTGCGGAACTGCAGCGAGCGCCGCCAGGCGCGCACGATCCGGCGCGGCCACGAGCGCCAGTCGCGCAGCACGGCCGAGGGGCGACGGATGCCCCGGCCGTCGCTCACGGCATCAGGACGACCCGGCGCGGTAGCCGACCCCGCGCACGGTCATCACGATCTTGGGGTTGTCGGGGTCTTCCTCGACCTTGGCGCGCAGGCGCTGCACGTGCACGTTCACGAGGCGCGTGTCGGCCTTGTAGTGGTAGCCCCAGACCTGCTCGAGCAGCATCTCGCGGGTGAAGACCTGCTGGGGCTTGGAGGCGAGCGCGAGCAGCAGGTCGAACTCGAGCGGGGTGAGGTTGATGCGCTCGGCGCCGCGCTTCACCTCGTGCCCGGCGACGTCGAGGGTGAGGTCGCCGATCTGCAGGGTCTCGGGTGTCGACTCGGGCGCGGGGCGCAGACGGGTGCGGATGCGCGCCACGAGCTCCTTGGGATTGAAGGGCTTGACCACGTAGTCGTCGGCGCCCGACTCGAGGCCCTTCACCACGTCGGAGGTGTCGGTGCGGGCGGTCAGCATGATGATCGGGGTGCCGGACTCGGCACGGATGAGGCCGCAGACCTCGATGCCGTCCATGCCCGGGAGCATCAGGTCGAGCAGCACGAGGTCGGGCTTGGCGTCGCGGAAGGCGGCGAGCACCTCCGAGCCGTCGGCGCAGAACACGGGGTCGAAACCCTCCGCGCGCAGCACGATGCCGATCATCTCCGCAAGGGCCGTGTCGTCGTCGACAACGAGAATGCGAGGGTCCATGGCGACCAGAGTAGCCGAGCAGGGGCGGCATCAAGCGGATGCGGCGGGCTCCCGGGTGGTTGCCGGGCGAACTCCGAGCGAGTGTGAAAGCATGGGGGCATCAAGTCGGGGCGTCGGCGTGGGGGTCGGGTCGTCACAGAGGTCGAGGAGTGCCGATGAGCGATGGAGGCAGCTGGGCCGCGCCCGGCGCTGAGCCCGACCGAGAGCCGGGCGAAGAGCTTGGCGAGCGGCCGGATGCGCAGGCCGCTCGGCCCGTGACGCCTCCGCCCGTGGCACCGGCACCCGCGGCGCCGTCATCCGTGCCGCCGATGCCGCAGTACGGGCAGTACGCCCAGCAGCAGCAGCAGCCGCCCGCCCCGCAGTACGGGCAGTACGCGCCGCCGCAGCCCCCGCAGCAGCAGCCCGCGTGGCAGCAGCGGCCGCCCGCGTGGCAGTACGCCGCTCCGCCCACCGGGTACGCGGCCCCGCCGCAGTGGGCCCCGCCGCCCAAGCCGGGCCTCATCCCGCTGCGGCCGCTCGGCTTCGGCACCTTGCTGGGGGCGCCGTTCCAGGTGATCCGGCGCAACCCGAAGGCCACCTTCGGCTCCGGCCTGCTGGTGCAGCTCGTGATCGTGCTGGTCACCGGCGTCTTCGTCGGGGTCGCCGTGTTCTGGGCGATCTCGCGCTCGGTCTCGGCCGAGGGCCAGGCCGACGCCGACGCGGTCGCGGCCGGCAGCGTCGGCATCGTGCTCGTCTCGCTCGTGGTGCCGCTCGCGCTCTCGCTGTTCGCCTCGGCCCTGCTGCAGGCGGTGCTCGTGATCGAGGTCGCCCGCGCCACCCTGGGCGAGAAGCGGCGGCTGGGCGAGCTCTGGAAGGCCGCGTTCAAGCGCACCCTCCCGCTGGCGGGCTGGTTCGCGATCACCGCGGCGGCCGTGATCGTGGTGATCGCGATCCTCGTCGGCATCGTGCTGCTCGCGAACCTCGTCGGTGGCAACGGCGGCCTCGTGGTGGGCATCGTCGTGACGGTGCTGCTCAGTCTCGCCCTGGTGGTGCTCGGCGCCTGGCTCTCCACGAAGCTCGCCCTCGTGCCGAGCGTGATCGTGCTCGAGCGGGCCGGCGTCGTGCGCGCCGTGCGCCGCTCGTGGAGCCTGACGAACGGCAACTTCTGGCGCACCCTCGGTGTGATCTGGCTGGTCTCGGTCATCCTCTCGATCGCGGGCCAGATCATCCAGACGCCGTTCTCCTTCCTCATCCCCGTCGTCATGACGGTGATCGACCCGAACAACACCGGCTCGGGGATCGTGGCCGCGGTCGCGCTGTACGTGCTCTTCCTCGCCCTCACCCTGCTGCTCGGCGCCGTCACCTCGGTTGTGCAGGCGGCCACTGTCGCCGTCGTCTACCTCGATCTGCGGATGCGCAAGGAGGGCCTCGACATCGAGCTCCAGCGCTTCGTCGAGTCCCGCCAGGACGGCCTCGACTCCTGGCCCGACCCGTACAGCACCGGCCCCTACGCCACCGGCCCCCTCCCCGCCGAGCGCCGCGCATGATCGCCGCCCTCGCCGCCGCCCTGCCCGCCGCCACAGCCGACGTGCCGGTGGAGCCCGGGGCCGACGAGGCGCGCGAGTGGATGATCGGCGAGCTCAGCAAGGCCCCGTACCAGGCCGCCCAGCCGACCTGGTTCGACCTGCTCTCCCAGGCGGTCGGCGACTGGTTCGCGTCGCTCCGGGTGCCCGACGGCTCGGGATTCGGCGGACTCATCCCGCTGATCGGGGTCGTGATCGTCGTGATCGTGCTCGTCGTCGTCTTCCTCGTCTACGGCCGCCCCCGGCTGAACCGCCGCAGCCGTGCCGAGATCGGCGGGCTGTTCGGCACCGACGACACCCGCTCGGCCGCCGAGCTCCGCGCCTCCGCCGCCCGGGCGGCCGCCGCCGGCGACTTCACGGTCGCCGTCGAGGAGGCCTTCCGCGGGCTCGCCCGCGGCCTCACCGAACGCACGATCGTCACGACCTCCCCCGGCACGACCGCCCAGGACTTCTCGCGCCGCGCCGCCACCGCTTTCCCCGCCGCGGGCGGCGAGCTCGCCGAGGGTGCCGCCCTCTTCGACGGCGTGCGCTACCTCGACCGCCCGGCAGACCGGGCCGGCTACGACCGCATCGTCGGCCTCGACCGCCGGCTGCAGACCGAGCGACCCGCGGCACTCGAGGCCGTGCCCGCCGAGCTGGTGCGATGAGCGTCGCCCCGCCCCCGGCGCCCGCCCGCGCATCCGCCGATGCCGCCCCCGGCGCCGGCACCAAGGCCGCCGACACCCGGCCCGACGCCGTCACCGAGACCCCGCGGCTGCGCACCACCCTGCGCCGCCGCCTGTTCTGGATCGCCGCGATCGTGCTCGCCGTCCTCGGCGCCCTGTTCACCGTCTTCTCCAGCGCCTCGGGCATCCCCGACGGCGAGCGCTTCTCGATCGGCAACGCCGGCGCGAGCGGCAGCCGGGCGGTCGCCGAGGTGCTCCGCCAGCAGGGCGTCGACGTGGTCGAGGCCAGCACGCTCGACGAGGCGCAGGCGGCGGTCGACGTCGCGGGCGGCCGGGCGGGCATCCTGTTCTCCGACGCCTCGGGCTACCTCGACGCCGACGGCCGCGACGCCGTGCGGGGCCTCGCCGAGCGCGGCGCCGACCTCGTGCTGGTGGAGCCGGGCTCCGACGAGCTCGAGTCGATGACCGACGGCATCGCCAACGCGGGGGCCGCCGAGGACGACGCCTCGGTGGCGGCCGGATGCACGCTGCCGGCCGCCGAGCGCGCCGGAACGATCTCCCAGCCCTCCTGGGCCTACCGCCTGCTCGACGCGGGCGAGGCCGGAGCCGCCGCAGCCGGCACGGACACCCTCACCTGCTTCCCCGCCGGCGGCGACTCCTTCGCCGTGCTGCAGCAGCCGGCCGGCGACGGAACGGTGACCGTGCTCGGCGCCGGCGATGCCCTGACCAACGGGTCGGTCGCCCTCCAGGGGAACGCAGCGCTCGTGCTCGGCCTCCTGGGCGCTCACGAGACCCTGGTCTGGTACCAGCCCGGCTACGAGGACTTCGACGGGGCGACCCCCACGCTCGGCGAGCTGACCCCGGGCTGGGTCACCCCGGTCATCCTGGTGCTGCTGCTCACGACGGTCGCCGCCGGCATCTGGCGCGGCCGCCGGTTCGGCCCCGTCGTGGTCGAGAACCTTCCCGTCACCGTGCGCGCCTCCGAGACGATGGAGGGCCGCGCCCGGCTCTACGCCCGGCAGTCGGCGCACGGCCGGGCCCTCGACGCCCTGCGCATCGGCACGATCGCGCGGCTCACCGTCGCGCTGAACCTGCCGCGCTACGCCTCGGTGGTGGAGGTCAGCCGCTCGGTGGCCAACAGCACCGGTCGGCGGGTCGACGAGGTGCACGACATCCTGGTCGGCGCCGTGCCCCGCTCCGAGCGCGAGCTGATCGAGTACTCCGACCGCCTGCTCGTGCTCGAGCAGCAGGTCGCCGCGAACAGGCCGCGATGACCGCGGCGGCAGAACCCACGTCCAGCGAAGCAGTGAGGAACCCCGGATGACCGACCAGTACACCGCCACCCCGAGCGACGACGAGCTGCGCCGCACCCTCGCCCAGGTGCGCACCGAGGTCGGCAAGGCCGTCGTCGGCCAGGACGGCGCCGTGACAGGCATGATCATCGCGCTGCTCGCCCGCGGCCACGTGCTGCTGGAGGGCGTGCCCGGTGTCGCCAAGACCCTGCTCGTGCGCTCGGTCAGCCACGCGCTCAGCCTCGACACCAAGCGCGTGCAGTTCACGCCCGACCTGATGCCGGGCGACGTCACCGGCTCGCTGATCTACGACGCCAAGGCCGGCGAGTTCTCGTTCCGCGAGGGGCCGGTGTTCACGAACATCCTGCTCGCCGACGAGATCAACCGAACGCCTCCCAAGACGCAGTCCTCCCTGCTGGAGGCCATGGAGGAGCGCCAGGTCAGCGCCGACGGCGTCACCCGGGCCCTGCCCGACCCGTTCCTGGTCGCGGCCACCCAGAACCCGATCGAGTACGAGGGCACCTACACGCTGCCCGAGGCGCAGCTCGACCGCTTCCTGCTGAAGCTCGTGCTCGACCTGCCCGAGCGCGCCGTCGAGGTCGACGTGCTGACCCGGCACGCCGGCGGCTTCAACCCGCGCGACCTCACCGCGGCGGGCGTCACCCCGGTGCTCGGTGCCGCCGAGCTCACCCAGGCGCAGCGCGCGGTGGCCCGGGTGCAGGCCTCCCCCGACGTGCTCGGCTACATCGTCGACCTCGCCCGTGCCACGCGGCAGAGCCCCTCGGTGAAGCTCGGTGTCTCGCCCCGAGGCTCGACCGCGCTGCTGGCCGCCAGCAAGGCCTGGGCCTGGCTGAACGGCTCGACGGGCATCACGCCCGACCACGTGCAGGCGATGGTGCTGCCGGTGCTCCGGCACCGCATCCAGCTGCGGCCCGAGGCCGAGCTCGAGGGCGTGTCCGTCGACGCGATCCTTCGCTCGATCCTCACCCAGGTGCGGGTGCCGATCTGATGACGCTCACCGTGACGCCCCCGGAGGGCCGCGCATGACGGTCACCGGGCGCCTGGTCGCCCTGGTGGCCCTCGGCGTCGTGCCGGTGGTGCTGATCGGCGAGTTCTACGACAGCGCCCTCGAGGCCCTGCTCGTCTGGATCGCGCTCGTCGTCGCGCTCGTCGTGATCGACCTGGTGGCGGCCGCCTCGCCGCGGCGGCTGCGCGTCGAGCGCACGCTGCCCGCCCGGGTGCGCCTCGGCGAGACCACCGAGAGCACCCTCCTGCTCACCAACACCGGTCGACGGATGCTGCGGGCCGTCGTGCGCGACGCCTGGCAGCCCTCGGCCGGCCCGAGCACCGCGCGCCAGCCGGTCGCGATCCCGGCCGGCGAGCGGCGCGCCCTGACGCTCGCGCTGACCCCGTTCCGCCGCGGCGAGCGCCGCACGGAGCGCATCACCGTGCGCAGCACCGGACCGCTCGGCCTGGCCGCCCGCCAGGCGACCCTGACGGCGTCCGGGCGCATCCGGGTGCTGCCCCCGTTCAACGCCCGCCAGCACCTGCCGTCGCGACTCGCCCGGCTGCGCGAGCTCGACGGCCGCGCGAGCGTCATGATCCGCGGCCAGGGCACCGAGTTCGACAGCCTGCGCGAGTACGTGCGGGGCGACGACGTGCGCTCGATCGACTGGCGCGCGACGGCCCGGCACAGCGACGTGATGGTGCGCACCTGGCGCCCGGAGCGCGACCGCCGCGTCGTGATCGTGATCGACACCGGCCGCACCCAGGCGGCGCGCATCGACGACGAGCCGCGCATCGACACCGCCTTCGAGAGCGCCCTGCTGCTCGCGGCGCTCGCCACCCGCGCGGGCGACCGGGTCGACGTCATCCTCTACGACCGCCGGCTCCGCGGCCGGGTGCACGGCGCCTCGGGCCCGGAACTCCTCTCGCGCATGGTCGACGTGATGGCGCCGATCGACCCCGACCTGATCGAGATGGACTGGACCGCGGTGCCCGGCCTCGTGCGCCAGGTCACCACCCAGCGCTCGCTGGTCGTGCTGGCCACGGCCATCGACGCCCCCGGCATCTCTCGCGAGCTGATGGCGATCGTGCCTCAGCTCACCCGCGACCACACGGTCGTCGTGAGCTCGGTCAGCGACCCCGACGTGCTCGCGGGGGTGCACCGGCGCGGCGACCGCGAGGAGGTCTACCGCGCCGCGGCGGCCGAGCGCGCCCTCCTCGACGCGGCGCGGGTGACCACCGTGCTGAAGCGCTACGGCGCCGACGTGATCACCGGCTCGCCCGCCGAGCTGCCGCCGGCCCTCGCCGACCGCTACATCGCCCTGAAGGCGGCCGGGCGGCTCTGAGCCCGGCTCAGCCCGCGACGAGCTGCGTGGCCCCCGCCTCGAACTCCTCGAGGTCGCCCGTCTGCCCGGCCCGGGCGGCGCGGCCGCCGATCACGACCATGTAGAACAGGAACGCCAGGAGCGCCACCGCGCCGATGCCGATCTTCAGCCACCACGGCCACGGCGCCGGCGTCACGAAACCCTCGATCACGCCCGAGACGAACAGCACGAACACCAGGCCGATGGCCACGGTGAACAGGGAGCGGCCGTTCTCGGCGAGCGACCGCCCGCGGGTCTTCGCGCCGGGTGCGATCCAGGCCCAGAAGATGCGCAGGCCAGCCGCGGCGGCCACGAAGATGGCCGTCAGCTCCAGCAGGCCGTGCGGCATGATGTAGAGGAAGAAGATGTCGCCGTGGCCGTACTCGAACATCACGGCGGCGTTCACGCCGAGGTTCTGGGCGTTGCTGATGATGATCGCCGGCACATAGAACCCCAGGATGCCGAAGGCGATGCACTGGGCCGCGATCCAGGCGTTGTTCGTCCAGACGAGGCCGGTGAACGAGGCCGCGGGGTTCTCGGAGTAGTAGTCGACGAAGTCCTCCTCCGCCAGCTTCTTCAGCGTGGCGTCGTCGCCGAGGGCCGCGAGCACCGCGGGGTTCTGCGAGATCCAGATCGCGTAGAGCCCCGCGATCACGACCGTGGCGACCGCGACCGCCAGCGTCAGCCAGCGCAGGCGGTAGAGGGCTGCCGGCAGCTGCACCGCGAAGAACAGCGGCAGCCGGCGGAAGAGGTTCGAACCGGCGCCCGTGAACCGCAGGCGGGCGCGCGAGAGCGACACCGAGAGCCGGTCGCCCTGAGCGGTGGAGCCGGCCACCGTCTTGATCGCCGAGAGCTGCGTGGAGCCGGACTGGTAGCGCTCGATCAGCTCGTCGGCCTCGCGACCCGAGAACGCGCGGCGTCGCCCGAGTTCATCGAGACGAGTCCACTCGTCACGATGGGCTTCGGAGTACGCATCGAGATCCATCTGATTAGATGATATTCATGTCGCAGCCGTCCGTGGTGGGAACCAGTGCGGCCGTCGCCGACGACGAGCTCCTCACCGGCGAGGCCGTCGCCCTCGACGTGCGTCCCGCGAGCTTCCTGCTGCGCAGCGCGAGCGGGGCGATCGACTTCCTCGCCTACGTGCTGCCCCTGATCGGCGCCCTCTGGTTCTTCTCCGCGGTGGTCGCCTCGGGCGCCGCGTTCGACCCGGCGCTCACCCAGGCCCTCTCGATCGCGCTCCTGATCGGCTTCCTCGTGATCGCGCCGATCGTCGTCGAGTTCGCCTCGGGCGGCCGCTCGCTCGGCCGCCTGGCCATCGGCGCCCGCATCGTGCGCGACGACGGCGGGGCCATCGCGCTGCGGCACAGCATCATCCGCGGACTGCTCGGCTTCGTCGAGATCTTCATGACCCTCGGCGGCCTCGCCTTCATCACCTCGCTGCTGAACTCCCGCTCGAAGCGGCTCGGCGACCTGCTCGCGGGCACTTACAGCCAGCACGAGCGCGTTCCGGCCCCGCGGCCCTTCGCGGTCGGGGTGCCGCCCGAGCTCGCGTTCTGGGCGCAGACGGCCGACGTGGCGAAGCTGCCCGACCGGCTGTCCCGGCGTCTCGTGGCGTTCCTCACGCAGGCCGAGCGGATGGCCCCGGCCACACGCGCCCGCCTCGCGCACGAGCTCGCCGCCGAGACGTCGCCGTTCGTGTCGCCGCTGCCGAACGTGCATCCGGAGACCTTCCTCGTCGGGGTGGCCGCCCTCCGCCGCGACCGCGAGTACCGGGCGCTGATGATCGAGCGCGAGCGCCTCGCCCGGGTCGACCCGGTGCTGAAGGGGCTGCCGAACGGGTTCCCCGACCGCTGACGCGCCGGTCGCGCATCCGGTGTTCAGCCGGCGGCGGCGCCCAGCTCGGCGAGTTCACGCCGGTTCGCGATGCCGAGCTTGCCGAAGGCCGACTGCAGGTAGCTCTCGACGGTGCGCACCGAGAGGTGCAGCGCGGCGGCGACGTCGCGGTTGGACAGCCCCTCGGCGACCAGCAGGGCGACGTCGCGCTCACGGTTGGTGAGTCCGTCGAAGCGGGAGACGACGGCCGCGCCTGACGGCAGCTCGCCCAGCACCTCCCCGGTCTCGCGGAGCACCGCCGCCGCCCGGCCGAGCAGAGCCGGAGGCGCCGTGGCCGCCACCGTGGTCGCGAGCTCCCGGGCGAACAGGTGATTGCCCTGCGCGAGCAGCGCCTCGGCGGCGTCGAGCACGAGCTCCGGGTCGCCCGCGCCGAGTCCGTCGACCCAGAGGTAGACCGCCGCGGCCGCCGGGCCGGGCTGGGGCATGCGGTCGGTGCGCAGGCGGTCGAGCGCCTCCTGCGAGCCCGATCGCGCGGCCGCCGAGACGAGCAGGAAGGCGTCGGCGACGAGGCCGCGCTCCCGGTAGTCGTCGGCGATCGCGAGCATCCGCTCGGCGGCGTCGCCGTCACGGTCGAGGAGCGCCTCGGCGCTCAACCCGAGGTAGGTGGCGGAGGCGGCCGAGTTCCAGCTCGTGAGCGCCCCGGCCCGGGACTCGGCCAGGTAGTCGCGGGCCGACTCCACGTCGCCGTCGAGCGCCGAGGAGTAGGCCAGGGCGGCGAGGATCTCGCTGCGGCCGTTGCCGGCGTCGCGCAGCCGGAACTGGCTGAGGGCGCTCATCAGGTGCTGGCGACCGAGCCGGGACGCCCCGCCGAACAGGTGCCCCACCCCGATGGCGCCGTCGTCGCCGCTGCCCCGGTAGAGCTCGCGGCCGAGCACTCCGCGGGCGCGGGAGCCGATCAGCTCGCGTCGGCGCTGCCACTGCCCGGTGCTGAGGTAGATCAGCGAGAGCGCGGAGTGCAGCTCGTCGACCGCGTCCTCGCCGAGCTCGCCCGTCGCCTCGGCGGCCTCGAGCTGGAGCGCCAGGGCCAGCGCCTCGTCCTGGCGGCCCACGGCGCAGAGGCACTCGGCGAGCATGCCCGTCAACCGCACCTCGTACTCGGCGGCGCGCGCCGCCTCGGCCGGGTCGTCGGTCAGGGCGGAGGCGTCAGGCCGCCGGTCGTAGGCCGCCTGCACCTCGTCGAGCGCCCGCCGGTGGTCCCCTGAGCCGAGCGTGAGCGACCACCCTGTGAGCTCGAGCCGCTGCAGGAGCCCGCGGCGCTCGGCCTCGGGCTGCACGGCCGCGACCCGGGCGAGGGCGAGTTCGTGCAGCCCGGCGAACTCGTCGAAGCCGGGCAGCACGCCCTGCACCCGGGCCACCTCCTGCACGAACTCCACGAGCACCTCGACGGGCTCGCCCTCTCGCACCCGGGGAGCCAGCCGCCGGAGGATCTGCCCGGCGTTCGCCGCCCGGCCGAGTGTGCGCATCGCGCGGGACTTCTGCACGCCGGCCGGCACGAGCAGCGGGCCCTCGACCACGGTCGACGCCACCCGGATGGCGAACTCGGGGTCGAACAGGCGGTTGGCGAGCCGGGCCGCGTGCAGCGCCAACGAGGGCTCGAGCCTCGCACCGCACTCCAGCGTCCAGACGCTGAACGCGAGTGCGCTCTGGTAGTCGCTGCCGGCGGGATCCTCGAAGAACGGCGCGATCCGCTCCCGCAGCTGGCGGCGCCGAAGGAACGGCACCCCCGCGCGCACGACATCGGCCATGAGGGCGTTCCTCATCACGATCGCCGGCGCTCCCGGCACGTCGCCGAAGGCCCGGGCGAGGCCGAGGTGCAGCCCGTCGTCGCTCTGCACCGCGATCGCCCCGGCGTCCAGCAGCTCGTCGATGAGCGCCGGATCGACGAGCTGCTCCAGGCGGTCCAGCGGCACGGTCTCCAGCAGCGCCACGATCTCCAGCACCTCGCGCTGCGCGTCGCTCCAGTGCCCGACCCGGGTCTTGAGCATGCCGATCAGCCGGTCGCTGGTGAGGGATGCGCGGCCCGCCAAGGTCCAGATTCCCTCGTGCTGCGTCAGCAGCCCCTCCTCGAGCTGCTCGATCGCGAGGTAGCTGAGGAAGAGCGGGTTCCCGCCGGACCGCTCGGCGAGATGGTGCGCGGCCGCCGGCACCACCGGGCCGTTGAGATAGAGGGCCAGCACCTCCGCCACCTCGGCGGCGGTCAGCGGCGGCACCTCGGTGGCACCGAGCAGTCCGTCGCGCCAGAGGTCGAGGAAGGCCTCGGGCAGGCCTCCGAGCTCGGGGACCGCGAGCACCAGCCGCACGCTGAAGGTGGCGGCGAGGTGCGCCAGCGCGTGGGCGCTCAGCGGGTCGGCGAGGTGGGCGTTGTCGACGAGGATCACGGGACGCGGTGCCGACGTCTGCGCCGCGACCGCCGCGCTCAGCACCGTGTAGAACGCGGCCGAGTTGGCGAACGCGTCGGTCTCGGCGTTCTTCAGCAGGCCGAAGAGCAGGCCGTACGGCACCTCGCTGGTCAGCACGCTCCCGCGCAGCCGCACGAAGTCGCCCTCGGTCAGCTCCCGGGCCGCGGCGAGCGCGAGCGTGGTCTTGCCCGATCCCGTCTCCCCCATGAAGAGGGCACCCGTCGCCGCGCCCTCGAGCACGGGGGCGACGGCCTGGGACACGATCGCGGGGCGCTGCAGCACCGTCCACTCGGCGGGCGCGGCCGGGGACACGGGGTCAGGCCTCCGTCACGACGTCGGCGCGCAGCGCCGCCACCCGGGCGATGATCTCGTCGACACCGTCGGGCTCGACACCGAGGTCCTCGACGATCTCCCGCAGGTGCGCGAGCAGGGCGTCGAACGCCTCACCGGTGATCGCCAGGCCGCGGTGCGCCTCGGCGATGCTGCGGCCGTTGAACACCTCGGCGCCGCCGAGCGCGACCGTGAGGAACTCCCGCTGGTGGGCCTTCAGCCGGCGCAGATCGATGCCGTCGAACCACGGCGCGAGCTGCGGGTCGGCCGTGACGCGGTCGTACAGCACGGTGACGGTCGACGTGACGACCGACGATCCCCCGATGGCGTCGAAGATGCTCATCCGCCGGCTACCCCCCCGCAGCGTCACGGTTCCGCCGAAACGGACGAGTCGGCGCGTGGTCACCGTAGCAGAAGGGCTCTCCGGGCCGCGATCGCTTCTCATCCCAGGAGGGAAAGCACTGGTAGCGGCGCTACCGGTAGTGCTACTATCAGCTCATGCTCATCTCCGCCCTCGCCGATCTGTCGGGCACCCCCGCCGCCACCATCAAGTACTACGTGCGGGAGGGGCTGCTGCCCGCCGGAGCCCGGGAGGGCGGCAACCGCACCAGCTACGACGACACCCACCTGCATCGGCTGAGGCTCATCCGGGCCCTGCTCGAGGTGGGCAAGCTGTCGATCGGCTCCGTGTCGGCGGTGCTCGAGGCGCTCGACGACGAGGAGCGCCCGATCGCCGAGACCTTCGAGACGGCCCAGAACGCACTGTCGCGCGACGCGGTGCCCGGCGTCTCCGAGCCCGGTGCCGAGAGCTTCGAGCGCGCCGACGGCGTGATCGAGCGGGCGGGGTGGGCGCACTGCGGCGACAACGTGGGGCGCCGCATCGTCGCCCAGACGATCGACGCGTTCGCGAAGGCGGGGCATCCGCTCACCGACGACTACCTCGACCGCTACGCCGAGGCCGCCGCCACGGTCGCCTCGGCCGACCTCGACGCGGTGGGCGCGGTCGCCGACCGGGCCGACCGCACCGAGCTCATGGTCGTCGGCACCGTGCTCGGCGACACCCTCTCCCTCGGCCTCCGGCGCATCGCCCAGGCCCACCGCACCGCCGAAAGGAACCTCCGATGACGACTCCCCGCCCCGCCCTGCTGCGGGCGTTCGACTGGCACCGGCCGCTGATGGCCGTCGCCGCCCTGATGGTGCTCTGCTCCGTCGTCTGCCTGGTGGGCGCGGCCGTCGACCCTCGGCAGGTGACGGGCGCCGAGGTCTGGCTGAAGCCGCTGAAGTTCTCGCTGTCGATCCTCGTCTACAGCGTCACCTGGGCCTGGCTGATCGCCCATCTGCCGCGGTTCCGGCGCCTGGCGCACGTCTCGGGCACCGTGATCGCCGTGGCCCTCGCCGTGGAGCAGGTGGCCATCGTGGGGGCCGCCGCCGCGGGCATCACGAGCCATTTCAACGTCTCGACTGGATTCTCGGCGGCGGTCTGGGGCGTCATGGCCGTCTCGATCACCGTGCTTTACCTCGCGACCTTCGTCACGACGGTGCTGCTGTTCTGGTTCCGGCTGCCGACCCGGTCGCTGACCGTCGCCGTGCGGGCCGGAGCCGCGCTCGCGCTGGTGGGCATCGGCCTCGCGTTCCTCATGACGGGGCCGACGGCGGCCCAGCTGGACGACTGGCAGGGCATCGCCGGAGCCCACACCGTGGGGCTCGCCGACGGTGGGCCAGGGCTGCCGGTGCTCGGTTGGAGCACAGTGGCGGGCGATCTGCGCATCCCGCATTTCGTGGGGATGCACGCGCTGCAGCTGATACCGCTCCTGGCGATCGGGCTCGACCTGCTCGGGCGACGGGTGCGGCGACTGGCCGACGACCGGGTGCGCACGCGACTCGTGGTGGTCGCGGTGGCCGGGTACGCGGCGGGGCTCGGGGTGCTCACGGTGCAGGCGCTCGCGGGGCAGTCGATCGTGCAGCCGTCGGGGCCGGTGCTCGTGGCGGGGTGGGCGGTCGTGGCCGCCGTGGTGATCGCGTCGGGGACGGTGCTGGTCACGGCACCCCGCGGCCGGCCCTCGGCTGACACGCCACCGCCGTCGTCGCCGGGAGGCGTCCGTGCCGAGCGCGTCGCGAGCGGCGAGGTGCGGGCATGAGCGCCGGAGCGGGCGCCGCCGGGCGGGTGCGCGGGCGCTGGAGCGCCGCGGCCGTGATCTACCTCGCGCTGGCGCTCGTGGGGCTCGCCGGCACCTGGACCTTCAACGTGATCGCCATCGTCGAGAAGCGCGACTTCCTCGGCGAGTGGTTCGGCAGCGGGCCGTCGGTCAACTCGCTCGGGGTCGACCTCGCGGTGGTGGCGGTGGCCGCCATCGTGTTCATGCTCGTCGAGGGCCGGCGGCTCGGGATGCGCGGACTCGCGATCTACGTGCTGCTGGTGCCGTTCGTGGCCCTGGCGTTCGCGTTCCCGCTGTTCCTCTCGGCGCGTGAACGGCGGCTGGCCGGGGAGCGCGCGGAACGCGCATCCGGAACCATGCCGGACTCCGGCTCGGGCTCGGTCTAGTTCTCGATGTAGACGTGCCGCATGACCTGCCAGCCCTGAGGAGCCGAGAAGCGGTCGATGTGGCGGGCGCAGAGGTCGTAGCTGTGCGGCTCGGCGACGGGGCTGAGCGGGCCGACGACGATCAGCGAATCGGCGTAGTCGTAGGTGAGCGTCGTGGTGGCCTCACCACGGCACGAGGGCCGAGAGCATTCCCTGTTCGTCATCGATCCCACCCTAACCGCGGCCTCCGACACCGGGCCGCAGCGGCGCACCGTGTCGCGGCGGAGACGCCGTCGGGCCGTCGGTGACGGCGGGCGCGGCTCTAGACTGGGCGCATGGCACGTTCCCGCAGGTCACCGCGATCGGCGGCGGTGCTGGCGCGCAGCCGCAGCCGCCACGGGCGGGAGCTGCGCTCCTCGGTGGCCGGGCCGCACCTGCCGTTCCTCCGCACGCGCATCGACCTGTTCGACCAGACGGTCGCGTCGACCGCCGAGTACCTCAAGAGCCTCTGGCCGGCCGAGCTCGAGGGTGTCGCCTTCGAGGTGGCCACCATGCCGTTCGGCCGCTTCGGCTCCCCCGACCACGTCGACCGCTGGGCGGTGACGAAGACGCGGGTGATCATGTTCCGGCTGCCGATCGAGCGGATGTCGCGCCTCCACGAGGACGACGAGACGCATCGGCGGCTCGCGATCGAGTCGTGCGTCTTCCGCGCGGTCGCCGAGCTGCTCGGCAAGGACCCGTGGGACCTGGCGCCGGAGCGGTTCCGGCACTTCTGAGCCTCGGGGTCTTGTGGGGTGTGGGCGCTGTCGAGCATCCGTCGCCCAGCGCTGCCGGGCCAGGCCACTCGGCTCAGGGGTAGACGGTGATCGGCGTGGCCTCGGGGCCCGGTCGCGCGATCGAGTATGACGAGAGCACGCCGTCGCCGAAGTAGCTCACGGTCGCGCCGACGGGCACCGACGAGGTGACGAGGTACGAGCCGGGCTCGAGCGACAGCGAGCGCGCCCCGGGCACGAAGGTGCCGGTCGACTCGGTGCCGTCGGTCTTGGCGAACACCACGTCGGCGTCGCCCTCGCCCTCGTTCACCAGGTGCAGGCGGGCGCCCGGGGCGTCGGCGATGGTGACGAAGAACGGCGAGTCGAGCTGCTCGACGGGCTGGTACCAGGCGAAGTCCGTCGTGCCGTTGACGATCGTCGAGGTGCGGGCGCCGGCGACCACGGGCTGGTCGGAGTCGACGGTCACCGAGTAGAGGCCGTCGGGGATGTCCTGCAGCGGGAACTCGGTCACCACGCCCGGGGTCAGGCCGACCTGGTACTCGGTCTCGGTGCCGCCCGTGCGCTCCTCGGAGACGCGGATGGTGACGGAGGCGGGGTCGGTGCCGGGCACGAGCATGCGCAGCACGCTCTGCAGGTCGGCGGTCTCGGGGCTGCCCACCTGCTCGGCGATCGACGAGGTGCCCGAGACACGGA
Organism: Herbiconiux sp. VKM Ac-2851; assembly: GCF_013205105.1. NCBI lineage: Bacteria > Bacillati > Actinomycetota > Actinomycetes > Micrococcales > Microbacteriaceae > Herbiconiux > Herbiconiux sp. VKM Ac-2851. The sequence continues at coordinate 99,019 of NZ_JABMLJ010000004.1, read as the reverse complement.
TGCCCGCGATGACCTGCTCGGTCGACGCCCCCGCGACGGCACCGGCCAGCTCGACGCCGCCGGGCGCGAGGCCCCGCACGACGCTCTGCTGCAGCGCGGCCGTCACGGCACCCACCTCGGCGGTCACGTGCAGCACGGGCGAGGCGAGGTCGGGCGCGAGACCGGCCAGTGACAGGATGCGCGTCGAGCGCGCGGGCACGTCGATGTTCGAGGCGCCGGGCGCGTCGATCGAACCCTGCTCGCCGTACAGCGCCAGGTCGACCACCGCGGGCACGTCGCCCGGATTGCCCAGCACCACGAAACTGGTGCGGCCGACCGTCGTGGCGCCGGCCACGAGCCAGCTGTCGGCGCTCGCCTCGCCGCAGGCGGTGGTGGCGAGGCCCACGATGTCGCCCTCGGCGATGTTCTGGGACTGAGCGGCGGCGAAGAGGGTGTCGCCGGCGGCGGCCTCGTCGGCCGGCAGCGCGATGCGCAGGGGGGCCGAGTCGCCCGTCGAGGTGCGGTCGTCGGGTGAGAGCAGGGCGCTGACGTCGATCGCCGCGTCGGGCGTCGAGGCGGCCTCGCTCGTCTGGGCGGTGCCGACGCCGGAGATCGCGGTGGCGTCCTGGCCCGACTCGTCGGAGAGGCGCACGAGGGGGCCGGGGCAGGCCCGCACCTCCCCGGCGGGGGCCGGGTCGACGGTCTCGGACGCGGGCGCGGCGGTCACCGTGGGCAGGGGCAGCACGAAGGCGGCGCCGACGACGGCGGCGCCGAGGGCGACGACGACCACGCCGGTCGCGACGCGGGCGCCGGTGGCGACGGCGCGGCGGGAGCCGGAGGCGGGGCGCTTGGCCGGCTTCGCCGGCCGGCGGGTGCGGCGCGGGCGCGCGGCGCGCTTCGCGGCGGCGCCGCTGTCGGCGGCCGCGTCGGCGGCGGCTGTCGCGGTGGCGGCTGCGGGGGTCGTGCTGTCAGCGGGATCCGTCACGTCGCTCGCTGCGGTGGTCGCACCAGACGCGTTCGCATCCATGTCTCCGGCCGCGGTTGCGGGTGCGGGCTCACCTGCGGGCGCGTCGGTCGAGTCGGTGTTTTCGGGCTCGCCGTTCGTGGGGCGGGACTCATCGGCCATCGGTGGTTCCCTCCTCGTGGTTCTCGTGGGCGGCGTCGGCGGCGTCGCGGACGGTCAGGACCGTCTCGTCATCGGGGTCGTAGTCGGAGTAGTCCGGGCCGGGCAGCGGGTCCGCCGTCGGCGCCGAGTAGCCGGGCTCGAACCGGGACATCGGACGAGCCTCGTCACCCGGGAGAGCATCGACAGGGCCGGTCGGCTGGGTGGCGGCGTGATCGAAGGCCGACACCGGGGCGGGCAGCACCTCGTCGTCGGAACCCTCGTCGTCGCGTGTGGTGTCGTCCGGGGTCTGGCCGGCAGGCGCGATGACGGGCGTCGGGGCGGTGTCGGCGGTGGCCGCCTCCACCTGCTCGGCCATCTCAGTGGGCTCCGCCGTCTCGGCGGGCCCCGCCGTCTCGGTGGGCTGGACCGCCTCGGTGGGGTCGGCCATCTCAGCGGGCTCCATTGGCAGGCTCGGCTCAGCCGCCTCGGTGCGGTCCGCCGTCTCGGCAGGCGCGCTGGTCGGCGCTCCCACCTCGTCGGAGGTCGGCTCCGCGCGACGGCCCGCGAACTCGGCGGTGGAGTTCTGCTCGGCCGCCAGCATGGTGGGCCGCGAGGTGCCCGCCCACCAGGGGGCGTCGGCATCGGAGCCGGGGGCCACGGCGGGGGCGGGAGCATCCGGAGCCGCGGGCTGCTCGTCGACGTAGTGCGCCGCGTAGACGCCGGCCGAGGTGGTGACGCTGCTCGCGGCGCGCTCACCTGTCGAAGCCGCACCGGTCGCCTCGGGCTCGCCGGGCTCGTCACCCTCGGCGACGCCCGGCTGGGCGGGGTCGGCAGCGCGATCGGCGACGAGGGCCGTTGTGGCCGCACCGGCGAGGGCCGCGGCCGAGACCGTGGCGGCGGCTGAGCCACCGGAGCCGATGCCCTGGGCCGCCGCCGGGCCCGCGCTCTCGAGCGAGGACGGCGCGGACGGCGCAGCAGAGGGCTCGGCGGAAGGTGCCGCGGCGGGGGTCGCGGGCCGCGCGACCGGGGCGGCCTCGGGACCAGCGGGCGTGTCGAGCGCCTCGGGCTCCTCGCCGACGGGGACGCGGTCGGCGACGTCGGTGAGCTTCTCCTCCGCGATCTCCTCCTCGACCGAGTCGGCCGCGCCGACGTGCGCCGTGGTGCTGACCGCGCGGTTGCCCTGCACCTGCAGGCGCCCCGCCGGCAGGGCCAGAAGCAGCGCGATGCCGAACACGAAGGCCTGGATCACGAGCACCAGCACGCCGAGCGGCGTCCCGGTGTTGGTGGGCGACGGCTCGGGCAGGCTCGCCAGGGTGCCGTCGTCGGCGACCTGCCAGAGCGAGCCGGCGAAGGTGTCGCCGATGTAGGTGAACTGCGCGTTGCTGTTGAGGGCGTTGGCCGTGCGGGCGGCGATGTCGTCGGCGGGCGCGCCCCGCTCGTCGGCCGGGGCCGGGGTGAGCAGCACGAACTCGATGCCGAGCGCGGTCAGGCGGCTCGAGACCTCGGCGCCGCTGATCGACGCCGCGTTGCCGACGATCGACGCGAGCTCCGAGCCGTCGGCGCCCACCGAGTCCGAGAGCGCCGCCGTCGACGCGAGCGTGGACTGCTGGTCGAGCGTCGGACCGGCCCCGTGCACGACGGACGCCCCGATCCCGCCGTCGCCCTGCGGCGCGAGCAGCAGCGTGCCCACGCGAGGGGCGTTCGAGGCCTCGGCCGTGACGTAGGCGGGCAGCTGCCGGGCCGATCCGGCGGCGACCTCGGAGGTGCCGAGCAGCACCCCGAGCGCCGACGGCAGCACGATCACGGCGACCGCCGCCGTGGCGACCACGGCCGGCAGCGCCACGAGACGCGGAAGCGAGGAGAGCCCGAGCACGGCGGCGCCGATCAGCCCGAGCCAGGCGAGGCTGAGCCCCGAGCCGGGCCAGATCGTGACTGCCTGCGACCCGGTGGTGGCGAGCGCGAGCTGCTGCGAGCCCACCGCGGTGGCGAAGCCGAGCAGCGCGATCACGACGGCGACCACCGCACGGTACGAGCCCGGCAGGAACAGGGCGGCCAGGGCGATCAGCGCGAGCGGCACCACGAGGATGCCGAGCACCAGCAGCACGACCCCGGCATCGATGCCGACGCCGGCGGCCAACGACTCCCAGCCGCCGAGCCCCGTGCGGGGCAGCCCGAGCAGCAGCTCGATCACCGGCACGGTCGGACGCCACACGGGCAGCCCGGGGTCGGCGAGGAGGGCGAGCGGGGTGCCGCGCTGGAACTGGTCCCAGACGAGCGGCGCGAAGAGCGCGAGCGCCGGCACGGGGATGCCGATCAGCCGCATCACGTCGCGCCGGCTCGCGATCGTGGCGATCAGCCAGACCACGATGAGCGCCGGCCAGAGCGAGGGGGCCGTGGCCAGCACGGCGGCGAACAGGATCGACGCGATCGCCGAGGCCGACCACGATTTCGGCGCCGCGAGCAGCGCGAGCATCAGCCACGGCAGCAGCAGGTGGGCGAGCACCGGGCCGATCATGCCGGCGTCGAGGGCGCCGACGAACGGCGGGGCGAGCACCCAGAGCACCGCGGCCGCGCTGCGCAGCACGGGACGGTCGGTGAGGCGGGCGGCGCAGAACCAGGCGGCCAGCGCGGCCAGCGGCAGCGCGACGAGGTAGAGGCCGACGATCGCCAGCGACGGCGACCAGAACGCGATGCTGCCGAGCACGGCCAGCACGGCGGCGAACGGGTCGGCCGCGCCGACGAAGCCGAGGCCGATGTCGCGGAAGCCGGTGCCGATCTGCGCCCAGAGCCCGCCGACGGTGGTCTCGAGGGGCAGTGCGCCGCCGCCGGTGATCGCCGCTGCTCCGAACACGGGCAGGAACACGACGAAACCGATCAGGGCGACGACCAGCACGGTCGCCACTCCCCCGCTCGAGATGAACTGGATCCGGTCGCGCTCGCCCCGGAGGTAGGTCAGGGCGATCTCGCGCTGCAGGGAGGCGCGGCGCCGCATCTCGTCACCGGGCATCCGGAGCGGGGCGATCGCCCGCCAGCCGACCTTCTTCGACGCCTTCAGCCGTCTGCGGGCCGCGCCGATGTGCGAGCCGAAGGCGGTCTTGAAGGCCGCAGCGAACTCGCCGCCGATGGCGCCGGGCTGCTTGCGCACGAGCTGGAAGAGCGAGCGCGCGACGGCGAGCGGCACGAGCGAGAGCCAGTGGAAGACGACGGCGAACGGGGGTGCGTAGACCAGGCGGCGGTGCAGCTGGGCCGCGCGGCGAGCGGTCTGGCGCTTGCGCCGGGCGGAGCCCTTGATCGAGCGGCCGGGCCCGGAGAGCCCGTCGCCGTCGGTGGACACCCGCGCGGCGGGAACGGCGAGTACGCGGTGACCGGCCAGGCGGGTGCGGATGCTGAAGTCGAGCGCGTTGTCGGCCGTCGGCAGGGCGGGGTCGAAGCCGCCGACCTCGTTCCAGACGGTGTGGCGCACGAGCAGGCCGGCGGCGCCCATGGCGAGCACGTCGCTCATCCGGTCGTGCTGGGCCTGGTCGAGCTCGGTCTCGACGAGCGGCACGCTGGCGCCGAGGCGGGTCACGGTCTCGCCGAACTCGCTGATGTAGTCGGGGTCGTCCCACTCCATCTGCTTCGGACCGGCGGCGGCCACCGAGGGGTTGACCTCCACGGCGGCGAGCAGGGCGGCGAGCGCTTCGGGCTCGGGGGCGGTGTCGTGGGCGAGCAGCCAGAGCCACTCGTTCTCGTCGTCGGGCGGGGGCGCGACGCCGAGGGCGTGCGAGATCGCGGTGCCGAAGTTCAGCCGGCTCGAGGCCTGGATGAAGCGGGTCGGATGCGCGGCCGCCAGCAGCGCGGAGGTGGCGTCGGTCGAGGCGCAGTCCACGACCACGAGCGCATCGGGGGCTCGGGTCTGGGCCGCGATGGCCTCGAGGGTTCGCGGGAGGTAGTCGGCTCCGTTGGAGGAGACGAGGACGGCAGTGACTCGGGCGTGCATATCGTGACGACTCTAAGTGGCCCTCGACGCCTTGCCCGGCGACCTCCGCGGCGTGCCGCTTCTTATGAATCCCGTGTGAAGTGGGGAGGGAAGTGCGCCGTAGAGGCGGCGGCGCACCGGGCGGGCGCAGCCCGACCGCAGATGGCTATACGGCGCGCTTGCGGAGCTTGCGGCGCTCGCGCTCGCTGAGGCCGCCCCAGATGCCGAAGCGCTCGTCGTTCTGCAGTGCGTAGTCGAGGCACTGGGCCTTCACCTCGCACGAGGTGCAGATGCGCTTGGCGTCGCGGGTCGATCCGCCCTTCTCGGGGAAGAACGCCTCGGGGTCGGTCTGCGCGCAGAGCGAGTCGGCCTGCCAGGCGAGAGGGTTCTCCTCTTCGTCGACACGGGGCTTGCGCACACCGGGAACGCCGAGGCTGACCGGGTCGACGAACCAGTCATCCGGTACGCCTGAGCGATACTCTGACATGGCCATATCACGCTCCACCCTCTGAACCAGCTTGCGACTTGCCGAAAACCCCGATGCCTAATTACACCCGTGTAGTTCGCTCACGTCAAGTCGCAGATGGTAAACCCTCAACCACGCCTTAAGTGTTGCGACACGGCGCGTGTCGTGGCAGGTCGAGGGCTCGAACTGGACATTTATCGGGTGCCATCGATATCCTGCCACCATGCTTCAGAAGGTCGTCCTGCTCGCCATCCCCGGCGTCGCCCCGTTCGAGTTCGGCGTCGTCTGCGAGGCCTTCGGCATCGACCGCACCGACCACGGCGGCCCGAAGTTCGACTTCACGATCGTCACGGCCGAACCGGGCCCCGTCCGCACCAGCCTGGGGTACGAGATGATGATCGCCGACGGCCTCGACGAGGCGGCCGACGCCGACCTGATCGCGGTGCCGGCGCACGAGATCGACGCCGACGTGCATCCGGACGTCGTGCGCCTGCTGCAGGACGCCGCGGCCCGGGGCGCGTGGATCCTCAGCATCTGCAGCGGCGCCTTCACCCTCGCCAAGGCCGGGCTGCTCTCGGGACGGCGCGCGACGACGCACTGGATGCACGCCGACCGCCTCGCCCGCGACTTCCCCGACATCGACGTCGACCCCGACGTGCTCTTCGTGGAGGACGGGAACATCATCACCGGCGCCGGAACCGCCTCGGGGATCGATGCCTGCCTTCATCTCATCCGCACGGAGCTCGGAGCCTCGGCCGCGAACGTCGTCGCCCGGCGCATGGTGGTGCCGCCGCAGCGCTCGGGCGGGCAGTCGCAGTACATCGCGACGCCCATCCCCGAGTGCCGCAGCGACTCCTTCGCCGAGGTCACGGCGTGGATGCTCGAGAACCTCGACCAGGAGCTCACCGTCGACGAGCTGGCGCGCAAGGCGCTGATGTCGCCGCGCACCTTCGCCCGCCGCTTCAAGGCCGACACAGGTGCGACGCCCGGCGCGTGGCTGAACCGCCAGCGCCTGCTGCGCGCGCAGCAGCTGCTCGAGGAGAGCTCGCTCGCGCTCGACACGGTCGCGGCCGAGAGCGGCTTCGGAACGGCCGCGGTGATGCGCCACCACTTCTCGAAGACGCTCAGCACCACCCCGGCGGCCTACCGCCGCGCGTTCTGCCGCATCCCGGCCTGAGAAGACCCCGCTGCCGTCGGCACGGGAGGAGAATCCGACCGTTAGGCCGCATATGGCCTCGAAGGCGGGATTCTCCTCCCGTGCCGACCGGAGGCTAGGGCAGCTCGGCCGCGGGCGCGCCCGGCGCCGCCACGAACACCGTTCCCGAGCCGCCGAACGCCAGCGCCCCCTCGTCGGGCGTCGCGAAGAACGCCTCGCCGCGCGAGACCCGGTGCGTGCCCGATGCGCCGGTCACGGTGACGGCGCCCGCGATGCAGATGCCGATGGCCGCCCCGAGCGGCGTGAAGCCCACCGTCGGCGCCGCGAACGGCCGGTCGATGCCGACCTCCACCTGCGCCAGCACGAAGTCGGGCACGCCCGGCGTGAACAGCGACAGCCCCGGCACCGGCTGCGTGGGCACGAGGTAGGGCACGGGCAGCGCGTCGAAGTCGAGCACCTCGAGCAGCTCGGCCACGTCGACGTGCTTGGGCGTCAGCCCGCCGCGCAGCACGTTGTCGCTCGCCGACATGAGCTCGACTCCGAGCCCCGAGAGGTAGGCGTGGATGTTGCCGGCCGGCAGGTACAGCGCCTGCCCCTTGGCGAGCGTCACCCGGTTCAGCAGCAGGGAGATGACGATGCCGGGGTCGCCCGGGTACTCCTCGTTCAACCGCACGACGGTCTCGAGCGACGGCGTGTACGGGTCGGTGAGGTGCGCGTGCGCCGGGTGCAGCGCCTTCTCGGCGGTGCGCACGAGGTGCCCGACGAGCGCCGGCACCTCCTCGGCACCGCTCAGGAGGTACGACACGACCGAGCGCAGGATGTCGGCATCGCTCTCGAACGCCGTCGGCGAGTCTTCGAGCAGGTGCACGATGGGGCCGTAGAGCTCCCATCGCGGCGCCGACTGCGAGCCGTCGATCATCACCAGCAGGTCGACGATCTGGCGCACCTCGACGAGGGCGCGGAAGCCGCAGAGCGCCTCGTACCGCTCGCTCAGCGCGACGACGAGCTCGGGCTTGTGCAGCGCATCCTTGTAGTTGCGCTTCGGGTCGTCGAGCGGCACACCGGCGGCGTTCTCACGCTCGAAGCCCTCGCGGGCGCGCTCGAGCGTCGGGTGCGCCTGCAGCGACAGCGGGGCGGCGGCCGCCAGGATCTTCAGCAGGTACGGCAGCGTTCCGCGCCGCCCCACGATGCGCGTGGGGTCGCTCGCGATCCACGACTCCAGATCGGTGTGCCCGCCGGTCAGCGACGGGTCGAGGATGCGCGCCGGGCTCCCGGGGTGCGCCCCGAGCCAGAGCTCGGCCTGCGGCTCCCCGGTCTCCTCCGTGCCGAGCAGGCGCGGGATCGCGGTCTCGGACCCCCAGGCGTAGTCGCGCGGCGTGTTGGTGATGGGTACGAACATCTTCCCTCTTCACTTCGGGGCGGCTTATCAGCGACCTACAAGCGGCGGCGGCCCGTCGATGGGCCGTTTAGACCAAACTACCAAGCGCCTGCGACGACGGATGCACGCCCGAATAGGCTCCGGCCATGACCTTCGAGCTCCTCGCCAGCGACTTCTACTCCTATGAGAATCTTCTGAACGAGCAGGAGAAGACGGCGATCGCCGAGCTGCGGCACTACCTCGAGACCGAGGTGAAGCCGATCGTGAACGGCCACTGGGAGGCGGCGACCTTCCCGCACGAGATCGTGAAAGGCCTCGCCGAGCGCGGCGTCTACAGCTACGCCTGGGAGGAGACGAAGCCGTTCGAGAACTCGGCCGTCTTCCGCGGCTTCGTCGCGCTCGAGCTCGCTCGCGTCGACGCGAGCGTCGCCACGCTGGTCGGCGTGCAGAACGGCCTGGCGATGGGCTCGATCAGCGTCACCGGCTCTGCGGAGCAGCGCGCCGAGTGGCTGCCGAAGATGGCGAGCGGCGAGGTCGTCGGCGCCTTCGGCCTGACCGAGCCGACCTCGGGCTCCGACAGCGCGCAGGGCCTGCGAACCGTCGCCACGCGCGACGGCGACGAGTGGGTGCTGAACGGCTCCAAGCGCTGGATCGGCAACGCCACCTTCAGCGACATCACCGTCATCTGGGCGAAGGATGCGGCCGACGGCCAGGTCAAGGGCTTCATCGTGCCGACGAGCACCCCCGGGTACACGGCCACCAAGATCGAGGGCAAGCAGAGCCTGCGCATCGTGCAGAACGCCGACATCACGCTCGAGGACGTGCGGGTGCCCGAGAGCCTGCGGCTGCAGAACGCGAACTCCTTCCGCGACACCGCGAAGGTGCTGCGCCTGACCCGCGCCGAGGTGGCCTGGGCCGCGGTCGGCAACTCGGTCGGCGCCTACGAGGCCGCCCTGCGCTACACCAAGGAGCGGGTGCAGTTCGGCAAGCCGATCGCGAGCCACCAGCTCATCCAGGACCTGCTCGTCAAGAGCATCGGCAACATCACCGCGAGCCTCGGCATGGTCGTGCGCGTCTCGCAGATGCTCGACGAGGGCACCCAGAAGGACGACCACTCGGCCCTCGCCAAGGCCTACACGACGGCCCGGATGCGCGAGACCGTCGCCTGGTGCCGCGAGGCCCTCGGCGGCAACGGCATCGTGCTCGAGTACGACGTGGCCCGCCACTTCGCCGACGCCGAGGCGCTCTACTCCTACGAGGGCACGCGCGAGATGAACACGCTCATCGTGGGCCGCAGCCTCACCGGCTTCGCCGCCTTCGTGTAGGCCCTCCCCGGGTAGGCTTCTCGCCATGCGCTACCCGACCGACGCCGTGATCCGGTCGCTCGCCGTGCTCGTGTTCTTCACGGCGTTCGGTGCCGACCTGTGGCGCAGCCTGCTCGGCTGGTGGGGCTACCTCGCGGTCGCGGCCGTGCTGACCGCCGCCTCGGCGGCGCTGCTCACCCGGCGCCGGCTCTGGGGCGTGTTGCGCCCGCGCCGCCTGCCGCGCACCTTCGTGCTGTTCGCGCTGCTGCTCGTGCTGTCGCTCGCATGGTCGTTCTATCCGGGCGCGACCGTGCTCGGCCTCCTCGCGCAGGCCGCCACGACGCTCTGCGCCCTGTTCCTCGTGGCCGCCCTGAGCTGGCCCCAGATCGTGGCGGCCGCATCCACTGCGCTCAACTGGATCCTCGGGCTCTCCCTGCTCTTCGAGCTGGTCGTAGCCGTTTTCGTGCGGCAGCCCGTGCTCCCCTTCTTCACCGACTACGCGGGTCAGAAGGTACCGGACGCCTTCTACTGGTCGCAGGGCCTGCTGTTCGAGGGCGGCCCGGTGCAGGGCGTCGTCGGCAACCGCAACCTGCTCGCCTTCGTCGCCGTGCTCGCACTCGTGCTCATCCTGGTGCAGCTCGCCCAGGGCCTGCGTCGGCGCGGCCCCGCCCTCGCCTGGGTGGTCGTCGCGGTGGGCACTCTCGCCCTCACCCGCTCGGCCACTGCCATCGCCGCCCTCGTGATCACGGCCGGGATGCTCGGCGTGCTCCTGCTCGCCCGCCGTGCCGGCCCCGGCCGCCGCACCTGGCTGCTCGCGGGGGTCGCCGCCGTCGTCGCGCTCGCCATCGTGGGCGTCAGCACCTTCTGGTCGCAGATCCTCGGCCTCTTCGGCAAGAGCGACGACCTCACCGGACGCGTCGACATCTGGCGCTCGGTCAGCGAGCTCGCCGCCCAGCGGCCCGCCTTCGGCTGGGGCTGGGTGAGCTACTGGGCGCCCTGGGTCGAACCCTTCGACGGCCTGGCTGAGCGGAAGGGCGTCGTCTACCTGCAGGCCCACGACGCGTGGCTCGACGTGTACCTCCAGGTCGGCATCGTCGGGCTCGTGCTCTTCGCGATGCTGGCCGTCGGCACCTTCTACCGCAGCTGGTGGTTCGCGGTCGACCACCCGCTCGACGCGGGCGGCCGCGCCCTGCCGCGGGTCGCCCTGACGCTGGCGCCCATCCTGCTGCTCACCGCCCTGCTCGCCCAGAGCGTCGTCGAGAGCCGTCTGCTCGTCGAGGGCGGCTGGCTGCTGTTCGTCGTGATCGCGGTGAAGACGAAGCTCGACCTCGGCGCCGTGGCCCAGGACCTCGGCACCGAGCCGCCCCGACTCCTCGGCCTGGCCGAGCCGGCGCGGCGATGACCGCGGAGCCGAGACCTCCGCACCACCCCGTCGCGGCCGCGCTGACCTTCTTCGGCCAGACCCGGTTCGCGAAGGCGCTGACCGTCGCGATCCTCGGCACCGCCTTCTTCTCCCACCTCCTGCGCTCGACCGTCGGCTGGCCGGGGCTGATCGCGATGGTCGCCGTGCTGGTGCTGCTCGCCGCTCTGTCGTTCGCCGGCCGCTGGCGCGAGCTCGACTGGCACGGACTGCTGCCGGTGTCGCTGCTGCTGTTCCTGGCCTGGTGCGCCCTGACCTCGCTCTGGAGCCAGTACCTGCCCTCGACCCTGAACGGCCTGGCCTACCTGCTGGCATATGCCTTCCTGGGCATCTACGTCGCGGTGGTGCGCGACCTCATCCAGATCGTGCGCGCGCTGGGCGACGTGCTGCGGGTGGTGCTCACGCTCTCGCTGGTGGTCGAGGTGCTCTCGGGCATCCTCCTCGACGTGCCGATCCGCTTCCTCGGCGTGACCGGGGCGCTCGCGTCGGGCGGGCCGATCCAGGGCGTGCTCGGCACCCGCAACATGCTCGGCTTCGTCGGCCTGATCGCGCTCGTGACCTTCGTGATCGAGCTCGCCACGCGCTCGGTGCGCCGCGGCACCTGGGTGTTCTCGGTGATCGTGGCCGCGCTCGCCATCGTGTTCTCCGGCTCCCCCGTCACCCTCGGTGTCGCCATCGTGACGGCGGTCGCGGCGCTGGTGCTGTTCGCGCTGCGCAGCGCCGCACCCGACACCCGGCGGGGCTGGCACTTCGTGCTGCTAGCGGTGGGGCTGCTGACGCTCGTGCTCGGCTTCCTGGTGCGCGGGCGCATCCTCGAGATCCTCAGCACCCGGCGCGAGTTCACCTACCGGCTCGAGATCTGGCGGGAGCTCTGGCGCCTGATCGACCTCAACCCGCTCGAGGGCTGGGGCTGGACCGGGTTCTGGCGCTCGAACGTCTCGCCCTTCTTCGCCCTCGACGTGATCGGCAACCGCGCGCACACCTCGGCGCTGAACGCCTACTTCGACGTGTACTTCCAGACCGGCCTGATCGGCATCGCCATCTTCGTGGTGTTCGTGGCCCTCACCATGGGGCGCGCCTGGGTGCTTGCGGCAGCCCGCAAGAGCATCGTCTACGTCTGGATCGCCCTCGTCATGGTGGTGCTCGTGGTCACCAGCTCGGCCGAGAGCGCGGTGCTCGTGGAGTACGGCTGGCTGCTGCTCGTGATCTGCTCGGTGAAGGCCGCCCGCGACCTCAGCTGGCGGCGCAACCTCCGCCGCGCCGACGACCCCGTGCCCGCCCCTGCCCAGGAGACCACCCCGTGACGCTCGACATCATGATGCCGTTCTACGGCCGCTTCGACCACTTCCGCGAGGCGGTCGAGAGCGTGCTCGCCCAGAGCGACCCCGACTGGCGGCTCGTGATCGTCGACGACGTCTACCCCGATCCGGCTCCGGGCGAGTGGGCGGCCTCGCTCGGCGATCCCCGGGTGCACTACCTGCGCAACGTGGTGAACCTCGGCGTCGGGGGCAACTTCCGCGAGTGCGTGCGGCTGATCGAGAACGACCGCGCCGTGCTGATGGGCTGCGACGACCGGATGCACGTGGGCTACGTGGCCCGCGTGGCCGAGCTCGTGCGCGAGCATCCTGAGGCCGCCATCGTGCAGCCGGGCGTCGAGGTGATCGACGCGGAGGGGCGACCGCACCGCCCGCTCGCCGACCGGGTCAAGGCGGTGCTCCGACCGCGCGGGCCGAAGCCCGAATTGCTCGCCGGGGAGCCGCTCGCGCGGAGTCTGCTGATCGGCAACTGGGCCTACTTCCCGTCGGTGGTCTGGCAGGCGGACGCGCTGAGGAGGTTCGGCTTCCGCCCCGGCTACGAGGTGGTGCAGGACCTGCAGCTGATGCTCGACATCGTCTTCGACGGCGGGTCGATGCTCGTCGACGACGAGGTCATCTTCTCCTACCGGCGGCACGCCACGAGCGTCTCGGCGGTCACCGGGCCCGACGGGGCGAAGTTCGCCGAGGAGCACGCGCTCTTCACCGAGACCGCGGCGCGGGCGCACGCGGAGCGCTGGCACAGGGCCGAGCGGGCGGCGCGCCTGCACCCGACCTCACGCCTGAACGCGGTCACCGAGCTCCCGGCCGCACTGCGGGCGGGCGATCGGGCGGGGCGTCGGGCGCTGCTTCGGCATCTCCTGCGCTAGCTGTCTTTATCGAGCTTTCATCAGGGTTTTCTGATAGAATCTCAGCATGACGTCAACCGCTCTCCTCCTCGAGATGGCTGACGACCTCCGGGTCGTCGCCGGCTCCGTCGGAGCCGAGTCGGCGGGGCTGAAGGATGGCGAATTGCTCGAGTTCCTGGCTGCAGCCGAGGCGGTCGGGCGGCTCGCCTCGGTCGTGCAGGTTCATCTCGCCGGCGAGGTCGGGGTGCGGTCGCGCAGCGAGCTCGGCGACGAGGGGCTGAGCCGGTCGCAGAACTTCACGACCCCCGTCGCGCTCATCTCGAAGGTCACGGGCGCGTCGGCGCGCACGTGCAAGGCGCGGCTCGACCTCGGGCGGAAGCTCCGCGGTGCCGTGCTGCTGGGTGGCGGCGAGGGGCCGGCGCCGTTCTCGGCGGTCGCCCGCGTGCTCGAAGAGGGCGTGCTCGGGGTCGAGGCAGCGACGGCCATCGTGAAGCACTGCAGTGCGCTCGCCGACCGCGGGTGCCCGGCCGACGTCGTGGCCCTCGCCGAAGAGACCCTCGTCGACCAGACCCTCTCGTGCCGACTGACCGCGGATGAGACCCTTCGGGCCGCCATCCACCTCCGCGAGGTCGTCGACCCCGACGGCGCCGAACCGCGTGACGAGGTGCTGCAGATGCAGCGGTCGCTGACCATCGCGCTGGCGCCGGATGGGATGTACCGGGGGACGTTCGCGCTCGCGCCCGAGCAAGGCGGGGTGTGGATGTCGAGCATCCAAGTGATGCAGAGCCCGCGAGTGACGGGGCCGCGTTTCGTCGATGGCGACGAGTACGTGACTGCTGATGGACGTACCGCAGCGCAGAAGAACGCCGACACCATCACCGAGCTGATCGCCCGCGCCGCCGGGGCGGACGACATGCCCCGCATCAATGGGGCAATCGCCACCGTCAACGTCCACATGACCCTCGACGACCTCCTGGCGGGTCGCGGCGTCGGGTGGATCGACGGCATCGACCAGCCCGTCCCCGCCTCCACCGTCGAGCAGCTGCGCTGCTCATCCCCCGTCGCCTCAACCCTCTTCGGTGACCGGGGCGAGGTCCTCTACCACGGCAAGGCCAAGCGCCTCTTCACCGCGGCGCAGAACCGGGCGCTAGCGGCCCGGGACGGCGGATGCGTGTGGCCCTCCTGCGACCGGCCACCGTCGTTCTGCGAGACGCATCATGCGAACGAGTGGGTTTCGGACGATCATCCGCCCGGCCGCACTGATATCGACAACGGCGTCCTTCTCTGCCACTTCCATCATTCCCACCTGCACAAATCGCCGTGGAAATTGACCATGCACGACGGGGTGCCGCATCTGATTCCGCCCCGGTGGGTCGACACGGAGCAGAAGCCGATCCCGACTACCCGTCGTCGCACGATCCAGCGACCCGCCGCCTAGCCAGCCACCATTTTCCGAGGGCAAGCGCGAAGCGCGCGGCAGCAGGCGAGCTGCCGCGCGCTGACGCGCTTGCCCGAGATGGTCATGGCTGAGTCGAGAGGCGTCGCGCACAAGCCCGCGGAGTGCGGAACGCTCATGAGGGATCCTGGTTCGCGCAGCTAGCGCCGCGCCCGTTTGGCGGCGAGCGCGCGGCGCCACGCCTCGATCACGGCTCGGACGAGCATCCGTCGGGCGCGGAGGATGGTGCCGAGGCCACGCACGCCGAGCGGCGTCTGGTTCGAGTCGTGCAGGCGACGCTCGACGACGTCGCGCTCGAGGTGGCGGATGCTCCCCCGCACGTTGCCCGTGATGGCGATCCACACGTCGTGCGACTCCGTGATGAACGCGGGGATCGGCAGGATGCCGCCGTCGATCGCCTCGCGCCGGAAGCCCATCGCGCAGCCGAAGTAGGGCCGGTAGCCGATGAGGATCGCGAACAGGTTGAGCAAGTGCTTCGACGAGGTGCTGTCGCGGAGCGGCGGGTACCAGAGGCGTTTGCCGGCACGTCCGAGGATGGAGTGGTTGCCGGCCACCACGAGCGCGTCGGAGAGGCCGGCGATCATGGCCTCGTGGCGGCCCGGGGTCCAGACGTCGTCCTGGTCGCTGAGGAAGACGTAGCGGCCACGCGCCCGGCGGATGGCGGCCTCGAAGGCCCGCACGTAGCCGACGTTCTCGTTCGTGGACGTGAGGAACACCCGCGACTCGTTCAGCCGCGCCACCGTCTGCACGATGACGGCGGCGGTGTCGTCGGGCGAGGAGTCGTCGACGATCACGAGCTCGTCGTCGGGACCGAGCTGGGCGACGATCGACTCGATCTGCTCGGCCACGTAGGCCGATCCCTTGTAGGTGGCCATGCAGACGCTGGCACGGATCTCGCCCGAGCTCGAGCTCATGCCGTCACCATCCTCTCCTGCCGGCTCGCGCGCCGCAGCACGACGAGGTGGATTCCTAGACCTGCGAACGGTCCCATACCGAGTGCGAGCACCGAGCGCAACTCGGTGCCGCCCTCGCCCTCGAGGGGCAGCAGCAGGAGCAGCACGGCGAGCGCCGTCGCGGCCAGCCACCCGAGCGAGAACCAGCGGTGCTTCTCGAGCGCGAGGCAGAGCGCGCCGGTGAGCGTCAAGAGCGCGAGCATCGCGGCGGCGAGCACGAGCCCGGCGACCGTCCAGCCGCTGATCACGTAGTCGGGGCCGTAGACGAGCGTGAGCAGCCACGGGCCGATCAACCCGCCGAGCACCGCGCCGGCGACGGCGATCATGCCGATCAGCCGCGCGACCGGCGCGAGGGCGCGGAGCCCCGCCGAGCGGTTGTTCACGAAGTGCGCGATGGCCACGCCCTGATAGGCGTTCAACGGGATGAGCAGCGGCGCCCGGGTGAAGGTGACGGCGACCAGCAGGGCGGCCGCGGCCTCGTATTCGGCGCGGGTGGAGGTGAGCGTGAGGATGACGGGGAACCCCACCACCAGCACAGCGCTCGACCCCGAGGCCAGGCAGGCGTGGCCGATGCGCTTCAGCAGGTCGCCGAGCCCCACGTCGCTGCGGGCCGAGGCCGCCCGGCGCAGAGTGGGCGAGAACAGCAGCCCGATCAGCCAGGCCACCGACGCGGCGCTGGCGGCCACGGCGAACCCTGCGACGCTGGCGGCGATCAGCGCGGCACCTCCGACGAGCACGATCCTGAGCGCCGAGTCGCCGATCACGAGCCGGGCGAAGGTGGCCCACTCCAGGCGCCCACCGAGGATGCCCACGATGGTCGCATGGCCCGAGTAGAGGGCCACCGAGCAGCTGAGCGGCACGGCCAACCAGGCGTACTCCGCCCCGAGCACGGCCGGGCCCCACCACAGGCTCGACGCCCAGAGCAGCACGCCGAGGCCGACGCCGACGGCGAGGCCCACGACGAGCAGCCGCGGCTCACGCCGGTCGGCCCGGTCGAGGGTGTCGCTGACGTGCACGGCCCGGGTGGTCTCCGACGAGAGCCCGCCCAGGATGCCGTACCAGGCGAACAGGAACGACCAGAACGCCAGGAACGTCGTGGTGGCCGCCTGGTCGTCCCCGAAGGTCTTGGGAACGATGATGATGACCGCGAAGCCGACGCCCGCCGAGATCAGCGACGCCAGCCCCACGCCCACGAAGGAGCGCCGGCCGATGGTCGCCCGCGGCTCTCCGTTCATAGCGTGCAAGCATAGTAGGCGCTCCCGGACGAGCCCCCGGGGCGGAGAGGCACGAGTGTCAGACGAGGTCGTCGCGGTCGTCACCGCCTTCGCGCCGGGCCTCCGGCTCGCCGAGCTGGTAGAGAGCCTCGTCCCGCAGACGGCCCGCGTGATCGTGGTCGACGACAGCGGGGCGACGGATGCGCGTCCCGCCCTCCTCGCGGCCGAGAACGCCGGCGGCACCGTCCTCCGGCACTCCGTGAACCGCGGCATCGCCGCCGCCCTCAACACCGGCACGGCCGCGGCCCGCGCCGTTCCGGGCGCCCGCCACGTGATCACCTTCGACGAGGACTCGGCGGTCGGCGCCGGCTTCGTCGACGCCCTCGTCGCGGCCCTCGGCACCGCCCGCGGCGCCGGCATCCCCGCCGGTCTCGCCGCCCCCGCCGCGGTCTCGGGGCAGCCCGCGCCGGAGCTCCGCACGCAGCGCGGCATCCTCGTGGGCCGCACCCCGATCCAGTCCGGCCTCCTGGTGCCCTTCAGCACCCTCGACGCGGTCGGCGGCTTCGCGGAGGAGCTGTTCATCGACGGCGTCGACACCGACTACGCCCTGCGCGCCGCCCGCGCCGGCCTCGCGGTGGTGCACGCCCGGGGCACCGAGCTCGGCCACAGCCTGGGCCGCCGGCACTCGGCGACGATCGCCGGCCGCACCGTGGAGCTCACCCACAGCGCACCGTTCCGCTACTACTACCTGGCGCGCAACCGGGTGCTGCTGAACCGACGCCGCCGCCTCTACCGCGGCTACCGGCCCGCGCGCGAGACCATCGCCGACCTCCGACACCTCGTCATCGTCACGCTGTTCGTGCCGGGCCGGGGCGCGCGGCTGCTCGCGGCGTCCGCCGGCCTCCGGGACGGCTGGGCCGGGCGCACCGGCCGCATCCCGGCCGCCGTGGAGGCCCGGCTGCGCCGGAGCTGACCGCGCCCGGCTCTCCCGGCCCTGACAGGGGCCCGCCGCTATGATGGGCGACATGCCGACCGCCCTCGAACGCACGCTGATCGTGATGCCCGCGTTCAACGAGGAGGAGTCGGTCGCCGCCGTCGTGCGCGAGGTCTTCGCCACGGTGCCCGGCGTCGCGGTGCTCGTGGTCGACGACGGCTCGCGCGACGCGACCGCCCGCGAGGCCACCGCCGCCGGCGCGACCGTGCTGCGGCTGCCGATCAACCTCGGGGTGGGCGGCGCCATGCGCGCGGGCTTCAAGTACGCCATCCAGAACGGCTTCCAGAACGTGGTTCAGGTCGACTCCGACGGGCAGCACGACCCGGCCGGCATCGCGACCCTGGTCGACGAGCTCGACCGGCACGACCTCGTGCTCGGCGCCCGGTTCGCCGGGGTGGGCGACTACGCCGTGCGCGGGCCGCGGCACTGGGCCATGAAGGTGCTCTCGGGCATCCTGAGCAAGCTCACGAAGACCCGGCTCACCGACACGACCTCGGGCTTCCGCGCCAGCGGGCCCCGCGCGGTAGCGCTGTTCGCCCAGCACTACCCCTCGGAGTACCTCGGCGACACCGTCGAGTCGCTCGTGATCGCCTCGCGGGCGAAGCTCACCGTCGCGCAGGTGCCTGTGGCCATGCGCCCGCGCGCCGGCGGCGTGCCCTCGCACAACCCCTACAAGGCCGCCGTCTACCTCGGCCGGGCCGGCATGGCGCTGTTCGTGGCGCTGATCCGCCCGCCGGTCACCTTCGTCGAGCCCGCCGCGGTGAGCGCATGAGCACCGTCACCTACATCTTCGGCATCGTCGCCGCGCTGATCGTGCTCGGCGTGGTGATCGAATCGCTGCGCCGCCACCACCTGCGGGAGCGCCACGCCATCTGGTGGCTGCTCGCCGGCATCGTCGCTCTGATCATCGGCGTCTTCCCCGACCTGCTCGGCTGGGCCGCCTCGCTCGTCGGCGTTACCGTGCCGACGAACCTCGTCTTCTTCCTCAGCATCGCGGTGCTGTTCCTGGTCTCCATCCAGCACTCCGGCGAGCTGACCGAGCTCGAGAGCGAGACCCGCACGCTGGCCGAGTCGGTCGCGCTGCAGGATCTGCGCATCCGGGAGCTCGAGGCCGCTCTCGCCGAGATCGAGTCGCGAAGGAATCGATGACGTCCGCACCACCCACGGCGGCTCCCACCGCCCCTGCCGCCACCGCCCCCGTCCCCCGTCCGGTCGGGCGCTGGCTGCTCCTCCCCTGGCTCTTGATCGCGCTGATGGGCACCCTGTGGGCCCTCGCGACCCCGATCGGCGGCTCCCCCGACGAGCCCGCCCACGTGGTGAAGGCGGGCTCGGTCGTGCGCGGCGAGCTGCTGCCCGAGACGATGATCCCGACCGGCGGCGTGCTGCACGTGCCGGCCGCGCTGGCGTTCGAGTACACCCAGAACTGCTTCGCCTTCTTCGCCGACACCCCGGCCTCGTGCGCGCCGGAGTTCAGTGGCGACCCGTCCGCGCTCGTCGAGAGCTACTCGGCGGCGAGCCTGTACAACCCGGTCTACTACTGGATGGTCGGCTGGCCCTCGCTCGCCCTGCCCGACATCTCGGGCATCTACGCCATGCGCATCGTCAGCGCCGTGATCACCTCGTTCTTCGTGGCGTCGTGCTTCTACATGATCGGCTCGTGGAAGCGGCGCCGACTGCCGACGATCGCCCTGCTCGCCGGGCTCACCCCCATCGCGGTCTACCTCATGGGCACCGTCAACCCGAACGCGCTGGAGTACACCGGCGGCCTCGCCCTGTTCACGGCGATGCTCGGCATCGTGCTGCAGCCGAACCCGAGGCTCCTCGGCAGCCGGCTCACGATGGTCGTCGTGGCGGCGGCCCTCGTCTCCAACTCGCGGGGCATCTCACCGCTCTGGGTGGCCGTGCTGCTCGCGGTGCCGCTGCTGCTGCTCAGCGGCCGGGAGCTCTGGGCGCTGCTGCGGCGGCCGAGCGTGCTGGTGAGCATCCTGCTGATCGTGGCGTCGGCGCTGGCGAGCGCGTGGTGGACGCTTACGAGCAACTCGCTCGGCACCGCTCCGAGTGCCGGGCCCGCGACCCCACCGGTGAACGAGGGCGTCGGACTCAGCCCGGTCGAGGGGTTCTTCGGGCTGCTGGGCAACTTCTACCAGCAGCTGCGGCAGATGGTGGGCATCCTGGGCTGGCTCGACACCACCCTGCACCCCTCGGTCTACTGGGTGAGCTACGTGATCTTCGCCCTGCTCGTCGTCGGCGTGCTCGTCTGGGTGCGCGGCCGGCGGCTGGTGTTCGTGATCGCCCTTGCGCTGGCGTTCTTCTTCCTGCCGCCGCTCGTGCAGGCCGTCTACGTGACCGCCGGCGGGTTCATCTGGCAGGGGCGTTACACGCTCATCCTGCTGATGACCTTCCTGCTCGGGATGGCCGCGGCCATCGCCACGTCGCCGCGCTTCGACCGGCGCCCGCCGCGGGTGCTGCTCGGCTTCGTCGCCTGGCTGTTCGGAGCGGCGTGGGTCTACGCGACCGTCTACGCCTTCGCGACCACGCTGCGGCGCTTCGCCTCGGGCTACAAGACCGACTGGCCGGCGATGCTCGAACCGAGCGCCTGGGTGCCGCCGTTCGGCGCGATCCCGCTGATCATCGCGTTCGCAGTGGTGGCGGTGGCGTTCGCGCTGACCGTCGTGATCGTCGGGCGCGACCCTCGATGGGTGGCAGCACCGGCGACGTTCTCGCCCGACGGGCCGTTCGGCTTCGGGCCGGGGCAGGGCGGGACCGACTACGGGCAGCCCGGCGGGGTCAGCGCGCCTGTGCGTCTCTGACGGCCTGCTCCGCGGCGGCCTGCTCGGCGGCGGCTTCCGCGGCCTCGCGGTTCTTCAGCGCCGTGAACCCGTCGGCGCGGTTCGGCGCGAACACCCAGTAGCGGTAGAGCAGGAAGCGGAACGCCGTCGCCAGCACGAGCCCGATCACGTTGCCCGAGATGTTGTCGGCCACGATGCTGGTGAGGCCGAGCAGGTAGTGCGAGACGTAGAGGCAGGCGAGCGAGATGCCGAGCCCGAGCACGGCGATCAGGGTGAACTCGGCCAGCTCGAGCAGGAAGTTCTTGCGGCGGTGGTCGCGGAAGGTCCAGTACCGGTTGCCGAACCAGGTGGCCAGCGTCGAGATGGCGACCGAGATGAACTTTCCGCCGAGCGGGGTCTCGTACCAGCCGTCGCCGAGGGCACCCGACCAGAGCAGGTTCGACACGCTGAGGTCGATCACGTAGCCGACCAGTCCGACCACCCCGAACTTCAGCGCGTAGCGCACCAAGCGCTCCCAGAGGTAGTCCCAGATCTTCTTCACTGATGGTGCTTTCTGCGCGTCGGTGCCGGGGCCCGCGTCCCGAGCCCTCAAAATGATAACCGTCGAGGTATCCTGTCATCTGCTCTACCGCTGTCGACTAATCGTGTCGCAGCCGAACATCCCCTTACGAACGAGGTCAACCGCGTGTCATCGAAGTTCAGCAACGACGTCGTCGTCATCGGAGGCGGCGGTCATGTCGGCCTCCCCCTGGCCATCGCCCTCGCCGACCGCGGCTCGAAGGTCGTCGTCTACGACGTGAGCGAGCGCGCCGTAGAAGGCATCCTGGCCGGCCGCATGCCCTTCAGCGAGCCGGGTGCCGAGCCCGTGCTGCAGAAGGTGCTGGCGAACGGCATGTTCTCCGCCTCCACCGATGCGAGCGTCGTGGCCACCGCGGAGAACGTCATCGTCGTCATCGGCACCCCGGTCGACGAGCACCTCAACCCCGACCCGAACGCCATCCCCAAGGCGCTCGAGACCTGCATGCCCTTCTTCAGCGACGAGCAGCTGCTCATCCTCCGCAGCACCGTCTACCCCGGCGTCACCGCGCTGGTCGAGCGTCGCCTCCGCGAGGCGGGCCTGGCCACCGAGGTCGCCTTCTGCCCCGAGCGCATCGCCGAGCACAAGGCGATGGAGGAGCTGTTCACGCTGCCGCAGATCGTGTCGAGCCGCACCGAGACCGGCCGGGCCCGCGCATCCGCTCTGTTCTCGACGCTGACCGACCAGATCGTCGACCTCGAGCCCGAGGAGGCCGAGCTCGCGAAGCTGTTCACGAACACCTGGCGCTACATCAAGTTCGCGGCGGCCAACCAGTTCTACATGATGGCCAACGACCGCGGGCTCGACTTCGAGAAGATCCGCAAGGGCCTGACCCACGACTACCCGCGCGCGAAGGACCTGCCCGGCCCCGGCTTCGCCGCCGGCCCGTGTCTGTTCAAGGACACGATGCAGCTCGCCGCCTTCAGCGACAACAAGTTCGCGCTCGGCCACTCGGCCATGCAGGTGAACGAAGGGCTGCCGCTCTACATCGTCACCCAGCTCGAGAAGCGGTTCGACCTCGAGAACCTCACCGTGGGCATCCTCGGCATGTCATTCAAGGCCGGCTCCGACGACATCCGCTCGAGCCTGTCGTACAAGCTGCGCCGGGTGCTGAAGTTCCGGGCCAAGGCCGTCATCGGCACCGACCCCTACGTCACCGAGGAGACCGACGACACGCTGCTGCCGCTCGACTCGGTGCTCGAGAAGGCCGACATCCTCATCGTCGCCACCCCGCACAGCGAGTACAAGGGCCTCGTCACCGACAAGCCGGTGGCCGACGTCTGGAACCTCCTCGGCCAGGGAGTCGTGATTTGACCGAGGGCCTGCGCGCCTCGATCGTCATCCCCGCGTACAACGAGGGGGACGACATCGTCCCCGGTCTCGACCGCATCTTCGAGGCCGTGAAGCTCGACTCCGAGGTGCTCGTCGTCGTCGACGCCACGACCGACACCACGGTGCCCGTCGTCGAGGCGTACGCCGCGGCGGGGCGACCGAACCTCAGGGTACTGATCAACGACTACGGCCGGGGTCCTGCCTACGCCATCCGCTACGGCATCGATCACGCCACCAGCGAGACCGTCGTCGTCACGATGGCCGACGGGTGCGACGACCCGCGCCAGATCGACGACCTCGTGCGTCTGGTCGAGCGCGGTGTCGTCGTCGCGGCCGCCTCGCGCTACATGCCCGGCGGCCAGCAGGTCGGCGGCCCGCGCTTCAAGAGCTTCCTGTCACGGATGGCCGGCATCACGCTGCACGTGTTCACCAACGCCGGCACGCGGGACGCCACGAACTCCTTCAAGGCCTACAACGCCGAGTTCGTGCGCCAGGTCGGGATCGACTCCAAGGACGGCTTCGAGATCGGCCTCGAGCTCACGGCGAAGGCGAGGCGGCTGCGGCTGCCGGTCGCCGAGATCCCCACGATCTGGCTCGACCGCGCCTTCGGCGAGTCGAACTTCAAGCTCGCGAAGTGGATTCCGAAGTACCTGCGCTGGTACCGTTTCGCGTTCGGCCGCAAGCTCACCGTCGACGAGCTGCGCGCCCTCACCGACTCCCCCACCACTCCCTGATCACCACCACGCTGAACACCCACCAGAAGGAACACATCATATGAAGAAGGTTCTCGTCACCGGATCCGCGGGATTCATCGGCGGCTACATCGTCGAGGAGCTCCTCGAGAAGGGCTACCAGGTCGTCGGAGTCGACAACTACTCCAAGTACGGCCCCGTCAAGAAGTCCTACGACGACAACCCGAACTACGAGCTCGTCGTCGGCGACGTGCAGGACGTCGAGCTGATGACGCGTCTGCTCGAGGACTGCGACCACTTCATCGCGGGCGCCGCGCTGATCGGCGGCATCTCCTACTTCCACACCTACGCCTACGACCTGCTCGCGCAGAACGAGCGGATCATCGCCTCGAGCGTCGACGCCGCGATCGCCGCGCACAAGAAGGGCCGCCTCGAGAAGGTGACCTACATGTCGAGCTCGATGGTCTTCGAGTCGACCGACCGCTGGCCGTCGAAGGAGGGCGACGAGCGCATCGTCCCGCCGCCGCTGTCGAGCTACGGCTTCCAGAAGCTGGCCGTGGAGTACTTCGCCCGCGCCGCCTGGGACCAGTACAAGCTGCCCTACACGATCCTGCGCCCCTTCAACTGCGTGGGCATCGGCGAGAGCCGCGCGCTCGGCGACGTCGAGATCGACTCGGGCAACGTCAAGCTCGCGATGAGCCACGTCGTGCCCGACCTCGTGCAGAAGGTGCTCAAGGGCCAGGACCCGCTGCACATCCTCGGCTCGGGCGAGCAGGTGCGTCACTACACCTACGGCGGCGACCTCGCGCGCGGCATCGTGCTCTCGCTCGACCACCCGGCCGCACTGAACAACGACTTCAACGTCTCGACCGCCGAGGGCCACTCCGTGCTCGAGCTCGCCGAGACCATCTGGCGCAAGATCAAGGGCGCGGACGTGCCGTTCAACTACACGTCCGACCCCGGCTTCGAGTACGACGTCGCGAAGCGCGTCCCCGACGTCACCAAGGCCAAGGAGCTGCTCGGCTTCGAGGCGACCACCACGCTCGATGACATGCTGGACGAGGTCATCCCGTGGATCGAGAATGCCGTCGCCGACGGCACGATCTAGATCCTTGATGGGCGGCCGCCGGTGGCTCTCGCCGGCGACCGCTCACTACGTCTCACTCGTCGTCGCGTTCGCCTGGATCCTCGTCTGCGCACGAGGTCAATGGTTCTTCTTCGACGAGTGGGACTTCCTCAAGCTCTCCTCCACCGACTTCCTGACGCCGCACCTGGGTCACTGGAGCACCGTCCCGATGCTCGTGACCGCCGGTCTCCGTGACCTGGTCGGGCTCGGCAGCTACTGGCCGTACCTGCTCACCGCCGTGCTCGTGCACCTCGGCATCGTCCACGTGCTGTGGCGCCTGCTCCGGCGCGCCGGCGTGACGCCCTGGATCGCCGTGCTGCTCGCCTTCGTCATCGCCCTGTTCGGCGCGGGCAGCGAGAACATCCTCTGGGCCTTCCAGTTCGGCTTCCTCGGCGCCGTGCTGCTCAACCTCATCGCCGTGCTGCTCGTCGACCGGGCGAGCCGTGAGCGCTACCGGCGGGGCTACGCGCCCGTCGTCGCCCTCACCGTGGCGTCGCTGATGTTCTCGGGCACGGCGCTCCCGCTGATCGGCGGGGTAGCCCTCGTCGCGCTCCGCCGGGTCGGCCTCTGGCGGGCGGCGCTGCTCGTCGCCCCCTCGGCGGCGGTGTACCTGGCCTGGTACCTCTACGCGCAGAGCAACCCCGTCTACTTCATGCCCCCCGGACCCAGCGGCTACCCGGTGCTCTCCCTCGTCGGCCGGATGGGAGGCTTCGCCTTCCGGATGCTCAGCGGCGGCCTCGACGGCCTCACCCCGGTGCCGTTCCTCGGGCTGGTGCTGTTCCTCGTCCTCGCTTCGTACGCCACGGTACGGGGCCCGCAACTCTGGCAGCGCGCACCGCTCGCGCTCGGACTCGCGGCGTCGGCGGTCGCCTTCGCGCTGCTCACCGCGTACTCGCGCTTCGACTTCGCCGCCGACACGGCCGCGTCCAGCCGCTACATCTACCTGACGACGGTGCTGCTGATGCCCCTGATCGGGCTGCTGGCCACCGAGCTCGCCGGCCTGCACCGGGGCGTCGAGCTCGCGATCGCCGCCGCCCTCGCGCTCACCACCGTCTACGGCGGTCACGTGCTCCTGCAGTCCGGTCGGGCGCAGGCAGCCACCGAGCAGGACACCCGTGCGAAGATCTATGCGGTCGTCGACGAGCTGGCGGTGCACGATGTGGACATCTCCAGCCGGCCCGACCCGGTCTACGCCCCCTCCCTGACCGTGGGCGACCTGCGTGCCCTCGTGGCCGCGGGCGCGCTCTCGGCCGACCAGCTGCACCCCTCCCCCACGAACGGCGGCCAGAAATGACGGACAGCTCCCCGCGCACCACTCCGAGGGGTCGCGTCGACGCGGCGGTCGACCGCGGGGTGCGGAGCGTGCACCACCGGCTGCGCGCCGTCTCAGCGCGGCTGAACCCCGACGTGGTCGCCGCCGTCGCGCTGGCGGCCGTGGTGCTGATCGCCGCGGTGGTCGTGTTCTCCGACGTGCGCACCCAGTACTTCATCTACGACGAGTTCGACTACCTCACCCCGCCCGACGGGGCGAACTGGCTGCGCTGGATCATCACGCCGCACAACGAGCACACCATCCTGTTCACGAAGGTCTGGTTCTCGCTGCTCTACCAGACCATCGGCCTGCAGGGCTATTGGCTCTACGCCCTGCCGATGCTCCTCTGCCACCTCGCCGGCGGCGTCGCGGTCTACGCGCTGCTCCGCCTGGTGGTGCCCTCCCGTGCGGTCTGCGTCGCCGTCGTGGCCCCCGTGCTCATCATGGCCGCCGGGGCCGGCACGGTGACCTGGGCCGGCCAGTTCCAGTACACCGCGGCCACCGCCGCCGGGCTGTGGGTGCTCTACCTCGCACTGTCCCCCCGCGTCGGCCCGCGGCTCCGGGTGGCCGGGGTGATCGCGCTGTCGCTGTTCGGCACCTTCAGCGGATCGGCCTACATCCCGCTCGGGGTGGCCGCCGGTCTCGCCCTCATCTCGCTGCGGCGCTACCTCCTCGGGGCGATCGCCATCGCCGTCCCGGCGATCTGGTTCGTCGTTGTGCGGGTGGTCTGGACGATCCCGAGCTACAACAGCGCGCACAGCCTCGACCAGGTGCTTCGCGACGGTCCTGAGTTCGTCTACGCCCTGCTGGCCAAGGCGGTCAACGACTCGATCCCCGTGGCCGACCCGTTCACGCCGGCGGTGCTGGTCGTGGCCACGGTGGGCGTGCTCGCCTACCTCGCCGTCCGCCCCGGCCCACTCGCCGGCAGCCGCGCCCGGCGCACCTACCTGTTCCTCCTCGTCGCCCTCGTGCTCTCGCTGGCCATCACGCTGATCGGCCGGCTCAGCCGCGACGTCGCCGAGTCGGCCAGCGGCGGCTACTCCTACTTCATCCTGATCGTCGCCATCCCGGTCTTCGTCGCGAGCCTCGCCCGCTTCGTCACCGGCACCCGGATCGCGGTCGCGCTGCTCGTGCTGCTGCTCGGCGGCTGGGCTGCGATAAACATCGTGGCCCTCGGCGACGAGGCCGAGGGCCTGTCGGACTGGAAGTCGGGCAACGCCGCCCTCCTCGGCGCCGCCGCGTCACTGAGCGACGACGGCCTGGTCGCGGTGAGCGACGACGCCGTCCCCTCGCCGCAGCTCGCCCCCACCGTGAGCTGGGCCGAGCTGTCGGAGATGGCCGCCGACGACCGCATCGCCGACGTCGAGCCCTCGGCGCTGAACGCCGACCAGGTCTCGCTCAACGTGCAGTGGACGGGGCTCAGCACCCCGGTGACGGGCGACTTGACGAGCTGCGAGACGATCGCCCCGCACACCTCGATCGACCTCCCGGCGACGGCGCAGGTGGCGCTCGCCCCGGTCGGAGCGCTCGAGAGCACCACCGTCGTCACGCTCGCCTACCCGACGAGCGAGGCGTCGATTCCGGTCGGGGTCGACGACGACGGCACCCTGCTCGCCTCGACCGCCGACCGTCCCTCCGTCGTCACGGCCGGTGACACCGCGGTGACGGCGTGCCGCTGACCGGGGCGGCCGACTGGCTGCTCGGGCCGGTTCCGGGCCGCGTGCGGCCGCTCCTCGCCCGCGCGGGAGCCGTCACCGCCCTGTTCGCCGCCGGCACCGCGATCGCCGCCCTGCGACTGCCCGACGGGCAGCGGAACGTGCTCTGGTCGGAGGACGGCAACCAGTTCCTCGAGGGCGCGTTCCGGCACGACTACCTCGGCATTCTGGCCACGCCGTACGCCGGCTACCTGCACGCGGTGCCGCGCACGGCCGCGCAGATCGTCGAGGCCGTCCTGCCCACCACCCAGCTCGGCACCGGCATGAACCTCGCGGGCGCGGCGGTCTGGTCGGCGGCGGCCGTCGCGGCCTTCGTCTTCACCCGCGAGCGTGTGCAGCTCCCGCTGCGATGCCTGCTCTGGCTGCTGGTGCTCATCCTGCCGATCGGCTCGCTGGAGGTCGCGACCAACGTCTCGAACTCGCACTGGTTCCTGATGTTCTCGCTGTTCCTCGTGCTGTCGGCCCGCTCGGGCCCGGGGGTGGCGAGGACGGTCTTCGGCTCGGTGCTGGTCGCCGCCTCGGTGCTGAGCGATCCGCTCTCGCTCGTGTTCGCGCCCCTCGTGCTCGCGCGGGCCGTGGTGCTGCCCCGGCTCCGGGAGAACGTCGTGGGCATCGTCTTCGCGGCGGCCGCCGTCGTGCAGGTGATCGCCGTGCTCGGCACCGAGCGCGACCGCGGCGACCCCACCCTCCAGCCGGCGGCCATGGCCTCGACCTACCTCGTCCGCGTCGTCTTCGGAGACCTGCTCGGGCACACCACCGGCACCTCGGTCTACGCCGAGCTCGGCCGGCGCCCCGTCGTGCTGATCGCTGTCGCGGTGCTCCTCCTGCTCGTCGTGCTGATCGCCCTGCGACTGCGTCGCGACGGTCTGCCGGCGATCGCGCTGGTCGCCTCGGCCGGGTTCTTCGGCGTCACCGCCGTGCTCACCTGGAACCGTCTCGGCCTGCAGGACCCGGGCGCCGAGGTGTTCCTCGGCGGTCGCTACCTCGTGGTGCCGTCGCTGCTCCTGATCGTCTCGATCGTGGCCGCGATCAGCGCCTTGCTGCCTCCCGCGGGCGCCCGGGGCGGCCGTCGGGCGGTGCGGCTCGGGGTGGTCCTCGTGCTGGCCGCGGCCCTGATCGCCCCCGGTGTGATCGACTACCGCTCGCCCGAGAACAAGGCCGGCGTGCCCGAGCTCAGCGTCTCCGTGCCCGGCTTCCGCGACGAGTGCGCCGCCGACCCGTCCGCCTCGATGCAGGTGCCCATCGGTCCGGCCGGCTACTGGTTCCTCGTGCCCTGCGAGCGCATCCTCGACCCGGCTCCGACGGGGAGCTGACGATCGTGTCACTCTGGCTCGTGCTCGGCTGGTGCGCCGCCCTGGCGGTGCCCGTGCTGCTCGTCTTCGCCGCCGCCGTGGGGCTGACGGGCCGGCTCTGGCGGTCGATGCCAGGGCTCGCCCCGGCGTTCGGCGTGCTCGGGGTGGCGGGCACCGCCTGGCTCGCCTTCGTGGCCGTCTGGATCAGCCCACCGCTCGGGCTGGTGCTCGGGGCCCTGGTGCTCCTCGGCTCGGTGGCCACGGTGCTGCGCACGGGGGTCTGGCGGCTCTGGCGCAACGCCCTTCCGGTGGTCGTGCTCGCCGCGGCGGCAGGGGGCTTCGCGCTCGCCTTCGCCTGGCTCTGGGGCCCGGGCGCCGACCCGTACACGACCGTCGCCGACCGCTTCTTCCACTTCGCCCTGCCGAGCGACAACACCATCCCCGGCCTGTTCGCCGACCGCCTGGCGCTCGGACAGAGCACCCGCGCGATGATCGGCGACTGGAACGGCGGCGATCGGCCGCCCCTGCAGACCGGCCTCGAACTCGCGCTCGGACCCCTCGTCGCGCTGGCCCAGCTGATGGGCGGCGGCGCGGTCGTCGGCTTCGGCGGCGTGCTGCCCGAGGGCGCGGCCTTCGCCGCCGACGTGCTCGCCCAGCTGCTCTGGCTCCCCGCCGGCTACGCCCTGCTCCGGATGCTCGCCTTCTCCCCGCGCTCGACCGTCCTCGCCCTGTCCGTCGCGGCCCTGGTGCCGACCGTGCTGGTCAACACCCTGTTCACCTGGCCGAAGCTGCTCTCCGCCGCGCTGGTGCTCTCGGCGCTGGCCTTCCTGCTCGCGCAGCGCCAGGCGGCGCCGCGAGCGATCTGGCCGTTCGTGCTGGCGGTCGCGTCCGCGGCCCTCGCCGTGCTCGCCCACGGTGCCGCGGCCTTCACCGTCCCGGTGCTCGTGCTGGTGGGGCTCGCCGTGCTGCGCACCCACCGCCGCACCCTCCGCTCGGCCGCCGTGCCGGTCGTGGTGGCCGGGGCCGTCGGTCTCCTGCTGTACCTGCCGTGGATGCTCTACCAGCGCCTCGTCGACCCGCCCGGCGACCGCCTGCTGAAGTGGCACCTCGCGGGCGTCATCCCGGTGACGCCCGACTCCTTCCCCTCGGTGCTCCTCGACCGGTACCGCTCGACGCCCCTGCCCGAACTGCTCTCGAACCGCCTGGAGAACGTGATCACGCTGCTCGGAATCGACCAGCTGCACCGCCTGCAGGGGCCGACGGTCGACCTCGTGCGCTTCTTCCGGGTCGAGGACTGGACGAGCACGCTGTTCGCGCTGGGCCTCCCCGCCGTCGTCGCCCTGGTCGCGATGCTCGCGTGGTCGCTCCGGCACCGTCGGCGGCTCGACGGGCCAGCCCGGCTGCGGCTGATGCTCCTTGCAGGGTTCGGGCTCTGCCTTCTCGTCTGGGTGCTCGCGATGTTCCTGCCGAACGCCACCTTCGTGGCACAGGGCTCCCATGCGTGGATGCTCGCGTTCGTGCTCATCCCGATCGCCTGGGCGGCCGAGCGCACCCCGCGGATCGCACACCTGGCCCTGGGCGTGCAGGCGGTCGCGACCGTCGTCGTCTACTCCGCCTTCACCCTGCAGGACGCGGCGGCCCGCCCGCTCTCACCGGCGGCCGCGGTGATCGCGGCGGGCGCCCTGCTCGTGCTCCTCGCCGCTCCCCTGCCGCTCACCCGCTGGGCGGGACGAGCGGGGCGCTCCACCGGGGCGGGGACGGGGTCAGGGGACGACGACGGTGCGGCAGCCGAGGTCGCGGTTGTCGAAGGTCGCCGTCAGGCAGACCCGATGGCTCCCTGAGCTCGCCGGCACGACGCTGTCGATGCCGTGCAGCGGGCCGACACCCGGGAAGTACGACGCGATCCAGTCCAGCCGGGTCGCCGCCGCGATCGGGGCGCCCTTGCCGTCGACGTCGACCCAGATGTAGGTGGTCGCCGTCGAGTTGCGGTCGACCGACCATCCGGTGATCTTCACGCCGCCCTTGACCCCGGTGACCGAGTCGATGTTCGTGGCCCCGGTGGAGGGCACGTCGATGGTGCGGCAGCCGAGGTCCTGGCCGTCGAAGCTGGCCCGCACGCAGACCGTGTGGGGCCCGGCGCCCGCTTTGAGGGAGACGGTGAAGCCGTGGTTCTTGCCCACGCCCGGGAAGTACGAGTCGATCCAGTCGAGCCGGTCGGCCGCGAGGTAGGGCGCGCCCTTGCCGTCCACCGTGATCCAGACGTACTGCTGGGTGGTGGAGATGCGGTCGACCGCCCAGCCGGTGAGGGTGATCTTCTGGTCGGAGGCGGTCAGCGAGTCCCACGAGGCGGCTCCGCTGGAGGGCACCGTCACCTGCTTGCAGCCGTAGGAGACGTTCTCCTTCGTGCCGGTCACGCAGACGGTGTGCACTCCCGAGGTCGCCGGGAACGAGCCGCTGAAGCCGTGCCGCGGGCCCTTGCCCGGGAACAGCCCCTCGATCCAGTTGAGCTTGCCGCCCGCCCAGATCGCTCCGCCGCCCTTGCCGTCGATCGAGACCCAGACGTAGGTCGACTCGGACGAGGTCTGGTCGAGCGACCAGCCGCTGACACTGATCTTGCCGATCTCGGCCGACACGCTGTCGAAGGAGCCGACCTCGTTGTTCGGCACGGTCACCGTGCGGCAGCCGTAGGAGGTGTTCTCGAGCGTGCCGATGACGCAGACCTGATGCGCCCCGGGGGCGGCCAGGATGGTCGCGCTGAAGCCGTGCCGCTTGCCCGCCGAGGGCCAGGCCGCCGCGGCCGCGTCGTTGTTCTCGCCGGCGTAGTACGCCTTGCCCTTGCCGTCGACGTTGATCCAGACGTAGCTCGGGGCCGTGCTGCGCTTGTCGAGGCTCCAGCCCGTGACGGTGATCGAGCCGAGCTTGCCGGTGGCGCTCTGCACCGCTCCGGCCTCGTTCGTCGGCACCGTCACGCTCGCGCACCGCAGCAGCACGCCGGCGTAGCCCGAGACGCAGACCTGGTGGGTGCCGGGCTTCGCCGGCACCACGCGGTCGAAGCCGTGCAGGTTGCCGGTGCCCGGGTAGAGCACGGGGGTCCAGCCGAGCGGCTTGTCGACCTTGTAGTTCTGACCCTGGCCGTCGACGTCGACCCAGATGTAGGTCTGCGCGGAGCTGGCCGTGTTCAGCGACCAGCCGGCGACGCGGATGCCCCCGACGACGCCCTCGGCGGTGTCGAGGTAGCCCGCCGCCGTGCTCTTCGGCACGGTCACGGTGCGGCAGCCGAGGTCGGTGCCGTTCGACTTCGCGGCGCAGACGGTGTGGGTGCCCGCGGAGGCTCCGACGATGCCGTTGAAGCCGTGGTTCGGCCCGAGGTTCGGGTAGAGCACCGGAATCCAGCCGAGCGGCTTGTCGGCGGTGAGGGTCGACGAGACGCCGTCGACCGAGATGGTCACGGTGACGGGGCTGTCCTTCGCGGGGTCGACCGCCCAGCCGGTGACCTGCACGCCGCCCGCGACCGGCTTGACCGAGTCGAGTGCACCGTGCGGGTTGCTGCTGCTCCGGGGGTCGCCGAACCAGTCGGTGTACAGACGCCAGAAGTTGCGGTTGCCGTAGGACGAGCAGCCGTCGGTCTGGCCGCCGTAGAGGTTCGACATCGCCACCGCGTTGGGCTGGTACGGCGTGTAGTAGTAGAGGCCCGCGGTCGCCTTGTTCTTGATCAGCACGGGCGAGGAGCCGCAGGCCGCGTTCGGGTGGTAGCGCACGGCCGAGTACTTGCCGACGGGGAACCAGGTGAAGAACGCCGAGGTGCCGGCGGGGTTCGTGTAGCGCTTGTACTGCCAGGCCGCCTTGTAGACCTGGTTGTAGAAGCCCGAGAACTCGGCGTCGCAGGGGGCGGTGTCGGGGCAGGCGAAGCCGGTCGCCGAGGTGTACTGGCTCTGGCTCGGCCAGGAGTCCGTGATCAGCGACTGCTCCTTCTGCAGCAGCACGATCAGCACCGACTGGCTGACGTTGCAGGCCTGGCCGACCTTGTAGATGATCGTCGCCGAGGTCTCGTTCGGCGCTCCGGCGTAGGCGTTGCACATCGCGTCGGCCGAGCGGGACCAGGTCGTCTGCCGGTAGTCCTTCAGGCAGGTGTAGCCCGAGCGGCAGCTCGAGACCTGGCTGTTCAGGAAGTTCTGGATCGCACCGGCCGACATCGCGTTGCCGTTGAAGAAGTTCTCGTCGCTGATGATGTTGCCGGGGTCGAAGTCGGCGGCGGTCGCGGTGACGAGGGCCTGCGGGGCGCTGCGGGTGAGCACGGGCGCCGCGGCCGAGGCGGGCTCCGCCCCGGCGGCGGTCAGGCCGGCCACGACGAGGATCAGGCTGAGAACGGCTGCGACCAGTCCCCGTCGAGTGGTCGTGCGTGTCATCGTGGCTCCGCTCATCACACCTCATCCTAAAGAGAGGCTGTGCGAAGCCCGGGGACTCGCCCGGCTGCGGCGTGTCAGCCGGGCGGCGGCACCGGGTCAGCGGTGCAGCACGTCCCGCACCGCGAGCAGGTAGGTGCGGCCGTAGCGCTGCGACGGCTCGAGCACCGCACCCTCGGCCCACTCGTTCCAGGCGTTGACGAACACGACCCGCTCGTCGCGCGGCCGCTCGGCCACCGAGGAGACGGTGGTGTTCAGCCAGCGCCGGAACGTGAACGGGTTCGAGCCGTACCACATGTCGGGCTGCCACTGCCGGCGGGCGGTGTTGTCGAAGTTCACCATCACGCCGGGGTAGCGGTGGGCGGGCGGCGTGGTGTTCAGCCGCTCCTCCGCCTTCTCGGCCATGGCCGGGTAGGAGAGCAGGTTGCCCTGGAAGCGCTCGTCGAGCCCGCGGTGGTCGCGGGGCAGCGACTGCCAGAACATGTTGTGCGGCGCGAACTCGAGGTAGGCGTCGAGTCCGTGCTCGGCGAGCGAGCCCTCGACGCCCTGCATCGAGGTGCCGACGTCGACCGTCACGAGGTGGAGGCCCGGCAGGCCGGCCTCCTCGGCCACCTGACGCCAATGCGCGACGACCTCGACGTGGTCGGGGATCTGGGTGATGCGGTAGACCGCGATCACCGGCTTGTCGTCGATGCGGATGTAGCGCGGGTCGGTGATGAGGTGCAGCACGTCGTGGATGAACTGCTTGGCCGAGACGCGGTCGTAGTCCTGCGCGATCAGGATGTTCTTCTCGCTGCCGTCCCACCGCCTCGTCCAGTTCTCGTTCGCCCACATGATGCAGAACGGCTGGTCGGAGTCGGAGGCCACGAGCTCCTCGACGGGCAGGTCCATCAGCTTCTTGCCCGCGAACCAGTAGTAGTAGTACATGAAGCCCTCGAGGCCCGCGGCGGTGGCGAGCTCGTACTGGGCGTCGCGCACGCCGGGCGTGCGGAGGTCGTAGAAGCCCAGCTCGCTCGGCAGCAGCGGCTGGATGTGCCCGGGGTAGAGCGGGGTGCCGGCGGCCACGTTCGACCACTCGGTGAAGCCCTTCTCCCACCACTCGTCGTTCTCGGGGAAGGTGTGGAACTGCGGCAGGTAGAACGGGATGACCCGAGCGCGTGGCTGCACCACCGCATCCGCCGAGAACCGCTCGAAGGCCGTGCCGTCGGCCGTCGCGGTGAGCGTCGAGGCGTCGCGCACGTCGTAGCCCGCCTCGCCGGCCACGATGCCCAGGATGCGCTCGATCGCGTGCGCGGTGGTGGCGTCGACCTGGCCCGCCTCTTCCTCGAAGTCGGAGGCCTGCAGCTCGAAGGCGCGGAGCCCCTGCAGCAGGAAGCCGCGCACCCAGTAGATGCTGCCGGCGGCGAAGCGCAGGCGGTCCTCGTCGCGGTCCATCTGGATGCGCCTGAGCAGCGAACCGACGATCTCGCGGTCGCCGCCCCAGAACTCGGGGCCGAGCACGTTGCCGGTCGAGGTCAGGATGCCCAGGGCGGGGTCGCTCGCGAACTCGTTCAGCACCCGGGTGACCGTCTCGACCGAGCCGGCCAGCTCCGAGAAGAAGCTCTCACGCCACTCGTCGCCCGAGCCGGAGAGCTCGCCGTGGGCCTCGCGCCAGGCGCTCTTCTTGGTGTGCACCTTGAACACGAGCTCGTAGGGGTCGAGGAGCCCGGCGTTCACCACCGAGACCAACGGCAGGATGTCCCGGCCGTGATTGGCGATGTCGAAGACCTGCACGCGGCCGACGTTCGCCAGACGGCTCGTGTCGAGCGAGAGCTCCTCGCCCGAGGCGTTGGTGACGATCAGGTCGAACTGCACCGGCAGCGCCTCGAGCGACTGCAGGATCTGCGCGACGAGGTCGGTATAGAACACGTGCACGACCACGGCCACGCGGGAGGTGGCGGGCTCGGCGACGAACTGCTTCTTCCACTCGCCCGGGTACAGCGCCTTGAGCCGGCTGCTGCGGTTGTACGCCCAGGAGCTGAAGCCCGCGGGGAAGTCGTCGGGTGCGGCGGGGGCCGGCGACTCGGCGAGCTTGTCGCCCACCTTGAGCATGGCGCGGCCGGTGCGGCGCTTGACTCCGCCGATGGTGATTTTTCTCATGACCCTCTAACTCTCACAGCCTGGTGGGCTCTCAGACCCTTGCGGGAGATCAGACCCAGTCGCGCGGGTCTTCGCCGAACATCCGCTCGATCACGGCGGGCACCTCGAAAGCGTCCCCCACGATACCCGGGTTGGTCACGAGCTCCCGTTTGACGAACGGGAAGCCGTGCTCGAGCAGGCCCTTCCAGCCCTGGATGGTGGGGTTCTGTGTGTACTGCACCACGAGCTCGTAGTCGAACCAGGCGCCCGAGACGTAGCCCTCGCCGTAGAGCAGGCGGCTGAGGCCCAGCTCGTACTTGTCGATGATGTCGAACTTGGTGGGCTGCTCGGGCAGGTTCTGCCAGAAGTGCCGCAGCGTGGGGTCGTCGAGCACGCCGCCCTTGAACCCCATCAGGAAGCTCTGCAGGTGCTGCATGTACTGGCTCGTCCAGGTGCCGCCCCAGACGTCGAAGAAGCTCGTCTCGAAGTCCTCGACCATGGGCTGAAGGCTCGCGAACGGCCCCACGAGCGAGTCGTTGGTGAGCAGCACGTAGGGCTTCCGGCGGATCTCGGGGAAGAGTTCGAGCCCCGTCGCCCAGGAGCCGAAGTCGTAGCCGATGTTGGGCTTCCGCACGACGATCGCGTCGTTCGCCGGCCCGCGCGACCAGTCCAGCGGGGCGTGGTCGTCGGATGCCCGCACCACGACCACCTCGTAGCCGGCCTCCTCGAGGCGCGCGACCATCCAGGACAGCGACAGCGAGACCGTGGAGGAGGTGCCGTAGCTCGCGACGACCGCGACGCGGTCGGTGGCGGGCAGACGGCGCTTGCTGCTCTCGACGACGGTGAGCGGGAGCACCTTGTCGAGGACTCTCGTGCTCACGGGATCAGGTCCAGCCGTTGTTGAGTGCCTTGCGGCGGCGCATGCGCAGCGGCCGCGTGATCGACCACGAGCTCGATCCGCGCAGGGCCTTCAGCTGGGTGGCCAGGCGCTCGGCCTGGTTGCGGCTCGCCACGAGCCGACGACGGTACTCCTCGGTCTCCGCCGTGCGCCGCGCGAGCTGCGCGCGCAGCGCCGCGACCTCGAGGCGCAGTTCGCGCAGCTCGTTCGCGACGTCGCCGTCGCCGTCGTGGGGTGTGACTGCTGAGCTCATGCCCGGTACCGATCCTTCATGACGGGGGAAACTCCCCCACTGTATTCGGGTTCGGACGCCGTCGCCTGGGAGCCAGGCCCGTCAGGCGGCGTCGACGGTGCCGCTGGTCGACCCGGAGTGCGTGGGGTCGGTGAAGGCGAGCTCGATGTCCCAGGTGCCGGTGGCCCCGGCCGGGAGCACGACCGCGAGGTTCGAGCAGTAGGTGACCGCCGCATCCGCCATGCCCGCCGCCTCGGTGGTGACGCTCTGCTCGCCCTGGCTGACGGTGATCGTGCAGGTGCCGGTGGAGGAGACGAGGTCGGTCACCATGCCGGCGACCGAGACGGTCGAGGTCGACGGGTCGTAGGAGCTGTTCAGGATCTCGAGGGAGACCACCGACGACTCCGGGGTGGTCGGCGTCGGGGTCGGCGTCGGCTCGGGCGCCGCCGTCGGGGTCGGCGTGGGCGCCGGGGTGGCCGTGGCCGTGGGGGTGGCCGAGCGGGTCGGCGCCGGCGAGCTCGCCGTGGGGCTCGGTGAGGCCGCTCCGCCGATGCAGCCGGCCGTCGACAGGGCCGCCGCGGCGACGATGAGGGTGCTGACGGATGCGCGGAGGAGAGTCGAACGTGCCATGACCCCGATCCTAGGCACCGCGTTCCCGGATGCCCGCTGACGCTCCGGCGATAGGCTGATCGGGTGAAGATCGCCATGCCAGCAGCCCAGTCCGGAGTCGTCTCGGTGGTCGTGGTGAACTTCCGGGGCGCCGACGACACCATCGAGTGCGTCTCGCAGCTGTCGCAGGTCGACTGGCCGCGCGAGCGGCTCGACGTCGTCGTCGTCGAGAACGGTTCGGGCGACGACAGCCTGGCCCGGCTCCGCGCCGCCTTCGCGGGCGACGAGCGGGTGCGCGTGATCGAGTCGGCCGAGAACCTCGGCTTCGCCGGCGGCTCCAACCTCGGTGCGGCGAGCGCCCGCGGCGAGTTCGTCGCCTTCCTGAACAGCGACGCCAAGCCGCACGCGGCCTGGGTGCGCGAGGCGGTGGCGCAGTTCGAGACCAGCCCAGCGGTCGCGGCGGTCGGCAGCAAGGTGCTCGACTGGGAGGGCAAGGTGGTCGACTTCGTCGGCGGCAGCCTGACCTGGTTCGGCATGGGCTACAAGGATCACGAGAACCAGCCCGACGACGAGCGCTTCCAGGAGCCCCGCGACATCCTCTACGGCACCGGCTCGGCGCTGTTCGTGCGCGCGTCGGCCTTCGCCGAGGCGGGCGGCTTCGACGAGCGCTTCTTCATGTTCTACGAGGACATCGACCTCGGCTGGCGCCTGAACCTGCTCGGCTACCGGGTGCGCTTCGCGCCCGCGTCGATCGTCTACCACCGCCACCACGCCTCGATGCGGAGCTTCGGCCCCTACCGGGAGAGCTACCTGCTCGAGCGCAACGCCCTGGCCACCCTCTACAAGAACCTCTCGGCCGAGAACCTCGGCCGCTTCCTGCCCGGGGCCATGGCGCTGCTCGCCCGGCGCGCGGTCGCGAAGAGCGACCTCGACTCGCAGCTGTTCGACATCCGCCGCTTCGACGGGGCCGCCGACGAGTTCGACGCGACGACGCCGGTGTCGAAGGAGTCGCTCGCGAGCCTGTTCGCACTCGACCAGTTCGTCGAGGAGCTCGAGTCGCTCTCGGCGACCCGCGACGAGCTGCAGGCCGGCCGCCGCCGCACCGACGCCGAGCTGTTCCGGCTCTTCGGCAACATGATCCACCCGCTGCTCGGCGACTCCTCCTACCTCTCCGGCTTCCGCGCGGTGGTCGACGCCTTCGAGATCGAGGCCGCCACCGACCGGCGGCACGTGCTCGTGATCACGGGCGACGCGCTGGGCGAGAAGATGGCCGGGCCGGGCCTCCGAGCCTGGAAGATCAGCGAGGCTCTGAGCGCCGAGCACGACGTGCGCCTGGTCACCTGGAACGCGGCCAAGCGCCACTCCGACCGCTTCGAGGTCGCACACGTGCAGCTGCAGAACGAGCGCCAGATGGCGGTGCACGAGGAGTGGGCCGACGTCATCTTCTTCCAGGGCTACGCCCTGCACCACTTCACCACCCTGCAGAAGAGCGAGAAGATCGTCGTCGCCGACATCTACGACCCGATGCACCTCGAGCAGCTCGAGCAGGGCCGGGAGTTCGGCACCGAGCGCTGGACGAACATCGTGCGCTCGGCCACCGAGGTGCTGAACGCGCAGCTCTCCCGTGCCGACTTCTTCCTCTGCGCCTCCGAGCGGCAGCGCCTGTTCTGGCTCGGCCAGCTCGCCGCCCTCGGCCGCATCAACCCGGCCAACTACGCCGCCGACGACTCGCTCGACGAGCTCATCTCGATCGCGCCGTTCGGCCTCGACTCGACTCCCCCGCGGCACACCCGCGACGCGGTGCGCGGCGTCGTGCCCGGCATCGGGAAGGACGACAAGCTCGTCATCTGGGGCGGCGGCATCTACAACTGGTTCGACACCCTCACCCTCGTGCGGGCCATCGGGGCGCTGGCCGAGCGCCGCCCCGACGTGCGCCTGTTCTTCATGGGCGTCGCGCATCCGAACCCCGACGTGCCCGAGATGGCGATCGTGCAGCAGACCCGGCGGCTCGCCGAGGAGCTCGGGCTCACCGGCCGGCACGTCTTCTTCAACGACTCCTGGGTCGACCTGGACGACCGGCAGAACTACCTGCTCGAGGCCGACGTCGGCGTGAGCACCCACTTCGACCACATCGAGACCACGTTCTCGTTCCGCACGCGCATCCTCGACTACCTCTGGGCCTCGCTGCCGATCGTCACCACCCGCGGAGACAGCTTCGGCGACCTGGTCGAGAAGGAGGGGCTCGGGGTGAGCGTGCCCGAGCGCGACGTCGAGGCCCTGGCCGACGCCCTCGAGCGGATGCTCTACGACGTCGACGAGCGGGCCGCGGCCGTCGAGGCGGTCGGCCGGGTGCGCGAGCGCTTCACCTGGGAGGAGACCCTCCGCCCGCTGGTGGAGTTCTGCCGCGACCCGCACCCCGCCGCCGATCGCGTGCTCGGCTCCCTCTCGGCCCCCATCGAGCTCGGTGGAGCCGGTCGCCGCCGCCGGCCGGTCACCGCCGAGGAGAAGTTCCAGGCCATCTCGACCAGGCGGCACGGGATCGGGCGCGACATCGCGCTGGCCCGCCACTACCTCACCAACGGCGGCGTCTCGTCGCTGATCGCGAAGGTGCGCTCCCGCTCGGAGCACGCCCGCGCCGGGCGCCGCTGACGCGGCGGTCGCCCCGGCACGCCCCCGGGCCCCGCGCCCTGGGCCCCGCGCCCCGGGCCTTCGCCCAGGGGCCGTGTTGTATCCTCGATCCCGGCAGTCGGCGGTGACCGCTGACCTACCCGGATGAAGGCTTTGGAGGCCGGAAGCATGACTGGCTTGCAAGAGTCCCCGCTGCAGCGGGCGAACCGATTGAGCACCGAGCCCTGGCAGCAGGCCGGTGGCCGCAGCTCGGGCGTGACCGGAACCATCGCCTCGGTGCGCGAGATCTGGGAGCAGCGACGACTGCTCCGCCTGCTCACCGGGCGCGAGCTCAAGTCGCGCTACAAGGACAGCGCGGGCGGGTTCCTCTGGAGCCTGGCGAAGCCGCTGACCCAGCTGTTCATCTACTACCTGGTGATCGGTCAGTTCCTCGGCGCCGCCCGCGGCATCGAGAACTTCGCCATCTACATCTTCGCCGGCCTCACGATCTACACGCTGTTCAGCGAGATCGTCGGTGCGGGCACCGGTTCCATCATCGCGAACGCGGGCCTGGTGAAGAAGGTCTACCTGCCGCGCGAGATCTTCCCGCTCGCCGCGGTCGGCTCGGCGCTGTTCAACTTCGCCGTGCAGTTCGTCATCCTGATCATCGCGTCGATCGTGGTCGGCACGCTGAGCTTCGGGCCGCAGCTGCTGTTCGGCCTCGGCGCACTCGTGCTCATCCTGATCTGGGGCACCGCCGTCGGCGTGCTGCTCGCGGCGCTGAACGTCTACCTCCGCGACATCCAGTACCTCGTCGAGGTCGTTCTGCTGCTGCTCATGTGGGCCTCCCCCATCCTCTACTCGTGGCAGCAGGCCGCGGCGATCCTGCCGCAGTGGCTGCTCGAGATCTACGTCAACTCCCCCATCACGCTCGCCGTGCTGGGCTTCCAGGAGGCCTTCTGGTCGGAGGCGTCCAACGGCGTCCCCCTGCCGCACCTGGCCATCCGGATGCTGATCGCCGGCGTCGTGGGCCTTCTCGCCCTGTTCGCCGCCCAACGAGTCTTCAGCCGCCTGCAGGGCGACTTCGCACAGGAGCTGTGATGGCAGAGCACGTCCCCGTCGTCGAGGTCAACGACGTCTCGAAGCGGTTCATCATCCGCAAGGAGAAGAGCCTCAAGGAGCGCCTGGTCAACGCCGGCCGCTCGAAGCAGTTCAAAGAGGACTTCTGGGCCCTGAAGAACGTCTCGCTCGAAATCGGCTCCGGCCAGACCATCGGCCTGATCGGCCCGAACGGCTCGGGCAAGTCGACCCTCTTGAAGACCATCGGCGGCATCATCCAGCCGACCACCGGCACCATCCGCCGACGGGGCCGCCTCGCGGCGCTGCTCGAGCTCGGCGCCGGGTTCCACCAAGACCTCACCGGGCGCGAGAACGTCTACCTGAACGCCTCGATCCTGGGTCTCTCGCGCAAGCAGACCGACCTCTACTTCGACGACATCGTCGAGTTCTCGGGCATCAAGGACTTCATCGACACCCAGGTGAAGTTCTACTCCTCCGGCATGTACGTGCGGCTCGCCTTCGCGGTGGCCGTGCACGTCGACCCCGACCTGCTGCTCGTCGACGAGGTGCTCGCCGTCGGCGACGAGGCCTTCCAGCGCAAGTGCCTCGACAAGATCCGCTCCTTCCAGCGCGAGGGCCGCACCATCGTGCTGGTCACCCACTCGCTCGGCCAGATCACCGAGTTCTGCGACCGCGCGGTGCTGCTGAACAAGGGCGAGGTGCTCTTCGACGGTGTTCCCCACGAGGCCGTGCGCGACTTCCGCGACGTGCTCGAGGAGCGCCGTCAAGGCGAGGCCGAGGCGCACAACGCCAGCCACGAAGAGAAGGTGCCGGTGAACAACGGCCGCATCGTCTCCACCACGGTGCACGCCGCCGGCCGCGCCGAGGGCGACCCCGTGCATCCGGGCGACGACCTCATCGTGCGTGTCACCTACGAGCACCCCACGGGCCTGCCCGACTGGATCGCCGCAATCCAGATCGACAACGTGCAGGGCGTGCCGGTCTACGGCACCGCCTCCCCGCGCACGCGCCTCGACCTCGGCACGCTGCGCGAGCCCACCACCGTGGAGTTCGTGCTGCACGACGTGCAGTTCGGCACCGGCAAGTACTTCATCAACTCCACGCTGATGAACCGCGAGCGCGCCCACGTGCACGACGTGCCGCAGGCCGTCTCGTTCGACGTGCCCTACTACGACCTCGCGGTCGGCATCCTGCACGCCCAGCCGGAGATCCGCGTCGTCGGCGCCTGAGCGCCGGGGCTTCAGCATGACGGGTGAAGCGGATGCCCGGGTCGCCGTCTCGGCGATCCTGGTGAACTGGCGCCAGCCCGATCTCACCTCTGCGGCGGTGGCGTCGCTCGAACGGCAGACCGGTCTCGCCGAGCGCGGCCTCGACCTCGCCGTCGTGATCGTCGACAACGGATCGGGCGACGACTCGCTCGCGCTGCTGCGGAAGCGGCACCCGCAGCACCTCGTGGTCGACGGCGGCCGCAACGACGGCTTCGGCGCGGGCGTGAACACGGGCATCCGCGCCCGCCCCGCCGATGTCTACGTGCTGCTCAACAACGACGCCGAAGCCGAGCCCGGCTTCGTGGCCGCCCTCGTCGACGAGCTGCGCGGGGCCGAGGGCGCCGGCACCGAGCGGCGCGGGGCCGTCACCGCGCGCATCCTGCTCGCCGGCACCGACCCGCTGCTCGTCAACAGCACCGGCAACGAGATGACCCGCTCGGGCAACGGCCGCGACCGCGACTGGCTCGTGCCCGCCGCCGACGAGCATCGCCCGGCCGGCGAGGTGATGGGCTTCTCGGGTGGCGCCGCTGCCCTCGACGCCCGCGCCCTCGACGACGTCGGGCTCTTCGACGAGAGCCTGTTCATGTACTACGAGGACACCGACCTCTCCTGGCGGCTGCGGCGCGCCGGCTGGAGCATCCGCTACTCCCCCGACGCCGTGGTGCGTCACGCGCACGCCGCATCCTCGGGCACGGGCAGCGACGTCTTCCGCTTCAGCAACGAGCGCAACCGGATGCTCGTGGCCCTCCGCCACGCGCCGGCCCCCGTCGCCCTCACCGCCGTCGCCCGCACCGCGGCCGGCACCCTGCGCGCGCTGCTCGCCGTGGCGCGCACCCCCTCGCCGGAGCACCGCGCCGACGCCCGCCGGCGTCTGCGCTCGTTCGGCTCGGCCCTCCGCCTGACCCCGGCGAACCTCGCCCGCCGGGTGCGGATCGACCGCGCCGCCCGGGTGCCGCGGCGGGCCGTCGCCGCCTTCCTGGTCGCCGATTGAGCGGCGAGGCGGCGGGTATGCTGGAGGCTGCCTCCGGGCGCCCCTCCCGGAACGAGACCTAGGACAGCGTGGTGAGCACTCAGATCCCAGTCCTCCTCGACGCGACGAGCCTGCCGCCGTCGTGGGGCGGAGTGGCCCGCTACATCGAGGGGCTGCTCACGGGCCTCGGCGAGCTCGGGGTGTCGCTCGACGTCGTCGTGAAGCCCGGTGACCTCGAGCGCCTGCGCACCGCGGCGCCCGGCCACAGCTACCACGCGGGCCCCGCCCTGCTCGCCAAGCGCCCCGTGCGCCTGCTCTGGGAGCAGCTCGGCCTGCCCCGCCTGGCCGCCCGGCTGGGGGTCTCGGCCATCCACTCGCCGCACTACACCTTCCCTCTCGCCTCCCGGCGGGCCCGGGTCGTCACCCTGCACGACGCCACCTTCTTCACCGACCCCGGTGTGCACTCGCGCCTGAAGCGCACCTTCTTCACGAGCTGGACGCGCGAGGCCGGGCGTCGCGCCGACGCCCTCGTGGCGCCGAGCCGAGCGACCGCGCGGGCGGTGCGCGACGCCGTCGCCGTGCGCCCCGATATCCGGGTGGCGTACCTCGGGGTCGACCCCGCGGTCTTCCGGCCGCCGCTGCCCGCCGCCGTCGAGACCTTCGCCGCGGCGCACGGCCTGGGCACCGGCACCGGCGACGACACGGGCAGCGGCAGCGACGGCTGGATCGCCTTCCTCGGCACCATCGAGCCGCGCAAGAACGTACCGGCCCTGCTCGCCGCCTACGCGCTCCTCCGCACCGAGCGCAGCGCCCGCGGCCTCGCCACCCCCGCCCTCGTGCTCTCGGGCTCCCGCGGCTGGGACGAGGAGGCCGCGCGCCTCCTCGACACCCCGCGCGACGGCGTCACCGAGGCCGGCTACCTCCCGCTCGACGAGCTCGGCGCCTTCCTCGGCGGCGCCACCGTCGTCGCCTACCCCTCGCTCGGCGAGGGCTTCGGGCTGCCCGTGCTCGAGGCGATGGCCAGTGGTGGAACCGTGCTCACCACCGATCGGCTCTCCATCCCCGAGGTCGGCGGCGACGCCGTGGCCTACACCGAGCCGGATGCGCGGTCGATCGCCGAGGCCCTTGGCCGCCTGCTCGACGAGCCGGAGCGGCGCGCCGACCTGTCCGGGGCCGCCCTCCGGCGCGCGCGCGAGTTCACCTGGGCCGCCTGCGCGCGGGTGCACCTCGACGCCTACGCCGATGCGGGCGTCGTGACGGGGGTGGCCGCGTGACGGCGCAGCGCGCATCCGGAACCCGCCCCCGCATCGCGGTGGTGACCGTCAGCTACGACTCGGCCGCCGTGCTGGGGCCGTTCCTCGACTCGGTGCCGGCAGCCGCGGCGCGCACCGAGGTCGACGTGGTCGTGGCCGACAACAAGCCGGGCTCGCCCGCCCGGGCCGAGGTCGAGCGTCTGGTCGCCGACGCCGGCGGCCGCTACCTGCCGATGACGGACAACGTGGGCTACGGGCACGCGATCAACGAAGCCGTCGCCTCGCTCGGCGGCGACCACGAGTTCGTGCTCGTCTCGAACCCCGACGTGGTGCTCGCGCCCGGCTCGGTCGACGTGCTCGTCGACACCATGCTCGAGCTCGGCGACGCCGGTGCGATCGGCCCGAAGATCCTCGAGAGCGACGGCAGCGCCTACCCCTCGGCGCGATCGGTCCCCTCGATCCGGAACGGCATCGGGCACGCGCTCTTCGCCAACGTCTGGCCGGCCAACCCGTGGACGCGCGCGTACCGCCTCGAGATCGGCGAGAACCCGGTGCGCCGCGACGCGGGCTGGCTCTCGGGCTCCTGCTTCCTGGTGCGGCGGGAGGTGTTCGACGCCCTCGGCGGCTTCGACACCGGCTACTTCATGTACTTCGAGGACGTCGACCTCGGCTACCGCATCGGACGAGCCGGCTGGCGGAACGTCTACGAGCCGGCCGCCGAGGTGCTGCACACCGGCGCGCACTCCACCACGACCGAGTCGGCGCGCATGCTGCAGGCCCACCACGACAGCGCCAAGCGCTTCCTCGCCAAGAAGTACTCGGGGCCGCTGTGGTGGCCGCTCCGCACTGTGCTGTCGCTCGGCCTCGGCGTGCGCTCGGCATTCGTGCGGCGGCGCTCGGCGCACTGAACAGGGCCGCGAGCCCCGGCCCGGTCTCGCCCGGACCGCGTTCGCTAGGGTGGAGGCTGGACGAACCCGACCAGAGATGGAGATCCGCCCGGTGAAGCTCGCAATGACCCTGATGGTGCGCGACGAGGCGGACATCATCGGGCCGATGATCGACCACCATCTCGCGCAGGGTGTCGACAT
The DNA here is from genome assembly GCF_013205105.1 of Herbiconiux sp. VKM Ac-2851. Taxonomy (NCBI): domain Bacteria; kingdom Bacillati; phylum Actinomycetota; class Actinomycetes; order Micrococcales; family Microbacteriaceae; genus Herbiconiux; species Herbiconiux sp. VKM Ac-2851. The sequence goes on along the minus strand of NZ_JABMLJ010000004.1, from coordinate 54,114 downwards.
CCTGATCGTGACCGACAACGGCTCGGGCGACGGCACCGCCGAGATCCTGCAGCGCTACGCCGACGAGGGGCGCATCGAGCTGCGGCACGACCCCGTGCACCGCAAGCAGCAGAGCCCCGTCGTCACCCGGATGGCCCGCGACGCGGCCGCCCTGCACGGCGCCGACTGGGTGATCAACGCCGACGCCGACGAGTTCTTCGCGCCCGTCGACCGCTCCCTCACGCTGCATCAGGTGTTCGAGCGGCTCGACCCGGCCATCCGCTCCTTCCTGGTGCCCGTCACGAACCTCACGGGCACGGCGGCCGAGGCGGGCACCGGCTTCGACCGGCTGGTCTACCGCGACCACCGGCCCGTCGAGCAGCTGCGCGCCACCGGCCTCCGCGACCACCCCACGGCCGACGCGGTGCACGTGGGCGACCCCGAGGTCGACGTCATCCAGGGCAACCACTTCGTCAGCATCGCCTCGGCGGGGCTGCCGCCCGAGGAGCTCGGGATCGAGGTGCTCCACCTGCCCTGGCGATCGTGGGCCCAATACCGGCACAAGGTCGAGGTCTCGGGACGTGCCTACGACGAGAACCCCGAGCTCACCCCGAGCCCGAACCACCACGGCATGCGCGACTACCGGCGCCTGCAGGCGGGTGCGCTGCTGCCGTTCTACCTGCTGCGCCACCCCGACGAGCAGGAGCTCGCCGAGGGGGTCGCCGCCGGGCACTTCGTCGAAGAGCGGATGCTCGCCGGCACGCTCGCGTCCCCCGTCGCCGACGTGCCCTTCGATCCGGCCCTGCTCGAGCGCTTCCGCGAGTTCGCGCCGGCCCTCCGTGACGCCGAGACGCGCGGCTTCAGCCTGCTCGCCTCGGTGGAGGAGCGCCTCCGGCTGAGCGAGGAGGAGAGCGCCCGCGCCCTGGAGACCCTCGAGGCCGAGCTGCGCGGCGAGCTGAACGCGGCGAGCGACCGGCTCGGCGCGGTCGACCACGAGCGGCGGCTGGCCCAGGAGGAGCTCGCGCTCACCAAGGCCCACGCGGCATCCCTCGAGGCCGAGATCGCGCGGCTGCGGCACCGGCCCGAGGTGCGGGTGGCGAACCGGCTGCGGCGGGCGCTGCCCGGCACCAAAGGCTGAGCCCGGCCTCGCCACCGGTACGGCAGGCCGGTCGACCGCCCGTCAGCTCGCGCAGGCCGTCAGGCCGGCCACTCCCGCGCCGAGCGTGTCGGCTCCGCCGAGCAGCACCACCTTGGTCGCCTTCAGCGTGCCGATGTCGGCGATCACCCCGCGGGGCACGCAGTCGCGCGGAACGATGTAGAGCGGCGCCTTGGTGAGCCCGGCCAGCACGCCGCCCGCCAGGGCGTCGGGGAAGTTGTAGCCCGTCGCGAGGTACACGGTGCTGCTCGTCGTGAACGCCGAGCGGTTGACCACCTGCGAGGTCGCGAAGCGGTCGTCGCCCTGCAGGCGCTGCACGCTCAGCCCGGCTCCCTTGAGCGAGGACTCGATCCCGGTGGAGACGGAGTAGACACCGCCCGCGATGGCCGCCTTCGTCGTGCCCTTCGCGGCGAACAGCTGCAGGGTGGGCTGGTCGGCCGTGGCCGCGCCGCCGTTGACGAGCACGATCGGGGCACCCTTCGACCCGGCCGCCGGGCCCGCCGAGAGCGCGTCGGGGAAGTTCGCGCCCGTGGCGGCGTAGGCCAGCGGAGCGGTGGGGAACGCGTAGTCGGCGACCGCGCGCGAGACGGCGAAGCGGTCGTCGCCGTCGATCCGCGCGGTGTCGGCGACGAGCGCCTTCAGCTGGGCGAGCACGGCGTCGTTCACGGCGAAGCGTCCGCCGACCACGACGATCTTCTGCGGCTTCAGACGGGCGATCTCCGCCGCGACCACGGGCAGCAGCTGGTCGGTGGGCGTGAGCAGCAGCGGGCCGCCGAGCTTCACGGCCGCCGGGGCGGCGCTGAGGGCATCCGGGTAGTTGCTGCCCGCGGCCACGAAGACCACCTCGGCGGTGCCCGGGTAGGCGCGCTTCGAGATGGTCGCGGCGACGTCGTAGCGGGTGGCGCCGCCGATGCGGTCGACCGCGGGACGGGGCAGAAGCTGGTAGCTGTCGCTCACCACCGAGGAGTAGGTGACGTCGCCCCACTTCGCCCCGACGGTGAAGGAGTGCCGGCCCGACTGCAGGTTCGACGGGATCGGCAGCGACCAGGCGCCCTTCGAGTCGGGCGTGACGCTGAACGAGTTGCCGTCGATCGTCACGAGCACCCGGTGCCGCGGGCCGCCGTCGGCGAGGGTGCCGCGGATGCTGTCGCCGACGAAGGAGGGTCGCACGTACGTCGGAGTCGCCAGTTGCACGCCGAGCTCCCAGGTCGGCAGCGCGCTCGCCACGCTCGGGCTGCCGTTGGCCGTGATCAGCGGGAAGAAGGCGCTGATGGCCTTCGGCTGCGTGCCGCGGTCGCAGTTCCCCACCCAGTCGCCCGCGGTGCCGAGCCCGAACGCCGAGTTGCCGATGAGGGCCGAGGCGCCGCTGTCGCCCGGCAGCATGCAGACGTCGGTGAGGGTGAGGTTCACGTACTGCGGTGTGCCCGAGTGGTTGTAGACCGGGTAGGACTCGTTGACGACGAGGATGCTCCCGCAGGTCCAGCCCGTGGTGCGGCCCGACTTGCACACCGGGGAGCCGACGATGCCGGTCGTCGCGTCCTTGACGGTGACGGGGGTGCCGGCGCCGAGCGCTCCCGCGCCGCCGCCCCAGGTGGAGACGACGGGCCTGGTGCCCCAGGCGGGCGAGACGCCGACGGCGCCCACGTCGGCGCCGCCGCCGAACTTGTACTGGTCGGCGATCGGGGCGCCGATGATCGAGCCGCGGCTCGGGGTGCCGCCCGCCGAGGACTGCTTCGACTCGTAGTAGTAGGTGCCGGCCGCGTGGTCGGGTTCGATGCAGTGGCCCGAGGTGACGAACTGCGGCTGCGGGTAGGCCTTGAAGCGGCCTGTGAAGCCGACCGAGCAGACGTAGGTGTAGCCCTGGGCGAGGAACTGGAAGCCCTGGCCACCCACGATGTCGGCGAGCGCGTCGAGCGTGAGCTCGGAGAGGTCGGGCTCGGCCGGGGCGCCCAGCTCGGCGGTCGCACCGACCGACTCGACGGTCGCGGCGGCCTCCTCGTCGGGCACGTTCACGACGAGCGAGGTGCCGTCCAGGCGCGAGCCGAGCACCTCGAGGCCGCTCGCGGTGAGGGCGTCGACCACGTCGGAGGCGTCGGCCGCCGCGTTCGAGCGGGCCAGGTACTCCTCGGGGGTCTCGCCGAGGTCGCGCTGCACGGCCTCCGTCAGCTCGGCGGGGAGCTCGGCGGCCTCGGCGGCGTACGAGGTGGCGTCGTAGGCCGACATGGTCGGCGCGTCGGCCGGGAGCTCGACGGTGTCGCCGGCCTCGGCGTCGGGACGCGCATCCGGAGCAGGGGTCGACGTCGTGGGCGGCGGCAGCGTGTCGGCCTCGGCCGAGGCCGTGGCCGCCGGGGCCACGAGGAGCGTGCCGGCCACGAGGGCGGCGGCGAGGAGCGCGAGCGGAGAGCGGACGGGGCGGGGCACCCCTTCACGCTACGGGGCGCACCCCGCCCCGCCCGGCTGCGACTCGCACCGCCACCGGGTGGAATCAGGCGGCGTCGGGCCTGGTCAGCCCTCTTCGGCGGCGATCAGCGTCTGCAGGTACGCGCCGTAGCCGCTCTTCACCAGCGGGGCCGCGAGCTTCGCGAGCTGCTCGGAGTCGATCCAGCCGGCCCGCCAGGCGATCTCCTCGATGCAGCCGATCTTGAAGCCCTGACGGTCCTCGATCACGCGCACGTACTCGGACGCCTGCATCATCGACTCGAAGGTCCCGGTGTCGAGCCACGCCGTGCCGCGCTCGAGCACCTGCACGTGCAGGTCGCCGCGCTCGAGGTAGCGCTCGTTGACCGTCGAGATCTCGAGCTCGCCGCGCGCGCTCGGCTCGATCGACTTCGCGATCGCCACCACGTCGTTGTCGTAGAAGTACAGGCCAGGCACCGCGTAGTTCGACTTCGGATGCTCGGGCTTCTCCTCGATCGACAGCGCCGTGAAGTCGTCGTCGAACTCCACCACGCCGTAGGCGCGCGGCTCGGCCACGTGGTACGCGAAGATGCGCGCCCCCTCGAGGCTCTCATTGCTGCGGAGGGAGGACCCGAGGCCCGCACCGTGGAAGATGTTGTCGCCGAGCACCAGCGCGACGCTCTCGTCGCCGATGAACTCCTCGCCGATGATGAACGCCTGCGCCAGGCCGTCGGGCGAGGGCTGCACCGCGTACTCGAGCCGGATGCCCAGCTCGGAGCCGTCGCCGAGCAGCGCCTTGAACTGCTCGTTGTACTCGGGCGTGGTGATGATCAGGATCTCGTTGATGCCGGCCATCATCAGCGTCGAGAGGGGGTAGTAGACCATCGGCTTGTCGTAGATCGGCATCAGCTGCTTCGAGATGCCCTTGGTGATCGGCCAGAGCCGGGTGCCCGACCCGCCCGCCAGGATGATTCCGCGCATCAGACGCCCTTCTCGCTCAGCGAGGCGTAGAACGCCCGCGCCTGATCCCAGGTGGGGAGGATGCCGGCCTCGGCCGCCTCGGCGAGGGTCGGTGCATCCGTGTCCTTCGGGGAGAGCAGCGGCTCTCCCGCCTCGGGCGGGAACACCAGGCCGATCGCCGGGTCGCGCGGGTCGATGCCGTGCTCGCGCTCGGCGTTGAAGGTGGAGGTGACGAGGTAGCTCACGGTCGCGTCGTCGGTGAGCGCCACGAACGCGTGGCCGAGACCCTCGCTGATGTAGATCGCGCGGCGGTCGACGCCGTCGAGCAGCACCGAGTCCCACTGGCCGAAGGTCGGCGAGCCGACCCGGATGTCGATCACGAAGTCGAGCACCGCACCGTGGGTGCAGGTGACGTACTTCGCCTGCGACGGCGGGATGTCGGCGAAGTGGATGCCGCGCACGACACCCTTCTTCGACACGGACGTGTTCGCCTGGGCCAGGTCGAGCGGATGCCCGATGACCTCTTCGAGCTTGTCGAAGCGGTACCACTCCAGGAACACACCACGGTCGTCGCCGAACTGCTTCGGCGTGATCTCATAGCTGTCGGGGATCGTCAATTCGCGGATCTGCACGGGGAGAGTCTAACGACTCAGGCCACGCGCACCGGGCGGTACGAGGTGACACCCTCGATCACGCGCTCGATCTGGGCGTCGGCGAGGCCGGCCCAGAGCGGCAGGCGAACGAGCTGCGCCGAGAACCGGGCGGTGCGGTCGAGCTCGTGGGCGGTGCGGCCGTAGCGCCGCCCCGCCGGCGATGAGTCGAGCGGCACGTAGTGGAAGGCCGCCCGAACGCCCGCCTCGCGGAGGTGGGCGATCAGCCCCTGCTGGCCCTCGTGGTCGGGCATGACGGCGTAGAAGAGGTGGGCGCTGTGCTCGAGGCCGACGGTGTCGGAGACGAGGGTCGCGCCGACGTGACCGGCCCACTCGGCGAGCCCCTCGGCGTACGCGGTCCAGACGCCGAGACGGCGCTGCTGGATCTCGTCGAAGGCCGCCAGCTGGGCGTCGAGCACGGCGGCGTTGAGCTCGCTCGGCAGGTAGCTCGAGCCCTCGTCCTGCCAGGTGTACTTGTCGACCTGGCCGCGCAGGAAGCGCGCCCGGTTGGTGCCCTTCTCGCGGATGACCTCGGCCCGTTCCCAGAGCGCCGGGTCGTTGACGAGCAGCGCGCCGCCCTCGCCGCAGTGCACGTTCTTGGTGTCGTGGAAGCTCTGCGTGCCGAGCACGCCCGCGGTGCCGAGACGGTGGGCGCCGGAGCGCCCGCCGAGGCCATGGGCGTTGTCCTCGATCAAGGCGACACCGGCCTCTCCGGTCGTGGCGAGCAGGGCGTCGAGATCGACGGATGCTCCGCCGTAGTGCATCGCGATCACCGCCTTCGTGCGCGGCGTCAGCGCCTCGGCCACCTGGCCGACGTCGAGGTTGCCGCTCGGGCCCTCGATGTCGACGAACACCGGCGTCGCGCCGCGGGCCACGACCGCGATCGCCGCGGAGGTGAAGGTGAAGCTCGGCAGCACGACCTCGTCACCCGGGCGCACGTCGAGGAGCAGCATCGACATCTCGAGGGCGTGCGTGCAGGAGGTGGTGAGCAGCGCGTCGGTGGCTCCGGTGAGGTCGCGGAGGCGCCCGGTGGCCGAGGCCGTGAAGGCGCCGTCGCCGTGCGAGTGGTCGGAGTCGAGCACGGCGGCGAGGTTCGTCAGCTCACCGGGCGCCCGGTACGGGCGGCTGAAGACGATCTCATCGGGCATCCGGGACCCCCTCCTCGAGTGCGTCGTCGGGCATGATCGTCTCGGGATCGTCGACCGTGAGGTAGAGCGGGCGCCCCATCGAGACGTTCAGGCCAACGCCGATGTACTCGGCGATCACCCCGAGCGCGAACAGAATGGCGCCCGAGCAGAGCAGCACGGCCACCATCAGCGAGGCCCAGCCCGCCGTCTCGGGGTTCGTGCCCACCTGCGGGGCGACGATCACGTACACGGCCACGCCGATGCCGAGCAGCGCGATGATGCCGCCGAGCACGCTGACGGCCCGGAGGCCGGCGGTGCCGCTCGTCAGCACCATCCGCCAGAAGTAGGCGAACAGGGCCGGCAGAGAGTAGCCCGAGACCCGTCCGTCGGCCGTGCGCAGCCGGGTGGGGCAGGTCGCGACGCGGTTCGTCACCCAGGACAGGGCGACGTCGAGGTAGACGCCGGTCGCCGCGAAGGAGGCGAGCTTGCGGCCCATGTCGCCACGCACCAGGCGGAAGCTCTGGAACTGGCTGGCGTCGGGGAGGTGGAAGGCGGTGCCGAGCATCCGCTTCGACGACTTCGAGGCCGCAGCACGGAAGAAGCCGTGCGGGCGCTCGTTGGTGAAGCGCGCGTAGACGACGCCGGCCCGCTCGCGGATGGCGGTGTCGAGGAAGGCGCCGAGGTCGGCCGGGTCGTGCTGGCCGTCCTCGTCGAGGGTGACGATCCAGCGGCCCGTCGACTTCGCCATGCCCGCGATCGTCGCCGCGTGCTGACCGAAGTTGCGGCTCAGCCAGACGATGCTGACGAAGGGGTGCTGGTCGGCGAGGGTGCGCATGACGGCATCCGACTGGTCGGGGCCGTTGTCGTGCACCAGGATGACCTCGGCGATGCGGTAGGCGTGGCCGTCGGGGGTGATCGCGCCGTGCGTGTAGGGCACGAGCTCGCCGACCATCGCCGCGAGGGTGCGCTCGCCCTGGTAGACCGGCACGACGACCGACATCGTGTAGACGGGCTCGCCGGGGCGGGAGGGGACGGGATCGACGGGGGTCATCGCTGCGGGAGCTCCAGGAACGTGAATCGACCGTCGGGTGAGTCGAAGGTGGTGGTCGGTCCGACGACCGCCGTGATCTGATCGACGACCGTAGAACCAGAGTCAGTGTAGGCCGCGCGGTCGAGCACGAAGCCGCACGCGCCGAGATCCTCGACCGCGTCGACCAACTGGGGGGCCGGCAGGGAGGCGAGCGCGCCGACCTCGTCGATGGGGGCGCGGCCCTTGATGCCGCCCGCCGACCAGCGCAGCGTCTCGGAGTGCAGGAAAGGGCGCAGCTCGTCGGAGTCGGTCGCGCCGTTCACCGGTGGCGACTCGGGGAAGGCGATGTAGGGCAGCTGGTAGATCAGGCACTCGGGCGCCACGTCGGCCTCGACCTGCTCAGTGAACGTCTCGTCGGAGTCGTAGGCGGCCACGGTGGCGGCGCGGGCCTCGGCGTCGACCGGCGGGATCTGGTCCCAGACCGCGAGCAGCACGAGCAGCACGGCGAGCGGGACGGCGAGGGCCGTGACGCGGCGGGTGCCGGTGCGGGTCGTGCCGCGCATCCGCCCCGCCACCCGGCGCACCAGGCCGTCGAGCAGCAGCCCCACCGCGGCGAGCGCCAGCAGCGCGATCAGGATGGCGATGCGGTTCCACGAGCGGATCGGGAAGTCGACGAAGGAGAGCAGCGTCGACAGCCCGCCGACCGTGCCGAACAGGAACGCGACGAGCGCGAGGCCGGCGAGCACCGCGAGGGTACGGGTCGACTCCCCCGGACCCCGCCAGCCGGTGCGGCCGGCCGAGAGCAGGAAGTGCACCGCCACGACGACCAGCGCCACGAAGCCCGCGGCGGCGATCAGCCCGAGGGCCGGTTCCTCGGAGGGCAGCGGGTAGTAGGTGTCGTAGAGCTGGCGCAGCGTGGCGAACGGCCCGAAACGGTGGCCGGGCACCGGCAGCAGCAACGACGAGAGCTTGAACGAGTAGAGCTCGGCCTCGGGCGGGCTGCGCACGAGCACGGCCTCGTTCACGCCGTTGGCGAGCCGGTACAGGATGCTCGGCGTCAGGTTCACGAGCATGACGCCCGCGATCAGCAGACCGGCCGCAGCGGCCCCGAAGAAGCGCCGCCAGGCGCGGCTGCGCCAGAGGGCGCTGAGGCCGGCGACCGCGAGCACGAGGGCGACGAAGACGGAGTAGTAGCTGGAGGCGGTGCCGAGGAGGGCCACCGTGGCGACGGTGGCGGCGTTGCGGCCGGTGACCGGCCGGAGCCAGCGCCGCGCGGGGGTGCCGTCGGCCCGCTCCGTCGGGCGGAGGGCCCAGAGCGGCCGCCCGGTCGCGACGAGGTAGATCAGTCCGACGGCCAGCGGCACCACGAAGTAGGCGGCGAGGAAGAGGTGCCCTTCGCCCTTGATGAAGTGGTACGGCGCCAGCGAGTAGACGACGCCGAGCGCGACGGCGAGCGGCGTGCCGACGCCCACCAGCCGGAGGAACCAGAGCGCCGTGATCGCGGCCAGCGGGAAGCCGATGACGAAGTAGACGTTCATCGCCACCCCGAAGTCGGAGGTGAACAGCCTCAGCACGTCGGCGGCGATGAAGTGCAGGTTGTCGGCCTGCGGGTAGTCGCTGTAGAACTGGCCGTACGGGGCGCCGAGGTCGGGCTGGTGGGTGAACCAGCCGGTCTCGATGATCGTCTTGAAGTGCGAGGCCACGGCGAGCGCGTCGCCGGAGTAGTAGAAGGGCACGCGCCAGTCGACGGCCCAGAGGTTCAGGCCGAACCAGACGGCGAGCAGCGACACGACGGCGGCGATGCCGTAGGGGGCCAGCCGCACGGCCACTGCCCTCGCGGCGCTCATCGCGCCGCTCGCATGCGCCGGGCGTTCAGCGCGTAGTAGCCGCGGCGGGCCAGTGCCATCAGCTCGGCTCGGCGGTCGCCGAGGCGCACGTCGGCGGCGCTGATCACGTCGGGCGCCTGCTCCCGGCACCAGGCGTGGTACGCCTTGGCCTGGGTCGACTGCTCGTCGACGAGGGCGACGCTCCACTGCGTGTCGTTGACGCGGAAGACCGCGAGCGTGCGGTCGACCGGAAGGTAGTCGCCGCGCAGCAGCACCTTCGAATAGCTCGTCTGGTCGATCAGGTAGGGGAAGCGGGCGTCCCAGCCGCCGGCCGCCTCGAGCTCGGCGCGGCGCATCGTCACGCAGCCCGGCTCGCCGAAGACGTTCGTGCCCTTCCGCACCGTCTGCCGGATCGCCTCGGCGCCCGGCTGCACGGCGCGCCGCACGCCCTGCAGGCCGCGGTTGCGGATCGTCACCTTCCCTCGCGCGTCGACGATGTCGCGCGGGCTCGACACGAGCACGACCGACGGATGCGCGTCCAGGGCCTCGGAGTGCGCCTCGAGGGCGCCGGGGTACAGCAGGTCGTCGCCCGGCAGCAGTTTGAGGTACTCGCCGCTCGCCGCCTCGGAGACCCGGCGCCAGTTGGCCTCCGCGCCTCCCCCGGCGGGGGTCGAGAGGACCGTGAGCCGAGCATCCGCTTCGAAGGCGCGCACCGCCTCGAGGGTGCCGTCGGTCGAGGAGTGATCGGCGACGATGAGCTCGAAGTCGTCGTGCCGCTGAGCCAGCACGGAGCCGACCGCCTCGGCGATGTAGGCAGCGTTGTCGAAGGCCGGGATGACGACGGAGAGCTTGGGCATCAGCGCGGCTCGGTCGTGTCGGTGCCGACGTGCAGCTCGGTGGCGGCCTCGGCCTCGGCGGCCCCGCGGCGGAAGGAGAAGCCCTTGTGCCCGAACCAGCTGATCGCCGTGGTGACCACGAGGATCGACAGCTGCGCGAGGATGCGGTTCCAGCCGAAGCCGACGAGCACCGGCAGGATGACCGCGTTGATCGCGATGGCCACGAGATAGACGCTCTCGAAGCGCGCGAGGTCGCGCCAGACGTGGCCGCGCACCTTGAAGACGAACCGGCGGTACATCACGAAGGCGAACAGCACCCCGAGCACGTGCGCGCAGGCCAGGGTGCCGAGCGAGCCGACCGTCTCGTTGACGGCCTCGTCGAGCCACGCGCCGACCGTGAGGTCGAAGGCGATGAAGAAGAGGAAGCCGACGCCGGTGTTGGTTGCGCCGACGAGGAGGAAGGCGATGCGCTGATCGCGGATCAGCCGCAGCAGGGGCCCGGGCGCACCGGCCTGCTGAGGATCATTCACGCAGGCCACTCTAGAGGCCGGAGCCGTCAGCGGGCCGTGCGACACCCGCCCCACTCCGGGGGCGTCCTGCGGCCCTCCCGTACAATCGGGAGCGACCACATCTGAGGAGACCTCCCCACCATGAAGATTCTTGTCACCGGCGGCGCCGGATTCATCGGCTCCAACTTCGTCCGACGCACGCTCGAAGACGCCTACCCCGGCCTGGAAGGCGCCGAGGTCGTCGTGCTCGACGCCCTCACCTACTCGGGCAACCTCGAGAACCTCGCCTCGGTGGCCGACAGCCCCCGCTACACCTTCGTGAAGGGCGACATCCGCGACGGCGGGCTGCTCGACGAGCTCTTCCCCGGCCTCGACGCGGTGGTGCACTTCGCCGCCGAGTCGCACGTCGACCGCTCGGTGCGCGACGCCTCGATCTTCGTCGAGACCAACGTGCTCGGCACCCAGCAGCTGCTCGACGCGGCGCTCCGCAACAACCTCCCCCGCTTCGTGCACGTCTCCACCGACGAGGTCTACGGCTCGATCGCCGAGGGCTCCTGGGCCGAAGACCGCCCGCTCGAGCCGAACTCGCCCTACTCGGCGTCGAAGGCCGGCAGCGACCTGCTCGCCCGCTCGTACCACCGCACGCACGGCATGAACATCTCGATCACGCGCTGCTCGAACAACTACGGGCCGTACCACTTCCCCGAGAAGGTCATCCCGCTGTTCGTCACCAACCTGATCGACGACAAGCACGTGCCGCTGTACGGCGAGGGCAACAACATCCGCGACTGGCTGCACGTCGACGACCACACCCGCGGCATCGCGATGGTGCTCGTGAACGGCCGCGCCGGCGAGATCTACAACATCGGCGGCGGCACCGAGCTGACCAACAAGGAGCTCACGCAGCTGCTGCTCGACGCGACCGGCAAGGACTGGTCGTACGTCGACCGCGTCGCCGACCGCCTCGGCCACGACCTGCGCTACTCGGTCGACATCTCCAAGATCCGCGACGAGCTGGGCTACGAGCCGCAGGTGCCGTTCGAGCAGGGCCTGGCCGACGTGGTGCAGTGGTACCGCGACAACCGGCAGTGGTGGGAGCCCCTCAAGGCCCGCGCGGCCCTGAGCTGAGCGTCGCGCATCCGATGACTCGCTATCTCATCACCGGGGCGGCCGGGATGCTCGGCCGCGACCTGCAGGAGGCCCTCGCGGGCCGCGACGTCGTGGCGCTCACCCGCGCCGAGCTCGACATCACCGACGCCTCGGCCGTGGCCGCCGCCGTCGCGGGCGTCGACGTCGTGTTCAATTGCGCCGCCTACACCGCGGTCGACGCGGCCGAGACCGACGAGGAGGCCGCCGCGCTCGTGAACGCGGTCGGGCCCGCCACGCTCGCCGCGGCCACTCGCGCGACCGGCGCCAAGCTCGTGCAGATCTCGACCGACTACGTCTTCCAGGGCGACGCCACGTCGCCCTACTCGGAGGACGAGCCGCGCGACCCGCTGAACGCCTACGGCCGCACCAAGGCCGGCGGCGAGGAGGCGGTGCTCACGGGCAACCCCGCCGGCGGCTACGTCGTGCGCACGGCCTGGCTGTACGGCCGGCACGGGGCGAACTTCCCCGCGACCATGCTCCGGCTCGGCCGCGAGCGCGACAGCGTCTCGGTGGTGCACGACCAGGTCGGGCAGCCCACCTGGACCGCCGATCTCGCCCGTCAGCTGGTGCTTCTGGCCGACTCGGATGCTCCCGCCGGCGTCTATCACGGCACCAACTCCGGGCAGGGTTCGTGGTTCGACTTCGCCCAGGCGACCTTTCAGGAAGCCGGACTCGACCCTGATAAGGTCAAGCCCACGGACAGCTCGCAGTTTGTTCGTCCCGCCCCGCGTCCCGCGTACTCCGTGCTCGGGCATGACGCGTGGTCCCGAGCGGGATTGGAGCCCATGCGAGACTGGCGCACCGCGTTGCACGAGGCGGTGACCTCGGGAGTTTTTGGAGAGTAATGGCCACGCTGCGGGTAGTCGTCGACCAGCTCGTGGCTCCGGTCCCGGGCGGCATCGGCCGGTACACGCTCGAGCTCACCCGGCAGCTGATCGCCACCGCTCCCCGCGACTGCGACGTCGAGGGCATCGTGCCGGCGATCCCTCAGGCCACGGCCGATGCTCTTGCCGACCGCTTGCCCGGCTTGGCCGGTCTGCACCGCGCCACCCTGCCCCGGCGTGAGCTCGCGGCGGCCTGGCAGCACGGCGTCATCGGCTCCTCGGGGGCCGGCATGGTGCACGCCACGAGCCTGATGGCGCCGCTGCGCAAGCACGACCGCCGCGCCGACATCGGCACGCAGACCGCCGTCACGATCCACGACGTGGTGCCGTGGACGCATCCCGAGACCCTGACCCCGCGCGGCGTCAGCTGGCACCGGGCGATGGCCAAGCGGGCGGCGCGCTACTCCGACGCCGTCGTCGTGCCGACGCACGCGGTGGCCGAGGAGCTCTCGCGGCACTTCCGCTTCGGCGACCGGCTGCGGGTCATCGGCGGGGCCGTCAGCGACGAGCTGCGGCTGCCCGCGAACCCCGCTTCACGTGCTGTCGAGCTCGATCTGCCCGATGAGTACCTGCTCGCCGTCGGCACCCTCGAGCCGCGCAAGGGGCTCGCCTCGCTGATCGAGGCGCTCGCGCTGCCGGCCACCGGCTCGCTGCCGCTGCTGATCGCCGGCCCCTCCGGGTGGGGCGACGTCGACGTGGCGTCCGTCGCCGCGGCGGCCGGGGTCGACCCCGCGCGGGTGCGCGTGCTCGGCTTCCTCAGCGACGCCGATCTCGCGCTCGTGCTCGAGCGCGCCACGGTCTTCGTCTACCCGAGCCTCGCGGAGGGCTTCGGCCTGCCGCTGATCGAGGCCTTCGACTTCGGCACCCCCGTCATCCACGCCGACGTGCCCGCGCTGCTCGAGGTGGCCGACGGCTCCACGCACGTCGTCACCCGCACCACCCCCGCGGAGTACCCGGCGCAGCTCGCCCAGGCCATCGCCGACGTCGTCTCCGACGCGGCGCTCCGCACCCGCCTCTCGATCTCGGGCCTCGACCGTGCCCGCGCCTTCTCCTGGCGCGACTCGGCCGAGAAGGTCTGGCAGCTCCACGCGGATTTGTAAGTAGCCGCGCCGCCGCCGCTGCGGCGCGGGCGATACGCGGTGCCGCCGTCGCGCGCCCGTGGCTGCGCCGCGGCCGTGCGGCGCCGGTACCGCCGCCGCCGGTCACCGAGTACGGCCCCTCGCGTTCGCGCCCGCTCCCTCGCGCGCCCACTCACTTTCGCGAGTGGTCAGTATCGGCGCTTCCTCGGGGTGTTTCGCGCCACGAGTGACCACTCGCGACGGTGCGGGAAGGTCGCGGGCTACTGGGCGGCGGAGTCGGACGCCGTCGAGAGCACGAGGGCGTCGGCGACCGTCTGGTGGACGACGTCCCAGTCGGGGTTCTCGGGATCGATCAGCGGCGGCGTCATGTCGACGCGATCGATCGGCAGCTCCTTCGTCTTCATCGCGAGGTCGATGAAGTACGACAGCGTCGACTGCGGGATGTCCGTCTGCACCACCTGGGTGCCCGCCTCGACGATGCCCTGGAACTTCGTGAGGACGTTCACCGGCTGGAACTGCTGCAGGATCGCCGTCTGCAGCTCGCCCTGCCGCTGCATCCGGTCGTAGTCGCTCGTGGTGTGCCGGGAGCGCGCGTACCAGAGGGCCGTGTAGCCGTTCATGTGCTGCTCGCCGGGCCAGATCCAGCCCTCGATCTCGTTGCCCTCCTCGTCGCCGCCCATGGGCAGCGCCTCGGTGACGTTGATGTCCACGCCGCCGAGCGCGTCGATGAGGTCGGAGAAGCCCTGCATGTCGATCATCACGTAGTACTGGATCGTGATGCCCAGGGCGCCCTCGATCGCATCCTTCGTGGCCTCGACGCCGGGGTTCGAGCCCTCGGCCTCGGCGTTCGGGTACAGGTCCTGGTCATACGCCTCGACGCGGGGGTAGAGGAAGCTGATCTGGCACTGGCTGCCGCAGTCGTAGACGCCGTCGGGCGCGTAGTCGCTGCCCACGAGCGGTGAGTCGGCGCCGATCGGCACCTGCTGCAGATCGCGCGGCACCCCGATCATCGTGGCGCGCCCGGTGTCGGCCTCGATCGACACCACGGTCATGCTGTCGGGCCGCATGCCGTCACGGTCGGGCCCGGCGTCGCCGCCGAGCAGCAGGATGTTGTACCGCCCGTCGACCGGAGGCTCGGCCGCGGCCTGCGCCGAGAACACCGAGTTGAGCCCGTCGGCCGCCACGTTGGCGTACCAGGCGCCCGCCGCAGCGACCCCCGAGGTGCCTACGAGCAGCAGCACCGAGAACGACGCCAGCCACGGCCGAGCCCGCTCCCCCACCCGCACGAACCGCACGAGGCGGAGCGTGTCGAGGGTCAGCACGATCCACAGCACTGCGTACGCGATCAGCACTACCTGCACGAGCAGCAGCGGGATCGGGTTCGTCGCGATCGAGAAGATCACCTGCGGCCAGATGAGGTAGATCACGAAGCCGACCACGGCGATCGCCCAGAGGCTGAGCGTGAAGTACAGCCCGAAGCGGCCGAGCTTGCGGTTGCCCGCGAGCACCTGCGCCGAGCCCGGGATGAGCACGTTGAGCACCACCAGCCACCACCCGCGAACGGTCATGGCCTTCGGCGAGGTGGTGTCCGGGTACCGGATCGGGCTGGCTGTCGTGCTGCCTGGCATCGTGGTCATAGGCGGGTCTGGAGGTCTTCGTTCTTCTGCGCGACGAGCTCGGAGAGCTCGCTGCGATAACGGTCGAGGGCGTCGGCAAGCCCATCATCACCGGTCGAGAGAATGCTGACAGCGATCAGCGCGGCGTTCTTGGCCCCACCGATCGAGACGGTGGCGACCGGGATGCCCGCCGGCATCTGCACGATCGAGAGAAGTGAATCGAGACCGTCGAGGCGCGAGAGCGGCACCGGAACCCCGACGACAGGCAGTGTCGTGACGGCCGCGATCATCCCGGGCAGATGCGCCGCGCCGCCGGCACCGGCGATGACGACCTTGAGCCCGCGCTCACGAGCGCTCCGCCCGTACTCGATCATGGCCTCGGGGGTGCGGTGGGCCGACACGACGCGCACCTCGTGCGGCACGCCGAAGTCCTTCAGCACCTGCACGGCGTCGCTCATGACGGAGAAGTCGGAGTCCGACCCCATGACGACGCCCACGACGGCTCTCTCTTCGGGCATGCCCCCATCGTACGGTCGCCCCCGCCGGCTTCTGCGGAGCGGCGCGCTCGCGTGCCTCAATCGGGCAGATAGCTTTCGAGCTGGGTCTTGACGGCATCGGAGACGGCGTTCGGGCCGCCCAGCAGCACGATCCGGTACGGCGACAACCGCTCCAGCTCGGCCGCGACCGGCGCGGGGATGCCGTCCTTCGTCACCAGCAGCACCGGCGCCCCGCCGATGATCGCCGCCGGCCCGCCCGCGAGCGCATCCGGGAACGCCTGCCCCGACGCCACGTACACCGTGTACGTGTGCGGCCGGAACGACCGCTTCGACGCCGCGGCCGACACCGCGAACCGGTCCGGACCGTCAATCCGGATCACCGTCGCCTGCTTCTCCACCTCGGCCACCACCGCGGGGCTGACCGCCTGCTCTCCGCCCATCACGTACACGTACTGAGCCTTCAACCGCCCGATCTCCGCCCCCACCGCGGCGGGCAGCGCGTTCTTCTGCGTCAGCAGCACCGGCCCCTTCTCCCGCCCTGCCAACGGCGACGCCGACAGCGCGTCCGGGAACGTCTCGCCCGACGCCAGGTACGCGTAGGTCGCCCCGCCCGGGAACGCCTTCGCCGAAATCGCCGCTGACACCGCGAACCGATCCGGTCCGCCGATCCGCGATACCGTCCCGAACTCCCCCAACGCCTTCTCCACCCCGGCACCCACGGCGGCGCGCCCGCCCAGCACCACAATCCGCCCCGGCCGCAACCGCCGCAGCTCCTCCGCCGTCGC
Source organism: Herbiconiux sp. VKM Ac-2851 (assembly GCF_013205105.1). Classification (NCBI taxonomy): domain Bacteria; kingdom Bacillati; phylum Actinomycetota; class Actinomycetes; order Micrococcales; family Microbacteriaceae; genus Herbiconiux; species Herbiconiux sp. VKM Ac-2851. Next base: position 37,634 of record NZ_JABMLJ010000004.1, on the reverse strand, counting down.
CGCGGGCACCCCGTCCCGCGTCACCAGCAGCACCGGCCCACCAGCCAGCCCGGCGGCTGCGGCCCCGCTCAACGCATCGGCGAACACCTCCCCCGACGCCACATACGCCACCGGCGCCGCCCCCGACTCGAACGTGTCCCGCGACACCCCCGCCGCCACCGCGAACCGATCCGCACCCCCCACCCGATCCACCGCCGGCAACGGACTCACCCGCGGCTCGATCAACAGCACCTTCGACGAAGCCGCGTTCTGCAGGCCGATCAGCCGGTGGCTCGCCCGATCCACGACCATATCGCCGAAGTAGTCGACGGGCCCGACACCGAGAGTCAGGAGGTTGTCACCGCGAAGTGCGACGATCCCGGCCGTGTCCACAGCGGCATTGACGACGTACACCACGTTGCGCCCAGGATCCTCGACGAGGTCGGACATCGGGCTCGCGAAGGATTCCGACACCGCCGTCCTGGTCATGGTTGCCGTATCGAACATCTGAATCCCGAAGCCGAAAGCCGCCTTGCCCGCCACCGCCAGCTGCCCGTCGATGATCCGGACGAGCGTCGGAGCGCCCTCGAGCTGCGTCCTGGTCCACGACCCGTCCGGCTTGATCGCGTCGAGGGACGAGTCGTCGGAATTGGCGACGTAGGCGGTCTGCGTCGCCTGATCGACGGCGATGTCCCGCGGTCTCACACCGGTAGCGATGCTCTGGTTCGAGCCGTCGTCGAGATCGACGACGCTGACGTTGCTCGGCGACACGTTCGCGACGAAGACACGGTGGGACTTCTCGTCAACCGCAAGAGCTGTAGCCCCTCGCCCACCTGTCGCGACACGGGAGACGACCTTCATTGACGCGGAGTCAACCACCACGAGCTCGTCAGAGCCGGAACTGTTGTCCACCACGTAGACCTGGTGAGCGGTTTCGTTGACCGCCAATCCGTTGATCCACCCGGCTGACGTCCCGACGACGACTGATCCGGAGGGAGTGAGCTCCCCCGCTGAGACGTCGTACGCCCGCAGCATCCGATTGCGGTTGTCGAGCACGAAGGCTTTCCGAGCGACGTTGTCGATCGCCAGGCCGTAGAGCTCGTCCGAGCCGGGCTCGATCGTATCGAGGATGTCGAAGCGGGCGCTCGAGCGGGCGGCGGCGTCCGAGGCCGAGGTCGCGACCGCGGCCGCGGCCGGCTGCGCCGACAGAGCACCGCCGGAGAGCAGCGCGGTGGCGACGGCGAATGTGAGGGCTCGGAAGAGGGGCTTCATGCCCCGATGCTACCGCAGAAGTGAGGTTATGTCAGGAGTTGAAGGCGGCGGCGGCGGCGCGGGCCTCGTAGGCGACCGTGGCGAGGTCGTCGCCCGAGACCGTGACGTGGCCGATCTTGCGGCCGGGGCGCGGGGACTTGCCGTAGAGGTGCAGCTTCGCCGTGGGCTGGGCCGCCGCGGCCGCGCGCAGCGGGGCATCGAGGTCCCCCGAGGCGGGCCCGCCGAGAATGTTCACCATGACCGACCAGGGGGCGGTGTGCCCGGTGGCCCCGAACGGCAGGTCGAGCACCGCCCGCAGGTGCTGCTCGAACTGGCTGGTGGTCGAACCGTCGATGGTCCAGTGGCCGGTGTTGTGCGGCCGCATCGCCAGCTCGTTCACCAGGATGCGCTCGTCGACCGTCTCGAACAGCTCCACCGCGAGCACCCCCGTGACACCGAGCGACTCGGCGATCGTGGTGCCGATCTGCGCGGCCACGGCGGCGAGCCGCGGCGACCCGCCCGGCGCGGGGGCGAGCACCTCGGCGCACACCCCGTCCCGCTGGATCGACTCCACCACGGGCCACAGCGTCACGTCGCCCGACGGCCGGCGCGCCACGAGCTGGGACAGCTCACGCTTGAAGTCCACGAGCTCCTCCGCGAGGAGCGGGTCGTCGCCGAACCAGTCCGCGACCTCCGCCGCCGACGAGACGACGCGCACGCCCTTGCCGTCGTAGCCGCCCCGAGCGGTCTTGACGACGGCCCGCCCACCGTGGGCGGCGATGAACGCGTCGAGATCGGAGGCGTCGGCGACCGAGGCCCACGCAGGCACCGGCACACCCAGCGAAGCGAGCTTGGCGCGCATGAGCAGCTTGTCCTGGGCGTACTGCAGAGCATCCGGCCCAGGATGCACGGCCACACCCGCCGCGACGAGCCCCTGCAGCACGGCCTGAGGCACGTGCTCGTGGTCGAACGTCACCACGTCGACCCCCCTCGCGAACGAGAGCACCGTGTCGAGATCGGTGTAGTCCCCGACCGCGGTCGCGGCGAGAGACGCCGACATCCCCTCGGCCTCGGCCAGCACCCGGATGTCGATCCCCAGCTCGATCGCCGGCGGGATCATCATCCGCGCGAGCTGTCCGCCACCGATCACACCCACACGAAGAGTCACGGATTCAGCCTAGCGGCGGCCCGCCACCGAACGACCCCGGGAACGACCCCGGGAAGCCCGGCTACGACCCCGGGAACGCCGGCAGCCGCGACGGCGGCGGCGTGTGCTCGGTCAGTTCGTCCAGCAGCGCCGCCACGAGCTTCGCCGACGGCACGTCGTGCAGCTCCAGAGTCAGCTCCGACCCCGACTCCACCAGCACGTTCCCGGTGGCGAACGCCGCCTGCACCGGGTTCCGCCGCAGCCGCACCGCAGTCACCCGCGACAGCCAGAGGTCGTGCCGGTGACGGTTCACGAGCCCGCGCCGCGCGATGATCCGCCGCGACGTGATCGTGTACCGGTGCCCGAGCCAGGTGAGGAACGGCAGCACCGTGCCGAGCACCACGACAGCCACCGCGCCCGCCAGCGCGGCCTGGTTCTGCCACTCCTCCGCGAAGCGCCCGCCGAACCAGCCGTACGCCGTCGCCGTCGCGAACAGCAGCAGCACGGGCACCGTCAGCCGTCGCGCGTGCGGCCGCACCCGGGCGAGCACGAGCTCCCGAGGCGGCTCGACGGTCGTGTGATCGGGCCGGGACATCCCGCCATTGTCACCCCCGAAGGCCCCGATCAGCCGTCGCGGAGCCGGAGGTGCGTCACATCGCCCGCCGCGACCACGAGCGCCGATCCGTCGTCGGTGTCGACCACGAGCCGCCCGTCGTCGTCGATCGCGCGGGCCGTCCCGGTGCGCACGAGGCCGCCGGGCAGCTCCACCCGCACGGCCCGGTCGAGCGTCGCCGACGTCGATCCGAGCTCGTCGAGCAGCCCCGACTCCCGCGCCGATCCGCCCGCCGACTCCCAGGCCGAGAACAGTGCGACGAGCTCGCGCAGGTACGCCGAGAGCACCGCATCCACCCCCAGCGACGCCGCCGGGGCGCCCGCCAGTTCGAGCGACGTCGCCGTCGGCACCGGCAGCTCGTCGGCGGCCAGGGTCAGGTTGATGCCCGCCCCGATCACGAGGCCCCGAGCATCCGGAAGCAGCTCACCCAGGACGCCCGACACCTTCGACCCCCCGATCAGCACGTCGTTCGGCCATTTCAGGGCGACCGGATGCCCGGGCAGCACCGCCCCGGCGAGAACCGACTCGACGGCCCGCCGCACCGCGGCCCCCGCGAGCAGCGGCAGCGTGCCCCAGAGCGCCGTGTCGGCGCGGGGCCGGAGCAGCACCGACACGGCGAGCGCCTTCCCCGCCGGAGCCGACCACGTGCGCCCGAGCCGCCCCCGCCCGCTCACCTGGTCGTCGGTCGCCACCACGGCGAACGCCGGCCACGCCGAGGCGGAGGAACCCGACGGCCCCGAGGAACCCGACGGCCCGGACGAGCCCGACGCAGCCCGCACCAGCACCTCGTTCGTCGACCCCGCCCTCGGCATCCATTCCAGGCGCGGGACGAGGGCACGGGAGAGCGGCAGATCCATCCCCCCAAACTACGGCCTGCCACCGACAGCCCGGGTTTCTGTAGCTTTCGTCAACCGAAGAGCCGTAGGGCTGGCCGGTAGAGTGAACCGCGTGAGTGAAGACGTGACGACGCAGCCCGATATGTACACCACGGCGGGCAAGCTGGCCGACCTGAAGAACCGCTATCACGAGGCCGTGACCGCGTCGGGCGAGGCGGCCATCGAGAAGCAGCACAAGCGTGGCAAGAAGACGGCCCGCGAGCGCATCGAGCAGCTGCTCGACCACGGCTCCTTCGTCGAGATCGACGAGTTCGTGCGGCACCGCACGCACGCCTTCGGCATGGAGAAGTCGCGCCCCTACGGTGACGCGGTCGTCACGGGCACGGGCACGATCCACGGCCGTCAGGTCGCCGTCTACGCGCAGGACTTCACGATCTTCGGCGGCTCGCTCGGCGAGGTCGCCGGCGAGAAGATCATCAAGGTCATGGACCTGGCGCTGAAGACCGGCGTGCCCATCATCGGCATGCTCGACTCGGGCGGCGCGCGCATCCAGGAGGGTGTCGTCGCGCTCGGCAAGTACGGCGAGATCTTCCGCCGCAACACGGCGGCGTCGGGCGTGATCCCGCAGATCTCGATCATCATGGGCCCGGCGGCCGGTGGCGCGGTCTACTCCCCCGCGCTCACCGACTTCGTGATCATGGTCGACAAGACCAGCCAGATGTTCGTCACCGGCCCCGACGTGATCAAGACGGTCACCGGCGAAGACGTCGGCATGGAGGAGCTCGGCGGCGCGCTCACCCACAACAGCATCTCGGGCGTCTCGCACTACCTCGCGAGCGACGAGGACGACGCACTCGACTACGCCCGGGCCCTGCTCAGCTTCCTGCCCCAGAACAACCTGGCCGAGCTGCCCGAGTACGACAGCACCCCCGAGCTCGAGATCACGGACGCCGACCGCAAGCTCAACACCCTCATCCCCGACTCGCCGAACCAGCCCTACGACGTGCACACCGTCATCGAGCACCTCGTCGACGACGGCGAGTTCCTCGAGACGCAGCCGCTCTACGCGCCGAACATCGTGGTGGGCTTCGCCCGCATCGAGGGCCGCTCGGTGGGCATCGTGGCGAACCAGCCGAACTCGATGGCCGGTACCCTCAACATCGAGGCCGGCGAGAAGGCCTCGCGCTTCGTGCGGTTCTGCGACGCGTTCTCGATCCCGATCCTGACGCTCGTCGACGTGCCCGGCTACCTGCCCGGCACCGACCAGGAGTGGACGGGCGTCATCCGCCGCGGCGCCAAGCTGCTCTACGCGTACGCCGAGGCGACCGTGCCGCTCGTCACCGTCATCCTCCGCAAGGCCTACGGCGGCGCGTACATCGTGATGGGCTCCAAGCAGCTCGGCGCCGACATCAACCTGGCCTGGCCGACGGCCGAGATCGCCGTCATGGGCGGTCAGGGTGCCGTGAACATCCTGTACCGCGGCGAGATCAAGCGCGCCGAGGAGGCCGGAGAAGACGTCGCGGCGGTGCGCACGAAGCTCGCGAACGAGTACACCTACAACGTGGCCTCGCCGTTCCTCGCGGCCGAGCGCGGCGAGCTCGACGGCGTCATCGAGCCGGCGGCCACCCGCGTCTCGGTCATCAAGGCCCTGCGCGCGCTGAAGACCAAGCGTGCCTCCCTGCCCCCGAAGAAGCACGGCAACATCCCCCTGTGACCCGGCGCGGGCCGCTCGATGCCGTCGTCGCGGCGGCGCTCGGCACCGTGCTGCTCGCGGGCTGCGTGGCGGGGCCCGACGGTCAGAACGACCAGGGCTCCGACGCGGCGACGGTCGACGGATTCTCGGCCGGCGCCGAAGGCATCGGCGACCCCTACTTCCCGCTCGACGGCAACGGCGGCTACGACGTCGCCCGCTACGATCTCGACCTGAGCTACGAACCGCGGACCGGGGAGCTGTCGGGCTCGGCGACCATCGCCGCGACCGCGACGCAGAACCTCTCGGCGTTCGACCTCGACCTCGACGACCTCGAGGTGCGGGAGGTCACCGTCGACGGGGTCGACGCCTCCTGGACCAGGCGCAGTACCGAGATCAGCGCCCTGACCGGTCAGCCGCTCGAGGCGGGCAGCGACGACCCGGTGGTGACCCCGGGCCGCTCCGAGCTCACGGTGACGCCCGCGGCCGGCATCGCGGCCGGCGACGCCTTCGAGGTGAGCGTGCGCTACGCGGGGGTGCCCGAGACGATCGACGACGGCTTCGGCGCGGCGGGGGTCTTCACGACCGGCACCGGCGACGACCGCGAGCTGCTCGTCGCCGGGCAGCCGCGCTCGGCCGCGACCTGGTTCCCGGCGAACGACCATCCCTCCGACAAGGCGGCCTTCGCGCTGCGCGTCTCGGTGCCCGACGGGCTCACCGCGGTCTCGAACGGCCGGCTGGTGTCGGCCGAGAGCACGGGCGGCCGCACCGTCTGGTCCTGGCAGCTCGACGAGCCGATGGCGCCCTATCTCGCCACCCTGGCGATCGGCGACTTCGAGCTGACCACGGCCACCGTCGACGGCATCGACTACTGGAACGCCGTCGACCGCGACCTGTTCGACCGCCCGATCGACCCCGACGCCGCCACCGACACCGACACCGCCGGCACCGACACCCCCGACCCCACCGCCACCGGCGCTACAGCCGCTGGCGCCACCGTAGGCGCAGCCCCCACCTACGGCGCCGTCGCCACCGCCCAGTTCGCCCGCCAGCCCGAGATCGTCGCCTTCCTCGCCGACCGCTTCGGCTCCTACCCCTTCCACCAGGCCGGCGGCATCGCGGGCGACCAGCCCGAGCTGGAGTTCGCGCTCGAGACCCAGACCCGCCCGGTCTACCCCACCTGGGCCTGGGAGGATCCCGACGACCTCGCCCTCCTCGTGCACGAGTACGCCCACCAGTGGTTCGGCGACAGCGTGACGATCGAGCACTGGAGGGACCTCTGGCTGAACGAGAGCTTCGCCACCTACGCCGAGTGGCTCTGGACCGAGCACACCGGCGGCCCGTCCCCGGCGATGCAGGCGGATGCTCTCGCCGCCCGGTCGGCCGACGACCCGTTCTGGTCGGTGACCGTGTCCGACCCCGGCCCGGCCGAGCTGTTCGACGACGCCGTCTACCAGCGCGGCGCGATGACCCTTGAGGCGCTGCGCGAGCGGGTGGGCGACGACACGTTCTTCGCGATCGCGCGCGGCTGGGCATCCGAGAACGCCGGAGGCACCGTCAGCACCGCCGACTTCATCGAACACGCCGAGGAGGTCTCGGGCGAGGACCTCGACGACCTCTTCGAGCAGTGGATCGAGACGCCGGAGAAACCACGGTCGTAGACAGCTACCGCCGCGGCACCAGCGTGCGCACCAGCGCCACCGTCTCCTTGGCGCTCATCGACGGCAGGTACGCCCGCCCGATCGCCCCGCCGATCGACGGCAGCCCGAGCGGGTCGGGGTACGCCATGTAGATGGTCGAGTACGTCGGGTTGAACTTGGACTTGAACTTGAACAGCGACGAGAAGCCGTAGGCGGGCTCGAGCGTGCGAGCGAGGAAATCGCTCAGCTCGGTCATGACGGTCGGCGCCGGCGGCTCGGAGCCCTTCGGCACGGGAGCCTGGGCGAGCGGCGCGCCCGAGAGCGACAGCACCTCGACCCCCAGCTCCTTCATGTGCAGCGCGGCCGAGGCGATCAGGAACTCCATCGTGCCGCCCATCGACTCGTCGGCGCGGCGCATGAAGTCGAGCGTGTAGCCGACGGCCCGGCCGTCGCGGTACACCGGCAGCCAGCTCGTCACGGCGGCGATGCGCCCCGTGGAGTCGAGAGCCAGCATCAGCGCGACGTCGGGGTCCTTGATCTCCTCGAGGGCGCCGAGAGTGAAGCCCATCTCGGGCAGCTCCTTCTCCGAGACCCAGGCCTCGGAGATGGCGTTGATCTGCGAGACGTAGCTGCGGCTGAGCTCGTCGTAGGTGGTCCAGAGCGTCGTCATGCCCTCGCGGGTGCCGCGGTTCAGCGAGGAGCGCACGTTCTGCCAGGCCTTGCCCGTCATCTCCAGGGTCTGCGGGTGCATCAGCGTCTCCTCGCCGACGGACATGTGCTGCCACTCCAGCTCGTCGAACGCCGGCAGGAACTGCGCGTGCACGCTGTAGAACACGGGCGTCCAGCTGCGCGAGTCGCAGAACGCCACGAAGTCGCGCACCACGTCGCGCTCGGTGCCGGGCAGGCAGACCGGGTCGCTCATCGTGATGGCCACGTCGTTGATCACGCGGTAGGCGACGGCGGCGTCACCCGTGGCGTTGAACCAGTAGACGTTGCCCGGCCAGGTTGTCATCCAGCCGAGCGTGCCGCCGCCACCTCGGCGGAGCAGGGCCCGGATGCGCTGGTGATCGCCCACGTTCACGCGCTGCTCGGTCGAGGCGATCAGCTGCAGCGACGCGACGGTGAACACGGCCCAGAACGCCGGGCCGATCCACTGGAAGAGGAACGAGGCCACCCCGGCGGAGGGAACGAGCACGTCGCCCGTCACCCCGACGAGCGTGACCGGCAGGAAGCGCCGGGGAAGGTCGAACCAGAGGTCGACCACCGTGGTGTCCTTCGGCACGAACGTCTCGAGCGCGAAGCCGCCCACCACGAGGTAGGCCAGCGCGAGCACGGCCCCGCTGCCGGCCACCACGACCGCGAAGCGGATCAGCGCCTCGCGCGGCGCCTTCAGTGCGAAGCGGCGCCGGTTCACGAACAGCAGGATGGCGACCGCCAGCGGCACGGCGATGGTCGAGCCGCCCCAGACGATGTACTCGCCCACGTCGATCGCCTGCAGCGGCGTGTCGTCGACGGCCGCGTTCTGGCCGTCGGCGAGGGTCAGGATGAGGCCGAGGAACACGAAGGCCAGCACGATCATGGCCAGGTTCGTCACGATGCCGAGCCAGAGCGCGAAGCGCCGGCCCTTGCGGAGACCCCAGGCCGACACCAGCAGCAGCGCGAGCGGCACGAAGGTCTGCACGATCGGGCCGAGCCCGCCGAGCTCGGCGAGCCGCTTCACGTCGTCGCAGACGTCGGTGTTCGCGGTGGAGCAGAAGTCGTCGATGCCCGAGGCGGTGGGGAAGATGTCGCCGTAGAAGCTGCCGGCGAGGCCGAACGCCCCGCTGCCGTTCGGGTCGAGCCAGGAGACCAGCGGGCCGACGGCCGTGATCAGCACGACGGTGGCGATCAGCACCCGCACCTCGCCGAAGGAGCTCTTCAGCCACACCACCCGGCGCGCGCGGCCCGAGACGTAGTGGCCGATCACGAGACCGGCGATACCCGCGATGAGGCGGTAGACCGTGGAGGTGTCGCCCACGTAGAGGGTGAACATCAGCAGGAACCCGATCGACACCAGCCGCACCCGGCGCCGCCACAGCGGTCCCATCAGCGAGCTCGACGCCAGCAGCGCACCGACGATCGGGGTCAGCGGGTCGATGGTCAGGTCGTAGCTCGTTCCGTCGGCCCACCATTCGCCGGCGAGCGAGCCGATCCACTGCAGCAGCACGCCGAGCGAGACGCCGAGGAGGCCGGTGACGAGGAAGACGAGCACGAGCCGGCGCCGGCCGAGCAGCCGTTCGGCCACGCCGAGCAGGGTGAGCGAGGCCAGGATACCCGCGACGAGCTGGAACGGATCCCACGGGATGAACAGGGCGGTCACGATGGTCCACCAGTGGCCCATGTCGATCACCGTGGTGACGCCGGCGGCCCAGGTGTCCTCGGTGACCTCGGAGGGCGGACCGAAGAAGGTGCCGGCGAGGAGCGAGGTGACGAGGATCAGGACGGCGAAGCCGATACTGACCGGGATCGTGGCGAGGTACCGCCCGAGGAAGGTGAGTGCCTTGCGCATCAGCGTCGGTCGCCCTTTCGTGGTCCGGCTTCTAATGTAGCCTCGACGGTGTGGACGAATCGACTGACTTCGCGGCCGCCGAACCCCCCTTCCGGGTGGTGACACGTGGCCTCAGCGCCGGCGAGCTCGCCGCGGTGACGGTGGTCGTCGAGGCCGCCGTGCAGCAGGAGCTCGAGCAGCTGCAGTCCGAGCCCACGACCTCCACGACGGCCTGGCAGCGCAGTCAGCGCTCCCTGCGCACGCCGCTGCAGCCCGGCCCGGGCGCCTGGCGCTCGTTCTCGGCCTGATCCACCTGCACGAATCCTGAACGTCAGCCGTGGGCGGCGGCGAAAATGTCCACCGAAATGACGACTGCGCAGCCGGGAAACGCTCGGCAGGATGGTCATGCTAGGTGGCGCTCTCCGGAGCGGCATCGCGCCGGATGCGGGTCGACTAGGGTAAGCGGGCTCGCATTCCGGGGGCGAGTCAGGGCGATATTCGGGTTATCGTCCTGACTCGAAATCTCAACCGGGGGCCGAGTCATCGGCCCCCGGTTCTTTTTCGCGCCCGGGCGTGCGCGGCACCTCGAGCCAGAGCTCGAGCGTCGGCTCCTCCTCGTCCGTGCCCGCCGGCTCGGCCGCGTCGCGGAGCCCCACGATGGTCACGGCCACCTCGTCGTCGGGCCGCGCCGTCCGCACCACCAGCCGGTCGGCGGTGCTGTCGCCGATCTGCTGGGCGATCACCGCGGTCACCCGCGCGTGCTGGTGCCGGTCGAGGTCGTCGATGCCGCCGTCGTCGAGCAGCGTGACCTCGACGCCCCGGCGCCGGGCCTCGAGCACCTCCTGCCGCACCCGGTCGTCCAGCAGCCGGCGGCCGCGGATCTCGTCGCGCATCGCGGCCTCGAGGTGCAGGCACTCCTGCCGCTGGTCCGCCGAGAGCCGTCCCTCGGCGGCGATCACGGCCCGCAGCATCGGGGCGACGACGCGGTCCATCTGGCCGAGGCGCACCCGGCGCTCGTAGAACTCCGCCTCCTCCTGCGCCTCCCACTCGGCGGCGCGCTGCTCGGCGAGCTCGAACAGCCGGGCGTCCCGGGTCGCCCGCACGATCGCCATGGTCGCCGCCTGGCCGATGCCGACCCAGATCGGGCCGCCGATCACCCCGAGCTCGGGCAGCTGCAGCGGATCCCGGGTCCAGACCAGGATGCCCAGCACCATCACCACGATGCCCGCCCACGCGAACAGCGCCCGCTGCCGCACGACCGTGATCGTCATCAGGGTGCCGATGGCTCCGATGATCCAGGTCGCGTAGCCGTTCTCCGCGTCGGGGTCGAGCTGGGGCAGCACGAGGATGAGCGACACCGCCGAGACGGCGACGTTGCCCGCGGCGACGCCCACGGGCATCCGCACCGATCGCAGCGGGAACAGGCTGAGGGCCGTGGCGACCGCGTAGAGCACCATCGCCACGACACCGGGCCAGGGGTTCGAGGGCACGTCGAGCGCCGAGACGCCGAGCACGAGGTGGAACGACGAGAAGATGGCGGCGAGGCCCACCAGCAGCAGCCGCGGGATGGCGATCATGCCAGCGGCTCCTCGGCCCGCACCGCGCCGGGCGCCCACTCGAGCACCACGACCGTGCCGCCGCCCGGCGTCGAGCACACGCTCGCCGAGCCGCCGACGGCGTCGACCCGTTCGCGGATGGAGACGCGCAGGCCCAGCCGGTCGGCGGGCACCGCGTCGGCGTCGAAGCCGCGCCCGTCGTCGCTGATCACGACGCTGAATCCGGATGCTCCCCAGCAGTGCACCCGCACGCTCCGCGTCACGCCCTGCTCGCCCGCGTGCTGCACGCTGTTCGACACCGCCTGCACGGCCGCGCTGTAGACGCCCTCGAGCACCCGCGCGGGCACCGGCTGCTCGATGTCGCCCTCGGCGTGGAAGGACACCTCGGCCGTGATGGTGCCGGCCAGCGCGCGCAGCCGCTCGACGAGGCTGCCCAGTGGGCGGTCGCCGCCGAGCTCCGACTCCGCGTCCGCGCTCTGCAGCGCCACCAGCGCCTGTTCGGCCATCGCGACCACGCGACGCCGGTCGTCGGGCCCCTCGGCCCGCGCGGCGGCGAGCAGGGTGGAGAGCACCCGGTCGTGCACGACGGTGTCGACCCGAGTGCGCTCCTGCTCGGTGGCGTGCCGCTTGGCCGCCTCCGCGTAGCGCCGCACGGCGGTGCGCTGGGCGTCGTCCACCCCGCCCGCCGCCGAGCGCAGCCCGGTGTTCACGATCACGAGGAAGGCGCCGAGCACGAGGGAGTACACGGTGTCGAGCAGGGCGATCAGCACCGGCGCGCCGCCGCCCGCGGGCAGCAGGCGGAGCGCGAAGAAGAGGCCGGGCACGGCGATCGCGTACACCACGGCCCAGGGCGTCGGCAGCGCGTTCGCGGCCGCCCCCACGGCGACGATCACGATGTACCAGAGCCACGGCTGCACCCCGAGCGCGGCCTCCGGGCTCCGCACCGCGAACGGCCAGAGCAGCAGGGCGAGCACGAACGCCCCGGCGAACAGGGTCATGCTGATCCGGATGCCGCGGCCGGCGAGCGAGGTCACGAAGCAGGCGGCGATCAGTCCGAAGAGCACGACCGCGATGCCCCAGCCCCACTCCGGTTTCAGCGTCGACGCCGATCCGGCCAGCACCGGGATCGACAGCAGCGCGAAGGCGAAGCCGAACAGCCCCTGCAGGCGCGACAGCACCAGGTCGATCTGCGCCCGGCTGAGCGGCACGCTGCTAGCCGACATGTCCGTTGTCGTCGAGGGCCAGGATGCCGTCCTCCACCGCGCGCCGCAAGAGCTCCACCTTCGACCGCGCCGGACGCCCGACCTCGACGTACTTCGCCCGCACCCGGTCGAGGTACTCCTTGGCGGTCGAGACCTTGATGTTGAGCTTCAGAGCCACCTGCGACAGCGGCAGGCCCGAGGCGTAGAGGTGCAGCACGTCCCGCTCGCGCTGGGCGAGCTGCGCCTTGCCGAACTCGGGGTCGGCGTCGATGGCGCTCGCCCACTCGAGGTTGTTCAGCACGTCGCCGCGCGCCACGGCGGCGATCGACGCGATCACGGTCTTGGTGGCGGCCGACTTCGGGATGACGCCCGCTGCCCCTGCGGCGAGCGCCTCGCGCACGAGCCCCACCCGGTCGGCGATCGAGTGCACGAGCACCGAAGCGCCCATCGAGAGAGCGTGCTGCACGTTCTCGGTCACCGAGAAGCCGTCACCGAGGCTGAGGTCGAGCACCACCACGTCGCAGCCGCGGCCGGCCAGCGCCACCCACAGCTCGCTCACCGAGGCGCTGGCGGCGACGACCTCGAAGCCGGCCTCCTGACACGCGGCCCGGATGCCCAGCCGCACCGACTCGTGGTCGTCGACGATCGCGACCCGCACGGCGGGGACGGCGGCGGCCGGGGCGTCGCTGCCCGCATCCGTCGTGGTCGGCTCGTTCTCGTCGTGCACGGTCACCCCTCGCGAAGACTGGTCCCATCCTAGGGCGGGGCCGGGCGGCGCTACGAGCGGACGAGCACACCGACCGTCTCGAGGTGATGGGTGTGCGGGAAGAGGTCGAACGCCCGCACCCGGTCGAGCTCGTAGCCCGCCTCGCCGAAGAACGCGACGTCGCGGGCGAAGGCCACCGGGTCGCAGGCGACGTAGACCACCTGGGCCACGTTCAGGCGGGTGAGCGCCCCGACGACCTCCTTGCCGGCGCCGGAGCGCGGCGGGTCGATCACCATGGTCGCGGCTGCGAGGCGCCGCAGGTCCTCCGCCGAGGCGTCGCGCTCGAGCTCGGCGAGGTAGCGGTCGACACGGCCGGTCACGGCGCGGGCGCCGATCCACTCCGACAGGTTCTCGGCGGCGTGGTCGGTGGCGCTCGCCTCGCTCTCGACGCTCGTGATGCGGGTGGCCTGGCCGAAGCGGTCGGCGAAGGCGGCGGCGAGCAGGCCCACGCCGCCGTAGAGGTCGTGATTGGCGGCGCGCGGGTCGACGAGGTCCTCTCGCGTCAGCTCCTGCACCGCGCTCGTCAGCACCTGGGCGGCCGCGCGGTGCACCTGCCAGAAGCCGTTCTCGGCCAGGCGGAACTCGCGGTCGCCCACCCGCTCGAGAATCGTCGCGGGCTTCTCGGCGGGGGTGCTGCTGCGCTCGCCGGCTCCGGATACGCGGCCACCGCCCCGGCCTCCGCGGCCTCCCGCGTTCCGGCCGCCCTGGCGTCCCCCGCGGCGGCCGTCTCCGCGCCCGCCCGACTTGGACAGCTCCTCGGCGACGAGCGAGACCCGCAGCTCCCCGTCGGCGGTCTCGACGAAGTCGACGGCGGCGGCGCCTTGACCGCCGAGCTCGAGGGCTCCGGCGACGCCACGGGCCTCGGCCTCGATGGCCTCGGTGGCGAGCGGCAGGGAGTCCACCGGCACGATCGTGTGCGAGCGCGCGGCGTAGGGGCCGATGCGTCCGCCGCGGCCGACGTGCAGGCGCACCCGGCTGCGCCAGCGGGTGCCGTCGGCCTCACCGGGCACGGCCTCGACCTCGACCGGGCGGTCGATCCGGCCGAAGCGGGCCAGCGCCTCCGTCAGCACCTGCCCCTTCAGGGCGCGCTGGCGCTCGAGGGCGATGTGCCCGAACTCGGCGCCACCGGCGCGGGCGGAGGGGTCGCGCTCGAGTGCGGCCGCCGGCCAGATGTGCGGCACCCGGTCGGGCGAGGCCTCGAGCACCTCGACGGTGTCGGCGCGCCAGAACGACGACTTGGCGTCGACGACGCGGGCGAGAACGCGCTCGCCCGGGACCGCGTCGGCGACGAAGACCACGCGGCCCTCGTGCCGGGCGACGAAGACCCCGCCGTGGGCTACATTGTCGATGGTCAGCTCGAGGAGCTCGCTGTCGGTGTCAGGCATCATCCGAGCATCCCACAGCTGGCTGTGACGACGTCGACGCCTGAGACGACATCGCCGCCCGTGACGAGCGACCACCCAGCGAAAGGCGTGCCGGATGCGGCTCTACCTGGCCTCCACCTCCCCCGCCCGGCTGGCGCTGCTGCGCCAGATCGGCATCGAGCCGGTGGTGCTGCCCTCGGAGGTCGACGAGGACGCGGCGGTCGACGCCGAGAACGCGGCCCGTCTGGCCTCCGGCCGGGCGCCGCTGACCACCGCGGAGCTGGTGCAGCTGCTCGCCGAGGCCAAGGCCGAGGCGGTCGTCGCGGCCCTCGCGGCGCTGCCCGTCGAGCAGCTGCCGAACGGGGAGCCGGTCGACGGCTTCGTGCTCGGCGGCGACTCGGCCTTCGAGCTCGACGGCGTCGCCTACGGCAAGCCGCACCTCCCCGCGGTCGCGCGCGAACGGTGGATCGCCCAGCGTGGCCGCACGGGGGTGCTGCACTCCGGCCACTGGCTCGTCGACCACCGCGGCGGGCGGCGGCAGGGCGCGGCCGGCCGCACCGACCAGGCCGAGCTCACCTTCGCCGACGACATCGCCGACGCCGAGATCGACGCCTACGTGGCCTCGGGAGAGCCGCTGCTGGTCGCCGGGGCGTTCACCATCGACGGGCTGGCGGCACCGTTCATCCGCTCGATCACCGGGGCGCCGTCGGCCGTGATCGGCATGTCGCTGCCCGTGCTGCGCGATCTGCTCGCCGGGTTCGGGGTGTCGTGGACGGAGCTGTGGGGGCCCGGCTCGGGCGCGCATCCGTCGTCGCACTAGGCCTCGTTTGTAGGGTCTGCACCTGCCTGCCGGGGCATCTTTGGCCGCACATGCCAAAACGGCGATCGACGGCGGCAATAAGCTAGGTCACTATGCCCCGTATCTCCAAGGTCCTGATCGCCAACCGAGGCGAAATCGCGGTCCGAGTCATCCGGGCCGCTCGAGACAGCGGGATCGGCTCCGTCGCCGTCTACGCCGACCAGGATCGCGACGCGCTGCACGTGCAGCTCGCCGACGAGGCCTACGCGCTCGACGGCACCACCAGCGCCGAGACCTATCTCGTGATCGACAAGATCCTCTCGGTGGCCCGGCGGTCCGGCGCCGACGCCGTGCACCCGGGCTACGGCTTCCTGGCCGAGAACGCCGACTTCGCGCGCGCCGTCATCGACGCCGGCCTGATCTGGATCGGCCCCTCCCCTGAGGCCATCGAGAAGCTCGGCGACAAGGTCTCGGCCCGGCACGTCGCCGAGAAGGTCGGCGCCCCGCTCGCCCCCGGCACGATCGACCCCGTCACCGGCGCCGAGGAGGTGCTCGACTTCGTGGCCGAGCACGGTCTGCCCGTCGCCATCAAGGCGGCCTTCGGAGGCGGCGGCCGCGGCCTCAAGGTCGCACGCACCGTCGAGGAGGTGCCCGAGATGTTCGACTCGGCCACCCGCGAGGCGATCGCTGCGTTCGGCCGTGGCGAGTGCTTCGTCGAGAAGTACCTCGACCGCCCGCGCCACGTCGAGACCCAGTGCCTCGCGGATGCGCACGGCAACGTCGTCGTGGTGTCGACCCGCGACTGCTCGCTGCAGCGCCGGCACCAGAAGCTGGTCGAGGAGGCGCCCGCGCCGTTCCTCAGCGCCGAGCAGAACGAGCTGCTCTACAGCGCGTCCAAGGCCATCCTGAAGGAGGTCGGCTACCTCGGCGCCGGCACCTGCGAGTTCCTCGTCGGGCGCGACGGCACCATCTCCTTCCTCGAGGTGAACACCCGCTTGCAGGTCGAGCACCCCGTCTCCGAGGAGGTCACGGGCATCGACCTGGTGCGCGAGCAGTTCCGCATCGCCGAGGGAGGCGTGCTCGACTACGCCGACCCCGAGCCCCGCGGCCACTCCTTCGAGTTCCGCATCAACGGGGAGGACCCGGGCCGGTCGTTCCTGCCCTCGCCCGGCCCCGTGCACGTCTTCAAGCCCGCCGGCGGCCCCGGCGTGCGCGTCGACTCGGGCGTGCAGGCCGGCGACGTCATCTCCGGCTCGTTCGACTCGCTCCTCGCCAAGCTCATCGTCACCGGCTCCAGCCGGGAGGACGCCCTCGAGCGCGCCCGCCGAGCCCTCGACGAGTTCGAGGTCAACGGCCTGCCGACCGTGCTGCCGTTCCACCGCGACGTCGTGCGCAACGAGGCCTTCGCCCCGGCCGACGGCTCGCCGTTCTCCATCTACACGCGCTGGATCGAGACCGACTACGTCAACCCCGCCGAGCCGTGGAGCGGCTCGCTCGAGGACGCTCCTGCGCCCGCCGAGCGCCGCACGGTCATCGTCGAGGTCGACGGCAAGCGCGTCGAGGTCGTGCTGCCCGAGACGCTCGTCTCGGCCGGTGCCCGCGCCGGAGCCGGCGCCTCGCGCACCGCGGGCGCACCGCCCCGCCGCCGCGGTGCAGCGGTCGGCGGCGTGTCCTCGGCCACCGGCGACTCGGTGAAGGCCCCCATGCAGGCCACCGTCGTCAAGATCGCGGTCGCCGAGGGCGACGCCGTCGTCAAGGGCGACCTGGTGCTCGTACTCGAGGCCATGAAGATGGAGCAGCCGATCACCGCGCACAAGGACGGCACGATCGCGAACATCGCCGCCACCGTCGGGGCCACCGTCTCGTCGGGCCACGTGCTGCTCGACATCTCGGCATGACCGCCGCCCCGCCCGCCGATGCCCCTCGCGAACCCGTGATCGGCGTCGTCGGCGCGGGCTTCCACGCGACGACGAACATCCTGCCGGCCCTCGGCCTCGCGGGCGTGCCGCTCGCCGCCCTGGCGACGCGCTCGGAGGCGGGGTCGCGGGCGGCGCTCGCGCGCTTCGGTTCGGACGGAGCGGCGTACGACTCGGTCGAGGCGCTGCTCGCGCATCCGGGGCTCGACGGCGTGATCGTCGTCGCCCAGCCCGCCGACCAGCTCGCGATCACCCACCGGGCGGTCGCGGCCGGTGTTCCCGTCTTCGTCGACAAGCCGCTCGGCCTCACCGCCGCCGAGGCCCGCACCGTGGCGCGCGCCGCCGACGAATCGGGCGCCGGGGTGCAGGTGGGCTTCATGAAGCGGCACGCCCCGGTCTACCGGCAACTGCGCACGCTGATCGCCGACGGGTCGCTCGGCACGGTGCGCTCGTTCTCGGTGCAGTTCGGCTGCGACTCGACGCCGTTCTGCCGCACCGAGGCGGAGTTCGTGACGCTCGCGGCGATCCACCTGATCGACCTCGCGCGCTTCCTCTTCGGCGAGGTCGCGACCGTGCACGCCGTCAACAGCGGCGCGGGCGCCCACGTCGCGCTCTCGGTCACACTCGGGTTCGCCTCGGGCGTCGCCGGCACGCTCGAACTCACCGGCCTGCCCAGCCGCGCGACCGAGGTCGAGAGCGTGCGCGTGCTCGGCGACACCGGCTTCGCCGAGACGACGGATGCCCGCACCCTCCGCCTGCACCGCACCGCCGCCGCCCCGGCCGACCTCGTGCCGCCCGTCGCGCCTGCGGCCCCCGCCGCCACCGCCTCCGCCACACCCGCGACCGCCGCCGCCCCACCCGCCGCCGGCCCCGCCTGGGGCACGCTCGCCGAGGCGGACGTCGTGCTGCACCCCGCCGAGAGCGCGATGTCGGGCATCGGCCGCGACCTCCACCTCCGCGGCTTCGTCGGAGAACTCCGCGCCTTCGCCGACGCGGTCGCCGCCGGCACCCTCTCCCCCGACGGCGCCTGGGACAACGTCGCCACCATGGACCTCTGCGACCGCATCCTCGCCTCGTCCGCCGCGAACCGTGCCGCCCGCCCCACCGCCGACGACGTCGCCGCCCTCGTGCCCCTGGTCTTCGGCGAGCCGGGCGCCTTCCGCGACGAGATGGTCGCGCGCATCCGCTCGGGCCGCAAGACCGGCAGCAGCACACTCGCCGCCGCCTACCCGCTGACCGGAACCCCCGTGCCGCAGGTCGGCGAGCGCCGAGTCCTCGTCGACTCCGACGGGCGCCCCGCGGCCGTGGTCGAGTACCTCGAGGTGACCGAGACCACGCTCGTCGCGATCACCCCCGAGCTGGCCCGGCACGAGTCATCCTCGGTCGACGCCTGGCGCGCCGCCCACCGCGACTACTTCGAGACGCTGACCGACCCGATCCGCGCCCACCTCGCCGACCCCACCTGGACGCTCACCGACGAGACCCCCGTCATCGCCACCGTCTTCCGCGCGATCCCCCTCTAGCCACCGCGTCACATCCTCCGGCGGCGACCGGCGACCGGCGACCGGCACCGCGGCCGCGCGCGCCGGCGACCGAGGCCGCCCGCGCGCCGGCCGCACCCGACCCGACGGCGACCGCCACCCGGCCTGGCTACAGGACGATGTGCATGGCCCGCGCCGCATCCGAGATCGACCCCGACAGCGACGGGTAGACCGTGAACGCGCGCGACACCTGGTCGACCGTGAGCCGGTGCTCGACGGCGAGCGCGATCGGGAAGATCAGCTCCGACGCGTTCGGCGCCACCACGACCCCGCCGATCACGGTGCCCGAGCCGGTGCGGGCGAACAGCTTCACGAAGCCGTCCTTGATGCCCATCATCTTGGCGCGCGGGTTCGACGACAGCGGCAGCTTGTAGATGTCGCCCTGGGCGATGCCCTCCTCGATCTGCCGCTGGGTCCAGCCCACGGTCGCGATCTGGGGCTGGGTGAAGATGTTCGAGGCGACGTTCCGCAGCTCGGTCGGGTTCACCGCGTCGCCCATCGCGTGGAACATCGCCGTGCGCCCCTGCATCGACGCCACCGACGCCAGCGGCAGGAACGTCGTGCAGTCCCCCGCGGCGTAGATGTTCGGCGCGCTCGTGCGGGCGACCCGGTTCACCCGGATGTGCCCCGAGTCCGACAGCTGCACCCCGGCCTGCTCGAGCCCGATGTCCTTCGTGTTCGGGATCGAGCCGACCGCCATCAGGCAGTGCGAGCCCTCGACGGTGCGCCCGTCGCTGAGCGTGGCGACGACCCCGTCGGCCGTGCGCTCGACCTTGTCGGCCCGCGACTTCGACAGCACGGTCATGCCGTTGCGCTTGAAGACGTTCTCGATCACGGCGGCCGCGTCGGCGTCCTCACCGGGCAGCACCTGGTCGCGGCTCGAGATCAGCGTCACCTTGGAGCCGAGCGCCGTGTAGGCCGAGGCGAACTCCGCTCCCGTCACACCCGATCCGACGACGATCAGGTGCTCGGGCACCGCCTGCAGGCCGTAGAGCTGGGTCCAGGTGAAGATGCGCTCCCCGTCGGGCACGGCGGTCGGCAGGATTCGCGGGCTCGCCCCGACCGAGACGACGATCGTGTCGGCCTCGATCTGGTCGAAGTCGGTGCCCCCGCTGACGGCCGTCGACACGATGACCGAGCTCGCCCCGTCGAGCCGCCCGTGGCCGCTGACGATGGTGACGCCGGCGCGCACGAGGCTCGCCCGCATGTCCTCCGACTGCTGGCGGGCGAGCCCGAGCAGCCGCTTGTTCACCTGGGCGAGGTTCACGGCGACCTCGGGACGCACCGGGCGACCCGCCTCGTTGCGCGAGAAGAACTGCACGCCGAGGTCGGCCGCCTCGCCGATGCCGTTGGTCGCCTCGGCCACCGCGATCAGCGTCTTGGAGGGCACGACGTCGGTGATGACGGCCGAGCCGCCCACCCCCACCTGCTCGACGAGGGTCACCTCCGCACCGAGCTGCGCTCCGGCGATCGCCGCCTCGTATCCCCCGGGGCCCCCGCCCACGACGACGACCCTCTGCTTGCGCTCGAACTCATTGCCCATGCGGCCCATTCTCCCCGGTCGGCGCACCCCCGCCAAACCAACGGGGCACGCCCGTCGGGCGAACAGTCGGGCGAACACTCGGGCGGACGGTCGTGCGGAGATCCTGCCCGCCCCACCGGCCTCGAGGGCGAATAGAGTGGACGAATGTCCTCTCCGACTCCCAACCCCCTCGACCTGCCCGACGCCGACCCGTTCGAGGTCGCCCGCGAGGCCGCCGCGCAGATCGCCGAGATCACCGGGGTGCCCTCGCACGACGTCGCCCTCATCCTCGGCAGCGGCTGGGGCAAGGCGGCCGACCTCATCGGTGAGACCGTCGCCAACGTGCCGGCCACCGACGTCGTCGGGTTCGGGATGCCCGCGGTCCCCGGTCACGTCGGAACGCTCCGCTCCGTGCGCCTGCCGAACGGCAAGCACGCCCTCGTCATCGGCGCGCGCACCCACTACTACGAGGGCCATGGCGTGCGCCGGGTCGTGCACAGCGTGCGCACCGCCGCCGCGACCGGCGCGAAGACGATGGTGCTCACGAACGGCGCCGGCGGCATCAAGGAGACCTGGACGCCCGGCACCCCCGTGCTGATCAGCGACCACATCAACCTCACCGCCGACTCCCCGCTGGAGGGCGCGACCTTCGTCGACCTCACCGACCTCTACTCCAGCCGCCTGCGCGAGATCGCCCGTGGCGTCGACCCGACGCTCGACGACGGCGTCTACGTGCAGTTCCGCGGCCCGCACTACGAGACCCCGGCCGAGGTGCAGATGGCCAAGGCCATCGGCGGCCACATCGTCGGCATGTCGACCGCGCTCGAGGCGATCGCCGCCCGCGAGGCCGGCATGGAGATCATCGGCTTCTCGCTCATCACCAACCTCGCCGCGGGCATCCAGAAGACGCCGCTCAGCCACGCCGAGGTGATCGAGGCGGGCAAGAACGCCGAGGCCGCCATCGGCGGCCTGCTCGCCCGGGTGGTCACCGCGCTGTGACCGCCGAGCACGACGACCTCCGCGACGCCGCGTCCCGCCTGGACGGTGGCGAGGCCGAGCACGACGACGAGCTGAACGAGGTCGAACGACTCGTCGAGGACGCCGTGGCCTGGCTGAACCAGGATCCCGACCCCGAGACCCACCACGAGCTGCACATGCTGCTGCGCCGGGTCGGAGCCAACGACACCGACGCCGTCGCCGACCTGCGCTCCCGCTTCGGCTCCCGCCTCGCGTTCGGCACCGCCGGCCTCCGCGGCGAGATCGCCGCCGGCCCCAACCGCATGAACCGGGTGCTCGTGGGCCAGGCGGCCGCCGGCCTCGCCGCGTTCCTTCTCGAGCGCGCGCATCCGGGAACCACCCCCTCGGTCGTGATCGGCTACGACGGCCGCACCAAGTCGCAGGTCTTCGCCCGCGACACCTCCGAGATCATGGCCGGAGCCGGCGTGCGCGCCGTGCTGCTGCCCCGCCTGCTGCCCACCCCGCTCGTCGCCTTCGCCGTGCGCGAGCTCGGCGTCTCGGCGGGCGTCATGGTCACCGCCTCGCACAACCCGCCGCGCGACAACGGCTACAAGGTCTACCTCGGCGACGACGACCAGGGCTCCCAGATCGTGCCGCCCGCCGACGGCGAGATCGCCGCGCAGATCGACCGCGTCGCCGCGACGCAGAGCGTGCTCGAGCTGCCTCGGTCGAACGACTACGAACTCGCCGACGAGTCGCTCGTCGAGCGCTACGTCGAGGCCACCGCGGCCGTCGCCGGCGGCCGCGCCGAGCGCGCCCCGCTCTCGGTCGTCTACACGGCGATGCACGGTGTGGGCTGGGAGACGTTCGCGCGCGTGCTCGACGCGGCAGGCTTCCCGCGGCCGGCGCTCGTCGAGCCCCAGATCGCTCCGGATGCCGCGTTCCCCACGGTCGCGTTCCCGAACCCCGAGGAGCCCGGCGCCCTCGACCTCTCCTTCGCCCGCGCGCGCGAGGTCGGCGCCGACCTCGTCGTCGCCAACGACCCGGATGCCGACCGCCTCGCGATCGCCGTCCCCGACCCCTCCTCGACCGGCGGCTACCGCGCGCTAACCGGCAACGAGGTCGGCATGCTGCTCGGCTGGCGCGCCGCCGAGGCGGCCGCAGCCGGTGACGCCGCGAATCCCGACGCCCCCGCCCTGGCCTGCTCCATCGTCTCCTCTCCCGCCCTCGGCGCCGTGGCCCGCGCGCACGGCCTGCGCTTCGCCGAGACCCTCACCGGCTTCAAGTGGGTCTCCCGCACCCCCGGCCTCGTCTTCGGCTACGAGGAGGCCCTCGGCTACCTCGTGAACCCGGGCACCGTGCGTGACAAGGACGGCATCTCGGCCGCCATCGCCCTCCTCGACCTGGCGACCCAGCTCGCCGCCACCGGCCGCACGATCGCCGACCGCCTCGACGAGTTCAGCGCTCGCTTCGGGCACTACGGCTCGGCCCAGATCTCGCTGCGGGTGACCGAGCTCTCGCAGATCGAGCGCGTGATGCAGCGCCTGCGCGCCGACCCGCCGAGCAACATCGGCGGCCTGCCCGTGACGCGCATCGACGATCTCGCCCAGGGTGGCGGAGACGGCGTGCCGCCGAGCGACGTGCTGCGCCTCCACCTCGACGGCGCCCGCGTGATGGTGCGTCCGAGCGGCACCGAGCCCAAGCTCAAGATCTACCTCGACGCGTGGAGCGACACCGGCAGCGTGCCCGAGCGCCGCGACGCCGTCGTAGAGCTCCTCCAGCGCCTCGAGGGCGGGATGCGCGACCACATCTCCTGACGGGCGGGCGCCCCGCCGCGCCCGCATCCGTCACCGGTCGCATGCGCCGCGGCACCCCACGCCGTAGGTTCGAACCATGACCACCATCGCGGACACCATCGTCGAGATCATCCAGGACGCGGGGGTCGAGCGCGTCTACGGCCTCCCCGGCGACTCCCTGAACGGCTTCACCGACGCCATCCGTCGCACCAAGGGCGACGTGACCTGGGCCCATGTCCGCCACGAGGAGGCCGCCGCCTTCGCCGCCGCCGCCGAGGCCGCCCTCACCGGCGAGCTCACGGTCTGCGCCGGAAGCTGCGGACCCGGCAACCTGCACCTGATCAACGGACTCTACGACGCCAACCGCAGCCGCGTGCCCGTGCTCGCGATCGCCGCCCACATCCCGGCGAGCGAGATCGGCACCGGCTACTTCCAGGAGACCCACCCGCAGGAGCTGTTCCGCGAGTGCAGCGTCTACACCGAGCTCGTCAGCGTGCCCGAGCAGCTGCCCCGCGTGCTCGAGATCGCCATGCGCACCGCTATCGAGAAGCGCGGCGTCGCGGTCGTCGTCATCCCGGGCGAGATCTTCCTGCAGGCCACCGCCGGCCGGCCCAAGTCGGCACCGATCGTGCGGGCGGCCACGGTCGCGCGCCCCGCCGATGCCGAACTCGAGAAGGCCGCCGCCATCCTGAACGGCGCGAAGAAGGTCACGATTCTCGGCGGCGCCGGCACCCAGGGCGCCCACGACGAGGTCGTCGCCCTCGCCGAGCGCCTCAAGGCCCCGATCGTGCACGCCCTCCGCGGCAAGGAGTTCCTGGAGTACGACAACCCCTACGACGTCGGCATGACCGGCCTCCTCGGCTTCGCCTCCGGCTACCGTGCGATGGAGGACTGCGACGCCCTGCTCATGCTCGGCACCGACTTCCCCTACCCGCAGTTCTTCCCGTCGAAGGCGACGGTCATCCAGCTCGACATCCGCGGCGAGCAGATTGGCAAGCGCACCCCCGTCGATCTCGGCCTGGTGGGCGACGTGGGCGACACGGCGCGCGCGCTCCTGCCCCTCCTGGATGCGGATGCGCACTCCAGCCATCATCTCGACTCCTCCGTCGCGCACTACGCGAAGAGCCGCAAGGGCCTCGACGAGCTCGCCGACAACGACCGCAACCGCACGCCGATCCACCCGCAGTACGTCGCGCGCCTCGTCAGCGAGCTCGCCACCGACGACGCCGTCTTCATCCCCGATGTCGGCTCACCGGTCGTCTGGGCGGCCCGCTACCTGAAGATGAACGGCCGCCGCCGCCTCATCGGGTCGTTCAGCCACGGCACCATGGCCAACGCGCTCCCGCACGCGATCGGCGCCCAGTCGGCCTTCCCCGACCGCCAGGTCGTCGCGCTCTCGGGCGACGGCGGTCTCGCCATGCTCTTCGGCGAGCTGCTCACGGTGCGCCAGAGCAAGCTGCCCGTGAAGATCGTCGTGTTCAACAACTCCTCGCTCAACTTCGTCGAGGTCGAGATGAAGGCGGCAGGCTTCGTCAACTACGGCACCGAGCTCGACAACCCCGACTTCGCCGCCGTGGCGGCCTCCCTCGGCATCTTCGGCCGCCGCGTCGAGAAGCCCGACGACCTCGAGGGAGCCCTCCGTGACGCCTTCGCCCACGACGGACCCGCGCTCGTCGACGTCGTCACCGCCCGCCAGGAGCTCTCGATCCCGCCCACCGTCTCGGTGGAGCAGGCGAAGGGCTTCGGTCTCTACGCCATCCGCACCATCATGTCGGGCCGCGGCGACGAGCTGATCGACCTCGCCGACACGAACGTCTTCCGCCGCCTCTTCAGCTGACGAGCGGATGCCCGGCGGCACACCCCCGCCGGGCATCCGTCACCCGCCCGACGCTGCCCGGCGCAACACCCCCGCCGCGCATCCGTACCCACCCACCCGGAAGCGGCGAGCCGCCGTCAGCCGACCGCGATCTCGAGCTTCGCCGTGATCTCGTCGAGGTCGAAGTAGTTCTCGATCACCACGACGTCGGCGTTGGTGCGGCCGATCGCCGACACCAGCTCGGGCGACGTCAGGATGACCTGCGCATCGGCGGCCGCCGCCCCCACCCCTGCCACGTCGGACGCCGACACGTCGGCCTCGATGTCGAGGCGCGCGAGCGCTCGGACGGCGTTCACGCGCAGGATCTCGGAGGTGCCGATTCCCGCGCCGCAGAGGGCGACGATCTTCACGGCCTCAGCCTAGGTCAGGGTGCGACGCCGCCGCGAGCAGCCGGCGCACCTCGTCGGTGTCGGAGGCCGCGGCGAGCGCCGGGATGACGGTCTCGTCGTTGAAGATGTTGGCCAGCGCCGCCACCGAGGCGACGTGCTGGTCGGCCTCGGTCGCGGCGATGCCGATCACCACCGACACCGGGTCGTTGTAGGCGTGGCCGAAGCTCACCGGCTCGTCGAGCGTGACGATGACGAGCCCGGGCGCGTGCACGTCGGGCCCCGGCCGCGCGTGCGCCATGGCGAGGCCCGGCGCGATCACGATGTACGGCCCGTACTCCTGGATCATCGCGATCATCCGCTCCCCGTAGGAGGGGTCGGCCGCGCCGCTCGCCGTGAGCGCCTCGGCGGCGCGCAGCACGGCGGACTGCCAGTCGCCGGCGGGTCGGCGGAGGGCGATCGCCGCATCCGGCAACTGATCGAGCGGGGGCATCTGGTACGTCATCGCAGGCTCATTCTCTCAGCCCGGCGCGACCCCAACCGGGGAGTTCCCTGCGACCGGCCCGACCGTCGCCTGACGGTGCCCTTGACGCCGTCGCGCCACCCGAGCAGAATCGCGGCCATGATCGACAACTGGAAGATCGAGCTCGTCTTCATCCCCGTCACCGACGTCGACCGCGCCAAGGCGTTCTACGTCGACCAGCTCGGCTTCCACGCCGACCACGACCAGTCGCCGACGCCCGAGATCCGCTTCGTGCAGCTGACCCCGCCCGGCTCGGCCTGCTCGATCGCCTTCGGCACGGGCATCGGCGAGATGGTGCCCGGTACGCAGAAGGGCGTTCAGATCGTGGTGCCGGATGCCGCCGAGGCCCGCGCCCACCTCGTCGAGAACGGGGTCACCTGCTCGGAGGTGGTCGACGAGGGCTGGGGCCTGTTCGTGTACTTCGACGATCCAGACGGCAACAGCTGGGCGCTGCAGCAGCTGCCGGCCTACGCGGCCGGCGCCGCCGCGGCGACCGCCTGACGGCGCGACCGCAGCACCCCCGCGACCGCCGCCGTCACCGTCACCGCCGGCGGCATCAGCGCGAGCGCGCCTGGAGCGCCTCGAATCCGTCCGAGATCGCGTCCGCGAGATCCTCGCGGTCCTCCACCGGCAGGAACGTCGCCGCCGCCGCGTTCAGCTGGAACACCTCGTGGTCCGCCAGCTCGTAGTCGAACGCATCCGTCAACAGGGCCAGTTCGCGGCTGATCGAGGTGTTGCTCATCAGCCGGTTGTCGGTGTTCACCGTCACCTGGAAGCCGAGCTGGTACAGCAGGTCGAACGGGTGGTCGACGAGTTCGTCGCCCCACGCCGCCACGGCCCCGGTCTGCAGGTTCGACGACGGCGAGAGCTCGAGCGTGATCTCCCGGTCCTTCACCCACTGGGCGAGCAGCCCGAGCGAGACGTAGGTGGCCTCGTCGTCCTGCCGCTCGTTCTCGATGTCCTCGGCGATCCGCACGCCGTGGCCGAGCCGCAGCGCTCGCCCGTCGAACAGGGCGCCCCGGATGCTCTCCAGCCCGTCCCCTTCACCGGCGTGAACCGTGGTGGGGAAGTAGTTCTTCGCGAGATAGTCGAACGCGGCGAGGTGCTTGCTCGCCGGATACCCGGCCTCCGCCCCCGCGATGTCGAACCCGACGACCCCGTTCTCGCGGTGCCGCACGGCCAGCTCGGCGATCTCGAGCGAGCGGTCGGCGTGCCGCATCGCGGTCACGAGCTGACCGACGCGGATGCTGCGGCCGCTCGCCCGCACGTCGTCGGTGCCGATCTCGATGCCCTCCTGCACCGCCTCCACGACCTCGTCGAGGCTGAGGCCGCCGGTGAGGTGCTGCTCGGGCGCCCAGCGCACCTCGCCGTAGATCACGCCGTCGTCCGCCAGGTCGGTGACGTACTCGCGGGCGACGCGCACCAGGTTTTCGCGGCTCTGCATCACGGCGATGGTGATGTCGAAGGTCGCGAGGTAGGCCGGCAGCGAACCCGAGTCGGCGCTGTCCTCGAACCAGTCGCCGAGCTCCACCGGGTCGGTCGCGGGCAGCTCGAGGCCGATCCGCTTCGCGAGCTCCACGATCGTGGCGGGCCGCAGACCGCCGTCGAGGTGATCGTGCAACGACACCTTGGGAAGCGAGTTGAAGCTGATGGTCGAACCGGGAACGAGGTATTCCTCCGCTGGGGTGCTCATGTCCCCAGCTTAGGGTTCCGCGCCCTGGCCGACCGGCCCGAATCGTTACCCGACGAGCGTCGACCACGGGCTATGCTCTGGTCGCCGGGTGACGTCACGGCACCGCTTGCCGACACGGAAGACCCGCGCCATGATCCCTGAGCCCCGCTACGGCGAGCGCGTCGATCCCGCCCCCGACGGCGCCCCGGTCGGCGGCCCCGGCGGCGCCCCGGTCATCGCGCACGACGGCGGCTTCGGCCTCCCGCCCTTCCCCGCCCAGCCGCCCGCGCCGCGCCGCCGCCGGGCCCTGCGGGTCGTCGGCATCGTCGCGGCGCTCGTCGGCGTCGTCGCCCTCCTCCTCGGCGGCTTCTACGGCTGGACCGTCGTCGCCGACCAGCGCCGCGCCGACGCCGTCTCGCTCCTCGCCGATCGCGAGAGCGGCGCCGTCGAGGCCCACGGAGCCCTCACCGCCCGCACCCGCAGCTCGCAGGCCGAGGCCGACCGCGTGCGCGGGGTCATCGGCTCCGGCCCCTTCGCCGCCGACACCGACCCCTCGGCCGAGTCCCTGCGCACCGCGCTCGGCGCGCTCGACCTGGCGCTGTTCGAGGCCGGCGAGGCCGCCGCGACCCCCGTGCCGGCCGAGACCGACGAGCAGGCCGCCGCCGATCCGGCCCCGGCCTTCACCCTCCCCTGGGAGCTGATGAGCGAGGCCGAGCAGCTCGAAGCGGATGCCCACCGGGCCGACACCGTCGCCACCTTCCTCCTGGCGACCGCCGAGGCGACCGACGACGCCGAGAAAGCCGTCGTCGACGCCGAGGCCGGCTACTTCTCCTCCCTCGCCACCCGCGCGCAAGCCGAGATCGACGCGAGCCCGCTGGCGAGCCGCAAGTCGCAGGTCGACCTCTCGTACCTCATCGACACCGCCGCCGACCCGGGCCAGGCCGACTACCGCGACGGCGCGTTCCTCACCTCGTTCCAGACCGCCCAGCAGGCGCTCCGCGACTCGCAGGCGGTCGAGACCATGGAGGCGAGCGACCCCGCCTTCGCCACCCGCCGCGAGATCGAGGAGTACGCCCGCTCGCTCAGCGCCGGCGTCGTGCTCGACTTCGTCTGGGCACCCGAGGTGAACGGGCTCGGCGAGAACTGGCTCTCGGGCACCGCCGAGACCTACGACAGTGACGGCGGCTGGTCGATCATCAGCCTGAACTACACCGTCGAGGAGGCCTGGGCCGACGGCGACGAGAACGCCCGCGCGCTGGTGGCGCACGAGGTCGGACACACCCAGGTCATCCGCGACGTCTGCGAGCCGCTGTTCACCGGCCCCGTCTTCGGCTCGGAGCACGAGACCTGGGCCACCGCGTGGTCGATCAGCCTGGGCTTCGACCTCCCCGGCTCGGGCATCGAGGCCTACGGCCGCCCCACCGACGAGCAGATCGCCACCGCGGCCGAGTGCCGCTGACCCCCGCACCACGGCGCCTGATTGCTCTCACGGCTCAGACGCCGAGGCCCGCCGAGATCTCCGCGGCGGCCCGAGCGGCGGCCTCCCGCACCTGCTCGGCGGGCACGGCACTGTAGCTCGTCGCCACATAGGGCACCGTCAGCGCCGCCACCGCCCCGCCCGACGCGCCCAGCACCGGGAACACCACGTCCGTGATCGACCCCCGCACCGCATCCGCCCGCTCGAGGAAACCGCGCTCCCGGATACCCGCCGCCACGCCTCCGTCGCCCTCCGCCGCCCGGCCTCCGAACGCCCGCAGCACCGCCCCGGTCGCCGTCTCCTCCACCGAGAACGTCGCCCCGACCCGCACCCGGAAGCCGAAGTCCGCCGGCGACTCCGCCTGCGCCACCACCCGCACCCGGTCCACGTCGAGCACGCTCAGGTTGCACGACTGCCCCGTCTCGTCGGCCAGCCGCCGCATCGGGGCCAGCGCGGCCGCGGTCAGCGCCCGCAGCGGCTCCTGCCGGTGCGCCAGGTCGAACAGCCGCAGCGACAGCGAGTACAGCCCGGTCTGCCGCTCCCGGAAGAGATACCCCCGCCGCTCGAGCGTCGTCAGCACCCGGAAGATCTGACTCGGCGACCGCTCCACCGCCGCCGCGATCTCGACCTGGCTCATCCCCTCGAGCCGCCCGGCCAGCACCTCGAGGATGTCGAGCGCCTTGTCCAACGCCGGCACGGCGTACTCGGGCCCCTTCCCACCGGGTTCGACCCCGTCGGTGGACGCGCTCACGTCACTCCCCCGCGTGCAGGGCGGCGAGCATCCGCCGGGCGATCGTGCGATCGATGTCGTCGGGAACCGGCTGCGCCCCGGCGACGAGCCCCGCCGCATCCGTCGCCACCCGCTCGAGCGAGAGGGTCTGCAGCAGGAAGCCGAGGTCCATCGACTCGAGCGAGTTGCCCTTCGGCTCGCGGCCGGCGAGGTTGAACATCCGCCCGCCCGCCAGCAGCACGACGTGCCGGCCGTTCGGCAGGTCGATGCGCTCGACCGCGTCGATGATCTCGCGGCTGCCGACCGCGGCCGCGCGCAGCCCGGCGACGTCGATCTCCCACGGGAAGTGCCCGCAGTTCGCCAGCACCGCCCCGTCCTGCATCTGCTCGATGACCTCGACCGGCAGCACGCCGGCGTGACCGGTGGCGGTGATGAACACGTCTCCCCAGGGCGCGAGCGACGGCCCGTCCGACACCCGGAACCCGTCGAGCGCCGCCTCGAACGCCTTGAGCTCGTCGATCTCGACCACGGCCACCTTGCCGCCGAGCGCCCGCAGGTAGTGCGCCACCCCGCGGCCGCACCAGCCGTAGCCGAACACGACGAACCGCCGCCCGGGCACCATCAGGTTGGTGATGCGCATGAAGCTCTCGACCACCGACTGCCCCACCGCGTGCTTGTTCTCGCCGATCGCCTTGAGCAGGCTGTCGTTGATCACGATCATCGGGAACGGCACCGCCCCCGAGAGCTCGCCTCGCAGCCGGTCGCCGCCCGAGGTGGTCTCCTCGGTGCCACCGATCGGGCTCTCCGCGGTACCGCGGGCGACGACTCCCGCCGCCAGGTCGCCGCCGTTGTCGAGCAGCATGTCGGGCTCGGCATCGAGCACGCGCAGCACGTTGGCGTGGTGCTCCTCGAGGGTGTCGTCGCGCCGCCCGAACAGCGTCATGCCGAGTGTCTGCAGGAAGGCGACCACGTCGTCCTGCGTCGAGCCGTGATTGCCCGTCCCCACGATCTCGGCACCACCCGCGGCGAGCGTCTCGAGCAGCACGGCCGTCTTCGGCTCGATGTGCAGCGACATGCCGATGCGGTGGCCGGCGAACGGCCGGGTCGCGGCGAGGTCCTCCCGGGCCTGGGCGAGTAGCGGCATCCGTGAACGGATCCAGTCGACGCGCGCAGCTCCGCGCGCAGCAAGGTCGGTGTCAGTCATGGCGCGAGTATTGCACAGATGAACGCGCATTTCATATATGCTCAGGATGCTCGTCCCGACCCATCCCCGAGGAGACCCCGTGCCGAAGAAGATCATCCTCGACTGCGACCCCGGTCACGACGACGCCATCGCGCTCCTCCTCGCGCACGGCAGCCCCGAGATCGAGCTGCTCGCCGTCACGACGGTGGTCGGCAACCAGACCCTCGAGAAGGTCACCCGCAACGCCCTGTCGGTAGCGCGGGTCGCGGGTATCACCGGCGTACCCTTCGCCGCCGGCTGCGCCCGCCCGCTCGTGCGCACGGTCGAGGTCGCCCCCGACATCCACGGCGAGTCGGGGCTCGACGGGCCCGTGCTGCCCGCGCCCCTGATCGAGCTCGACGAGCGTCACGCCGTCGACCTGATCATCGACACGATCATGGCCGAGGAGCCCGGCACCGTCACCCTCGTGCCGACCGGCGGCCTCACCAACATCGCGATGGCCGCGCGCAAGGAGCCGCGCATCGTCCCGCGCGTGAAGGAGGTCGTGCTGATGGGCGGCGGCTACCACGTGGGCAACTGGAGCGCGACGAGCGAGTTCAACATCATCATCGACCCGGAGGCCGCGCACATCGTCTTCAACGAGTCGTGGCCGCTCACCATGGTCGGCCTCGATCTGACCCACCAGGCGCTGGCGACGCCCGAGGTGCGGGAGCGCATCCGGGCCATCGACACGGCGCCGGGGCGCTTCGTGGAGGAGCTGCTCGAGTTCTTCGCCGGAACCTACCTCGAGGCGCAGGGCTTCCTGCACCCGCCCGTGCACGACCCCTGCGCTGTGGCGCGGGTGATCGACCCCGACGTGATGACGGCCCGCCGCGTGCCGCTCGACGTCGAGCTCTCGGGCACGCTGACGCTCGGCATGACCGTCGCCGACTTCCGTTCCCCCGCGCCGGAGGACTGCACCACCCAGGTCGCGGTCGACCTCGACCACGAGCGCTTCTGGGCGCTCATCGTCGACGCCCTCGAGCGCATCGGCGACCCCGAGGCCTGACGGCACTCCGGACCCGCCCCGGCTCGGCTTGGGTCGGCGTGTGTCGGCTCGGCTCGCGCAGCTCGGCGGGTCAGCCCCGCACGTCATGCAGGTGATGCACCGGGTCGTGGATGAAGTACTGCGCCAGCGTCTCCACCGTGAACGCCGACCCGTCGCTGCGGAGCCCCCGCCGCCCCCACGCGTCGTCGGGAACCGCCTCGAGCGCCCGCGCCATGGTCTCGGCGGCTTCGGTGAGCTCCCGCGAGACCACCGCTGGGTCCTGCTCGGCGTACCGCTCCTCGATCGCCGTCGCGTCCTGATCCCAGTTCGCGAAATCGGGCTCGTCCTGCTCGAGCATCAGCGCCAGCCGCCCGTCGAAGACGCGGAACACGTCCCGCACGTGCGCCGCGTACTCCAGCGCCGACCAGGTGCCCTCGTCGGGCCGCTCCCGCACGTCGTCGCGCTCGAGCACGGCGGGCCAGGCCGCCGCGTTCTCGCGCAGAAGCCGCGGCACCTCGCCCGCCGCCGTCGCCGAGGAGTCGAAGCCGCAGTCGGGGCACTCGCGCTCGAGCACCCACGTCCAGTTCTTGGTGTCAGGAACGATCGCCATGCCCCGAGCGTAGAGCCGCCCACCGACACCGCTCCACCGCCGGACGGCCACGCGCCCCCGCTTTCCTGCCACCGTGCCGCGACCGGCCCCGCCACCGCACCCGTCGGGCATCGGGTAGCGCACCGGGCACCGGTCGTCAGGCGTCAGGCGCCAGGGGCCCGGCGTCAGCTCAGCTGTACAGCGCCGGATCGACGTCGAGCACGTGGATGGACTTGCCCGAGCCCCAGATCGCCGCGCATCCGGCCCGCAGCAGATCGACCGGCCGGTCGCCGGCCCTCTCGACCCGCACGACGTGCCCCTTCATCGTCACGACGCTCGACCCCACCGTGGTCTCGACGCCGTCGCGCGAGGCACGCGCCACCGGATACGGCTCGAACAGCTGCCGCAGATCGTCGAGGATGAAGTCGGGCCGCGAATCCTTCGGCGCCGCCAGCAGCTGCTTCGCGCGATCGATGCCGGTCAGCACGTGGATCCCCCGCAGTCCCGCCCGCTTCGCCCCCATCGTGTCGGTGTCGAGCCGATCGCCGATGAACGCCGCGTTCTGCGCCGAGAACCGCTCGGCCGCCACCTCGAAGATCGTCGTCTCGGGCTTGCCGGCCACTACGGGCAGCCGCCCGACGGCGGTGTGCACGGCCGACACGAGCGTTCCGTTGCCGGGTGCGATACCTCGAGCCACCGGGATCGTCCAGTCGGTGTTCGTGGCGACCCACTGCACCGCCGGGTCGTGCAGCGCGAACGCCGCCTCGGCCAGCTGGGTCCACCCCACCTCGGGCGCGAACCCCTGCACGACGGCGGCCGGAGCATCCTCGGCCGAGCGCGTCACGACGAACCCGGCCTTCTCGACCTCGGAGGTCAGCCCGTCCCCGCCCACGACCAGCACGGTCGACCCGGGCGCGATCAGCGTGCGCATGACGCGCATGGCGGCCTGCGGCGACGTCACGACGTCCTCGGCCGCGACGGCCAGCCCGAACTCGCTCAGGTGCCCGGCGACCTGCGCATCGGTGCGCGAGGCGTTGTTCGTGATGTACCCCACGCGCAGCCCCTCGGCGGCCACCCGGTTCAGCGCGTCCACCGCGTGCGGAATGGCGCCGGCCCCCTGATACACGACCCCGTCGAGGTCGGCCAGCACGGCATCGACCCCGTCGAGCGGATGCACGACCTCCCCCTTCGCCTTACCGAACAGCCCCACGGCC
Source organism: Herbiconiux sp. VKM Ac-2851 (assembly GCF_013205105.1). Classification (NCBI taxonomy): domain Bacteria; kingdom Bacillati; phylum Actinomycetota; class Actinomycetes; order Micrococcales; family Microbacteriaceae; genus Herbiconiux; species Herbiconiux sp. VKM Ac-2851. Next base: position 3,915 of record NZ_JABMLJ010000004.1, on the reverse strand, counting down.
ACCCTCCCCGCCCACGCTGCCCGCGCCGCCGTCGCCCGCGCCGCCGCTCTCGCCCGCCGCAGCCGTGGCAGGCGCCCTCTTCGCCGCCGCCTTCTTCACCGGCGCCTTCTTCACGGTTGCCTTCTCGGCAGCGACCCCCGCATCGCCATCCGGCGCAGCCGCAGCCGGGGCCTTCTTCGCCGCCGCCTTCTTCGGAGCCACAGCTGCGTCCCCGGTCGGCGCAGCAGCAGCCGGCGCCTTCTTCACCCGCGTCTTCTTCGCCGGAGCGTCGGCCTCGGCCGCCGCTGCCGGGGCAGCCGCGTCCTCCGTGGGGGCGGCGGACTCGGACGAAACGACAGCCTTCGCCCGAGCGGACACCTTCTCGGCCGGAGCAGCCTCGCCCGCAACCGTCGCAGCCTTCGCCCGAGCGGACGCCTTCTTGGCCGGAGCAGCCTCGCCCGCGACGGGCGCAGCCTTCGCAGCCGCCTTCGTCGCCGGAACCACGTCCTCGACATCCGTCGCGCCTGCGGACTCATCCGCCGACGCCGCCACGGCGGCCGTCGCCTTCGCCTTGGCGGGCGCTTTCGCCTTCAGGGGCGCCTTCGCTTTGGCAGGGGCTTTCGCCTTGGCGGTGGGCGCGGCCTCGGTCGGAGCAGACGCCTCGTCCGTTGCGACGTCGGCAGTACCCGCGACCTTGGCGCGAGTTCGGGACGCGGCCTTCTTCGCAGGCTCCGCGACCTCTGCCTGCGCCGCGCCTTCGTCCGTGGCTCCCGCATCGACGGCCGGCTCCCCCTCGACCGGGGCCTCCGTCTCAACGGGCGCCTTCCCCTTCGCCACAGCCGGGGTCTTCGCCGGGGCCTTCGCTTTCACCGGAGCCTTCACCGGCGCCTTCGCCTTCACCGGCACCTTCGCCTCGACCGGGGCCTCCGTCTCAACAGGGGCCTTCACCTCGACAGGGGCCTCCGCCTCCACCGGGGCCTCAGCCACGACCCGGGCCTTCACCTCGACAGGGGCCTCCGCCTCGACAGGGGCCTTCGCCTTCGACGGAGCCTGCGCCTTCGCCTTGGCCGGAGCCTTCCCGACAGCCGGGGTCTTCGCTTTCGCCGGTGCCTCCGCTTCGGCCGGGGCCTTCACCGGAACTTTCGCCGGGGCCTTCGCCCTCGTCGGGGTCGTCCGCTTCGTGGGCGCCGTGATCGACGCGGGGGCCTCTGCGTCGGTGGGCGCTTCCGCATCCACGTAGGATCCTGCCTCGACGGACGCGACATCAGCCTCGACGTCCGTGGGAACGTCGTCGGATTCGGTGGGCACCTCCGCGTCCACGTAGGATCCCGCCTCGACGGGAGCCTCCTCAGCCACCGCGTCCGCGGGTGCGGCGTCGGCCTCGGACGCTGCGCCCGCCTCATCCACCTCGTCCGTAGCATCAGGGACACTTGCGATGCTGCTGTGCGCGTCGTCGATGTCGGCGTGACGGACGCGGTCGTCGAGGTCAGCCTCGGGCTCATCCGCGTCGAGGGCGCCATCGGCGTCCCGAGTCTCATCGTCGAAACCGGTGGCATCGGCGTCGAGATCGGCCGAGCTGTCGTCGGCATCGACATCAGCGTCGGCATCCGCACCGGCATCGGCATCGGCATCGGCATCGGCATCGGCATCGGCATCGGCATCGGCCGAATCGAAGGCGGCCGAGTCGAAGGCGTCCGCGTCGTCGTCGGGGGCGTCGAAGTCCTCGACGACTTCGATGGTGTCGTCCTCGCCGTCACCGTGGAGTGCTGCGGCCGCGACCTCGGCGCGACGGCGCCAGGTGGCGGCGTCCTCGTCACGACCGAGCTCCGTCAGCACCTCGGCATAGGCGTCGAAGAGGGCGGGGCTGTACGAGTACGCTACGTCCGGCTTCAGCTGCGGGATCTCGAGCTCACCGAGCGCCGCGTCCGTCTGACCGAGGTCGAGTCGGGCGCCCGACATCGCGATCGCCACGGCGACCTGCGCCGGCACCGACAGCGACGAGCGTTCGACCGCTCGGCCTTCGTCGAGTCCGCGCTCGGGGCGGCCCATGCCGCGTTCGCTGTCGATCATCAGCGCGAGCTGCTCGTTGGATCCGGAGATGCGCCGATACGTCCGCAGCTCGCGAAGCGCCAGGGCGTAGTCACCGGTGCTGTACGCCGTGATGGCGAGGGTCTCGCGCACGACGGCGATCCGCCCGGCGCGACGACCCGCGGAGATCGCGTGCTGATGCGCGAGCTCGGGGTCCTCGTCGATAAGGCGGGCGGCCATCGCCAGGTGGCGGGCGACCTCGTCGGCGTTCTCCTTGTTCAGCGTCTTGAGCTCGTTGCGGGCGACCTTGTCCAGGTCGCGCGGAGTCACGTCGAACGGGATCTCGGGGTCGTCGTGGCGGGTGCGCACCATGCGCAGCTCTTTGGCCAGGCGCTCTTCCTCGGTCGGCTCCGGGCGTTCGAACCGGGATGCGCCCGCGTCACCACGCGCCGGCTTCCCGTCGCGGGTCCAGAGCCGACGCTCTCCGTCGCCACCGGGGCGCCCCCCATCGCGGCGCGGTCGATCGCCGCCCCGGTCCGGACGGTCCCCACCACGCGGTCGGTCCGACCCGTACGACGGGCGGTCCCCACCGCGCGAGGGCCGATCCGAGTTGTAGGACGGTCGGTCACCGCCGCGGGCGGGGCGATCCCCGCCACGATCCGAACGGTCGGAGTTGTAGGACGGACGATCTCCACCGCGCGCCGGACGGTCCGACCCGTAGGAAGGCCGATCTCCACCACGGGCGGGACGATCCGAGTTGTAGGGCCGGTCGCCACCGCGAGCAGGCCGGTCACCATCCCGGGCCGGCCGGTCCGAGTTGTACGACGGGCGGTCACCACCACGGGCCGGGCGATCCGAATTGTACGACGGACGGTCACCGCTACGAGCAGGGCGATCCGAGTTGTACGAGGGACGGTCACCGCCACGGGCGGGCCGATCCGAGTTGTACGACGGACGGTCACCGCTGCGCTGCGGACGGTCACCCGACGACGGACGGTCGGAGTTCCAGCGCGGGCGATCGCCGTCCCGCTGGGGACGGTCACCACCACGTGCAGGCCGATCCGAGTTGTACGACGGACGGTCGCCACCACGAGCGGGGCGATCCGAGTTGTACGACGGACGGTCACCACTGCGCTGCGGACGGTCACCCGACGACGGGCGGTCGGAGTTCCAGCGCGGGCGATCGCCGTCCCGCTGGGGACGGTCGTTACCACGAGCGGGGCGATCCGAGTTGTACGACGGGCGGTCACCACCACGTGCAGGGCGGTCCGAGTTGTACGACGGACGTTCACCGCTGCGCTGCGGACGGTCACCCGACGACGGGCGGTCGGAATTCCAGCGCGGGCGATCGCCGTCACGCTGGGGACGGTCACCACCACGAGCGGGGCGATCCGAGTTGTACGACGGACGGTCACCACCACGGGCGGGGCGATCCGAGTTGTAGGAGGGACGGTCACCACCACGCGAGGGGCGGTCCGAGTTGCACGAGGGACGGTCACCGCTGCGCTGCGGACGATCGCCGTCACGGGACGGACGGTCGGAGGCCCGGAAGGGACGGTCGCCATCCCGAGGGGGACGAGCGCCGTCACGGGAGGGACGATCGGAGTTCGAGGATGAGCGAGAGGGGCGGTCAGGGCCCGAGCTGCTGTCGCGGCGGCCGGTGAAGGGGCGTGAGCCGGTGTCCTTCCGCGGGGGTCGACGGTCGCCGGTGTTCCGCTGCTCGTCGTCGGATTCGCTCACGATGGCCCCCTAGGGATCTCTGTCGTACTCAGTGTGGTGTTGTGGTGATGTTAAAGCGAAATGGCCACCCATTGCTGGGTGGCCATTTCTCAAAGTATGTCCGGCGGTGTCCTACTCTCCCACAAGGTCCCCCTTGCAGTACCATCGGCGCTGAGAGTCTTAGCTTCC
>NZ_JABMLJ010000003.1:0-1055183 GCF_013205105.1 Herbiconiux sp. VKM Ac-2851 | reverse complement strand
TACAACCGAAGTTGTCGGGGTTTTTGGCATTTGACATTGTGCACGCTGTTGAGTTCTCAAGGATCGGATGCACCAGAGTCGAACCCTTTCAGGCCGCCGCTCCAGGCAACTTCTCTACCCTAGCACCAGCTTTCAGTCTGTCAAATCGACGTTCCGAAGCGGAGTGTGTTGGGGTTGTGATCTTTTCATCTTTTGTACCTGTCCCCACAAGGGACGGTCTTCAGGAAAGTGAAGATCTGATGTCCCGCTTGAGGCCGGTAAGCTCTTCCGCTTTCCGCACCTGTGGGGTGACGAGTAAGAACATTACGGCCCGATTCGAGGGCTCGCAAATCACTTTGCATCCCGGGCGTGTCGGGCCCCGATCATCCGCTGATCGACAGGCCGGCGAGGGTCTTCTTGCCCCGGCGCAGCACCGCGAAACCGCCGGCGAGCCGACGCTCGCCGATCGTCTCGGTGTCGTTCTCGACCTTGGCGTTGTTCAGGTACACCCCGCCCTGGCCGATGGCGCGACGGGCGTCGCTCGTCGACGACACCAGTCCGCTCGCCACGAGGGCCTCGACGATCGAGGTCTCCCCCGTCACCTCGGCCCGCGGGAGTTCGGCCACCGCCGCGGCGACGGTCTGCGCATCCAGCTCGGCCAGGTCACCCTGCCCGAACAGGGCGGCAGCCGCCGCGATCGCCGACTCGGTCGCCGGCACCCCGTGCACGAACGCCGTCACCAGGTAGGCGAGCGTGCGCTGCGCCTCGCGCTTGAACGGGGCCTCGGCCACCGCCTGCTCGAGCCGCTCGATCTCGGGGCGCGGCAGGAACGTGAAGATCTTCAGCCGCGCGATCACGTCGGCGTCGTCGGTGTTGAGCCAGAACTGGTAGAACGCGTAGGGACTCGTCAGCGCCGGGTCGAGCCAGACGGCGTTGCCCTCGCTCTTGCCGAACTTGGTGCCGTCGGAGTTCGTGATGAGCGGGGTGCCGATGGCGTGCACGCTCACCCCCTCGGCGCGATGGATCAGGTCGGTGCCGCTCGTGAGGTTGCCCCACTGGTCGCTGCCCCCGGTCTGCAGCACGCAGCCGTAGCTGCGGTACAGCTCGAGGAAGTCCATGCCCTGCAGGATCTGGTAGCTGAACTCGGTGTAGCTGATACCCGCGTCGGAGTTCAGCCGCGCCGAGACCGCGTCTTTCTTCAGCATCGTGCCGACCCGGAAGTACTTGCCGATGTCGCGCAGGAAGTCGATGGCCGAGAGCGGTGCCGTCCAGTCGAGGTTGTTGACCATGCGGGCGGCGTTCTCGCCCTCGAAACTCAGGAAGCGCTCGATCTGGCCCTGCAGGTAGCCGACCCACTCGGCCACGGTGTCCTTGGTGTTCAGCGTGCGCTCCGCCGTGGGCCGCGGGTCGCCGATCAACCCCGTCGATCCGCCCACCAGCCCGAGCGGCTTGTGCCCCGCGAGCTGCAGCCGGCGCAGCACCAGGAGCTGCACGAGATTGCCGAGGTGCAGGCTCGGCGCCGTGGGGTCGAAGCCGCAGTACAGCGTGATCGGCGGCCCGGCGAGCAGCTCCTTCAGTGCCGCCGCATCCGTCGACACGTGCACGAGCCCGCGGTAGTTCAGCTCGTCCCACACGTCGTCGAACGAGGGATCGTTCTGCGGCACGAGAGCGGCGGGATCGATGAGGTCTGACACGGGAATCGAGCCTACCAGCGGGGGCCTCGTCAGCCCGCGGCGAGCTTGGGGTGGCGCTTGTAGGGCGAGACCGTCGGGTCGCCCTCGAGGAAGAACCGCCAGGCGAAGGGCGGCCGGCCGCCGTCGCCGCTCACTCCCGTGCGCAGCGAGGTGGCGATCCCGGATGCGCGCTGGTCCGCCGGGGCGAACGAGAACGGCGGGGTGCCGAGGTCGGCGCCGTCGTCGCTCAGCGCGATGCCGAGGGCCTTGACCAGCAGCGCCGGGCCCCGCGCGAAATCGATGTCGGACCGTGAGGTGGGGCGCCGCGACCGCGCGAGCTCGTGGCCCTCGACCACCTCTCCCGCCCGCAGCAGCACGGCCGAGGCCTCCCCCGCCGGCGAGCAGACCACGTTGGCGCAGACGTGCATGCCGTAGGTGAAGTACGTGTAGAGCCGTCCGGGTTCGCCGTACATCGAGGCGTTGCGCCGGGTGCGGCCGCGGAAGGCGTGCGATCCCGGGTCGAGCCCGTCGCCGAGATAGGCCTCGACCTCGGTGAGCCGCACCCCCACCCGGCCCTCGGGCGAGTCGTGAGCGATCACGGCTCCGAGCAGCAGGGGTGCGACCTCGACCGCCGTGCCCGAGAAGTCGATCACGGCGGATCTCCTAGAACAGGCGCACGCCGAGCGCGAGGCTCACCAGGACGCCGGCCACGACGACGACCGCGGCGATCGCGATGATCGTCCAGACCACCCGGTTCGACAGCGGACGTCGCCAGAAACCGGGGTCGCCCGGGTCGCGCTCGGGCTTGGACGGACCGGTGGGGCTCATTCGGTGCCTCCGGTGAGCTCGCCGCTCCGGGTGACCAGGGCGCGGACGCGCTCCGTCAGTGCGGTGAGCTGCTCCCGCACGCGGACTCCGGCGGTGCCGCCCGAGCCGTCGCGACTGGCGACGGATCCCTCGATGGTGAGCACCTCACGGACGGCCGGGGTGAGGTGGGGTGAGATGTCGGCGTACTGCGCATCCGTCAGCTCGTCGAGCTCGAGACCGTGGTCTTCCGCGAACTTGACCAGGGTGCCCGTGATCTCGTGCGCATCACGGAAGGTCACGTGCTGCTTGACCAGCCACTCGGCCACGTCGGTGGCGAGCGAGAAGCCCTGCGGCGCGAGCTCCGCCATCCGCTCGGTGTGGAAGGTGAGGGTCGCGACCATGCCGGTGAATGCCGGCAGCAGGACCTCGAGCGTCTTGATCGAGTCGAAGACCGGCTCCTTGTCCTCCTGGAGGTCGCGGTTGTACGCGAGCGGGAGGCCCTTGAGCGTCGCGAGCAGGCCGGTCAGGTTGCCGATCAGCCGGCCCGACTTGCCGCGCGCGAGCTCGGCGATGTCGGGGTTCTTCTTCTGCGGCATGATCGACGAGCCCGTGGAGTACGAGTCGGAGAGCGTGACGAAACCGAACTCCTTCGTGTTCCAGATGATGATCTCCTCCGCGAAGCGCGAGAGGTCGATGCCGATCTGGGCGGCGATGTAGGCGAACTCGGCCACGACGTCCCGGGCCGCGGTGCCGTCGATCGAGTTCTCGACGCCGTGCGCGAAGCCGAGGTCGTGCGCCACGAGCTCGGCGTCGAGGCCGAGGGTGTTGCCGGCCAGGGCTCCCGAGCCGTAGGGCGAGGCGTTCGCCCGGCGGTCCCAGTCGCGGAAGCGCTCGAGGTCGCGCACCAGCGGCCAGCAGTGGGCCAGCAGCTGATGGGCGAGCAGCACGGGCTGGGCGTGCTGCAGGTGGGTGCGCCCGGGCAGGATCGCGTCGAAGTGCGCATCGGCCTGGGCTGCCGTTGCGTCGATCAGGTCGACGAGCTGGCGGGTGATGGTGGCCGCGTGGTCGCGGAGGAGCATCCGCACCAGGGTGGCGATCTGGTCGTTGCGGCTGCGTCCGGCCCGGAGCTTGCCGCCGAGCTCGGCTCCGGCGATCTCGATCAGGCCGCGCTCCAGCGCCGAGTGCACGTCCTCGTCGCTCGGCAGCGGGGCGAAGTCGCCGCTGTCCACCTGCTCGGCCAGGGTGTCGAGGGCCGAGAGCATGCCCTCCAGCTCGGTCGCGGTGAGGTAGCCGGCTCGGGCGAGGGCTCGGGCGTGCGCCCGCGATCCCTCGATGTCGTACTGGGCCAGCTGCCAGTCGAAGTGGGTGGAGCGGCTCAGTTCGGCGAGAGCCGGTGCGGGGCCGCCGGCGAAGCGGCCGCCCCAGAGGGCCCCGGCCTCAGCGGCGCGGTTCGAGACGTCGTCGGTCATGTCGCCCTCCTCAGGCTGCCGGAGCGGGGGTCGGCGCGGCCGCATCCGCCGCGTTCTGCTCGAACAGCCAGACCAGCAGCGCCTTCTGCGCGTGCAACCGGTTCTCGGCCTCGTCCCAGATCACGCTCTGCGGCCCGTCGATGACGTCGGCCGCCACCTCGTAGCCGCGGTCGGCCGGCAGGCAGTGCAGGAACAGGGCGTCGGGCTGGGCGGTCTTCATCAGCGCGGTGTCGACCTGGTAGCCGCCGAAGGTCGCCACGCGCTCGGCCTTCTCGTCCTCCTTGCCCATCGACACCCAGGTGTCGGTGACGATCACGTCGGCACCCGCTGCGGCCGCCGCCGGGTCGGTGAGCACGACGACCGAGCCGCCGGTCTCGGCCGCACGACGCTCGGCGTCGGCCACGACCTCCGGATGCGGGGCGTACTGCTCGGGGCAGGCGATGCGCACGTGCATCCCGGCCGTCGCGCCCGCCAGCAGGTAGGACTGCGCCATGTTGCTCGCGCCGTCACCGAGGAACGTCACCGTGAGCCCGGCGAGGGTTCCGCGGTGCTCGCGGATCGTCAGGAAGTCGGCCAGCAGCTGGCACGGGTGGAAGTCGTCGGAGAGCGCGTTGACCACGGGCACCCGGGTACCGGCCGCCATCTCCTCCAGGCCCGACTGCGCGTAGGTGCGCCACACGATGGCGGCGACCTGGCGCTCCAGCACGCGGGCCGTGTCGCTCGCGGTCTCCTTGCCGCCGAGCTGGCTCGACGCGGTGGAGATGATCAACGGCACCCCGCCGAGGTCGGCGATGCCGACCGCGAACGAGACGCGGGTGCGGGTGGAGGACTTGTCGAAGATGACGGCGACCGTCTGCGGGCCCGCGAGCGGACGGGCCTGGAAGCGGTCGGCCTTCAGACGCCCGGCGAGGTCGAGGATCTGGGCCTGCTCGGCCGGGGTGATGTCGTCGTCTCGAAGGAAGTGCCTGGTCATGCTCGCCTCGGGGTGGGGATGGGACGCGGATCGGGATGCGCCGAAAGGTTCAGGATAGCGGGAGCGGGTGCTCGCGCATCCGCTGGTCGTGGTGGGAGATCGCCGGGACGGGGCCCGGGGAGGACGGGACGCCCGGCCTCAGAGCGCCTCGACGAGGGCGAACGCCGCGCGCAGGCGGTTGCCGAACTCGCGCACCTCGTCGTCGCCGATGATCAGCGGCGGCGCGATGCGGAGGCTCGAGTCGTTCGGGGCGTTGATGATGAGGCCGGAGGCGAGCGCCGCGTCGGACAGCTGCTGCGCGACCGGCTCGCGGAGACCGACGCCGATCAGGAGGCCCTGACCGCGCACCTCCTCGACCAGCGGCGAGTCGATCTCGCGGATGACCGCGCGCAGCTGCTCGCCCCGCACCAGCGCGTTCTCGACGAGGCCCGCCTCCTCGATGTGGCCGAGCACGGCGTTCGCGGTGGCGGTGGCGAGCGGGTTGCCGCCGAAGGTGCTGCCGTGCTGACCGCGGCGGAACAGGTCGGAGGCCCAGCCGAAGGTGACCAGAGAGCCGATCGGGAAGCCGCCGGCCATGCCCTTGGCGATGGTCACCGCATCCGGCACGACGCCCGCGTTCATGTAGGCGAACCAGGCGCCCGTGCGCCCGACGCCGGTCTGGATCTCGTCGATGATGAGGAGGACGCCGTGCTGCTCGGTGAGCTCGCGCGCCCGCTTGAGGTAGCCCGGCGGCAGGTCGATCACGCCGGCCTCACCCTTGACCGGCTCGAGGAAGAGGGCGGACACCGAGTCGTCGATCGTGGCCTCGAGCGCCTCGATGGTGCTCGGGATGTGCTCCACTCCCCCGGGCATCGGGTCGAAGGGCTCGCGCATGGCGGGCTTGCCGGTGAGGGCCAGCGCCCCCATGGTGCGGCCGTGGAAGGCGTTCTCGAGGGCGACGATGCGCCGGCGGGTGGGGCTCGCGTTCAGCCGGGCGAGCTTGAACGCCGCCTCATTGGCCTCGGCGCCCGAGTTGCAGAAGTAGGCGCGGCCGCCGTCGCCGGCTCCGGTCAGGCGCTTCAGGCGCTCGGCGAGCTCGAGCTGGGGCGGGGTCGAGAAGTAGTTCGACACGTGGGCGAGGGTGGCGGCCTGGCGGCTGACCGCCTCGACGAACACCGGATGCGCGTGACCGAGCGAGTTCACCGCGATGCCGGCGAGGAAGTCGAGATAGCGGTCGCCCTCGTCGTCCCAGACCCACGCACCCTCGCCGCGCACGAGGAAGCGCAGTGGCATGCCCATCGTGCGCATGAGCGATTCGTCGAAGCGGTTCTTCCACGGGGAGGAGGACAAGACGGGCCTTCCGGGTCGGTGTCGGGGCGGGTGGGTGGGTGGGGGTGGCCGCTTCAGCCGGAGCGGGGTGCGCGGGCGCGGGGTGCCCGGTCAGGGCTCGTGCGTCGGCACGACCTCGGTGCCGAAGCCGCCGGGGGTGAAGATCTCGAGCAGCACCGAGTGCGCTTCGCGCCCGTCGATGATGGCGGCCTTGGGCACACCGCCGTCGACGGCCTCGAGGCACGCGGCCATCTTGGGGATCATGCCCGACTCGAGGCCGGGCAGCAGGGCGCGGAGCTCCTCGCTCTCGATCTCGGAGACGAGCGAGTCGCGGTTCGGCCAGTCGCTGTAGAGCCCGGGCACGTCGGTGAGCACGACGAGCTTCGCGGCCCCGAGCGCGACGGCGAGGGCGGCGGCCGCCGCATCGGCGTTCACGTTCAGCACCTGACCGGGGGCGTCGATGTCGGGCGCGATCGAGGAGACGACCGGGATGCGACCCGCATCGAGCTGCGCCTGCACGCCCTCGGGGTTCACACCGATCACGTCGCCGACCAGGCCGAGGTCGACGAGCTCGCCGTCGATCTCGACACCGCGCCGGCGGCCCTCGAAGAGCCCCGCGTCCTCACCCGAGAGGGCGGCGGCGAGCGGGCCGTGCTCGTTGATGTTGCTGACGATGTCGCGGCTGATCTGCCCGGTGAGCACCATCCGCACCACGTCCATGGCCTCGGGGCTCGTCACCCGGTAGCCGCCGCGGAACTCGCTGGCGATGCCGAGCCGGTCGAGCATCTTCGAGATCTGCGGGCCGCCGCCGTGCACGACGACGGGCTTCAGGCCGGCGTAGCGGAGGTACACGATGTCCTCGGCGAAGGTGCGCTGCAGCGCCGGATCGACCATGGCGTTGCCGCCGAACTTGATCACCACGATCTCGCCGTGGAAGCGCTTGAGCCAGGGCAGCGACTCGATCAGGGTGTTCGCCTTGACGTGGGCGAGCTGGGCGTCGGCCGCGGTGCGCGTGATGTGCTCGGCCATCAGCTGGCGTACGCGCTGTTCTCGTGCACGTAGTCGTGCGTGAGGTCGTTGGTGAAGATCGTCGCCGTGGCGTCGCCCGCCTTGAGGTCGATCAGGATCGTGCAGGCGCGCGGCGTGAGGTCGACCAGCTCGCGGTCGTCACCCGGCTCGCCGCTGCGGCAGACCATCACGCCGTTCATCGAGACGTCGATGGCGTAGGGGTCGAAGGCGGCGTCGGTCGTTCCCAGCGCGGCCAGCACCCGGCCCCAGTTGGGGTCATTGCCGAAGATGGCCGCCTTCAGCAGGTTGCTGCGCGAGACGGCGCGACCGACGACGACGGCGTCGTCTTCACTGGCGGCGTTGACGACCTCGATCGCGATGTCGTGGCTCGCCCCCTCGGCGTCGGCCTGCAGCTGCAGCGCGAGATCGCGGCAGAGCGCGGTGAGGGCGTCGGTGAAGGCGGCTTCGTCGGCGTCGATGCCGGATGCTCCGCTCGCCATCAGGGCGACGGTGTCGTTGGTCGACATGCAGCCGTCCGAGTCGAGGCGGTCGAAGGTGACGCGGGTGGCCGCCCGGAGCGCCCGGTCGAGTGCGGCGGGCGGGAGCACGGCGTCGGTGGTGATGACCACCAGCATCGTCGCGAGGCCGGGCGCGAGCATCCCCGCCCCCTTGGCCATGCCGCCGATCGACCAGCCCTCGCCCTCGACGACGGCCTCCTTCGGGTGCGAGTCGGTGGTCATGATCGCCAGGGCCGCGTCGTGGCCGCCCTCGGCGCCGAGCGCGTCGGCGGCCGCGGGCACGTTCTGCAGGATGGCGTCGCGGAAGCTCTGGTCGCCGACACCGATCAGGCCGGTGGAGCAGACGAGCACGTCGCCGGGCGAGACGCCGAGCGCGGTGCCGACGGCCTCGGCCGTGGCGTGGGTGGTCTGGAAGCCGAAGGCTCCCGTGAAGCAGTTGGCGCCGCCGGAGTTCAGCACGACGGCCGAGACGCGCCCGTCGGCGATCACCTGCTGCGACCAGAGGATCGGGTTCGCCTTGGCGCGGTTCGACGTGAACACCGCGGCGGCGTGCTGCAGCGGGCCCTGGTTGACGACCAGTGCGAGGTCGCGGGCGCCGGTGGACTTGAGGCCGGCGGCGACGCCCGCCGCCGTGAAGCCGGCGGGGTGGGTGACGCTCACGGGGCGACTCCGTTCACGGGCAGGCCGAGGGTCTCGGGCAGGCCCAGGGCGATGTTGGTGGACTGGATGGCGGCGCCGGCGGTGCCCTTGACGAGGTTGTCGAGCACCGTCACCGTGACCACGCGCTCGGCGGCCTCGTCGACGGCCAGGCCGATCAGGGCCGAGTTCGAGCCGAGCACGTCGGCCACCTTGGGGAACGAGCCCTCGGGCAGCAGGTGCACGAACGGCTCGTCGGCGTAGGCGAGCTCCCAGGCCGAGCGCACGTCGGCGGCGCTGACTCCGGGCTGCAGGCGAGCGGTCGAGGTGGCGATGATGCCGCGCGCCATCGGCACGAGCATCGGGGTGAACGAGACGGTGACCTTCTCGCCCGAGGCGCCCTCGAGGTTCTGCACGATCTCGGGCACGTGCCGGTGCACTCCCCCGACGCCGTAGGCGTGAGCCGAGCCGAGCAGCTCGCTCGCGAGGAGGTCGGTGCGCAGGGTCTTCCCGGCGCCCGAGGGGCCGACCGCGAGCACCGCGACCAGGTCGGCGGCCTGGATGACGCCCGCCCGCAGGCCCGGCGCGAGCGCGAGGCTCACGGCGGTGACGTTGCACCCGGGCACCGCGATGCGGTTCACGCCGGCCAGCGCCTCGCGCTGCTTGCCGCCGTTCAGTCGGACGAGTTCGGGCAGGCCGTAGGGCCAGGAGCCGTGGTACTCGGAGCGGTAGAACTCGAGCCAGGCGTTCTCGTCGGTGAGCCGGTGGTCGGCGCCGCAGTCGACCACGAGCGCGCTGTCGCCGAGCTCGGCGGCGAGCGCCCCGGAGTGCCCGTGCGGCAGCGCGAGGAAGACCACGTCGTGGCCCTTCAGGGTCTCGGCCGAGGTGTCCTGCAGCACGAGGTCGGCGTAGGAGCGGAGGTGCGGCTGCACCTCTATCAGCGGCTGGCCGGCGTTCTTGTGCGCCGTGACGGTTCGCACCTTGAACTCCGGATGCGCGCTGAGGAGCCTCAGGACCTCGCCTCCGGCGTACCCGGAGGCACCCGCGACCGCAACTGAATAGACCATGGGTCAAATCTAGCCGGTAGCGGGCACCCCCTTTTCGCGAGGGGCGCCGGGGGCTACTCGCGCACGGTGGCGTCGAAGAGCTCGCCGGCCTTCGCCGCGCCGCCGAGCTTCGCCTCGCTCGCCTCGGCGGAGGTGAGGGTGCGATCGGGGGCCCGGAAGCGGAGGGCGAACGTCAGGGACTTGGCGGCGTCCGGAACACCCGTGCCCCGGTAGTCGTCGACCAGGCGGATGCTCTCGAGCAGCTCGCCCGCGCCCTCGACCACGGCCTGCTCGACGTCGCCGGCCGGGATGGACGCGTCGACGACCAGCGACAGGTCTTGGGTGGCGGCCGGGTAGCCCGAGATCGGGGCGACCTCGATCGCCTCGCCCGCGGCCGCGAGCAGCGCGTCGAGGTCGAGCTCGGCCACCCCGACCACGCGGGGCAGGTCGAGCTCGTGCGTCAACGTCGGCAGCAGCTCGCCGGCGAAGCCGACGCTCCGCTCGGCCCCGTCGGTGCCCCGCACGAAGACCTCGGCCGTGCGCCCCGGGTGCATCGCCGAGTGCGATCCGGCGGCGATGCGCAGCTCTACGGCGAGCGCCGACTCGACGAGGCGCACCACGTCGAGCACGTCGGCGATGCCGGCGGGCACGGCGGGCTGGCCGGGCTGCTTGTCGACCGCGTTGCCCAGCACAAGTACGCCTATGTGGCGCGGCTGCGGCGGGATGCCGCTGTGCAGCTCGGCCAGCTCGCCGGCGTCAGGCAGGCGGGCGCCCGCCGGCAGCTCGGCCTGGCCGTACTCGCGCCCCGCCTCGGGCAGGAAGACGAGGCCGAGCTCGAACAGCCCGAGGTCGGTGAGGCCGCGCGAGAGGTTGCGGCGCGCGATGTCGATCAGGCCGGGCAGGAGGGAGGTGCGCAGCAGCGACGCCTCGGCGTCGAGCGGGTTCGCGACGCGGATGGCCGGCACCTCCTCGTCGCGCGGGCTGCCGAAGGCGCGGTTCATCGCAGCTCCGATGAACGGGTACGCGAGCACCTCGGTGAGGCCGCCGGCCGCGAGCACGTCGGCCGTGCGACGACGGGTCACCTGGGAGACCGTGAGGCCCCGGCCGGGAGGCGCGACGGGGAGGATCGACGGGATGCGGTCGTAGCCGACGATGCGCGCGACCTCCTCGGCGAGGGAGGCCTTGTCGGTGATGTCGGGGCGCCACGACGGCGGCGTGACCACGAAGCCGGCCGAGGTCTCCTCGACGGTGGCGCCGATCTCGGCGAGCGCGTGAGCGGTCTCGTCGCTGGTGAAGTCGACGCCGACGAGGCGCTGCACGAAGCCGAAGGGCAGCACGATCGAGCCGGGCTCCGGATGCTCGTGGTGCACCGACCCGAGACCGTCGTCGGCCGCGCCTCCGGCGAGCGTCTCGAGCAGCTCGACCACGCGAGCGGCGGCCGGCTGGGCGACGGCCGGGTCGACCCCGCGCTCGAAGCGGCGGGAAGCCTCGCTCGGCAGCTTGTGCCGGCGCGCGGTGCGGGCGATCGACACGGGGTCGAAGTTGGCCGACTCGACGAGCACGTTCGTGGTGGCGTCGCCGATCTCGGTCGAGGCTCCGCCCATCACGCCCGCGAGGCCGATGGCTCCGCGGTCATCGGCGATCACGAGGTCTTCGGCGTCGAGCGTGCGGGTCTGGCCGTCGAGGGTCTCGAGGGTCTCGCCCGGCGCGGCGCGGCGCACGACGAGGCCGCCCTGCAGCGCATCCAGGTCGTAGCCGTGGATCGGCTGCCCGAACTCGAGCATCACGTAGTTGGTGATGTCGACCACGAGCGAGATCGAGCGGATGCCGGCGAGCTTCAGCCGCGACACCAGCCAGGCGGGGCTCGGCCGGGTGGGGTCGACACCGCGCACCACGCGGGTGACGAACACCGTCGCACCGACGCGGCCGCGGATGGGCGCCTCGTCGTGGATGGCGACCGGGAAGCCGTTCGTGGCGACCGGCGTCACGCGGGCCACCGGGTCGCGGAAGGCCGCACCCGTGGAGTTCGAGAACTCACGCGCGATGCCGCGGATGCTGAAGGCGTAGCCGCGGTCGGGCGTGACGTTGACCTCGACGGCCTCGTCGTCGAGCCCGAGCAGCGGGAGCGCGTCGGTGCCGACCTCGGGGTCGAGGCCCAGGGTGCTGAGGCGGAGGATGCCGTCGTGGTCCTCCCCCAGTCCGAGCTCGCGCGCCGAGGCGATCATGCCGTCGGAGACGTGGCCGTAGGTCTTTCTGGCCGCGATGGCGAAGCCGCCGGGCAGCACGGCGCCCGGAAGCGTCACGACGACCTTGTCACCCTCGAAGAAGTTGCCGGCGCCGCAGACGATGCCGCGCACATCCGCCCCGCCGTCGGCGGCCTGCTGCCCCTCGGGGGCGACGCGCACCTGGCACCAGCGGATGGTCTTGCCGTTGGACTGCGGCTCGGGCACGAACTCGAGCACCTGCCCCACGACGATGGGGCCCTGGAGGTCGAAGTCGTGAGACCCCTCCTCTTCGAGACCGACCTTGACGAGGGCGGCGTGGACGTCGGCGATCGAGGCGCCGACGGGGAGGTCGACGTACTCGGCGAGCCAGGAGAGAGGAACACGCATGACTAGACCACCATTCCGAACTGCTGGGAGAAGCGCACGTCGCCCTCGACCATGTCGCGCATGTCGTTGAGGTCGTTGCGGAACTGCAGGGTGCGCTCGATGCCCATGCCGAACGCGAAGCCCGAGTACTCGTCGGGGTCGATGCCCGCCGAGCGGAGCACGTTGGGGTTGACCATGCCGCAGCCGCCCCACTCCACCCAACGCGCGCCGCCCTTCGCGCCCGGCTGCCAGACGTCCATCTCGGCGCTGGGCTCGGTGAACGGGAAGTAGTTGGGGCGCAGGCGGATCTTCGCGCCCTCGCCGAACATCTGCGTGGCGAAGTGCTCGAGGGTGCCGCGGAGGTGCGCCATGGTGAGGCCCTTGTCGATGGCGATGCCCTCGACCTGGCTGAAGACCGGGGTGTGCGTGGCGTCGAGCTCGTCGGTGCGGTACACGCGGCCGGGCGCGATCACGTAGACGGGCAGCGGGCGCTCGAGCAGGCTCCGCACCTGCACGGGGCTGGTGTGGGTGCGGAGCACCAGGTGCGACTCGGGCGGGTCGATGAAGAAGGTGTCCTGCATCGCGCGCGCCGGGTGATCGGCGTCGAAGTTCAGGGCGTCGAAGTTGAACCACTCGCTCTCGACCTCGGGGCCCTCGGCGACCTCCCACCCCATGCCGACGAAGATGTCGGCGATGCGGTCTTGCAGAAGAGAGAGCGGATGGCGGGCGCCGATGCGGCGTCGGGTCGGCAGCGCCGTCACGTCGACCGTCTCGGCGGCCAGCTTCTGGGCCTCCTCGAGGGCGACGACCTCGGTCTCGCGAGCGGCGATGGCCTGGTTGACCCGGGCGCGGGCCTGGCCGACGAGCTTGCCGGCGGCGGCCTTCTGGTCGCCCGGCAGCGACTTGATCTGCGCGTTGAGCGTGGCGAGGGTCGAGCCCTCCCCCGCGTGGGCGGAGCGCACGGAGCGGAGCTCGGCGGAGTCGGTGGCGGTCGCGAGCGCTGCGAGCGCCGCGTCGACCGCGTCGCTCACCGCCTGCTCGGTGATGGCGATGGGTTCAGACACGAGGCACAAGTTTACGGGGTGCGGTGCGGTTGCGCCGCCCGATCTCTTGCGTCGCCGGTCTATTCCGTCGCGGCGTCTATTCCGTCGCCGCGTTCTCCGGGTTGCCGTTCGCCGCCGCCAGCGGGCCGGGCATCGCACGGCCGCCCTGGGCGCCGCCGTCGAGCAGCACCGCCGCAACCTTCTGCGATCGGCGCCGCGCCAGCCGGCGGGCGACCCACGACAGGGTGAGGTTGATCGCCAGGTAGATCACGAGCGTGATGAGGAACAGCGTGAAGAGGTAGCGGTTGCCGTAGAAGCTCGACAGGTTGTTCATCGTGGTGCGGATGAGCTCGTTGTAGCCGACGATGTAGCCGAGGCTGGTGTCTTTCAGCAGCACGACGAGCTGGGCGACGATGATCGGCAGCATCTGCCGGAACGCCTGGGGGAACTCGATCTGCAGCTTGGTCTGAAGCCGAGTGAGGCCGAGGCTCAGCCCGGCCTCGCGCTGGCCGCGGGGCAGCGAGACGATGCCGGCCCGCAGCGCCTCCCCGATCAGGGCCCCGTTGTAGACGGCCAGGGCGATGACGACCGCCCAGAACGCTCCCGTCGACCCCACGAGGAGGATGAAGAGCATCATCAGCAGCACGGGCATGCCGCGGAAGAACTCGAGCAGGATCGTCGTCGGCACCCGCACGACGGCGAGCGGCGAGGTGCGGAGCAGGGCGAAGAGCACGCCGATCGCGATGGCGCCGACCGCGGCGATCGCCGCCGCCTGCAGCGTGCCGAGCACACCGCGGCCCACCGCGCCCCAGAACTCGGGGTCGGTGACGAGCTTCTCCCAGCGGGTCCAGTCGAAGTAGCCGGGCAGGGTGATGCCGCCGGACTCGCGCGGTTGGGCGAGGGTGTAGACGATCCAGGCGAGGCCGGCGAGCACGACCACGATGACGATCGCCGACGCGATGCGGGAGCGGCGCTTGGCGCGCGGTCCCGGGGCGTCGAACAGGACGGAGGCGCTCATCGCTGCACCGCGAATCTCTTCTCGAGCCGTCCGGCGAGGATGCCGAGCGGGATGGTGATGACGAGGTAGAAGGTGGCCACCGCGAGCAGCACCGCGATCACCGCGTTGCCGTTGGCGTTGGCCAGCGTGCGGCCGACCCCGAAGAGCTCGGCCACGAAGAAGCCGCCGGCCACCGAGGTGTTCTTGGTCAGGGCGATCAGCACGTTGATCAGCGGCGGGATGACCATCCGGAACGCCTGAGGGAAGATGACGATGCTCACCGTCTGACCGAAGCCGAGCCCGAGGCTGCGCGCCGCTTCGGCCTGGCCGACAGGCACGCCGTTGATGCCCGAGCGCAGCGCCTCGGCGACGAACGGCGAGGTGTAGGCGGTGAGGCCGATGACGGCGCACCAGAAGTAGGGCAGCTCCGACCCGAGGTAGGGCAGGATGATCGCGCAGAAGAACAGCACGAGGGTGAGCGGGGTGTTGCGCAGCAGCTCGGTGTACACGGCGGCGACGCTCGAGAGCGCCGGCACGGGCGAGATGCGCATGGCGGCGACGAGCGTGCCGACCACGAGCGCTCCCAGCCCTGCGATGAGGAGCAGCGAGAGCGTCTGGCCGAAGCCCTCGAGATAGGCCGGCAGGTTGTCGATGACGACGTTCACTCGCACTCCTCTCTATCGGTCTGTTTGTCGGTGGGTGGGAACGGGCAGGGAGGTGGGGAGCCGCCGGAGCGGCTCCCCACCGGATGGATCAGTAGCGGTCGACCGCCGGGGGCTCGACGAACGGCAGCACGGCGCCGGCCGTCTCGTTCCACGCCTCCTCGTAGGAGCCGTCCTCGTAGGACTCCTCGAGGGTGTCGTTGATGAAGGTGCGGAAGTCGGTGTCGTCCTTCGCGAGGCCGATGCCGTAGGGCTCCTCGGTGAAGGGCTTGCCGACGACCTGGAACTCGCCCTCGTTCTGCGCGGCGAGGCCGGCGAGGATGACGTTGTCGGTCGAGACCGCGACGACCTGGCCCGTGCGCAGCGGCTCGAGGCAGTTCGTGTAGGTGTCGGTGAGCACCACGTCGGCGCCGAGCGCCTCGAGGTTGGCTGCCGGGGTCGAGCCGGTGACCGAGCAGACCTTCTGGCCGACCAGGTCGTCCTCGGTCGTGATGTCGTCGTTGTCGCTCAGGGTCAGGATGCTCTGGCCGGCGGTGTAGTACGGCCCTGCGAACGAGATGACCTCCTTGCGCTTGTCGTTGATCGTGTAGGTCGCCACCACGATGTCGACCTCGCCGTTCTGGATGAAGGGCTCGCGGTTGGCCGAGACCGTCTCGACCCACTTGATCTTGTCGTCGTCGATGCCGAGCTTGTCGGCGATGATCTTGCCGATCTCGACGTCGAAGCCCTCGGGCGTGCCGTCGGGGCCGACGAGCCCGAACAGCGGCTGGTCGAACTTGGTGCCGATGGTGATCTCACCGGCGCTGGACAGGCGCTCCATCGTGGAGCCCGCAGCGAAGGTGGGCGCCGCCTCTGGCGTCTCCTCGCTGTCGGCGGCGTCGTCGGACCCCGCGCATCCCGTCAGGACCAGGGCGGTCGCCGCGGCGAGTGCGAAGAACGATAGCTTCGTGTGCTTCATTGGTCGTACCTCTCGTGTGCTGTGTTCCCCGCGGCAGACGCGCGGGATGGTTCCCGCCTAGTGGGCGAGGATCTTGGAGAGGAAGTCTTTCGCTCTCGGTGACTGGGGGTTGCCGAAGAACTGCTCGGGGGCAGCCTCTTCCTCGATGCGGCCGTCGGCCATGAAGAGCACGCGGTCGGCCGCCTTGCGGGCGAAGCCCATCTCATGGGTGACGACGATCATCGTCATGCCGTCTTTCGCGAGACCGACCATGACGTCGAGCACCTCGTTGATCATCTCGGGGTCGAGTGCGCTGGTGGGCTCGTCGAGCAGGATGAGCTTCGGCTCCATCGCGAGCGAGCGAGCGATGGCCACGCGCTGCTGCTGGCCGCCGGAGAGCTGGGCCGGCATCTTCTTCGCCTGGTTGGCGACTCCGACGCGCTCGAGGAGGGTCATGGCGCGCGCCTCGGCGTCTTTGCGGGAGAGCCCGCGCACCTTCATCGGGGCGAGCGTGACGTTCTCGAGCACCGTCTTGTGCGCGAACAGGTTGAACGACTGGAACACCATGCCGACGTCGGCCCGCAGCGTGGCGAGCTCGCGCCCCTCGCTCGGCAGCACCGTGCCGTCGATGGTGATGGTGCCGGAGTCGATGGTCTCGAGGCGGTTGATCGCGCGGCAGAAGGTCGACTTGCCCGACCCCGAGGGGCCGATGACCACCACGACCTCGCCGCGGGCGACGGTGGAGGAGATGTCTTTCAGCACGTGCAGCTCACCGAAGTGCTTGTCGACGTGATCGATCACGACGAGCGGGGCCTCGGCGCCGCCTGACACTCGAACAGGGGTATCGGCGGAACTCATGGTGAACACCCAACCACACCCGTTCAGGGGGGTGCAACGCGGGGAGCGCTTCTGTAACCGAAGCGAAACATGCTCAGGAGCGCAGGGCGAACGCGCTCTCGTACAGGCACACCGACGCGGCGGTGGCGAGGTTCAGCGACTCGGCCTGGCCGTAGATCGGCAGCGAGACGGCCCGGTCGACCGCGGCGAGGTCGTCGTCGGTGAGCCCTCTGGCCTCGTTGCCGAAGACCCAGGCGGTCGGCTTCGCGAGCACGCCGGCGGTTCGCACGTCGAGCAGGTCGTCGCCCTTGATGTCGGCCGCCAGGGCCTGCAGCCCGGCCTCACGGGCGCGGCGCAGCACGTCGTCGAGGGTCGCCTCGACGGCGACCGGGAGGTGGAACAGCGAGCCCGTCGTCGAGCGCACCACCTTGGGGTTGTACAGGTCGACCGAGCGCCCCGTCAGGATGACCGCGTCGGCACCCGCCGCATCCGCCGCCCGGATGATCGTGCCGGCGTTGCCCGGGTCGCGCACCTCCTCGAGCACCGCGATGAGACGGGGGCCCGCGGCGAAGATGTCTTTCAGGGCCGTGGGGAACTGGCGGCAGACCGCCACGAAGCCCTGGGGGGTGACCGTGTCGGCCATCGCGTCGAGGACGTGCTCGGTGACGAACTCGACCTCGATCTCGGAGTCGGCCGCCTTGCGGGCGATCTCGTCGTAGCGGTCGAGCGCAGTCGGGGTCGCGAACAGGTCGATCACCAGGTGCGGCGCGAACGTCAGCGCCTCGGCGACCGCCTGCGGCCCCTCCAAGAGGAAGAGCCCGGTCTCGGACCGGGCTCCCTTCTTGGCGAGTTTCGCCACAGCCCGAACGCGCGGTGATCGCGGATTGTCGAGCATGCGGCTGACTCTCTTCTGTTGTGGGTCGTGCTGCGAGGTGGAGTTACGCGGCGGTCTTCGGAGCCGAGGTGTCGGCGGGAAGAGCGGCCTTGGCGCTCGCGACGATCGACGCGAAGGTGGCGGGCTCGTTCACGGCGAGCTCGGCCAGGATGCGGCGGTCGACCTCGATGCCGGCCAGGGCGAGGCCCTGGATGAGGCGGTTGTAGGTCAGGCCGTTCGCACGCGACGCGGCGTTGATGCGCTGGATCCACAGGCGGCGGAAGTCGCCCTTGCGCGCACGGCGGTCGCGGTAGGAGTAGACGAGGGAGTGGGTGACCTGCTCCTTGGCCTTGCGGTACAGACGCGACCGCTGACCGCGGTAGCCCTCGGCGCGCTCGAGGATGACCCGACGCTTCTTGTGGGCGTTGACAGCCCTCTTCACTCTTGCCATTGCTCTTCTTCTTTCTCGTCTAGGTCGGCTGCTGCAGCGGTGGCTACAGGCCGAGAAGCTTCTTGGCGACCTTGGTGTCGGCCTTGGACAGCACCTGGTCCTTGTTCAGGCGAGCCTTGCGCCCGGGAGCCTTGACCTCCAGGTTGTGGCGCATACCGGCCTGCTGCTTCATGATCTTGCCGCTGCCGGTGACCTTGAAACGCTTCTTGGCACCGGAGTGCGTCTTCTGCTTGGGCATGGTTCTCCTTGTGTTGTTCGGGCTTGTCGCGGCCGGGGAGGCCGGTCGGGATTACTACTCGGCCGAGGTGGCCTGAGCGTCCGGCTCGTCGCCGGGGTTCGTGGGGGCCGGCTCGTGAGCACGGGCCTTGTTCGCATCGCGCTTCGCGTTCTGCTCGGCCTTGGCCTCTGACTTGTTCTTCAGAGGGCCGATGACCATGACCATGTTGCGGCCGTCGATGGTCGGGGTCGACTCGACGGTGCCGAACTCGGAGACGTCCTCCGCGAAGCGCTGGAGGAGACGGACGCCCTGATCGGGACGCGACTGCTCACGGCCGCGGAAGAGGATCATCGCCTTGACCTTGTCGCCCGCCTTGAGGAAGCCCTCGGCGCGCTTGCGCTTGGTCTCGTAGTCGTGCACGTCGATCTTCAGGCGGAAGCGCACCTCCTTGAGGATGGTGTTCGCCTGGTTGCGGCGGGCCTCCTTGGCCTTCTGCGCGGCTTCGTACTTGAACTTTCCGTAGTCCATGATCTTCGCGACCGGGGGCTTGGAGTTGGGCGCGACCTCGACGAGGTCGAGGTCAGCCTCCTGGGCGAGCCGGAGTGCGACGTCGATGCTGACGACGCCGACCTGCTCGCCACCGGGGCCCACGAGGCGAACCTCGGGGACACGGATACGGTCGTTTGTACGGGGATCGCTGATGCGTTGCTCCTTAGTTTCGTGTGTGGGCGAAAGCAAGGAACCACGCGCGCTCGCGAATTCTCATTCGCATCACGGCACGTCACACCCGGTCTTCCCGCCGGAGCGGGAGGGGTGTGCAGACCCGGTAACCTGATGAAGCGGTATGCGCGGGTGGGAGATTCTCCACTTTCGTACTGGGGCCGATGACCCCAGAGCCTCGAAGAGTCTAGCAGAGACTCGCCCGAACAGTAAGGACCTCTTCGCGATGAGCGACTCCAGCCACTTCGACGACAGCTCAGACGCCATCCGCGACATCGCGGAGGTGCCGGCCGTCGAGGTCATCACGACCACCGCGGTGCACCTCATGAGCGCCGCCGCGGTGAAGTGCGGCCTGGCCGACGACCCCGATCTCGAGCTCGACCTCGACGAGGCCCGCAAGCTCATCACGGCCCTCGCGGGGCTCGTCACCGCCTCGGCGCCGTTCCTCGGCGACCAGCACGCCAGAAGCCTCCGCGACGGCCTGCGTTCACTGCAGCTCGCGTTCCGCGAGGCGTCCGCGGTACCCGACGCCGTGGGCGAGGGCCCGGGCGAGAAGTACACCGGCCCGGTGAACTGAGGCTGGTCGGCCTAGCCGACCGCGGTCAGGCGCACCCCGAGCGAGTCCACGCGCTCCGCGATGAGCGGATGCGCGGCCCAGCGCTCCTGCAGCCGCGACGTCAGCGCCCCGAGCGCCGCCTGGTCGAGGCCGGGCACGAGGGCCAGCACGACCACGACGTCGTGCCCGAGCATCCGGTAGCCCGGGTCGCCCGCCACGAGTCGGAGTGCCGCCACGGCGGGCTCGTCGGCGACGCTCGCCTCGAACGCTGCGAGCACCTCGGGCTCGTCGACCGCGGGAAGCCAAGGCGCGCTGCGGGCGATGGCCCAGACCGCGGGGCGGCGCAGCACGAACTCGGTCGCCGAGCCCGGGTCGAGCACGATCAGCTCGGTGCCCTCGGCGACGGCGGCCAGGGCCATGCGGGGAGCGGCGACCGGGATCGGGCGGGCGTCGGGGTTCCAGGCGCCGAGCGCGGCCACCGAGGTGAAGGCCGGGAGGACGGTGCGGCCGCCGGGGCCGGCGACCGTGACGAGCGAGAGCTCCTGCGTCTTGTCGACGCGGAGGCCGGTGTCGGTGACGCCCTCGTCGCCGGCGTGGGCGACTAGCGGGACGAGCAGGCGCACGTCGCGGACGGCGTCGACCACCGCATCCGGAGACCCCTCCCCCGCGCGGAACGACGTCAGGGCTGCGAGCAGAGCCGGCGGGGCGCTGCCGTCGTCGTCGCTCGGGGTGCCGTGCGACTCGAAGTGCCGGCCCTGCCAGGGCTGTCCGGCGGAGTCGGCGAAGTGGGAGGGCAGGGCGCGGGCCGCCTCGGGCTGAGCGCCCGGGTCGTCAGTCAGATGCCACGTCCAGGGCTTCGGCGAGGGTGAACGCGCCGGAGTAGAGGGCGCGGCCGACGATCGCGCCCTCGAGGCCGAGCGGCACGAGCGCGCGCAGCTCGACGAGGTCGTCGAGGCTCGAGATGCCGCCCGAGGCGATGACCGGGCGGGAGGTGCGCTCCATCACCTGGCGGAGGAGGTCGACGTTCGGACCCTTGAGTGTGCCGTCCTTCGTCACGTCGGTGACGACGTAGCGGGCGCAGCCGGCCTCCTCGAGGCGGTCCATGACGTGCCAGAGGTCGCCGCCGTCCTGCGTCCAGCCGCGGGCGGCGAGCGTCGTGCCGCGCACGTCGAGACCGACAGCGACCGCGTCGCCGTACTGGGCGATGACGCTCGCGGCCCACTCGGGGTTCTCGAGGGCGGCCGTGCCGAGGTTGATCCGCTTGGCGCCGGACTCCAGCGCGGTCTCCAGGCTCCGGTCGTCGCGGATGCCGCCGGACACCTCGACGTTCACGCCCTTGGCCTGGCGGATGACCTTCTTGATCACGCCGAGGTTGCTGCCGCGGCCGAAGGCGGCGTCGAGGTCGACGAGGTGGATCCACTCCGCACCCTGCGAGATCCAGTCGACAGCGGCGTCGACCGGGTCGCCGTGGAAGGTCTCGGTGCCGGCCTCGCCCTGGGTGAGTCGCACGGCCTTGCCGCTCGCGACGTCGACGGCGGGCAGCAGCACGAGGGCCGGTGCCTTGTTGAACTCGCTCATGAGGTGTCCTTGCTGGTGCGGAGGGCGTGGATGCCCTCCGCGATCGTAGCGACTCGGGCGGCCGGCGTCGAAACGGGGGCCGCGGATCCGGTGGGCCGTCGACGTGCACCGGACGGGGGCGGAGGCCGCGCATCCGCTCGCTTGAGGACACGGGCCGCCCGGCGACAGGAGGCGTCAGCGGCGGAGCGAGGCGATCCAGTTCTGCAGCAGGCGGATGCCCGCGTCGCCGGACTTCTCGGGGTGGAACTGGGTGGCCGAGAGCGGGCCGTTCTCGACCGCCGCGATGAAGCGGCCGCCGTGGTCGGCCCAGGTGACCCGCGCCGGGCGGCGCTTGGGGTCGGGGTCGATCTGCCAGTCCTGGGCGGCGTAGGAGTGCACGAAGTAGAAGCGCTCGTCACGGATGCCGTCGAAGAGCACCGACTCCTCGGGGGCGTCGACCGTGTTCCAGCCCATGTGCGGCACGACGGGCGCCTTGAGCGGCTCGACGACGCCGGGCCACTCGCCGAGGCCCTCGGTGTCGACGCCACGCTCGATGCCGTCGGCGAACATGACCTGCATGCCGACGCAGATGCCGAGCACGGGGCGGCCTCCGGCGAGGCGCCGGTCGATGACCTCTCCCCCGCGCACGGCGGTGAGCTGGTCCATCACGGCGCTGAAGGCTCCGACGCCCGGGACGAGGAGGCCGTCGGCGTCCATCGCCTTCTGCCGGTCGCCCGTGACGGTGACGTCGGCGCCGGCGCGCTCGAGGGCCTTCGCCGCCGAGTGGATGTTGCCGCTGCCGTAGTCGAGGACGACGACGCTCGGTGCGCCTTTCGTGCTCACAGCGCCCCCTTCGTGGAGGGGATGCCCTGAACGAGCGGGTCGAGCGCCTTGGCCTGGCGCAAAGCGCGGGCGAAGGCCTTGAACTCGGCCTCGGCGATGTGGTGCGGGTCGCGGCCGCCGAGCACGGTGACGTGCACGGTGAGGCCGGCGTTGAAGGTGATGGCCTCGAAGACGTGACGCACCATCGAGCCGGTGAAGTGGCCGCCGATCAGGTGGTACTCGAAGCCGGCGGGCTCGCCGGAGTGCACGAGGAAGGGGCGGCCGGAGATGTCGACGACGGCCTGCACGAGCGCCTCGTCGAGAGGCACGAGGGCGTCGCCGAAGCGGGAGATGCCGGCCTTGTCGCCGAGGGCCTGGCGGATGGCCTGGCCGAGCAGGATGCCGGTGTCCTCCACCGTGTGGTGGACGTCGATGTGGGTGTCGCCCGTGGCGCGCACCGTCAGGTCGGTGAGGGAGTGCTTCGCGAAGGCGGTGAGCAGGTGGTCGTAGAACGGCACCGAGGTCTGGATGTCGGAGACGCCGGTGCCGTCGAGGTCGAGGGTCAGCTCGATCGAGGACTCGCTCGTCTCGCGCTGCAGGCGGGCGGTGCGGGGTTCGGTCATGGGATCAATCCTATCCGCGCTGCTTTCAGGCGCGGGGCGGCGTGAGTTCGCGCATGGCGTCGAGGAAGGCCGTGGTCTCGGCGGCGGTGCCGGCGCTGACACGGAGGTGGCCCGGGATGCTGAGGTTGCGGATGATGATGCCGCGGTCGAGCAGCTGCTGCCAGAGCGCCTCGGGGTCGTCGACGCCGCCGAAGAGCACGAAGTTCGCCGCGGTGGGCCAGGGCGAGTAGCCGAGGGCGGCGAGCTCCTCGACCATCCGGTCGCGCTGCGCCTTGATGTCGTCGACCATCGCGAGCATCTCGGGGGCGTGGGCGAGCGCCGCGACGGCGGCCGCCTGGGTCAGCGCCGAGAGGTGGTAGGGCAGACGGACGAGCCGCAACGCATCCGTCACCGCCGGATCGGCGGCCAGGTAGCCGAGGCGGGCGCCCGCGAACGCGAAGGCCTTGCTCATGGTGCGCGAGACGATCAGGCGCGGGCGGCCCTCGAGCAGCGACAGCGCGGTGGGCTCGCCGGCGGGGGCGAACTCGGCGTAGGCCTCGTCGACCACCACGATGCCGTCGAAGGCGTCGTAGGCGGCGCGGATCGTGTCGAGGCCGAGCGCGGTGCCGGTGGGGTTGTTCGGGGCGCAGAAGAAGACGATGTCGGGGGTGGTCTTCTGGATCCACTCGACCGCCGTGGAGGGCGAGATGAGGAAGCCGGGGTCGCGATCGCCGTCGATCCACCGGGTGCCGGTGCCCTTGGCGATGATGGAGTGCATCGAGTAGGTGGGTGGGAAGCCGAGCACCGAGCGGCCAGGGCCGCCGAAGGCCATCATGATGTGCTGGAGGATCTCGTTCGAGCCGTTCGCCGCCCAGATGTTCTCGCTCGTGATGCCTGTTCCCGGCGCGGTGCCCTCGAGGTAGCCGGCGAGTGATTCGCGGAGGGCGGTGAACTCGCGATCGGGGTAGCGGTTGACCGTGATGAGTTCGTGGGCGATCGACTCGATGATGTCGCGGGCGACGTCTTCGGGGATGGGGTGGGTGTTCTCGTTGACGTTCAGCTCGACCGGCAGGTGCAGGTGCGGGGCGCCGTAGGGCTCGAGACCACGGAGGTCGTCGCGGATGGGCAGCTCGTCGAGGGAGGTCACCCCGGAATTCTACCGAGCCGCCGCGGGTGGCCGCGGTGCACAAGCGTCAGCCCGGCCGCCGCGAGTGGGAGCGGTGCGAAGGCGTCAGCACGGCCACCGCGAGCGCGCGCGGTGCGGGAGCCGCAGCCCGGCTGGGCACGACGCCCGCTACGGGCGACGGGCGACGGTCGACGGGCAACGGCTAGTCGGCGAGGTCGGACGGGACGGCGATGCGCTGGCCGGGCTGGACCGAGGAGGTGGCCAGCTGGTTCAGGCTGCGGATCTCGGCGATGACATCGCGCGGGTCGGACTCGGGGGCGATCGTCTCGGCGATGCTCCAGAGCGACTGGCCGGCCTGCACCGTCAGGTAGTCGAACTCGGTCGTGACCGAGGAGCCCGTGGCGACCGCCGAGCCACCCGCGGCGAGGGCCGCGACGCTGAGCGCCGCGACGATCGGTGCGGCGACCACGGCGGCGAGGACCTTGCGGCCCCGTGCCGTGATGCGCAGGTGGGTGCTGGGGGTGGTGCTCACGTTCGCTGCTGCGATGCTCATGATTCCTCCTGGGGTGTTCGCACCGACGGTCGGCCGGGACCGCCGGTGCGAAGTTATGTTCCGAACCTATATTCGAATGTGGCTGTGGTCAAGTGCCGATCTCGGCCGCAATCGCCGACACACTCGAACACAGATGCGTTTTCGAGCAGTTCTCGGATACAGTTTCGATCGACAGCTGAATCACATCACCAACCACCGACATCGGTGGAGGAAGCGCAGGCAGACGTGGCGAACGACACCGGCCGCACCAGACGGCGGAAGAGTCTCAGCGACAAGCAGCTCGCCATCCTCGACGTCATCCAGCGCTCCGTGCTGTCCCGCGGCTACCCGCCGAGCATGCGCGAGATCGGCGACGCCGTGGGCCTCGCCTCGCTTTCCAGCGTCACCCACCAGCTCAACCAGCTCGAGCTCTCGGGCTACCTCCGCCGCGACCCCAACCGGCCCCGCGCGATGGAGGTGCTGATCGACGTGCCGTCGCTCGAGGAGTCGCCCTCCCCCGACGCCGACTCCGCTCCCCCGGTGGGCGACGCGACCCTGGTGCCGCTGGTCGGCCGCATCGCCGCGGGCATCCCGATCACCGCCGAGCAGCAGGTCGACGAGGTGTTCCCCCTCCCCCGTCAGCTCGTGGGCAACGGCGACCTCTTCATGCTGAAGGTCGTGGGCGAGTCGATGATCGACGCCGCCATCTGCGACGGCGACTGGGTGGTCATCCGGCAGCAGAACACGGCCGAGAACGGCGACATCGTGGCCGCCATGCTCGACGAGGAGGCCACCGTCAAGGTGTTCCGCCAGCGCGACGGCCACACCTGGCTGCTGCCCCGCAACAGCAACTTCGAGCCCATCCTCGGCGACTACGCCACGGTGCTCGGCAAGGTCGTGGCGGTCCTCCGCGCGGTGTAGCGACTGCCACACACCCGCGAGTGGTCACTCGTGGCGCCACAACCCGCCGGGTGGCGCCGAAAGTGACCACTCACAGCACTCGGCGTGAGGGTCCGCGGATGAGGGACGGCGTCGGTGTTCGCGAACGAGGGGTGCCGGTGAACGACGGATGCCCGGGCCGTGGTGGGCCCGGGGCATCCGGCAGCGAGCATCCGCTCTTCTGAGGGGTTCGGGGAACCCCGGTCATCTCGCGTCAGCGCGCGAACTCGACCAGGCGCTCCTCGAACTCGGGGTTGACCAGGGCGCGCACGTGGGTGCCGCCCTCCTCGTAGTCGGTGCTCAGCACCGTGTTCTTCTCGTGCAGCATCGTGACGACGTCGCCGCGCGCGTAGGGCACCAGCAGGTCGACCTCGACGCTCGGCCGCGGCAGGATCGCGTCGATCGCCGCGAGCAGCTCGGGGATGCCCTCACCGGTGCGGGCCGAGACGAAGACCGCCGTCGGCTCGAGGCCGCGCAGCACGAGCCGGTCGTCGTCGCTCACCAGGTCGGCCTTGTTGAACACGACGATCTCGGGGATGCCCCGCGCACCGGCCTCGCCCATGACGTCGCGCACCGTGGTGATCTGGCTCGCGGGGTCGGGGTGCGACCCGTCGACGACGTGCACGACGACGTCGGAGTCGGCCACCTCCTCGAGGGTCGACCGGAACGCCTCGACCAGCTGGTGCGGCAGCGCCCGCACGAAACCGACGGTGTCGGCGATCGTGTAGGGCCGGCCGTCTTCGGTCACGTTCTTGCGGACGGTGGCGTCGAGCGTCGCGAACAGCGAGTTCTCGACGAGCACGCCCGCGCTCGTGATGCGGTTCAGCAGCGAGGACTTGCCGGCGTTGGTGTACCCGGCGATGGCGACGCTCGGCACCGCGTTGCGCTTGCGGTTGGCGCGCTTGGCGTCGCGGGCCGGCTTCATCTCCTTGATCTGCTTGCGCAGCTTCGCCATGCGGGTGTGGATGCGGCGTCGATCGAGCTCGATCTTCGTCTCACCGGGGCCACGCGAGCCCATGCCGGCACCCGCGCCGCCCACCTGGCCACCGGCCTGGCGGGACATCGAGTCACCCCAGCCGCGAAGACGCGGGAGCAGGTACTCGAGCTGCGCGAGCTCGACCTGCGCCTTGCCCTCGCGGCTCTTGGCGTGCTGGCTGAAGATGTCGAGGATGACGGCCGTGCGGTCGATGACCTTGACCTTCACCACGTCTTCGAGCGCACGCCGCTGGCTCGGGGCCAGCTCGGTGTCGGCGATGACGGTGTCGGCGCCGAGGCTCGCCACGATGGCGCGCAGCTCTTCAGCCTTGCCCTTGCCGAAGTAGGTGCTGGGGTCGGGATGCGGCCGGCGCTGCAGGAGGCCGTCGAGCACCACGGCTCCGGCGGTCTCGGCGAGGGCCGCGAGCTCGCGCAGCGAGTTCTCGGCGTCGCCCAGCGTGCCCTGCGAGTAGACGCCGATGATGACGACGTTCTCGAGCCGCAGCTGGCGGTACTCGACCTCGGTGACGTCTTCGAGCTCGGTGGAGAGCCCGGCGACGCGCCGGAGGGACTGGCGGTCTTCGCGGTCGAACTGGTCGCCGTCGTAGCTGGACCCGTCGCGTTCGCCGGTGGTGGCGGGGCGCTGGAGGGCCTGGGCCGAGCCCTGCTCGAAGAGCGAGTAGCCGCTCGAGCGCTGCTCGGCGCGTGCGAGCACCCGGGCGACGGCGTCATCGCCCGCGCTGGTGTTCTCTGTGATCTCGTGGTCTGACATTGGCGTCAAGACTAGTCTCCTTGTTTGCTAGATTCCCTCTATGGATGGCGAGCACTACTTCTCCGCACAGCCCGCGGGGGAGCTGTCGCTCCGCGAGTTGACGGTCGATCTGGCCGGCTCAAAGCACCGCCTCACGACGGCGTCGGGCATCTTCAGCCCGGATCGGATCGACACCGGCACTCAGGTGCTGCTCGCGAACGTGCCGAAGCCGCCGCCCGGGGGGAATCTTCTCGATCTGGGGTGCGGCTGGGGGCCGATCGCGCTCACACTGGCCCTGGAATCACCGCGTTCGACGGTGTGGGCCGTGGATGTCAACGAGCGTGCTCTGGATCTGGTTCGTCGTAATGCTCACATCATGGGTCTCGAGAATGTCAACGCCGTGAGGCCCGACGATGTTCCCGATGACGTGCGATTCATGACGATCTGGTCGAACCCGCCCATCCGGGTCGGCAAGGCCGAGCTGCACTCCATGCTGCGGCTGTGGCTGCCGCGGCTCGAGCCGGGCACCGAGGCGTGGCTCGTGGTGCAGAAGAACCTGGGGTCCGACTCACTGCAGCGGTGGATGGACGGTGAGTTTCCCGAGCTGACCGTGCAGCGGGAGGCCACGAGCAAGGCGTTCCGGGTGCTGCGGGCGCGGAAGCGGGCCTAGGCGCACTGCGCCGGGCGCGGGGTGCGCGTTCGGCTAGGCGATCGCCAGGTCGCCCTCGTAGACCAGCTCGGCCGGGCCCGACAGGGCCACGTGCTCACCGTCTTCGGCGGGGAACATGCGCACGCCCACGACGCCTCCGGGGACGGCGACGCTCCACTGGTTCGGTGCACCCTGGCCGGCCCAGTGACGGGTAGCGAGGGCGGCCGCGGCCGCGCCCGTTCCGCAGCTGAGCGTCTCGCCGCTGCCTCGCTCGTGCACGCGCATCCGGATGTGGCCGACCGCGTCACGCACCAGGGGGTCGGAGGGGACGACGAACTCGACGTTGGCGCCGTCGACCGGGGTCGGCTCCAGGTGCGGGATGAAGGCGAGGTCGGCCGACTCGAGCTCCTCGTCATCGGCCAGGGCGACGACGACGTGCGGATTGCCGACGTTGATGCCGAGCCCGGGGCGCGCGACCTGCAGGTTCTTGGCGCGCACGAGCGGCTCGCCGCCGTCGAGCGACCAGCGGCCGAGGTCGACCTGGAAGCCCAGCGCGTTGAGCTGCACGTCGCGCACGCCGGCGCGGGTGCCGATCACGAGGGTCTCGCCGGGGGCCAGCTCGGTGAGGCCGTTGTCGATCAGGTAGCGGGCATAGACGCGGATGCCGTTGCCGCACATCTCGGAGAGCGAACCGTCGGCGTTGTGGTAGTCCATGAACCACTCGGCGGCCGGGTCCTCGGCGAGGGCCGCGGCCCCGGCGTCGAGGTTCTGCGACCGCACGGCCCGGATGACACCGTCGGCGCCCACACCGAAGTGGCGGTCGCAGATGGCGGCGATCTGGGCGGGCGTCAGGTCGATCTCGCCCTCGGGATCGGTGAAGAGCACGAAGTCGTTGCCCGTGCCCTGACCCTTGGTGAAGTGCAACTCGGCTGGCATCTGATCAGTCTAGGGCGGTGGGAGTGGGGGCGTGCCCGTGGCGGCCGTGCGGGCGGGCGCCGTCTGGGGGCGGGCGGGCGGGCGCCGTCTGGGGGCGTGCGGGTGGGCGCCGGTGCTACGGGGCCGTGAGCGTCGCTGCGGCGGCCTCGAGCGCTTCGGCATCGAGCGCGTCGGCGTCGAGGGCGTTCGGGTAGCGCTTGAACCAGCTCACCTGGCGACGGGCGTAGCGGCGGGTGAGAGCCTGCGCCTCGGCGATCGCGTCCGCCTCGGTCATCGTGCCGTCGTGCTGGGCCAGAGCTTGGGCGTAGCCGATGGCCCGGGATGCGGTGACGCCCTCGCGAAGGCCCCGCGGCACCAGCCCGGCGACCTCGTCGACGAGGCCCTCGGCCCACATCCGCTCGACCCGGGCGTCGAGTCGCTCGACGAGCCGCTCGCGCAGGACGCCCAGCCGCACGATCGCAGCCGGACGCCACAGCACGGGCTCGTCGGGCAGCGTGCCGGACACCGGCTCGCCGGTGAGCTCGACGACCTCGAGCGCGCGGACGAGACGGCGGCCGTTGAACTGCCCGATCGAGGCGGCGGCCTGCGGGTCGATCCCCTTCAGCCGGTCGTAGAGCATGCGGACTCCCCCGCCCGCGAGTTCGGCCTCGAGCCGGGCCCGCACGGCCTCGTCACGCGCGGGGAACCGGAAGTCGAAGACGACCGACGACACGTACAGCCCGGATCCGCCGACGAGGATCGCAGTGCCGCCGCGCCCCACGATGTCATCGATCGCGGCCCGGGCGGCGGGCTGGTAGGCGGCGACCGAGGCCTCATCGGTGACGTCGAGCACGTCGAGCAGGTGGTGCGGCACGCCGCGGCGCTCCTCGGGTGGGAGCTTGGCGGTGCCGATGTCCATGCCGCGGTAGAGCTGCATCGCGTCGGCGTTGACGACCTCGGCGAATCCCCCACGCGCCGCGATCCGCTCGGCGACCGCCAGCGACAGCTCGGACTTGCCCGTGCCGGTCGCGCCGACGACGGCGATCACACTCGGGAACGCTCCCCCGCCGCCCTCACCCTCGGTGTGACGGGCGGGCGGTGTGGCGGCCATCGTCAGCCGCGCAGGTCGTCGGTGGGGCTGTAGATGGGTACGGTGGCGACACCGTGGCCGTCCACGGCACCGGTGGACACCGACGCGTCGCGGTGGCTGTCTGCGCCCCCGCTGAGCACCGCGGCGTCACGGTGGCCGTCCGCGCCCCCGCTGAGCTCTGCGGCGTCGCGGTCGCCGTCGGAAGCGCCGGGTGCAGGCGTCGAGAGATTCACCGAGACGGCGGGCACGCCGACCCGGAGGGTCGGGAGTCCCAGCGAGACGGCGCGGGTTCCCTCGGCTCCGGATGCTCCGGCCGACGTCGAGGGGACGCCGCACGACTCGGCCTCGGCGCGATCCCAGGCGTCGCCCGCGCGGGTGCGGCGCACCTCGAGCGGCGCCCCGTCGGTGTCGGCGATCAGGTGGAACGGGGCGGCCTGCGTGATGGTGACCGACACGACGTCGCCCGGGCGGGGGCGCTCCGAGCCGGCCGGGACCTCGAAGTGCACCAGGCGGCTGTCCTCGGCCCGGCCGCTCAGCCGGTTCGTGGCCTGATCCTTCCGGCCCTCGCCGTTCGCGACCAGAACGTTCACGCGACGGCCGATGAGCCTGCGGTTCTCGTCGAGGCTGATGCGCTCCTGCAGGGCGACGAGCCGTTCGTAGCGCTCCTGCACCACCTCGTGCGGCACCTGGTCGGGCAGCGTGGCCGCCGGGGTGCCGGGGCGGATGGAGTACTGGAAGGTGAAGGCCGAGGCGAACCGCGCCGCCTCGACCACGCGCATGGTCTCGAGGAAGTCCTCCTCGGTCTCGCCGGGGAAGCCGACGATGATGTCGGTGGAGATCGCCGCGTTCGGGATCTTCTCGCGCACACGGTCGAGGATGCCGAGGAATTTCGCCGAACGGTACGAGCGCTTCATGGCGCGCAGGATGCGATCGGAGCCCGACTGCAGCGGCATGTGCAGCTGCGGCATGACGTTCGGCGTCTCGGCCATGGCGTCGATGACGTCGTCTGTGAAGGCCGCCGGGTGCGGGCTCGTGAAACGGATGCGCTCGAGCCCCGGGATGGTGCCCGCCGCCCGGAGCAGCTTGCCGAAAGCGAGGCGGTCACCGAACTCGACGCCGTAGGAGTTGACGTTCTGGCCGAGCAGCGTGACCTCGATCGCGCCGTCGTCGACGAGCGACTGGATCTCGGCGAGCACCTCGCCCGGACGGCGGTCCTTCTCCTTGCCGCGGAGCGCCGGGACGATGCAGAAGGTGCAGGTGTTGTTGCAGCCGACCGAGATCGACACCCAGCCGCTGTAGGTGGAGTCACGCTTGGTGGGCAGCGTCGACGGGAAGGTCTCGAGCGACTCGAGGATCTCGATCTCGGCGGCGTCGTTGTGGCGAGCGCGCTCGAGCAGGCTCGGCAGGGCGCCCATGTTGTGGGTGCCGAACACGACGTCGACCCACGGGGCCTTGTCGAGGATGACGCTCTTGTCCTTCTGGGCCAGGCAGCCGCCGACGGCGATCTGCATGCCCTCGTGCCGGCGCTTCAC
Source organism: Herbiconiux sp. VKM Ac-2851 (assembly GCF_013205105.1). Classification (NCBI taxonomy): domain Bacteria; kingdom Bacillati; phylum Actinomycetota; class Actinomycetes; order Micrococcales; family Microbacteriaceae; genus Herbiconiux; species Herbiconiux sp. VKM Ac-2851. The sequence continues at coordinate 1,024,391 of NZ_JABMLJ010000003.1, read as the reverse complement.
CGAGGCGAGGTGACCGAGGTTGCCGTAGAGCTTGTTGTCGGCGTTCTCGCGCACGGCGCAGGTGTTGATGACGACGACGTCGGCCTCGACGCCCTCGGCCTTGACGTAGCCGGCGGCCTCGAGCGAGCCGCTCAGCCGCTCGGAGTCGTGCACGTTCATCTGGCAGCCGAAGGTGCGCACCTCGTAGGTGCGGGCCCGCCCGTCGGCGCCGCGCGACGCGGCAGACGTCTCGATGACCGTCGGTGCTTCACTCACAGTGCTCATGATCGCTCCAGTCTACGAAACTCGCCCACCGCCGTCGGTCGGTGCCTCGTGGCGCACTGCGCCGATCAGCCAGCCCGCGAATAAGCGAATATCAGCAGGAGCAGCAGAGAACTACGGGCGATCAGCGGAAGCGCGGGCCGCCGAAGCGTTTGCGGGTGCTCATCGCGCGGCGGGTGGCCTCGCGGACGATCGTCGAGTTGAAACCGCGGCGGGTGAGGAAGCCCATGAGGCGGCGCTCGACCGTCGTGTCGTCGTAGGCGCTCAGCTGGCTGACCCGCTTGGTGGCCGCATCGAGCGCGAGCGAGAACTCGTGGTCGTCGTCGAGACCCTCGAGGGCGGCCGTGACGAGCTCGGACGGGATCTTGCGGGCCGACAGCTCGCGCGAGATCGCACCGCGGCTCTTGTGGTCGCGCTCCGACATGCGCTCGACCAGCGCCTCCGCCAGGGCGGCGTCGTTGAGGTAACCGAGTTCTTCGTAGCGGGCCACGAGCTCCTCGGCCTCCTCGCTCGACGCACCCTGCGCCTCGAGCAGCGCCTGGGTCTCGCCGGCGGACAGCTGCCGACGCCCGAGCGCCCGCACCACGGTGTCGCTGACCCGGGCCAGACGCTCCTCGTCGCTGAGCTGCGGCTCGTCGTCGAACTCGTCGTCATCACCGTCGAACGCCGACGAAGCGGCCCGCGACGGCTGCGAGGCGCCCGACCGCGAGGGTGCCGAACCCCCCGAACCCGAGCCACCTGAGCGGCCGAAGGCAGGATGACCGGCCCCTGACCCGGCCCCTGACCCCGACGCCCCCGCCGGGCGCTTCTGACGATCCCGCCTGGCGGCGTCGAGGCTGACGATGTCGTTCACGCGGCTCCTAGGCGCCCTTGCGGCCGGCGGCCAGCTTGGGTGCGATCGGCTCGACGGTCGCGCCCGACGCCTTGGCCGTGGCCGAGGCCTTCGCGGCCGAGGCGGTAGCAGCCGACGCAGTGGCGGCAGTGGCGGCGGCCAGCGCGGCGGCGCCCGCCTCACCCACGCCGAGCTTCGCGAGGATCTTGTTCTCGATCTCGAGCGCGATGTCGGGGTTCTCCTTCAGGAAGCGGCGCGAGTTCTCTTTGCCCTGGCCGAGCTGGTCGCCGTCGTAGGTGTACCAGGCGCCCGACTTGCGGACGATCTCGTGCTCGACGCCGAAGTCGATCAGGCTGCCCTCGCGGGAGATGCCGACACCGTAGAGGATGTCGAACTCGGCCTGCTTGAAGGGCGGGGCCATCTTGTTCTTGACGACCTTGACGCGGGTGCGGTTGCCCACGGCCTCGGTGCCCTCTTTCAGGGTCTCGATGCGGCGGATGTCGAGGCGGACCGAGGCGTAGAACTTCAGCGCCTTGCCGCCGGCGGTGGTCTCGGGGCTGCCGAAGAACACACCGATCTTCTCGCGCAGCTGGTTGATGAAGATCATCGTGGTGTTGGTCTGGTTCAGGCCACCGGTGAGCTTGCGGAGGGCCTGCGACATCAGGCGGGCCTGGAGACCCACGTGCGAATCGCCCATCTCGCCCTCGATCTCGGCGCGGGGCACGAGCGCGGCCACGGAGTCGATGACGATCAGATCGATCGAGCCCGAGCGCACGAGCATGTCGGCGATCTCGAGGGCCTGCTCACCCGTGTCGGGCTGCGAGACGAGGAGGGAGTCGATGTCGACGCCGAGCTTCTTGGCGTACTCGGGGTCGAGCGCGTGCTCCGCATCGATGAAGGCGGCGATGCCCCCGGCGCGCTGCGCGTTCGCGATGGCGTGCAGCGTGAGCGTGGTCTTTCCCGAGGACTCCGGGCCGTAGATCTCGACGATGCGGCCACGGGGAAGACCTCCGATGCCGAGCGCGACATCGAGGGCGATCGACCCGGTGGGCACGACCTCCACGGGTGCGCGGTCGTCGCTGCCGAGGCGCATGACCGACCCCTTGCCGAACTGACGGTCGATCTGGGCGAGCGCGGTCTCGAGTGCTTTTTCGCGGTTGGCGTCTGACGGCATGGCGTCTTCCTTCTGTCGTGCGGCCTGGGTTCTGTGACCCGGTGTCGCGATGGTGTGCCCACAGGCTGTCGTGTGCGGGTGATCTCTCGATCGGGCAACGACAGGGCGTTTTTCGGGAGTTCATCGAACAGGTTCCACGCTAGGCAGGACCACCGACATCCGTCGTGGGCCCGTGCCATCTGTGGAGAACGTCTTCGATTCTCTCGATGTGCAGAAGCCTACTCAGAACCGAAGATATGTTCGAGAGGCCGGCGCGGCGTGTCGGGCGCGAAAAAGGCCCCCGGAGCATCCGGGGGCCTTCGTCAGAGAAGCAGCGCGAGAATCAGCCTCATCCGCGAGGCTGGGCCGGCAGACCGGCTCCGTGCCAGCGTTCACGCGGAACGTCGGCGGCCCGGCAGACCGCGAGCCACACCTCACGCGGGGAGATTCCTGCCTTCAGAGCCTGTTCGGGAGTGCGATCACCGAGGTCGACCAGGATGAGATCGCTGGTGACGACCTGGCCGTACGCGTCGCCGAACTCGTCGGCGACGGCCTGGCGGAATTCGCTCAGGCGCACTCTCAGCGGGCGACGAGGTCGGCGTCGAAGTCGGCGACGAACTCGTCGGGGATGGTGTCGGGAATGGGATCGATGCCCTCGACCACGGCGAGCCGGTCTCCGACCTCGCGCATGATCACCGAGATGGGCGTGTCGAGAGCATCGGCGACCGATGCGAGGATCTCGCTCGAGGCCTCTTTCTGACCACGCTCGACCTCGCTCAGGTAGCCGAGCGCGACGCTCGCCTTACTTGCCACTTGACGAAGGGTGCGGCCCTTCTGCAGGCGGAAGTCCCGAAGCACGTCGCCGATCTCCTGACGAACTAGAATCACTGGACCCTCCTTGCGTTCAGTCACGGTCTTCTCGAGTGGCTCTCGAACCGCGGTTGCCGGTGGTTCGTAGCAGAAACTCTAAGCGACGGGGACTGGACATATCTTGTGAATGACATCAGATGTAACGAGATCGAAACGCGCCGCATTCCCGGCTGGGAGGCGTGCCGGAAGCTCACAGGAACTCCTCCAGAAGATCGAGTGCGCGGGCCACGACGGCAGCCCTGACGGCGCCACGGTCGCCCTCGGCGTGCAGCTCCACGAAGCGCACCTCGTTGCCGATCGCGAGCCCGATGAAGGCGGTGCCGGGCGGATGCCCGTCCTGAGCGTCCGGCCCGGCGACACCGGTCGTCGACAGTCCGATCCACGGCTCCTCGCCGTCGACGACGAGCGCCGTACGAACCCCGACGGCCATCTGCAGCGCCACGTCGGGATGGACGGGACCGTGGGCGGCCAGGACCTCGGCGTCGACGCCGAGAACGCTGTGCTTGATCCGGGTGTCGTAGGCGACCACTCCCCCGCGCAGCACGGCGGAGGCGCCGGGCACCTCGACGAGGGCCGCAGCCAGCAGGCCTCCGCTGAGCGACTCGGCGACGCCGATCGTGACGTGCCGCGCGGTCAGGGTCTCGACCACCCGACGGGCGACCTCGAAGGTCGGCGACGGAGCCGAGCTCACGCCGCGCTCTTCGGGGTGCGGTTCAGGCGCCAGGCCTGCACGAGGTAGTCGATGCCGGTGACGACGGTGAGCACCAGGGCGATGGCCATGAAGACGGCGTTGACCCAGTTCATCCAGTCACCGAGGAGGTTCGGGAAGGGCAGCAGCGCCAGCGAGATGGCCACCGACTGGGCGAGCGTCTTGAGCTTGCCACCCCGCGAGGCCGGGATGACCCGGTCGCTCAGCTGCACGAAGCGCCACACGGTGATGCCGATCTCGCGCACCAGGATGACGATCGTCACCCACCACGGCAGCTCGGCCAGGATCGACAGGCCGACGAGCGCCGCCCCCGTGAGCACCTTGTCGGCGATCGGGTCGAGCAGCTTTCCGAGGTCGGTGACGAGGTTGCGGCTGCGGGCGATGTGCCCGTCGATGCCGTCGGTGGCGATCGCGAGGATGAACAGCACGGCGGCCGCCCAGCGCAGCCCGCCGTCTGCCCCGTTGTCGGCCAGCAGCATCACGAAGAACACCGGGGCGAGCAGGATGCGCACGATCGTGATCGCGTTCGGCAGGTTCCAATTGCTCGGCTTCGCCACCGCGCCGCCTGTGTGCTCGGTGCTGCTCACGTGCTACTCCCTGCCGGTCAGTCCCCAGGCGTCCTCATCGGACGAGTCCGCCTCGACCTCAGGGTACTGGGAGAGCGCGTCGCCCACCGCATCCGAACCGTAGCGGTCGTGCTCGGGAGCCGAAGCCGGAGCAGAAGACGCTGCCGCACCGGCCGACGACCCGCCGCGGATCATCGACAGCACCTCCGGCAGCTGCTCCGCCGTGACCAGCACGTCGCGCGCCTTCGACCCCTCCGACGGCCCGACGATCTCACGCGACTCCAGCAGGTCCATCAACCGGCCCGCCTTGGCGAAGCCGACCTTGAGCTTGCGCTGGAGCATCGAGGTCGAGCCGAACTGCGTGTTGACGACCAGCTCGGCCGCCGCGAGCAGCAGCTCGAGGTCGTCGCCGATGTCGGCGTCGATCTGCTTCTTCTCGGCCGTGACCGCGACGTCGTCGCGGTACTCGGGCCGGGCCTGGCGGGTGACGTGCTCGACGACCTTCGCGATCTCGGGCTCGCTCACCCAGGCACCCTGCACGCGGATGGACTTCGACGAGCCCATCGGCAGGAAGAGCGCGTCGCCCTGGCCGATCAGCTTGTCGGCGCCGGGCTGGTCGAGGATGACGCGGGAGTCGGTGACGCTGGTGACGGCGAAGGCGAGCCGCGACGGCACGTTCGCCTTGATCAGACCGGTGACGACGTCGACCGAGGGTCGCTGGGTGGCGAGCACCAGGTGGATGCCCGACGCACGCGCCAGCTGGGTGATGCGCACGATCGAGTCCTCGACGTCGCGGGGGGCGACCATCATCAGGTCGGCGAGCTCATCGACCACGACCAGCAGGTAGGGGTACGGCTTCAGCACCCGCTGCGAGGCCGGCGGCAGCTGGATCTCGTCGTTGATCACGGCGCGGTTGAAGTCGTCGATGTGCCGGAAGCCGAAGCTCTCCAGGTCGTCGTACCGCATGTCCATCTCCTTCACCACCCACGACAGCGCCTCGGCCGCCTTCTTGGGGTTGGTGATGATGGGAGTGATCAGGTGCGGCACGCCCTGGTAGGCCGTGAGCTCGACGCGCTTCGGGTCGATCAGCACCATGCGCACCTCGCTGGGCTTCGCGCGCATGAGCACCGAGGTGACCATCGAGTTGATGAAGCTCGACTTGCCCGAACCGGTCGAACCGGCCACCAGGAGGTGCGGCATCTTCGCGAGGTTCGCGAGAACGAACTTGCCCTCGACGTCTTTGCCGACGCCGATGGTCATCGGGTGCGGGTCGTTCATCGCCTTCTGCGACCGCAGCACGTCGCCGAGCGACACGGTCTCACGGTCGGTGTTGGGGATCTCGATGCCGATGGCGCTCCGGCCCGGGATGGGCGACAGGATGCGCACCTCGTTCGACGCGACCGCGTACGACAGGTTCTTCGACAGCGCGGTGACGCGCTCGACCTTGACGCCCGGGCCGAGCTCGATCTCGTAGCGGGTGACGGTCGGGCCCCGGGAGAATCCGGTGACCGTGGCGTCGACCGAGAACTGCTTCAGCACGTCGGTGATGGCGCGCACGATGTCGTCGTTCACCGCCGAGCGGGCCTTGGAGGGCTCGCCGACCGAGAGGTTCGCGACCGAGGGCAGGCGGTAGTTCGCGGGGTCGGAGGCGGGCGCCGGGGTCGGCATGCCGTCGACGGCACCCGTGCCCGAGAGGTCGAGCGGAGCATCCGGAACCGGAGTGGCGAACGCGGGCAGGCCCTCGGTGGACTCGTCGTCGAGGAGACCCGTGGTCTGCAGCCGTCCGGGCAGGATCTCGCCGGTCACGCGCTTGATGGCCTGTTCGGCGGCCTCCATGTCGTGCAGCAGGCCCGAGCCGAAGCTCTCGGTGCTGTCGAGGTCGGTGGGATGCACGACCTCGGCCGGGCTCTCGAACGGCCCCTCGGGCGCGGGCGTGCGGTCTTCGATGCGGGGCTGGAGCGGCGGGGCCGACGACTCGGGGTCTTCTTCGCGGCCGCTGGAGTTGCGCCGCCACCAGGGCAGGGCACCCGACTCCTCCGGCGTGGCCTCGAGGTCGAGCATGTTCGGGTCGTCGCTCTCGGCCGAGCGCCCGCGGCGGCCGCGCTTGGTGGCGACCGGAGCGGTCTCGCCCGCTGCAGCGGCGCCGGACGCGGCGGACGCATCGGACTCCTCGGCAGCCCCGAACAGGTAGGTGTACAGCTCGCGCAGGCGTCGCCCGATGCGGTTCGGCGGCGTCTTGGTGATGATGAACAGCGACAGCGTGAGCAGCACAATCAGCACGGCGGCCGAGCCGGCCGGGGTGATCAGCGCCGCGAGCGGGGCCGCGGCGATCCAGCCGATGACGCCGCCGGCCAGGGCCAGCACGTCCATGCCCTGCGACGGGTCGGGGGCCTGGCTGAAGATGTGGCAGAGGCCGGAGACCGTGACGAGGAAGACGCTCAGGCCGATGCCGATGCGCCCGTTGTCGTGCACCGAGCTCGGATGCCGGAACAGCCAGATCGCCAACAGCATCAGGATGACGGGGAGCGCGTAGGAGACGCGGCCGAACAGGCCGCCGAAGGTCCACGCGTTGATGGCGACGGCCACCGCGTTGGAGGCGAGGAACCACTCGGTGATCGCACCCGCGACCGCGAGCACGAAGAACAGGAAGGGGAGGCCGTCGCGGCGCTCCTCCTTCGCCAGCGTCTCGTGACCGAAGGCACGGGCGGCGCCGCCGGTGACATGGGCGAGGCCGAGCCAGAGCGTGCTGAGCGGGTTGGGACCCTGCTCCTCCTGGATGACCGGGTACTTCACGGTCTTCTGGGCGGCGGTGCGGGCGGGCGCCTTGCGGGGCGTCGCGGCCGTCGCTGCGGTGCCCCGCGTCGCGCGCGGGGAGGACGCCGGCTTGCGGGGCGTCGACTTACTGCTGGTGGCCATGGTTTCACGCTACCCGCGGCCGGTGACAGCAGGCCGTCACCGACCGCGGGTGTTGGAAATCAGTGCGTGCTACGCCTCGATGACGACCGGCACGATCATCGGCCGGCGGCGGAACGAGGCGCTGACCCAGCGGCCCACGACGCGGCGCACGACCTGCTGCAGGGCGTGGCTGTCCCGGGTGCCGTTCTGCGCGGCCTCGGCCAGCGCGGCGATGACCTTGGGCTTCAGGGCGTCGAAGACCTTGTCGTCCTCGGCGAAGCCCTTGGCGTGGATCTCGGGGCCCGAGACGACCTTGCCGGTCTGGGCCTCGACCACGACGATGATCGAGATGAAGCCCTCCTCGCCCAGGATGCGCCGGTCTTTCAGGTCGGCGTCGGTGATCTCACCGACCGTCGAGCCGTCGACGTAGACGAAGCCGAGGTCGTACTGGCCGACCACCTTCGCGACGCCGTTCTTCAGGTCGATGACCGTTCCGTCTTCACCGATGAAGGTGTTCTCGGCGGGCACGCCGGTCTCGATCGCCAGCTTCTGGTTCGCGACCAGGTGGCGGTACTCGCCGTGCACGGGCAGCACGTTCTTCGGCTTCAGGATGTTGTAGCAGTAGAGCAGCTCGCCGGCGGCCGCATGGCCCGAGACGTGCACCTTGGCGTTGGCCTTGTGCACGACGTTGGCGCCGAGCTTGGTGAGGCCGTTGATGATGCGGTACACCGCATTCTCGTTGCCCGGGATGAGGCTCGACGCGAGGATGACCGTGTCGCCCTCGCCCACCTCGATCTGGTGCTCGAGGTTGACCATGCGCGAGAGCACGGCCATCGGCTCGCCCTGCGACCCGGTCGACATGTAGACGATCTTGTCGTCGGGGATGTCGCCGGCCTTCTTGAAGTCGACCAGCACGTTGTCGGGCACCTTGAGGTAGCCGAGCTCGGCGGCGATGGTCATGTTGCGCACCATCGAGCGGCCGAGCAGCGCCACGCGGCGGCCGTTGGCGGCCGCGGCGTCGAGCACCTGCTGCACGCGGTGCACGTGGCTGGAGAAGCTGGCCACGATCACGCGGCGGGGTGCGCGCTCGATGATCGACTCGAGCACCGGTCCGATGTCGCGCTCGGTGGGCGTGAAGCCCGGCACGTCGGCGTTGGTGGAGTCGGGCAGGAACAGGTCGACGCCCTCCTCGCCCAGACGGGCGAAGGCGCGGAGGTCGGTGAGCCGGCCGTCGAGCGGCAGCTGGTCCATCTTGAAGTCACCGGTGTGCAGCACGAGGCCGGCCGGGGTCTTGATGGCCACCGCGAGGGCGTCGGGGATGGAGTGGTTGACCGCCACGAACTCGCACTCGAACGGGCCGAGGTTCTCGACCTGCCCTTCGGCGACGTCGAGCGTGTACGGCTTGATGCGGTGCTCCTTGAGCTTCGCCTCGACGAGCGCGAGGGTCAGCGCCGAACCGATCAGCGGGATGTCCTCCCTGAGCTTCAGGAGGTAGGGCACGGCGCCGATGTGGTCCTCGTGGCCGTGCGTGAGCACGATGCCGACGATGTCGCGGAGGCGGTCGCGCACGACGCTGAAGTCGGGCAGGATCAGGTCGACCCCGGGCTGGTGCTCCTCGGGGAACAGCACGCCGCAGTCGACGACGAGCAGCTTGCCGCCGAACTCGTAGACCGTCATGTTGCGGCCGATCTCGCCGAGGCCGCCCACGGGGGTGACGCGCAGGGTTCCGGCTTCGAGGGGCGGAGGAGTGATGATGGGGCTCTGCATGGGCCCTCCTAGTTCTTCTTCTGATGCAGGTGCGCGCGTCGCGCGCGCGCTGTGGCTGATGGCACCCGCCTCAGCGGGTGGTGCCCGCCACCTTGGGCAGCGCTCCGCCGGCGGCCGCGTTGCGGTCGGGGCGGAAGTTGCCGAGGTCGAGACCTGGGATGTCGCGCACGAGATCGATCTCGCTCTCGATCTGCGCGGCCTCCCATTCCTCGGGCCCCACGAGGGGCAGGCGGACGCGCGGGCTGGCGATGCGGCCGAGCCCGTGCAGGATGTACTTGGCGGCGACGGTGCCCGGGACGTGCGTCATGACCGCACGCACGAGGGGTTCGAGCGCCTGGTGCGCCTTGGTGGCCGTGGCGAGGTCGCCCGCGTTCACGGCGTCGACGATCACCCGGTAGGGCGCCGGCGCGATGTTCGCGGTGACCCCGATCAGGCCGGCGGCGCCGATCGCCATATGCGGCAGCACGTTGGCGTCGTCGCCCGAGAAGTAGAGCAGATTCGTCTGGTTCAGCACCCGGCTGACCTCGCTGAAGTCGCCCTTGGCGTCTTTGACGGCGAGGATGTTCGGGTGCTTCGCCAGCCGGAGGATCGTGTCGTACTTGATCGGCACCCCGGTGCGACCCGGGATGTCGTACAGGATGACCGGCAGGTCGGTGGCGTCGGCAATCATGCGGAAGTGCGTGAGGATGCCGGCCTGGGTGGGCTTGTTGTAGTACGGCGTGACGACGAGGTTGCCGTCGGCGCCCGCCTTCTCGCTCTGCCGGGCGAGCTGCATGGCGTGCGCGGTCTCGTTCGAGCCGCCGCCCGTGATGATCTTCGCGCGGCCGGCCGCGACCGACTTGCCGACCTCGACGAGACGGATCTTCTCGGGGTCGGTCAGGGTCGACGTCTCACCCGTGGTTCCCGAGACGACGATGCCGTCGGCCCCGCCCACGATGAGGTCGTCGATGAGCTTCTCGACACCGGGCCAGTCGACCTCGCCGTCGGCGGTGAACGGGGTGACCATGGCGACCAGCACCTGGCCGAACGGGTTCGAAGCGTATGACACGTCTACAGGGTATCGGTTCCCGGCGCCACGGCGATCAGACCGCGCATCCGGATGCCCGCTCAGAAGCCGAGCCGGCCGAGCAGCTTCGGGTCGCGCTGCCAGTCCTTCGCGACCTTCACCCGGATGTTGAGGTAGACCTGGCTGCCGAGCAGCGGCTCGATCTCGGCCCGGGCACGCGCCCCGACCTCGCCGAGGCGGGAGCCTTTCGGGCCGATGATGATGCCCTTCTGGCTGTCGCGCTCGACGAAGAGGTTGGCGTAGATCTCGACCAGCTCCTTGTCTTCCCGCTGGCGCATGTCGTCGATCGTCACCGCGATGGAGTGCGGCAGCTCGTCCCGCACGCCCTCGAGCGCCGCCTCGCGGATGAGCTCGGCGACCCGGCTCTCGATGCCCTCGTCGGTGTACTGGTCGTCGGGGTAGAGCCGCTCCGAGCGGGGCAGCAGACGGATGAGCTCGCTGGTGAGCACGTCGAGCTGGATGCGGCTGGTCGCCGACACGGGGACCACGGTCTCCCAGTCGCGGAGCTCGGAGATCGCGAGCAGCTGCTCCCCCACCTGCTGCTTCGAGGCCGAGTCGATCTTCGTGACGATCGCGACCTTCTTGGCCTTCGGGTACTGGTCGAGCTGCTCGTTGATGAAGCGGTCGCCCGGGCCGAGCTTCTCGTCGGCCGGCAGGCAGAAGCCGATCACGTCGACCTCGCCGAGGGTGGACTGGACCAGCGAGTTCAGCCGCTCGCCGAGCAGGGTGCGCGGGCGGTGCATGCCGGGGGTGTCGACGAGGATCAGCTGCCCGGCCGGGTCGTGCACGATTCCGCGGATGGTCTGCCGGGTGGTCTGCGGCTTGGGGCTCGTGATGGCGACCTTCTCGCCGACCAGCGCGTTCGTGAGGGTCGACTTGCCCACGTTGGGGCGGCCGACGAAGGTCACGAAGCCCGCCCGGAAGTCGTCGGGGCCGGGGGTGCCGGTGTCGGTCATGCGTTCTCCTTGCTGGGGGCGGTGCCGGCGGCGACGTCGTCGGCAGGCTCCTGCCCATTGTCGGGGTCGGCGGGCTCTGCGCGGTGCACGAGCACCGTGACGACCCGCTTCCGCCGGCCGTCGATGCGGTCGGCGGTGAGCACGAGGCCGAGCACCTCGGCGGTGGAACCCGCCTCGGGCAGGCGGCCGAGCGCCTTGGTGAGCAGGCCTCCGACGGAGTCGACGTCGTCGTCGTCGAGCTCGAGGTCGAACAGCTCGCCGAGCTCGTCGACCGGCAGCCGGGCGCTGACCCGGTAGCCGGCGTCGTCGTCGAGCGGCTCGATCTCGACCACGTCGCGGTCGTACTCGTCGGAGATGTCGCCGACCAGCTCCTCGATCAGGTCTTCGAGCGTGACGAGGCCGGCGATTCCGCCGTACTCGTCGACGACCATGGCGAGGTGGTTCGACTCGGTCTGCATCTGCCGCAGGGTGTCGTCGACCTTCTTCGACTCGGGGATGAACAGGGGCTGCCGGGCGAGCTCGCGCACCGGCATCGTGTCGACGAGCGTGGGCCGTTCGTAGCTCACCCGGGCGACGTCGCGGAGGTGCAGCACGCCCGCGATCTCGTCGACGTCGTCGTCGACGACGACGGGGATGCGCGAGACGCCCTTGCTGAGGAAGAGACCGAGCCCGTGCCCCACCGTGGCGTCGTCGTCGATCGTGACCATGTCGGTGCGAGGGATCATCACCTCGCGCACGACGGTGTCGTTGAACTCGAGGATGGAGTGGATGAGCTCCCGGTCGTCCTCCTCCAGCACGTCGAGCTCGGTGGCCTCGTCGACCATGCTGAGCAGCTGCTCCTCAGAGGCGAAGCCTGCCGAGCGGGCGCGGGCCGGGGTGACGCGGTCGCCGATGGCGACGAGCAGGTTCGCGATCGGGCCGAGGAACACCCGCACGATGTGCACCGCCACGGCGCCGTAGCGCACGACGACCCGCGGATGCACGCGCCCGACGCTGCGGGGACTCGACCCCACGAGCACGAACGAGACCACGATCATCACCACCGCCGAGACGACGAGCGCGATCCACAGCTCGTCGATCGTGAAGGCGAAGGAGATGGTGACGAGCACCGCCGCAGTGGTCTCGAACACGACGCGGGCGAAGTTCGCGGCGTTGAGGTGCGCGCCCACGTCGTTCGCGATGGCACGGAGCGACCGCTTGGCCCGGTAGCGCTCGGCGAGGTCGAGCATGTCGCCGCGGGACAGCGACGTCATCGCCGAGTCGACCGCTGCGAACAGGCCGCCCAGGGCGACCAGCACCACGGCGGCGAGGAGGAAGACGACGATCGTCATTACCGGCGGCGGCGCTCGCTCATCGCGTAGCCGACCAGGATGTCGCGCTGGATGCCGAACATCTCACGCTCCTCCTCGGCGTCGGCGTGGTCGAAGCCGAGGAGGTGCAGCATGCCGTGGGTCGTCAGCAGCAGCAGCTCCTCCAGTGTGGAGTGCCCGGCGGTCTGCGCCTGCGACTCGGCGACCTGCGGGCAGAGCACGACGTCGCCGAGGAGCCCCGCGGGGGTCGGCATGTCCTCCGTGCCCGGGCGCAGCTCGTCCATCGGGAAGCTGAGCACGTCGGTGGGGCCCGGCTCGTCCATCCACTGCACGTGCAGCTGCTCCATCGCCGCCTCGTCGACGAGCACGATCGCGAGCTCGGCGTCGGGGTGGACGTGCAGGAAGTCGAGCGCGAACGTCGCGAGCCGGAGCAGCGCCGTCTCGTCGACCTCGACCGACGACTCGTTGTTGACCTCTATCGACACGGGGTGTCTACCGCTTTCCCTTGGTGTAGCGGCGATCGCGCTCGCTGCTGAAGTCGTGCCCCTGCTGGCGGGCCAGCTGCACCTGGTCGTACTCGGTGTACGCGTCGACGATCTGGCCCACGAGGGTGTGCCGCACCACGTCGGCGCTCGTCAGGAGAGCGAAGTGGATGTCGTCGATGCGGTCGAGGATGCGGCTGACGACCTGGAGGCCGGAGGTGCCGTTCGGCAGGTCGACCTGCGTGATGTCGCCCGTGACGACCATCTTCGAGCCGAAGCCGAGCCGGGTGAGGAACATCTTCATCTGCTCCGGCGTGGTGTTCTGCGCCTCGTCGAGCACGATGAAGGAGTTGTTCAGCGTGCGACCGCGCATGTAGGCCAGCGGTGCCACCTCGATGGTGCCGGCCGCCAGGAGCTTGGGCACGATCTCCGGGTCCATCATCTCGTTCAGCGCGTCGTAGAGCGGCCGCAGGTAGGGGTCGATCTTGTCGGTGAGGGTGCCGGGCAGGTAGCCCAGGCGCTCCCCCGCCTCGACGGCCGGGCGGGTCAGGATGATCCGCTCGACCTCCTTGCGCTGCAGCGCCTGCACGGCCTTCGCCATGGCGAGGTAGGTCTTGCCGGTGCCGGCGGGGCCGATGCCGAAGACGATGGTGTTCTTGTCGATCGAGTCGACGTACTCCTTCTGGCCGAGGGTCTTCGGTCGCACGCTCTTGCCGCGGGCGGTGACGATGGCCTGGCTGAGCAGCTCGGCCGGGCTCGAGCCGCGGTCGTTCTCGAGGATGCGCGCCGACGACGACACCTCGGTGGGCGTCAGCTCGTGCCCGTTGCGCACCATCTGCAGCAGCTCCTCGACGAGGCGGCGGGCGGCGTCGACCTGATCGGCCGGGCCGGAGATGGTGATGTCGTTGCCGCGCACGAGCACGGAGACCTCGGGGAAGCGGCGCTCGACGGTGGTCAGCAGCCGGTCTTGCGGGCCGAGCAGGCGCACCATCTCGATGCCGTCGATGTGCAGCTTCGCCTCGGAGCGCTCGCCCCGGGGTGAGCCGTCGGCGCGGGAGGAGCTGGTGCCCCGGGAGGCCTGGGGGGTGGGTTCGGTGGGAGCCAAATTACTCTTTCAGCCCGCCCGCGAGAACATGGGCGTGCACGTGGAAGACGGTCTGACCGGCGTTCTCGCCGGTGTTGAAGATGAGACGGAACTCGCCGTCGGCGCGCTCCTCGGCGATCGACTGCGCCGTCGCGACGATCTCGGCCAGGAGGCCCGGATCGCCCGCGGCGAGCTCGACCACGTCGCGGTACTGCTCGGTCTTCGGCACCACGAGCACGTGCACGGGGGCCTTGGGCGCGATGTCTTCGAAGGCGATGACGCGGTCGGTCTCGCGCACGATCGTGGCCGGGATCTCACGGGCCACGATGCGCGAGAAGATCGAGGGGGACTCGGATTCGCTGGACATGACTCCATCTTAGGTTCGACCGCCGACACCGAGGAGGGGCCGACCGGGGCCTTGACGCGGGTTTCGCTACCAGCGTCCGGCTGCCGGCACCCGCGCCGCCGATACCGACCTACCAGCGCCCCAGCGCCACGTTCAGCACCGCGATCGCCGCCGGCCCCGCGCTGGACGTGCGCAGCACCTCGTCGCCGAGCCGCACGGTCTCGGCACCCGCCTCGTCGAGCTTCTCGAGCTCGCGCGGCGAGATGCCGCCCTCCGGGCCCACGACGAGCACGATGGAGCGCTCGTCGGCGTCGCCAGCGGCGGTGGTTCCGAACGTCAGGGACGTGAGGCGGGTGGTCGCGCTCGGCTCGAGCACGAGCATCCGGCAGCCGTCGGTCTCGGCGATCAGCTCGGGCAGGTCGACCAGGTCGCCGACCGGCGGCACGAACGGCCGAATGGACTGCTTCGCCGCCTCGCGCACGATGCTGCGCCAGCGCTCGACGCCCTTGACGGCCTTGGGCCCAGCCCAGCGGGAGACCGAGCGCTCGGCCTGCCACGGCACTACGCCCGAGACGCCGAGCTCGGTGGCCGTCTGCACGGCCAGCTCGTCGCGGTCGCCCTTGGCGAGCGCCTGCACCAGCACGATGCGGGGCGAGGGCTCCGGATGCTCGTGCACCCGCTCGACCGCCAGGTCGAGCTCCTTGGCCTCGGCCCGCACCACCACGCCCTCGACGATCAGTCCGCGACCGTCGCCGATGGCGGTGTGCTCGCCCACGCGCATCCGGTTCACCGTCGCCGCGTGCTTGGCCTCGTCGCCGCCGAGCGTGACCACGTCACCCAGCTCGTGCGGCACCACCGACAGCTCGTCGAGCAGGAAGAGGGAGCTCACCGGCGGCTCAGACGTTCAGGAAGCGGTCGCGGAGCTTCGCGAACAGCCCCTGCTGGAACTGACCGAGCGAGGGCGCCGGGTACTTGTGGGCGGAGGCGAGCTGCTTCATGAGCTCTTTCTGCTTGTGGTCGAGCTTCGTGGGGGTGACCACCTGGATGCCCACCCGGAGGTCGCCGCGCCCGTTGCCGCGCAGATGCGTGACGCCGCGGCCCTTCACCGTGAGCACCTCGGCACTCTGCGTGCCGGGCTTCAGCTCGATCTCGATGTCGCCGTCGAGGGCCTTGATGGTGGTCGTCGTGCCGAGCACCGCATCCCACATCTGCACCTCGAGGGTGCAGAGCAGGTCGTCGTCGTTGCGCGAGAAGATGTCGTGGTGGCGCACCTTCATCTCGAGGTAGACGTCGCCCTGGGGGCCGCCGGCCGGGCCGACCTCGCCCTGGCCTGGCAGCTGCAGGCGGAGGCCCGTGTCGACGCCCGCGGGGATGTCGACGGGGAGGGTGCGGCGCGCGCGCACGCGGCCCTGGCCCTGGCAGGTGGGGCACGGGTTCGGGATGATCGTGCCGTAGCCGCGGCAGGTGCCGCAGGGGGCGCTCGTCACGACGTTGCCGAGCAGCGAGCGCACGGTGCGCTGGATCGAGCCGGAGCCGTGGCAGATGTCGCAGGTGACCGGAGCGGTGCCCGGGGCGCAGCACGAGCCGTTGCAGGTCTCGCAGAGCACGGCGGTGTCGACCTCGAGGTCGCGGTGGGTGCCGAAGATGACCTCGCCGAGGTCGACCTCGACGCGGAGCAGTGCATCCTGACCCCGCTCGGCACGGGACTTCGGGCCTCGGCTGCCGCCGCCCTGCCCGCCGAAGAAGGTCTCGAAGATGTCGCCGAAGCCGCCGAAGCCCTGGGCGCCCGCGCCGCCGAAGCCCTGCTGCGGGCCGCGGTCGTAGTCGCGGCGCTGCCCGGGGTCGCTCAGCACGTCGTACGCGTGGGTGACCGCCTTGAACGTCTCCTGGGCCTCGGGGCTCGGGTTGACGTCGGGGTGCAGCTCGCGGGCGAGCCGGCGGTAGGCCTTCTTGATCTCTTCGGGAGTCGCGTCGCGCGAGACGCCGAGCACGTCGTAATGGTCAGCCACCAGGGGCTTCTCCTTCGTTGTCGTCCGGAAGTCGTGGGGGGTTCGGGGATCGGGTCGACGGTCAGCTCGCGCTGCCGGTCTCGCCGAGGGTTCGGGAGAGGTAGCGCGCGACCGCGCGCACCGCGGAGATGTTGCTGGAGTAGTCCATGCGGGTCGGGCCGAGCACGCCGAGGCGCGAGATGGCGCTGCCGATGCCGGTGTAGCCGCTCGCGAGGATGGAGGTCTCGCCGAGGCCGAACGACTCGTTCTCACGGCCGATCGAGACGAGGAGGCCCCGCTGGTCGGCCTCGAGCTCGCTGAACAGGCGCAGCAGCACGACCTGCTCCTCGACCGCCTCGAGCACGGGCAGGATGCTGCCGTGGAAGTCGTCTTCGGTGCGCACCAGGTTGGCGGCACCGGCGATCAGCAGCTTCTCCTGGCGGTTGGCCGAGACCTGCTCCTTCAGCGTGGCCGCGACGACGGATGCGGTCGCCGCCAGCTCGGCCGGGAAACGCTCCGGCACGCCGTCGAGGGCGCCCGCCGCCTCGATGAGGCCCTTGCCGCCGACCGCCTCGTTGAAGCGCTGGCGGAGCTCGCCGATCAGGCTGTCGTCGATGTCGGACGGCACGTCGACGATGCGCTGCTCGACGTGGCCGGCGTCGGTGATGATCACCGTCATGAGCTTGCGGGGGGCGAGGGCGACGACCTCGATGTGGCGCACCCGCGCCTGCGAGCGCGACGGGTACTGCACCAGGGCGACCTGGTGGGTGAGCTGGGAGAGCAGGCGCACCGTGCGGGCGAGCACGTCGTCGACGTCGACACCGGAGTCGAGGAACGCCTCGATCGCGTGCCGCTGCGCCGGCGTGAGGGGACGCACCTCGGAGAGGTGGTCGACGAACAGGCGGTAGCCCTTGTCGGTGGGCACCCGTCCGCTCGAGGTGTGCGGAGCCGTGATCAGCTCCTCCTCTTCGAGCAGGGCCATGTCGTTGCGGATGGTGGCCGCCGAGACGCCGAAGGAGTGCCGTTCGGCGATGCTCTTCGAGCCGACGGGCTCGCGGGAGGCGACGTAGTCCTGCACGATCACGCGAAGCACTTCGAGGCTGCGTTCGGAGACCATGTCGACCACCTCCCTTTTGGCACTCAGACGGCTTGAGTGCCAATCATATCGCGCCGGGACCGACAACCGGCTGGGGACGCGGGGAGACACAGTGAGCGAAAATCATTGCTCGGCCCCGGGGCTACCGCTATCTTGTCTCGTGTACCACCCCGTCCATCCGTCTGAAAGGCGCGAGACAATGACCGACCCCAACGCAACGCCGAACGATCCGGCCGCAGGCCAGCCGACGCCGCCTTCGGGTCAGCCCACGCCCCCTCCCGGGTACCAGGCTCCTCCCCCCGGCTACCAGGCACCGCCTCCCGGGTACCAGGCTCCCCCGCCCGGCTCCGGCTACCAGCAGCAGCCCGGTTACCAGCAGGCAGCTCCGCAGGCGCCGCTCTCGCCGGCCGACGACAAGCAGTGGGCGTTCCTCGCCCAGCTCGGCGGCATCCTCGGCTTCCTGCCGCCGCTGATCATCTGGCTGATCTTCAAAGACCGCGGCCCCCTCACCAACCAGGAGGGCAAGGAGTCGCTGAACTTCCAGATCTCCGTCGCGATCGCGGTCGTCGCCCTCTACATCCTGGGCACGATCCTCTCGGTGATCCTGATCGGCTTCCTGTTCTACTTCCTCGCCTGGGCGGTTCAGA
Source organism: Herbiconiux sp. VKM Ac-2851 (assembly GCF_013205105.1). NCBI lineage: Bacteria > Bacillati > Actinomycetota > Actinomycetes > Micrococcales > Microbacteriaceae > Herbiconiux > Herbiconiux sp. VKM Ac-2851. The sequence continues at coordinate 1,006,363 of NZ_JABMLJ010000003.1, read as the reverse complement.
TCGTCGGCGTCGTGTTCGCGATCATCGCCGGTGTCAAGGTCAACGCGGGCGGCACCTACCGCTACCCGTTCACCTTCCGGTTCATCAAGTAGCGCCGACGCCGGTGGCGCCTAGGTGAGGCGCCGCACGACGGCATCGGCCAGCAGACGGCCCTTCAGGGTGAGATCGATCTCGCCCCGGAGGGCCGTTCTGCCGTCCACGAGCCCGTCGGCGATCAGCCCGGCGACCTCCTGGCGCGCCTCGGGCGCGAGCGAGTCGGTGCGCAGGGCGCCCCGCACCCGGCTGAGCAGCAGGATGCGCTCGAGCTCCCGGATGTCGTCGTCGATGATCTCGCGGCCGGCGGCGGGCGACTCCCCGGCGGCGATGCGCTGCGCGTAGGCGGCAGGGTGCTTGACGTTCCACCAGCGGGTGTCGCCCACGTAGCTGTGCGAACCGGGCCCGATGCCCCACCAGTCGTGCCCCACCCAGTAGCCGAGGTTGTGCCGCGAGCGGGTGCCGGGGCCGGTCGAGAAGTTGCTCACCTCGTACCAGTCGTAGCCCGCGTCGCCGAGGGTCGCATCCGCCCGCTCGTACATGTCGGCCTGCAGGTCGTCGGAGGGCGCGGCGACGACGCCGCTCTTGATCTGGCGGGCGAGCTTCGTGCCCTCCTCGACGATCAGCGCGTAGGCCGAGACATGGTCGGGCCGCTCGGCGACGACGGCGTCGAGCGAGCGCTGCCAGTCGTCGATCGTCTCGCCGGGGGTGCCGTAGATCAGGTCGAGGCTGACCTGCAGGCCCGCCTCCTTCGCCCAGCGCACCACGTCGGGGATGCGCTCGGGGTCGTGCGTGCGCTCGAGGGTCGCCAGCACGCTCGGCACGGCCGACTGCATGCCGAAGCTGACCCGCGTGAAGCCGGCCTCGGCGAGCGTCTGCAGGTAGCCGGCATCGACCGAGTCGGGGTTGGCCTCGGTGGTGATCTCGGCGTCGGGCGCGAAGCCCCAGGTGTCGCGGGCCGCGTGCAGCATGCCCGCCAGCTGGTGGGCGGGCAGCAGCGTCGGGGTGCCGCCGCCGAAGAACACCGTCGAGATCGGCCGCGGTGCGTAGCCCGAGCGGTCGAGCACCTCGGCGCCGAAGCGCATCTCGGCGACGGCCTCCTGCCAATAGTCGGCCTGCTTCGCCCCGCGCAGCTCGGTGGCCGTGTACGTGTTGAAGTCGCAGTAGCCGCAGCGCACCCGGCAGAACGGCACGTGCACGTAGAGGCCGAAGTCGCGGTGGGCGGCCCCGGAGGCGCGGCCGGCCGGGGGCGGAATCAGTCCGTCGGCCGGAGCCGGGTCGCCGAGCGGGAGGACGGAGGGCACGGTCAGCGACCGCCGGTGGGGCCGTCGGCGGCCGTCGCCGGCGCCAGGGGAACCCGCCCGGGCAGCAGCGCCCGCAGGTAGCGCCGGGTGTAGCGCCACTGCATGAACCGCAGCACGGGGTAGCCGAGCCGGTAGATCCAGCTGCTCGGCCGCGAGAAGGCGCGGATGACGATCCACACCGAACCGTCGGCGAGCTGTTCGACGACGAAGCTCTCCTCCCCCGACTCGGGGTGGCCGGGCAGCGTGCCGTAGGCGAAGCCCAGGCGGCCGGGCTCGTCGACGAGGTACACCACGCGAACGGGGCCCGTGACCTTCAGGCCGAACGCCGAGATCGTGAGCTCGGCCGTGGTGCCGGCCGTGACGAGCGGTGTGCCGTCTTCTCCGTAGGCCTGCTCCGGATGCGCGGCGAGCGGCCCGAGCGGCACCCCCGCCTCGTCGTACCGGAGCCCCGCCCAATCGGTCTCGGACGGCGCCGGCGGCTGGATCTCCCCCACCCGGATGCCGGCCCCCCGCTGCACGCCCCACGCCATCAGCCGCGACGACGCCGCCTCGAACCGCGCCTGCCCGCTTCCGAGGCGCGCCCGCACCTGCATCGGCCGGAAGCCCTTCGGCGGGAAGTAGAGCAGATCGGGCGCCTGGGTGGCGCCGACGGCCGCGTAGCTGAGGGGTGTCTCGGCAGCCGGCCGGGGAAGCGTGGCCGACACCGCTACTTCTTGTCCTTCTTCTCGACGTCGCCCGAGAGCGCGGCGATGAAGGCCTCCTGGGGCACCTCGACGCGACCCACCATCTTCATGCGCTTCTTGCCCTCCTTCTGCTTCTCGAGCAGCTTGCGCTTTCTGGTGATGTCACCGCCGTAGCACTTGGCGAGCACGTCCTTGCGCATCGCGCGGATCGACTCGCGCGCGATGATGCGGGCGCCGATCGCCGCCTGGATGGGCACCTCGAACTGCTGGCGCGGGATGAGCTCGCGGAGCCGGCCCGTCATCAGCACGCCGTAGGCGTAGGCCTTGTCGCGGTGCACGATCGCGCTGAACGCGTCGACCTGCTCGCCCTGCAGCAGGATGTCGACCTTCACCAGGTCGGCCTCCTGCTCGCCGGCGGGCTCGTAGTCGAGGCTGGCGTAGCCCGCGGTCTTCGACTTGAGGTTGTCGAAGAAGTCGAACACGATCTCACCCAGCGGCATCGTGTACTTGATCTCGACCCGGTCTTCACCGAGGTAATCCATGCCCTGCAGGGTGCCGCGGCGCTGCTGGCAGAGCTCCATGATGGTGCCCACGTAGTCCTTCGGCGCCAGGATCGCGGCGTTCACCACGGGCTCCTTGACGTTCAGGATCTTGCCGCCCGGGAACTCGCTCGGGTTCGTGACCGTGACCGTGCGCTTGTCCTCGGTGGTGACCTCGTAGATCACGCTGGGGGCCGTGGCGATGAGGTCGAGGTTGAACTCGCGCTCGAGCCGCTCGGTGATGATCTCGAGGTGCAGGAGGCCGAGGAAGCCGCAGCGGAAGCCGAAGCCGAGCGCGACCGAGGTCTCGGGCTCGTAGACGAGCGCCGCATCCGACAGCTTCAGCTTGTCGAGCGCCTCGCGGAGCACCGGGTAGTCGCTGCCGTCGATCGGATAGAGGCCCGAGAAGACCATGGGGAGGGGTTCGGTGTAGCCCGGCAGCGCATCCGTCGCCGGCTTCGCCGCGGTCGTGACCGTGTCGCCGACCTTGGACTGCCGCACGTCTTTCACGCCGGTGATGAGGTAGCCCACCTCGCCGACGCCGAGGCCCTGGCTGGGGGTCGGCTCGGGGCTGGAGACACCGATCTCGAGGATCTCGTGGGTGGCGCGGGTCGACATCATCTGGATGCGCTCGCGCGGGCTCAGCTTGCCGTCGATCATGCGCACGTAGGTGACGACGCCGCGGTAGGCGTCGTAGACGGAGTCGAAGATCATGGCGCGGGCCGGTGCATCCGCCTTGCCGACCGGGGCGGGGATGAGCTCGGTGACGCGGTCGAGCAGCGCCTCGACGCCCTCGCCGGTCTTGCCGCTGACCCGCAGCACGTCGGCCGGGTCGCCGCCGATCAGGCTCGCCAGCTCCTTCGAGTACTTCTCGGGGTCGGCCGCCGGCAGGTCGATCTTGTTCAGCACCGGGATGATCGTGAGGTCGTTCTCGAGCGCGAGGTAGAGGTTCGCGAGCGTCTGCGCCTCGATGCCCTGCGCCGCGTCGACGAGCAGGATGGCGCCCTCGCAGGCGGCCAGGCTGCGGCTGACCTCGTAGCTGAAGTCGACGTGCCCGGGGGTGTCGATCATGTTCAGCGCGTAGCTCTGGCCGTCGAGCGCCCAGGGCATGCGCACGGCCTGGCTCTTGATGGTGATGCCGCGCTCGCGCTCGATGTCCATGCGGTCGAGGTACTGCGAGCGCATGTCGCGGTCGCTGACGACGCCCGTGATGCCGAGCATGCGGTCGGCGAGCGTCGACTTGCCGTGGTCGATGTGCGCGATGATGCAGAAGTTGCGGATGAATGCCGGGTCGGTGGAGGCCGGCTGGAGGGCCTTCAGGGCTTTGGGGCTCACGCATTCCTCTGGAGTGTCGGTGGGATCGGCGCCGGACGGACGCGCACGATCGCAGGGACTCATTCTGCCACGTCTGGAATGGCGGGCCGGTTTGCCTGTTGAATCGGGGTATGGCCATCTTCCTCACCGGCGCGACCGGCTTCATCGGTTCCGCAGTCCTCCGTCAGCTCCGCGAGCAGGGGCGCGACGTCGTCGCCCTCGTGCGCTCGTCCTCCTCGGCCGCCGAGGTCGAGGCCCTGGGCGCCCGCGCGGTGCTCGGCGAGCTCACCGATCGCGAGATCGTGACGCACCTCGCCCTCGAGAGCGACGGCGTCATCCACCTCGCCTCCCCCGGCGACGAGTCGAGCGCCCCCACCGACGACGCCTTCGTCACCGCGGTGCTCGCGGGCCTCGAGGGCAGCGACAAGCCCTACGTGCACACCTCGGGCATCTGGATCTTCGGGAACGGCTCGGCGATCACCGAGACCTCGCCGTTCGACCCGCCCGCCCTCACCTCCTGGCGCCTGCCCGTCGAGGCGCGCGTGCGCTCGGCCGTCGGCGTGAAGACGTCGATCATCGCGCCCGGCATCGTGTTCGGCAACGGCGGCGGCATCCCGAACCTGATCGTGGATGCGCCGCGCGGCTCGGGCGTCGCCCCGGCCCTCGAGCTGATCGGCTCGGGCGAGCAGCACTGGACGACCGTGTTCGTCGACGACCTCGCCGAGCTGTACATCCTCGCCTTCGACCTCGCCCCGGCCGGGTCGTACTACATCGGTGCGAGCGGGCAGAACCCGACCGTGCGCGAACTCGGCGAGGCGGCGGCGCAGGCGGCCGGGCTCGACGGGCGGGTCGAACCGTCGTCGGTCGACGCCGCGCACGAGCGGCTGGGCGAGGCGTTCGCGGATGCGCTGCTGCTCGATCAGCAGGCGACCGGGTCGTCGGCGCGGATCGATCTCGGCTGGGAGCCGAACGGGCCGTCGCTCGTGGAGGAGCTGCGGTCGGGGTCGTACGTGCGGTAGCCGTTCGTCAGCGGTTCAGCGGCTCAGCGGCTCAGCCGCGCCGGGCCGCCTGCACGGCCGCGGCCACCGCGTCGGGCGCGACGAACTCCTTCTCGCGTTCGACGCGGTGCACCAGCTCCACCAGGGCGGCGTTCACCGGAGCCTCCCGCCCCAGCGCCCTCGCCGCGTCGACCACCGCACCGTTGAGGTGGTCGATCTCGGTCAGCTGACCGCGACGGATGCTCTGCAGCGTCGATCCCGGATTGGGAGTGCTCCCCATCCGCTTCCCCATCAGTCGCGGCAGCAGTCGGGCGAGTGGCTCCGGTGCCGCGCTGAACGCCCGCAGCAACGGATCGCTCAGCCCCAGCAGCGTCTCGAACCGCACCCCGGTCGCACGGGCCACGGCGACCGCCTCGCGCATGCTCGCCGTGAGCACCGCCCTCAGTCGCGGGTCGGCGATCGTCTCCTGCACCGGGAGCCCCGTGATGGCGGGGAGCGCGTTGATCTGGTTGACGATCAGCTTCGTCCACTGCGCGCCCTCGAAGTTGGGGGTGCGCTCGATCGGCAGGAGCGCGCCGAGCACGCGTTCGGCGAGGGCCAGGGCGGCGTCGTCGGCGGGGCGTGCCGGGCGGGCATCCGTCGCCTGGGGCAGGCCGAGGTAGGTGCTCGCGGAGGTGGTGATCGAGACCTCGCCGGGTGAGAGGTACGAGGCGGCGAACAGGGCCAACGCGCCGACGACCGGGGTATCGGGCAGCTGGGCGGCGGCTGCGGCGGCCCCGCCGAGGCCGTTCTGCACGACGACCAGGGGCACGCCGGGCAGGGCGGCGGCGTTGGCCTCGAGGGCCGGCCGCGCATCCTGGGCTTTGACCGTCAGGAGCACCAGGTCGAACGGGTGCGCCTTGTCTGCGTGCAGAAGAGCGGATGCTCGGGGCCGCGCCGTGTGCTCGCCCCAGTGGCCCGACAGGCGCAGTCCGCGCTGCTCGATCGCGTCGAGCTGGGCGCCGCGCGCGGTGACGTCGACGTCGTGGCCCGCGCGGTCGGCGAGGGCGGCGATGACACCGCCGACGGCTCCGGCGCCGATGACTCCGACGTGCATGGTCAGGCCTTCGGCGCGGCCGGCTCGGCGGGTGGGGCCGGGTCGGCTGGTGGGGCCGGGAGTCGCCGGATGCCCTCGAGCAGGTCGTCGGTGGAGGCGGCGGCGCAGAGGCGAATCCAGCCCTCGCCCGTGCGGCCGAACGCGCTGCCGGGCGCCACGGCGACGCGCTGCTCGATCAGGAAGCGCTCGGCCCACTCGGCGACGTCGCCGCCGGTGGCGTAGGAGACGTCGACCCAGAGGTAGAAGGCGCCAGTGGGTTCGAGATGGGCGATGCCCCTCTCTTTGAGGAGCGCGACGGCGGCGTCGAGGTTCTCGCGGTAGTGCCGCGCCGCGTCGGCGACGTGCTGCTGGGAGCCGCGGAGGGCCGTGACGACGGCGCGCTGGGCGGGGGTGTTGACGCAGCTGACCATCGCCTCCTGGGCGGCGCGGAGGAGCGGCGCGAAGCCGGGCGGGGTGAGCAGCCAGCCGACGCGGGCGCCGGTGAGCGCGTAGGTCTTGGAGGCCGAGAAGACGGTCAGCACGCGGTCCTCGGCCGCGTCGCCGCGCTCGGCGGCCAGGGCGGCGAGGCTGACGTGCTCGACGCCGTAGGTGAAGCGCTCGTAGACCTCGTCGCTGATCACCCAGAGGTCGTGGCGCTCGGCGAAGTCGAGCAGGGCATCCAGGGTCTCGCGGTCGAAGACGGCGCCGAGCGGGTTGGAGGGCGAGTTGACGATCAGCACCCGCGTGCGCGGGGTGACCAGGCGGTCGAGCTCGTCGAGGTCGGGCGTGAAGCCGGCCGCCGGGCGGAGCGGGTAGGGCACCGGCACGGCCGAGACGAGGTGGGCGTTCATCGTGAAGGTCGTGTAGCCAGGGTCGGGCACGAGCGCCTCGTCGCCCGGGTCGAGCAGGAGCGACATGGCGAGGTAGAGGCCCTGGGTGGCACCGGCGGTGACCCAGACGCGCTCGAGCTCGGTGGTGATGCCGTTCTGCTCCCGCACGGTGTCGACGATCGCCTCGCGCAGCTCGGCGATGCCGCCGTTCGGTGTGTAGGCGGTGTCGTCGGCCACCCAGGCGGCGGCGCCCTCGGCGAGCACGGCCGGATCGACGGCGACGTCGGGCTCGCCCACCACGAGGTAGACGACGTCGTCGAGCGAGTGAGCCAGTTCGAACAGGCGGCGGATGCCCGAGGGCGGGACCGTGTCGGTGTGGGCGGCTAGGCGTGGCATAGGGTTCTACGGTACTCCGGGCCTCTGGGGCCTTTGCTCGGTTTTCGGCCTCGGATTGTCGGTGGGTGCTCTACCTGGTAATGTTGCCTGTTGGCTTACGCATCCGCGCGACAAGGTGGGTGCGAACAGCGAGTGGCTCCATCCGCGGCCCGGCCGCAGCGGACCATCGCACCGCACTCATCCGAACAGATACAGAGGTTATTTCCGTGGCAAACATCAAGTCGCAGATCAAGCGCATCGGCACCAACAAGAAGGCCCAGGAGCGCAACAAGGCCGTCAAGAGCGAGCTCAAGACCGCCATCCGCGCCACCCGCGCGGCCGTCGTCGCCGGCGACAAGGACAAGGCCGCCTCGGCCCTGCACCTCGCGTCGAAGAAGCTCGACAAGGCGGCCTCGAAGGGCGTCATCCACAAGAACCAGGCGGCGAACCGCAAGTCGGCCATCGCCAAGCAGGTCTCGGCTCTCTGAGCCGCCCGCGGCGCTCCCCGCGCCGCTGGTGCTCCTACGCCCTCGGACGCGCTTCGCGCGCCGCCGGCGCCTCGGCACCGCACCCGATCCCCGGGCACTGAAGGGCCCCGCTCCGGCGGGGCCCTTCGCCGTCCCCGCGCCCCCGACGCATCGGCCGCGTCGGGAGTGGCCGACGGCGCCTCGGTACCGGACCCGGCCTTCGGGCGCTGAAGGGCCCCGCTCCTGCGGGGCCCTTCGCCGTCCCACGGGCGCCCACTGCTCACCCTCCGGCAGGTCCCGCGCCATCCGGCGGCCGCGGGCGTAACGCCGCGTCGGGAGCGGCCGACGGCGCCTCGGTACAGCACCCGCCCTTTCAGGCCTCTGGGCCTCTCTCGGGCGGATGCCATCGCCGTTCGCGCGGGCGCCCACCGCTCACCCTCCGGCAGATCCCGCGCCAGTCGTGCGGCCGCCCACTTTCCACTCACCCTCCCACGCCCGCATGAGCGCACCGAGGCTGAGTCGCGCCTAAGTGTTGCCCTGAGAGCTGAGTCGCGGGAAAGTGCTGCGGTTTGGCGCGACTCACTGCCACCGTGCAGCGGGTTGGCGCGACTCAGCGCCACCGCGCAGGGGTGGGGTGCGGGCGGGGCCGGCGGGCCGGCGGGGCCGGCGGGCCGGCGGGGCCGGCGGGCCGGCGGGCCGGCCGCGGGGGTTAGAGGGTGCCTCGGGAGGAGATGACGCCGATCATGTGCTCGAGGGCGAAGACCGGGTCGCGGCCGGCGCCCTTGATGGACTCGTCGGTCTCGGCCAGCACCTGGATGCTGCGGCCGAGGCCCTCGCCCGTCCAGCCCGAGAGGTCGCGCCGGGCGCGGTCGATCTGCCACGGCGCCATGCCGAGCTGGCCGGCCAGCTGGCCCGAGCCGCCGCGCGTGCCGAGCACCTTCGCCATGGTGCGGAGCTTCATCGCGAACGCCGCCACGATCGGCACCGGATCGGCGCCCGACGCCAGGGCGTGCCGCAGCAGCGCCAGCGCGTCGCCGTACGCTCCGCCGATCGCCGAGTCGGCCACGGCGAACGCGTTGGTCTCGACCCGTCCGCCGTAGTAGCGCTCGACGGTCACCTCGGTGATCTCCTCGGCGGAGTCGGACGCGAGCTGCGCACACGCCGCGGACAGCTCCGCGAGGTCGTCGCTGAACGCCGACACCAGCGCCCGGATCGCCCCGGGCGACACCCGCTTGCCCAGCGCCCGGAACTCGGCCGACGCGAATTCGTACCGGTCGGAGTCGCGCTTGATCTCGGCGCAGACGATCTCGATCGCCACCCCGGACGCGGCCCGCACCGCCTCGAGCATCTTCTTGCCGCGCACGCCCCCGCCGTGCCGCAGCACGAGATACACGTCGTCAGCGGGGTACGTGAGGTACGAGATGACGTCCTCGATCAGCGCGTCGGTGCACTTCTCGACCCCAGCGACGCGGATGAGTCGCGGCTCTCCGAACAGCGACGGGCTCGCGAGCGACAGCAGCTCGCCCGGCCCGTACGACGACGCCTCGATGTCGGTGATCTCGAGGCTCGGATCTTCGGCCTTGACGAGGTCGCGCAGCTGCCGGATGGCCCGCTCGGCGAGAAACGTCTCGGTGCCTGACACGAGCACCACGGGCGCGGGCCGCACCTGGTTCCACTCGAGCTGCGGAATGGCGACCTTGGCGCTCGGCTTCGCCGCCTTCGACGGCGCCCGGCTCCCGCGTGCGACGGCCATGCCCACCCCTTCTCGAACTCCCCCGCCAGCCTACCGGCCCCCACCGACGACCCGGCCCGGTGCCGGGCCGGCCGGGCGCCGGACCGGCCGGGCGCCGAACAGGGCGGCGGGTCAGGGTGGGGGCGGATGCTCAGTCCAGACTTCGAGGGAGGCGGAAGTGCCGCTGACCAGGGTGAGTCCGCCGATGTCGGTGCGGAGGGGGCGGGTGCCCGTGCGGCCGAGAATACCGAGGAGGCGGTCGGTCGGATGGCCGTAACTGTTGTCCGCGCCGACCGAGATGATTCCGAGGGTCGCGTCGGCCTCGGCGTACAGCTCGGGGCTCTGGTCGGCGCTGCCGTGGTGGGCGACCTTGACGACGTCGACCGGGCCGAGCGCGGCGCCGGCGTCGACCCCGCGCTGCGCCGACTCTCCGAGGTCGCCGAGGAAGAGCATCCGGAGCGTACCCGTGACGAGGAGGGTGACGCTCGCGTCGTTGCCGCGGAGGGGCGTGCCCGGGCGGGGCCAGACCACCTCCCAGCGGTCGTCGCCGAGGGCGCCCGTGAGGCCGCGGCGGGCCTGGACGACGTCGGCTCCGGCGTCGTGGAGGCGGGTGAGCATCCGCTCGTCGTGGGAGCCGTCGGGCGGGCCGACGAGAGCCCGGTCGACCCGGCCGACCACGGCGTCGAGACCGCCGACGTGGTCGAGGTCGTAGTGGGTGAGCACGAGCAGGTCGAGGCGGCGGATGCCGAGGCGCTCGAGGCACGCGGCGAGCGGCTCGGGGTCGGGGCCGACGTCGACCAGTGCCGTCTGGCCGCGGCTGCGGACGAGCACGGCGTCGCCCTGGCCGATGTCGCAGGCGGCGAGCTGCCAGTCGGACGGCACCGAGGTGAGGCGGGCGAGCTGCGACCCCGCGAGCGAGCCGGCGGCTATGACGAGGCCGAGCGTCGCGAGGAGCGCCGTCGTGCGGGCGAGACAGGGGCGCCGGGGCGCGGCGAGGGCCGCGGCGACGATCAGCAGCAGGGCGATCACCGCCGCCACGGCTGCGAGGGCACCGTCGGGGATCGGCACGGCGGCGAGCGGGGCGTGGGCGAAGAAGCGGGCGACGGCGGCGATCCAGGCGGAGGGCAGCCACGGCAGCCAGGCGAGCAGCGAGGCCAGACCGGGTGCCACCACCCCGACCAGGCAGACGATCAGCCCGAGCACGCTGACCAGGGCGGCGGCCGGCTCGGCGAGGAGGTTCGCGGGCAGCGTGTACGGCGTCACCTGCGGGGCGAGGAGGAACAGCACCGGCTGGCAGGCGAGCTGCGCCGCGGCGGGGACGGCGAGCGCGAGTGCGAGCGGTCGGGGCATCACGCGCGTCGCCGCTGCCGCCAGCGGTCGGGTCAGCACGAGGAGACCGCCGGTGGCGAGCACCGAGAGGGCGAAGCCGGCGCTGCGTCCGAGCGACGGGTCGAGGGCGAGCAGCACGACCACCGAGAGCGCGAGCGGCGGGATGCCCGCCGCCGGCCGCCCGGCCGCGAGGGCGGCGAGCACGATGACAGCCATGGTCGCTGCCCGCAGCACGCTCGGCTCGGGGGTGACGAGCACGACGAAGAGGGAGAGCACGCCGATCGAGACCGCGATGCGGAGACGCCGGCCGAGGCCCGCGGCTCCGCCGACGAGCATGACGGCGGTGACGACGATCGCGCAGTTTGCTCCTGAGACCGCGGTGAGGTGGGTCAATCCGGAGACCGTCATGTCGTCCAGGAGATCGTCGGTGACGCGGCTGTCGTCGCCGATCGCGAGGCCCGTGAGCAGCTGGGCGCCGTCGCCCGGCAGTGCGGCCGTGGCGGTGCGGAACGCGGTTCGCACCGTGGCCGCCCAGGCGAGCGTCGGCGGCGGGGGTTCGGTGACGACCGGCGGTGAGCGCCCGAAGAGCAGGTAGTCGTGCGACTCCCCTCGTGGCTGCGGCGCGAATGACCCCTCGACGCGGATGCTCGACCCGATCGTCAGGGCCGCCGCATCGTCGACCGTGGCGAACACGAGCGCGGGGGCCCGGGCGGCGGTGCTCCGCCCTCCGGCGGTGAAGCCCCGGAGCTCGGCGTCGAACCGCATCCGCTCGCCGTCCGCTCCGTCTCCGTCGCCGGTGCCGAAGAAGCCTGACTGCGCCACCCGCGGCGTTCCGGTCACGACCAGCACGGCACTCCCCTGCCGCGGATGCCCGGCATCCAGCTCCCCGGGCCGCCGCAGCCCGTCGCCCGCCGCGACCGCCGTCGCCACGAGCGCCACCGCAGCCACCGCCAGCGCGGCCACCGGAACCACAGCGCGAAGCCCGTGACGTCCTGCCCGGCCCGTGTGGTGTGGGTGCCGACTGCGTCTCACCACGAGGGCAAGGGTGGAACCGGCGGCGACAAGCCACGACACCGCGGCCGCCACGGCTGCGACCCGGCCTTCGCAGGGACCGAGCATCCACGCCGTCAGCCACGATGCTGCCGCGGCGGGTGCGAGACGCAGGTCGAGGTTACCGGCCATCGGGTTGCCGAGGGTTCGTCGCGCACGCAGGGCGGCCGTCGGCGCCCTGGGAAGGTCGGCGGGCGTGAGGCGTGCGCGAAGGCCCGGCGACCGCCGGGGAGACGGCCGGGCGGGCGGTGGGGGCGGCGGACATCAGAGGGTGAGGAGCGGTCGGAGGGACTCGAGGGTCTTGTCGCCGATGCCCGGGATCTGGAGGAGGTCGTCAAGCGAGGCGAAGGGGCCGTTGGCGTCGCGGTAGGCGACGATGCGGGTGGCCATCGCCGGGCCGATGCGGGGCAGGGTGTCGAGGTCGATCTCCGTCGCCGTGTTCAGGTTCACCAACGGGGCGGCTCCGCCCGGGGCGGCTCCGCCCGGAGCGGACGCGCCGCCCGGTGCCACAGCAGAGCCCGGCGGCCCACCCGGCAGCGCCGGGGGCGGTGCCTCCCCGACCGCGAGAACCCGCAGCTGCTCCCCGTCGACGAGCGGGCGGGCGAGGTTGACCGAAGCACTGTCGGCGGCGGGCGCGAACCCGCCCGCCGCCGCGACACCGTCGACCACCCGCGAACCGGCGCCCAGCTCGTACACCCCCGGCGCAGCCACGGCACCGAGGACGTGCACGAGAAGCGCCGGCGCGGCAGGCGGAACGGGCTCGGACAGAGAAGACGACGCCGACGAGGGCCCGGCACCCGGCGGCGGCGGGGCAGGTGATGGCGACGAGGAACCGCCGGCACGAGCATCCGGAACAACCGTCGTCGCACCGACCGGAGTGAGAGCTGTCACGAGCACCGACGCGACCAGGGCCGCCACCACCAGGACGACAGCCGCCCCCACGCCCACCCGAACCCGAAAAGACGGAGAAGACGGGGAGGACGACGAAGGGGGCGGCGCCGCAGGCAGTGACATGCCGTCACCCTACGAACGCCGCCCCCACCCCGAGACGCGGAGAGCGAACCTGTGGAAAATTCCCTACGACGAAGGCTTGGTGACGAAGTTCACCAGCCGCGGCGCCCGCACCACGACGGTCACGACCGTGCGGTCGCCGATCGCCCGCTGCACCGACGGCAGCGCGCGCGCCGACTCCTCGAGCGTGGCACCCTCGACCTTGGGCGAGACCTCGAGCCGGTCGCGCACCTTGCCGTCGACCTGCACGACCGCGGTCATGAGGTCCTGGGTGAGCAGCGACGGGTCGGCCTTGCGCCAGCCGTAGTTCGCGACGGAGGGCTCGTAGCCGAGGCGGGACCACATGTCCTCGGCCGTGTACGGCGCGAAGAGCGACAGGCCGAGCGCGATCGTCTCGACGGCCTCGCGCACGGCGGGGTCGCCGCCGCCGGGGCCCGAGTCGATGGCCTTGCGGGCCGCGTTGACGAGCTCCATCAGGCGCGCGACGACGACGTTGAACTTGAACGCCTCGATCAGGCCCGGTGCCTCCGCGAGGAAGCGATGGGTCTGTCGTCGCAGCGCACGGTCACCGTCACGCCAGTTCACCGACGGCGGAGAAGTCACGTCGAGCACGAGTCGCCACGCCCGCGCCAGGAACTTCGCGGACCCGGCCGGCGACACGTCGGCCCAGTCGATGTCGTCCTCGGGAGGCCCGGCGAACGCCATCGTCAGGCGCACCGCATCCACACCGTGCTCGTCGAGCTGGTCGGAGAGCCGCACCAGGTTGCCCTTGGACTTCGACATGGCCGAGCCGTCCATCAGCACCATGCCCTGGTTCAGCAGCGCGCTGAAGGGCTCGGTGAAGCCGACGTAGCCGAGGTCGAACAGCACCTTGGTGATGAAGCGGGCGTACAGCAGGTGCAGGATCGCGTGCGTCACGCCGCCGACGTACTGGTCGACCGGCGCCCACTTGTCGACTTCGCGCGGGTCGAAGGCCTGCGTGGAGTCGTTGGGCGACAGGAAGCGCAGGAAGTACCACGAGCTGTCGACGAAGGTGTCCATCGTGTCGGGGTCGCGGCGCGCGGGCGAGCCGTCGACGGGATTGGGCACGTTCACCCAGTCCTCGGCGGCCCCGAGCGGCGACGAGCCCTTGGGGGTCAGGTTGAGCCCCTCGGTCGGCGGCAGCTCGACCGGAAGCTGGTCCTCGGGCACGGGGTACTCCGTGCCGTCGGCTCCGTGGATGATCGGGATCGGCGTGCCCCAGTACCGCTGCCGTGAGATCAGCCAGTCGCGCAGACGGTAGTTCTTCGCCGGCCGCCCGGTGCCGGCCGCCTCGAGGATCTCGATGATCTTGCGGATCGCGTTCGACTTCGACAGTCCGTCGAGCGGCCCCGAGTTGATCAGGCGCCCCTCACCGGCCAGGGCGATGCCGGTGGTGCCGGGGTTGAGGTCCTCCAGCTCGGGCAGGTCGTCGGGGTCGAGCACCGGGATGACCCCGGTGACCGGCTGCAGCGTGTCGACCACGACGCGTACGGGCAGCCCGAAGGCGCGCGCGAAGTCGAGGTCGCGCTGGTCGTGCGCGGGCACGGCCATCACGGCGCCGTGGCCGTAGTCGGCCAGCACGTAGTCGGCGGCCCAGATCGGCAGGCGCTCACCGTTGACGGGGTTGATCGCGTACCGCTCGAGGAAGATGCCGGTCTTCGGCCGGTCGGTGGCCTGACGCTCGGTCTCCGACGACTTCTGCACCTCGGCCAGATACGTCGAGAAGCGCGCCTGCACCTCAGCGGACGGCGACCCCGCGGCCAGCTCGATCGCCAGGTCGGAGTCGGGTGCGACCACCATGAACGTCGCCCCGTACAGCGTGTCGGGCCGCGTCGTGAACACGGTGACGGGCTCCGAACGACCCTCGACCGCGAAGTCGACGTCGGCGCCGATCGAACGCCCGATCCAGTTGCGCTGCATCGCGATCACCTTGGCGGGCCAGGTGCCCTCCAGCTGCTTCAGGTCGTCGAGCAGCCGGTCGGCGTAGTCGGTGATGCGGAAGTACCACTGCGTCAGCTTCTTCTTCACCACGACGGCGCCCGAGCGCTCGGAGGTGCCGTCGGGCAGCACCTGCTCGTTGGCGAGCACGGTCTGGTCCACCGGGTCCCAGTTGACCCAGCTGGCCTTGCGGTACGCCAGGCCCTTCTCGTACATCTTCAGGAACAGCCACTGGTTCCACTTGTAGTACTCGGGGTCGCTCGTGTGCAGCACGCGGTCCCAGTCGAACGAGCCGGCGTACTTCTTGAAGCTCGAGTGCTGCTGCTCGATGTTGTCGTAGGTCCACTGGCGCGGGTCGAGGCCGCGCTTGATGGCGGCGTTCTCGGCGGGCAGGCCGAACGAGTCCCAGCCGATCGGGTGCAGCACGTTGAAGCCCTGCTGGCGCCAGTAGCGCGCCACGACGTCACCGAGCGCGTAGGCCTCGGCGTGCCCCATGTGCAGGTCGCCCGAGGGGTAGGGGAACATGTCGAGCACGTACTTGCGCGGGCGCTTGTCGCCCTCGATGTCGGTGCGGAAGGGCTTCTGCTCCTCCCAGACCGGCAGCCACTTGTCCTGCAGGGCGCGGTAGTCGTAGCGCTCGGCGCCGTCGCGCTCGTCGTCGGGCTGACCGGGGTTGTCGGACCGTCCGTCGGGGGCAGAGGTGTTCACGGTGACTCACATTCGTTGCTGGCGCGGCTCACCACCGGGATCGACAGCTGGTGCCAGAGGGTGGGTCGCTGGGGAGGCGCGCAGGGCGCACCAGTGAACAACAGTAGCGAATCCCGCCGTGTTCCCGCCGGGCCCCCGGTTCGCAGCCGGTCGGGGTTCCGGATGCCCGCCCGCACCGACACCCTGCACTAGCGTTGAAGGCACCACCGAGAGGAGCCACCCCGTGGCCGACGCCCCCGCCAGCTTCGTCTGGCAGAACGGCGCCCTCGTCGAGACCGAGCTCGCCCCGCACCACGCGCTCACGGCGGCCGACTCCTGGTACGTCTCCCCCGAGGGCCGGGTGCGGGCGCTCGACACGCACCGTGAGCGGTTCCTCGCGGCGACGGGCGAGCGGATGCGCGCTGACGCCGAGACCTTCTGGGGCGCCGCCGTGGGCCGCCTCCGCTCCTACGCCGGAACCGCCCTGTTCCCGCGGGTCGAACTGGCGCAGACGGATTCGGGACCCCAGCTGCGCCTGCGCGCCCGAGTCGCCCCGCGCCTGCGCACGACCACGGTGCTCGCGACCCACGTCGGCCCCGACCCGCGCACCGTGCCGCGCACGAAGGGGCCCGACCTCGAGGCGCTCCTCGCCCTCCGCGCCGCCGCCCAGGAGGACGGGGCCGACGAGCTGGTGCTGCTCCGCGACGGCCTGGTGGTGGACGGCAGCACGTCGGCGCTGCTGTGGTGGCGCGACGAGACGCTGGTCGCGCCGGCGGGCGACCTCCCTCGGGTGGCGAGCGTGACGGCCCGGAGCATCCGCCTGATCGCCACCGCCACCGGAACCCGCGTCGTGGAGGAGCGTGCCCGCCCGGCCGACCTCGAGGGCTGCGAGGTCTGGTCGGTCAGTGCCCTGCACGGCATCACCGTGGTCGACGGCTGGATCGGCGGCCCGGCCACCGCGGCGCGCCCCACCCGTGCGGCCACCTGGCGCCGCCGCCTCGCGGCCCTCTCCCGCCCCCTCTGACCCGCCGCGCACCCGCCCGCCCGCCCGCCCCCCACCCGCGCGCGCCCCCACGACCTCCTGGCGACTCGCCTATAACCGCCCTGAACAGGCCGCTAGAGGGCGGTTTTTGGCGACTCGCCAGGAGGGAGGAGGGTGAGGGTGCGGGTGACGAGGGCGGGCGGCACGGGGGTGTGCGCGATGAGGAGCACGGCGCGGGACGCGGCGGCGGCCGCCGCGAGCAGGTCGGTGAGCAGGGCATCGGCCTGCTCGGGATCGACGTTGGCCGTCGGCTCGTCGAGGACGAGCACCGGGAAGCCCGCGAGCAGGGCGCGGGCGAGCGCCAGGCGCTGCGCCTGTCCGCCCGAGACGAGGGCGCCGCGCTCCCCCACACGTGCCGTCAGCCCGCCGCGGGCCTGCACCCACGACCCCAGCCCGACGCGGTCGAGCACGGCGAGCAGCTCCTCGTCGGTGGCCGTGTCGCGGGCGAAGAGCAGGTTCTGACGGATGTCGTCGTCGAACAGGTGCGGCCGCTGCTCGCACAGCCCGACGACCTGCCGCACGGCGTCGACCGGGTACTCCCGCGCCTCGTGCCCGTTCAGCCGGTAGCTGCCGCTGTACTCCAGGAAGCGCACGAGCACGTGCGCGAGCGTGGTCTTGCCCGCGCCGCTCTCCCCGCGCACGAGCACGCGGTCGCCCGGGGAGAGATCGAGCGAGACGGGCGCCAGCGCGGGTGAGGAGGCACCAGGCCACTGCGCCGTGACATCCCGCAGCGACAGCCTCGTGAAGACCTCGGGTGCCGGTCGGACCGCAGAAGGCCCGTCGACGGGGATCGACGCCGGCACGCCGGACGGCACCACCGACGCGATGCGGTCGGCGCTCGCCCGCACCTGCCGCCACGCCCCCGCCGCCAGCGGGATCATCGCGAACACCTCGAAGGCCGCCAACGGCACCAGCGCCACCACGGCGAGCGCCGGCCCGTCGAACCCGCCCGAGCCCGAGACGGCACCCGCCCCGAGCGCCGGCACCCCCACCACGAGCGTCAACACGGTCGCGAGCCCCGCGAAGAACGTCACGGCGGCCGCCGTCGCCCCGGCCCCCACAGCCCGCCGCCGTGATGCGGCGGTCAGCGCGGCATCGGCTTCATCCAGGGAGGCGAGCGCAGCCCGGTCGGCCCCGTACGCCACCAGCACGTCGAGATTCGTCAGGTAGTCCGCGAGCGCCGCCCGGTGCGTCCCCCGCAACCCCGCGACCGCCTGCTCGGCCCGCCCCGACAGGGCGGCGTTCAGCACGGTGCCGACGAGCAGCGCGGCGACGAGCGACAGCAGCAGCACGAGTCCGGCCGCCGGCAGCAGCAGCCACACCACGACGACCACGGCGGCGGAGGTCAGCCCCGACACCACGAGCGGCTGCAGCACGCGGAGCGGCAGGTTCTGCTGCTCGTCGACATCCGACACGAGCCGGCTGAGCAGGTCTCCGCTCCGCGCCGAACCCAGCCCGTCGGGCGCGACCGGTACGAGCCGCTCGTACACGCCGACGCGCAGCGCCGGCATGGTCGCGAACGCCGCGTCGTGCCCCACGAGCCGCTCCAGGTACCGGAAGGTCGCCCGCCCCAGCGCGAACGCCCGCACCCCCACCATCGCGGCCGACAGGAACAGGATCGGTGGCTGCTCAGCCGCCCGCGTGATCAGCCACGCCGACACCCCGAGCAGCCCCACGGCGCAGAGCGCGCTGAGCATCCCGAGCGCCACCCCGGGCGCGAAGCGCAGCAGCGGCGGCTGGGCGAGCCGCAGCACCTCCCGCCGGTTCACGCGACACCTCCGCGGGCCCCGGCGGGCACGACGAGCGGATGCGCGGCCGAAGGCGCCGCGAACACCAGCCGCTCGTCGGCCGACGCCGTCACCGCGGGCCGGTGGCTCACGACGATCACGGCGCGCCCCTCCTCGGCCAGTGCGCGCAGACTCCGGATGAACTCCGCCTCCGTCCCGGCGTCCAGCGCCGACGTCGGCTCGTCGAACACCACGACCGGGCAGTCGAGCGCCCGGGCCCGGTACACGGCCCGCGCGCTCGACACGCGCTGCGCCTGCCCGCCCGACAGCCCACCGCCGCGCGGGTCGATGCCCTCTGAGAGGCGGATGCCCGCGCCTCCCACGAGGTCGAGGGCCGCCCGGGCACGCGCGGCGTCGGGCGCGCCGTCGCCGAGCGCCACGTTCTCGAGCACGCTGCCCTCCACGAGCGCGGCGCGCTGCCCCGCCCACGCGAGCCAGGGTCGCGGTGCCGGATCGTCGGTGACGTCGCGGCCGCCGACGAGCATCCGCCCCTCGACCGGCACGAAGCCGAGCAGGGCGTTCACGAACGAGGTCTTGCCGCTGCCGCTCGGCCCCGTGACCGCCGTGACCGCACCGCGACGGATGCTCGCCTGAAGCCCTTCGAACGCCACCGTCTCCCCGTACCGCACACCGAGCCCCCGCACCTCGAGGCCGGCCGTACCCGGGGCCCCGG
Organism: Herbiconiux sp. VKM Ac-2851; assembly: GCF_013205105.1. Taxonomy (NCBI): domain Bacteria; kingdom Bacillati; phylum Actinomycetota; class Actinomycetes; order Micrococcales; family Microbacteriaceae; genus Herbiconiux; species Herbiconiux sp. VKM Ac-2851. Next base: position 987,475 of record NZ_JABMLJ010000003.1, on the reverse strand, counting down.
CCGAGGAGGCCACAGCAGGGGCGCCGACGGGAGCCGCCGACCGCGCATCCGTCGCCGCCGCACCAGCACCCGCCCCAGCCGAACCCGCCGCCTCGTCGAGGATCTCGAACACCGACGTCGACGCCGCCACCCCGTCGGCCGCCGCATGGAACTGTGCACCCACGTTGCGGAGCGGCAGGAACGCCTCGGGCGCGAGCAGCAGCACGAACAGCCCCACGCCGAGCCCGAGACTGCCGTCGATCAGCCGCACGCCGATCGACACCGCCACGAGCGCCACCGACAGGCTCGCCGCCAGCTCGAGCGCGAAGCCGCTGAGGAACGACACCCGCAGCACCTTCATCGTCTGCGTCCGGTACTCCTCGGTGACGGTGCGGATGCGGGCGGCCTGCCGGTGCTGCCGACCGAACACCGTCAGCGTCGACAGCCCGCCCACCACGTCGAGGAAGGCCGTCGAGAGCCGGGTCAGCTTCTCGAACTGGCGCTGCTGCACGGTCTGGGTGGCCCAGCCGATCAGGATCATGAAGATCGGGATGAGCGGCAGGGTGAGGGTGACCGTGAGCCCCGAGATCCAGTCCTGCGACCAGATCGTGAGCACCACGAGCGGCATGGCGATCGCCGTGAGGATGAGCTGCGGGAGGTACTTCGAGAAGTAGGTGTCGAGGGCGTCGAGCCCCGGCCCGGCGGTGACGCCGACCGCGGTGCTGCTGCGGCCGCCGAGCCAGCCCGGGCCGAGCCGGGTGACGGCGGAGAGCACGCGGCGGCGCAGCTCGCTCTTCACGACCGCGGCTCCTCGGGCCGCGTTGTACTCGGCCAGCCAGCCGAGGGCGAATCGGAGGGCCACGACGGCGGCGAGCGCGCCGAGCCACGGGGTCAGCTCGGAGAGCGACGAGCCGTCGATCGCGCCGACGACGATCTGCGTGACCAGCCAGGAGAAGGCGACGATCGCGGCGGTCTGCCCGAGCGCCAGCACGCCGCCGGCGGCGAAGAACGCCCGGGCCGACGCCGCGTAGCGGAGGAGCCGGGGATCGACGGGACGCACGGTACTAGTGTGCCGCCTCGACCGGGATGTGGGCGCGGGTGACCCGCTTGCGGAAGATCCAGTAGGTGAAGCCCTGGTAGGCGAGGATCAGCGGCAGGAAGATCAGCGCCACCCAGCTCATGATCTGCAGCGTGTACGCCGACGAGGACGCGTTCGCGATCGTCAGGCTGTTCGCCGCGTCGTTCGAGGCGGGCATCACGTCGGGGAAGAGCGAGGCGAACAGGCTGAGCACCGCGAAGCCGATGGTGCCGGCCATCAGCGCGAACGCCGTCCCCTCACGGCCCCGGATGTTGGCGAGGAACGAGACGACCAGTGCGACGGCGGCCACGAGCGCGAACACCGCCGAGAGCAGGCTGCCGTAGGCGAGCGTCGTCCAGACGAGGAAGGTCGCCGCGACGACGATCGTGACCGCTCCCGAGCGGGTGGCGAGCGTGCGCGCGCGGGCCCGGATGTCGCCGTCGGTCTTCAGCGACACGAACACCACGCCGTGGGTGAAGAAGAGCAGCAGCGTCGTGAGGCCGCCGAGGAGGGCGTAGGGGTTCAGCAGGTCGAACACGCTGCCGGTGTAGTCGTGGTTCGCATCCAGCGCCACGCCCTGCACGATGTTGGCGAACGCCACGCCCCAGAGGAAGGCGGGCACGGCCGAGCCGACCACGATCATCCGGTCGAAGCGGGCCTTCCAGGCCTTCTCGGGGCGCTGGTGGCGGTACTCGAACGAGACGCCGCGCAGGATCAGGGCGATCAGGATGAGCAGCAGCGGCAGGTAGAAGCCGCTGAACAGGGTGGCATACCACTCGGGGAAGGCGGCGAACAGGGCGGCGCCGGCGACGATCACCCAGGTCTCGTTGAGATCCCAGACGGGGCCGATGGTGTTGATCAGCACGCGCCGGTCGGTGTCGTCCTTGCCGAGGAAGGGCAGCGACATGCCGACGCCGAAGTCGAAGCCGTCGAGCACGAAGTACCCCACGAAGAGGAAGCCGACGATGCAGAACCACAGGATGGTCAGGTCCATGATGTTGTCTCTCCCGGCCTAGTAGACCGTGGCCGTGTGCTGGAGCTCGCCGGTCTCGGGGTCGGGCTCGGGGGCCGCCTCGGGCCCCTCTTGGATGGCCTTCTTGATCAGCCGGAACTCGACGACCGCGAGGGTGCCGTAGACCGCGGTGAACGCGATCAGCGAGATCAGCACGTCGAGCCCCGAGATGCCGGGCGACACGGCGTCGGAGGTCTTCAGCAGGCTGAACACGATCCAGGGCTGGCGGCCCATCTCGGTGAAGATCCAGCCCACGATCATGGCGCCGAGCGAGAGCGGGAAGGCCCAGACGGCGACCCGCCACATCCAGCGCCACTTCGGGTCGCGGCCCTTGCGGGTGAGCCAGAGGCCGGTGACGGCGATCAGCACGTGCAGCATGCCGAGCGCGATCATCCAGCGGAAGGCCCAGTAGGTGATCCACACCGTGGGCGTGTAGTCGCCGGGGCCGTACGCCTGCACGTACTGCGCCTGCAGGTCGTTGATGCCCTCGACCGTGCCGTCGAAGGTGTGCGTCGACAGGAACGAGAGCAGGTACGGGATGCGGATCGAGAACAGCTCGCTGGTGCCGTCGGGCGTGCCGAGCGTGAAGATCGAGAAGGATGCCGCCGCCCCCGTCGAGGTGTTGTAGAGCGCCTCGGCGGCCGCCATCTTCATGGGCTGGGTCTCGACCATCGCGAGGCCGAGCTGGTCGCCGGTGAGCACGGTGAGGCCGCCGGCGATCACCATCATCCAGAGCCCGAACTTCAGGGCCGGGCGCATGGTCTCGAGGTGCTGGTTGCGGTAGAGGTGCCAGGCGGCCGCGGCGATGATCAGGCCGGCGGTCACCATGAAGCAGGCGAAGATCGTGTGCGGGAAGGCGGCGAGGGCGACCTTGTTCGTCAGCAGCGCCCAGATGTCCGTCAGCTCGGCGCGGCCCTTGACCTCGTTGATGCGGAAGCCGACCGGGTTCTGCATGAAGGCGTTCGCCGCGATGATGAAGTACGCCGAGAGCACGCTGCCGAGGGCCGCGATCCAGATGCTGGCGAGGTGGAGCTTCTTCGGCAGCCTGTCCCATCCGAAGATCCAGAGGCCGATGAAGGTGGCCTCCAGGAAGAAGGCGAGAAGACCCTCCAGGGCCAGCGGAGCGCCGAAGACGTCGCCGACGAAGCGGGAGTAGTCGCTCCAGTTCATGCCGAACTGGAACTCCTGCACGATTCCGGTCACGACGCCCATGGCGAAGTTGATCAGGAAGATCTTGCCGAAGAACCGGGTCAGCTGGAGGTACTTCTCCTTGTCGGTGCGCACCCAGGCCGTCTGGAAGATCGCCACCGTGACCGCGAGCCCGATCGTCAGGGGCACGAAGAGGAAGTGGTAGATCGTCGTGAGGCCGAACTGCCAGCGGGAGAGGATCAGGGGGTCGAGCAGCTCGTTCACGCTGTACTCCTTGCGTGGGAAGTGAGGCCACGCTGCCGTCGCAGTGGATTGCGACACCCTCAGTTTAGCTTGCTTGTATACAAGGTTCCAAACCCATCGGGGATTCCCATGGTCGCTCCGCTAGAGTGTCGGGCATGCGGTGTGGAATACAAGCATGAACGAGGCGCTGTCCTGGGTGCTGGATACTGTCCAGTCGGTGGATCCCCTGGTCAGAACCCTGTTGGCTGGCGTCGCGATCATGCTCGAGACGAGCATCCTGATCGGACTCGTCGTGCCGGGAGACAGCGTCGTCCTGGTGGCCGCGACCGGGGTCGAGGGGCCGCTTGAATACACGTCGCTCGTCATCGTGGTGATCATCGGAGCGCTCTCCGGCGAGAGCATCGGGTTCGCGATCGGGCGCTGGTTCGGTCCGAGGCTGCGAGCGTCGAGACTCGGCCGGAGGCTCGGTGAGAAGAACTGGGTGCGGGCCGAGACCTACCTGGCCCGCCGTGGCGGCATCGCGGTCTTCCTGTCGCGGTTCATCCCCGTGCTGCACTCGCTCATCCCGCTGACGGTGGGCATGAGCCCGATGCGCTACCGCCGCTTCATGGCCTGGACGGTGCCGGCGTGCATCCTCTGGTCGCTCGCCTACGTCTCGGTCGGCAGCGCCGCCGCCGGGGGCTACCGGGAGCTCTCGCGCGAGCTGCACTGGGCCGGCTACCTCTTCGTCGGAGCCATCGCGCTGTTCGTGGTCGCCGTCTTCGTGGTGAAGAAGGTCATCAACCGGCTCGAGCGTCGGCACATGGAGGAGGCCCCGCCCTCGCCCGTCGACGACGGGGAGAGCGGGGCCTCGTGACCTCTCGAGGTGCGGGCTCCTAGAAGAGCGCGACCTTCTCGAGCCAGGTCTTCGCGATGGTGTCGGGCGACTCCTGGTCGTTGACGCTCTGCGAGTTGAGGTCGACCAGGTCCTCGGCCGTCAGCGCCGCGCTGACCTTGTTGATGACCTCGGTCACCTCGGGGGTGGCGGCGTCGGTGTTGATCAGCGGCACCACGTTCGAGGCGAGGAAGAGACCCTTCGGGTCCTCCAGCGTCACGAGGTCGTTGGTCTTGATGTTCGGGTCGGCCGAGTAGATGTTCACCAGCTGCACCGTGTTGTCCTTCAGCGCCTGGATGGTGAGCGGTCCGCCCGAGTCCTCGATGGGCGTGAAGCCGACGGTGACGTCGTAGGTGCTCTTCAGGCCGTCGGGGCCGTAGGGGCGGGTCTGCAGCTCGGAGTTGCCGCCGAGGGTCAGCGGGGTGGTGACCTTGGCGAGGTCCTCCAGGCTCGTGACGCTGTTGGCGTCGGAGAACTCCTTGGTGACGTTGTAGGAGTCCTGGTCGGTGGCGGGCGACTGGTCGAGCACCTCGAGGCCCTCGGGCAGGGCACCGGCCAGGGCGGCGTAGACGTCGTCGCTGGTCTTGGCGGTGGTCTCGGGGTCGTAGTACTGCAGCAGGTTGCCGGAGTACTCCGGGAACAGCTGCACCTCGCCGTTCTCGAGCGCGGGCAGGTAGGCGTCGCGCTGGCCGATGTTGAACTGGCGCGTGACCTCGACGCCGTTGGCCTCGAGAGCCTGCGCGTAGATCTCCGCGATGATCTCGTTGGAGTAGTAAGCCTGCGAGCCGATGACGATGGCTCCGCCGTCGGTCGAGCCGGCCGCCGACGTGGACGAGGTGTCCAGCGGATCGCCGGACGAGCACCCTGCCAGCGCCACCGCTGCGCTGACCGCGACTAGCCCTGCGACGAGCCGGCCTTTCGTGATTGCTGTGAACATGTGATCATTTCCCTTCTTGGATGGGGGATCCCATCACCGCGCGCGAACGGGATGACCGCGCACGGACGTTCTGCTGCCCCGTGGCGACGACGCCCCGTGGAACCACCAACTTCTGCAGCAGGGCGAAGATTCCCTCGAGCACCAGCGCCAGTGCGGTGACGAGGATCGACGCGCCGAGCATCATGTCGTAGTTGCGCGTCGCCGCACCCTGGAAGATGAAGGTGCCGAGGGCACCGCCGCCGATGTAGCCGGCGAGCGTCGCGGTGGCCACGACCTGGAGCACGCTCGACCGAACGCCGCCGATCAGCAGCGGCAGCCCGAGCGGCACCTCGACCTTGCCGACGACCTGCAGCTCGGTCATGCCGACCGCGCGCGCCGCGTCGATGGTGCGGCGGTCGACGGCCTCGAAGCCGGCGTAGGCGCCGGCGAGGAGCGGCGGGATGGCGAGGATGACCAGGGTGAGCATCGGCGCCTTGAAGCCGATGCCCAGGGCGAAGCCGAACAGGATCAGCACACCCAGGCTCGGGAGGGCCCGCAGGCCTCCCGAGAACGCGACCGCGATGTCGCGCCCGCGCCCGGTGTGGCCGACGACGTAGCCGAGCGGGATGGCGACGATCGCCGCGATGGCGACCGCACCGAAGGTGTAGCCGAGCTGTTCGAGCAGTCGCGCGATCCAGCCGGAGGGCCCGTTCATGTTCACGGGGTCGAGGATCCAGGCGATGCCGCCGAGCACGAGGTTCACGAGACGCCTCCGGCGACGAGGGCGGGCGTCGTGCGGCGAGAGGCCCTGCGGCGCCGGTCGGGTGTGCTCCACGGCAGCAGCAGGCGGCCGATCAGCACGAGCAGCAGGTCGAAGACCACCGCGATGACGAGCGTCGCCACGATGCCGGTGACCACCTCGGCCGGGATGTTCCGCTGGAAGCCGTTGGTGAAGAGGTAGCCGAGGCTCTGCACGCCGATGATCACGCCGAGGGTGGCGAGGCTCACGGTGCTCGCCGAGACGACGCGCAGTCCGCTGAGGAGCACGGGGCCGCTCAGCGGCAGCTCGACCCGCCAGAAGCGCTGCCAGCCCGAGTAGCCCATGGCCGAGGCGGCCAGCAGGGTGTCGTCGTCGACCGAGGCGAGCCCGTCGGCGGCGGTGCGCACCATCAGGGCGACCGCGTAGATGGTCAGGGCGACCACCACGTTGACCGGCGAGAGCAGCGGGGTACCGAGGAAGATCGGCATGAAGATGAACAGCGGGATGGACGGCACCGTGTAGAGCAGCCCCAGCACCACGAGGATGACACCGCGGGACGGCCGGTACCGGTTCGCCAGCCACCCGATCGGGATGGAGACCAGGAAGCCGATCAGGATCGGCGGAACGCTGAGGCCGATGTGCGCCAGCACGAGCTCCCAGACGAGATCGAGGTTCGACTCGAGCCACTTCACGGCTGGAGGACTCCCGTCGGGGTGCCGTTCTCGTCGATCACGACGTCACGGTCGCCGACCCGCTGGATGCGCAGCGCCCGCTTGCCCTTGTCGGCTCCCACGAAGGAGGCCACGAAGTCGTTCGCGGGAGCGGCGAGGATCTCGGCCGGCGACCCGGCCTGCGCGATGTGCCCGCCCTTCTGCAGGATGACGACCTGGTGGCCGAGCAGGAACGCCTCGTCGATGTCGTGTGTGACGAAGACGACCGTCTTGCCGAGACCCTGCTGAAGGCGGATGGTCTCCTGCTGCAGCTCGGCCCGCACGATCGGGTCGACGGCACCGAAGGGCTCGTCCATCAGCAGGATGTTCGGGTCGGCCGCGAGGCCACGGGCGACGCCGACGCGCTGCTGCTGACCGCCCGAGAGCTGGCGGGGGTACTTGTCGGCGAGCGAACGGTCTAGGCCCACGGTGTCGAGCAGCTCGAGGGCGTGCTCGCGGGCCTCGCGCTTCGGCGTCCCGTTCAGGATCGGCACGGTCGCCACGTTGTCGATCACCTTGCGGTGCGGCAGCAGGCCGGAGTTCTGCATCACGTAGCCGATGCGGCGACGGAGCTTGACGGGCTCGAGGCCGCCGGTGTCCTCGCCGTCGATCAGGATGCTGCCCGAGGTGGGGTCGATCATCCGGTTGATCATGCGGAGCAGGGTGGTCTTGCCGCAGCCCGAGGAGCCGACCAGCACCGTCGTCTTGCGCGGGGGGATGACCAGGTCGAAGGAGTCGACCGCGAGGGTGCCGTCGGGGAATCTCTTGGTCACCGATCGGAACTCGATCATCGCTCAGCCCAATCGTCGGGGACCGCACAGCGCGGTCCGCCGTTTCAGCCAAGCATCATCGGCCCGAAACGCAAAGACCCTTGCAAGAAGACGTCACAATCCGGATGATCATGCCAGCCGGTGGCGTACCGGTGCGGTTCAGGCGCGCACGGCCGCCGGGGCGAGGTAGCCCGAGACGAGTGCCCGGGTGGCCTCGATCGCGGCGGGGTCGCCCTTCGGATCGATGATGAAGGCGCGCACCAGCAGGGCGTCGCCCATGGTGAGCGCGATGTCCAGTCGCTCGGCGAGGCCTTCGGCTTCGACGCCCAGCTCCGCGACGAAGATCGCCGCCAGCGGGCCGGCGACGCGCGCGGCCGAGGCGGTGCCGCCGTCGACCTCGGGCAGGGCGATCTGGTCGCTCAGCCGGATGGAGGTGAAGCCGGGCTCGGTGCGGTGCAGCTCCACCGCGGCGTCGATGAGGCAGGTGATGGCCTCGTCGAGCGTCGTCGGCTTCGTCGCCTCGAGGTTCTCGACGCTCAGGCGGAGGAACCGCTCGAAGCCGCGCAGGCTCATCGCCGCGAGCACCGCGATGCGGTCGGGGAAGTAGCGGTACACCGTGCCGATCGAGGCACCCGCCCGCTCGGCGACCATGGCGGTCGTCAGGCGTTCGATGCCCACCTCGGCCACCACCGCCGATGCCGCGTCGAGCAGAGTCGCGATGCGCTCGCTGCTGCGCGCCTGCACCGGTTCGTTGCGCACCTGGCCGCTCGTCGTGAGCGCACCGCTGATCAGGTCGTTGAATGCCACGGAGTTCCTTCCCGATGTCCCGCACCCAGTGTAGATCCGAGTTTCCGTCATTCGTACGCAGGGCGCGCGTTCAGGGCAAGCCGTGACAGACTGGGGACGTGCCAGAGACACGACTTGCGGCACCCCGGCTGCACCGGGCCGCCCGCATCGACGACGCGATCCACGGCTTCCGGGTGAGGTGGGCCCGCCGTCGCGGGCACCTCCCGACGGTCATCCCTTACGCCGGCTACGGCTCCACCAGCCGCATCCGCGTGCTCGGCCGGGTCGTGCTCGTGAAGCAGCCGAAGCCCGGCTCCCGGGCGGCCAAGACGATGCAGCGGCGCGAGGACCGGGTGCGCGGCTGGCGCAGCTTCACCAGCGTGCCGCTCGGCGACGTCGACGTGCTGATCGAGGTCGAGGGCATCCGCCGCACCGTGCGGGCCGACCGCGGCGGTGTCGTCGACGCCTCCGTCGACGTCGAGCTGGAGCCCGGCTGGCACTCGATCGCCATGACGGCGGCGGGGTCGGAGGCGGTCGAGGCGCCGGTCTCGATCGTCGCGCCCGGCACCGACGTCGGCATCGTCTGCGACATCGACGACACCGTGATGGTGACGGCGCTCCCCCGCCCGTTCCTCGCCTTCTGGAACACCTTCGTGCTCGACGTGCACGCGCGGACGCCCACCCCGGGCATGTCGGTCTTCCTCGAGCGGCTCACGGCCGAGCATCCGACCGCCCCCGTCGTGTACCTCTCCACCGGGGCCTGGAACGTCGCGCCGACGCTCACCCGCTTCCTCTCGCGCAACCTCTACCCGCGTGGTCCGCTGCTGCTGACCGACTGGGGGCCGACGCACGACCGCTTCTTCCGCAACGGCCGCGAGCACAAGGAGAAGAACCTCCGGCGCCTGGCCGAGGAGTTCCCCGACATCCGCTGGGTCCTGATCGGCGACGACGGGCAGCACGACGAGGAGATCTACGGCGAGTTCGCCGTCGAGAAGCCGGGGAACGTGCGGGCCGTCGTCATCCGGCAGCTCTCCCCGAGCGAGGCCGTGCTCGCGGGCGGGCGCTCCAAGCCCGACCAGCAGCTGGCCGGCTCGGCGGTGCCGTGGGTGTTCGCGCCCGACGGCGCGGGCCTGCTCGAGCAGCTCGAGGCGCTCGGCCGCGCCTGACCCCCCGTCGCATCCACCCCTCGCGGAGCTACCCCGCGTGCGCCTCCAGGAACTGGTACACCTCGTTCTCGTCGACCCCGGGGAACTTGCCCGAGGGCAGCGGCGACAGGATGTGCGCGTGCAGCTTCGCGCTCGGCCACGCCGCGTCCGACCAGCGCTCGGCCAGCTCGGAGGCCGGGCGCCGGCAGCACGACTCGTCGGGGCAGCGTGACTGCTGCCGCATCGCGGTGTCGCGCCCGCGGAACCACTTCGCGTCGGAGAACGGCACACCGAAGGTGATCGAGAACTCCCCCGCGTCGGTCTTGCCCGTCTGCGTCGCACACCAGAAGGTGCCGGCGGGCGTGTCGGTGTACTGGTAGAACTCGGTGGTGCGGTTGGTGCGGCCGAGCGCTCCGCGGGCGGCCCACTTCCGGCAGACCAGCTGCCCCTCCACCGCGCCCGTCACGTCGGCCGGCAGCGGCAGGCCGTCGTTCTCGTAGGACTTGTAGATCGCCCCGTCCTCGCCCACCCGCAGGAAGTGCACCCGCATGTCCAGATGGGAGGTGGCGAGGTTCGTCATGCGCAGCGCTGCGGCCTCGTGCGTGACGCCGAAGGCGTCGCGGAAGTCCTCGACCGAGAGGTCCTTACGCTGCTTGGCGGCGCGGAGGAAGGCGACCGAGGCCGTCTGCGGCATCAGGCAGGCCGCGGCGAAGTAGTTGATCTCGAGCCGCTGCTGCAGGAACTCGGCGTAGCTCTCGGGCGGGGTGTGGCCGAGCAGCCGGTGCGCCATCGCCTGCAGCGCCATGGAGCGCAGCCCGTGGCCGCCCGGGATCGACGCCGGCGGCAGGTAGATGCGCCCGTTCTCGAGGTCGGTGACCGAGCGGGCGGAGTGCGGCAGGTCGTCGACGTAGATCAGGGTGAAGCCGAGGTGCTCGGCGAGCAGCGACACGCTGCGGTGGGTGAGCGCCCCCGAGCTGTGGCCGACCGTGGCGAGGGTCTCCTCGGCCAGGCGCTCGAGCTCGGGCAGGTGGTTGTCGAGGCCCCGCATCGCGAGACGGTTCTCCGTGTTCGCGCGGCGGGCCTCCTCGGGGGTGGCGATCGACTCGGCGGCACGGCGGCGCAGCTCCCGGTGCAGCCCGACGAGCGACTCGAGCGTCTCCTGCGGCAGCGAGCGGCTCGCGGGCACCGCGGGCAGGCCGAGCGAGGCGTAGAGGGGGCTCTGCTGGGCGCGCGCGAGCTCGATCTCGAGGGCGGTGCGCGCATCCGGAGCCTCGTCGCTCAGCAGATCGGCGAGCGGCACGCCCAGCTCGACGGCGAGCGCCTGCAGCAGCGAGAGCTTGGGTTCGCGGCGGCCGTTCTCGATCAGGGAGAGCTGGCTGCCGACGACGCCGACGCGCTCGCCGAGCTGATCGAGGGTGAGGCCGAGTCGCTTGCGATGGTGGCGGATGCGCCTCCCGAGCGTGATGAGGTCGCCGTTCATCTTCTCTCCTCGTCAAGATCAGCGGATCTTTACAAATCCTGGCCCAGAATCTACCTCTTCTGACGCTCATAGTGGAAGAACCAGCCGCCAATTGACGAAGATGAGGCCGAGGATGAGCATTCTGGAGACGACGAGCATGGTCGACACCGAGGGTCCGTCGAAGAACCCCGCGATCAACGAGTGGGTGCGCGACGTGGCGCTGCTCACCAAGCCCGACCGCATTCTCTGGTGCGACGGATCGACCCGGGAGTGGGACGAGCTCACGAAGGAGATGGTGGCGCAGGGCACGCTCATCCGCCTGAACCCGGAATGGCGGCCGAACAGCTTCCTGGCCCGCAGCGACCCGGCCGACGTGGCCCGGGTCGAGGACCGCACCTTCATCTGCTCGGAGCGCCGCGAGGACGCGGGCCCGACGAACAACTGGCGCAGCCCCTTCGCGATGCGCGAGGAGCTGACCACCCTGTTCGCCGGCAGCATGCGCGGCCGCACGATGTACGTCGTGCCGTTCTCGATGGGGCCGCTCGGCGGACCGATCTCGCAGCTCGGCGTGCAGCTGACCGACTCCCCGTACGTCGTCGTGAGCATGCAGCTGATGACCCGGATGGGCTCGGCGGCCCTCGACCTGATCGAGGCCGACACCCCCTGGGTGCCCGCGCTGCACTCGGTCGGCGCCCCGCTCGTCGACGCCGACGGCGCCCGCCACGAGGACGTGGCCTGGCCGCACAACCCGACGAAGTACATCTCGCACTTCCCCGAGACGCGCGAGATCTGGTCGTTCGGCTCGGGCTACGGCGGCAACGCCCTGCTCGGCAAGAAGTGCTTCGCGCTGCGCATCGCGAGCGTCATGGCCCGCGACGAGGGCTGGCTCGCCGAGCACATGCTGATCATCAAGATCACGAGCCCCGAGGGGCGGGTGCACCACGTGGCCGCCGCGTTCCCGAGCGCCTGCGGCAAGACCAACCTCGCCATGCTGAACCCGTCGATCCCCGGCTGGAAGGTCGAGACGATCGGCGACGACATCGCCTGGATGCGACCCGGCGCCGACGGGAAGCTCCGCGCCATCAATCCCGAGCGCGGCTTCTTCGGGGTCGCCCCCGGCACCGGCATCACGACGAATCCGACCGCGGTCGACACGGTCTGGGGCAACACCATCTTCACGAACGTCGCGCTGCGCGACGACGGGGACGTCTGGTGGGAGGGCCTCACCCCGAAGGCGCCGGCGCACCTGCTGGACTGGCAGGGCGAGCACTGGACGCCTTCCTCCGACGGGCCGGCCGCGCATCCGAACTCCCGCTTCACCGTGAGCGCCGACCAGTGCCCCTCGATCGCCGACGACTGGGACTCGCCCGAGGGCGTGGTGATCGACGCGATCCTGTTCGGCGGGCGGCGGCCGAGCACGGTGCCGCTCGTCTCCGAGGCGCGCGACTGGGCCCACGGGGTGTTCATGGGCGCCACGATGGCCTCCGAGACCACCGCCGCGGCCGAGGGCGCCGTCGGACGGCTGCGGCACGACCCCTTCGCGATGCTGCCGTTCTGCGGCTACGACGTCACCGACTACTTCGCGCACTGGCTCGAGATCGGGCAGACGCTGGGGGCGGATGCTCCCCCGGTGTTCTCCGTGAACTGGTTCCGCAAGGATGCCGACGGCCACTTCGTCTGGCCCGGCTTCTCGGAGAACGCCCGGGTGCTCGAGTGGATCGTGCGCCGCGTCGAAGGCTCGGTGGAGACCGTCGACACCCCGATCGGACGGCTGCCGCGGGTGCGCGACGTGAACGTCGAGGGGCTGGAGCTCGGCTACGAGGAGCTGCAGGGCATCCTCTCGGTCGACCGCTCGGCGTGGCTGCGCGAGGTCGACGAGATCGACGCGTACTTCGACGAGATCGGCGGCGAGCGCGTGCCGGTCGAGCTGCGGCGTCAGCTGGCCTCCCTGCGCGCGAACCTGCGCTGAGGCGCCGGGCGGTGCCGACCGGTATCCTGGGAGGACAGTGAGGCACCTCTCCACCTGACACGGTGCCGCCCATATCGCCAGGAGGCCCATCCATGTCCGCACACGTGCCCGACAAGCCCGCACTCGAATGCCTCGAGGCGAAATGGGACGGGGTCTGGGCCGAGCAGGGCACCTACCTGTTCGACCGCGCCGACGCCACGCGCGACGACGTCTACTCGATCGACACCCCGCCTCCCACGGCCTCCGGATCGCTGCACATCGGCCACGTGTTCTCGTACACGCATACCGACGTGATCGCGCGCTTCCGCCGCATGACCGGCAAGCGCGTGTTCTACCCGATCGGCTGGGACGACAACGGCCTGCCCACCGAGCGCCGCGTGCAGAACTACTACGGCGTGCGCTGCGACCCGTCGCTGCCCTACGACGCCGACTTCACCCCGCCGTTCGAGGGCGGCGACAACAAGTCGTCGAAGGCGGCCGACCAGATCCCGATCTCGCGCCGCAACTTCATCGAGCTGTGCGAGATCCTCACGGTCGAGGACGAGAAGCAGTTCGAGACGCTCTGGCGCGACCTCGGCCTCTCGGTCGACTGGACCCAGACCTACCGCACCATCTCGCGCGAGTCCCAGGCCGCCTCGCAGCTGGCGTTCCTCCGCAACATCGAGCGCGGCGAGGCCTACCAGGCCATGGCGCCCACCCTCTGGGACGTCACGTTCCGCACCGCGGTGGCCCAGGCCGAGCTGGAGGACAAGGAGCAGCCGGGCGCCTACCACCGGCTCGAGTTCCACCGCCCCGACGGGGAGGGCGTGCTCATCGAGACCACGCGCCCCGAGCTGCTGCCGGCGTGCGTGGCGCTGGTCGCGCATCCGGATGACGAGCGGTACCAGGCACTGTTCGGCACCACCGTCACCACCCCCGTGTTCGGCGTCGAGGTGCCCGTCGTGGCGCACCACCTGGCGCAGCCCGACAAGGGCTCGGGCATCGCCATGGTCTGCACCTTCGGCGACCTCAACGACGTGATCTGGTGGCGCGACCTCGACCTGCCCAACCGCGCGATCATCGGCTTCGACGGCCGCATCATCAGCGAGGCCCCCGCGGCCATCACCTCGGAGGCCGGTCGCGAGGCCTACGCCCAGCTGGCCGGCAAGACCGTCTTCTCGGCCAAGCAGGCCGTGGTCGAGCTGCTCCGCGGCACCGGCGAACTGATCGGCGAGCCCAAGCCCATCACCCACCCGGTGAAGTTCTTCGAGAAGGGCGACCGCCCGCTCGAGATCGTCTCGACCCGCCAGTGGTACGTCACCAACGGCGCCCGCGACGAGGCGCTGCGGGCGAAGCTGCTCGAGCTCGGCGCCGAGCTCGACTGGCACCCCGACTTCATGCGCGTGCGCTACGAGAACTGGGTCGGCGGCCTCACCGGCGACTGGCTGATCTCCCGTCAGCGCTTCTTCGGCGTGCCCCTGCCCGTGTGGTACCCGCTCGACGGCGACGGCAACCCCGTCTTCGACCAGCCGATCGTCGCACCCCGCGAGCTGCTGCCGGTCGACCCGTCCTCGGATGCGGCACCCGGCTACTCGGAGGACCAGCGCGGCGTGCCCGGCGGCTTCCAGGGCGAGGTCGACGTGATGGACACCTGGGCCACGAGCTCGCTCACCCCGCAGCTCGCGGGCGGCTGGGAGCGCGACGACGAGCTGTGGAAGCTCGTCTTCCCCTACGACCTGCGCCCCCAGGGACAGGACATCATCCGCACCTGGCTGTTCTCCACCATGCTCCGCGCCACCCTCGAGGAGGGTGTGAAGCCCTGGCAGAACGCCGCCCTCTCGGGCTTCATCGTCGACCCCGACCGCAAGAAGATGTCGAAGTCGAAGGGCAACGTCGTCACCCCGGCCGACATCCTGAAGACCCACGGCTCGGATGCGGTGCGCTACTGGGCCGCCTCGTCGCGTCTCGGCACCGACGCGGCCTTCGACGAGAAGAACCCGACGCAGATCAAGATCGGCCGTCGCCTCGCGATCAAGATCCTGAACGCGGCGAAGTTCGTCTACGGCTTCACGCTGCCTTCCGGTCACACGGAGATCACCGAGCCGCTCGACCTCAGCATGCTCGCCGGCCTCGACGAGGTCGTGCGCACCGCGACGGCCGCCCTCGAGCGCTACGACCACGCCCGCGCGCTGGAGATCACCGAGACCTTCTTCTGGACCTTCTGCGACGACTACCTCGAGTTGGTCAAGGAACGCGCCTACCGCGACGAGTCGGAGGCGGCGGGCAAGGCCTCCGCCGTGCTCGCGCTGCAGACCGCCATCGACGTGCTGCTGCGCCTGTTCGCGCCCTATCTGCCGTTCGCCACCGAGGAGGTCTGGTCGTGGACGCACGAGGGCTCGGTGCACACGAGCGGATGGCCGACCGCCGTGCTCGAGTCACTGCCCGAGGGCGTGACCGTGACCTCCGACTCCGTCGCCGAGGACGCCGGCCTGCTGGCGCTCGCCTCGCGTGCCATCGTCTCGGTGCGCCGGGCCAAGACCGACGCCAAGGCGTCGCAGAAGACCCCGGTCGCCTCGGCGACCATCTCGGGCACCGACGCCGAGATCGCCCTGCTGAAGCGCGCCGAGGGCGACCTCAAGGCGCTCGGCCGGATTGCGGTTCTCGGCTACGCCTCGGCTGAGGAACTCTCGGTCGGCGATATAGTTCTAGCGCCCGAGCAGAACGCCGAGGCCCCCGCATGAGCCAGGAGGCGACGATGCCGAACGAGACCACCACGACCGCGGTGCGCGTGCGCCCCGTCGCCACGAACGAGTTCTTCGCCTGGCACGCGGTCTACACGGGCTACGGCGAGTTCTACGAGAAGCCGCTGCACGACGAGAAGGCCGTGCTGGTGTGGAGTTGGATCATCGATCCGGCCCACGAACTCGAGTGCCTCGTCGCGGTCGACGACGACGAGCAGGTCGTGGGCCTCGCCCACTACCGCCCCTTCTCCCGTCCGCTCGACGGCAGCCGGGGCCTCTACCTCGACGACCTGTTCGTGCTGCCCGAGAACCGCAAGCAGGGCATCGCGACCGCGCTCATCGAGGGTGTGGCCGACATCGGCCGCCGCCGCGGCGCAAGCGTGGTGCGCTGGATCACGGCGAAGGACAACGAGGCCGCACGCGCGCTCTACGACACCGTGGCCGAGAAGACCCGCTGGGTCACCTACGACAAAGCACTCTGAGCCCTTCAGAGAAGCCGCAGTGAGAGGAACAGCATGATGCAGCTCGGAACGCGCTGGCTCGTCGGCGACGAACCCCCCTCCCGCCTCCCCCAGGCCGTGATCGACGCGGTCTACGAGGTCGAGGGCGAGCTCGCCGAGCAGGGTGTCGACGCCAAGGACTGGAGCTGGACGCTGACCTGGCTCGAGGGCCGGCCCGTGGTCTCGCTCGACGACGACACGACGATCGAGTTCGACCCCGAGACCGACACCGCGCTGGTCACCGCGCCGGAGTAGACACTTCTCAGAACCCCTCGGGGTGCCTCGGCGTGTAGGGCTGCTCCAGCGAGTCCAGCTCTTCGCGCGTGAGCGTGAGCTCGAGCGAGGCGACCGCGTCGGTGAGGTGGTGCGCCTTGGTGGCGCCCACGATCGGCGCGGTCACCGCGGGCTGCTGCCGCACCCAGGCGAGCGCGACCTGGGCCCGGGTGACGCCGCGCTCGCCCGCGATGCGGCCCACCGCATCCGTGATCGCCCGGTCGGCCTGCTCGGCCTGGCCGTACATCGCCTTCGTGACCTCGTCGCTCGACGTGCGCGCGGTCTCCTCGCCCCAGGGCCTCGTCAGCCGGCCGCGGGCGAGCGGGCTCCAGGGCAGCACGCCGACGCCCTGGTCGAGGGCGAGCGGATGCATCTCCCGCTCCTCCTCGCGCTGCAGCAGGTTGTACTGGTCCTGCATCGAGACGAACGGCGTGAGGCCGTGCCGCTCGGCGACGTGCTGCGCCTTCGCGAACTGCCAGGCCCACATGGAGCTGGCGCCGAGGTAGCGGGCCTTGCCGGCCTTCACGACATCGTGCAGGGCCTCCATCGTCTCCTCGATCGGCGTCTCGTCATCCCAGCGGTGGATCTGGTAGAGATCGACGTAGTCGGTGCCGAGGCGGCGCAGGCTCGCGTCGATCGACGCCATGATGTGCACCCGTGAGAGCCCGCGCTCGTTGGCGCCGGGTCCCGAGGGGAAGTACACCTTCGTCGCGATCTCGATCTCCTCGCGGCGGGCGAGGGTGCCGAGCATCCGGCCCGCGATCTCCTCGCTGGTGCCGGCGGAGTACATGTCGGCCGTGTCGAAAGTGGTGATGCCCGCCTCGATGGCCTGCACGAAGAAGGGCCGCGACTCCTCCTCGGGGAGGGTCCACGGGTGGGTGCCGCGGTCGGGCGTGCCGTAGCTCATGCAGCCCAGCACGATGGGTGAGATCTTCAGGCCGGAGCGGCCGAGACGTACGTGCTCCATGTCAGTCCGATGCCTTTCCGAGGCCGAGGGTCAGCCAGTTCTCGCGGGTGAGGAGGGCGGCGCGGTCGGCGTCGCCCGCGGTCGCTGCGGCCAGGATGCGCTCGTGCTGCTCCACCGACTCGCGGCCGTTCAGCGAGGCGAAGCGGATGCGCTCCACCCGCCGGAGCACGGCCGTCGCGCCGTCGAGCACCTCGGCGATCAGGCGGTTGCCGCTCGCCTCGACGAAGACGGCGTGGAACCGGTCGTCGGCCTCGAGCGCGCGGTCGACGTCGTGGGCGTCGAGGGCGACGGCGAAGTCGTCCGCGGCGGCGCGCAGACGCTCGAGGTCGTCGGCACCCAGCACGGGGACGGAGAGGCGGGCCGCCAGCTCGTGCAGCGACGCGGCGACCTGCTGCGCATCCGTCACCTCGGGCCCGTCGACCTCGGCCACCGTCGTCGCGCGACCCGGCCGGGCCACGACGAGACCGGCGCGCTCGAGCCGCAGCATCGCCTCGCGGATGGGGGTGCGGCTGACGCCGAGCCAGGTCTCGAGCTCGGGGTCACGCAGACGCTCGCCGGGCTGCAGGGTGCCGTCGACGATGGCGTCGCGGAGCGTCAGATAGACGTCGTCGCGCAGCAGCGTGCGGGCGCGCACGGCCGTCGAGGAGGGAACGGGCATGGGCTCATCGTATCCGCCCGACGTGCGATATATTGCATACAGAACCCTCCCCGACCCTCCCCGACCCTCTGGAGCCCCATGGCCCTCGCCGACTTCCCCCGCTATCCGCTCACCTTCGGGCCGAGCCCCGTGCACCACCTGCCCCGGCTCTCGCAGCACCTCGGCGGCGCGCAGGTCTGGGCGAAGCGCGAGGACGTCTCGAGCGGCCTGGCCTTCGGGGGCAACAAGATCCGCAAGCTCGAATACCTGGTTCCGGATGCTCTGGCGAGCGGTGCCGACACGCTGGTGTCCATCGGGGGCTACCAGTCCAACCACACGAGGCAGGTGGCCGCGGTCGCCGCGAAGCTGGGGCTGAAGGCGCGGCTGGTGCAGGAGAACTGGGTCGACTGGCCCGACCCGCTGAGCGACCGGGTGGGCAACATCCAGCTCTCGCGGATCATGGGGGCGAAGGTCACGCTCGACTCGGCCGGGTTCGACATCGGCATCCGTTCCAGCTGGCAGCAGGCGATCGACGAGGTCGTCGCCGACGGCGGCACGCCGTACCCCATCCCGGCCGGGGCCTCGGAGCACCGCCTGGGCGGGCTCGGCTTCGCCAACTGGGCCTACGAGGTCGAGCAGCAGGAGCGCGAGCTCGGAGTGTTCTTCGACACGATCGTGGTCTGCACGGTGACGGGGTCGACGCACGCCGGCATGATCGCGGGCTTCGCCGGGCAGGACCGGCCGCGCCGCGTGATCGGCATCGACGCCTCGGCGACCCTCGAGAAGACGCGGGACCAGGTGGCGCGGATCGCGCGGCACACCGCGTCGCTGATCGAGCTCGGGCGCGAGCTGCGCGACGACGAGATCGAGGTGCTGGAGGGCTGGGCGGGCGATCTCTACGGCATCCCGGTCGACTCGACGCTGGAGGCCATCCGGCTGGGCGCCGAGCTCGAGGCGATGATCACCGACCCCGTGTACGAGGGGAAGTCGCTCGCGGGGCTGATCGATCTCGTGAAGTCGAAGGAGATCCCGGCGACGAGCACGGTGCTCTACGCGCACCTCGGCGGGCAGCTCGCGCTGAACGCGTACAGCGGGCTGTTCCGGTCGTAGGGCTCGGCTGGCCCGGCGCGCCGGGCGGTGCCGACGGTCGCACCGGAACGACGAAGGGCCGCTCCCACGGGAGCGGCCCTTCGTTCTGCGTCGTGGTCGTGCGGCTACGCCGACTTCTCTTCGCGCCGGGGCTTGCGCGGCACGATCGTGGGCGCCGCGTTCTCGAGCACCGTCTCCTTGGTGACGATCACCCGAGCGACCTCGTCGGTGGAGGGCACCTCGAACATGATCGGCCCGAGCACCTCCTCGAGGATCGCGCGGAGCCCGCGCGCACCGGTCTGCCGCAGCACGGCGAGATCGGCGATGGATTCGAGCGCGTCGTGCTCGAACTCGAGGTCGACGCCGTCGAGTTCGAACATGCGCTGGTACTGCCGCACGAGCGCGTTGCGCGGCTCGGTGAGGATCTGCATGAGCGCCGCCTGGTCGAGCGGCGTCACCGTGGTGACCACCGGCAGCCGGCCGATGAACTCGGGGATCAGCCCGAACTTGTGCAGGTCTTCGGGCAGCACCTCGCCGAACAGGTTGGCGTCGGCCTTCTTGCTGTAGAGCGGGGAGTTGAAGCCGATGCCGCGCTTGCCGGCGCGCTGGGAGATGATCTCCTCGAGCCCCGCGAAGGCGCCCGCCACGATGAACAGCACGTTCGTCGTGTCGATCTGGATGAACTCCTGGTGCGGGTGCTTGCGGCCACCCTGCGGCGGAACGCTGGCGACCGTGCCCTCGAGGATCTTCAGCAGCGCCTGCTGCACGCCCTCGCCCGACACGTCGCGGGTGATCGAGGGGTTCTCGGCCTTCCGGGCGATCTTGTCGACCTCGTCGATGTAGATGATGCCGGTCTCGGCCCGCTTGACGTCGTAGTCGGCGGCCTGGATGAGCTTCAGCAGGATGTTCTCGACGTCTTCACCGACGTAGCCCGCCTCGGTGAGGGCGGTGGCGTCGGCGACGGCGAACGGCACGTTGAGGCGCTTCGCCAGCGTCTGCGCCAGGTAGGTCTTGCCGCAGCCCGTGGGGCCGATCAGCAGGATGTTGCTCTTGGCGATCTCGACCTCGTTGGCCTGGGCCTCGGCCGAGACGATCGCGGTGCGCGCCTTGGTGCGCTTGTAGTGGTTGTAGACGGCGACCGAGAGGGCGCGCTTCGCGGCGTCCTGCCCGATGACGTACTCCTCGAGGAAGGAGTAGATCTCCTTCGGCTTCGGCAGCTCGAACTCGCCGGCCGCCTCTTCGCTGGCCTCGGAGAGGCGCTCCTCGATGATCTCGTTGCAGAGCTCCACGCATTCGTCGCAGATGTAGACGCCGGGACCGGCGATGAGCTGCTGGACCTGCTTCTGGCTCTTTCCGCAGAACGAGCACTTCAGCAGGTCGGCGCTCTCCCCTATGCGTGCCATGCCCACTCTCCTCAACCTGTGTTCCGACGAGCCTAACCCGAACCCCCGACAAGCACCGACACCGACCCGCATTCGTGACCTACCCGTTCCCGCGGGCCCCTGCGGCCGCTCAGTCGAGCATGTGCCGCAGGTACCGGCCGGGCGCCTGAAGGTAGCTCCGCCAGTGCGCGACCAGCTCGAGCTCCTCCCACGCGGTCTCCCGGATGCCCCACTCCCCGAACTCGAGCACCCTCGCCCCGGGCAGCGACGCGAGCACCGGCGAGTGCGTGGCGCAGACGATCTGCGAGCCCGCCTTCGCCAGCGCGTCCAGCTGCCGGAGGTAGCGGAGCGTCGACTGGAACGACAGCGCCGCCTCCGGCTCGTCGAGGCAGAAGAAGCCGGGGCCGTCGAGCTTGCGATCCAGAAGGGCCAGGAACGACTCGCCGTGGCTCATCTCGTGCAGGTCGCCGTCGGGCGATCCGGGCATGGCGCCCAGGTAGCTGAAGTAGCCGTGCATGGTCTCGGCCCGCAGGAAGAAGCCCCAGCGCGGTGCGCCGACCCCGCGCTCGAGGGTGAGTCACTCCGGAGGGCGGCGACCGCCGGCACCGTGAGGGGCCACGAGACGGCGACAGCCGGGGCATCCGCCGAGAGCGATGCTCTGCGGATGACCCGGCTGTCGGTGAGCCAGCCCTCGGAGGGGCGGGCCGGAGGCGTCATGCCGTCGGCGAGGTCAGCTGACCAGGGCCGGCACGGCCTTGCGCGAGGTGAGCACCTGGTCGATGAGGCCGTACTCGAGGGCCTCCTCCGACGAGAGGATCTTGTCGCGGTCGATGTCCTTCGAGACCTGCTCGAGCGAGCGGTTCGAGTGGTGCGACAGCGTGCCCTCGAGCCACTCGCGCATCCGCATGATCTCGCGGGCCTGGATCTCGATGTCGGAGGCCTGGCCGCCGCCCTGCCCGGTGGCGGGCTGGTGGATCAGGATGCGCGCGTTCGGCAGCGCGAGGCGCTTGCCGGGCGTGCCGGCCGCCAGCAGCACGGCCGCGGCGGAGGCCGCCTGGCCGAGGCAGACGGTCTGGATCTGCGGGCGCACGTACTGCATCGTGTCGTAGATCGCCGTCATCGCGGTGAACGAGCCACCGGGCGAGTTGATGTACATCTCGATGTCGCGGTCAGGGTCCTGCGACTCGAGCACGAGCAGCTGGGCCATGACGTCGTCGGCCGAGGCGTCGTCGATCTGCACGCCGAGGAAGATGATGCGGTCCTCGAAGAGCTTCGCGTACGGGTCCTGGCGCTTGAAGCCGTAGGCCGTGCGCTCCTCGAAGCTCGGGAGGATGTAGCGGTCGCTCGGCATGGTGCCGTTGCGGTAGGCGCTCGCACCGAAAGTGGGGGTTTCCATGTTCTCTTTACCTGTTCTCTGGGATGCGATTGCGACTACAGGGTGGAGGGGGCGTCGATGGTGCCGCCGCCGCCCGCGACGTCGGTGGCGTACTCGCGCACGTGGTCGACGAAGCCGTACTCGAGGGCCTCCTGCGCGCTGAACCAGCGGTCGCGGTCGCCGTCCTCGTTGACCTGCTCGACGGACTTGCCCGTCTGGGCGGCGGTGATCTCGGCGAGACGCTGCTTCATGCTCAGGATGAGCTGAGCCTGCGTCTGGATGTCGGAGGCCGTTCCACCGAAGCCACCGTGCGGCTGGTGCAGCAGCACGCGCGCGTTCGGCGTGATGTAGCGCTTGCCCTTGGTGCCCGAGGTGAGCAGGAACTGGCCCATCGAGGCCGCCATTCCGATGCCCACCGTGACGATGTCGTTCGGCACGAACTTCATCGTGTCGTAGATCGCCATGCCGGCCGTGATGGAGCCACCGGGAGAGTTGATGTAGAGGAAGATGTCGCGCTTGGGGTCTTCAGCCGCGAGCAGCAGGATCTTGGCGCAGATCTCGTTCGCGTTGTCATCGCGAACCTCGGACCCGAGCCAGATGATGCGGTCCTTCAGCAGTCGGTCGAAGACAGTTGAGGGGAAAGCCTGATCGGCCATGTGTGTCGCTCCAATTCACTTGCAGTGGTTTGAATCTACTGGAGCTTCTGCGCCCCGGCTCCCGTGTTCGCCGTCGGCAGAGCCGTGCCGGGACTCCGGATGCTCCGCGAACGACGAAGGGCCCGCATCCGGTGCTCGGATGCAGGCCCTTCGTGACGGGGTGCGACTAGTGCGAGTGGCCCTCGTGGTCGTGGCCCTCGTGCTCGTCGGCGGACTCGATGCCGACCAGGTTCTCGGCGTCGGCGTCGTCGTCGGCCAGCGCGGTGAACTCGGAGATGTCGACGGCCTTGCCGTTGGTGTCGACGACCTTGGCCTTCGACAGCACGATCGCGAGCGCCTTGTTGCGGGCGACCTCGGCCACCATGGCGGGGATCTGGTTCGACTCGGAGAGGATCTTCACGAACTCGTTCGGCTCCATGCCGTACTGGGCGGCCGACTGCACGAGGTACTGGGTCAGCTCGTCCTGCGAGACCTTGACCTCTTCGCGGTCGACGACCGCGTCAAGCAGGATCTGCGTCTTGAAGGTGCTCTCGCTGGAGGCGGTGACCTCGGCGCGGTGCTCCTCGTCTTCGAGGCGGTTCTCGCTCTCGAGGTGGCGGTGCACCTCGTCCTCGATGAGTGCCGGAGGAACCGGGATCTCGACCTTCTCGAGCAGGCTCTCGACGATCTTGGTGCGGGCCTCGGAGGCCTGGCCGAACGCCTTCTGCTTCTCGACCTGCTCCTTGAGCGAGGTCTTCAGCTCGTCGAGGGTGTCGAACTCGCTCGCGATCTGAGCGAAGTCGTCGTCGGCCTCGGGCAGCTCGCGCTCCTTGACGGAGTTCAGCGTGACCGTGACGAGGGCGTCGCGGCCGGCGTGCTCGCCGCCGAGCAGCGGGGCCTCGAAGGTGGTGGTCTCACCGGCGGTGAGGGTGTCGAGCGCCTCGTCGATGCCCTCGAGCAGCTCGCCCGAGCCGATCTCGTAGGAGATGCCCGAGGCGGTGTCGACCTCGACGTCGTCGACCATGGCGACGAGGTCGAGCTGGGCGAAGTCGCCGGTCTTGGCCGGGCGGTCGACGGTGACCAGGGTGCCGAAGCGGCTGCGCAGGCGCTCGAGCTCCTCGTCGACGTCGCTGTCTTCGACGACGGCGGGCTCGACCTGCACCTCGAAGCCCTCGTAATCGGGCAGATCGATCTCGGGGCGCACATCGACCTCGATGGCGAGCTCGAGGTCACCCGAGAAGTCCTCGGCCTTGGGCCACTCCACGATGTCGGCCTGGGGGCGGCCGAGCGGGCGCAGCTCGTTCTCGGTGACCGCGTCGCGGTAGAAGCGGTCGAGGCCCTCGTTGACGGCGTGCTCGAGCACCGCGGCCTTGCCGACGCGCTGGTTGATGATGGGCGGCGGCACCTTGCCCTTGCGGAAGCCGGGGATGTTGACCTGCTCGGCGATGTGGCTGTAGGCGTGATCGATGCTGGGCTTCAGCTCGTCGGGAGTGACGAAGATCGCGATCTTCACACGCGTGGGGCTGAGCTTTTCGACCGTGGTCTTCACGTTGAGTGTCTCCTGTGGTTGTCTCGAGGTTCGTGCGTCGTGTCGGGGCGACAGGATTCGAACCTGCGACCTCCCGCTCCCAAAGCGGGCGCTCTAGCCAAGCTGAGCTACGCCCCGGCGGCGAAATGGCCTCGGCAAGTCTAGTGCACGGGCCGCTACCGGTCACACAGCGCGTTCGAAGCTGTACTACGATGTGTCGGGTGCCGGGCGCGAGCCCTGTTCCGGGGATGTAGCTCAATGGTAGAGCCTCAGTCTTCCAAACTGATCACGCGGGTTCGATTCCCGTCATCCCCTCCACGCGGTGACCCTTGCCCCTGGCTCCCACTTCTACTACCGTCGTGCAGAATGCCGCGCGATCCGACCCGGGCGGCCAAGGAAGGCCATGCCATGACCGCGACTGACGAGCCGCGCATCCATCCCACCTCCGCGGACACCCGCCGCGCCCGACGTCGTGTCGAGGAGGTGAGCTTCGACGAGCTGATCGCCGACGAGCAGTTCTCCGACGAGCAGTTCTCCGACGACTCCCCCACGGAGGCCGCGCCCAAGCCCGCCAGCACCCACGCGAATGCTGCGGCACCCGCTCGCACCCCGGCCGTCGAGCCGAAGCCGGCAGCGGCACCGTCGAAGTCTCCGGCGAAGCCCGCCGAGGCCCATCACCCCAAGGGCCGCTTCTACCGTCCAGAGCTCTACAGCACGACCCAGCGCATCACCGGCAGCATCGTCGTGAAGGTCACCGTCGTCGTGCTGCTTCTCGCGGGCACCGCCGCCCTGGTCTACCTGGCGCTCGACCGCTTCAGCTGATCCGTTCCCGCCCGGCCACCGGGCGGGCGTAGTCTCCCCCCATGGAGATCGGACTGCACCTCGCGAATCTGACGTTCGAGGGCGGCACCGCCGCGCTCGCCCCCACCCTGGCGCGGGTCGCACGGGAGGCCGAGGCCGCCGGTGTGGCCCGCCTCACCGTGATGGACCACCTCTGGCAGATCCGCGGCGTCGGACCCGCCGAGAACGCGATGCTCGAGGCGTACACGACGCTCGGGTTCCTGGCCGCGCACACCGAGCGGATGCTCCTGCACTGCCTCGTGACCGGCGTGACCTACCGCGCGCCCGGCCTCCTCGCCAAGCAGATCGCGACCCTCGACGTGCTGAGCGGCGGGCGTGCCGGGCTCGGCATCGGCGCCGCCTGGAACGAGGAGGAGGCCACGGGTCTCGGCCTGGAGTTCCCGCCGATGAAGGAGCGCTTCGAGCGGCTCGAGGAGGCCGTCCGCATCTGCCTGCAGATGTGGAGTGACGACGAGGGCCCCTTCGAGGGCGAGCACTACCGGCTGGGCCGCACGCTGAGCGAACCGGCACCGATCAGCCGGCCCCACCCCTACCTGATGATCGGCGGCTCCGGCGAGCGCAAGACGCTGCGGCTCGTGGCGCAGTACGCCGACGCCTGCAACATCTTCGGCGGGCCGGATGCGGGGCGGAAGCTCGAGGTGCTGCGCGGGCACTGCGACGACGTCGGCCGCGACTACGACGAGATCGAGAAGACGACGATCGGCGGCCTCGCCCCCGGGACGTCACCCGACGAGCTGCTCGCCTCGCTCCGCGGGGCGAAGGAGCAGGGCTTCACGGTGATGTACCTGATGCCGGCCGGGCCCCAGCCGCTCGAGACCGTCGAGCTGCTGGCGTCGCTGCGCGAGGAGATCGCCGCGATCTGAACCGTGGCCGCCGGCCCCCGCACGGCGGGCACGGTGCTCAGCGCGTGAAGCGCGCGGGCAGGTACGCCGCCGCGGGGGTGACCACGTAGACGACGTCGTCGGCATCCGCCACCGAGTAGGCCTCGACGTAGCTGACGGTCGCCCCCGGCGGCACGGTCGCGGCCGGCGGCAGCCCCGTCATGCCGTTCGAGGGGTCGACGATCGGGTTGCCGCTCGCACCCGCCGACACCACCGAGGTGACGGTGCCGGGCACGAAGTCGGCCGAGCTGCCGTTGTAGACGGTGACCGTGACGGCGATGTTCGCGGGCTGCCCGGCTCCCGAGGCCTGGGGCGAGGGGCTGAACGACTCGGGCGCGGCGACCGAGATCTGCAGGCCGTCGTCGTAGGTGACGGTCTGGTCGTAGAGCGCCGGCACGACCTCGGTCTCGGCTGCGGCCGGCCCGCCGCCGTCGGCCGCCTGACCGCCGAAGAGCGCCGTGGAGGTGGCGCCGATCACCCCGACGGCGAAGACGACGCCGAGCACGACGACCACGAGGAACGCGACGCCCGCGAGCACGAGGCCCGGCACGAGCAGGCGGTTCCGCGGCGGCCGGGACTGCGCGTGAGCGGAGTGACCCTCGGGGCGAGGCTGCTGCGCGTGCGCGGAGTGACCCCCGGGGCGAGGCTGCTGCGCGCGACGCGGCGCGGCGGGGGCGGTGCCGGGCAGCGGGTTGCCCGGCCGCTTGATCTCCCACCGGCTCGCCTCTGCGGGCGCGCTGACCGGCGCAGGGGTGGCCGCGGGTGCGGGTGCCGCCGCAGGGGCGCGTGCGGGTGCGGGTGCCGGCGCCACCGCGGCCGCCGGCGCGGGCTCGTCGTCCCGCCCGCCGAACGACGGCGGGAGGGGCGGCAACGGCGGCAGCGGCGGGGTCGACGGCATCCCCCTCAGTCTGGCATCCGCAGCGCCCGAGGCCCTGCCGTTCGCGGGCGGGCCGCGTAGTCTGACGGCATGTCACCCCAGCCGCTCTTCGTCGCGGCCACGACGAGCTACGCGGTCAACTGCGCCCTCGGCGCGTCGGTCGCCGCCGGTGTCGTCGACACCCGCCGCTTCCGCTGGGTGCACCACGCGCTGTACATCGCGACCTGCACCCTCGCCGGCGCCGCGGCCGCCTCTGCGGTGCTGCCCGCCCTGCGCCCCGCCGGCCCCGCCGCAGCAGCCGCCGCCCGCCATGCGGCACTCGCCCTGGCCCCCGCCGCCGTGCCCCTCGTCGTCATCCCCCGCGTGAGCGCGCGCACCGCGCGCCATCCGCTCGTCGCCCTCACCGCCGCCCCGTTCCTCGTGGCCGGCCTGATGCTGTCCAGGAGGTAGCAGTCCCGTGGAGTTCCTCGACGTCGTGCGCCGTCGCAAGACGACCAACGGCCCGTTCCGGCCCGACCCGGTGAGTCGGGAGCACCAGCGCCTCCTGATGGAGGTGGCGGGCCGTGCCCCCTCTCAACTGAACAGCCAGCCCTGGCGCTTCGTGATCGTCGAGGAGCGCGACACGATCGAGAAGATCGCCCGCATCAGCGGCGACAGCATGACCGAGGCGATGTCGAACGGCACCTTCTTCGAGCGCTACAAGCCCTACTTCCGGTTCAGCGCCGAGGAGATGGCGGAGAAGCGCAGCGGCATGCTCTTCGACAAGCTTCCGGCTGTGCTCCGCCCCTTCACCAAGCAGGTCTTCACGCCCCGCGGCCAGAAGCTGATGAACGGCCTGCGCGTGCCGCAGACCCTCGGCGAGGAGAACCGCAAGCTCGTCGCCGGTTCACCGCTGCTGCTCGGCGTGATGCTCGACCGCTCCGAGTACCGGCCGGGCGAGCTGAGCTCGTTCTACTCGGTCTTCAGCATGGGCGCCGCCATGGAGAACGTCTGGCTCAGCACGGTGGAGCTCGGCATGGGCATCCAGTTCGTGTCCTTCCCGATGGAGGTGCCGGGCAAGTGGGCCGAGATCGAGTCGCTCCTCCAGGTGCCCGACGAGCTCGAGTTGATGGCGGTGTACCGCCTGGGCTACCTGCCCTCCGACCAGGTGCGCCCCGCCATCGACTGGTCGAGCCACGAGCGCAAGAAGCCGTCGCAGTACGTCTTCCGCGGCACCTGCGCCTCCCCCGAAACGGGGTGGGACGAGACTCCCCCCGTGCCCTAGGGTCGGTGCTGGGGGCAGTGCGACGGATGCTCGTTCCCGTCGACCCCCGAAAGGCTCCCCCATGGCAGACCGCACCCTCTCCGGCCCCGAGTTCACCGGCGAACGACCCCTCGAGGCCTCCCCCTGGGAGATCAAGCTCTCGTTCGGCCTCTGGCTCGCCGAGGCGATCCTCGCCCTGATCGGCGGCGTGCTGGTGCTCTTCGCGGGCGTCGCGGTCGCCCTGGTGGTCGGCACCGACGGCACCGACGCCCCCATCACGGTGGCGCTGCTGGTGATCGCGGGCATCGTCATCATGGCGCTCGCGGTGTTCCGCATCGTCTGCGCCGCCAAGCTGCTGCGCGGCAAGCCGTGGGCGCGCAACGCGCTCACCATCCTCGGCGTGCTCGCGCTCGCGGGCATCACCCTGGAGTTCCAGGGCAACGCCGGCGTCGCGATCGCGCACGCACTGGTCACCGTGGTCGCCATCGTGACGATGTACCTGCCGAACTCCAACGCGTACATCCGCGCGCCTTTCCCCACGTCAGCAGGCGTTTAGCAAGGGTCGCCTCACCTTCGTGAGCGTTGCCTCAGCTTGCTTGCGGAACATTTCCTGCTGAGTACCGTTGAGTCACAGGGATCGGAAGGACACCTCATCATGACCGAAGTCATCGGCACCCGCACCACCAGCCCCGCCAGCACCACGAGCCCCGACGTGGCCGCCGCAGCGGCCCAGTTCCTCAGCCCCGTCGTGATCGAGCTGCAGGCCCTCGCGGTCAACGGCAAGCAGGCCCACTGGCACGTGCGCGGCTCCAACTTCATCGGCGTGCACGAGCTGCTCGACTCGGTCGTCGACCACGCGCAGGAGTACGCCGACACGGCGGCCGAGCGCGTCGTCGCCCTGGGCCTGCCGATCGACGCGCGCATCCAGACCGTCGCCGAGAAGACCGGCACCACCGCGATGCCCGCCGGCTTCCAGAAGTCCGACACGATGATCCAGGCGATCATCGGTCAGATCGACGTCGCCCTCGCGGTCGTCAACAAGGCCGTCACCGAGCTCGGCGAGATCGACCCCTCCTCGCAGGACGTGGCGATCGAGATCGCCCGTGGCCTCGACAAGGATCGCTGGTTCCTCTTCGCGCACATCTCGGAGTAGCCCTCCGCCTCCGCTCCGGCGGGCTCGCCTCCGGGCGGGCCCGCCGTTCGCGTTTCCGGGCGGGGTTCCGGATGCGCGCTGCACCGCTACCCGCGGGCCGCCCTCGAGGCCGCCGATCGTGAGCGGGCCGACCGTGAGCCGGCCTAGAGGGCGCGGTGCGTGGCGCGGCCGCCGAGCAGGGTGAGGGCGACGGGCATCGTGCGCAGCGCATCCGGAGCCGCCGTCAGCGGATCGGACTCAACCACCGCGAGGTCGGCCGCCTGACCGGTGCGCACCGAGGCGCGGCCGCGGGTGCTCGCCGGCAGGGCGGCCGCCGCGGGGATGCGCTGCTCGGGGTGCCACGGCTCGCGGCCGTCGCGGGCCCGTCCCACCGCCGCGGCCATCGTGACCCACGGGTCGAGCGGCGCCACCGGAGCGTCGGAGCCGAGGGCGAGGGTCGCGCCGGCGGCCCTCAGGCTCTCGAGCGCGAAGGCGCGGCCCGTGCGGCCGGCCCAGTAGCGGTCGGCGACGTCGCGGTCGTCCATGGCGTGCTCGGGCTGCACGCTCGCGGTCACGCCGAGGCGGGCGAAGCGCGGGATGTCGGCCTCGTCGAGCAGCTGCGCGTGCTCGAGCGAGCCTCCGCCGCCGAGCGCCTCGAAGGCGTCGAGCGCGAGGCGGTTCGCGTGGTCGCCGATGGCGTGCACCGCGGGCAGGAGCCCCGCCTCGCGCGCCCGGAGCAGCAGCGCCGAGAGCTCCTCGGGCGGCACGGTGAGCAGTCCGTGGGCACCGGGCTGCCCCTCGAGCCCCGGGTATTCGTCGAAGCAGAAGGCCGTGCGGGTGTTCAGCGAGCCGTCGGTGATCACCTTGAACGGCCCGACGTGCACCAGTCCCTGGGTGCCGGCGAGCGGCTCGCCCGTGCGGAGCCCCTCGGCGGTCGCGCGCTCGAGGTGCTGCGGGTAGACGCCGAACTCCACCCGCAGCAGGTCGTGGCCGTTCCCGGCCCGCCGCGCCCAGGTCGTGGCGTTCCAGGTCATCTCGAGATCGACGACGCCGACCACGCCGCGCGCCGCCGCCGCGCGGGCGGCATCGAGGGCCCAGGCGTCGGTGAGGGCGTCGGGCAGCTCGCCGAGGGCGCGCTGCACGGCGAAGGCGGGCTCCTCGCGCAGCACGCCGGTTCTCTCCCCCTCGAAGCCGAAGCGGCGGAGGGCGGCGGTGTTCAGCCAGCAGCAGTGCAGGTCGGCCGAGATCAGCACCACGGGCCGGCTGCCGCTGACGGCGTCGAGCAGCGCCGCCGAGGGCTCGTCGGGCCAGAGCGCGTCGCGGAAGCCGATGCCGACGAGCGGATACGCGGACTCCGCGCTATCGCCTCCGCCGGCCGCGCCGCGGGCCGCTTCGCTCCGCTCGGCCTCACCGACGAGCGTCGCCGCCTCGGCCGCCGACCGCGCCGCAGCGACGTCGAGGCGCTGCGCCACCGCGGCCCAGGAGGTGAAGTGCACGTGGTTGTCCCAGAGGCCGGGCACGACCCAGCGCCCGTCGAGCTCGACGCGCTCGAAGCCCTTGGGGGTGCCGTCGCCCGCCGGGGTGATGACGGCGATCTCGCCGTCGGCGATGACGATGTCGACGGCGGCACCGCCGTCGGAGAAGCGCCCCTCCGAGGTGCTGCCGGGCAGGCGGCCGCCTGCGAGGAGGAGGTCTCCGGTCATCCGCTGGTCTCCTTCGTGGGGTCGGCCGGCGGCGTGAGGTCGGCGGGCTGGCCGGCCTCGCCGAAGACCGCGGGGTTCGCGCGCCGCACGTGCTGCGCGAGCTCGGCGCTGGCGTAGGGGCCCTCGCCCTCCAGCCCCGCCACGATGCGGCGGAGGCTGCCCTCGGTGCGGTTCTGGCTCATCTTCAGCTTGGCGGTGAAGCGCTCGACCGGGATGCGGAGGCCCACCGTGCCCGCGCTGATCCGGTCGGCGTAGGCCGAGTTCTCGAGGGTGCCCCGCATGAGCTGCGGCTCGGGCATCCGCTCTTCGAAGTGGTCGACCAGCTGCTCGAGCACACGCAGGTTCTCGGCCGGGTCGAGCAGTTCGGGGGTGCCGTGCAGGTGCGCGGTGACGAAGTTCCAGGTGGGCACCGACGGATGCTCGTCGTACCAGCCGGGCGAGATGTACCCGTGGGGCCCCTGGATCACCACGAGCAGCTCGTGCTCGCCCAGCTCGTGCAGCCGCTCGTCCGGCCGGCCGACGTGGGTGAGCAGCGTGAGGGAGCCGTCGGGGCCCTCCTCGACCAGCACGGGGTAGTGCGAGGCGACGAGTCCCTCGGAGGTGTTCGAGACGAGCGTGGCCCAGGGGTGGTCGCGGATCAGCTGCGCGACGACCGCGGCGTCGGTGAGGGCGAAGACGGGGGTGTGTCGCATGTCAGGCCTGATCCTTCGGGCACCAGTAGAGCTTCCGGCCGCCGAACTCCTCGAGCACGATGTTCGTTCCGCAGAGGCGGCAGGGCAGGCCCTCGCGCTTGTAGACCCAGTGCCGGTCGGCTCGGCTGGCCATCGCCAGGGCCTGGGCCTCGTCGTCGAGGCCGTCCATCGTGAGCATCTGGCCGGTGCGCACGCCGAGGGCGAGCAGGTAGACCCAGTCGCGCCAGAGCGCCCGGGCGGTGTCGACCGGCACCTGCTTGCCGGGGGTGTGCGGATTCAGCCGGGCGCGGAAGAGCATCTCGGCGCGGTACACGTTGCCGATGCCGCTGACGACGCTCTGGTCCATCAGCAGCAGGCCGATGGGCGTGGGCTTCTTGCGCACCGCGGCGACGAAGCGCTCCTCGGCCTCGGCGGAGTCGTCGTTCAGCGGGTCGGGGCCGAGCTTCGCGATGGCACGCTCGACGCCGGCGACGTCGAGCACCTCGCAGGCTGTCGGGCCGCGGAGGTCGGCGACCGCCGTGTCGGTGAGCAGGCGAACTCGCACGGCGCCGACGGGAGGCGGCGGGAAATCGCCCTCCTCCTCGGTCTCCTTCTCCTGCTCCGACATGCGGAGGCGGGCACGGCGGGGGGCGCCGATGGAGTGCACCGAGTCCTCGCCGTCGGCGTCGTCGGGAGCGGCCGCGGTCGCGGTCGCTGACAGCGCCTCCCGCGCGCTCTCGGACAGCTCGCCCGCGGCCGCGAGCTCGTCGATCGTGCCCTCGGCCTGCCCACCGAGACCGGGCTCGAGGTCGGTGCCTCGCATGCTGGTCTGCCCCATCCGGCCCCCGGCCGAACGGATCGTGGCGTCGGTCGTGATCTCGCCCGCGAAGTCCCAGGCGCCGTAGATGCCGAGGTGCACCCGCAGCCAGACGCCGTCGTCGAACTCGAGGAACATCTGCTTGCCCACGGCGCGGGCACCCGTCATGGTACGGCCGTCGAGCACCGACGCGCCCTCGGCGAAGCGGCCCTGCGGGGAACTCGCCGAGACGCGGTGGCCGACGAAGTTCGCGGCGAACTGCCGCGCGATGCGGTGGACGGAATGACCCTCGGGCATGACGGAGGTCTCGGGTCAGGCGTCGACGCTGCGGCCGGCGATGAGCCCGGTGGCCTCGTACTCGGCGAGCTGGGCGATGCGGCGCACGTGGCGCTCCTCGAACGAGAACGGCTCGGCGACGAACCAGTCGATCAGCGCGACGGCCTCTTGGACCGTGTGCTGACGCGCGCCGATCGAGATGACGTTCGCGTCGTTGTGCTGACGGGCGAGCTTCGCGGTCGACTCGTTCCAGACCAGCGCGGCGCGCACCCCGGTCACCTTGTTCGCGGCGATCTGCTCACCGTTGCCCGAGCCGCCGAAGACGACGCCGAGCGCCTCGACGCCGTCCTGCTGATCCTGCACCACGCCGTGGGCGGCGTTGATGCAGAACGAGGGGTAGTCGTCGAGCGGGTCGTAGCTCTCGGGGCCGTGGTCGACGACGTCGTGGCCGGCGGCGGTGAGGTGCTCCGTGATGGTGCGGCTGAATTCGAGCCCGGCATGATCGGTGCCGATGTGGATGCGCATGGCTCTCAGCTTAGAACGACCGGGCGGGCGGGCGCGTCGGCACCCGCCTCACCCGCCCGTCAGAACTGGGGGCCGCGGGTGCGGCTGCGCTTGAGCTCGAAGAAGCCGTCGTAGGAGGCCGCGGCCACCACGCCGTCCCAGAGCGTCAGCGCCATCTCGCCGGTCGGCGCGGGGCTGATCACGGGCCCGAAGAAGGCGACGCCGTTCACCGCGATGACGGGCGTGCCGACGTCCTGACCCACGCGCTCGATGCCGTCGAAGTGCGAGGCCCGCATCTGCGGGTCGTACTCCTCGGAGTCGGCGTAGGACGCGAACTCGGCGGGGAGCCCCACCTCGGCGAGCGCCCCGGCGATGACCTCGTCGGAGTCGGTGCTGCCGCCCGGGTGGATGCGCGTGCCGAGCGCGTCGTAGAGCGGCTTCACGATCTGCTGCCCGTGAAGCTCGGTGGCCGCCGCGACGAGGCGGGTGTAGCGGAGGGCGCGCGGGAAGAAGGCCCGGTACTCCTCCGACACGTCCTGGTCCTCGTTCAGCACCGCGAGGCTCATGATGTGCCAGGTCACGTCGAGGTCGCGGTGCTCCGCCACCTCGTCGACCCAGCGGGAGGTCATCCAGGCCCAGGGGCAGGAGGGGTCGAACCAGAAATCAACGCTCGTCTTCTCTGAAGTCACGGAACCATCATCGCATTAGGCTGAGCGGGCAATCGAAAAGGAGAGCAGCCCCGTGCCTGGAGAAAACCTCACCCGCGCAGAAGCTCGCGAACGCGCCGCCATCGTCGACGTGTCGAGCTACGACGTCGTCCTCGACCTCACCACCGGTCCCGAGACGTTCCGCAGCACCACCACCGTCACGTTCAGCGCCATCCCCGAGGCGGTCGGGGCGTCGACGTTCATCGACGCCATCACCCGCACGGTGCACGCGGTGACCCTGAACGGCGAGTCGCTCGACCCCACCGAGGTGAGCGACGGCGTGCGCATCCAGCTGCCCTCCCTGCAGACCGAGAACGTGCTCGTCGTCGACGCCGACATGGTCTACACCAACACGGGCGAGGGCCTGCACCGCTTCGTCGACCCGGTCGACGACGAGGTCTACCTCTACAGCCAGTTCGAGGTGCCCGACTCCCGCCGCATGTTCGCGGTGTTCGAGCAGCCCGACCTCAAGGCCGTCTTCACCTTCACGGTCACGGCGCCCGACTACTGGGAGGTCGTCTCGAACTCCCCCACCCCGTCGCCGACCGTCGCGGTCGAGGGCACCTCGGCCACCTGGGCGTTCGAGCCCACCCCCCGCATCTCGAGCTACATCACCGCGCTCGTCGCCGGCCCCTACATCGTCGAGCGCTCCTCGCTGACGAGCGCCGACGGCCGCGAGATCCCGCTCGGCGTGTTCAGCCGTGCCTCGCTCGCGCAGTACATGGACGCCGAGTACATCTTCGAGAAGACGCGAGAGGGCTTCGCGTTCTACGAGGAGAAGTACGACTTCCCCTACCCCTTCGCCAAGTACGACCAGCTCTTCGTGCCCGAGTTCAACGCGGGCGCCATGGAGAACGCGGGTGCGGTCACCTTCACCGAGACCTACGTCTTCCGCTCCAAGGTGACGGATGCGGTGCGGGAGCGCCGCGTCGTCACGATCCTGCACGAACTCGCCCACATGTGGTTCGGCGACCTCGTCACCATGCGCTGGTGGAACGACCTGTGGCTGAACGAGTCGTTCGCCGAGTACATGTCGACCCTCGCCACCGCCGAGGCCACGGAGTGGAAGGAGGCCTGGACCACCTTCGCCGCGATGGAGAAGAGCTGGGCCTACCGCCAGGACCAGCTGCCCTCGACGCACCCGATCGTCGCCCGCATCAACGACCTCGAAGACGTGCAGGTGAACTTCGACGGCATCACCTACGCCAAGGGCGCCTCGGTGCTGAAGCAGCTCGTCGCCTGGGTCGGCCAGGACGAGTTCATGAAGGGCGTCGCCGCCTACGTGAACAAGCACCAGTTCTCCAACACCGAGCTGAACGACCTGATGGTCGAGCTCGAGGCCACGAGTGGCCGCGACCTCACCAGCTGGTCGGAGCTCTGGCTCGAGACCGCCGGCGTCAACACCCTGCGCCCCGTGATCGAGTACGACGAGAACGACGTCATCACCTCCTTCGCGGTCGCCCAGGAGGCACCGCTGGACTACCCGACCATCCGCCCGCACCGTCTGGCGATCGGCTTCTACGAGCGCGAGGGCGAGAAGCTCGTGCGCACCTACCGCGTCGAGCTCGACGTCGACGGCGCCTCGACGCCGGTGCCCGAGCTGGTGGGCCGCTCGCGCCCTGAGATCGTGCTGCTGAACGACGACGACCTGGCCTACGCCAAGATCCGCCTCGACGGCTACTCGCTCGACACCGCGATCGAGCAGCTCTCCTCGATCGAGTCGCCGCTCGCCCGCTCGCTCGTCTGGGGCTCGGTCTGGGACGCCACGCGCGACGCCGAGACCCGCCCCCGCGACTTCGTGCGACTGGTCCTCGGCAACATCGCCACCGAGACCGAGTCGACGACCATCCGCACCGTGCTGAACCAGCTCGTGCTCACGGCGTCGAGCTATGTGGCTCCGGATGCGCGTGACGCCGTCATCGAGGACGCCGCGACCACCCTGTGGCGCCTCGCGCTCGACGCGGCTCCGGGTTCCGACGCCCAGTTCCAGTTCGTGAAGTTCTTCGCCGC
Organism: Herbiconiux sp. VKM Ac-2851; assembly: GCF_013205105.1. NCBI lineage: Bacteria > Bacillati > Actinomycetota > Actinomycetes > Micrococcales > Microbacteriaceae > Herbiconiux > Herbiconiux sp. VKM Ac-2851. The sequence continues at coordinate 951,837 of NZ_JABMLJ010000003.1, read as the reverse complement.
GCTCGCCTCCACCGACGAGCAGCTCGAGAACGTCGCGCACCTGAAGAACGGCACCGTCGTGCTCGAGGGCCTCGACATCGACACCGACCTCACCTGGGAGCTGCTGATCGCGCTCGTCGCCGGAGGCAAGGCCGGCGAGGCCGAGATCGCCTCGACGCTCGAGGCCGACAACACCGCCTCCGGTGCCCAGTCGGCGGCGCACGCCCGCGCGGCCGTCCCGACGCCCGAGGGCAAGGCGGCGGCGTTCGCCTCGCTCGTCGATGTCGACACGGCGCCGAACGCGATCGTGCGGGCCACCGGGCTCGGCTTCCAGCGCGGCAGCGACCCCGCCCTGTTCGAGCCGCTGGTCGAGCGCTACTTCGACTCGCTGCAGCTGCTCTGGGAGACCCGCAGCTACGCGATCGCGAGCGCCGTGATCAACGGCCTGTACCCGGCGGGGCTGGCGAACCAGGCCCTGCGGGACGCGACGCAGCAGTGGCTCGACCGGAACGGCGAGCCGCCGGCGCTACGGCGCCTCGTGGTCGAGAACCTCGCGGGCGTCGACCGGGCGCTGGCGGCGCAGGCGCGCGACGCGCGGTAGCCACCGCCTGACCGTGTCTGTGGCCTCGGTTCGGTGAACGATAGGCAAGCGACAACACGAGGAATGAGAGCATCTGGCTAATGACCGAGCCTTCTCCTTATCAGCCAGACGACGGGGACCTAGAAACACTGGTCGATGAGTTTTCAAAGCGCAATTTCTGGTTCAAGGTGGAAGCTCCAGAACAAGCGTTCCCCAGCATCGAGTTCGCCTTGCCTCGGGGTGCTGGTGAGAAGCGGACCAGCCTGTTCGCGCGTGGCATCACCCATGGCGTTAGGAATCGGATTTGGGATTGGTCTTTTTCTGAAGAGTTCGACGCTCTGCAAAATCCGTCCGACGGCATCATAGAAGTCGCACTCGTGGTTCCACAGTTCGGGCCTCGGTCGTACTCGAAGATCTGGACCATCCCTGGAGTGGAAACTGGTCCCGCTTTCGGGAAGTTGGCCGACGGCTCGCAGTCGGGCGTCTCCTATGACGGCTCGAGCAATCACCTTCTCATGAAGGGGATGGAGGTCGACTGGCTGTTGCGAATCAGCCACGGTGAGTTTGAGTTTGATCTCGGTCCGCAGTCGCCGACCTTCTACACCTCGAGAAAGGCATCCGGAAACTCAGGAATTTCGCTGCGATACAAGGGCCCACCCTTCGCAACCGAAGTAGGCGATTCCATCATCACTGGCGTCATGAGTGATCTCTTGACAGAGCTAGACCTGAAGTATTCAGTTGGTGTCGTGGCCGCTCCCGCGCAGGAATTCTTAGCATCCTCAATAGGTTGGAGAAAAGGGCCAGCGGTTCCTGCATTCCCTCGCAACGAGTACTCGTCCGATGCAAAGGCGCTCTACTGGTACGGCAATAGAGCGGCTGAATTTCCTCTGCTTCAATACCTCGCCTACTACCAGGTCCTTGAGTTGTTCTTCGAATCGTTCTCACGAGGAGACGCAGTCAGACGAATGCGGGGATTGCTGAAAGACCCAGCGTTCGACCCAAATCGCGCCGCGAACCTTCTCGCCCTTATCGATTCCACGGCGGACATTCACCGTGCTCGCCTGCGCGACCGTGACCACCTACAAACAACCCTTGAAATGATCGTCGAACTGTCCGCCTTGAAGCGAGAGGTGGAGGCTTCTGTCCACTACTTCAGCAAGCAAAAACAACTTCTTCCTTCTCTGCAAAAGATCAACCTGAGCCAAGAAGACCTCCACGCTCAGGTGTCGGCTCGCATTTCTGCCATTCGCAACAGCATCGTTCATACGAAGGCCAGCCTGACTAATGTCAACGTCCAGATTCTTCTCCCATCGAGTGCCGCGGCTCGGTCACTGGGCCCCGATATCGAACTGGTGAAGTGGTTGGCCCAACGCGCTCTTATCTTCGGATCGAAGCGTCGTCCTGGTAAGGAGGTTTCGCAGTGACGAGCGAGGGCGAATCCCGGTATCACGCCGGACCTGGAGATGCGACGCGGCTGGGCGAGCTCTTAGCAAGGCACTCGATGCCATTCAATGTGGGTGGGGACCAGGAGGTGACGGTGCAGCTGCCCTGGGGCGAAACGACTAAGCCGGTAAAGCTACGCGGATCGGAGATCAGTGCAGCGATTGATGCCTCGATCTGGGAATGGACGATATGTGCGGACTTCGTGGCCCTGTGCAACCCGGCGGCTGGAGTACTCGAACTAAGCCTGTCCGTCCCTCTTGTTGAGCCTGGCGGTCCGCTGCCCATCTGGGACATTGCTGGCGTCTCGCACGGCCCCGAATTCAAACTCCCGCCGTCGTCTGAAAATTCGTCCATACCGGAGTACTCTCGCGCATCATTCGGAGTGGCTGCATTCCTTGCTGACGTTGAAATGGACTGGGCACTGAAGGTCGACAGCGACGACACTTACTTGGAGCTCTCTCCGTACTCAGATCTGCTTTACTTCGCCGATCGACATCAGAGTTCTCTCATTTCTCTCAAGTATTCGGGCCGCCCCTTCCAGCCCAGCGATGCCTCATCCATCATCACGGGCGTCATGTTTGACTTCCTCACTGATCTCGACCTGGTCTACGGAATTCGCACGCAACCTGCATTGCCAGAAGCGCCAACCATGGTGCAGCGGAGCTTCCGCGATCAGGCGCCGTTCGAATTCTCCGGGGCGAACTATTCGCGAGTTTTGAAGGACTTGTACTGGTACGCGACCAACGCTCGCGCTTTTCCGTTGCTTCAATATCTGGCCTACTACCAAGTCCTCGAGTCCAGCTTCTCCCCTCTCAACACTATGCAGGTGGCCGGGCGACTCACGATTTTGCTGGCCGACCCGAACTTTGACCTCTCAGACGATCGGATGGTCAGCGATTTAATAAGCGTGACTGCTGCGGCTCATCGGGGGTTCAACCACGAAAAGGCACAATTGCGTACCGCCGTCGAAATGCTCGTCAGTAGTGACGACCTACGCCGCATATTCGAAGACGAAGATTTCCCATTCAATAACGAAGACCTGCCCGATTTAGGGCTGGAGCGAATCAATCTGGACTCGCACAGAGTATGGGATCATCTCGCCAATCGGATATACACGCTTCGAAACCGAATTGTGCACTCTAACGACGAGGATGCGACGTCGGCGTACGCCCGATTGATTCCTGACGATTCACTCATGAAACCGATCGCTGGCGATATTGAATTGATTCGTTGGGTTGCTCAGAAGGCTCTCATTTTTTCTATCTGTCCCTGATCTGTGGCACGGCGCGCCTCCCTTGCTAGGACGGCGTCCTGCGGGCGCGCTCTGAGGCTCTGCCAAGAGTGCGCCCGTAGGATCGAGGCATATGGACTGGAACATGATCTGGGCGAACATCGCCTCCTTCCTCGACACGTATCAGAAGCCCATCGGGGTTCTCGCCATCATCGTCGTCGCCTTCATCGTGCGGGGTGTGCTGCTGTACTCGGTGCGCCGCCTCGTCGATCAGGTGGTCAACGGGGTCAAGCGCAAGCAGAACGTCAGTGACACCCAGGCCCTCGTCGCCTCGCCGCTCGCCGCCGTGCGCATCGTGCAGCGCACCCGCACCCTCGGCTCGGTGCTGAAGAACATCATCAACGTGACGATCGTCGTCGTCTCTCTGCTGCTGATCGTGCAGACGATCGATCCGAGCATCCTCGGCTCCCTCGCGCTGCTGACCGCCGCGCTCGGCGCCGGCCTCGGCTTCGGCGCCCAGAACATCGTCAAGGACGTGCTGAACGGCCTGTTCATGGTCTTCGAGGACCAGCTCGGCGTCGGCGACGTCGTCGACCTCGGCCCCGCCACCGGTGTCGTGGAGGCGGTCGGCATCCGCATCACGCAGGTGCGCGACGTCAACGGCACGCTCTGGTTCGTGCGCAACGGCGAGATCCTGCGTGTCGGCAACATGTCGCAGGGCTGGGCACGCGTCATCATCGATCTCGCGATCCCCTACGACTCCGACCTCGATCGCGTGCAGGAGAAGATGCTCTCCACCGCGACCGCCATGGCGAACGAGCCCAAGTGGCGCTCGCGCATCGTCGAGAAGCCCGAGATCTGGGGGCTCGAGTCGATCTCGGCCGAGGCGCTCGTGATCCGCATCGTGGTGAAGACCCGCACCTCGGCGAAGGACGACGTGGCGCGTGAGCTGCGCATCCGTCTGAAGAAGTCGCTCGACGAGATCGGGGTCACCCTGCCCTCGCTGAACACCGTCGTGCTCTCGGGCTTCGAGGGCGCGGCCAGCGTGCAGGGTGCGCGGCCGCCGAAGACGAGGTCGGTCGAGACGCAGCAGGCCGCCCAGGACACCGCACTGACCAAGGCGCCTCGGGCACCGCGAGCGCCGCGTGCGCCGCGGGCCTCCAAAGCGCCCAAGCCCCCGAAGGACGAGGCGTGATGGATCTCACACCGAAGGTGCCCGAGAACCCGTTCTACGAACAGGTGGGCGGGCACGAGACGTTCGTCGCCCTCGTCGAGCGGTTCTACCAGGGCGTCGAGACCGACCCCGTGCTGAAGCCGATGTACCCGGCCGACGACTGGGACGGGGCGGTGCGCCGGCTGACGATGTTCCTCGAGCAGTACTGGGGCGGGCCGGGCACCTACAGCGCCGAGCGCGGGCATCCGCGGCTCCGGATGCGCCACAACCCGTTCAAGGTGAACCCCGACGCCCGCGACCGCTGGCTGGCGCACATGCGCGTGGCGGTCGACTCGCTGTCGCTCGCGCCGGCCGACCGGGAGCTGCTCTGGGACTACCTGGAGCGGGCCGCGCATGCCATGGTGAATACCTTCGAGGACTAGTCCTCACCCGGGCCGTGCGGCCCGCGACACCGCTGCGACGAAGGAGTTGCCCGTGGAATCGGATCCGTCGACCGTCTCGACCTCGTCGACCTCGACGACCTCGTCGACCTCCTCGACCGACGTGATCGTGGTGGGGGCCGGCCTCGCTGGTCTGGTGGCCGCCTGCGAGGTGCTCGAGGCGGGCAAGCACGTGACCGTGCTCGAACAGGAGCCCGCCTCGTCGTTCGGCGGGCAGGCCTGGTGGTCGTTCGGCGGCATCTTCCTCGTCGACAGCCCCGAGCAGCGACGGATGCGCGTGCGCGACTCCCTCGAGCTCGCCCGCCAGGACTGGCTCGGCTCGGCCGGGTTCGACCGCCCCGAGGACGAGTGGGGGCGGCGGTGGGCCGAGGCCTACCTGCAGTTCGCGGCCGGAGAGAAGCGGGCCTGGCTGAACTCGCTCGGCGTGCGCTTCTTCCCCGTGGTCGGATGGGCCGAGCGCGGCGGCTACACGGCGAACGGGCACGGCAACTCGGTGCCGCGATTCCACATCACCTGGGGCACCGGGCCGGGGGTGCTCGAGCCGTTCGTGGCGCGATTCCGGCGGGGCGTGGCGGAGGGGCGCGCGCGGGTGCTGCACCGGCATCGGGTGGATGAGCTCGTCACGGTCGGGGACGGGGCGGAACGCGCATCCGCTCATCGTGTCGTGGGTGCCAGGGGGTCGGTGCTCGCCGCGAGTGCGGTGGGCCGGGGCGAGGAGAGCTCGCGCGCGGTCGTCGGCTCGTTCGAGATCTCGGCGGGGGCCGTGATCGTGGCGAGCGGCGGCATCGGCGGCAACCACGAGCTGGTGCGGCAGCAGTGGCCGCGGCGGCTGGGCGCGGCCCCGGCGACGATGCTGTCGGGGGTGCCGGCCCACGTCGACGGGCGGATGCTCGGCATCACCGCCTCGGCCGGAGCGCGCCTCGTCAACGGCGACCGGATGTGGCACTACACCGAGGGCATCGAGAACCACTCGCCGGTGTGGCGGCAGCACGGCATCCGCATCCTGCCCGGGCCGTCGTCGCTCTGGCTGGACGCGACCGGGAAACGCCTGCCGGTGCCGCTGTTCCCCGGCTTCGACACGCTCGGGACCCTCGAGCACATCCTGTCGACCGGGTACGACCACAGCTGGTTCGTGCTGACGCAGTCGATCATCGAGAAGGAGTTCGCGCTCTCGGGCAGCGAGCAGAACCCCGATCTGACCGGGCGTGACCTGAAGCTGCTGGCGCAGCGTGTGCGCCCGGGGGCGCCCGGGCCCGTCGAGGCGTTCAAGGAGAAGGGCGCCGACTTCGTGGTGGCGTCGACGCTGCCCGAGCTGCTGCACGGGATGGCGCGGATCACGACGGCGCCGCTCGACCCGGCACTAGTCACGCGCGAGATCGTCGCGCGTGACCGTGAGGTGGACAACGTGTTCACGAAGGACGCGCAGCTCACCGCCGTGCGGGGTGCGCGGCACTACCTCGGCGACAAGCTGATCCGGGTGGCGAAGCCGCACCGGCTGCTCGACCCGGCGGCCGGGCCGCTGATCGCGGTGAAGCTGCACGTGCTTACGCGGAAGAGCCTCGGGGGCATCCAGACCGACCTTCAGGGGCGGGCGCTCGACGCCTCGGGATCGCCGGTGCCCGGGTTGTACGCGGCCGGCGAGGCCAGCGGGTTCGGCGGCGGCGGGATGCACGGGTACCGGGCGCTGGAGGGGACGTTCCTCGGCGGGTGCCTGTTCTCGGGGCGGGCGGCAGGTCGGTCGGCGGCGGGCGCGGTGTGAGGCGCCTGTCGGCGTCTCGTCTCGCGTAGGGCGCTTCGTGCCGGGCGCGGCTGGTGTCAGCGGCGCACGAGGACGTGACCGCGGCGGGTCGTGAGGCGCAGCCAGGAACCTGAGCGGTAGACCGACACGGCGTCATCCGGCCTGACGAAGCCGAGGCTCACGGCGCTGAACGCGGCACCGGCCGGGATGCGCGGCTCGAGCTCGGGCAGCACGTCGAGGTCTCGGCCCCACACCTCGGAGCGCACCTTGTGCACGAGCTGCTCGCCGGTGTTGTCGGGCACGGCGGCGGCCACCTCGGCCACGCCCTCGCGGGTCGCCGCCTCGAGCAGCTCGCCCGGAACGGCGCCGGCCGCCTCCCAGCCGCCGCGCGGGGGACTGATGCCCGCCCAGGCCACGCCCTGCTCCCCCGGAGGCAGCGGAACCTCGAGCGGCCCCTCGGCCGCGTTGCTCATCACCGAGAGCTGCGCCAGACGATCCAGCAGCGATCGGATCGGCACCACTGTGTCGAACGGCTCGGGGCTGTTCAGGGCGAAGGTGCGGAGACCGAGCACGGTCGGCGCCCGGTCGAGCAGGCCCTTCGGCGTGAGGGTCGGCGTGTACACGGCGAGCACCCCGAGGCTGCCGAGCAGGCGCGCCGAACCGGGCTCGACCCGGGCGGCGCGGCCGAGGTACACCTTGAGATCGCCGAGCGACGCGGCGTCGATGAGCGTGAAGGACTGGACCATCTGTGCTGTCTAAACTACTTCACAGCGACGGATGCGCACGCATTCCGCTCGCGTTCGCACCAGCCTGAACCCCCGGGAGAGATCGTGTCAGACGCGCTAGCGGGCTTCCTCACCACCCTCGACCTCGTCGACACCGGCGCCCGCACGACCGAGGACATCTTCACCGGCCCCTCGCAGTCGATGCCCAACGGCCGCGTCTTCGGGGGCCAGGTGCTGGCGCAGTCGCTGATCGCCGCCACGCGCACGGTCGACGACGACCGGGCGGTGCACTCGCTGCACGGCTACTTCCTGCGGCCGGGCGACGCCTCGGCCGACATCACCTTCGCGGTCGACCGCATCCACGACGGCCGCTCGTTCACCACCCGGCGCGCGCAGGCCTACCAGAACGGCGTGCCGATCCTCTCGGCCATCCTGTCGTTCCAGACGGCGGACTCCGGGCTGGAGCACCAGATCGAGATGCCCGCCGATCTTCCCGGCCCCGAGGAGCTGCCGAGCGCGGTCGAGGTGCTCTCGGCGGTCGACCATCCGGTGGCGCGCACCTGGGCCCGGGAGCGCGCCTTCGACATGCGGCACGTGCCGAACCCGATCTACTTCAGCGTGGAGGGCGAGCGGGAGGCGCGGCAGGCCGTGTGGATCCGCTCGCTCGGCACCCTGCCCGACGACCCCGCTCTGCACCGTGCCGCGCTCGTCTACGCGAGCGACTACACGATCCTGGAGTCCGTGATGCGGCGGCACGGGGTGTCGTGGGCGCGACCCGACCTGAAGATGGCGAGCCTCGACCACGCGATGTGGTGGCACCGCTTCGCCCGGGCCGACGAGTGGCTGCTGTACACGCAGAGCTCGCCGAGCGCGAGCGGCGGGCGCGGGCTCGCGCTCGGGCGCATCTACGACCTCGGCGGCCGCCTCATCGCGTCGGTGGCGCAGGAGGGCATGGTCCGCGTCAAGGACTGACGGCGCGCCGGTGGATTTGGTCGTGCCTCAGGCGCGGCGGCGGAAGGTGAGGGGCTCGTCGAGGTAGGGCTCCCACGCGGCCCGCTCGTGCGGGTGCATGCGGCGCGGTCGGTCGATGGCCGCGTCCACGAGCACCAGGGTGGTCGATGCCTTGACGTAGGTGACCCGCGGCTCGACGCCGAGCGGGCTCTTCACCTCGTAGTACACGTCGAGGCTCGCCCCACCGAGATGCCCGATCCACAGCTCGACGTCGATCGGCTGGCGGATGTACGGCATCGACGTGACGTACTCGATCTCCTGCCGGGAGATCACGCTCTTCGTGTCGGCCTGCGGCCCCGCGTCGATCACCGCCGTCGACCACTGCGCCTGGTGCGGGTCGGCGATGTCGCCGTCGACCCAGAAGGCGAAGACGCGTGCCTCCTCGAGGATCTTCAGCATCGAGGCGTTGTTGACGTGCCCGTACGCGTCGAGGTCGCTCCAGCGCAGCTGGATCGGGACGTGCAGCCGCATCGCTCGCCTAGTCGCGGGTGAGCTTGCGGTACGTGGTGCGACTCGGCTTCGCGGCGTCGGCCCCGAGGCGCTCGATCTTGTTCTCCTCGTAGGCCTCGAAGTTGCCCTCGAACCAGTACCAGTTCGCCGGGTCGTCCTCGGTGCCCTCGTAGGCGAGGATGTGCGTCGCGATGCGGTCGAGGAACCACCGGTCGTGCGTGATGACCACGGCGCAGCCGGGGAACTCGAGCAGCGCGTTCTCGAGGCTCGACAGGGTCTCGACGTCGAGGTCGTTGGTGGGCTCGTCGAGCAGCAGCAGGTTGCCGCCCTGCTTGAGCGTGAGCGCGAGGTTCAGGCGGTTGCGCTCACCACCGGAGAGCACCCCGGCCTTCTTCTGCTGGTCGGGGCCCTTGAAGCCGAAGGTGCCGACGTAGGCGCGGGACGGGATCTCGGTCTTGCCGACCTGGATGTAGTCGAAGCCGTCGGAGACCACCTCGAACAGCGTCTTGTTCGGATCGATGCCGCCACGCGACTGGTCGACGTAGGAGATGTCGACCGTCTCGCCGATCTTCAGATCTCCGCCGTCGAGCGGCTCGAGGCCCACGATGGTCTTGAACAGGGTCGACTTGCCGACGCCGTTCGGGCCGATCACGCCGACGATGCCGTTGCGCGGGAGGGTGAACGAGAGGTTGTCGATGAGCACGCGCTCACCGAACCCCTTGCGGAGCTTCTTGGCGTCGATCACCTGCGAGCCGAGTCGGGGACCGACGGGAATCTGGATCTCCTCGAAGTCGAGCTTCTTGGTGCGCTCGGCCTCGGTGACCATCTCCTCGTAGCGGGCCAGGCGGGCCTTCGACTTCGCCTGACGGCCCTTGGCGTTGCTGCGCACCCAGTCGAGCTCCTCGGACAGACGCTTGGAGAGCTTGGCGTCCTTCTTGCCCTGCACCGCGAGACGCTCGCGCTTCTTCTCGAGGTAGGTCGAGTAGTTGCCCTCGTAGGGGTAGAGGCGACCGCGGTCGACCTCGGCGATCCACTCGGCCACGTGGTCGAGGAAGTACCGGTCGTGGGTGACGGCGAGCACGGCGCCGTGGTACTGCTTCAGGTGCTGCTCGAGCCAGAGCACGCTCTCGGCGTCGAGGTGGTTGGTGGGCTCGTCGAGCAGCAGCAGGTCGGGCTTCTGCAGCAGCAGCTTGCAGAGCGCGACGCGGCGCTTCTCACCACCGGAGAGGTTGGCGACCGGCGAGTCGGCGGGCGGGGTGCGCAAGGCGTCCATCGCCTGCTCGAGCTGGGAGTCGAGGTCCCACGCGTCGGCGGCGTCGATGGCCTCCTGCAGGGTGCCCATCTCCTCCAGCAGCGCGTCGAAGTCGGCGTCGGGCTCGGCCATCAGCGCGCTGATCTCGTTGAAGCGGTCGATCTTGCCCTTGATCGGGCCGACGCCCTCCTGCACGTTCTCGAGCACGGTCTTCGTCTCGTCGAGCTCGGGCTCCTGCATCAGGATGCCCACGGTGAAGCCCGGCGTCAGCTTGGCCTCACCGTTCGAGGGGGTGTCGAGCCCCGCCATGATCTTGAGGATGGTCGACTTACCGGCGCCGTTCGGGCCGACGACACCGATCTTCGCCCCGGGCAGGAATGCCATCGTGACGTCGTCGAGGATCAGCTTGTCGCCCACCGCTTTGCGGGCGCGCACCATCGAGTAAATGTATTCGGCCATGCTTACCAGTCTATGGCGCGGGTCTGACCGATCAGGCACTGGCCGGTGCCGAGCACCGGCGCGATCGTGCTCGTGTAGGCGCCGTGGCCGTACTGCCCGATCAGGCACTCGTTCTTCCACAGCACCGAGAACTGGATCGAGTCGGCCGCGACCCCCACCGTCGTGATGTCGGGCGTCACCTGCATCGCGGCGATGTCGAAGCCGTTCGTGCGCAGGTTGCTCGTGAACTCCACTCCCCCGGCGGCCGGGTTGCCCGCCACGAGCGCCTGGTTCACCTGGTCGAAGAACGCCTTGTTGTCGGCGGCCGACCCCTCCGGGTTCAGCGCCACCGGCGCCGGCGCGGTCTCGGTGGGTGCCGCCGTGACCGACGGCGCCGCGCTCGCCGACGGCGCCGGCTCGGCCTCGGGCGTGCACGCGCTCAGGAGCCCCAGCAGCGCCACGGGCACCACGACCGCAGCGCTCCACCGCCGCACTGCCCCGCCCGCCGTCGCAGGCCGCTCCTCCGGCGCCCCGGCGCTCCGGGCCGGCGCTCCGGCTCGTCTCGTCTGCATCGCTCCTACAATCCTCTCGATCACGGCACCATCCCGCCCGGGCCCGTGAGACCGACACGAGTGTATGCGGTCGCGAGCCCGGTCGCCTGAGAGACCGCCGCGCCTGCCGTCTCCCACCGCGCGCCCCCACCGCAGCCCGAGCGCGCTCGATCGGCACGGTCTCGGGTGGACTCCGCCACCCGCCCGGCCAGAACCGCTCGATCAGAACGGGAGGCCCGCGTCGACGGGCTCCTCGGCTGCCGTGGACGCCATGGCGGGCTCCCGAGCATCCGGAACCCCTTGCCCGTGCTGCGGGTCGCGCAGCCCGCCCGCCGGCTCGAGGCCCGCCGCGAGCGCGTCGTGCACCCACGTGTCGCCCGCACCGCCACCGACCGAACCCGAACCCGCACCCGGACCGGAAGCCGAGCCCGCCGGCGAGACACGCGCCCAGACGGCCGTTCCCCAGCCGAGGTCGTGCCCGAGCGCGTCGGCCTCGATCTCGATGGTGGTGCCGGAACGCTCCGCGTTCTCCCAGGGCCGGATGCGCACCCGCCCGGACACGACGACGCGCTGCCCCTGCTCGATCGACGCGGCCATGTTCTGCGCCAGCTGCCGGAACCCGGTCACCGTGTACCAGTTGGTGTCGGTCTCGACCCACTTCTGCCGCTCGCGATCGAAGCGCCGCTGGCTCGAGGCCAGCCGGAAACTGGTGATGTCGAGGCCGGCGTTCGTGGTGATGTGCCGCGGCGCCGTCGCGACGACTCCGGTGAGGGTCATGGTGTCGGACATGTCGTGCTCCTTCTGTCGTGAGTGATCACCGCCGTGGGTGATCACCGTCGTGTGGGTCACCGTCGTGGGTGACCCGTGCCCCGAGTCTGCGGCGGCGGGGCGCACGAGAAACGGCCGGGGCCCCATCTGTGGACAGGGCCCCGGCCGGAGCAGGAAGTGCAGGAGAAGTGGCTAGGCGGCCTTGATGTACTTCGCGTACGCCTTCCGCACCTTGTTCACCTTCGGCAGCGCGACGGCCATGCAGTAGCCCTGGCCGGGGTTCTTGGCGAAGAAGTCCTGGTGGTACTCCTCGGCACGGTAGAACTCGCCGAGCGGCTCGAGCGTGGTGACGATCCCGCCGTCCCAGAGCTCGGAGGCGCGCTCGAGGGCCGCCTCGAACAGCGCCTTCTGCTCCTCCCCATCGTAGAACATCGCCGAGCGGTACTGCGTGCCGACGTCGTTGCCCTGGCGGTTCAACTGGCGCGGGTCGTGCAGCGTGAAGAACACGTCGAGGATCACCTCGGCCGGGATGACGGCCGGGTCGAAGGTCACGGCCACGGCCTCGGCCTGGCCCGTGGTGCCGGTGCAGACCTCTTCGTAGCTCGGGTTCGGGACGGAGCCGCCCGTGTAGCCCGACACCACGTCCTGCACGCCCTCGAGGGTGCGGTAGACGGCGTCGAGGCACCAGAAGCAGCCTCCAGCGACAACGAAAGTTTCCATGACGGGATTCTACGGCCGGCCACGGCCGGCAGTGCCGCGGCCGATGTCGGTGGTCGCCCGTAGCGTGCAGTCATGTCGATACAAACGCTCAGCGCCCCCGCCGTGCACCGCGTGCGCGACGGCTACTGGCGCGTCACCGCCACCTCGGGCATCGTGCTCGGCTACGTCGAAGAGGTCGCCGATCCGCAGGGTCCGCGGTTCCGCGCCCGGCGGCTCTACTCCTCCGGCCGCGTCGGCGACGTGGGCGAGTTCTGGCAGCGGGCGGAAGCGGTCGAGTGCCTCCGCTGAGCAGGGGGGCGGATGCGCGTGCCGCCGCCATCCCGACAGCCGACGACGTCCGATCGATCCGATCCCGGCGACACCGGCTCGTCGCCCCGTCGTGCGGCTGAGCCGCGGGTATCGTGCCGCTCATGGAATGGTGGAATGGTCTCGTCCGGTGGTTCTCGTCCGCCGATGGTGAATACGTCGTCTCGAATCTGGTGCTCCCGGCCGCCGCGATCATCGTGGCCGGCCTCCTCGCCGCCTGGATCGCGCACTCCTCGGTGAAGCGCCTGCTCGCCAAGCACGACCGCGAGCTGAAGATCTCCGCCATCGCCGCACTCATCGACGCCGCCGAGCAGGCCTCGGTGTGGAACTCCCTCACGCCGCAGGAGCAGATCCTCTCCGACCGCGCGAGCGGCCAGGCCGACATCCAGGTGCGCCTGCTGCCGATCAAGGGCTCCGACGTCGCCGCCAACTGGGCCGCGCACTGCCTCGCCGAGATGAAGCGCGAGTCCGCCACCTTCGGCTACCGCATCGAGCCCGCCGTGATCGAGTTCCGCGACCGGCTGATCGAGTGGCAGCAGCGTCCGGCTCGTTCCAAGCGCCTGTTCCAGGCCGACCTCGAGCGCTGGGCCGCGGCCGACTCCACGAAGGAGTCCGAGCTCGCCTCCAAGCAGGACGAGTGGGTCGCCCAGCAGCACCACGAGCAGTTCGCCCGCCCCGACGCGGCGCAGGGCCGGCCCGAGCAGCGTTCCGCGGCGTCGAACTCGGCGCCCACGGCATCCGCTCGCCCCGACTACACCGACGTGCCGACCCAGGCCACGCCGATCATGCCCTCGTCGCCCCTCGCGCCGACCCACGAGCCGCGCCCCATCGTGCAGCAGGTCGCGTCGGGCACGGGCTCCCGCGGAATGGCTCCTCGCAAGCCGATCGCCGCCGGGCCGCGTGGGGCAGCCTCGCCGCTCGGCACCCTCGAGAACACCGTCGACCCGGGCGATGACGCACGCGCCTCGGGTGACGTGCCGCCGCCGGTGCACGCGTTTCCGCCGCGCGCCGGCTCCACCGACTGAGCCCGCCCGGGGGCGACCCGGCGAAGGTAGTACGCTTTTCGGGTCGCCCCTGTAGCTCAGTGGATAGAGCACCGGCCTTCTAATCCGTTTGTCGCTGGTTCGAATCCAGCCAGGGGCACATCAGTCGGCGACCGGCGCACCGGGCCGACCGGCCCGACCGGGCCGACTAGCGAGCGACCCGTCCTCCCCGGCCCGAGCGACGAGCTCAGGCCCCGGCGAGAGCCGCGATCCCCGCGATCACCGACACCACGGCGATCACCAGAGCGATCGCGATCAGCACCGCGTGCACGATCAGGAACGTCGTCGGCTTGCCCGCCGCATCGCGGGCCCGCGCGTCGCGGCTCACCCGCTTGTAGAACTGCGGCCACACGATCACGTTGAAGGCGGCGTTCACGAACAGCAGGACGGCGAGTGCGGTAGTCATCGCCGCCAGTCTAGAAGGCGCCACGGGGCGGGGGTCGGCCCGCCCGGTGTCGGCGCCCGGCCCTAGACTTCTCGCATGAGTTCTTCCTCAGACCGTCTCGTGTGGATCGACTGCGAGATGACGGGGCTCGACCTCGAGGTCGACGAGCTGGTCGAGGTCGCGGTGGTCGTCACCGACTTCGACCTCAACCTCGTCGACCCGGGTTTCAGCATCGTCATCAAGCCCGACGACTCCGCGCTCGAGCACATGAACGACTTCGTCACGAACATGCACGCCACCAGCGGCCTCGCCGACGAGATCCCGCACGGCGTCAGCCTCGCCGACGCCGAGTACCAGGTGCTCGAGTACATCCTGAAGCACGTACCGGCCGCAGAGTCGGCGCCGCTCGCGGGCAACACCATCGGCACCGACCGCATGTTCCTCGCCAAGTTCATGCCGCGGGTTGACGGCCACCTGCACTACCGCAGCATCGACGTCTCGTCGATCAAGGAGCTGGCCCGCCGCTGGTTCCCCCGCGTCTACTTCAACGCGCCCGAGAAGGCCGGCGGGCACCGCGCCCTCGCCGACATCCTCGAGTCCATCCGTGAGCTCGAGTACTACCGCAAGGCCGTCTTCATCCAGGAGCCCGGGCCGACCTCGGTCGAGCTCAAGACCATCTCCGCCGACGTCGTGCGCGACTTCGGCTCCAATATGTAATAGACTCGTTTGTCGTTGCCCCACGATCTCGATCACGGGGCGCATGGTGGATATAGCTCAGTTGGTAGAGCGCTGGCTTGTGGTGCCGGATGTCGCGGGTTCGAGTCCCGTTATTCACCCCACCGGCGGCGAGAGCCGTCACGATGGCCCGGTTCACGCCGGGCCATCGTCGTATCCCCCATCGTCACTCCACGCAGGTCGCTGGCTGCCCGGCCTCCTTCCGCACCATGAACGGGGCTCCGGATGCTCGAGATGACCGCCGACGACTTCGAGGCGCTCGTGGGCGACGAACTCGACCAGCTGCCCGACGACATGCTCGACGGGCTCGACAACGTGGTCTTCGTGGTCGACGACCGGCCCGAGGACGGCAGCCTCGACCTGCTGGGCCTCTATGACGGCGTCGCGGTCACCGAGCGCGGCCAGTACGGCTTCGGCGAGATGCCCGACCGCATCACGCTCTATCGCGAGCCGCTGCTCGCCATCTGCGACGACGTCGAGGAGCTGCGCGACCAGGTGCACGTCACCCTCGTGCACGAGATCGCCCATTACTACGGTATCGACGACGAGAAGCTGCACGAACTCGGCTGGGGCTGAGCCGCTCTCCAGGTCCAGCGGCTTCACAGCACATTGTGACCCGCACGCCCGCGTCCCTCCCGGGCACTGTCGGCGGTCGCCCCTAGCCTGATGCCATGGCAGCATCCCCCGCGCGCAAGGCTCTCCGCGCCGTCGTGATCGTCGTCGGCGTGTTCGTCATCCTCGCGGTCGGCGTCTACGGCCCGGCGACGCTGGTCGGCCCGCTGCCCGCCGCGACGGCCTCCGTCGCCGACACCGGCGCCGAGTCGGGCACCACCGGAGCGCCCACCGTGCCGCAGACCGGCGCGAGCGCCATCGTCGCCGAGAAGTCCGACGGCGTGCTGGCCTCGGGCGGCATCGCCGAGGCGGTGCCCCTCGGCGGCACGGCGAAGATCATCACGGCGCTCGTCGTGCTCGACGCCAAGCCGCTGGCCTCGGGCGCCGCCGGCGAGCAGGTCACCGTCTCGGCCGACGACTACGCCTCCTACGTGCAGTACCTCAGCGAGCGGGCCCGCGCCATCTCGTTCATCGCGGGCGAGCAGTGGACCCAGCGCCAGATGCTCGAGGCCATGCTCCTCGGCTCCAGCAACAACCACGCCGACGCGCTGGCGCGCTGGGCCTTCGGCTCGATGGACGGCTACCTCGAGGCCGCGGAGGCGTGGCTGAGCGAGAAGGGGTTCGCGAGCGTGCAGCTCGTCGACGCCACCGGGCTCGCCGAGGGCGACGTCGGCAGCGCATCCGACCTCGCTCAGATCGCGGCACTGGCCGGCGCCGAACCGGCTCTCGCCGAGATCATGGCGAGCGAGAGCGTCACGGTGAACGGCAACCGCTCGGTCGAGAACCTGGCCGCCTACGCCGCCGACGAGGGCTACACGATGCTCTCCCGCAGCTACACCGACGAGGCGGGCGTCTGCGTGCTCTTCGCGCTCGACGTCACCCCCGCCGGGGCCGAGGGCACGGTGCGCCTCTACGGCGCGTTCCTCCGCGAACCCGACTGGGAGACGCTCGACGCCGACCTCACCACCCTCACCGAGACGGCGGCGAGCACGGTGCGCGCCACCCCCGTCGTCACCGAGGGGCAGAGCTTCGTCACCTACAGCACCGCCTGGGGCGAGAGCGCGAACGGCGTCGCCATGGGCACCGAGAGCCGCATGCTCTGGGCCACCTCGCCGCTCCGGTACGACGTCGACGCCAAGTCGCTCAGCACCGGCTCGAAGGGCGAGCAGATCGGCAGCGTCACGGTCACCACACCCGACGGCCCGCTGAACGTGCTGCTCGAGCTCGACGGCCGCATCGGCGACCCGGGCCCCATCTGGCGCCTCACCCATCCCGTACCGGTCATCGAGGCCTTCATCGCCTCCCGCTTCGGCTGACCCGGGGCCAGAGCGTGGCCCGGCCGGCACCCGAGCCCGTGCCGGCACTCGGGCCCGTCCCCAGCTCGACGTCGCTCGGCCCAAGGCGGAGCAGACGACTCAGGTCGGCACGACGAACGTCGCCGCCGCGCGCGGCTGCTCGCGGGCTACGAAGCCGCGCCACTGCGCGTCCCACCGCTCCCACTCCCGCGCGTAGAGCTCGCCGTCGCGTTCGAGCGCCCGGCGCTTCCGCTCCACCTCGTCGGCCTCGACCCACACCGTCAGATCGGCCAGCTCCACGGCCCGGCGGCTCATCGCCCCGCAGCCCTCCACGATGAGCGGATGCGCGGGGTCGACCCCGTGCCACTCCGCCGCCGTGTCCGCCGCCCAGTCCCAGCGCCGCCACCCCGCGGGCCGTCCGGCGCGCAGCGGCTCCAGCAGCTCGGACACGAGCAGTGCGCTCGCCGCTTCGAGCCCGTCCCAGCCGGGGTACATGTCGTCGAGATGCACCAGGGTCGGATGGTCTCCGCCGACCCAGCCGGCGCGCATCCGCTCAGCCAGCACGGTCTTGCCCGAGCCGCTCGGCCCGTCGATCAGGATCACCGTCATCGCCCGCCCCTCACCCGAGCACGAAGTTGACGGAACCGGTGGCGATCGAGGTGCCGAGCGCCACCGCTCCGATCGCGAGGCCGATCAGCACGAGCATCCAGTCGCGCGCCCCGAACCGCGACGGTCTCGCCCACGTGCGCACCGTGCTGCCGCCGAAGCCGCGGGCCTCCATCGCCGTCGCGAGCTTGCTGCCGCGCCGGAGCGACAGCACCAGCAGCGCGAACGCCTGGTTGAGGAAGCGGCGGAGGCGGCCGGTGTCGCCGATGCCCCGCGCCCGCCGGGCGAGCTCGAGCTGGCGCCAATCGTCGAGGAACAGCCCCACGAGCCGCAGCGCGGCGAGTGCCCCGAGCACGAAACGGCTGGGCAGCTTCGCGACCTGGGCGAGCCCGTCGGCGAGGTCGGTCGGGTCGATGGTCGCGAACAGCACGACGGCCGGCAGTCCGATCGCGAGGATGCGTAGCGCCGACGCGAGCGCGAGCTGAACCGAGCCCTCCGTGACGTGGATCAGCCCGAACTCGAAGTACGCCGTGCCCGACGGCAGCCCGTAGAGCACGGTGGTGACGCCGGCCAGCGGCGCGGCGATCCAGATCGCGGCCGTGCGCCGGAAGAACGCCCGCGGCCCGAGCCCGGCCCAGACGAACAGCACGCTCTCCAGCGCCAGCGCCACGAGCGCCGACACCCAGTCGACCGTCACGAGCAGGAACAGGCTCAGCAGCAGCGACGCCGCCAGCTTCGCCACCGGGTTCACCGCGTAGATGCGACCTGTGCCGCGCACCGGGGTCAGCACGCTCACGAGTCGCTCCGTTCGGCCGGCCTGACCTCGAGCTCGCGGTCGGCGAGGGCGGCGATGAAGGCGCGGTCGTGGGTCACCGCGACCACGGCTGTGCCCCGGTCGAGCTGCTCGCCGAGCAGGCGCACGAGCTCGGCCCAGGTGCGGGAGTCCTGACCGAAGGTCGGCTCGTCGAGCACCAGCACGGCGGGCCGCGCGACGAGTACCGACGCCACCGACAGCCGCCGCTTCTCGCCGCCCGAGAGCGTGTACGGGTTGGCCGAGAGCAGCCCGTCGAGTCGCAGCCGCCCCGCGACCTCGGCCACCCGCGCGTCGATCTCGGTGGCGTCGAGCCGCAGCGCCTTCAGCGCCACCTCGAGCTCGCCGCGCACGGTCCCGGCCACGAACTGGTGCTCGGGATCCTGGAACACCGTCCCGATCCGGGTGAGCAGCTCGCGTGAGGGCCAGGCGAACGGATGCTCGCCGAGCGGCCTCCCGCCCACCCCGCCCCACCGGCGCGCACGCCGCACGGCGCGGCGGTGTCTCCGAGCCGCCCGCGCGGTCCCGGGCTCGGCGACCGCCGTCTCGGACGAGGACGGAGCGTCGCTCGCCGGGTCGCCCGTGAGCGTCGGGAGGGCGCGGAGGGTTCCCGCGACGGGTTCGAGCAGGCCCGCGATCGTGAGGGCGAGGGTCGACTTGCCGGCTCCGTTCGGGCCGGTGAGCGCCAGAGCCGACGCGCGGGCGACCTCGAGGTCGAGTCCACGGGCGGCGACGGTCGCCGGGGTGCGGCCGACGGCGAGGTCGGTGGTCGCGAGCAGGGTGGGCCGAGCATCCGTCGCCGAGGTGGGCGCCACCCGAGCCGGTCGCCCCTCGAGCGGGTCGAAGCCCGGCACCCAGACGCCGCCACGCGCGAGCTCGGCGCCGCGCTCGCGGAGCACCGTGGCCGGAGCTCCGTCGGCGAGTACGCCCCTACCGGGCTCGAGCACGATCACGCGGTCGACGACGTCGAGCCAGACGTCGACGCGGTGCTCGATCACGACGAAGGTGGCGTTCGAGGCGCGGACGACGGCGGCGACGGCATCCCGCACCTCGGAGACGCCCGCGGGATCGAGATTGGCTGTCGGCTCGTCGAGGAGCACGACCTCGGGACGCATCGCCAGCACGCCGGCGAGCGCCACGCGCTGCTTCTGCCCGCCTGAGAGCGCCGAGGTCGGGCGGTCGAGCGGAAGGTCGAGGCCGACGGCCGTCATCGCCTCGCCGACCCGGTGCCAGATCTCCTCGCGCGGAACGCCGAGATTCTCGCAGCCGAAGGCGATGTCGTCGCCGATGCGGGCGAGGGCGACCTGGGAGTCGGGGTCCTGCAGCACGAGACCCGTGCGGCCGCGGGACTCGGCGGGGAGCCGGCCGCCCACGGTGAGGGAGCCCTCCTGCTCGCCCTCGTCGGATCCGCCGAGCACGCCCGCGAAGGCGTGCACGAGAGTCGACTTGCCCGCCCCGGACGCGCCGAGCAACAGCACCCGCTCCCCCGGCTCGATCACGAGATCGAGGCCGCGGGCGGCCCACTCGGAGCGTCCGGCGTGGCGCCAGCCCCACCCCTCGGCCCGCAGCTCGGCACCGCGCGGGGCGGCGGCCGGAGCGGTGGCCCGCGCAGCGGCGGCGGCGGCCACCTCGGCCGGCCCGGACGGCTCGGCACGAGCATCCGGAACCGCACCCAGCGGCCCCGAACGCTCACCGCGCGCCACCCGAGTCACCCGCGTCACGCCCGGGCCGACGCCTCTCGCGCCGTCACCTCGCGACCGGCGGCGAAGCGGTTGAGCGCCCCGGTCGACGCGAGCGCCCGCACGATCAGCCACGACAGCAGCCCGGCGACGATCGAGGCGCCGACGACCGCGGCGATCACGTAGATCGTCTTGAAGTCGCCGCCGAGCGCCGGGTACCAGAGCACGATGTCGTTGATGCCCATGGCGAGGCCGGCGCCGGCGCCCGCGAGCACGGCGACGTAGACGCGGTAGTTGCCGTAGAGGAACAGCGCGAACACGAGCTCGGCGCCGAGGCCCTGCACGAGCCCGGCCTCGAGCGTGAGCACGCCCCACTGGGTGCCGACGAGCGCCGACACGGTGGCCGCGACGAGCTCGGTGTAGATGGCGGCGCCGGGCTTCCGGATGATCAGGCCGCCGAGCACGCCGGCGAAGAGCCACACGCCGCCGATCGCCGACTGGAGGCCCGGGAGCACGGCTTCGAGGCCGGCACTGAAGGGCGAGTAGGTGAGGTTCCAGACCCAGAAGATGAGTCCGGCGGCGACGCCGATGACGCTGGCGATGACGATGTCGACCACCCGCCACTTCAGCGTAGGGCGGGGGCGGGTCGCGGCGGCGGCCGCGGGCTTGCTGATGGTGGAATGCACTGATCGTGCCCTTTCATTCGGTGGAAGGGGCACGGGTCGGGCGTACGGCTGGAGCCGTCGCACCGTGAGATGCCTCCCTGCGCTGGCATGATCCAGATCAGGTTCGACGGTCGAAGGTTGAGAACCTTCCTCTCAGCCCGGCTCACCGGACTCCCGTGTGCCCCCAGTATAGGCACCCGCCCCGCCCCTGTGGATAACCCCCTCCGGGCCACGTGGGCGCGGCATCATCGGGTCGTGGCCCACCGCATCGACCTCCCGCCCCACCTCACCTCGAGGCCTTTCGCCCTCGGTGAGGCACTCTCGGCGGGCGTCGGCGA
This sequence comes from Herbiconiux sp. VKM Ac-2851, assembly GCF_013205105.1. Lineage (NCBI taxonomy): Bacteria > Bacillati > Actinomycetota > Actinomycetes > Micrococcales > Microbacteriaceae > Herbiconiux > Herbiconiux sp. VKM Ac-2851. Next base: position 930,862 of record NZ_JABMLJ010000003.1, on the reverse strand, counting down.
GAGCCGGCTGCTGGGAAGCGACCTCGATGTCCCATTCCGAGGCGTCCGTGCCCCCGCCTCGCCAGGCGACCTGATGGCGCTCTGCCAGGCCTTTGCCCGGAGCACCGTCGGAGGTCTTCCCGTCGTCGACCCCGTGTCGGCGTGGCTACAGCTCGCAGGCGGGTCGACGCTGGACGAACTGGTGGTGGCTGGTGACCACCTGGTGCGCATCCCGGCCCGGCGGGACGATCTCCGCCGGCCGTTCTGCACGGTCGACGAACTGGTCCAGCGGAGCCGCGAGTGCCGAGGTCGCGGGGCGACCCTCGCCCGTCGGGCCGCGGAGCTCGTGCGCGAGGGATCCGACTCGCCGCAGGAGTCGCGCCTCCGCCTGGCCCTCACGAGGGCCGGCCTGCCCGAGGCCGTGCGCCTCGTCCGCGCTGCCCTCGCCGCGCATCCGGAATCGAGTTGGCCCTAGCCGTTCTAAAACGCGCGGTGAAGGACGGGAAGGGCCAAGTCGGGGCGGGCTACTTCTTGAGGGCGCGGATGATGCGGGCCAGGGCGTGGCCCGTGGTCCAGACGAGGGGGATCGCGACCGCGGCGAGCGCCACCACGTTCGGCTGGAACACCGCGGTGCCGTTCGACGCGACGTAGGCGCCGATCGGGATCGTCGCCCCGCCGCCCCCGAAGCCCTCGCCGCCGGCGTCACCCGCGGCGATGCGCTCGGTGACGGTGCCGGGCGAAGAGGCGTTGCCCGTGCCTCCGCCGAAGCCCGACCAGGCGAGCGCGACGGGCACGATCGTCGAGCCGTCGATCTCGACGGGGGCGCCGTAGGCGGCGTCGATGCCCAGCTTCTTGAGGGAGTCGGTCAGGGATTCCACGAGGTCGGCCATGCGGCAACGCTACCGCGCACGCGGGCGCGGGTACAGAGCGGGAGGAGAGCTCGGCCGATGTGGAGGCACGGCGAGAACCCGGTACGGTAAGGGCCGACCCCGCACGACGTCACCACCATCACCACCCATGAGGAGACCAGATGCAGTCCTGGCCAGGATCCGCCTACCCGCTCGGAGCCACCTACGACGGCAGCGGAACGAACTTCGCGCTGTTCAGCGAAGCGGCCGAGCGCGTCGAGCTGTGCCTCTTCGACGACGCCGGCGCCGAGACCCGGGTCGAGCTGTTCGAGGTCGATGCCTACGTCTGGCACGCCTACCTCCCCCAGGTGCAGCCCGGTCAGCGCTACGGCTACCGCGTCCACGGCGAGTACGACCCGAAGACCGGTCAGCGCTGCAACCCGAACAAGCTGCTGCTCGACCCCTACGCCAAGGCCACGGCCGGCGAGATCGACTGGGACCAGTCGCTCTTCTCGTACAACTTCGGCGACCCCGACTCGATCAACGACGAGGACAGCGCCCCGCACATGACGCTCGGCGTCGTGATCAACCCCTTCTTCGACTGGTCGGGCGACCGCAAGCTCGGCATCCCGTACAGCGAGTCGGTCATCTACGAGGCCCACGTGAAGGGCCTCACCGAGCTGCACCCGGCCATCCCCGAGGAGCAGCGGGGCACCTACGCGGCGGTCGCGCATCCGGCCATCATCGAGCACCTGAAGAAGCTCGGCGTGACCGCGATCGAGCTGATGCCGGTGCATCAGTTCGTGAACGACAGCGTGCTGCTCGACAAGGGCCTCAGCAACTACTGGGGCTACAACACGATCGGCTTCTTCGCGCCGCACAACTCCTACTCCTCCACGGGCGACCGCGGTCAGCAGGTGCAGGAGTTCAAGGGCATGGTGAAGTCGCTGCACGCGGCGGGCATCGAGGTCATCCTCGACGTGGTCTACAACCACACCGCCGAGGGCAACCACCTGGGCCCGACGCTGTCGTTCCGCGGCATCGACAACGGCGCGTACTACCGCCTGGTCGAGGACGACCTGCGCTACTACATGGACTACACGGGCACCGGCAACACCCTGAACGTGCGCCACCCGCACTCGCTGCAGTTGATCATGGACTCGCTGCGCTACTGGGTGACCGAGATGCACGTCGACGGCTTCCGCTTCGACCTCGCCAGCGCGCTCGCCCGCGAGTTCTACGACGTCGATCGCCTGTCGACCTTCTTCGAGCTCGTGCAGCAGGACCCGGTGGTCTCGCAGGTGAAGCTCATCGCCGAGCCCTGGGACGTCGGCCCCGGCGGCTACCAGGTGGGCAACTTCCCGCCCCAGTGGACGGAGTGGAACGGCAAGTACCGCGACACCGTGCGCGACTTCTGGCGGGGCGAGCCCAGCACCCTGGGCGAGTTCGCCAGCCGCTTCACCGGCAGCGCCGACCTCTACGAGCACTCCGGCCGTCGCCCGGTGGCGAGCATCAACTTCGTCACCGCCCACGACGGCTTCACCCTGCGCGACCTCGTCAGCTACAACGAGAAGCACAACGACGCCAACGGCGAGGACAACAACGACGGCGAATCGCACAACCGCTCCTGGAACAGCGGTGTCGAGGGCCCGACCGACGACCCGAAGGTGCTCGGCCTCCGGGCACGCCAGCAGCGCAACTTCATCGCCACCCTGCTGCTCAGCCAGGGCGTGCCGATGCTGCTGCACGGCGACGAGCTCGGCCGCACCCAGCTCGGCAACAACAACACCTACGCGCAGGACTCGCCGCTGACCTGGATCCACTGGGACCAGGAGGACCAGCCGCTGATCGACTTCACGGCGGCCGTGCTCCGGCTGCGGAAGGAGCATCCGACCTTCCGGCGCAGCCGCTTCTTCGACGGCCGCCCGGTGCGCCGCGGGGCGGGCGAGCCCCTGCCCGACATCGTCTGGCTGACCGCGGATGCCGTCGAGATGTCGCCGGAGGACTGGGACTCCGGGCTCTCGCGCTCGGTGGGCCTGTTCCTGAACGGCCAGGGCATCCGCGGGCGCGACCCGCGAGGCCAGCGCCTCAGCGATGTCAACTTCCTGATCTACTTCAACGCCCACGACGAGGACGAGCAGTTCGCCCTGCCCTCCGCCGAGTACAGCGAATCGTGGGACGCCGTGATCGACACGGCCGGCGAGGCGGCGGATTCCCAGGTGTTCGTCGCTGGCGGCCGGGTCAACGTCAGGGCACGATCGATGGTGGTGCTGCGCGTTCACCAGGAACCCGAGACGGAGCCCGACCATTCGGTCGCCGCCTCGCTGACAGCACAGGCCGACACCACCACCCAGGCCATTCCGATCACTCCCACCGTGGTGTAGGTAAGGGAGGGCACCAGCCGACCATCACGCAGAAAGAGGGCAGCGGATGCGCACCCCCCGTTCGACCTATCGCTTCCAGCTCACCTCCGACTTCACTCTGCAGCATGCCGCCCGGCTGGTGCCCTACCTGAAGCGCCTCGGCGTCGACTGGGTCTACCTCTCCCCCATCCTCCAGGCGGAGGAGGGCTCGCAGCACGGCTACGACGTCACCGATCACTCCCGCATCGACGTGTCGCGGGGCGGCGAGGAGGGCCTCCGCGAGCTCTCCCAGGCGGCCCACGACGCCGGGCTGGGCGTGGTCGTCGACATCGTGCCGAACCACGTCGGCGTCGCGACGCCGTCGCAGAACCCGTGGTGGTGGGACCTGCTGCGAAACGGCCGCGAGAGCCGCTACGCCGAGGCCTTCGACATCGACTGGGAGGCCGGCGGCGGGCGCCTCCTGCTTCCCGTGCTCGGCGACGACTCGCTCGACGCGCTCACCCTCGAGGACGACCGCACGATCCTCGCCTACTACGACAACCGCTACCCCGTGGCACCCGGCACGGCCGACGACGGGGCGGATGCGCAGACCGTCCACGCCCGCCAGAGCTACGAACTGGTGAACTGGCGCCGCGAGGGCACCGACCTGAACTACCGGCGTTTCTTCGCCGTGTCGACGCTCGCCGCCATCCGGGTCGAGGAACCGTGGGTGTTCGACGAGTCGCACGCCGAGATCGGCCGCTGGTTCCGCGAGGGGCTCGTCGACGGGCTGCGGGTCGACCACCCCGACGGACTCGCCGACCCGGGCGGGTACATCGACCGGCTCAGTGAGCTGACCGGTGGCGCGTACATCCTGATCGAGAAGATCCTCGAGGGCGACGAGCCGCTCGAGCCGTCCTGGCACTCGGCCGGCACCACGGGCTACGACGCGCTGGCCGGCATCGACCGCCTGTTCGTCGACCCCTCCGGCGAGGAGGGGCTCGACCGACTCGACATCGCCCTGCGCGAGAGCGACGGCGACGGGTTCACTGCCGAGGGCTCCGCCGCCGACCGCTACCGCGCGATGATCCACGACACCAAGCGCGACGTGGCCGACGGCATCCTGCAGGCCGAGGTGCGCCGCCTCGCCCGTGACATCGAGCGCGCGGGCGGGCTCCCGACGCCCACCGACAAGACGGTGGTTCAGGATGCTCTCGCCGAGCTCCTGGCGTGCTTCCCCGTCTACCGCTCCTACCTCCCCGCCGGCCGCGAGCACCTCGACGAGGCGCTGCAGCTCGCGCTGAGCCACCGCCCCGACCTCGACGCCGTGCTGCGGGAGGTCGACGAGGTGCTCGGACGCGCGGGCACCGCCCCGAGCATCCGGTTCCAGCAGACCTCGGGCATGGTGATGGCGAAGGGCGTGGAGGACTGCGCGTTCTACCGTTTCACGCGGCTGACGAGTCTCACCGAGGTGGGCGCCGACCCCGACGACTTCAGCTGGAGCCCCGAGCGGTTCCACGCCGAGCAGAAGCGCCGGCTCGAGACGCTGCCGCACTCCATGACCACGCTCTCGACGCACGACACGAAGCGCTCGGAGGACGTGCGGGCCCGCATCACGGCGCTGGCCGAGATCCCCGACGGCTGGGCCGGCACGCTGGAGAAGCTGCGCTCGCGGCACCCGCTCGGCGACGGACCGCTCGAGAACCTGCTCTGGCAGGCGATCGTCGGGGCGTGGCCGATCAGCCGTGAGCGCGCGCAGGCCTACGCCACCAAGGCCTCGCGCGAAGCGGGGAACACGACGGCCTGGCTCGACGTGGACGAGGAATTCGAGAAGCGGATGGCCGCCGCCATCGACGCCGTCTACGACGACGAGATCACGGCCGGCCTCGTGGCGAGCGCGGTGGCCGCAGTGGAGGGCGCCGGCCGCTCCAACTCCCTCGGCGAGAAGCTGGTGCAGCTGACCATGACCGGCATGCCCGACGTCTACCAGGGCTCCGAGCTGTGGGACCTCTCGCTCGTCGATCCCGACAACCGGCGCGAGGTCGACTACGAGCTGCGGGCGTCGCTGCTCGCCGACATCCAGGCCGGGGAGCCGCCGGTGCTCGAGGAGGGCGCCGACGACACGGGCGCCGTGAAGCTGCTCGTCACCACCTCGGCGCTGACGCTGCGCCGCGACCGTCCCGAGCTGTTCGAGGGCTACACGCCGCTCGAGCCGCGCGGCTCGGCCGCCCGTCACGCGGTCGCCTTCGACCGCGGCGGCGCGATCACCGTCGTCACCCGGCTGCCGATCGGGCTCGCCCGGCACGGCGGCTGGGACGACACCACCCTCGAGCTGCCCGAGGCGCGGAACGGCTACGCCGACGCGCTGACCGGCCGGCTCTACCGCGACGGCTCGGTGCGGCTGGCCGAGCTGCTCGGCACCTACCCCGTCGCCCTGCTGCAGAGGATCGAATCATGACCGAGAACGACTACCGCGTCTGGGCGCCCCGCGCCACGAAGGTCGAGCTGGTGCTCGCCGACGGAAACAAGCGGGCCGCGCATCCGATGACCGTGGACGGCGACGGCTGGTGGAGCCCGGCCGACGAGGCCGAATGGATGCCCGGGGTCGACTACGGCTATCTGCTCGACGGTGAGGGCCCCTACCCCGACCCGCGCTCGCGCCGCCAGCCCGAGGGCGTGCACGGCCTGTCGCGCACCGACGACCCCTCGTCGTTCGAGTGGCACGACGGCGACTGGACCGGCCTGCCGATCGACAGCGCCGAGATCTACGAGCTGCACGTCGGAACGTTCACGCCCGAGGGCACGCTGGCCGCGGCCTCGGCGCCCGACAAGCTGGAGCACCTGCGCTCGATCGGGGTGACCCACATCGAGCTGCTGCCCGTGAACGGGTTCAACGGCACGCACAACTGGGGCTACGACGGGGTGGCATGGTTCACCGTGCACGAAGGCTACGGCGGGCCGGACGCGTACCGCCGCTTCGTCGACGCGTGCCACGCGGCCGGTCTCGCGGTCATCCAGGACGTGGTCTACAACCACCTCGGGCCGAGCGGGAACTACCTCCCGCTGTACGGGCCCTACCTCAGCGACGCGCACAAGAACACCTGGGGCGTCTCGGTCAACCTCGACCAGGAGGGCTCGGCCGAGGTGCGCCGGTTCATTCTCGACAACGCGCAGATGTGGCTGCGCGACTACCACGTCGACGGGCTGCGACTGGATGCGGTGCACGCGCTGGTCGACGACAGCCCGACGCACCTGCTGGCCGAGCTGGCCGCCGAGGCCGACGCTCTGTCGGCGTCGACCGGAGTGAAGCGGCTCGTGGTCGCGGAGAGCGACCTCAACGACCCCGTGATGTTCCTGCCGCGCGACGGCGACCCGCGCGCCGCCGATGCCCAGGGAACCGGGTACGGGCTCGACGGGCAGTGGAGCGACGACTTCCACCACGCGGTGCACGTGAACCTGACGGGGGAGACGGCGGGCTACTACGCCGACTTCGACTCGGTGGGGGCGCTCGCGAAGGTGCTGACGCGCGGGTTCTTCCACGACGGGACGTACTCGAGCTTCCGGGAGAAGGAGCACGGCGTGCAGCTGGACCGCGCGACCACGGCTCCGTGGCGGCTCGTCGTGGCGTCGCAGAACCACGACCAGATCGGCAACCGGGCGACCGGCGACCGCATCACGGCGACGCTCGAACCCGACCGGCTCGCCATCGCGGCCGCACTGACGCTGCTCGGGCCGTTCACGCCGATGCTGTTCATGGGCGAGGAGTGGGGCGCGTCGACTCCGTGGCAGTTCTTCACCTCGCACCCCGAGCCCGACCTCGGCGAGGCCACCGCCAAGGGCCGGATCGAGGAGTTCTCGAAGCACGGCTGGGACCCGTCGATCGTGCCCGACCCGCAGGATCCGGCCACGTTCGAGAACTCGAAGCTCGACTGGAGCGAGCTCGGTGAGCCGTCGCACGCCGGGGTGCTCGAGGTCTACCGGCGGCTCGCGGCGATCCGTCGCACGCTGCCGGCGGGGTCGTCGCTGACGCTCGCCGACGTGAACGTCGAGTTCGATGAGGAGGCGCGGTGGCTGGTGCTGTCGCGGCCGTCCATCGTCGTGATCGTGAACCTCGGCGACGCGCGGCTCGACGCGGGCACAGTGGCGCAGGTGGCACCGCTGGCCGGGGACGTGCTGTTCGACTCGCACGCGGTGCTGCACGGGCCGTCGGCCACGACGCCCGACGAGGCGGCGGGGCGGCCGGCGGGCGTGGCGCCGCGCTCGGTCGTGGTGGCGCGGCAGAAGTAGGTCTCGCCGCCGACCGCGACGCGGCCCCGGGGCCCCGCGGCGCTAGCTGCGGGTGCCGTCGCGGTCGGCAGGCGTGCGCCCGCCCCGGTGCACGACCCCGCTAGGAGCGGGTGCCGTTGCGGTCGGCGGTCTCGCCCGACTTGGGGGCGCGCACGAGCGAGGCCGGGCGCACCATGTCGGTGCCGAAGCGGGCCGTGACGCGGTCGATCGTGAGCTCGGCCTCGCGCCAGCCCTCGGAGGGCACCGTCTCGTCGACCCAGAGCGCGGGCTGGTGCATCGTGCCGTCGGCTTCGGAGAGCTGCTCGACCCGCACGCCGATGAGGCGGATGGCCTCGCCGCGCAACCCCACCGCGTCGAAGATCGCGACCGCCTCCTCGTAGATGCGGCGGCCGAGATCGGTGGGCTCGCCGAGGGTGCGTGAGCGCGTGATGGTGGTGAAGTCGCTGAAGCGCAGCTTGAGCGAGACCGTGCGACCCATCAGCCCGGCGGCGCGCAGGCGCACGGCGACGCGGCTCGCCTGGTGCAGCAGCTCCCGCTTCAGCACCTCGGTCGACCGCTCGTCGACGTCGAAGGTGCGCTCGTGGCCGACGCTCTTCTCCTGGCTCGCCGGCACGACGGAGCGGGTGTCGATACCCTGGGCGAGCTCGTGCAGCTTGGATCCGGTGGCCTCCCCCACGGCCCGCACCAGCGCATCGAGAGGGGTGTCGGCGATGTCGGCGACCGTGCGGAGGCCCAGCCGCTCGAGCTGCTCGGCCGTCTTCGCGCCCACTCCCCAGAGTGCCCGCACGGGCAGCGGCCGCAGGTACGCGACGAGCTCCGAGGGGCGGATGACCAGCATGCCGTCGGGCTTGGCCCGCCCCGAGGCGAGCTTCGCCATGAACTTCGTGGGCGCCACGCCCACCGAGCAGGGCAGCCCGGTCTCCGCCAGCACACGGGCCCGCAGGTTCTGCGCGATGACGTCGGACTCGCCGAGCAGCCGCCGCGCGCCCGAGACGTCGAGGAACGCCTCGTCGATGCTGAGCGGCTCGACGAGCGGCGTGACCTCCCGGAACAGCGCCATCACCTGCCGCGAGTACTCGCGGTAGAGGTGCATGTGCGGCTCGAGCACGACGGCCTTGGGGCACAGGCGCAGGGCGTTGCCCACGGGCATGGCGGAGTGCACCCCGAAGGCGCGGGCCTCGTAGGTGGCGCTCGTGACGACCGAGCGGGGCGAGTGGCCGCCGACGATGACCGGCTTGCCCTTCAGCTCGGGATGCGAGAGCAGCTCGACCGAGGCGAAGAACGCATCCATGTCGACGTGCAGGATGGGCGGGCTGGCCTCGATCGCTCCCCCGCCTGGGGTGTCGATCGATGCCGCGGAGCTCATGCTCCGAGCCTAGCGACGACCACCGACATCGAGCCCGGCACCGGCCCCGTCGCCGAACCCGAACCGGCCCTGAACCGGCCCGGGCACCGGAACCGCACAGTCCCCGCCCAGACTGGGACAGAATACTGTTCGTCGCCCGCCGCCGCGGGCGCTCTGCCCGACGACAGGACCACCGACCGATGAACGCCCTCCTCGACATCGGCATCGTCTCCGGCCCCTTCGTCATCATCGTCTACGCACTCTCGGCCGTGGCGGCACTGCTGCTCGTCGCCGTCCGGCCCTCGACGCGCTGGCGGCGCGGCCGCTGGAGCGCGACCGCGGCGCTCGCCCTCGGGGTGGGCGCCCTGATCGGCGTCGGCTTGACGTGGCTGCTGTCCGACTCGCTGAACCTGTTCGGCGCGGAGTTCACGCTCGTGGTTCGCGTATGGATCGCGGTGGGCTTCGCGGGCATCCTGCTCGCCCTCGTCTCGCTGTGGCGTGCGAGCTGGCGCCGCGTGATCGCGAGCCTCCTCGCCGTGCTGCTGTTCGCCGGCACCACCGCGATGTCGATCAACATCGACTTCGGCCAGTACCCCACGGTGCGCACCGCCCTCGGCATCAGCAGCATCGACGGCACGCTGCCGGCCCGCCCCACGGCGAGCGCGGGCGACGCCCCCACGATCGAGAGCTGGGCGCCGCCGGCCGACCTGCCGACGAAGGGCACCGCCGCCCTGACCGACATCCCCGGCACCGTCTCGGGCTTCACGCCCCGCCAGGCCGTCGTCTACCTCCCGCCCGCCGCCCTCGTGGCGAACCCGCCGAAGCTGCCGGTCCTGATCGTCATGTCGGGCCAGCCGGGCACACCGGAGGATCCGCTGGTCACCGACAAGCTGCAGCAGTACCTCGACGCCTACGCCGCGGCGCACAAGGGGCTCGCCCCGATCGTCGTCTCCCCCGACCAGCTCGGCGCGCCCGACCGCAACCCGATGTGCATCGACTCGAAGGCCGGGGGCAACTCGGCGACGTACCTGACGGTCGATGTGCCGAACTGGATCCGCGGGCACCTGAACGTGCTCGACAGCCCAGCCGGCTGGGGCATCGGAGGGCTGTCCCAGGGCGGCACCTGCGCCATCCAGCTGGGGGCGGCGCACCCGGAGCTGTTCAGCGCCATCCTCGACGCCTCGGGCGAACTGCACCCCTCGCTCGGCGACGACGCCACCACGATCGCCAAGGGCTTCGGCGGCGACGCGGCCGCCTTCGCCGCGGCGGCGCCCTCGGCGATCATGGCGGCGAACGCCCCCTACGCCGACATGGTCGCCGTGTTCGGCGTGGGCAGTGCCGACACCGCCTACCTCCCCGGCATCAAGACCCTCTATGCGGATGCCCAGGCCGCCGGCATGACGGCCACCTACGTCGAGTCGCCCGGCAGCGCCCACGACGCCACGAGCTGGAGCTACGTCTTCGACAAGGGCCTCCCGGTGATCGCGGACGACTGGGGGCTGAACCGATGACGAGCGCCGCCGGGCGGCGCCCGGCCGTCCGCGCGGTGCTCCGCGCGCTCGCCACGCGCGCCCGGTCGATCCCCGTCACCTGGGTCGTCGTCGTGCTCGTGCTCGCGGCGAGCGCCTTCCGCCTGACGCTCCGCCCGGGCCGAGCCCGCGGCGACGTCGACGCGTTCGTCTCGACCGGCTTCGACGCCGTCTTCGTGCACCACGACTGGCTGTCGACCCTGACCTCGGTGTTCTTCGTGCACAACGCCGTGCTGCTCGTGCCCGTGCTCGCGCTCGTACTCCTCGGCATCGGCTGGAGCGAGCGGCGGATGGGTCACCTCCGCACGGTCGTCGCCTTCGTGGTCGTGACGGTGGTGGGCATCGCCCTGGGTCTCGCCGCCCAGGCCTTCGGCATCGGGCTCGACCTCTACGCCTCCGAGATCACGCGCACGCACCGGATCGTCGACCCGCTGATCGCCGTGACCGGGGTGGTGATGACCGCCAGCGCGTTCTGTGGTCCGCTGCTGCGGCGGCGCATCCGGATCGTGGGCTTCACGGTGCTCGCGGTCTTCGTGCTGTACTCCGGTGCGCCGAGCGACCAGTTCCGGCTGTTCGCGGCGGTGGTCGGGCTGGTGCTCGGCTTCGCCCTCGCCCGCACCCGGCTGCAGGTGCGCCTGCCGCGCGCGACCCGGCGTGAGACGCGCACGCTGCTGGCGGCGGTCGTCGCGGTCACCGCGCTCGGGCCGCTGGTCACGATCGCCGCTCCGCAGGGCGTCGGCGTGCTGAACCCGCTCGGACTTCTGTTCCGCGACCCGCTGCGCGACTACGCCGCGATCGCCGCCCGCTGCCAGACCGGCGACTACTCCCGCCACTGCGTCGACGCCCTCGCCCTGTCGCGGCTGGACGGCCCGGGTGCCGTGCTGCTCACCCTGCTGCCGCTGGTGGCACTGCTCGTCGCAGCGCGTGGGATCCAGCGCGGCCGCCGGGTGGGCCTGCACCTGGCCGTCTGGATCAACCTGGCCCTCGCCCTGCTCGCCGCCGTCTACTACGGCTTCTTTCCCGTGCTCGCGACGAGCGAGTTCACGCGGTTCCAGGCGACGGCGGCAGAAGACTTCCGCTCGTTCGAGCTGGTCTCGGCCCTCGTGCCGCTCGTCATCGCGGCCGCGCTGATCGCCGCCTCGCGGCTCTTCCCGGCCGAGCCGGGGCGGCGGCCGGTGCTCCGCTTCGCGGCGACCGTGGGTCTCGCCGCGGTGGCCTGTTCGGTGCTCTACCTCGCCGTCGCCTGGATCGTGCGCGACCAGTTCTCCCCCACCGCCTCGCTCTACGAGCTGCTGCTCGACCTGCCGGAGCGCTTCGTGCCCGTCGGCTTCCTCGCGTTCGAGCCGGTCGACATCGTGCCGGTGGGGCCGGTGGCGGTGATCGCCTCGCAGTGGGTGGGGCCGCTGTTCTGGGGGGCCGTTATCGTGGCGGCGGTGCGCGGCATGCGGAACGCGCATCCGCTCGTCTCGACCGAGCTCGCCTCGACCGAGGAGGGCCGCGTGCGCGAGCTGCTGCACGCCGGTTCGGGCGGCACCCTGTCGTGGATGACGACCTGGCAGGGCAACCGCTACTGGTTCGCGCCGTCGGGCGGCGTCGTGGCCTACCGCGTGGTCGGCGGGGTGGCCGTGACCACGGGTGACCCGCTCGGCCCGCCCGAGTCGCAGTCGGCCACCGCCCTGGCCTTCGCCGCGTACTGCGGCGACCACGGGTGGACCCCCGCGTTCTACTCGGTGACGGATACGCTCCGCGACGCCCTGCAGGCGGTCGGCTGGTCGTCGCTCCAGGTGGCCGAGGAGACGCTCGTGCGGCCGGCCGGCTGGTCGCTCGACGGCAAGAAGATGCAGGACATCCGCACCGCGATCAACCGCGCGTCGAAGGAGGGGCTGCGCGCCGAGTGGGTGCGCTACCGGGAGCTGCCGGCGGCGCAGACCGCGCAGATCCGTGAGATCTCGGAGCTGTGGGTGGCCGAGAAGGAGCTGCCCGAGATGGGCTTCACGCTCGGCGGGCTCGACGAGCTGATGGACGACGAGGTGCTGCTCATGGTCGGTCTCGACGGCGACGGGCGGGTGCACGGCGTCACGAGCTGGCTGCCTACCTACGCCGACGGGCGGGTCATCGGCTGGACCCTCGACTTCATGCGGCGCCGGCCCGACGGCATGAACGGGCTGATGGAGTTCCTGATCGCGCAGACCATCCTGCGGGCGCGCGACGACGGGGTCGAATTCGTCAGCCTCTCGGGTGCGCCGCTCGCGGTCGGCCCGGGGGCGGATGCTCGGCCGGGGCCGATGGACGCGGTGCTGGCCTTCCTCAGCCGCACCCTCGAACCGGTCTACGGGTTCCGGTCGCTGCTGCGGTTCAAGCTGAAGTTCCGGCCCGAGTTCCACCGGCTGCACCTGTGCTACCCCGACCCGCTGGCGCTGCCGGCGATCGGGCTGGCGCTCGCCCGGGCGTATCTGCCGACGCTCTCGGCGCGGCAGGCGGTGCGGAGCTTCGGGCGCCCGCAGCCGCAGACCGTGAACCACTAGCCGAGCGGCTCGGGAGCCACGGTGTCGGCCGCCACGACACCGACCGACTCGCCGTCGCTCGTCGCGTCGGCGGCCGTCACGCCGAAGTTGTCGCGGAAGACCCGGTCGGGATCGACGCGGCGCTTGAGGGCCCGCAGCCGCGCCAGGGTCGCCGGCGGAAAAGCCTGCTCGATCAGCTGCGGGTCGGTGCGGCTCTCGAAGCTGAGGTAGAGGCCCTCGAAGTGCCGGGCCAACTCCGACCAGAGCTCGTCGAACCGCGACGAGCGCCCGACCGAGGTGATCGAGAAGTTGGCCGAACGGTGCGCGTAGGCGGTGGCGTCGGGGGCCATATCGGCGACAGCACCGCCCACCGACCTGATCTGGAACCAGGGCGCCGAGCCGGAGGCGGCCAGCGCGGCGGCGGCCTCGGCCGTCGCCGGGTCGAGGTGCTCGACGAGCCCCGAGCGGAAGTGCGGCTCGCCCTGCCCGTCGTGCGCCAGCTCGGACGCGTTCGCCATGACGGCCGCATAGGGCAGCAGCTGCACCTGCTGACCCACGAGCGGAGCGAGCTCGGCGAACGGCTGCAGCCGCGCCACGATCGTGTCGGGATCGCCGGAGTCGACCACGCCGTAGAGCTGGGCGACGATCGGCTCGGCGGGCCCGGAGGCCCCGACGATGAGGAAGAGGGTGGTGTCGCGCGGCGACTCCTCCATCGTGCGGCCGAAGCGCTCGAGGAAGTCGGCGAGATCGTCGACCTGGAGCGCCAACTGGGCCCAGCCCACGTCGCCCACCTCGTCGGCCTCGAACTCGAACGAGACCACGATGCCGACGTTCGCTCCCGCGCCGCGCAGGGCCCAGAACAGTTCGGGCTCCTGTTCGGCCGAGGCGCGCACGAGCGTGCCGTCGGCCAGCACGATCTCGGCCGCCACGAGGTGGTCGATGGTCAGCCCGTGCTCGCGCGCGAAGAAACCGATGCCGCCGGCGGTGGCGAGCCCGCCCACGCCGACCCCGCCGTAGTCGCCGCTGGAGAGGGCGAGGCCGTGCGGGGCGAGGGCGGCGGCCACCTCCATCCACCGGGCACCCGGACCGATGCGCACGAGGCGCCTGGCCTCGTCGAGCACCTCGATGGTGTCGAGGGCCCCGAGGTCGATCACCAGGCCCCCGTCGTTGGTGCTTCGGCCGCTGATGCCGTGTCCCCCGCTGCGGATGCCGAGCGGCAGCGCCGGATGGCGTCGCGCGAAGGCGAGCGCCTCCTGCACCTGCTCCACCGTCTGCGGACGCAGGACGAGACCGGGTGCGCCGCCCCTCATGTAGGTGGAGCGCACCGAGGCGTAGTCGGTGTCTCCCGGCTCGACGGCGTGCTCGCGGAGTGACGGCGGCAGATCGTCGTAGGCGATGCCTTCTCGGCGCTTCGCCAGGGCCCGCGCCGGGCGCACCGCGTCGACCGCCAGCACGCCACGGCTCCCGCGCTCGGCGTCGACCGCGGCCCGCACGACCGGCAGGGTCTCGTGGGCGAAACGTTCGAGCGCCGTGGGGTCGTCGCTGGCGACGATGAACGTCGAGACGCCGTTCTCGAGGGCGAGCGCCGTGAGCTGCTCGACGCCCTCCGACCCACCGATGTTGAGCAGTCGACGGATCTCGCGCGGGTCGCGTCCGACGGAAGCCGCCGCGTCGTCGATGCGGCGGTTGCCCGTCTCGAGGTCGCCGGCCTTCAGGTGGGGCAGGCTCGGCAGCCAGCCGTCGGCCTTGCGACCGGTGAGCCCGAGCATCCGTGGCTTGTAGGCACCCAGCCAGATCGGGACGTCGTGGGCCGGGGCCGGGCCCCGTTTAGCCCCGTCGACCGGGTAGTACTCGCCGCCCCGCAGCACGCTGCGCTCGCCGACGGCCCAGAGGCCGCGGATGACGTCGATCGCCTCGCTCAGCGCGTCGACCGCCTGGCCCGGGGTCAGACGCCGGCCGCCCATCGCCTCGATGGCCTCCCAGAACGCCCCCGCTCCGAGGCCCAGGGCGAACCGGCCGCCGCTCAGCAGATCGAGCGAGGCGGCGGCCCGGGCCGTGACGGGGGCCGGCCGCAGGGGCAGGTTGAGCACGTTGGGGGCGAGCTGGATGCGCTCGGTCGCCGCCGCCGCGTAGGACAGCAAGGTCCACGTGTCGAGGAACGAGGGCTGATAGGGGTGGTCTTGGAAGGTGACCAGGTCGTAGCCGAGCGACTCGGACAGCCGCGCGAGCTGCACCGGCGCCTGGGGCCGGGCGGCCGAGGGGGTGATGAAGGTGCCGAAGCGGATGCTGTGACCGTAGTCCATGGGCGGAGGCCGTTCTCAGTCGGGCGGAACATGTTGCTCCGCAGATCGTCTGTTTCACAACCTATCTGTTCGGCAACCTATTCCGCTAGACTCGACCCATGGCAGACGGACTCGACCTCGGGTGGTCGCTCGGCACGCTCTTCCGCAGCTGGCAGACGACGGTCACCGGCATCGTGGGCGAGCTGCCGCACGGGCCGCGCGGCTTCCAGCTGCTCGGCGCCCTCGACGGCGACCGGCGGGCACCCACGCAGGCCGAGCTCTCGGCGCACCTCGCCATCGATCGCACGGTGCTCACCTACGTCATCGACGACCTGGTGGCCGCCGGGCTGGTGGAGCGACGCACCGAGGAGCGCGACCGGCGGGTGCGGCGCATCGCGCTCACGGCGAGCGGCCGGCGCCGCCTGAAGTCGCTGCGGGCGAAGGTCGACGCGGCGGAGTCCGCGCTCTTCCCCGGATTGAGTCCGGTCGAGGCCGTCACCCTGCGCGCCCTGCTGGAGCGGGCCGCGGCCGGAGCCCACCTCGGCACGGGCGAGCACGACGCGTGCCGGGTCGTCGCCGACATCCTCGCCGACGAGGGCGCGGGCGCTTCCCGGGCTGCGGGAGTAGCTTTCGGAGCATGAAGTTTCGATACCTCGGCAACAGCGGACTCAAGATCTCCGAGATCACCTACGGCAACTGGCTCACCCACGGCTCCCAGGTCGAGAACGACACGGCCACGCAGTGCGTGCGGGCCGCTCTCGACAACGGCATCACCACCTTCGACACGGCCGACGCCTACGCGAACACGGTCGCCGAGCAGGTGCTGGGCGACGCGCTGAAGGGCGAGCGGCGCTCCTCGCTCGAGATCTTCACGAAGGTCTACTGGCCCACCGGTCCCAAGGGCCCGAACGACACCGGGCTCTCGCGCAAGCACATCCTCGAGTCGATCGACGGCTCGCTCCAGCGCCTCGGCACCGACTACGTCGACCTCTACCAGGCGCACCGCTACGACTACGAGACGCCGCTGTTCGAGACGATGCAGGCCTTCGCCGACGTCGTCCGTCAGGGCAAGGCGCTCTACATCGGCGTCAGCGAGTGGACCGCCGAGCAGCTGCGCGAGGGCCACGCCCTGGCAGAGTCGCTCGGCTTCCAGCTGATCTCGAACCAGCCGCAGTACTCGATGCTCTGGCGGGTCATCGAGGAGGAGGTCGTGCCGGCCTCGAAGGAGCTCGGCATCTCGCAGATCGTCTGGTCGCCGGTCGCACAGGGCGTGCTCACCGGCAAGTACAAGGCCGGTCAGCCGCTGCCCTCGGGCTCGCGCGCCACCGACGAGAAGGGCGGCGCCGACACCGTGAAGTCGTTCCTCACCGACGACATCCTGCAGCGCGTCGAGAAGCTCGAGCCGATCGCCGCGTCGCTCGACCTCACCATGGCGCAGCTCGCCATCGCGTGGGTGCTCGCGAACGAGAACGTGGCCGCCGCCATCATCGGCGCCTCGCGCCCCGAGCAGGTCGCGTCGAACGTCGAGGCCTCGGGCGTCGAGCTGCCGGCCGAGGTGCTGTCGCAGATCGACGACGTGCTGGGTTCGGCCGCCGTCGCCGACCCGTCGAAGACGACCTCCCCGCCCACGCGCGTGGTCTGACGCCGCGGCGCGGCCTGCGGCCGGGCCTCGTGCCCGGCCGCACCCGGTCGGCCGCTCGGCTCGGCTTCCAGACCGGTCGCCGCTCGGCTCGGCTGCCAGACCGCTCGGCCGCTCTAGGGCGCGAGGCCGGGCGTGAGCTTCGCCAGAAGGGCGACCACCACCGAGCCGCCCTTCGTCGACTGGCGGCCCACCTCCTCGAAGCCGAGCCGCCCGTGGAACGCGAGCGAGCCCGGATTCGGCGGCTCCACGTTGACCTCGCAGTCGACCTCGACCGCTCCCCGCGCCCGCGCCTCGGCGAAGACGGCGTCGTAGAGCAGCGGGCCGAGTCCCTCTCCGCGGTGCCCCTCCCCCATGACGATGCGGTCGACATAGAGGAAGCGGTCGCCGCGCTCCGAGAACCAGCGGTAGTTCTCGCTCGCGTAGTCGGCGCCCGGCGCCAGGGCGAGCACGAAGCCGACGAGCTCCTCCTCACGGGCATCCGGATGCCCGCCCCGCACCACCCCGGCCGCCAGCGCAGCGGCGCCGATGAGGGCGCCCATCTCCTCCGCATCGATGTCGTTCACCGCGGGCACCGCCGCGTGATTGAGCTCGAGCAGGCGGGGCACGTCGGCCTCGGTGAGGAGGCGCAGGTGGGCGTCGTGGTGGGTCATCTGCCGACCCTAGCGCCCGCGCGGTGTTCGCTCTGCGCTGATCGGTCGTCGCATCGGGGAACCGGAGGAATGCGCATCCGGGGTCCGTCATTGACAATAGAGATCGACAGGAGCTCCGGATGACCGCACGAACCCCCCTCGACACCGAGACCACGCACTGGCTGCGGCTGCAGCGCCGCGCCCACCACGAGTTCGCCAGCCGCCTGGCCGCCGTCGAGGACTGGGACGGCCCGACCCCCGACACCGACTGGCGCGTGCGGGACCTCGTGCAGCACGTGATCGAGGAGCAGCAGTGGGTGCCGTGGCTGCTCTCGGGCCTCAGCACGCGGCAGGCGAAGAGCCGGCTGCGGGCGATCGAGGCCGATCTGCGGCACGAATGGCACCGCTACTCGCTCGCGGCGACGACCGCTTGGCAGGACGCGGCGCCCGACTCGGAGGTGAATCTCGCGTCCGACACGGTGACCGTCGTGGAGTACCTCAAGGAGCAGGTGGCGGATGTGACGATCCACAGCTGGGACCTCGCGCGGGCCGTCGGAGCACCTGAGGACCTCGACGTCGATCTCGTCGCGGCCGTGTGGACGGTGTTCGAGCCGCAGCGCGACGCCCTGGAGCTGAGTGGCCTGTTCGCGTCGCCCGTTCCGGTGCCCGACGACGCGCCGCTCCAGCTGCGCCTGCTCGCCCTCACGGGCCGCGACGCCCGCCCCGTCACCGCGGCCTGAACCGCCGGGGTAGCGCGAACGGCCCTCCCCGGGGGTGGGAAGGGCCGTTAGCGTGACCCGGAGGCCGGGCGCCGGGGGCTACTCGGCCGCGGCGCGCTCGAGCACGAGCTCGCGCACGCGGGCCGCGTCGGCCTGACCCTTCATCGCCTTCATGACCGCACCGATGACGGCACCGGCGGCCTGCACCTTGCCGTCCTTGATCTTGGCGAGCACGTCGGGCTGGGCCGCGAGCGCCTCGTCGATGGCTGCGATCAGCGCGCCGTCGTCGGAGACAACCGCGAGCCCGCGGGCGTCGACGACCTCCTGCGGGGTGCCCTCGCCGTCGATGACGCCTTCGAGCACCTGACGGGCCAGGCGGTCGTTCAGCGCACCGCTGTCGATCAGGGTGACGAGCGCCGCGACGTCGGCGGGCGACACCAGCGAGGCGGGCTCGGCCGAGCGCGCGTTGGCGATTCGGGAGATCTCCCCCGACCACCACTTGCGGGCGGCCGCCGGCGAGGCGCCGGCCTCGACGGTCGAGGTGACCTCGACGAGCAGTCCGGCGTTCTGCACGTCCTGGAACTCCAGGTCGGTGAAGCCCCACTCCTGCTTGAGCCGGCGGCGGCGGGCGGCCGGCGGCTCGGGCAGGGCTGCGCGGAGCTCCTCGATCAGCTCGGCCGAGGGCACGACCGGCAGCAGGTCGGGCTCGGGGAAGTAGCGGTAGTCGTCGGCGTCGCTCTTGGGGCGGCCGGCCGAGGTCGTCCCCGTGTCCTCGTGCCAGTGGCGGGTCTCCTGCGTGATGGTGCCGCCGTCGGCGAGGATCTGCGCCTGGCGCTGGATCTCGTAGCGGATGGCCCGCTCGACCGAGCGCAGCGAGTTGACGTTCTTCGTCTCGGTGCGGGTGCCGAGCGGGGCCGGCGGCTCGCCCGGAGCGGTGCGCGGGCGCAGCGAGATGTTCGCGTCGCAGCGCAGGTTGCCGCGCTCCATGCGGGCCTCGGAGATGCCGAGCGCCACCACGATGTCGCGGATCGTCGCCACGTACGCTTTCGCCAGCTCGGGCGCGTCGGCCTCGGCGCCGTAGATGATGTCGGTGACGATCTCGACCAGCGGCACGCCGGCGCGGTTGTAGTCGACGAGCGAGTACTCGGCGCCCTGGATGCGGCCGGTGGCCCCGCCGACGTGCGTGAGCTTGCCGGCGTCTTCTTCCATGTGCGCGCGCTCGATCGGCACGGTGAACATGCGGCCGTCGGGCAGTTCGACGTCGACCGAGCCGCCGAAGGCGATGGGCTCGTCGAACTGCGAGATCTGGTAGTTCTTCGCCAGGTCGGGGTAGAAGTAGTTCTTGCGGGCGAAGCGGCTCGAGGGGGCGATCGAGCATCCGAGTGCCAGGCCCAGGCTGATGCTGTACCGCACCGCCTCGCCGTTCACCACGGGCAGCGAGCCGGGCAGGCCCAGGTCGACCGGCGTGATGTTCGTGTTGGGATCGCCGCCGAAGAAGTTCGGGGCGTCGGAGAACATCTTGGTCTTCGTGGAGAGCTCGACGTGCACCTCGAAGCCGAGCACGGGCTCGAACAGCTCGAGGGCCTTGTCGAAGTCCATCAGTTTCGCGGTGGCCATCAGACGGCTCCTTCCTGCGCGGCGGCCATCTCGCCGGGGGCGAGATCGGGTGCCTGAGAGATCAGCGTGTGGCCCCACTTGTCTTCGAGCATCCGCTCGAGAGCACCGCCGACGCCGTAGAGACGGGCGTCTTCGCGAGCGGGGGCGAGGAACTGGATGCCGACGGGCAGGCCGTCTTCGCGGGCCAGGCCCACGGGCAGCGAGATGCCGGGGATGCCGGCCAGGTTCGCGGGGATGGTGGCGATGTCGTTGAGGTACATCGCCATCGGGTCGCCCGTGTTCGAGCCGAGCTTGAACGCGGTGGTCGGTGCCGTCGGCGAGACCAGCACGTCGACCCCGGCGAAGGCCGCGGCGAAGTCGCGCTGCACGAGCGTGCGCACCTTCTGGGCGCTGCCGTAGTACGCGTCGTAGTAGCCGGCGCTCAGCGCATAGGTTCCCAGGATGATGCGACGCTTCGCCTCGGCGCCGAAACCGACCTCGCGGGTCGCCGCCATGACGTCTTCGACGGTGCCGCCGCCCGGCGGGTTGACCCGCAGGCCGAAGCGCACGGAGTCGAACTTCGCCAGGTTCGAGGAGGCCTCGGCGGGCATGATCAGGTAGTAGGCCGCGATGGCGTACTCGAGGCTCGGCAGGCTGACGTCGACGATCTCGGCGCCGTTCGCGGCGAGCAGGTCGAGCGCCTCACGGAAGCGCTCGAGCACGCCGGCCTGGAAGCCGTCGCCGTCGAGTTCCATGATGACGCCGATCTTCAAGCCCTTCACGTCGCCACGGCGCACGGCCTCGGCCATGCTCGGCCACTCGTCGGTGAGCGAGGTGGAGTCGCGCGGGTCGTGCCCGCCGATGACGTCGTGCAACAGCGCCGAGTCGAGCACGGTGCGGCTGACGGGGCCGATCTGGTCGAGGCTCGAGGCGAGGGCGATGGCGCCATAGCGGCTCACTCCCCCGTAGGTCGGCTTGACGCCGACGGTGCCGGTGACGTGGGCGGGCTGCCGGATGGAGCCGCCGGTGTCGCTGCCGAGGGCGAGCGGCGCCTCGAAGCTCGCGACCGCGGCGGCCGAGCCGCCGCCGGAGCCGCCGGGGATGCGCTCGAGATCCCACGGGTTGTGGGTGGGGCCGTAGGCGGAGTGCTCGGTGGAGGAGCCCATCGCGAACTCGTCCATGTTCGTCTTGCCGATCGGCACGAGACCGGCCGCGCGCAGCTTGGTCATGACGGTCGCGTCGTAGGGCGGCACCCAGCCCTCGAGGATCTTCGAGCCGCTCGTGGTGGGCATGTCGTTGGTGACGATCACGTCCTTGATGGCGATCGGCACTCCGGCGAGCGGATGCAGGGCCTCACCCGCGCGTCGGCGCTCGTCGATCGCGGCGGCGGTGCGGCGGCTCAGCTCGGGGGCGGTGTGCAGGAAGGCGTGCACCTCCTCGTCGACGGCGGCGATGCGGTCGAGGTGCGCGTCGGTGGCCTCGACGGCGCTGATCTCGCCGCTCGTGAGCTTCTCGGCGAGTGCGGCGGCCGACAGGCGGACGAGCTCGTGGTCGTGGCGGGCCATCACTGCTCCTCTCCGAGGATCGCGGTCACGCGGAAGCGCGAGCCGTCGTGGTCGGGGGCGCCGGCGAGCGCCTGCTCGGTGGTGAGCGTGGCGCCGGGCACGTCGTCGCGGTAGACGTTCTGCAGCGGGATCGGGTGGCTCGTGGCCGGGACGTCGGCGGTCGCGACCTCGGACACCTTGGCGACGTTGTCGACGATCGAGCCGAGCTCGCTCGTCAGGCTCTCGATCTCCTCGGGTGTCAGGGCGATCCGGGCGAGGTTCGCGAGATGCGCGACCTGCTCCTGGGTTATTTCGGACATGGTGCTCCGGTGTTCTGCTCGCGAAGGGTGTGGGGCAATTCTACGGGGTGGGCGGTGCGGGCTCCGGGGGCGCCGGCGGCTCCGGCGGCTCGGACGGCTCGGGCGCCTGCGCGTCGGGTGGTCGCGGGTCAGACGGTCGGCTGCCAGGCGGTCGGCTGCCAGGCGGTCGGGTGCCTGGGCGGCCGGTCACCTCGTCGAGGAAGGCGATCGTGGCCACGAGGGCACGGCGGGCGTCGGGGAAGTCGAGCTTGAACTGGTACTCGTGGGGCAGGGAGGGCTGGTGGTCGGCGGGCCAGAACATCGTGGTGACCGGGACGCCGGCCGCGCGCATCCGCTCGCTCAGGGGCACGGACTGCACCGCGGTGAGGCCGTCGCCGTTGCCGCCCGAGATGAAGGCCGGCGGGAAGGCTCCGGTGACGGCTCGGATCGTGCTCATCGAGTCGGCCGCCTCGGTCGCCGACCAGTCGCGGCTGCCGGTGTAGGCCCAGAGGGCGCTCTTGAAGCCCCACTCGAGCACGCCGGTGAGGTGCGTCATCGCGTCGAGGTCGTAGATGCCGCAGTGCAGCACGACGCCGGCGAGCTGACCGGGTTCGAGAGCGGGGCGGATGCCCGTGCGGGCCGCATACGCCGGGTTCACGATCGCGGCCGTGAGCTGGCTCGCGAGCTGCGCGCCCGCCGAGTCGCCGGCGAGCACGATGCGGTGCGGGTCGATGCCGAGCTCGTCGGCGTGCTCGACGAGGTGCGCGAGGGCGTCGCCGAGTTGCTCCACCGCGGTGGGGTAGGCGGCCTCGGGCGCGATCGTGTAGTCGACGGCGACGCCGACGTAGCCGGCTGCGGCGAGGTGGCGGAGGTAGGGGGTGACGTGCGCCTTGCTCCCCGAGATCCAGGCGCCGCCGTGGATCCACACGACCACCGGCCGCGCCGCTGCAGCGTCAGCCCGTGCGGCGTCAGCCGACGCGGCGTCAGCCGACGCGGCATCGGCCGGTGCGGCATCGGCCGGTGCGGCGTCAGCCGGTGCGGCGTCAGCCGGCGCGACATCGGCCGGCGCGGCGGGGCCGGGAGAGCCGGTGATGCCGTCGGCCGACGCGATGAGGTCGAAGGTGCCGCCGGGACGGCCGGCGACGGGGCCGTAGGGCACGTCGCGCAGCTCGCGGAACGCGCCGGCCGGAGCGTGGCGCTCAAGCTCGGCGACCGTGCGGCGGGCGTCGCGGTCGAACACCGCGCGGATGGCCATCACCGCCGGCCACGGCGAGCTGCGCGCCCAGACGGCAGCCGCGCCGAGCCCGGCCGCCGCCGCGATCACTCCCCCGACCGCGGCCGCGCGCCCGCGCATCCGCTACCCCTCGTCGCCGTCGGCCGCAGTCGCGTCGACCGCCGCCTCGTCGTCGGGCGGTGGTGCTGGTGCGGTGGGCTTCTTGGCACGGGGCGCCCGCTTCGCCCGAGGCTTCGTGGGCGTCGTCTCCGCCTCCGCGGCGGCCGGCGCGGCGTCGTCGCTCGCGGTGGGAGGGAGCGGACCATCCGCGTTCGCGTCGGCGTCAGCCGGATCGGCAACCGGCGGCGGGCCGAGCGCCGCCGGGCCCTCCGTGACCAGGAGCGCGAACTGGGCGGCGTCGATGATGCGGAGGCCGAGGGCCTCGGCCTTCGGCAGCTTGGAGCCGGCGCCGGGCCCGGCCGCCACGAAGTCGGTCTTCTTGCTGACGCTCGAGGCCGCCTTGCCGCCGGCCGCGATGATCGCCTCCTGCGCGCCCTCGCGGGTGAATCCCTCGAGCGACCCGGTCGCGACCACGGTGATGCCCTCGAGCACCCCGCCCGCGCCGACGTTCGCCCCCGGGCCCGGATGCCCTGGTGTCGCGAACTGCACCCCGGCCGAAGCCCACTGGTCGAGGATCTCGACGTGCCAGTCCACCTCGAACCAGGCGATCAGCGCGTCGGCGATGATGCCACCCACCCCGTCGACCGCAGCCAGCTCGTCGCGGGTTGCCGCCCGGATCGCGTCGAGCGAGCCGAAGTAGTCGGCCAGCGCGCGGGCCGCGACGGGCCCCACGTGCCGGATGCTCAGCGCGACGAGGATGCGCCAGAGCGGCTTCGTCTTGGCCTTCTCGATGTTCGCCAGGAGCTCGATCGCGTTCGAGGACGGCACCGACCCGGCGTCGCCCCAGAACTCCGTCGCCTCGGGATCGTAGGCGGGGTCGGCGTCGCGCCCCGAGACCCGCCGCTTGCGCCGGAACGGGGTGACGAGCTTCGGTGTTCCGTCGTCGTTCAGCTTCTCGAGCCCGGTCTCGTTGTCGCGGACGATTACCCGAATGGGGAACAGGTCGCGCATCGTCAGCGCGAACAGCCCCGCCTCGGTCTCGAGCGGAGGTTCGGCCGGCTCGCTCGGCTGCGTCAGCGCCGCCGCCGACACCTCGCCGAGGCCCTCGATGTCGAGCGCCCCACGCGATCCGACGTGCTCGACCCGGCCGCGCACCTGCGCCGGGCAGCTGCGGGCGTTGGGGCAGCGGAGATCGATGTCACCCTCCTTCGCGGGCGCCAGCTTCGTGCCGCACTCGGGGCAGTTCTCGGGCATCACGAACGCGTACTCGCTGCCGTCGCGCAGCTCGACCACCGGGCCGAGCACCTCGGGGATGACGTCGCCCGCCTTGCGCAGCACCACCGTGTCGCCGATCAGCACGCCCTTGGCCTTCACCACGTCCTGGTTGTGCAGTGTCGCCTGGCGAACCTCCGAGCCCGCGACCTCCACCTTCTCCATCACGGCGAACGGCGTGGCGCGGCCGGTGCGCCCGACGCTCACGACGATGTCGAGCAGCTTGGTGTTCACCTCTTCGGGCGGGTACTTGTAGGCCGTGGCCCAGCGCGGTGCGCGGCTGGTGGCGCCGAGCTCCTCGTGCAGCTCGAGGTCGTCGACCTTCACGACGATGCCGTCGATCTGGTGCTCGACGCTCGAGCGGTTGATGCCGTAGCCACGGATGAACTCCGCCACCTCGCCGATCGTGTCGAAGACGCGGTAGTGGGTCGAGGTCGGCAGCCCCCACTCGGCCAGCAGCTCGTACACCTCGGACTGGGCGGCCACGGGCGGGTTCGGCCACGCGCCGATGCCGTGCACGAGCATTCGCAGCCGGTGCAGACGGGCCGTCACGAGGGCCAGCTGGCGCTCGTTCTTGCCCTCGGACTTCTGCCGCAGCGACCCAGCGGCCGCATTGCGCGGGTTGGCGAAGACGCGCTCGCCCGCGGCCTCCTGGGCTGCGTTCAACTCATCGAACGACGCGACGGGGAAGAAGATCTCGCCCCGCACCTCGACGAGCGGCGGATGCCCGGAGCCCTTCAGCCGCGCCGGGATCGAGTCGATCTGCAGCACGTTCTCGGTCACGTCCTCGCCGACGACGCCGTCACCCCGGGTGGCGGCCGTGACGAGAACGCCGTTCTCGTAGCGCAGGTTGATGGCGAGGCCGTCGATCTTCAGCTCGCTGAGGAAGCGCACGACCCCGCGGCCGGCGTCGCGCTGCACCTTCGCGGCCCACTCGTCGAGCTCCTCCTCGCTGAACACGTTGTCGAGGCTCAGCATGCGCTCGGCGTGCGTGACGGGGGTGAACATCGTGGTGACGGCGCGGCCGCCGACGGTCTGGGTCGGGCTGTCCTGCGAGCGGAGCTCCGGATGCTCGCGCTCGAGCTCGTCGAGCCGACGCACCAGCGCGTCGTACTCCTGGTCGGACACCGTCGAGGCGTTCTTCTCGTAGTACTGATCGCGCAGCTCGAGGATGCGCGTGGTCAGCCGCTCGACCTCGACCGCCGCCGATTCGAGCTTGTCGGGCGTCTCCTCCGGCAGCGCCTCGTCGGCAGCGACCCCGTCGCCTGCTGTCCCGGCCGCACGCGCCATCAGACGACCGCCATCGTGTCAGCCGTCACCCTGTCGGCCGCCATCGAGCCCGCCGCGACCGTGTCGGCTGCGACCGTGCGGTCGATCGTGCACTGCCCCATCACCCGCGTGCCCACGTAGACCACCGCGGTCTGCCCCGGCGCCACCCCGACGAGCGGCTCCACGGGCGTGATGACGAGCTCGCCGTCGCGCACGACGGCCCAGGCGTCGACCGGATCGGCGTGCGCCCGGATCTGCACCTGGCAGTCGAAGCCGCTCTCGACGTCGACGGGGGCGAGCCCCGCCCAGGTGAACCGCGCCCCGGCGATCTCGGCGATGGCGAGGGCCTCCTTCGGCCCCACGACGACCTCGTTCGTGACGGGCCGCACCTCCAGCACGAACCGTGGCTTGCCGTCGGGCGCGGGCATGCCGAGCTTGAGCCCGCGGCGCTGACCGACCGTGAAGGCGTGTGCGCCCTCGTGGGAGCCGACGACGGCGCCGGAGCGGTCGACGATCTCACCCGTCGCGGTGCCGACGCGCTCGGCGAGCCACCCGCTCGTGTCGCCGTCGGGGATGAAGCAGATGTCGTGGCTGTCGGGCTTGTTCGCCACCGAGAAGCCGCGCTCGGCGGCCTCGGCGCGCACCTCGGCCTTGGAGGGCGTCGCCCCGAGCGGGAACAGGCTGTGCCGCAGCTGCTCGGTGGTGAGCACGCCCAGCACGTAGCTCTGATCTTTCGCCCAGGCGGCCGCGCGGTGCAGCTCGGGGTTGCCGTCGGCATCGGTCGTGACCGTGGCGTAGTGCCCGGTGCAGACCGCGTCGAAGCCCAGGTCGAGGGCCTTCTCGAGCAGGGCGGCGAACTTGATGCGCTCGTTGCAGCGCATGCAGGGGTTGGGGGTGCGCCCCGCCGAGTACTCGGCGATGAAGTCGTCGACCACGTCGGCCTTGAAGCGCTCGGAGAAGTCCCACACGTAGTAGGGGATGCCGATCTTGTTCGCCGCCCGCTGCGCATCCATCGAGTCTTCGATGGTGCAGCAGCCGCGGCTGCCGGTGCGCAGGGTGCCGGGCATGCGGCTCAGGGCGAGGTGCACGCCGACCACCTCATGGCCCGCCTCGACCGCCCGCGCGGCGGCCACCGCGGAGTCGACGCCACCGCTCATTGCTGCGAGAACCTTCATGCCGTCCAGCATACGGCGGGCCTCCGACACCGCCTCGGGACCGGCACGGCACAGGGTCCCTCCGGCGATTCACCCGCAGCACGGAGAGGATTGTCAGTCGTGCGGTGCAGAATGTTCCCGATGTCAGCACTGCTCGAGAAGCCGCGTCAGAGCGGCCGTCCGACACCGCCGAGGCGGCGGCGCAGCCGCCCCGCCCTGGCCATCGCGGTGTGCCTGGCCTCGCTCGCACTCGCTCTGCTGCTCGCTGCCCACGTGCTCGTGCCGCGGATGCTCGGGCTCTCGCTCATCGTCGAGTCCGCCCTCCCGTGGTTCGGCGCCGCGATCCCGGTGCTCCTCGTGGCCGGTCTGATCGCGCGCAGCCGGGGTGCGGTCGCCGCAGCCCTCATCCCCGCGATCGTGTGGGGTGTGATGTTCGTGCCCGCGCTGGTACCGCTGACGCAGAGCGCGGGCGGAGCATCCGGAACCCTGACCGTGGCCAGCCAGAACGTCGAGGCCGACTCGGGCACCGCCGCCGAATCGGCGCAGGCGCTGGCCGCCCAGGGCGCCGACGTGATCGGGCTGCAGGAGATGGACGACACGGCCCGCGCCGAGGTCGAGGCGGTGCTGAGCGAGAGCTATCCGCACTCCTACGGCATCGGCACGGTGGGCGTGTGGAGCAAGTACCCGATCGAGAACGCCCAGGCGCTCGACCTCGGGCTCGGTTGGCAACGCGGCATCGCGGCCGACCTGGCGACGCCGACTGGGCTGGTGAGTCTCTACGTCATCCACGCGGCGTCGGCGCGACCGGCCGACCACGAAGCCCGCGACGAGATGCTCGCGAACCTCGCCGACTACGTGCCGCGCGACGAGAACGCGCGGCTGATCATGATGGGCGACTTCAACGCGGGCAGCTCCGACCGCAGCCTCGCGGGCCTCACCGACCAGCTCGCCGAACCGAACCAGAACGGCGGCGGCTTCGGCTTCACCTGGCCGGCCGCCTTCCCGGCGACCCGCCCCGACCACGTGCTCTCGCGCGGCATGGACGTCACGTCGAACTCCACCCTGCGCGCGGGCTCCTCCGACCACCTCGCGGTGATCACCACCCTGGCGCTGTAGCGAAGCCGCGACACGGCAACGCGCGAAGCGCGCCAGCCGCTCTCAGTCAGGAGGAAAGCGCCCGGTACAGCTGCAGCGACGCCGCCGCCACCGCGACCGACGTGCCCGGCACGAAGCGCGGCAGCTCATGCCCCGCGGGCAGCACCTCGTTCGACGAGTCCCAGAGCAGCTCGTACCCCACGACACCCTCGTGCACCGGCAGCGTCACCGAGATCGGCGACTCCACCCCGTGGATCACGGTGAGGATGCGGTTGAACGGCTCCTGCTCCGGCGTCGACGCCGCCACGTACTGCAGCGTGCGGTTCTCGGGCGAGTTCCAGTCGGCGATCGACATCGACTCCCCCGCGGCGTCGTACCAGTCCATCTGGCTCGACCCCGGCGTGCGCTCGCCGAAGACGCCGTAGCGCACGGGGCGCAGGGCCGGGTTCTCCCGCCGCATCCGCAGCAGGTGCTGGGTGGTGCGCCAGAGGTCCTTCTGCCAGGTGCGCCTGTCCCACGACAGCCAGGTCAGCTCGCTGTCGTGGCAGTAGGCGTTGTTGTTGCCCTTCTGGCTGCGCCCGAACTCGTCGCCCGCTGTGATCATCGGCACGCCGGCCGAGAGCAGCAGCGTGCCCATCAGGTTGCGCATGGCGCGCCGCCTGGCCTGCTCGACGGCCCGCGAGGTGGTGGGCCCCTCGATGCCGTGGTTGTACGACATGTTGTTGTCGCTGCCGTCGCGGTTCGCTTCGCCGTTGCCCACGTTGTGCTTGACGTTGTAGGCCGTGAGGTCGGCGAGGGTGAATCCGTCGTGGGCCGTCACGAAGTCGACCGAGGCGAGCGGGCCCCTGGCCTGCGCGAAGGTGTTCGATGATCCGGCGATGCGCGTGGCGAGCATCCCGACCCCGTCGCCCGGGTTGCCGTTCTCGCGGATCGACTTGATGTCGCGCAGCCAGAACTTGCGCATGCGGTCGCGGTAGCGGTCGTTCCATTCCGACCAGCCCGCCGGGAAGTTGCCGGTCTGCCAGCCGCCCATGCCGACGTCCCACGGCTCGGCGATCATCTTCACGTCGGCGAGCTCGGGGTCGCTGACGATGCCGGTGATCAGCGGATGCTCGTGGTCGTAGTAGTGGTCGCCGTTCCGCCCGAGGGTGGCCGCCAGGTCGAAGCGGAACCCGTCGACCTGCACGTCGTTCGCCCAGTACTTCAGCGAGTCGAGGATCATCCGCGACACGGCCGGCGTCGCGGTGTTGATCGAGTTGCCGCAGCCCGTGACGTCGACGTAGTCGCCCCGCGCCGTCTGCCGGTAGTAACCGGCGTTGTCTATGCCGCGGAAGCTGGTGGTCGGGCCCATCCGCCCCTCTTCGGCGGTGTGGTTGTAGACCACGTCGAGGATGACCTCGAGCCCCGCCTCGTGCAGCAGCTTGACCATGCCCTTGAACTCGCGCAGCACCGCCGCCGGCCCCTCGGCCTGGGCGGCGCGCGAGGCGTAGAGCGAGTGCGGGGCGAAGAAGCCGAGCGTGTTGTAGCCCCAGTAGTTCGTCAGGCCCTGCTTCTGCAGCCGCTGCTCGGAGACGAAGGCGTGCACCGGCAGCAGCTCGACGGCGGTGACGCCGAGGCTCTTCAGATAGCCGATCGAGGTGTCGTGGGCGAGGCCTGCGTAGGTGCCGCGCAGGTGCTCGGGGATGCGCGGGTTGAGCTTCGAGAGCCCCTTCACGTGCGCCTCGTAGATGACGGTGTGGTCGAGCGGGGTGTTCGGCTTGGTGACGCCGTGCCAGTCGAACTCCTCGTCGACCACGACGCTCCGCCACTGCTCCCGGCCGGCGCGCACGAGCCCGCGGGCGTAGGGGTCGATCAGGGCGAGGCTCGGGTCGAAGGCGTTCTGCGAACCCTCGAGGCCGTTCACGCGCAGCGTGTAGCGGCGGCCGGGGGCGAGGCTCCGGGTGCGCGCGCTCCAGACGTTCGACGCGTCGTCGCGCTCGAGCGGCACCGTCTTGTAGACCCAGTTCGGGTCTTTGCGGTCGTAGAGCAGCAGGTCGATGCTCGTCGCCGTCGACGACCAGACCCTCAGCTCTCCGCCGTGCGAGGTCTGGCGAACGCCCAGCCGGGCGAGGGGGTCGGCCGCAGTCATGCGACTTAGAGTAGTTGCAGCCGGTTCACCCACTGAAATCCCCTCATCATGCCTGTCTATCTCGACCACGCCGCCACCACGCCGATGCTCCCCACAGCCCGCGCGGCCTACGTCGACGCGCTCGGCGTCGTGGGCAATCCCTCGTCCATCCACAGCCAGGGCCAGCAGGCGAAGCGGATGCTCGAGGAGGCGCGCGAGGCGATCGCGGCCTCGCTCGGGGCCGAGCCCGTCGAGGTCATCCTCACCTCGGGCGGCACCGAGTCGATCAACCTCGGCGTGAAGGGGCTGTTCTGGAAGCGCGCGCCGCGCCGCGTCGTGCTCGTGCCGGGCGGGGAGCACCACGCCACGGTCGACGCGGTCGAGTGGCTGGCGTCGCACGAGGGGGCCGAGGTCGTGACGATGCCGGTGGATGCGCTCGGCCGCCTCCAGCCGTCGGTGCTGTCGTCGGCGCTGCAGAGGTACGGCGACGACGTGGCCCTCGTCAGCCTCCTCTGGGCGAACAACGAGGTGGGCACGATCAACGACGTCGCGGCGCTCGTGGCGGTGGCCCGGGCATCCGGGGTGCCCGTGCACGTCGACGCCGTGGCGGCCTACGGGTACCTGCCGGTCGCGTTCGATGCGGTGGGGGCGGCCGCGCTCAGCGTCTCGGCGCACAAGATCGGCGGGCCGGTGGGAGTCGGGGCGCTGGTGCTGGCGCGGGCGTGGGAGGTGGAGCCGCTCATCCACGGCGGCAGCCAGCAGCGCGTGCGCTCGGGCACCCAGGACGTGGCGGGCGCGGTGGCCTTCGCGGCGGCGGCCACCTCGACGCGTCCGTTCCCGAAGCCTTCGTTCGTGGCCGAGCTAGCGGCGCTGCGGGACCGGCTCGTGGCGGGCATCCGGTCGGCCGTGCCGGAGGCCGTGCTGCGCGGCGACCCCTCGCCGGAGGGCCGCCTCCCTGGCAACGCCCACCTGACCTTCCCCGGCTGCGACGGCGACTCGCTGCTGTTCCTGCTCGACCTGGCGGGCTTCTCGGTCTCGACCGGCTCGGCCTGCCAGGCGGGTGTGCCCGAGATCTCGCACGTGCTGCTCGCGATGGGCATCCCCTCGAACGAGGCCCGCGGCGCCCTCCGTTTCACCCTCGGCCACGGCACGACGGCCGAAGAGGTCGACGCTCTCGTCGCCGCCCTCCCCGCCGCCTATGCCTCGGCCCGCCGGGCGGGCCACTCGACGAGGACACCCGCCCCGACCGCGTTCGCCTGACCCCGAGACGGCATGACCCGAGGCCCGAGCGCTGGCGTTAGTGGGCGACCGCGATCAGGCCCAGCTCGGCCGGCGAGGCCAGATCGGCGTTCTTCGGCACGATGCGCACGGTGTAGCCGAACGAGCCGGCGCGGCCGAGCTGCACCGTGCCCGCGTAGACCAGCTCCGACGAGTCGCTCGAGGCGGGCGCCGCCGCCAGCTCGACCGCGTGCGTCTCGGCGAGTTCGTCGCCGTGCACCGCGTGCCCGTAGACGACCTCGACCGCCACGTCGGACGGCGCGAGCCCGCCCAGCTGGACGTGCGCCCGCACGTGCAGCTCGTCGCCGACCTGCGGGGTGTCGTCGAGCCCGCCCGACTCGACGTGCACGACGGAGACGTCCGGCCAGGCGGCGCGCACGCGCTCCTTCCACGCGGCGAGCGCGCGGGCCTCCGAGTGGTCGTCGGCGGTCATCACGCGCTCGGCCTCGGCCGCCGGGATGTACAGGCGCGTGACGTACTCGCGCACCATGCGCTCGGCGCTCAGCTCGGGCGAGAGCGTGGCGAGGGTGTGCCGGATGCTCTGCATCCAGTGCCCCGGGATGCCGTCGCCGTCACGGTCGTAGAACCGCGGCGCGACCTGGTTCTCGAGCAGGTCGTAGAGCGCCTCGGCCTCGAGAGCGTCGCGCTCGGCCGAGTCGCCCGCGGAGTCGGCGGTGGGGATGGCCCAGCCGTTCTCGCCGTCGAAGTACTCGTTCCACCAGCCGTCGAGGATCGAGAGGTTCAGCCCGCCGTTCAGCGCCGCCTTCATCCCGGAGGTGCCGCAGGCCTCGAGCGGCCGCAGCGGGTTGTTCAGCCAGACGTCGGTGCCCGGGTAGAGCAGCTGCGCCATGCCGATGTCGTAGTTCGGCAGGAAGACGATGTGCGTGCGCACCTCGGGGTCGCTCGCGAACTGCACGAGCTTCTGGATGAGGCGTTTGCCCTCGTCGTCGGCCGGGTGCGACTTGCCCGCGATCACGAACTGCACGGGGCGCTCGGGGTTCAGCAGGATCGCCTTCAGCCGCGCGGGGTCGTGCAGCATCAGCGTGAGCCGCTTGTAGGTCGGCACGCGCCGGGCGAAGCCGATGGTCAGCACGGACGGGTCGAGCAGGTTCTGGAACCAGGCCGGCGGGATCGAGTCGGGGTTCTGCTCGCGCCAGGCCTCCGTGACCCGGCGGCGGGCGTCGTGCACGAGCTGGCGCCGCATGTCGCCGCGCACCGCCCAGAGCTCGCCGTCGGTGACTGCGTCGGAGCGCCAGTCGGCGACCGTGGTGTCGCCCGTGCCGAGCTTCGTGCGCGCGAGTTCCTGCAGGAGCGGGTCGGTCCAGGTGGGGGCGTGCACGCCGTTCGTGACCGAGGTGATCGGCACGTCGTCGCGGTCGAAGCCCGGCCAGAGGCCGCTGAACATGCCGCGCGAGACGGCCCCGTGCAGCACCGAGACGCCGTTCGTGCGCTGGCCGAGCCGGAGCCCGAGCACCGCCATGTTGAACACCTCGGGCGAACCGCCCTCGTAGTCCTCGGCACCGAGCGACAGCGCCGACGGCACGTCGAGCCCGGGCAGCATGTCGGTGGAGAAGTAGCGCTCGACGAGCCCGCGGTCGAAGCGGTCGATGCCGGCCGGCACCGGCGTGTGCGTGGTGAAGACGGTGCCCGCGCGCACGACCTGCAGGGCCTCGTCGAAGGAGAGCCCGTTGCCGATCAGGGTCGAGATGCGCTCGAGGCCGAGGAACCCGGCGTGCCCCTCGTTGGTGTGGTAGACCTCGGGCATCGGCTGGTCGGTGAGCTCCGAGACGACCTCGAGGGCGCGCACGCCGCCGATGCCGAGCAGCAGCTCCTGCAGCAGGCGGTGCTCGCCGCCGCCGCCGTAGAGCCGGTCGGTCACGCTGCGGAGGGCGTCGTCGTTGTCGGGGATGTCGGTGTCGAGCATGAGGAGTCGCACGCGGCCGACCTGCGCCTGCCAGATGCGGGCGTAGAGGGCCCGGTCATCGGGCAGGGCGAGCACGATCTGCGCGGGGGTGCCGTCGGCGAGGCGCAGCACCGAGAGCGGCAGCCCGTCGGGGTCGAGCACCGGGTAGCTCTCCTCCTGCCAGCCGTCACGGGAGATGGCCTGCCGGAAGTAGCCCGAGCGGTAGAACAGCCCGACGCCGATGATCGGCACACCGAGGTCGGACGCGGCCTTGAGATGGTCGCCCGCGAGGATGCCGAGGCCGCCCGAATACTGGGGCAGCGCGGCGGCGATGCCGAACTCCGGTGAGAAGTAGCCGATCGAGCGCGGCCGCGGGCCCTCGAGCCCCTGGTACCAGCGGGGCTCGCCGAGGTAGGCGTTCAGGTCGTCGCGCAGGCTGTTCGCCCACGCCACGAAGCCCTGATCCTGCGCGAGCTGCTCGAGCCGCTCGGGCCGCACCGCACCGAGCAGCGCCACCGGGTCGCCCTGCGTCGAGCGCCAGTCGTCGGGCGAGATGTGGGCGAAGATCTGCTGCGTCGGCTGATGCCAGGCCCAGCGCAGGTTCGCGGCGAGTTCGCCGAGCGCCGACAGGGCCTCGGGCAGTACGGAACGGACGGTGAACCTGCGGATCGCTCTCACGCGACGCCCTCCTTCGAACGATGGGTCCTCGATCCCGGCAAGCATAGGGCCGAGGGGCGACGTCGGCGTGAACAGGCCGTTGCAGGCCCTCCCTTTCTCGGTAGGGTCTGACATGTGGCAGCTACTCGGAAACGTCCCGCAACGACCCCCGCCTCCAAAGCCCGCACGAAGGCCGAGGCGCCACCGGCGGCGCCCGCCGTCGCAGAGCCGGCAGCACCGGCAGCACCGGCCGCCGCGACTCCGGCAGCGGCAGCCCCGTCCGCCGAGGCCTTCCGCCCCGCGGTCGGCCGCATCCCCATCCTCAACGTCTTCCCCTCGGTCGACGGCGGCCGCTTCACCGCGAAGGGCTACGTCGGCGAGGTCATCCCGTTCGGCGCCACCGTCTTCCGCGAGGGCCACGACGCCGTCGGCGCGCACCTCGAGCTCGAGGCCCCCGACGGCACCGTGATCGACCGCCCGCTCACCCGCACCCACAGCTGGGACGACGAGTGGCGCGGCCTCGCCCAGGTCACGAGCCCCGGCGCCTGGCGCTTCCGCATCCGCGGCTACAGCGACGACTACGCCACCTGGGAGCACAACGCGAGCGTCAAGATCGCGGCCGGCATCGACGTCGAGCTGATGTTCGCCATCGGCGCGCAGCTGTTCCACCGCCTCTCCACCGAGGAGCACCGCCCGGCCGAGGAGCGCACGATGTTCGCCGAGATCTCGGCGCAGCTCGGTGAGACGGCGGGGCCTCCGGCCGAGCGGCTCGGTGCGGCCTTCGGCACGCGGGTGACGGATGCTCTGCGAGCCCGCCCCGCCGAGAGCCTCGTCACCCATTCCGACTGGCAGCCCCTCAAGGTCGAGCGCACGCTCGCGGGGGCCGGCGCCTGGTACGAGTTCTTCCCGCGGTCGATCGGCGCCGAGCAGGCCGCCGACGGCAGCTGGACGAGCGGCACCTTCCGGAGTGCGGAGGCGCGCCTGCCCGAGGTGGCCGCCATGGGCTTCGACGTGCTCTACCTGCCGCCCATCCACCCGATCGGCGAGGCCTTCCGCAAGGGCCGCAACAACACCCTCGACCCCCAGCCGGGCGACCCGGGCTCCCCCTGGGCGATCGGCGGTGCGGCCGGCGGTCACGACACCGTGCATCCCGACCTCGGCACCCAGAGCGACTTCGAGCACTTCGCCGCCGAGGTCGCGGCCAACGGGCTCGAGCTGGCGCTGGACTTCGCGCTCCAGGCGTCGCCCGACCACCCGTGGGTGGCCGAGCATCCTGAGTGGTTCACGACCCTGCCCGACGGCACGATCGCCTACGCCGAGAACCCGCCGAAGAAGTACCAGGACATCTACCCGATCAACTTCGACAACGACCCGGCGGGCATCCGGGCCGAGGCGCTGCGCATCCTGGAGCACTGGATCGCCCTGGGCGTGAAGATCTTCCGGGTCGACAACCCGCACACGAAGCCGCTGGACTTCTGGGAGTGGATCATCCACGAGGTGAACACGACGCACCCCGAGGTCGTCTTCCTCGCCGAGGCCTTCACCCGGCCGGCACCGATGCAGGGCCTCGCGAAGGTGGGATTCCAGCAGTCGTACAGCTACTTCACCTGGCGCAACACGCGCACCGAGATCGAGGAGTTCTTCACCTCCATCTCGCAGGAGACCGCCGACTTCATGCGGCCGAACCTGTTCGTGAACACCCCCGACATCCTCACCGAGTACCTGCAGTTCGGGGGCCGCCCGGCCTACCTGATCCGTGCGGTGCTCGCGGCCACCGGCGCCCCGCTCTGGGGCGTCTACTCGGGCTACGAGCTGATCGAGAACGTGGCCCGCCCCGGCGCCGAGGAGAACCTCGACAACGAGAAGTACGAGTACAAGGCGCGCGACTACGCCGCGGCCGAGGCGAGCGGCCTCTCGATCGCGCAGGAGATCACTCGCCTGAATGCCATCCGCCGCGAGCACCCGGCCCTCGGTCAGCTGCGCAACCTGCGGGTGCACGGCAGCGACGACGACGCGATCGTGGTCTACTCCAAGCACCTCGACGCCGAGTTCACCCCCGACGGCGTCGCCGACACCATCCTGGTCGTCGTCAACCTCGACCCGCACTCGGTGCGCGAGACGACCGTGCACCTCGACCTCGCCGAGCTCGGCCTGCCAGCCGGCTCGACCTTCGGCGTCACCGACCTGCTCACCGGCGACAGCTGGGAGTGGTCGGAGCACGACTACGTGCGGCTCGACGCGTTCAGCCGCCCGGCGCACATCTTCCACGTCACCCGACCCAGCGAAGGCGGAGCCTCCTGATGACCACCCCCGACGGCACCACGGCCCTCACCCTCCCCGAGCTCTCCGACGAGGTGCTCGCCAAGGTGGCGAGCGGCTCGTTCTACAACCCCCACGAGGTGCTCGGCCAGCACCTCGTGAACGCGGCGGGCGTCTCCGACCCGATCACGGTCATCCGCACCCTGCGCCCCTTCGCCACCGAGGTCAGCGCCGTGCTCTCGAACGGCGCCCGCGCCTCGCTCACCCACCTCTGGGGCGGCATCTGGCAGGGCTTCACGCTCACGGGCCTCAATGACTACGAGATCGAGGCCCGCTACGACGACGGCTCGGTCTGGACGGCCGACGACCCCTACCGCTACTCCCCCACGCTCGGCGAACTCGACCTGCACCTGATCGGCGAGGGCCGGCACGAGAAGCTCTGGGAGGTGCTCGGCACGCGCATCGAGACCAAGCGCGGCGTCGACGCCGACACCGAGGGCACCGCCTTCGCCGTCTGGGCGCCGCACGCCAAGGCCGTGCGCGTCATCGGCGACTTCAACGGCTGGGACGGCACGCGCCACGCGATGCGCAGCCTCGGCGGCACGGGCGTCTGGGAGCTGTTCATCCCGGGCATCGGCGCCGGCTCCAACTACAAGTGGGAGATCCTGACCCAGTACGGCCAGTGGGTGCAGCGCGCCGACCCGATGGCGCGTGCCACCGAGGTCCCTCCGCTGACCGCCTCGGTGATCGGCGAGAGCTCGTACACCTGGCAGGACGACGAGTGGATGACCACCCGCGCCTCGACCGACCCCCACGTCAACCCGATGAGCGTCTACGAGATGCACCTCGGCTCCTGGAAGCCGGGGCTCGACTACCGCACCCTCGCCGACGAGCTCATCCCCTACCTGGAGCACACCGGGTTCACGCACGTGGAGTTCATGCCGCTGGCCGAGCATCCGTTCGGCGGCAGCTGGGGCTACCAGGTGACCGGCTACTACGCGCCCACCTCGCGCTTCGGCTCGCCCGACGACCTGCGCTACCTGATCGACCGGCTGCACCAGGCGGGCTTCGGCGTGCTGATGGACTGGGTGCCCGGGCACTTCCCCAAGGACGAGTGGGCGCTCGCCCGCTTCGACGGCGAGGCGCTCTACGAGCACTCCGACCCACGCCGCGGCGAGCAGCCCGACTGGGGCACGCTAGTGTTCGACTTCGGCAACAGCAAGGTGCGCAACTTCCTCGTCGCGAACGCGCTGTACTGGCTCGAGGAGTTCCACATCGACGGCCTGCGGGTCGACGCGGTGGCGAGCATGCTCTACCTCGACTACTCCCGCAAGGAGGGCGAGTGGCTGCCGAACCAGTACGGCGGGCGCGAGAACCTCGAGGCCATCAGCCTGCTGCAGGAGGTGAACGCCACCGCCTACCGCAAGTACCCCGGCATCGTGATGATCGCCGAGGAGTCGACCTCGTGGCCCGGCGTCACCCACGCCACCAGCCGCGGGGGGCTCGGTTTCGGCATGAAGTGGAACATGGGGTGGATGCACGACACCCTCGCCTACATCGCCGAAGACCCGATGTACCGCATGTACCACCACGGCGAGATCACCTTCTCGTTCATCTACGCCTTCAGCGAGAACTTCATGCTGCCGATCTCGCACGACGAGGTCGTGCACGGCAAGGGCTCGCTGCTGAACAAGATGCCGGGCGACCACTGGCAGAAGCTGGCGAACCTGCGGGCGTACCTCGGCTTCATGTGGGCGCACCCGGGCAAGCAGCTGCTGTTCATGGGCCAGGAGTTCGGGCAGCCGAGCGAGTGGAGCGAGGAGCGCGGGCTCGACTGGTGGATCCTCGACCAGCCGGTGCACCAGCAGCTGCTCTCGCTCGTCGGGCACCTCAACCGGGTGTACCGCGAGAACCCGGCCCTCTGGGCGCTCGACAACGAGCCCGCGGGCTTCGAGTGGATCGACGGCGGATCGTCGTCGCAGAACCTCGTCTCGTTCCTCCGCTGGGACAGCGAGGGCAACCCGATCGCGGTGCTGATGAACTTCTCGGGCGCCCCTGTGGGCCCGTACCGCGTCGGCCTGCCCTTCGGCGGGCGCTGGGACGAGCTCGTCAACACCGACGCCGTCGAATACGGCGGATCGGGCGTCGGCAACTACGGCGCCGTCGAGGCCGAGTACGTGCCCTGGTCGGGCCGCCCGGCCTCGGTCGAACTCACGCTGCCGCCGCTCGCGGCGCTCTTCCTCAAGCCCCACCGCGACTGACGCCGGATCGATCCGTCGAAAAACGCCCTCTCGATGACCTGAGAGGGCGTTTTTCGACGGATGGACCGGGGTGGAGTCAGTAGAGCAGCATCGTGAGGCGGCGGCGGGCCGCCGCGACGCGCGGGTCGTCGTTGCCGACGACCTCGAAGAGCTCCAGGAGGCGCGTGCGCACGGTGTTCTTGCCGTCGGCGTCCTGAGCCGGGAAGAGCGTCAGCAGGCGGTCGAAGGCGTCGTCGATGTGCCCGCCCGAGACGTCGAGGTCGGCCACGAGCATCTGCGCGGCGAGGTCGTCGGGCGCGGCGGCGGCCGCCGAGCGGATCTCGTCGAGCGACTTGTCCTGCAGCCGCTCCAGCAGCTTCACCTGCGCGAGCCCGGCGACCGCGAGGGCGTCACGCGGGTTCTGCGCGATGGCGGTCTGGTACTCCCGGATCGCCTCAGCGTAGTCGCCGCGCGCGATGGCGTCGTAGGCCTCGGCGTGGTGCGGCGGCAGCGGCTCCTCGACGGGCTCGGCGACCGCATCGGGATCGACGGGGCCGACGTCGATCGTGCCCGTGACCCCGTTCTGGGCGGCGAGCTGCAGAACCTGCTCGATCACCGCGCGCACCTCCTCCTCGGGGTACGAGCCCTGGAACAGCTGCACGGGCCGCCCGCCGACCAGCGCGGCGACCGTGGGCACCGACTGGGCCTGGAACGCCTGCGCGAGCTGCGGGTTGTTCTGCGCGTCGATGCCGACGAGCACGAGCCGCCCGGCGTACTCGGTGACGATACGGGTGAGCAGCGCGGTGAGCTCGACGCTCGCCTCGGCCCAGTCGGCCTTGAGATCGACGATCACCGGCACCTGGTTCGACAGCTCGATGAACTGGGTGAAGGTGGCGTCGGTCGCCTCCTGCACGAGGGCACCGGCGGCACCGGCAGCGCCGGCAGGGGCTCCGGATGCTCCGCCCGCCGCGACCCCCGCGCCCGGCGCCGAGGCGCCCGGCTGAGGGCGGTTGACGAGCGAGGACAGGTCGACGGCTCCGCGCAGGCTCGCGGCGGAGGGCGGGATCATGCTCACGGCAGCTCCTTGGCTTGGATGAGCCCCTGCGTGAATCCGAGGAGCTCGGCTTGACTGGTGTCACCCGACGGCGGGATGAAGAACAGCAGCTGGTAGTCGTAGACGGCCTCGGTGCCCTTGGCCGACTCGGTCACGCCCGAGAGCGCCTTGACCGCGCCCGTGGGGCTGACCGTGGCACCCGACTCGACCGGCTTCACGGTCTGCGACTCGCGGAGATTGACCGCGACGAGGCCGCCGGAGCCGCTCGTCGCCAGCGCGATGTCTTGACCAGGGGCCTCGACGGAGGCGAACTCCATCGAGGCGGTGGTCGAGAAGCCGGCCTTCTGATCGGCCTTGAACTGGGCGCCGACCTGCGTGCGCAGCGTGTCGCCCTCGGGGTCGACGTCGCCGATGTACTGGCTGGCGTCGCCGTTCAGCAGGATGTCGGCGTAGGCCGTCTTCAGCTGGTCGGGCGTGAGCGTGAGCAGCTTCGTCTCGGGCGCGAGGCGCGTGGTGCCGACGCTCGCCGCCGCCACGGGCGGCAGGCTGGTGTCGGGCTCCAGCGAGATCTCGTAGTAGACCTTGTAGTTCGCGCGGGGCGTCTCCTGCACGAGCATCAGAGCCACGGGCGGCACCGAGGTGTCCTCGGCCTGAACGACGGTGAAGACCGTCTTCGGCCAGGTGCTGCTCGCCTGCGGCAGCACGACCTGCAGCGGGCCGGCCGGGATGGCCTGCGGCGCCGGGTACTCGGGGTAGCCGGCCCGGATGGCGTAGGTCGCCCCGCGCAGGTCGAGCGCGGGGCCCTCGAAGCGGGTGGACAGCGCGTCGGTGCTCGACGCCGCGTCGCCCTCGGCGGCCACGGTGGAGATGTCGGCCACGATCGCCTCGAGCTGCGCCTCGGTGACCGCGGGGGTCGGCGAATCGTCGTCGACGTCGTCGGCCGGGAGCGCCCCGTCGGCGCCGGGGGTCGCCGTCGGGTCGGGGGTCGCCGCGGTCGTCGCGGTATCCGTCGAAGTGGCCGGGGCCGCCTGCGGCCAGTAGTCGCTGGAGCAGCC
This sequence comes from Herbiconiux sp. VKM Ac-2851, assembly GCF_013205105.1. Classification (NCBI taxonomy): domain Bacteria; kingdom Bacillati; phylum Actinomycetota; class Actinomycetes; order Micrococcales; family Microbacteriaceae; genus Herbiconiux; species Herbiconiux sp. VKM Ac-2851. The sequence continues at coordinate 890,641 of NZ_JABMLJ010000003.1, read as the reverse complement.
GCCGAGGGCCACGACGCTCGCGAGAGCGACGGGCAGGGCGATCAGCGGCGCGATCGAGCGCCGGCCGCGCTTCATGCCCGACTCGATGGAGTTCGTGCGGGACGGCGAGAAGCGCTTGCCCTTGGGCAGTGCGGGCGGCTTCCGGCGGGGGCGCTGCGAGCGGCGCATGTGCAGGAGGCCGAGCACGAGCAGCACGAGCCCGGCGAACAGGAACACCACGCCGGCGACCAGCAGCGGACCGACCCACGGGGTGGCGTTCGGGATGGGCCAGGAGATGCGCACCTGCGAGGGCGCGGGCTGCGTGCCGTCGGAGGCGACGATCACCGAGTAGCCGGCGGGCAGGCTGAGCGTGCGGTACATGGCGTCGTCGGAGGTGAACTCCTCGAGCCACAGGTCGCTGCCGGCCGGATTCGCCGAGCCGGCGGCCACGTTGTCGGCCGCGTCGGGGTTCGCCTCGACGGGGGTCGCCGTGATCTCGTCGGTGTCGACGTCGAGGCCGACGGCTGTGTAGGCCGAGCCGTCGAGCCACGCCTGGACGTCGGAGGTGCGGCCGTAGGCGGCGAACACCGTGTCGCTCCCGGTGAGGGCGAGCGTCTGGCGGCCCTGGTGGGCGAGCAGCGCCGACGAGTCGATCATGAGGTACGGCGTGGGGTCGGCCACGGCGACGGTCGAGGCGACCGTGGACGGCGGCAGGAACACGGTTCGCTGCGCGACGCCGACGCCGATCAGCGCGGTCGCGATGATGAAGGCGAAGATGGCGAAGATAAAGCGCACGGAAGACTCCTGACAAAGACATTAAAAGATAGCCGATCCCCTGCCGCCCGGCGCACAGGCGGCGTTCAGGCGACAAGTAGGATTGCCACACGTCGCCGACACCACCTTCGAGGGAGCACCTGTGAAGATTCAGAACGCCTTCACGCTCGGCCTCGTCGCGACGCTGGGCGTGGGTGTCGGCATCGGCATCCTGGGCGCGGTCGTCTCGCTCGCCACGATCCTCACCTACATCGGCGTCGCCCTGTTCATCGCCCTCGGCCTCGACCCGATCATCACCTGGCTGGAGCGCAACCACTGGCCCCGGTGGCTCGCCATCCTGACCGTGCTGGTGGCGGTGCTCGGCGTCTTCACCGGCCTGGTGTTCGCGGTCGTGCCGATCATCGTCGACCAGATCTCGCAGCTGATCGAGTTGATGCCCACCCTGCTGAACCAGGTGCTCGACCAGCAGTGGCGCGACCAGGCCACGAAGAACCTCGGTGGCTTCGTCGACGTCAACGAGGTCTACAACGCGATCCTCGACTACTTCCGCGACGCCGGCAACGTCACGGCGCTGGCCGGTGGTGCACTGCAGGTGGGCATCGGCATCGCCAGCGGGGCCTTCGGCGCGATCATCGTGCTCATCCTCACCCTCTACTTCACCGCCTCGCTGAACACCATGAAGCGCGCGGTCTACCGCCTGGTGCCGGCCACCAAGCGCGAGCGCTTCGCCGATCTCGGCGAACAGGTCACCGGGGCGGTCGGCCGCTACGTCGTGGGGCAGATCACGCTCGCGCTCACCAACGGCGTGCTCAGTTTCATCTTCCTCAACATCATCGACGCGCCGTTCTCGGCCGTCCTCGCGTTCCTCGCCGGCGCCCTCTCCCTGGTGCCACTCGTCGGAACACTCTCGGGCTCGGTCATCATCGTGCTGGTCTGCCTCATCCCGGGCCTCGGCTCGCCCCTGACGGCGCTGGTCGCCGCGATCTACTACATCGTCTACATGCAGGTCGAGGCCTACCTGCTGAGCCCCAAGATCATGAACCGGGCCGTCTCGGTGCCGGGCTCGATCGTCGTGATCGCCGCGCTCGCGGGCGGCACTCTGCTCGGGGTGCTCGGCGCCCTGATCGCCATCCCGATCGCGGCGAGCATCCTGCTCATCATCAAGCAGGTCGTCATCCCGATACAGAACGAGCGCTGACGAATCGTCGGGGCGAGCGGATGCGCGGCTAACCCTCGTACGTCGTCGGCAGCGGGTACGCGGCGGCGTTGACCCGCGCCACGATCTCATCGAGCACGCGGCGGGTCTGCTGCTCCCCCACCCAGAGGTGCTTGCCGCCCTCGACCTCGACGAACTCGAGGCTCGGCACGCTCGCGAACCGTACCCGGGCCTCCGCCGGACGAAGGAAGTCGTCGAGCTCCGGCACCAGGGCCACCAGCCGTTTGCCGTTGCCCTCCCAGGCGGCGACCTCCTCGGCCGACGCGCGGTGCAGCGGCGGCGAGAGCAGGATGGCACCGTCGATCGGGTACTGCGCCCCGTAGCGCAGGGCCAGCTCGGTGCCGAACGACCAGCCGACGAGCCACGGATGCGGCAGCCCCTGCTCCTCGACGAAGCGCATCGCCGCCGCCACGTCGTGCCGCTCCCCCTCGCCCTCGTCGAAGGCGCCCTCGCTGGTGCCCCGCGGCGAGCTCACGCCGCGCAGGTTGAAGCGGAGCACCGCGATGTCGGCCAGCGCCGGCAGCCTGTTGGCGGCCTTGCGGAGGATGTGCGAGTCCATGAACCCGCCGTGCGTGGGCAGCGGGTGCAGGGTGACGAGGGTGGCGACCGGGTCGCCCGAGAGCGGCGTCGCGAGCTCGCCGACGAGGGTGAGCCCGTCGTCGGTGTGCAGCTCGATGTCCTCCCGGCGGGCGGGCAGCTCGGTCGACGAGCGGATCTCGTGGGTCGTCACAGGGTCAGGCTCCGATTCTCCAGCAGTGGGTGTGCCAGTGCCGGCGGGCCGCCAGGTCGCTGGCGTCGCCCATCACCCCGTCGGCGCGCCAGGTCACGAGGTGGGCCGTTCCGGGGGCGATGGGCACCGAGCATCCGGGGCACGCGTAGGCCTTGACCGCGGAGGCGGCCGAGACGGGCTGCACGGTCCAGGAGATGCCCCGGCGGGTCTCGGTGCGCTTCCAGCCGGCCAGCAGGCGGTCGAGGCCCGGCTCGTCTTCGTCTCCGGCTCCGCCCGCGCTGCGGCGGGGGCGGTTGCTGCGGGGCATGACCCCAGTCTACGAAGTCCCGGGCGGGGCCGGGTCGCTCAGTGCCCCTCGCCGTCGGACTGCAGCAGCCGCGACTCCTCCTGGTCGAGCATGAGCTGCGCCCGCACCAGGATGCGCGAGGCGAACTCGCCGCGGCCCCGCGCCTCCAGCAGCGCGGCCCGCTCGGCCCGGAGCACCTCCATGCGCAGCACCCGGTACTGCTCGTGCGGCGCCGACTCTCCCGCCTCGCCGCCGACCGCCGCGGTGTGGGCGCGCTCCCACGCCGACTCGCTGCGGAGCTCGGCGTCGCTGCGCACCCGGTCGACCACGCTCTCGTCGACCGGCTCGCCCGTCGGCAGGCTCAGCTCGGGCGCCTCCAGCACCTGCAGGCCGGCCGTGCGCAGCTCGTCGACGAGGGTCGCGAACTCGGCGTGGTCGGCCGCCTCGTCGACCCCGCGCAGCTTCAGCACCCGGATCAGCCACGGCAGGGTGCCGCCCTGCAGCAGCAGCGTCACGATCGAGACGGTGAAGGCGATCAGGATCAGCTGGCTGCGGTAGGCCGTGTCCTCGGGAAGCGACTGGGCGGCGGCCACGGTGACGACGCCGCGCATCCCGGCCCAGCTGAGAACCAGACCGCCCTTCCAGCCCGTGGCCTCCGTGGCCTCGGGCCCCGACGGGTCGCGGCGGCGGGCTCTCGCCCGCTGGTAGGCGAGCAGCGGCCCGACGAAGGCGAACCGGATGACGAAGAGCACGAGGGCCGCCCCGATGCCGAGGGCGATCGCCTCCCACGCGTTCAGGTTCTGCGACTGCGGGTCGCGGCCGACGGCGTCGACCACGATGTCCTTCAGCTCGAGCCCCATCAGGAGGAACACGCCGTTCTCGAGCAGGAACTGGATCGTGCGCCAGTTCAGCCGCTCGCTGATCCGCACCGAGGCGCTGAAGTGCTTCGCCCCCATGTGCCCCGTGTAGAGACCGGCGACGACCACGCTCAGCACCCCGGAGGCGCCGATCGCCTCGGCGGGGATGTACGCCAGGAACGGGATGACGAACGACACGGCCGTGGTGAGCACGGAGTCGTTCAGCCGCGACCGGACCCAGACCGTGAGCACCCCGACCACGAGACCGACACCGATCGCGACGACCGAGGAGTAGGCGAAGTCGGCGGCCACTCCCCCGAAGCCGCCGAGTGCGATGGTCCCGGCCGAGGCGGCCGTGGCGGTACGCAGCAGCACCAGCGCGCTGGCGTCGTTCACGAGGCTCTCGCCCTCGAGCACCGCGATCAGGCGGGGCGGGAGACCGAGCTTCTTGCCGATGGACGTGGCGGCCACCGCATCCGTCGGGCTGATCACCGCCCCGAGGGCGATGGCCCCGGCGAGGTTCAGGTCGGGCAGCATCAGGAACAGCAGGAACCCTGTGACCACCGCGCTGACGATGACGAGCAGCACCGACAGCACCGAGATCGAGCCGAGGTTCTTGCGGAAGTCGACCAGCGGCAGGTTGATCGCCGAGGAGTACAGCAGCGGCGGCAGCACCCCCGCGAGGATCCACTCCGAGGGCACGTGCACCGGCGGCACCCCCGGGATGACCGAGATGCCGAGCCCGATCACGACGAGGAGGATGGGCGTCGCGAGCCGCAGCTTCGGCGACAGCACCGAGACCCCGACGACGATGATCAGGCAGATCACACCGATGATCTCAGGTCGCATGGCGACAGCCTAGTGAAACCGGGCCCGCGCCCCGATCACCGCCGGCGACGACGGTCGCGGCGTCAGCCGATCAGTACCAGCCGCGGTCCTCCGACGATGCCCAGGCCTCGCACGGCGTGCCGTAGGTGCCCGCGATGTAGCGCAGCCCCCAGTCGATCTGCACGTTCGGGTCGCTCTCCCAGCCCGGCCCCATCTTCGAGCCCGGCAGCGCCTGCGGGATTCCGTGGGCGCCCGAGGACGCGTTGTGGGCCGCAGGGTTCCAGCCCGACTCGCGGTTCCAGAGCGCCAGCAGGTAGTAGTAGTTCTGCTCGCCCCAGCCGTAGCCGATGACGGCCTGGTAGGCGATGTCCTGCAGGGAGCCCGGAGCGGGCGGACCCGGAGTGGGCACGACGTTGGCCTCGCAGCCGGCCGAGGCGGCGGGGGCGGCGGCGGCACCTGCGTCGTCGTCCTCGTCGTCGTCCTTGGGAGCCGGCGCGGCCACCACGGCGGGAACCGGCACGGGCTCGGGGGCGGGCGGATCGGTGACCGTGTAGCCGTCGCGGGAGATCGCGCTCGACTCGCCGCTCGCGGTGAGCGTCTGACCGGCGACGGATGCGGTGCTCACCTCGGGCCCGAAGGTGCCGGTGGGCTGCGCCTCGGCCGAGTGCGCGTTCACCGCGAAGAGCAGCACGAATGACGCGGCGACGCCGAAGGCGAGCGTCTTCAGCCCGGCGCGGACGACGGGGTTCGGGGAGGTCTGGCGAAGCGTCATGGGATCAGTACCAGTGGTTCGCGTCGGAGTGGGCGAGGGCGGATGCCGGGTCGCCGTAGCGGCCCTGGATGTAGTTCAGGCCCCAGGTGATCTGGGTGGCCGGGTTGGTGAGCCAGTCGGCGCCGGCCGAGGCCATCTTCGAGCCGGGCAGCGCCTGCGGGATGCCGTAGGCGCAGCTCGAGGCGTTCAGCGCGTTGACGCGCCAGCCCGACTCGCGGCTCCAGAGGGCGAGCAGCGCGTCGTACTGAGCCCCGGTCCAGCCGCGGGCGGCGGCGAGGTCGAGGGCGACCGCCTGCGCGGTGGCGGGATCGGCGACCGCCGCGTTCGGGTCGGGGCAGCCGCTGTCGGAGCTCGCCGACTTCTCGACGGGCGCCGGTGCGGCCACGATGACCGGCGGCGGCGGGGGCGGCGGGTCTTTGACCGTGTACCCGTCGCGGATCAAGGCGGTGGCCGCCGAGGCCGAGACCTCGAGGTTCTGCACGCCCACGGCGCCCTCGTCGAACTCGCCCGAGAACGAGGCGGTCGCCGAGGAGACCCCCACGTTCGGGGCGACGACGGAGACGAAGGCGCAGGCGGTGACGGCCGCGAGCCCGAGCAGCTGCAGCGCCGCGCGACCCGTGCGGCGCGCAGGCTTCTGCGGCGCGACCGGGGTTCGCTCGACGGCGCCGGGAGAGCGGGTGACTCTCGGGCGATCGTCGTTCAGGGAGTGCTTGGCCACGATTCGTCCGATTTTAGCCCATCAGGCCGGTGCGTTCCCAGCTTCGGCCCGAAGTGCGGCCAGCACGGTGCGGCGCTCGGCCTGCTCGGCCGGGTCGGGGACGGGCAGCGAGGCGATCAGGCGACGGGTGTACTCGTGCTGCGGGTCGTCCAGCACCTGCGCTCCGGTGCCCTCCTCGACCAGCTCACCGTGGTAGAGCACCGCGATGCGATCGGCCAGCAGGTCGACGACGGCGAGGTCGTGGCTGATGAACAGCGCGGCGAAGCCGAACTCCTTCTGCAGCTCGGCGAACAGCTCCAGCACGCGCGCCTGCACCGAGACGTCGAGCGCCGAGGTGGGCTCGTCGGCGATCAGCAGCTTCGGCTCGAGCGCGAGCGCCCGGGCGAGGCTGGCGCGCTGGCGCTGGCCACCGCTCAGCTCGTGCGGGAAGCGGTCGCCGTAGCTCTTCGGCAGCTGCACGGCCTCGAGCAGCTCGTCGACCCGCGTGCGGGCCGACGACGGGTTCGACGCCCGGCCGTGGATGATCAGGGGCTCGGCCACCGCGTCCGCGATGCTCAGCAGCGGGTTGAAGCTCGCCGCCGGATCCTGGAAGACGAAGCCGATGTCGGCACGCAGCGGCTTGAACCGGCGCTCCGAGAAGCCGACCATCTCGAAGTCGAGCACCTTCAGCGACCCGCCGGTCGCCCGGGTGAGGCCGCCGATGGCACGGCCGATCGTCGTCTTGCCCGATCCGCTCTCACCGACGAGCCCCAACACCTCGCCGGGCGCGATCGCGAACGAGACGCCCTGCACCGCGCGGAAGCCCTTGCGGCCGAGCCGGCCCGGGTACTCGATCACGAGATCCTTCGCCTCGACGACCGCGTTCTCGACCCGGCCGGCGGATGCGCGCTCGGCACTCGCACCGGCCCGGTCCGCCGCGCGGCTCTCGGTGTGCGCCCGACCCTGCCCGATGCGGGGCACCGAGCCGAGCAGCTTCTTGGTGTAATCGGCCTGCGGTGCGGAGAACAGCGTCTGCGCATCCGCCTCTTCGACGACGCGGCCCTGGTACATCACGACGACGCGGTCGGCGAGGTCGGCGACGACGCCCATGTTGTGGGTGATCAGCACGATGGCGGTGCCGAACTCGTCGCGGAGGCGCCGCAGCAGGTCGAGGATCTCGGCCTGAACGGTCACGTCGAGCGCGGTGGTCGGCTCGTCGGCGACGATCAGACCCGGATTCATGACGAGGGCAGCGGCGATCACGACACGCTGCTTCTGCCCGCCCGAGAACTGGTGCGGGTAGTAGTCGACCCGGGTCTCGGGATCGGGGATGCCGACCTTGCGGAGGATCTCGATCGCCTGGGCCTTCGCCTCGGAGCGGGAGATGCGGGAGTGCGCGCGCAACCCCTCGGCGATCTGCCAGCCCACCGTGTAGACGGGGTTGAGCGCGGTCGAGGGCTCCTGGAACACCATCGCGACGTCGGTGCCGCGCACCGCACGGAGCTCCCGCTTCGACAGCGAGACGACGTCGGAGCGGTCGCTGCCCTCGCGGTTCGTCAGCAGCACCGCGCCGTTGACGGTGGCGGTGCCGGGCAGGAGGCCGAGGATCGACTTCGCGGTCACGGTCTTGCCGCTGCCGCTCTCGCCGACGATCGCGACGATCTCCCCCTTGTGCACGGTGAGGCTGACGTCGTCGACGGCCTTCACCGCGCCGGCGTCGGTGGCGAAGGAGATGCCGAGGCGGTCGATGTCGACCACGGTGTCGGGCCGGGCGCCGGTGGCCGGCCCGGCCGGGGTGGTGGCGGTCATGCGTTCTCCTCGCGGATGTCGACGTCGGAGGGCAGGGTCTGGTCGACCGCGGTGAGCGACACCGCGCCCGCCTTGGCCTTCACGCGCTTACGGCCACGCAGGCGCGGGTCGGCGAGGTCGTTCAGGCTCTCGCCGACGAGTGTGATGCCGAGCACCGAGAGCACGATGGCGAGGCCCGGGTACAGGGCGGTCCACCAGATGCCGCTCGTGACGTCGGACAGCGCCTTGTTCAGGTCGTAGCCCCACTCGGCGGCCGCCGAGGGTTCGATGCCGAAGCCCAGGAAGCCGAGGCCCGCCAGGGTGAGCACCGCCTCGGAGGCGTTCAGCGTGAAGATGATCGGCAGGGTGCGGGTGGCGTTCCGGAGCACGTGCCGGAACATGATGCGCGAGGTCGACGCCCCGAGCATCTTCGCCGACTCGACGTAGGGCTCCGCCTTGATGCGGATTGTCTCGGCCCGGATCACCCGGTAGTACTGCGGGATGAACACGACGGTGATCGACAGCGCCGCCGCCAGGATGCCGCCCCAGAGGCTCGACTGCCCGCCGGAGATGACGATCGAGAGCACGATCGCGAGCAGCAGCGAGGGGAACGCGTAGATGGCGTCGCCGATGACGACGAGCACCCGGTCGAGCCAGCCGCCGAGGTAGCCGGAGACCAGGCCGAGCAGGATGCCGGCGATGATCGAGAACACCACGGCGAGCACGATGACGAGCACCGCGGTCTGGGCTCCCCAGATCACGCGGGAGAACACGTCGTACCCGCCGACGGTGGTGCCCATGATGTGGGCGGCGCTCGGCGGCTGCTGGGCGCCGAACGAGCCCTGGGCGTCGCGCAGCTGGGCGAAGCCGTAGGGCGCGATCAGCGGGGCGAAGATCGCGACCAGCACGAACAGTCCGGTGATGGTGAGGCCGGCGATGAGCATGCCGCGCTGCAGGCCCACGCTCTGGCGCAGCTGCTTCACGACCGGGAGTCGGCCGAGCAGGGTGTTCTTCACGGGCGGCACAGAGGCGATGACGTCGTTCGTCATGATCAGTACCTCACTCTCGGGTCGATCAGCGCAGCGATCACGTCGACGACGAAGTTCGTGACGGCGACGAAGACGGCGAGCAGCGCGACGATGCCCTGCACCGCCACGAAGTCGCGCGCGGCGAGGTAGGCGGCCAGCTGGAAGCCGAGGCCCTTCCACTCGAAGGTGGTCTCGGTCAGCACCGCTCCGCCGAGGAGCAGGGCGATCTGCAGGCCGATCACGGTGATGATCGGGATGAGCGCCGGCTTGTAGGCGTGCTTCCGCACCAGCCGGAACTCGCTGACGCCGCGTGAGCGGGCCGCATCGACGTAGTCGGTGCCGAGGGTGCCGATGACGTTCGTGCGCACCAGGCGGAGGAAGACGCCGGCGGTCAGGAGGCCAAGTGCGATGCCGGGGAGCACGGCGTGGGAGAGCACATCGCCGATGGCGTTCGGGTTGCCGAGCATGATCGCGTCGATCAGGTAGATGCCGGTCTTGTTCGGCAGTGTCTGCATCGACAGCTCGGTGCGGGTCGAGGCCCGTCCGGCGACCGGCAGCCACTGCAGCCAGACCGAGAAGACGAGCTTCAGCAGGAGGCCGGCGAAGAACACCGGGGTCGCGTAGCAGAGGATGGCGAAGATGCGCAGGACGGCATCCGGAACCCGGTCGCGCATGGACGCGGCCAGCATGCCGAGGGGGATGCCCACGATGAACGCGACGATGAGCGCGTAGAAGGCGAGCTCGAGCGTGGCGCCGCCGTAGGTGAGGAGCACCTCGGTGACCGGGCGGTTGTCGGAGATCGTGTTGCCGAAGTTGCCGGTGAAGACCTGGCCGAGGTACTCGAAGTACTGCACCAGCACGGGCCGGTCGTAGCCGGCGGCGTGGATGCGCTCCTGCAGCTGCTCGGCCGTGAGCCGGCCGCCCTGGGCCGCCGTGATCGGGTCGCCGATGGTGCGCATCAGCAGGAACACGAGCGTGACCAGGATGAAGATGGTGGGGAAGATCAGCAGGAAGCGGATCAGCAGGTACCTGCCGAGCCCTCCCCCCGCGCTCTTGGGCTTGGGGGCGACCACCGACGGAGCGTCGGTCGGAAGCAGACTTGTCGTCATCGTTGCCAATCAGTCGGAGCCGGTGGCGCACGAGGGGCGACCGGCTGAACCGGTCGCCCCAGTGCGGTGGGCCAGGAAGTACCCTAACCCGTCCTTCGTCTTATCCCTTTGCCGGTATCTCTACTTGGTGAGGGGTGCGTAGCGGAACTTGAACGAGGCGTCGAGCGTGACGCCGTCGACGTCGGTGCCCGCGACGGCCACCTGGGCGCCCTGCAGGTAGGGAACGGTCGACAGGTCGACGGCTTCCTTGGCCTGGATCTCCTCGATGATCGACTGACGCTCGGCGGCGTCGGGGGTGGACGCCTGCTTCAGGATCAGGTCGTTCACCTCCGTGTTGTCGTAGTGGTTGCCGAGGAAGTTCTCGGTGAGGAAGAACGGCGTCAGGTAGTTGTCGGCGTCGGAGTAGTCGGGGAACCAGCCCAGCTGGTACGCCGGGTACAGGTCGGCCGTGCGGTCCTTCGCGTACTGCACCCACTCGGTCGACTGCAGGTTCACCGTGAACAGACCCGACGACTCGAGCTGGTCCTTGATCAGCGCGTACTCGTCGCCCGAGGAGGGGCCGTAGTGGTCGGGGCTGTACTGCAGGTTCAGCTCGACGGGGGTGGTGACACCGACGGCCTCGAGGGTCGCCTTCGCCTTGTCGGCGCTGGGGCCGCCGTCGCCGTCGCCGTAGAGCTCCTTCATGACCTCGGTGGCGCCGGTCAGACCGGCGGGCACGAAGGAGTACAGCGGGGTGTAGGTGCCCTTGTAGACCTGGTCGGCGATCTCGTCGCGGTCGATCAGGTCGGCGACGGCCTGGCGCACGGCCGTGGCCTTCGCCGGGTCGGCCTCGGCCGTGGTGGCACCGAAGGGCTGGGTGTTGAAGTTGAAGGTGATGTAGCGGATCTCTCCACCGGGGCCGTCGTAGACCTTCACCTTGTCGTTGCCCGAGAGGTCGTCGACGTCGGTGGCCGAGAGGCTGCGGAACGCCACGTCGATGTTGCCCTCCTGCACGTCGAGCTTGAGGTTCGACGAGTCGGCGTAGTACTTCGCCTGCACGGGCGACTCGGCCGGCGGGAGGACGCCCTGGTAGCCGTCGAACGGCACGTAGGAGATCAGGTTGTTGAAGTCGTAGCTGTCGATCGAGTACTGACCGGCGAACGCCTTGCCCTTCACGATGTCGGCGTCGGGGGTGATCGAGTCGGCCGAGAAGACCTCCTCGTCGACGATCGGGCCGGCGGGGCTCGACAGGATCTGCGGGAAGACCTGGTCGTCGGGGCTCTTCAGCTTGAACACGACGGTCAGGTCGTCGGGAGCCTCGACCGAGTCGAGGTTGTAGAGCAGCGACGACGGCCCGTTCGGGTCGGCGATCGCGAGGTCGCGGTCGAAGCTGAACTTCACGTCGGACGAGGTGAGCTCGTTGCCGTTCGCGAAGGTCAGGCCCTCCTTGAGCTTCACCGTGTACTCGGTGGGAGCCGTGAACTCGGCGCTCTCGGCGATGTCGGGCTCGACGTCGGGGCTGCCGTAGGGGGTGTTCATGAGGAACGGGAAGACCTGGTTCATCACGGCGAACGAGCCGTTGTCGTACGAGCCGGCCGGGTCGAGCGTGGTGACCTTGTCGGTCGTGCCGACGATGATGGCGTCGCCGGAGCTCGACGAGTCGCCGCCTGAGCCGGCGCAGCCGGTGAGGGCGAGCGCGAAGGCGGCGCCGCCGGCGACGAGCGTGAGCGAGCGCCGGGTGAACGTGGATGCGGGCGTCATGTCTCGCATTACCTCTTCCTGTTTCGTAGGCGGGCAGGCGCGACGATGCGCGTGCGACCCGCTTGTGCTGTGCACCATAGCTAACACAAAGAACGGGCGCCGCCCAAGCGGGGGCCAGGGCTGAACAGGTTTCTTTACGTGATCGAAATATCCGTGGCGATTTCTTTCACAGGATGCGCGAATTCTGCGCGCTTTCTGAAGAATCGTGCGCTCAGCGCACCGCGAGCATCACGTCGACCACCGCGTCGAGCACGGCGTCGACCTGCGACTCGCTGTAGCCGCCTCGCCCCGGCCGGAAGACCGCCGTGCGCACGTCGGAGACCTTCACGTCGGCCCCGGAGCGGAAGTACTCCACGAGCTGGGCGGCGAAGGCGTCGACGTCCCGGCGGTTGTAGCCCTGGCGGAGGAACCCGGCGCGGTCGAACTTCTCGCCGTCGGGCCGCTCGAGCCGGGCGAGGATCTCGGCCGCACGGCCGCGGGCCTCGGCGAACCACGCCTCGTCGCCCTGCTGCCGGTAGGCCTGGTCGCGCTCCCGCAGCGCGAAGGCGTCCTCGAGCCGCTCGAGCGCGGCGTCGACGGCGCGGGCGTCGTAGCCGCCCTTCTCCATGCCGAACGCGGTCTGCCGCACCATCGCGGCGGTCAGCGTGAACTCGCCGGCCTGGTCGCGCTCGTCGTAGGCGACGCGAGCCCGGGCCAGGAAGTCGTCGACCTCGTCGATGTCGTAGCCGAGGCTCGAACTGCGGGTGCGGGGAAACGGTGCGCTCACGGCTCTATTGTGCCCAACTTCGCCGAGATCACGATCCGAAGACCACCCAGAGCAGGTAGGCGGCCGCCGCGGAGGGCAGGATCGAGTCGAGCCGATCGAGGAATCCACCGTGCCCGGGCAGCCAGGAGCTCATGTCCTTGATGCCGATGTCACGCTTCAGCAGCGACTCCGACAGGTCGCCCACGGTGGCGGTGAACGTGATCACCGCACCGAAGAGCAGACCGAACCACCAGGGCTGGCCGAGCAGCAGGATCGACAGCAGCACGCCTCCGACGAGGGCGGCCAGCAGGGCACCGGCGAGACCCTCCCAGGTCTTCTTCGGGCTGATCGTCGGAGCCATCGGGTGCTTGCCGAAGTTCAGGCCGCTGGCGTAGGCCCCCACGTCGACGAGCACCACCACGATGATGAACGACAGCACCCACCACTGCCCGCCCTCCTGGGCCAGCAGGAGCACGGAGATGCTCGCGAGGAACGAGACGTAGACCTGCACGAAGATGCCGGCGCCCAGGTCTTTGAGGAGGCCCCGTGCATCCGGTCTCGGCCCCTGGCTGCGCGGCTGACGCACGGCGACCTCGACGAGCCGCCAGAGGGTGACCAGGAGCATGCCTGCGAGGGCCACCAGCCACTGCCCGGTGGCGCCCCAGTAGTAGGCGGCGGGCACCACGGCGACCCCGGCGATCACCGTCGGGATGCGCGCGACGTGCAGCTTCGCCACCCGCAGCGCGGTGGCGAGCTCGAGCGTGCCGAAGGTGACCAGCACCACGGCCAGCACCAGGTAGAGCTCCTTGATGACCACGAGGCTGACGACCATCACGCCCGCGAGCACGACACCGATCAGGATGGCCGAGACGAGGTTGCGGCCCGAGCGCGCGGTGATCTTCTCGTTGGCCTCGTCGAACTGCTCCTTGCGGGCCCGCACCTGCGCCTGGATCTCGGCGCGAGTGAGCGTGCGCGTGCGGCGCACGGGCGGCGTGCGGCTCGGGCGGGGCTCGTGGCGACCGGGCTGGTGCCGGCCGGGTTCGTGGCTCATCGGGGGCCGTCGGTGTCTGACCTGTCGAGGTCAGACCTCGAGGAGCTCGGCTTCCTTGCGCTTCAGGGCGTCGTCGATGGCGTCGACGTAGCGCTTGGTGACCTGCTCGAGCTCCTTCTCGCCGCGCGTCACCTCGTCGTCGCCGACCTCGCTCTTCAGGGCGTCGAGGTCGTCCTTCGCCTTGCGGCGGATGTTGCGGATCGAGACCTTGCCGTCCTCGGCCTTGGTGCGGACGATCTTCACGTACTCCTTGCGGCGCTCCTCGGTGAGGTCGGGCAGGGTGACGCGGATGACCGTGCCGTCGTTGTTGGGCTGTGCACCCAGGTTCGGCACGTCGCGGATGGCCTGCTCGATGTCGCGGAGGGCGCTCTTGTCGTAAGGGGTGACCAGGAGGGTGCGCGCCTCCTGGTTCTGCAGCGACGCCAGCTGCTCGAGCGGCGTCGGCGTTCCGTAGTACGACACCAGGATCTTCTGGAACAGCGCGGGGTTCGCCCGGCCGGTGCGCACGCTGGAGAAGTCGTCCTTCGTGACCTCGACGGCCTTGGTCATTCGCTCGGTGGCATCTGCCAGTACATCCGTGATCACGGCAACTCCTTCAGTGGATCTGTGCTGTCAAGTGTAGTGGGACGCCTCAGTGCGAGGTCGCGACCAGGGTGCCGATGCGCTCGCCGCGGATGGCCTTCGCGACGTTGCCCGCCGGCTCCATGCCGAACACGTGCATCGGCATGCCGTTGTCCATGCAGAGGCTGAAGGCGGTCGAGTCGACGACCTTGAGGCCCTGCACGAGCGCCTCGTTGTAGGTGAGGAACTCGAGCTTCACCGCATCCGGATCGATGCGCGGGTCGGCCGAGTAGACGCCGTCGACGCCGTTCTTGGCGACGAGCACCTCGTCGGCGTGGATCTCGAGCGCGCGCTGCGCCGAGACCGTGTCGGTGGAGAAGTAGGGCAGCCCGGCGCCGGCGCCGAAGATGACGACGCGGCCCTTCTCGAGGTGCCGGATGGCGCGGCGCGGGATGTACGGCTCGGCGACCTGCGTCATCGAGATGGCGGACTGCACGCGCGTCTCGGCGCCGGCCTGCTCGAGGAAGTCCTGCAGGGCGAGGGCGTTCATCACCGTGCCGAGCATGCCCATGTAGTCGGCGCGACCGCGGTCCATGCCGCGGGTCGACAGCTCGGCGCCGCGGAAGAAGTTGCCGCCGCCGACGACGATCGCGATCTGGACCTCCTGGGCCGCCTCCGCGATCTCCCTGGCCAGTCCGGACACGACGTCGGGGTTGACCCCGAGGGAGCCACCGCCGAACGCTTCACCGGAGAGTTTCAGTAGTACCCTGCGCTTCGAATCCGGCTCGCTCATCCGTCATGCATCCTCTCGTCATGCCCGTGTTCAGGCTATCGTCTCCCGCCCGGCCCCGAATGCGCGCAGGCGTGGAAAAGGGCCCGGACCGTTCGGTCCGAGCCCTTCTCGTGGTGTGTTACGCGCCGACCTTGAATCGGGCGAAACCGGTCACCTGGATGCCCGCCTCGGCGAGCACCTTCGAGACCGAGAGCTTGTTGTCCTTCGCGTAGTCCTGCTCGAGCAGGGCGACCTGCTTGAAGAACGCGGTGACGCGACCCTCGACGATCTTGGGCAGAGCCGCCTCCGGCTTGCCCTCGTTCTTCGAGATCTCGGTCACGATCGCGCGCTCCTTCTCGACGGCGTCGGCGGGGACGTCGTCACGGGAGAGGTACTGCGGGTCGGCGAACGAGATGTGCTGCGCGATGGAGCGAGCGGTCTCGGCATCGGAACCCGTGTACGCCACGACCACGCCGACCTGGGGGGGCAGGTCCTTCGAGGTCTTGTGCAGGTAGATCTCGAAGTTCTCGCCCTCGAGCCGCGAGATGCGGCGGAGCTCGATCTTCTCGCCCAGGATGGCGGCCTCGTCGTTGATGACGTCGGCGACCGTCTTGCCGTCGGCGGGGGCCGCGAGGGCCTCCTCGACGGTGGACGCACCCGCGGCTGCGGCGGCAGCGAGAACCTTGTCGGCCAGGGCGATGAACTTCTCGCCCTTCGCCACGAAGTCGGTCTCGCAGGCGAGCTCGATCATCGTCGCGGCACCGTCGCCCTGCGACGCGGCCACGAGGCCCTCGCTGGTGGAGCGGTCGGCACGCTTCGCGTTGCCCTTCGCACCCTTGAGGCGGAGGATCTCGACGGCCTTCTCCATGTCGCCGTCGGCCTCGACCAGGGCGTTCTTGGTGTCGACCATGCCGGTGCCGAGCTGCTCGCGCAGCGCCTTGACATCAGCCAGGCTGATTGTTGCCATGTGTTTCTGACTCCTTGAGAGATGTGGCGGGCCGGTTCGTGGCCGGCCCGCCGTTCATGAGTGGTTCGACGTGTCGTCGGTGGCCGCCGTCGGGCGGCCGGCTGCCTCGCGGCGACCGGCCGCTCGCGGCGGCAGGGGCCTTACTCGGCGGCGGGGCGCTTCTCGGCGTCGGTGGCCTCGGCCTCGATCTTCGCCTCGGTCTCGGCGTCGGACTCGACGTGGTGCTCGACCACGAGCGACTCGTCGGTGATCGCGGCGAGGTCGGCCTCGGCCTGGGCGTCGGCGTCGTTCTCCTCGACGGGGACCTCGGCGGCGATGACCTCGGCCACGGCCTCGGTGTCGACCTCACCGGAGATCTCGCCGTCGACGGCCTCGATCTTCTCGTCCTCGGCCTGGGGGTTCTCGGAGGCCTGGAGCAGCTCGCGCTCCCACTCGGCCAGCGGCTCGACGGCGGAGACGTTTCCGGCCTCCTCCGGCTTCTGGTGACGCTGGATGAGGCCCTCGGCCGCGGCGTCGGCCACGATGCGGGTCAGCAGCGCGACGGAGCGGATGGCGTCGTCGTTGCCCGGGATCGGGTACTGCACCTCGTCGGGGTCGCAGTTCGTGTCGAGGATGCCGATGACCGGGATGCCCAGCTTCTTGGCCTCGTCGATCGCGAGGTGCTCCTTCTTGGTGTCGACGACCCAGAGCGCGCTCGGGGTCTTCGTCAGGTTGCGGATGCCGCCGAGCGACTTGTGCAGCTTGTCGAGCTCGCGCTTCTTGATGAGGAGCTCCTTCTTCGTGAAGCCGCTCTTCGCGGTGTCCTCGAAGTCGAGCTCTTCCAGTTCCTTCATGCGCGCGAGGCGCTTGGAGACCGTCTGGAAGTTGGTGAGGAGGCCACCGAGCCAGCGCTGGTTGACGTAGGGCTGGCCGACGCGGGTCGCCTGCTCGGCGATGGACTCCTGGGCCTGCTTCTTGGTGCCGACGAAGAGCACGGTGCCGCCGTGGGCGACCGTCTCCTTGACGAAGTCGTAGGCCTTGTCGATGTAGCCCAGCGACTGCTGCAGGTCGATGATGTAGATGCCGGAGCGCTCGGTGAAGATGAATCGCTTCATCTTCGGGTTCCAGCGGCGGGTCTGGTGCCCGAAGTGCACGCCGCTGTCGAGCAGCTGGCGGATGGTGACGACGGCCATGTGCCGTACTCCTTCTGTTCTCGGTTTGCTCCACGACGATGGCCGTGGATCCTGGTGCCCGGCGCGCATCCGGCCCGCCCGTGTTCACGGTGGGGTGTTCACGGTGGGACCGATCGGATGCTGCTGCCTCGAGGGCACGCGAAGTCACCCCGACGAGCGGGGTGCTCCGAGAACTATACCACCCGCGCCGGCTGGGCCTCCTGGGCGCCTGGGCCTTCTGGGCGCTTAGGCCTTCTGGGCGTCGACCGCCTGCTTGCTGTTCTTCCGCACGACCTTCAGGCTGTCCATGCTCTCGAGCGAGCGGCCCTTCGTCTCGGGCACCGCGAAGAACACGAAGAAGAAGCTCACCAGCGCGAAGAAGGTGTAAAGACCGTAGGTGAAGGCGAGCGAGAAGCTCGACAGCGCCGGGAAGGTCTCGGTGATGGCGAAGTTCGTCAGCCACTGAGCCGCGGCTGCGATGCCGAGCGCACGGCCGCGGATGCGGTTCGGGAAGATCTCGCCGAGCAGCACCCAGACGATCGGGCCCCAGGTCGCCCCGAAGAAGATCACGAACAGGTTCGCTCCGACCAGGGCGATCGGGCCCCAGGCACCGGGCAGCTGGGGGGCGCCGTCGGTGACGACCGCCTGCGAGAACGCCAGGGCCATCACGCCGAGGGAGACCGCCATGCCCGCCGAGCCGGTGAGCAGCAGCGGGCGGCGGCCCACCTTGTCGACGAAGAAGATGGCCACGAAGGTCACCAGCACGTTGATGATGCTCGTCACGACCGAGATGGTGAAGCTGGTGCTCGAATTCGAGGTGTCGAAACCGACCGAGCTCCACAGGCTGGTGCTGTAGTAGAAGATGACGTTGATGCCGACCAGCTGCTGGAACATCGACAGCAGGATGCCCACCCAGACCACGGGCAGCAGACCGAACATCTTTCCGCGGAGGCTGGCGGTGCGGGCGTTCTCCTTGTCCTCGCGGAGCGACGTCTCGATCTCCTCGAGCGCCCCGTCGACCTCGTTCGCCGGGACCACGCTCGCCAGCACCTTCCGCGCGTCCTCCTTGCGGCCCTTGCCGGCGAGGTAGCGCGGAGACTCGGGCAGGCGCCAGGCGAGCACGCCGTAGACGATGGCGGGGATGGCGCAGACGATGAACATCCAGCGCCAGGCGTCCTGGTCGAACCAGAGCGGCTCGTTCGGGCCGCCGGCCGCGCCCTGCAGCAGGGTGTCGGAGAGCAGTGCGGCGAAGATGCCGAGGGTGATGGCGAGTTGCTGCAGGCTGCCGAGGGCGCCGCGCACGGCCTTCGGTGCGATCTCGGCGATGTACGCCGGGGCGATCACGCTCGCGATGCCGATGCCGAGGCCGCCGATCACGCGCCAGGCGATGAGGTCCCAGACCGCGAAGGCGAAACCCGAACCGATCGAGGAGACGAGGAAGAGGCCGGCGCCGATGAGCATCACCGGGATGCGGCCGATGCGGTCGGCGAGGCGGCCCGCGAAGTAGGCGCCGATCGCGCAGCCGAGCAGGGCGCTCGCCACCGTGAAGCCGCTGAGCAGCGGCAGGCTGCCGAGGGCGAAGTCCTCCTCGATCGCCTTCACCGCCCCGTTGATCACGGAGGAGTCGAAGCCGAACAGGAAGCCACCGAGAGCCGCGGCGATCGACAGCGCGATCACCTTGCGGCGGAGCTTCCTCTCGGTCGCGTGGTCGGTTCTGCTGCCCGCACTCTGATTCGTCATCCCACACACTCCCTCGCACGTACCGGGTGCCGGACGTCATCGGCCGGCGTGACCCGCTCTCCGATCCTGGCACGGTTCGCGCGTCTTGGCGTCTCCTCCTGCACAGCTGTCGGAGCAGCTTCCTCTGTTCGCAGAATCCCTTTCGGGCAGGTGCTCACTTCGGCCGGTCGTCAGGATGCCCGGCATGCCCCTGCTGCCGGCCGCCCTCCTGCTCGTCCTCATGGTGGCCTCGATCGGTGCGCACTGGTCGTGGCCGCTCACCTCGCACGTGGTGGCGGCTGAGTTCGTGGCGCCGCCCCATCGCTACGGCGCGGGCCACCGGGGCATCGACCTCGCCGCCTCCTCCGGCCTTCCGGTTCTGGCGCCGGCTGACGGGGTGGTTGCCTTCGCGGGCACGGTGGGCGACCGGATGCTCGTCGCCCTCGACCACGGCGACGGAGTGCGCTCCTCGCTCGAACCCGTCGTCGCGGCCCCGGGACTCACCGTCGGTTCCCCCGTCGCCCACGGCCGGCCCCTGGGCACGGTCGCCTCGGGCGGGCACTGCGGATCGCACTGCCTGCACCTCGGCGTGCGGATCGCGGGCGAGTACGTCAACCCGCGACTGCTGCTCGGCGGCATCCCGCGGGCGGTGCTGCTGCCGGCAGCCCTCGTCAGGCCCGGGGGTGGGCCGCCTTGTACGACGACCGCAGCCGCTCCACGCTCACGTGCGTGTAGATCTGGGTCGTGCCGAGGCTCGCGTGGCCGAGCATCTCCTGCACGGCCCGGAGATCGGCACCGCCGTCGAGCAGGTGCGTCGCCGCCGTGTGCCGCAGGGCGTGCGGCCCCGCCGGCCCGCTCCCCGGCACCGACTCGAGCAGCGCGGCGACGAGCTGGTAGACGGCTCGCGTGCCGAGCCGGCCGCCGCGGGAGCCGAGGAAGAGGGCACCCTTCTGCGGCTTCTCGCTCCTCTCGAGCAGCGGCCGGCGCGCCCGCGCGAGGTAGTCGCTCAGCGCGAGCTGGGCGGGCTTGCCGAAGGGCACGATCCGCTCCTTCGAGCCCTTGCCCACCACCCGCACGGTGCGGCGGTCGAGGTCGAGGTCGTCGACGTCGATGCCCACGAGCTCGGACACACGGAGCGCCGACGCGTACAGCAGCTCGACCACTGCCACGTCCCGCAGCGCGCCGGGCTCGCCCTCGGCGGCCCGCTCCTGCAGGGTCTGCAGCACCGCGCCCATCGAGTCGTCGCTCAGCACCCGCGGCAGCGACCGGTCGGGCTTCGGCGCCCGCAGCCGCACCGCCGCGTCGACCTCCGTCAGCCCGGTCTGGCGCAGCCACGCCGAGAACGTCTTGGCGGTCGCGGCCCGCCGCGCGAGCGTCGCTTTGGCGAGCTCCCACTGCGACCCCTCCCACAGCCAGTCGCGGAACACCTCGAGATCGAGCCCCTCGACGTCCTGCACCCCACGCGCCTCGGCGAACCGCTCCAGATCCCCCAGATCGGCCCCGTACGCGCGGACGGTGTGCTCGGAGCACCCCCGCTCGAGCCGCAGGTACCGCGCGTACCCCTCCCGCGCCTCCCCGATCCCGACCATCCCCCCAGCATGCCCCGCCGCACGCGGTGCCGGCCCTCCCCACGCCGCCCGCCCTGTTGCGGCGCGAAGGTGTCGGGCGGCTGGGGTGTCAGGCCGGTGGCGGAGTCAGGCGGGCGGTGCGACGTGCTTCGAGAAGGCCTCGAGCTGCTCGTCGGGGGGCAGTTCGGCCATCCGGTCGACGAAGGCGTTGTCGAACCCGGACACCACCGGGAACTCTCCCACCGGAACCATCGAGTGCACGATCCGGTCGTCGTACACCTGCACGATCGAGAACGACTGCCCGCCCCCGAGCCCGACGAGCCGCCCGCGTGGCGCCACCATGTCCATCGTGTAGCAGGTCGCCGCGGCCACCGACACCGGCACCCCCGCGAACGTGCTGTGCGTCGAGTAGTGCAGGTGCCCGCCGAGCACCGCACGCACATCGCTCCCCCGGATCACGGCGGCGAGCTCGTCCTGCCGCTGCAGCTCGAGGATCGGCATCAGCGGAATCGTCGTCGGGATCGGCGGATGGTGCAGGGCCAGCACCGTCCCTTCGGGCGCCGGCTCGGCCAGCTCGGCCCGCAGCCACTCCAGCTGCTCGCCCGACAGCTCACCGTGGTGGTACCCGGGCACACTCGTGTCGAGCGCGATCACCCGCAGTCCACCCAAGCGGATGCTCGCCACCACCGGCTCCGTCGCCGCCACCTCGTCCAGCAGTTCGACCCGCAGCCGCGCCCGATCGTCGTGGTTCCCCATCACCCACAGCACCTGCGCCCCCAGCCGCACGGCGGCCGGCTCGACGATCCCCCGGATCCGCCGGTACGCGTCCTCCTCCCCGAGGTCGGCGATGTCCCCGGTGAACACCAGCAGCTCGGGCCGCATCCCCGACCCCTCCAGCTGCCGCAGCGCCTGCGTCAGCCCCGCGTCGGTATCGACGGCCCCGTACAGCGCCCGCTCCCCCGCCAGAAAATGCGTGTCGCTGATATGAACGATCGTGTGCCCAGGCACCCCGTACTGACCCATGCCCCCATCCTCCCAGCCCCACCCCTTTGCCGCCTCCCCAAACCCCGCCGCAGCTCCTCCCACCTCGCCCGCACAACGCCGATCGCCCACACCTCCCCACCCGCACGATCGTCCTGCGCTTCCCCACCGGCCACCGCCGCCGTCACCGCCACCTTCCGGACGCGTCCGCGTGTACACCACGGAAGAAGATTCGGGGGTAGCGAAGCCACTATGGGCGCGCTACCCCCGAATCTCAGTCCGCAGCGCTCACGGCCCTGCGATGCAGGCTTGACTGCCAGATGGATCCCTGCCGATGGCTCAGCGCAGCCACCACGCGAGACCTACCCGCGAAGTCAGGCGTGCCCGCGAAGTAGGGCATACTCGCGAAGTCGGGCGCGCCCGCGAGGTCAGGCGCGGCTGCGGCGCCAGCCGGTCTCGGTCTCCTCGACGCGGCCCTCGAGCAGCAGGATGCCGAGCGCCGCTTCCACCGCCCGAACGGACAGTCCCGCACGCGCCGCGACGTCACTCGGGGTACGGCGCGTGCGCCGGGTGAGCGCGTCGAGCACCCGCACCTCAGCACCATCGTCGGCCACTGGCGCTCCGGCCCCGCTCGATGGGGCCTCCGCCGCCGGCGTATCCGCATCACCGCCCGCGGCGGACGAATCCGTGACGCCAGGCACCTCCGGGCACACGCCATCGGAGACCGAGCCCGCTCGCATGGGTGAACCAGCCGGGTGGGGCAGCACCGATCCCAGCGAGCCAGGCGCCACAGATCCGGGCGAGCCGGGCACCACTGATCCGGACGAGCCGGGCGCCGCCGATCCGGACGAGCCGGGCGGCACTGATCCGGACAAGCCGCGCGCCACTGATGCGGACGAGCGGGGCGGCGGCGGCGGGTCGAGCAGGGACGGGCGGTCGGTGGCGGGGCCGAGGACGAGTTCGACGACGTCGGCCGGGGTCGTGACGCAGGTGGCGTCGTACTCGCGGAGGAGGCGGTGGCAGCCGGCCGAGGTGGCGCTCGTCACCGGTCCGGGGACGGCGCCGAGGGGGCGGCCGAGGGCGGCGGCGTGGCCTGCGGTGTTGAGGGATCCGGAGCGGTGGCCCGCCTCGACGACCACCGTCGCGCGGGTCATGGCGGCGATGAGGCGGTTGCGCTGCAGGAAGCGCCACTTGGTGGGCGAAGCCCCGCAGGGAAGCTCGGACACGAGGGCGCCGCGGGCGGCGATGCGGAGCAGCAGGTCGTGGTGGGCCGCCGGGTACAGGCGATCGACACCGCCGGCGAGGAATGCCACCGTCGTGCCGCCGCTCACGAGCGCTGCTCGGTGGGCCATGCCGTCGATGCCGTAGGCGCCGCCGGAGACGACCGAGAAGCCGCGGTCGCTGACGCCGGCCGAGAGCTCCATGGCGACGTACTCGCCGTAATTCGTCGCGTCGCGGGAGCCGACGATGGCGATACCGCCGCCGGGATGGTCGACGGCCCCCACGTTCCCCCGCACCCAGAGCGCGTGCGGCGCGTGGAGATCGAGGTCTCGGCAGCCCTCCGGCCAGAGCGGATGCTCCGGCGTGAGCAGCCGCGCTTCGAAGCGTGCTGCCGACCGGAGCGAACCCACCACGACTCGCGACACCACCCTCGGCCGCCACCGCTCGAGCGCTGCAGCGATCACCTCGACAGTCACCCCATCGTGCTCGATGTGGCTTCTTGCCTGATCGGAATCGGATACCTCCGCGCCGAGCGCCGCGAACCACTGCGCGGGTTCGGAGCGGTCGATGAGCATCGTGAGCGCACGCTCCGCCCCGAGTGCCGCCACGACGAGGCCCGCGACCGAGTCGCCCGGTTCAGCGATGCCCGACCAGGCTGCCGATGCGAACAGGCGTGCGGCAGAGGCCTCCTCCGAGCTGAAGTCATCGGAGGGATCGGACGGAGACGGCGGCGGCGATTGCCACTCGTCGCCGGTCACTGAGGGAGCGGACGCGGTGGGCGGCGGGGTGGCAGGGCCGGGCGGCGGGACCATGACGGCGCGGGCCAGCGCGAGGACGAGGGAGCGGTCGAGGCCGAAGAGCATCATGCCGACACCGACTTCCGCAGGAAGAGCGCCCAGCCGACGTGGTCGGGCGTCGGGATGGGCACGGCGTCGAGGTCGGCGAGGGTCCAGGCGACGCGCAGGACGCGGTCGTAGCCGCGCATCGTCAGGGTGCCGCGTTCGAGGGCGCGGTCGATGGGCCCCGAGGTGGCGGATGGGAGACGGCGGGGGCGAGAGCGGAGCCAGGCGCCCGGCACCTCGGCGTTCGTCTTCCACGGTGTGCCCGAGAGGCGGGCGCGGGCGACGGCGCGCGCGTTCTCGACGCGGGCCCGCGCCGAGGCGGTGGTGGTGCGCGGGAGGTCGTCATCCGTCATCCGCACCGCCGAGGTGGTGACGCGGTTGACGCGCAGCTGCAGGTCGACGCGGTCGAGCAGCGGGCCCGAGAGGCGTCCGAGGTAGCGCCGGCGGGAGAGCGGCGAGCAGGTGCAGGGCACGTCGCCGGCACCGTACTGGCCGCACGGGCACGGGTTCGCGGCCAGCACGAGCTGGAAGCGGCCCGGGAAGTGCGCGGTCGTGCTCGCCCGGTGGATGACGATCGTGCCCGACTCGAGCGGCTGCCGCAGCGCATCCAGCACCGACGACGGGAACTCGGGCGCCTCGTCGAGGAAGAGGATGCCGTGGGCCGCACGCGCGGCGGCACCCGGACGGATGACCTTCGAACCCCCGCCCACGAGGGCCGCGGCCGACGAGGTGTGGTGCGGGCTCTCCAGCGGCGGGCGCGTGATCAGGCCGTTCAAGGGCCGGCCGGCGAGCGACGACACCGAGGTGACGACGAGCGACTGCTCCGCGTCGAGGTCGGGCAGGAGCGCGGGCAGCCGCTGCGCGAGCATCGTCTTGCCCGCCCCGGGCGGTCCGAGCATGAGCAGATGGTGCCCGCCGGCCGCCGCCACCACGAGCGCCTCGACGGCGTCGGCGTTGCCCACCACGTCGGCGAGGTCGCCGTCGGGCGGCGGCGGTGCCGAGGCCGCGGGGAGCATCAGCGGGTCGACCGCGGTCGGCTCGAGCACGGCCCCGTGGTGGATGAGGGTCTCCCGCAGCGAGGCCACTGTCACGATCTCGACGTCGGGCACGAGCAGCGCCTCGGCGGCGTTGCCGGCGGGCACGACGAAGCGCCGGTACCCGGCGGCCCGCGCGGCGACGATCGCGGGCAGAGCGCCCTGCATCGGCCGCACGCGGCCGTCGAGGCTCAGCTCACCGAGGTGAACCACCGACCCGATCGCCGACGCCGCGATGACCCCCTCTGCCGCGAGCACCGCCACCGCGATGGCGAGGTCGTAGGTCGACCCCTGCTTCGGCAGCGATGCCGGCGAGAGGTTGACGACGATCTTCTTCGCCGGGAGGGCGCAGCCGTCGTTGGCGGCGGCCGCGCGCACCCGGTCTTTCGCATCGGACAGGGCCGCGTCGGGCAGCCCGATCAGCTGGAACCCCGGGATCGCGTCGGCGATGTGCGCCTCGACCTCCACGACAGCCCCGCTCATGCCGAGCAGGGCGACCGACAACGTGCGCGCGACCATCAGTGCACCTCCCGGAGGTGCTGCACGCTCGGTTCGCCGTGCGTCGGCCAGATGACCCCGACGACGTCGATGCGGAACGGCATCCGACGCCCGGGGTGCACGGCCGCGATGTACGCGGCGGCCAGCAGGTGCAGCCGCCGCAGCTTCGCGGGCGTGACGGCGTCGAACGGATGCCCGTAGGCCTCCGAGGTGCGCGTCTTCACCTCGACGACGACGAGCGTGGGCCCGTCGCTCGCCACGATGTCGATCTCGCCGGTCGCACAGCGCCAGTTGCGCTGCACCACCTGCATGCCGATGCCGGTCAGGTGCTCGGCCGCGATGTCCTCACCGCGGTGGCCCAGTTCGTCTTTCGCCTTCATGTGTACCTCCGCGACCAAGGGTGCGGAAATACGGCAGACAAGAACGCGTCAGACGCGAAACTGTGGACGGTTCAGGAACGAACACAGAAGTGCAGGAGAGGCAGGAAGCCCTACTCGTCGAGCGCGAGCTCCTTGGGCAGCTCGAAGTCCTTGCTCGAGAGCTCCTCCACGTTGACGTCCTTGAACGTCAGCACACGCACCGACTTCACGAAGCGGTCGGACCGGTACACGTCCCACACCCACACGTCGTTCATCGTCAACTCGAAGTAGAAGTCGTGCTCCGTGTCGCGACGGGCCAGCTCGACCTCGTTGGCGAGGTAGAAGCGGCGCTCGGTCTCGATCACGTACTTGAACTGCGAGACCACGTCCCGGTACTCGCGGTAGAGGGCGAGCTCGACCTCACGGTCGTAGTCCTCGAATTCGTCTTCGTCCATCGTGGCTCCAGTCTAGGCGGCTACGCGACCGACTCGACGCCGGGTTCCGGATGCCCGCCGGCACCCGACGGCGAGACCGACGCCATCGGCGCGGCCTCCAGCGCCGACAGCGCCGCGAGATCGAACAGCTCCGTCGACCCCACGATCCGCGACAGCCAGGTGTGCCGATGCAGCGGCGAAGCACCCAGCGAGACGATCGCGTCGCGGTGCTCCTCGCTGGCGTAGCCCTTGTTCCGCTCCCAGCCGTACGCCGGATGCTCGGCCGCGTGCTCGATCATCATCCGGTCCCGCGCGACCTTCGAGATCACCGAGGCCGCGGCGACCGAGGCGCAGTCGCGGTCGGCCTTGATCCGGGTGCGCACCGTCACCGGCACCGGAGCGGCGGCGCTCAGCCAGTCCCACTGCCCGTCCAGGATGATCGTCGCCGCGGAGACGTCCACGCCGTCGGCGAGCAGCGACGCCAGGGCGCGGCTGCCCGCGAGCCCGAGGCAGGCGCTGATCCCGAGCGAGTCGATCTCCGCGGCCGAGGCGTAGCCGACCGCGTGGGCGAGGCTCCAGGCGCGGGCGATGGGGGCGAGCTCCTCGCGCCGCGGCTCCGACAGCATCTTCGAGTCGCGCAGCCCCTTGGGCACCGACTTCGTGGAACGGATGTCGATGACGCTGACGCCGACACCGACCGGCCCCGCGAGCGCGCCGCGCCCGACCTCGTCGCAGCCGATGATCAGACCGCTGTGGGGAGCGGCGTCGGCAGGAGCATCCTGAACCCGAGGCGCAGAAGCTCGCCGCCGC
Source organism: Herbiconiux sp. VKM Ac-2851 (assembly GCF_013205105.1). Lineage (NCBI taxonomy): Bacteria > Bacillati > Actinomycetota > Actinomycetes > Micrococcales > Microbacteriaceae > Herbiconiux > Herbiconiux sp. VKM Ac-2851. The sequence continues at coordinate 864,124 of NZ_JABMLJ010000003.1, read as the reverse complement.
GGCTTCACCAGCCCCGCGATCTCACGCTCGAACCGCAGCGTCGGATCGGCGACCGGACTCACCGACCGGCCCCCGGCAGAGCAGGAGCAGCGACCACGCCCGCAGACGACGAGGCAGACGACAACGACGAAGAGGCCGGCGCAGAAAGCGGCTCCGCCGCATCCTCCCGCGACGGGATCCCGTCGAACACGCTCCCGTGGTTGTCGAGCCACCCCCAGTGATCGATCGGCCACGTCACCAGCACGGCCCGCCCCACCACGTTGGCCTCGGGCACGAACCCCTTGCCCGGCTTGTCCTGGTTGAAGCGCGAGTCGGCCGAGTTGTAGCGGTTGTCGCCCATCACCCAGAGGGAGTCGGCGGGCACCGTGATGTCGAACGGCTCCTGCGACACGGCCGAGACGCCGTCGGGGAGCTTCAGGTAGGAGTTCTCGTCGAGCGGGATGTCGTTGACCTCCATCTGCCCGAGCGCGTTGCAGCAGACGACGTGGTCGCCCGGCAGGCCGATGACGCGCTTGATCAGGTGGTCGTTGGCGTCGTCGGCGGCGAGGCCCACGCCCTCGAGCACCCAGTCGACCGCCGCAGCGAGCGGGTTCTTCGGCTGCTCGACGGTGGGCATCAGCCAGCCGCCCGGGTCTTTGAAGACCACGACGTCGCCGCGCGTGATGGGGATGAGGTTCGGCTCGAGCTGGTTCACCAGGATGCGGTCGTCGACCTGCAGCGTGTTCTCCATCGACCCCGAGGGGATGTAGAACGAGCGCACCAGGAACGTCTTGATCAGCACCGACGCCAGCAGCGCGATGACGAAGATGATCACGAGGTCGCGGGCGAATAGCCACGCGCTGCGCGAGCGCCGCGACTGCGACGAGTCCGACCGCCCCCCGGCGGTGTCTTCGCGTCGTTCGTGCGAGGGCACTGATGTGTCTGTCATTTAACCGCCTGAGCTCCCGAACCACTGTAGTGGTCGGGAGCTCAGGATAGCTCTCAGCGCGTGCCGGGCACGCAGAGAATGCGCAGCTTACGCGAAGCGCTTCTCCTTGATCTTGGCCTTCTTGCCACGGAGGTTGCGCAGGTAGTACAGCTTCGCGCGGCGCACGTCACCGCGGGTGACGATCTCGATGTGGTCGATCACCGGGGAGTGCACGGGGAAGGTGCGCTCGACGCCCACCTGGAAGCTGACCTTGCGGACGGTGAAGGTCTCGCGGACGCCCTCGTTCTTGCGGGCGATGACGACGCCCTGGAAGACCTGGATACGCGAGCGCGTGCCTTCGACGATGTTCACGTGCACCTTGACGGTGTCACCGGCGCGGAAGTCGGGGATGTCGCTCTTCAGCGACGCTGCATCGACAGAGTCGAGGATGTGCATGATGTGTTCGCAATCTGTACCCGCCACAGGTCGACTACGGCTTCGGTGTCAGTAGAAGATGTTGTGCCCGATAGTTGCTGGCTCCCCTGTGGCAGAGCCGGGCCGCGGCACAAGGGTCCATTGTGTCACAGACGAGCGGATGCACGCAAAGCGCGGTCAGGCGCGGGGCGACGATCCCCGGTCTGACGTCTCGATCACGATGTACTCGCCGTCGACGCGGGGTGCCCGCACGGCACCCGGAGCGGACGGGGTGCGCGGCATCTGCGCCCGGGCGGCCTGCGCCTCGAAGCCGGCGAGCGTGGCGCGCACGCGCTTGCGCGTCTCGACCACGAGCTCGACGATGCCGACCCAGAACAGGGCGATTAGCGCCACGACGGCGAGGGTTCCGAGCAGGGCGGTGAACTCCGTGAAGAAGCCGACCGCGATGACGAGGGCGTGCACCACCGTGAGCAGCAGCACGTCGAGCCACGAGACCGCCTTCTGCGCCCGCACCTCTTTTCGTGCCGAGGTGATGCCGGCGACCGCGAGCATGCCGACGGTGAGCATCATCACGCCCACGATCAGCCCGAGGATCTGCCAGCCGGTGGCGGCGAAGACGCCCCAGCCGACCAGGATCCACGCGGGGAGGATCACCGCAGCGGGGAACTGCCAGTAGAAGAAGGCCCGTCGGATGAACACGAGTCCAGAGTATGCAGGCTCTCCGGAAGTTCGCTGTGATCCCGGTGGGTAGGGTCTTCATGAACGCTTTCGCGCGCCACCCTGGTGGTGCCGATACCGCCCCGCCCGGAAGGACCCCGCATGATCGAGCTCAAGACCCCCGCCGAGATCGAGCAGATGCGGCCCGCGGGCGCGTTCGTCGCCGAGGTGCTGACCGAGCTGGCGAAGCGCGCCACCGTCGGCACCAACCTGCTGAAGCTCGACCAGATCGCGCACGAGATGATCAAGTCGCGAGGCGCCGAGAGCTGCTACATCGACTACCACCCCTCGTTCGGCGCCTCGCCGTTCGGCAAGGTGCTCTGCACGAGCGTCAACGACGCGGTGCTGCACGGTCTCCCCCACGACTACGCGCTGCGCGACGGCGACCTGCTGAGCCTCGACTTCGCCGCCTCGGTGAACGGCTGGGTCTCCGACTCGGCGCTGTCGGTCGTGGTGGGCACCCCGAAGTCGGCGGCCGACACGACGCTGATCGAGGTCACCACCGCCGCTCTCGCCGCCGGCATCGCCGAGGCGAGGCCCGGCAACCGGCTCGGCGACATCTCCGCCGCCATCGGCGCGGTCGCCACGGCGGCCGGCTACGGCGTGAACACCGACTTCGGCGGGCACGGCGTCGGCCGCACGATGCACGGCGATCCCCACGTGCCGAACCAGGGCCGCGCCGGTCGCGGGCTGCCGCTGCGCGCCGGCCTCGTGATCGCGATCGAGCCCTGGTTCCTCGAGACGACCGACAAGATCTACACCGACAAGGACGGCTGGACCCTGCGCTCCGCCGACGGATCGAACGGCGCCCACATGGAGCACACGGTGGCGATCACCGAGGACGGCCCGCTCGTGCTCACCGCGCGCAGCTAGCGCGGCCGCGCATCCGTCGCCGGCTCGCGAACGCCCGACGAGCGGCTATTCGGGCGGCAGCAGGTCGGGCCGCACCCGCCGTGTGCGCTCGAGCTGCTGCTCGCGCCGCCAGACGTCGACGGCCTTGTGGTTGCCGCTCATCAGCACCGGCGGCACGTCGAGACCGCGCCACGAGGCGGGCTTGGTGTAGCTCGGGTACTCGAGCAGGCCGTCCTCGTGCGACTCCTCGACGAGGCTCTCGGGGTTGCCGACGACGCCCGGGATGAGCCGGCCGATGGCCTCGATCATCGCCATCACGGCGACCTCTCCCCCGTTCAGCACGTAGTCGCCGATCGAGACCAGGCGCACCTCGGCGCGGGTCGCCGCGTGGTCGAACACGCGCTGGTCGATGCCCTCGTAGCGGCCGCAGCCGAACACGAGGTGGTCGCGGCCGGCGAGCTCCCGGGCCATGGCCTGCGTGAACACGGTGCCGGCCGGCGAGGGGAAGATCACGACGGGCCGGGCATCCGGATGCTCGGGCAGCACCTCGTCGAGGGCCTCACCCCAGGGCTCCGGCTTCATGACCATGCCCGCGCCGCCGCCGTAGGGCGTGTCGTCGACCGTGCGGTGACGGTCGTGGGTGAAGTCGCGCAGGTTGTGCGGCACGACCTCGAGGATGCCCGTGCGACGGGCCTTGCCGAGCAGCGAGATGTCGAGCACGTCGAAGAACTCGGGGAAGATCGTGACGACGTCGATGCGCATCGCGACTACTCGGAGTCGGTCGCGGCAGGCGCCTCGGCGTCGGACGCGTCTGACGCCTCCGAGTCGGGTGCGCGCGGCGCCGGCTCGTCGTCGTCGGGCAGCTCCTCGAAGAGCCCCGTCGGCGGCGTGACCGTGACCACGCCCGCTGCGAGGTCGACCGACGGCACGATCGCCTTGACGAACGGCACCATGACCTCGGCGCCGTCGTTCGTCTTGACGATCAGCAGGTCTTGGGCCGGCATGTGCTCGACGAGCTTCACCGTGCCGACCTGCTCACCGTCGCGCTCGACGCGGAGGCCCACCAGCTGGTGGTCGTACCAGGCGTCGGGCTCGGTGGAGACCGCGTCGGCCTCGTCGAGGTCGATCCAGAGGATGGCCTTGACGAGGCCCTCTGCGGCCGTGCGGTCGGAGACTCCCTTGAAGAAGCCCACCGGATGCCCGTTGTACATGCGCAGCTCGGCGAGCTCGAGGGTCTTGCCGTGCCAGGGCGAGGACGTGGGCACCTGGAGGGTGAACACCGCGCCCGGAACGAAGCGTCGTTCCGGGTCGTCGGTGAACAGCTCCAGCTTGATCGCACCCTTCAGCCCGTGGGCCTTGGTGAGACGACCGACTCGCAGTTGGGTCTTGTTGTTCTCAGTAATCGGTGTCCACCACGTCTACACGAACGCGCCGGCCATCGGCCAGAGCGGTGACGAGGGTGCGCAGCGCTTTCGCGGTGCGACCGGAACGACCGATCACGCGGCCGAGGTCATCGGGGTTCACGCGAACCTCGAGGACCTCGCCGCGTGGTGAGCTCTTCGTGATGACCCGGACGTCGCCCGGGTTGTCGACGATCCCCTTGACGAGGTGCTCGAGAGCGGGTGCGAGCAAGGTCAGGCCTTGTCCGCAGCGTCTTCGGCGGCCTCGACCGCGACCTCGTTGGCCTCGGTGTCGGTCGCGGCAGCGGCCTCGGCGTCAGCAGCGGCCTCGGCCTCGACGGCCTTGGGCTCGGCGGCCTTCGGCTTCAGCACGGGCTTCTTCTTCTCGTCGGCCACGAAGGCCTCCTTGTCGCCCTTGACGCGCACGGTCGAGACCGCGTCCTTGTCGCCCTTGAACTTGCCCCAGTCGCCGGTGAGCTTCAGCAGCGCAGCGACCTGCTCGGTGGGCTGGGCGCCGACGCCGAGCCAGTACTGGGCACGCTCGGAGTCGACCTTGATGACCGAGGGCTCCTCGGTCGGGTGGTACAGACCGATCTCCTCGATGACGCGACCGTCGCGCTTGGTGCGCGAGTCGGCGACGACGATGCGGTAGTACGGCGCACGGATCTTGCCGAGACGCTTCAGACGGATTTTGACAGCCACAATTCTCCTGTGTGATCTATGAGGTGGGCGAACTGGGGGCCGTGAGCGTGGGGGCACACTCGGCACAAGCTCTGAGGGAATCCACTCCGCCTGATTAGAGGGTCGGGCGGGGGCAGACTCGACTGGCTATTCTGACAGAGATTGCTCCCAAAGCGGTAATTCTGGAAAGGCCCCTGCATGGAGATCTCCTTCGCCCCCTCGGAGCGCTCGACCCTCGGCATCGAATGGGAGGTCGCGCTGGTCGAGCAGAGCTCGGGAGATCTGGTGTCGGTGGCGGCCGATGTGCTCGACGCGCTCCGGCAGGACGACGGCTCCGAGCATCCGCGGATCACGGGCGAACTGCTGCTCAACACGGTCGAGCTCGTCAGCGGGGTGCACCACCGGGTGGCGGATGCCGTGGACGACCTGCAGAGCCAGCTCGCCGAGGTGCGGGCCATCACCGACCCCCTCGACGTCGAGGTGATGTGCGCCGGCTCGCACCCCTTCGGGCAGTGGTTCGACCAGACCGTCACCGACAAGGAGCGCTACCACAAGCTGATCGACCGCACCCAGTGGTGGGGGCGCAACATGATGATCTGGGGCATCCACGTGCACGTCGGCATCGACGACCGCGAGAAGGCGCTGCCGATCGTCAACTCGCTGCTGAACTACTACCCGCACCTGCAGGCCTTGAGCGCCTCGAGCCCGTTCTGGGGCGGCGTGAACACGGGCTACGCCTCGAACCGGGCGCTGATGTTCCAGCAGCTGCCGACGGCCGGGCTGCCGTACCAGTTCGGCGCCTGGGCGAACTACGAGGAGTACGTCGACGATCTGCTGCGCACAGGCGTGATCAGCGACCATACGGAGGTGCGCTGGGACATCCGGCCGAGCCCGCAGTGGGGCACGGTCGAGATGCGCGCCTGCGACGGGCTGTCGAGCCCCGAGGAGATCGGGGCGGTGGCCGCGCTCATCCAGTGCCTCGTCGACGACATGTCGGCCCGCCTCGACGCCGGCGAGGAGCTGCCGACGATGCAGCCCTGGTACGTGCGCGAGAACAAGTGGCGGGCGGCCCGCTACGGCATGGACGCCGAGATCATCCTGAACTCGGCGGGCGACGAGCAGCTGGTGACGGATGCGGTGGCCGGCGAGCTCGTCCGGCTCGCCCCGGTCGCCGAGCGGCTGGGCTGCGCGGCCGAGCTCGACCAGGTGAACCTGATCCTCGAGCACGGCGCGAGCTACCAGCGCCAGCTGCGGGTCGCCGAGGCGAACGGGGGGAGCCTGAAGGCGGTCGTGGCGTCGCTCACGCGGGAGCTGCGGCACGGGCTCGCCTGAGCATCCGCCCGCCCTCGCGCCGGCCGGCCCGCCCTCGCGCCGGCCGGCCCGCCGGCGCTAGCTCGTGACCGAGTCGCGCCAGGCCACGAGGTCGCGCACGCCTTGCATGTCGAGCTCGGGCGCGGTGATGCCGAGGGTGAAGAGCGTGACGCCGAGCTCGAGCTGCCGGTCCATGTCGGGCAGGCCGTCGCCGCGGGCGCCGCGGGTGCCGACCGAGATCTCGATCTCGGACATCGGACGGTCGACCTTCTCGCACCACTCGCCGAGGATGCCGAGCTTGCGCTCCAGCGTCTCGGTGTCGGCGAAGGAGTGCCAGATGTCGGCGTGCTGGGCGACGATGCGGAGGGTCTTCTTCTCTCCGCCGCCGCCGATCAGCACCGGGATGTCGCGGGTGGGCGCCGGGTTGAGCTTCGCCCAGCGCGACTCGATGCGCGGCAGGGCGTCGGCGAGGGCATCCAGTCGCTGACCGGCCGTGCCGAACTCGTAGCCGTACTCGTCGTAGTCGCGCTCGAACCAGCCCGAGCCGATGCCGAAGATCAGCCGGCCCGTGTCGCCGTCGTGGGCGCTGATGTGGTCGACCGTGCGGGCCATGTCGGCCAGCAGGTCGGGGTTGCGGTAGCTGTTGCAGGTGACAAGAGGGCCGAACTCGATGCGGGAGGTCTGCTCGGCCCAGGCGGCGAGCATCGTCCAGCCCTCGAAGTGCAGGCCGTCGGGCTCGCCGGACAGCGGGTAGAAGTGGTCCCAGTTGAAGGCGATGTCGACGCCGAGGTCTTCGAGCTCGGCGAGGGTGTCGCGGATGGTCGCGTAGGAGGCGTGCTGAGGAGCGATCTGCACGCCGACGCGCACAGGGCGGGAGGTGGTCGTCATGGAGCCAGCATAGGCACCCTGGGGCCGCGTGGCGCCTAGCCGCTCACCGACCGCGAGGCTCCGCCTAGCGCAGGAAGCGCTGCAGGGCCTCGAGCTCTTCCGGGCTCGGGTCCTGACCGCCCGCCGGAGCCTTTGCGCCGAGGCCGAAGCCGGCACCGCCGCCCGAGCCCGCCGTGACCGCCGGCTTCTCGCCCGAGGCGCGCGCCGCGTTCTCGGCGGCCCGCTTCGCGGGGTTGCCCGAGCGCGATCCGCTCTTCTTCTTGGCCTGCGGCTTGCCGCGCCCGCCGCCGAAGCCGGCACCCGGGATCGGGCCCATGCCGGGCACGTTCGGCACGCCGCCCTTGGCGACCGTCTTCATCATCTTCGAGGCCTGCTCGAAGCGCTGAACGAGCTGGTTCACATCGGTGACCGTCATGCCCGAACCGCGCGCGATGCGCAGGCGCCGCGAGCCGTTCAGGAGCTTCGGGTTCGTGCGCTCGGCCTTCGTCATCGACTGGATGATCGCCTCGGTGCGCACGATCTCCTTCTCGTCGAAGTTGTCGAGCTGCTCCTTCAGGCCGCCGGCGCCGGGCAGCATGCTCATCATCTTCTTGATGGAGCCGACGTTGCGCAGCTGCTGCATCTGCTTCAGGAAGTCGTCGAGCGTGAAGCTGTCGGTCGCGAACTTCTCGGCGACCTTGCGGGCCTCCTCCTCGTCGAAGGCGCCCTGCGCCTGCTCGATGAGCGAGAGGATGTCACCGAGATCCAGGATGCGCGAGGCCATCCGGTCGGGGTAGAAGGGCTCGAAGGCGTCGAGCGTCTCGCCGGTCGAGGCGAAGATGATGGGGCGGCCCGTGACCGACGCCACGGACAGCGCGGCACCGCCTCGGGCGTCGCCGTCGAGCTTGGTCAAAACGACGCCGGTGAAGTCGACGCCCTCCTGGAAGGCGCGGGCGGTGGCCACCGCGTCCTGGCCGATCATCGCGTCGATGACGAACAGCACCTCGTCGGGGTCGACGGCCTTGCGGATGTCGGCCGCCTGCTTCATCATCTCGGCGTCGACGCCGAGGCGGCCGGCCGTGTCGATGATGACGGTGTCGTACTGCTTGTCGATCGCGTACTTGATCGAGTCCTTCGCCACGCGCACCGGGTTGCCGACGCCGTTGCCGGGCTCGGGGGCGTAGACCGGAACGCCGGCCTGGCCGCCGACGATCTGCAGCTGGTTCACCGCGTTGGGCCGCTGGAGGTCGGCCGCGACGAGGATCGGCGTGTGGTTCTCCTTGGCGAGCCAGCGCGCGAGCTTGCCCGCGAGGGTGGTCTTACCCGCACCCTGGAGGCCGGCGAGCATGATGACGGTCGGCGGCTTCTTCGCGAACTCGAGCCGGCGCTGCTGCCCGCCGAGGATCTGCACGAGCTCCTCGTTGACGATCTGCACGACCTGCTGGGCCGGGTTCAGGGCGCGGTTGACCTCGTCGCCGAGGGCGCGCTCGCGAACCTTGCCGGTGAACTCCTTGACGACCTCGAGCGCGACGTCGGCGTCGAGCAGGGCGCGACGGATCTCGCGCACCGTGCTGTCGACGTCGGCCGGGCTCAGCTTGCCCTTCGTGCGGAGGTTCTTGAAGGTTTCGGCGAGCCGGTCCGAGAGATTTCCAAAAGTAGCCATCGTGCGGCTAGTTTAACCGCTCGCGGCCGGCTCGGAGTCCCGCTGAGGGCGAACGCGGCGGGCGAACGCGATCCCGCGCGTCCTGATCAGCCGAAGCGGCCGTTGACGTAGTCGAAGGTGCGCGGGTCGATGGGGTCGGCGAACATCGCCTCGGTGTCGCCGTGCTCCACGATCGCGCCGGGCTCGCCCTGCGAGGCGAGGAAGAAGGCGCACTGCTGCGAGACCCGCTGCGCCTGCTGCATGTTGTGCGTGACGATCACGATCGTCACGTCGTTCACGAGTTCGAGCATCGTCTCCTCGATCACGCGGGTGGAGGTCGGGTCGAGGGCCGAGCAGGGCTCGTCCATCAGCAGCACCCGAGGCATCACGGCGAGGGAGCGGGCGATGCACAGGCGCTGCTGCTGACCGCCCGAGAGGCCGCCGCCCGGGGCGCGCAGACGGTCCTTGACCTCTTTCCACAGCCCCGCCTTGGTCAGGCAGGACTCCACGAGGTGGTCGCGCCGGTCGCGGTCGGCCCTCACGCCGGTGAGCTTGAGCCCGGCGATGACGTTGTCGTAGATCGACATCGCGGGGAACGGGTTGGGCTTCTGGAAGACCATGCCGATGCTCTTGCGGGCCTCGATCAGGCGCCGTGAGGGGTCGTAGATGTCCTCGCCGTCCAGCAGCACCTCACCGGCCAGACCCGCCGAGGGCACGAGCTCGTGCATCCGGTTCAGGATGCGCAGGAAGGTCGACTTGCCGCATCCCGACGGCCCGATCAGCGAGGTGACCACCCCGGCCGGCATCGTGAGCGACACCCGGTCGAGCACCTGGTGGTCGCCGAACCAGGCGGAGACCGCCCGCGCGTCGAGGGACGCGAGCGGGGCGGGCACGTGCGGTTCGAGCTCCAGCAGGGCGTCGAAGCCGCCGGAGTCGCGCTTGTACCGCGGGGCCGTGCGCTGGGGTGCGGCGAGGGGAGGCAGAGCGACGGTGCGGTCGTCGCGGTGGAGGTCGGTCATCGGGTCCTCACAGGAGATTGGGCAGGAGACTGGAGAGCTGGTCGGCCACGAGGAGGCCGGTCAGCAGGGCGATCGGGGCGAAGACCACCCAGGCCTTGCGGGTACCGACCTTCACGAGCGACCAGACGGCGGCGACCTCGACGACGATCAGCAGCTGCAGCGCGAACACCAGCGCCCAGACGGCGCCGAAGTCGCCCGCGAGCTCTTTGTTCGAGGGCGGCAGCGTGAGGTAGCGCGTCTGCCGGGCACCGGCAGGCTGCACCTCGGAGACGAGGGTCGCGTCGACGCGGGCGATACCGGTGGGGATGAATGCCGGGCCGCGGGCGGTCTCGAGCACGAGCCGGCTCTCGTCGGCGCGTGGCGGCGGGGGCGAGCTGTCCCCCGCGTAGCGCACCCCGATCACCTCGTAGATCTGCTCGCCCTGCCCGGTGGTGACGCTGAAGGTCTCACCCGTGGTGAGCTCCTGCAGGCGCGAGAACGGGCCCCCGTAGGCCGCCGAGCGGCCCATCAGGATGCTCAGGCCGGCCTGCCCGGGCAGCACCGTGTCACGCCGGTGGCCCGGCCCCGACTTCAGCACGACCGAGGAGCTGCCCTCTCCGATCACTTCGTGCAGCCCGATGACGGGGATGTCGATCACCGCCACCGGCTCGCCGTCGCGCAGCAGCACGTCGTCCGCCGTCCCCTCGCTCACCGGGGCGGTGCCGGCGGACAGCTGGGCCCGGAAGGTGTTCTCGAGGTTCTGCTGGCCGATCACGTGCTGCAGATGACTGAGCACCATCACGTTCAGCAGCACCCCGAGCAGCACCGCGGCCAGCAGCGCGCAGGAGGCCTGCAGCAGGGCCATGGCCGGGGTGAGCGGCACACGCTCGGGAGGACGGCGCGGCGGGCGGCGAGGGGGCTGCGGGATGCGCGGCGGGCGCTCGGCGCGGGGTGCCCGCGGGGGGCGCGGTGGCTTCGGCGGCCGCCAGCCGGGCGGCGGTGAGGCGGCGTCGCCCTCTCCCGGCGCCGTGACGGGCGCCGGCAGCATCTCGGTGGTCATCTGCTGCGGCCGCCGATCAGGCGGTTTCCGGCGTCAGGGCCGGAAGGGGGACGCGTCGCACCATGTACCAGGCGGCGAAGCCGGCGGCGCTCCCCGCGGCGAGCAGCACGATCAGCCACGGGAAGACCACGACGACCGCGTCCCGGGTGACCGGGGGCACCTCGGCGCCGTCGATCGTCGCGGGCGGCGTGAACGTGGCGTGGGCGGAGACGAGCAGCCACTGGCCGACCCCGCTGAGCGGGGCCGACACCACGCGGGACTCGCCCGGCTTCAGAGCAGGCACCGCCACCTCGGCGCGGGAGCCGATCCCGGCGCCGAAGACGTTCGTCAGCCACAGCTCCGCATTCGAGTCGAGGGTCGACTTCGACACGTTCTTCACCGTGAAGCTCACGTCCATCGTGCCGTCGAGCGGGTTGACCGAGGGCGAGAAGCCGGTGCGCACCCCGCTGATGTACAGCACCCCGCCGAGGTCGAAGGTGTCCGCGGAAGCGGTGTCGATGGCGGGCTGGGTGGTGCCGCCGCCCGTGGCGGTGCCGGTGCCGGTGCCTGCCGCCGGGACGATGGGCGCCTTGTTCGGTGTGGTCGCACCGGGCGCGGGGGTGCTGGACGGGGAGGTGCCGGGCTTGGCCGTCGTGGTGACGGCGATGTCGATCCCGCCGCTGCCCCCGTCGGCGGCCTGCGCGGCCGTGACGCCTGAGACGGCGGTGGCGACCGCGACGAAGGAGATCAGCACCGGGGCGAGGGCGCGGGCGAGCCGGTGCGAAGACGCGTTCATCGGGCCCCGTCGGCGTCGCGGCGCGCACCGGCACCGGTACCGCTGGCGACGAGCTCCTGCTCGGCCTTCTGCCTGGCCTGCTCCTCGGTGAACGCGATCCACGCTTCGGCACGCTTGTCGTCGCTGCGACGGCGCATCCGGATGATCAGCCACACCAGGCCGCCGACCAGGAGCACCGCGAGCAGCCACCAGGGCGGGGCGATCACCACGGTGTCCCGCGAGACCTCGTCGAGCGGTCCGGGATTCTGCGCATCCGGAGCCACCGTGGGCAGCAGCGAGACGAAGGGGTTCAGATATCCGAGCTGAGCGACCCCGGGCACGACGACCGAGATCGTGCGGGTGCTGCCGGGAAGCATCTCGGCGAGCTCGTCCTTCACCGTCTGGCCGGCTCCGATGCCGAACCAGGTGCGCACCCCGACGGTCATGTCGGCCCCGAGCGCGACGTTGCCGTCGTTCTTGACCGTGTAGGTGATCGTCGTCTGCCCGTCGAGCGGATTGAACTCGGGGTCGTAGCTCGCCGTGATGCTCGAGACCGAGAGGACGGGTTGCAGATCGCCCGGCACGCGGACGTACAGCCGGGTCGCCACGCGACGATCGACCAGGATCTGATCGGAGGCGGACTGGGCCGAGGCCACGATCCCGGCGGCGTGGTCGCCCGGTGCGGCGTCGGCCGGCACGTCGAGCGAGTACTGCACGAGCTGGGTCGCGCCCGGGTCGAGCGTGATCGTCGCCTGGGTCGAGCCGTCGGCGAACCGCACCCAGGAGCCCGCATCGGTGGGCTGCACACCGGTGTCGAGCAGGCCGTACGCGCCCTCGTCGGTGTTGAAGGCGTCGGTCGGGAAGACCGTGATCGTCTGCGGCGTCGTGCCGGTGTTGCGCACCTCGACCACGTCGTCGAGGTGCTGGCCGGGGGCGGCCTGGTAGCTGAGGCGGGTGCGGCTGGTGTCAGCGCCCTGGTCGGTGGCGGGGCCGATGGAGATCGAGTCGCCGTCGTCGGCGAGGGCGGCACCGGCGCCGGCTCCGGAGAGGGCGAGGAGGGCCACTGTCGCGGTGGCGATCAGCAGGGCGGCGGCTGTGCGCCGGGCACGACGAGAGCGGGGGGTCATCTGCACACTGCATTCAGTCAGGACCGCGTTGACGCCGGTGGGCCGACGACTTAACGAGCGGTTGCGGAGCGGGGTTCATTAGGGTGTGAGGGCCGTGGGGAGGATGAGTATTCAGCACTCATCCTCCCCACGGTCTCGGGGCTACTCGGAGACGAGCGTGAGCGTCATCTTCGAGGTGTAGGTGCCGACCGGCTTGTCGGCGGGAGCGACGAACGTGAGGTTCGCACCCACGACCGTCGTGCCGGTGCCGGCAGCGGCGGGAGCCGAGGCGACGGTGGTGCCGTTCCAGGCGGCGCTGCCCGCGACCTGGGTGGCGCCGACGACGGCTCCGGTGGTGCCCGAGACGATCGTCGGGACCATGCCGAGCTGCTTCTTCTCGATGGTGGCGCTCGGTCCGGCGAAGTCGTTCACCGAGGCGGTGAGCTTCCAGCCGGGCTTGGAGGCGTTGCGATCGTCCTGGACGGTCACGTTCGGCAGGGCGCCGGTCGAGGTCGACAGGCCGTCGACCAGGGTGGCGGCGTTGAAGGTGACCTTGGCGGCCGCGGGAACGGTGAGGTTCAGCGTGCCGTCCACGGGCGGCGGGCCCGCGATGGTCGTGGCCTCGAGGTCGACGTCACCGGTGAGGGTGGGGTCGACCGGCGGCGGGGTGTCGCCGCTCGGGGTCTCGAACGTCCACGAACCGGTGCCGGGCTGCACCGTGATGTGCGTGAAGTAGGCGCCGTCCTGCACGACGTACAGGCCGTTGGTCTTCTGGTACGCGAAGCCGAGGCTGAAGTCGCCTCCCGAGGCCTTGATGGTGTCGATGCTGCTGGTGCCGGGGAGGGTGAAGCCCGAGAGGGCGACGTTCGGCAGCCACACCTCCTTGTTGCCGGGGAAGAAGCCGGTGGTGCCGGTCGTCAGCCAGGCGGCCGGGGTGAGCTCCTGGCCGATGGGGGCGATGAACGTGGTCACGGTCTCCGCGACCTCGGCCGAGGCCGGGAAGTGGTTGTCGACCCCGGCGGCCGTGTTGTCGGGACGGCCGACGGCCTGGTAGTCGAACTCGAGCTCGGTGCCGGGAGCCAGCACGTCGCCGGTGTCACCGCCGTCGGCGATGTAGAAGTTGCCGAACGAGTTCGCCGGCTTCGGGGCGGTGGGAGAGACGGCGGCCGACGCGGCGGTGGCCGAGAAGCCGACCAGCGCGAGGGCGGCGACGCCGATCGCGGCGATTCGCAGGGTGCTCTTTCGCATGAGGTTCAGGTCCTTTTCTAGATGGTGTCGTAGGCGAAGATGACGGTGGTGGAGGCCGGCGTGAGGAAGCCGAACTTCTTCTTCACCGCGCCGGGGGTGGAGGCCAGCGCACCGAAGTTCGTCAGGCTTCCGGACTTCGTGCGGTCGACGAGGTTGGTGAGACCCGCGTCGAACTTGGGGTCACCGGACGTGATGCGCGCGCGCTCCACGACCAGGTAGGTGTCGCGGCCGAAGCTGCTGCTGTAGAAGTCCGCGTTCGGCACGAGAGCCGAGCCGGTTCCGGTGAAGGGCGCGATGCCGTTGAGCGAGCCGAGCTGCACGCCGGTGGTGCCGATCGTGCTGACACCGGTCACGCCGTTTGCCTGGGCGACCCAGCTGCCGGCCGAGAACGGGATGATCTGGTTGGCGCCGAGAACCGTGGCGTCGTTCTCGGGGGTCTTGCCGTCCTTCTGGTCGACTGCCGAGCCCAGGTTGGTCACGCCGATCTGGCCGAGGAAGAAGTTGCGCGTGCCCGAGCCCGACTGAGGAATCAGAGCGGTGATCGTGACCCCGTCGCGCACGACGGGGGTGTTCGACTCGTAGATCGCCTTGAGGTCGGCGGCGGTGAGGCTGCCCAGAACAGCGGAGTCACCCTTGTAGGCGTAGGAGACCGCGTCACGGGCGAACGGCACGTAGGCGAGCTTGCCGCTGTTGCTGGCGTTGGCGCCGGGGCCGCTCGACGAGCGGGCGATGTCGATCTGCCCGGTCACGGCGCGGGCGGGAACGGCGGTGTTGCCACTGTAGTTGGTGCCGTTGATCGAGGCGCGCAGTGCGTTGACGCCGGCACCCGAGCCCGCGGGACGACCGAAGTACGGTCCGTTCGGCTTGGTCTGGATGGCGGCGGTGCCGAACGCGTCGAAGGAGGCGATGGTCTTGCCGCCGGCTGTCACGCGGACGGTGGCACCGCTGGCGCTGGTGCTGTTGGACAGGGCGTTCGTGACGTCCTGCAGGGTGTCGGAGCCGACCATCACGTAGCTGGCCGAGACGGGCTCGGCGTTCGCCGCGCCCGCGCCGAGTGCGAGGCCGCTGACGGCGACCCCGAGCGCGGCGCCGAGCGCCACGAGCTTCTTGATCTTCACTGGTTTCCTTTTTTCGGAGGGTGACCGCTGCCCGCTGACGCGGGAGGACGGCTCGACGACGGCGGGCTCGCCGTGCCAAGAATCAGGGTCTGGCGGCACGACGACGGCCGAAGACACGGGTGAGGAAGGGGACGGCGAGTGCGGTCAGCAGACCGAGGACGATGACGACCGGCACGATCGCGGAGATCCCACCGAGCTCGGGGTCGGCGGCGGTCTTCGCTCCGGTGAGCGCCCCCGCCACCTCCCCGGTGGCCCGCGGGTCGGTCTGAGCAGCCGGTGGTGCGACAGCCGCCGGGGCCGGCGCCGGCGCAGGGGCGACCGGGGCCGGTGCGCCGACGGGGGCCACGGGAGCGGCCGCGGGCTTCGGTGCGCTGGGAGTCGGGCTCGGCGCCGGGAATCCGCCGGCCCTGATGGCCTCTGCCGCGGCGAGCGCCTGACTGCGCCAGCCTGCAGGAAGGGGTGCGTAGCCCGCGGGGAGCTGGCCGAGATCGGTGCCCGGCTCCTGCCCCTCGGCGGCGGCGTACTCGATGAACTCGGCGTAGGCGGCCCGCGCATCCGCGTCTTTCATAGCCGGGTTGACGGCGGCGTAGACGGGGAGCGTGAGGGGGTAGGCCGTCGGCGCCGCCTTCGCCGTGGCGGAGGCCGGATCGAAGGAGTAGACCTGCGTCTGCTCGCCCGCCGACATCGCGGCGGCCGCAGCGGTCATCGAGTCGGCGGTCGGCGCCACGAACTCTCCCGCGGGATTGCGCAGCGACGCGGTGAAGACCTGGTACCGGGCGGCGGCGGCGGTGTCGGTCAGCCCGATCACGCGCTGGAGGCCCGCCAGGGCACGCGGTGTCTTGCCGTACTTCGGCGGCAGGGCGTTGGGATCCCACGGGCCGAGCAGGAGGCCGTCGCCCCGCAGGACGTCGTAGCCCGTGGTGGCCAGGTCGTTGGTGTACGGGCGCCAGGTGACCACGTTGACCGGGCCGGCCCCGGCCGGGTCGACGGGCTGCTCGGCGGGGTCGGCCTTCGGGAAGTCGTTGCGCGGCAGGGCGAAGGCCACCTTGTTCGCGTTGAGCTCGGCGTCGGTGGAGCTGTAGGGATTGACGATCATCCCCCACTCGTCGGGCTTCCCCGCGAGGAAGTCCGCCGCCTCGGCGTCGGCGACGACGTAGCGCCAGACCGCGTCCGCCGCGTCCGACCGGCCCTGCGGGATGAGCATGTCGGCGACCGAGGCGGCGTTGATCGACTGGTACTCCCAGTCGCCGGGGTTGACCGCGAGGAAGTCGGGGTCGCTGGTGAGGTTGCGGGCGTTGTGACCCGGGTCGGCCGGGCTGAGGAACCCGATGTGCGTCTTCTCGGCGCCCGTCGGCAGGGAGTCGACGTAGGAGTTGGTGAGCAGCTTCGCGACGAGCCTCGGGGTGAGGTTCATCGAGGTGAACGGCTGCCTGGCGCGCCCCGCCACGTCCTCGGGCACCTCGATCAGCGGATTGGGCTCGGCGTCGATGGCGAACGCGATGGCCACACCGGAGAGCGCCACCGGGGCGTAGGCGAGCTTGTCGGGCACCTCGGCCGCGAGGGCGCGCGAGGTGAGGGCGAGCGGCGCGGGAGCCGTGCCGTTGGCGGCCAGGGCGGCGTCGGCCTCGCTGCCGACGATGCCCGTGTACGTGGAGCCCCCCGCGGCTCCGCAGAGACTGGGCTGCCAGGAGGCGATGGCATCCGAGGCGAGCTCGCTGCCGGCGATCTGTCGCTCGGGGGCGCCGATCACGCAGCGCACCCCGATCGGACGGAAGTCGAGCTTCACGGCGATGCGGTGCTTCCAGTTCTCCCAGAACAACCCGGAGGTGATCACGTTCTGCTCACCCGGGTCGGCCGTGCCGCGAGGCAGGACGACCAGCCAGCAGGGCGCTCCGGTGACGGCGGGCGGGGTGCCCACTTCGGCACCGCAGCCGAGGCCGGGAGCCTGCGCCGCGGTCTGCACCTCGAACTTCGCAAGACCCTTGCCGTCGGCGCTCGAGCCGGCCCAGGAGATCTCGTTCGAGGTGAGGCCCGTGAAGAACTCGTTGACGTTCACGTCGACGTTCTGGCGCTTGCCGTCGACCACCGACTCGATGGTCTTGCCGGTCGCGGAGAGGAACGGGATGGAGGTGTAGGGCGGGTCGATGAAGCCACCGCCGAGTGAGGTGTACGGCAGGTCCTCGTCGGCGATGGAGCCTTCGGTGACGTTCGAGTCGCGCGTGGAGCCCGGGGTCTTGAAGGCGCCGTACTGGCAGGTGCGGCGGTCGGGCTGACCGGGGTTCTCCGGGTCGTCCCCCCAGCACTGCATGATCTGCAGGAAGTCCTTGCCCCCGGTCTGGCCGCTCGGCACCTCGGACTTCGACCCGCCCGTCCAACTGATCTGGATGCCCTGGGCCTGCAGGTCGCGGGTCTGCGACACCGTCACGGCGAGGTCGGGGAAGGGGGCGTCGGCGATGTCGGCGTCCTGGCTGCGGGCCGTGACGGTGACCGCCGAGGAGGTGTCGGCGCTCGCTGACGGGAGAGGCGCGATCCCACCGAGCACCGCGGCGCCTCCGAGCATCGCGCCGACGGCTGCTGCGGCCGCGACGGCGCGGACGTGGCTGCGCCAGGGCGTGCGGCGGCTGGGCTGGATGCGGGTCACGAGGGTCTCCGGGGCAGGGGGAAGGAGGGAAGAGGTGGGGAGGAGGGCGATCGAGGGGTACTCCCGATCCGCTTCGAAAGTAGGAGCGCTCCGTGACGACCGGATGAACGGTTCGGCAACGAGCGCTTCCCGGCGGTTGGCCCGCCGGGGCGGCTCAGGGTCTGGGGCGTCTCGACGCGCGCAGTCGGCGCACGAGGAACGGCGGCCCGAAGACCGCCAGCACCAGGAAGGCGGCCGCCAGCAGCATCAACAGCTGAGGAGCGCCGAAGCCGCTGTCGGGGAGGGTGAACGGCGACGAGACGGCCGCACCGGCGATGGCGGTGCCACCGCTGACCAGGGCGCCGTTCTCGTCGTACACCGGCGCGGCTCCTGCGCCGGCTGCTCCGGCCGCCGCTCCGCCCGCGGCTGCCGCATCCGCCGCCGCTCCGCCTCCGGGAGCCGCCGCTGTTCCGGGCACGGCCGCGTCCGACGAGGTGCCCCCGCCGCCCGTGCCCGACACCGGCGTCTCCCCGACCGCTCCGGCGGTGCCCGTCGTGCACTGGTTGCCGCTGCCGAACTTGTCGCAGGGAGCGGGCTGCAGAGCGCCGTCGGTCAGCGCATTGTTGGCCGTCGGGTTGTTGCAGGTGGCGGGGTCGACGTTCGCCCCGGCAGCCCCCGGGATCTTCTTGATCTGGTCGAAGCCCGCCTGCACCAGGTTCATCGGCAGTGGCGAGTAGCCGAGCTGTCCGGCCTGCTGCTGTCCCTCGCAGAGGAAGTAGCTGGCGAAGTCGCCGAGGGTCTTGCCCTTCTCGGCGGTGAAGATGCCGCCCACCTCGGTGGGCACGATCATGTACGAGTAGCTCGAGAGCGGATAGGTGCGCGGGTCGGGGCTGTTGTAGACGCCGTCGAGGTTCTGGGTGAGGTCCGCCTCGATCTGGGCCGAGAGCAGCGCCACGGCCACCGAGGTGTCCTTCGGCTCGATGTAGTACCCGGCCGAGTTCAGCACCTTCGCGACCGGGAAGCCCGACTTGAGCGCGTAGGAGTACTCCACGTAGGTGATCGCGCCCTCGCCGTAGTCCTGGCTGACGTAGCCGGCCACACCGAGCGAGCCGTTCTGCGCCTTCATGTTGCCGCTCGCCGGATACTGCGAGGTCAGCCCGCACGGGTTGGCGCGTCCGACGCTCTCGCAGTACGGCCCCCAGAGGTCCTGGTGCTGCTTCGCCATCCACAGGGTGAACTGCGCGGTCGAGCCGGAGCCGTCGGAGCGGACCACCGGCACGATCGGCTTGTCGGGCATGGCCAGGCCCGGATTGTCGGCCTGGATCTCGGCGTCGTTCCAGTTGGTGATGACACCGGTGAAGATCTTGGTGATGACACCGCCCGAGAGTCGGAGGTTCGTCACGCGCTTGCCGCTGATCGTGAGGTTGTACATGAACGACGTGCCACCGGCCACGATCGGCATGTAGGCGTAGCCCCTCGTCGGCACCTCCGGCGCCGACTGGTCCTCCGGGGCGACCTGGAACGGGATCTCGCTGACCGCGAAGTCGACGGTGCCCTGGAGGAAGTCGCGTCGGCCGGCGGAGGAGCCCGTGCCTGAGTAGTTGATCGTCATGCCGTAGTTGTTGGCCACGTTCTTGCGCCACTGGTCGAGGGCGTTCTGCGACCAGGTGGAGCCTGTACCCGAGACGGGGAGGTAGGCGTCCGCGGCGGCGGGACGCGCATCCGCCCCGATTCCCGCCAGCAGCGCCACGACGGCGGCAGCGGCGAGGGCGGCGGAGCGCAGACGGGCGAAGCGGTGCATCACTGGGGGTTCCGTTCTCTGTAGCGGGCGTCGGCTTCACGCACGAGGCGGCGGCGCTCCGCCGCACCCGCAATGCGCATCGCATCGTCGCGGGAGCGATCGAGCGCACGTCGGCGCTGACCGGAGGAGAGCTGTCCGGGGCCCCGGCCGCCGATCAGCCGGGCGACGAGGAACAGCCCCAGCACGATCAGGATCAGCGCGGCTGCGGTTCCGAAACCGCGCGCGATCATGGTGGGCTCGGGAGACTTGACGAAGTCGAAGACCTGCAGCGGCAGCGAGATCATCGGCCCCGAGAACGGGTTCAGGTTCATCACGGCGGTGACGCCCGAGGTCAGCAGCACCGGGGACGTCTCCCCCACCCCGCGGGCCGTGCCCAGGATGATCGCGGTGACGAGTCCCGAACGTGCCGTCGGCAGCACCACGTGCCAGACCGTGCGCCAACGGCTGGTGCCGAGGGCGTAGGACGCTTCGCGCAGACCTCCGGGCACCAGCCGCAGCACCACGTCGGAGGCGCGGATGACGATCGGCAGCATCATCACCGTGATCGCGAGTGCGGCGGCGAATCCGGAGCGCTGATGGGTGATCAGCGTGATCACGGCGGCGTAGACGAACAGCCCGGCGACGATCGAGGGCAGAGCGGTCATCGCGTCCGAGATCGTGCGCACGAACCGGGCGAACCGGCCGCCGATCTCGTTCAGGAAGACGGCTGTCGTCACCCCGAGCGGGATGGTGATGGCCAGTGCGATGCCGATCTGGATGAACGTGCCCACGATCGCGTGGGCGATGCCGCCCATCGAGAGCGGGTCGAGCGGTCCGGCCAGCTCCATCGTCTCGACGAAGAAGTTCGGGTGCACGAGCGCGTCCTGACCGCGCACCAGCGTGTAGACCATGACGAACGCGAGCGCGCCGACGAGCACCACTCCCGCGCTGCAGAGCAGCACCGTGACGACCTTGTCGATCACCTCCTGGACGGGCGAGGTGAACGAGACGAGAACGGCGTAGACCGCGAGGAAGGCGAGGAACGCCACGACGAACCACCCGACGAGCCCGGTCAGCGGGGCGAACCAGCCGAACAGCAGGGTGGCGATCGCGCCCCCTCCGGCCAGGGCGCCGACCAGGTTGAAGACACCCTCGGTGGTCGCCCCGTGCAACCGCCGGCGCGGCCCGGTGTCGATCCCGATCCGGGAGGGGATGCTCGTGACGCCACGGCGGGTCTGCAGGAGCTCACCCATCAGGTCGACGCTCCCGACCGCGAGCGGGCGACCACCGACGACGCCGTGAAGTTGACGACGAGGGTGAGCAGGAAGAGCACGAGCCCCGCGGCCATCAGCGCCGAGAGCCCGAACTCGCTCGCCTCGCCGTAGCGCAGGGCGATCAGGGAGGACACCGAGTTGGTGCCGGTCTTCAGCACCTCCCAGTTGATGACGAAGATCGGCGAGATGATCATGTAGACCGCGATCGTCTCGCCGAGGGCGCGGCCGAGGCCGAGCATCGTTCCGCCGATGATGCCGCCGCGGCCGAAGGGCAGCACCACCGACTGCATCATGCCCCACCGGGTGGCCCCGAGCGCGAGCGCCCCTTCACGCTCACCGACCGGCGCCTGCGAGAACGCCTCCCGCATCACCGAGGTCTGGGTCGGCACGACCATCAGGGCGACGACGATGCCGGCGATGAAGGCCGAGGAGGTCACGGCGCTCGCCTCCGTGAGCCGCACACCGTCCGCGTCCGTGACGGCGAAGAAGGGGATCCAGCCGAAGTAGGTGGAGATCCACTGCGCTACCGGGATGACGTTGGCCTGCAGGAAGAAGACGCCCCAGAGCCCGAACACGACGCTCGGCACGGCGGCCATCAGGTCGACGAGGGAGATGAGCGTCGTCTGCAGCCGCCCACGCAGCACCTCCGAGATCAGGAGCGAGGTGCCGAGGGCGAGCGGGACGGAGACCGTCATGGCCACCAGGGCGATGCTCACGGTGCCGAAGAGCACGGCGGCGATGCCGAACACACCGGTCTCGGGCGACCACTGCTGCTCGATCAGGAAGGAGGGTCCGGCCACGGCCAGGGCGTCGGAGGCGCGCAGGGCGAGGAACAGCCCGACGCAGAGCATGATCGCCACGGTGATGCCCCCGGCCGAGACTGACACCGCCTTGAAGACGACGTCCGACATCGACGCCCGCGGCGTGAGCGATCGGCGTGCGAGCGACCGGGAGGAGCCCGACGACGCACCTTCGTCGGGCTCCGGCTCGGTGTCGTCGGCGAGCTCGAAACCGTCGGCGAGCAGCACGCTCTCGATGGTCTCGAACGCGGTGTCCCGCCGCTCGGGCGTCGGATCGGTCACGGTCTGGCCTTTCCTTCGCTGCCGGTGTCGCGCCCACATGCTCGGGTCACCGGGTGAACCGGCGACGACGAGGCGGTGAAGGACGCCTTGACGAGACGTGACGCAGGGTTCCGGATGCCCGCGGCGCCCGGCGCGGACGGCGCCCCCGTCGGCGCGGGGGTGGGCGCGGCGGTCGGCCCGGGCGGTCCCGGGGTCGGCGAGGGCGTCGAGGTCGCCGGCACCGCAGGCGCCTCCCGCACGATCGTCACGGTCTGGCCGAGCAGCAGGAGGGTACCCGCCGCCGGGTAGCTGGCGACGATCGCCGGCGCGCCCGGGGGCGCACTCGGGGCGGCCGTCCCGGTGCCGGATGCGGTGGTCACCGCCACGGCGAAGCCCGCCCCGCGCACGGCTGCGGTCGCGGCCGTCTCGTCCAGCCCGACGACCGGGGGCACCGTGTTCTCTCCCGAGGAGATCACCACGGCGACCGCACTGCCCCGCTCGACGGCGGCGCCCGCCGCCGGGCTCGACGACAGCACGACCCGGGCGGCCGACGCGGACGGCGCGGTCGTCACCTCGCCCACCGTGAGCCCGTGGGCCGCGAGCAGCGCGGCGAGATCGTCGGCCGTGCCGCCCACGACGGCCGGCACGGCCACCGTCTCGACCACCGGAGCCGCGATCACGGTCGGTGTGGGCGCGGGCGGCGACGGCGCGGGCGGCGTGGCCGGAGCGCTCGAGGCGACCGGCGGCGCGACCGCCGAGCTCCGGGCCGACGTCGAGGCCATGAACCACACGGCACCCAGACCGACCACGGCGGCGAGCACGACGACGGGCACGACAAGGCGACGCCCGGATGCCGATGCCTGCTCGTGCGCGGCTGCGGTGGGCTGCGGCCGCCGGACGCGGGTGGCGCTCGGCAGGAGCAGGGTGCGGTCGTCCGCCGGAGGCGGCAAGGGCAGGGGGTAGCGGGCGGTGGGCGGCGGCACGCCGTCCGGGTGGCGACCGGCCTCGGGGGCGGTGTGCTGCCCCGGCAGGGCCGTCTGCAGCTCGCGGAGGAGCTCTCGGGCATCGTGGGGGCGGGCATCCGGGCTCTTCAGCATCGCGCGGGCGATCACCCGGTCGATGGCCCTCGGCACGTCGGCGGCGCGGGCGGAGGCGACCGGTGGCGGGGCGCTGAGGTGGGCCCGCTGCACGGCGTCGGCGGTGTCGCGCGGGAACGGGGGCTCGCCGGTCAGCGCGAAGTAGAGCACCGCGGCCGCCTGGTAGAGGTCGGCGCGCCCGTCCACGACGTCGCCGAGGATCTGCTCGGGCGACATCCAGTCGACGGTGCCCCGCACGAGGAGCGCCGACGAGTCGTCGACGGGCTCGGCGGACCGCTCGCCGGCGGGCGCCGCCAGTCCGAGATCGAGCAGAACGGCCCGAGGCCGCGGGCCGGTGCCGTCGACCATGATGTTCGCCGGGGTGACGTCGCGGTGCACGAGTCCACTGGAGTGCAGGGCGCCGAGCCCCTCGAGCACGTCGCCGAGGAGCGCGGCCCCCTCCGCGGCGCCGAGCGGGCCTCGGGCCTCGACCTCGTCGCGGAGGGTGCGGCCGGCGATCAGCTCGAGGGCGATCCAGGGCTGGGAGTCGGCGGCGTCGTCGACCCCGAAGGCCAGCACCGCCGCCAGTGCCGGATGCCTCACCGCGGCGGCCTGCCTCGCCCTGGCGAGGAAGACGTCGCCGGCCCCGACGACGGTTCCGAGATGGGCGTGCAGGATCTTCAGCGCCACCGTTCGACCTGTCCGCTCGTCGTGGGCGCGGTAGACGGAGGCATCTCCCCCGCTGCCGAGCAGGCCGATCAGCCGGAACCGGGTGGCGAAGAGGCCGTCGGTGCTCTCGGCGTGGCGCGGCACGGGTCAGCCGGCCGAGACGGCGAGCGCGTTCGCTGCGACCGCGATCGAATCGACGTAGCTCTCGTCGTGGTTGTAGGCGAACACGGCGGTGCGCCAGCTCGACGGGTCGGCCAGGTCGCCGTAGGCGCAGAGGTAGCGCCCCGCGGCGAGCGCGGCGTCGTCGATGCTCTGCGGATCGGCGTCGCCGTCACCGTCGCCGTCGGCTCCCCACTGCCGCCAGGTTGCCGGGATGAACTGGAACGGGCCGACGGCGCGATCCCAGGCCGGGTCGCCGTCGACCGCGCCGTCGTCGCTGTCGGAGATCGCCGCGAAGGCACCGCCGTCGAGGGCGACGCCGATGATGGGCGGGCGGGCGGTGCCGTCTGCGCCGAGCGCCGAACCGCCGTGGCGGCCGTGGTCGGACTCGACGGCGCCGATGGCCGCGAGGGTGGTCCAGCCCAGGCGGCAGCCGGGCTGCTCGGCGCCGAGGCGCAGGGAGGCCCCGGCGTAGGCGAGCAGCGCCCGCGAGGGCGCTGCGGTGCGCGACGCGACGGCGGCCGCCCAGGCGGGGTCGACCAGGGCGGTGAGGCTGGAGGTGGCGGGGTCGGTGCTGGCGGGGTCGCTGCCGGCGGGGTCGCTGCCGGCGGGGCCGGTGCCGGTGACGCCCGCGCCAGTGGGGGCGGCGTCGCTCCCGGTGAAAGGCTCGGAGGGCAGGGCGGAGGGCGTGTCCGCAGCCGCCGGGCGCGCCGCGCCAGGCAGGTCCAGGACGGCATCCGCGGTGGCGGGCCGGCTGGTTCCGTCGGCGTGCGCCGCCACCCCCACGACGGCCACCGCCGAGAGCACGACGAAGGCCCCCACCACCGACCACGCGGCGATCCCGCCCCTCATGACTCCCGGCCGCTCACCGCACCGGCCGGGATCATCGCCGGGCGTCGCGTGCCGTCGACGATCACCGCGGTGCCGAGTGCCTTGACCGTCGCCCGGGCGGCGTCGTAGGCCGCCGAGCTGCCGCCGTACCAGCGGCTGCACGTCATCACCGGCACGCCGTCGAGCGTGGCGTACCAGCCGTGGGTGCGGATGTCGGCGCCCATCAGGGTGACGATGGACAGCGCATCCGGAGCATCGAGCAGCTGCTCGACGTGCACCCGCGCGCGGGTGAAGCTGGAGTACAGGAAGTAGCTGCGCGCGACTTCCCGGTTGTTCGAGGCGAGCAGGCGCCAGTAGCTGGCGATGCCCGAGGCGGCCGGCTTCGACCCGGCGGGCGAGGTGGGCAGCACCCCGGCGTCGGGCCTGGCGACGATCGGATGCACGGACTGGATGTGGGTGCGGAAGCGGACCCACGACTGCATCGTCGCGGAATTGTCGGAGTGGAGGGTGGAGAACACGAAATACGGGGTCGTCATCGCGGGGTCTTCTCTTTTCGGGTCGGGCGACGCCAACATTCCGGGCCGGCCGTGTCCGAGCGGCATCCGGCAGGTGAAGAAGAGGTTGCGGACGGGCGAGCAGTGAGGCGCCTCCAAGGCTGCGGGGGTAGGGTCCGGCGCTCCGCCGGGTTCTCATGCTGTTCGCAACTGGTTAACGTAAAATAACCAGTTGGTCGGTCGAAGGGGGTGCA
This sequence comes from Herbiconiux sp. VKM Ac-2851, assembly GCF_013205105.1. Lineage (NCBI taxonomy): Bacteria > Bacillati > Actinomycetota > Actinomycetes > Micrococcales > Microbacteriaceae > Herbiconiux > Herbiconiux sp. VKM Ac-2851. The sequence continues at coordinate 838,810 of NZ_JABMLJ010000003.1, read as the reverse complement.
CGGATGAGCGCGATGTTCCGCAGCCTCGCCAGCATCGACTACCGCATCTGGTTCGCGGGGGCCCTCGTCTCCAATGTCGGCACCTGGATGCAGCGCACCGCCCAGGACTGGATCGTCCTCACCGAGCTGAGCGACCACGACGCGGTGGCGCTCGGCATCACCACCGCGCTGCAGTTTCTCCCCCAGCTGCTGCTCGTGCCTTTCTCCGGGCTGATCGCCGACCGGCTCGACCGGCGCCGCACCCTGATGGTCACGCAGCTCGCCATGGGCCTCCTCGGCGCGGGACTCGGCGTCATCGTGCTGGCCGGGCTCGCCCAGCTCTGGATCGTCTACCTCTTCGCCCTGCTGCTCGGCGTCGCCGCCGCGGTCGACGCCCCGGTGCGGCAGACCTTCGTCTCCGACCTCGTCGCCGGGCCGAACCTCGGCAACGCGGTCGCGCTCAACTCGGCCTCGTTCAACGCGGCCCGCACCATCGGGCCGGCCGTCGCGGGGCTGCTCGTCGCCGGCATCGGGGCGGGTTGGGTGTTCCTCCTGAACGCCGTCACGTTCGCGGCGGTACTGGCGTCGCTCGTCGCGATCCGGCGCGACCGGCTGGTGCAGCAGCCGCGCGCACCGCGGGCGAAGGGGCAGCTGCTCGAGGGCTTCCGCTACGTGCGCCGCCGGCCCGACCTGCTGATCGTGTTCGCAGTGGTGTTCATCATGGGCACCTTCGGCTTCAACTACCAGATCTTCACCTCGACCATGGCGACCGTCACCTTCGGCCTGGACTCGGCGGGCTTCGGCATCCTGACCTCGGTGATGGCCGTCGGATCGGTGGCGGGGGCGCTGCTCTCGGCGAGTCGTGACAAGCCGCGGGTGCGACTGGTGTTCCTGTCATGCGGACTGTTCGCGGTGGCGGCACTGGCCGCGGCGCTGGCGCCCTCGCTCGTGACCTTCGCGGCGGCCATCGTGCTGATCGGGTTCGCCGGGCAGGTGATGATCACGACCGCCAACGGCACCGTGCAGACGAGCACCGATCCGCTCATGCGCGGGCGGGTGATGGCGCTGTACATGGCGATCCTGATGGGCGGCACGCCGATCGGGGCGCCGCTGATCGGCGCCGTCGCCAACACGCTCGGGCCCCGGTGGGGGCTCGGGGTAGCGGCCGTCGCGGGGTTCGTGGCCTTCGCCGCCGGGGTGCTGTGGCTGGCGGTGTACCGCCGGGCGCGCATCCGTCGCATCGGGCACGGGCTCGGGGCGCGGCTGCAGCTGGTCTACGGCGACGGTGACCGGATGGCCGGGGCCGTCACCGCGACCGGGTCGTTCCAGGCGGTCAGGCCGCGGGCGGAGCTGGCCGAGGATCTGTCGCTCGACGAGGCGGATGCGCGGCGGGGCTGAGCCCGCCCGCTTCCCGTTGTCGGGGGCCTCTGCTTGAGTGGACGCATGCGCCACTCCATCGTCATCCTGCCCCAGTACCCGTGGCCCGAGATGCGGCGCCGCTGGCAGCTCGCGGAGGAGCTGGGCTTCGACAGCGCCTACACCTACGACCACCTCTCGTGGCGGTCGCTCGCCGACGAGCCGTGGGGTGCCACGGTGCCGACACTGGCCGCGGCCGCGCTCGTGACGTCGCGCATCCGGCTCGGCACCTTCGTGGCGTCGCCCAACTACCGGCACCCCGTGCCGTTCGCGAAGGAGCTGGCCGCTCTCGACGAGCTGTCGGGCGGGCGGATGACCGTGGGCCTCGGCTCGGGAGGCACGGGTTTCGACGCCACCGTGCTCGGCACCGAGGTGCTGCCGCCGCGGGCGCGGCACGACCGATTCGCGGGGTTCGTGGCGCTGCTGGACGAGCTGCTGCGGTTCGAGGCGCCCGGCTCGGGCGGCGTCTCGGCGTCGGGGTCGTTCTACACGGCTCAGGATGCGCGGATGGTCGGGTCCCCGTCGCAGACGCCGCGCATGCCGTTCCTGATCGGTGGCAACGGGCCGAAGGGGCTCGCGCTCGTGGCGCGGTACGGGCAGGGCTGGGTGACGACAGGGCGCGACGGCGCTACCGGCCAGGCGTGGTGGGACGCGGTGGCGGAGCAGTGCGCGCGGCTCGACGACGCACTGTCGGCCGCGGGGCGCTCGTCGTCCTCCCTCTCGCGTCACCTCTCGCTCGACAGCGGCGGAACGTACTCCCTCGAGAGCGTCGACGCCTTCGAGGAGCTGTCGGGGCGAGCCGCGTCACTCGGGTTCACCGACGTGGTGAGCCACTGGCCCCGGGAGTCGGGCATCTACGCCGGTCGCGAGGAGGTGCTGCTCGAGGTGGCGTCCCGCTTCGCCTGAGGGAGGCCGCTCGGGACGATTTCGGCGGGTAGCGTGGAGGGGTGGAGTTCGCGACCAATCCCCATGACGGCGCCCGCATCGCCTACCGGCACCAGGCGCCGACCGCCGCGCATCCGTCGGCCGTCGGCGGACCCGCCGCCCTGCCGATCGTGCTCGTGCACGGCACGGCGCTGTCGCAGGCGATCTGGCGCGGCTTCGGCTACCTGAAGGCGTTCGCGCCCACGCGCCCCGTCGTCACCCTCGACCTCCGCGGGCACGGGCGCAGCGACAAGCCGCACGAGCCCGCGGCCTACGACATGGGTCGCTTCGTCGACGACGTGGTCGCGGTACTCGACGCCCTCGGCATCGCCCGGGTGCACTACCTCGGCTACTCCCTCGGTGCGCGCGTCGGCTTCTCGCTCGCCGCCGCCCATCCCGAGCGTCTGGCGAGCTTCGTCAGCGTGGCGGGCGCCCCGGGCACCGGCGCGGGAACCTTCGACCGCGTCTTCTTCGAGGGCTCGATCGACGCCCTCGAGCGCGGCGGCATGGAGGGCTTCCTCGCCGAGTGGCAGCGCGCCACCGGCAGCCCGGTCGACCCGATCACCCGCACGGCCTTCCTCGCCAACGACGCCCCGGCCCTCGCGGCCTACATGCGCGAGACCGAGAGCCAGGCGACCGTCCCCGACGAGACCATCGCCCGCTTCCCGATGCCCCTCTCCTGCTGGCCGGCACCCGAGACCGCCCCCGCCTCCGCGCGGCCGAGCACGTGCAGACGGCCCTCCCCGCGGCCGAGCTCACGATCCTCGACGGCGCCACCCACGCCGACACGCCCCGCCACCCGGGCGCCCTCCCGGCGATCGAGGCCTTCCTCGCCCGCCACCCCGCCTGAATGGGAGGATCGATCCGCCGCTCTTCCAGTGAACGCCGCTTTCGCGCGTCTCAATCGGGCAGGTAGCTCTCGAGCTGGGACTTCACCGTCTCCGAGACCGCGTTGGGACCGCCTAGCAGCACGATCCGATACGGCGCCAACCGCTTCAACTCGGCCGCGACAGGCGCCGGGATGCCGTCCTTGGTCACCAGCAGCACCGGCGACCCGCCGATAATCGCAGCAGGGCCACCCGCCAGCGCATCCGGGAACGCCTGCCCCGACGCCACGTACACCGTGTACGTGTGCGGCCGGAATGACCGCGCCGACGCCGCGGCCGACACCGCGAACCGGTCCGGCCCGTCGATTCGGATGACAGCGGCCTGCTTCGTCACCTCTGCGACCACCGCGGCGCTCACCGCCTGCTCGCCGCCGAGCACGTACACGTACTGCGCCTTCAACCGCCCGATCTCCGCCGCTACCGCGGACGGCAACGCACCTTTCTGGGTCAGCAGCATCGGCCCCTTCTCCCGCCCCGCCAACGGCGATGCCGACAGCGCATCCGGGAACGTCTCCCCCGACGCCAGATACGCATACGTGGCCCCGTCGGGGAATTCCTTCGCCGAGACCGCCGCAGACACCGCGAACCGGTCCGGCCCGCCGATCCGCGACACCGTCCCGAACTCCCCCAACGCCTTCTCCACCACGTCGCTCACCGCGGCGGGCCCGCCCAGCACCACGATCCGCCCTGGCCGCAGCCGCCGCAGCTCCTCCACCGTCGCCGCGGGCACCCCGTCCCGCGTCACCAGGAGCACCGGCCCACCCTGCAACCCGGCAGCCGCCGCCCCGCTCAATGCGTCGGCGAACACCTCGCCCGACGCCACATACGCCACCGGGGCCGCTACGAACGTGTCCCGCGACACGGCCGCGGCCACGGCGAAGCGATCCGCGCCCCCGATCCGGTCCACCCTCGGCAGCGGATCGAAGTTTGCCTGGAGCACTGTGATCTTCGGGGTCAGACCGTTCCTCATGGCGATCAGCTCTCCGGCAGGCCCGGCGAATTCCAGATCGCCGAACGAACTCGCCTCGCTGGCCCCCAGAGCCATCGCGTCGCCCAGCCGGAAGGCTTCGACGCCCCCGGAAGCCAGGCCTCCATAGCCGGCGAAGATGGCCTGCCTCTCCGCGTCGACGATCATGTCCGCCGGGGCGTCCCTGAGCGGCTTCGACGAGGCCAGCAGCTGAAGTGTCGCCGCGTCGTACACCTCGAGTCGCATGGCGGGCCCCTCGGTGGCGACGACGACCCGTCCGCCGCCCACCGCCAGGGCAGCTGGACGGTGCGGAAGCGGAGACGAGGTGAACGATCCGTCGGGGCGCACGGCCAGCACCGAGGAACTCGTGGAGCTCGGCGCGTAGACCACGTGGGAAGCGGGATCGACGACGAGGGACTCGACCTGCGTCCCGAGATCGACCTCCTGACGCGCACCGTCGTCCAGGTCGATGACCACGACCTGAGGGGAGCCGGAGTTCAGGAGGGCGACACGATGCGTCGACGGATCGACACCGACGTCGAAGGATCGGCCCCGAGCGCTCCAGCGCGACGTGATCGTGCCGGTCGTGGCGGACGCCGGATCGACATCGACGACGAGCAGCTCGTCCTCGCTCGCACCTCGCGAGATCAGGTAGACCTCGTGCTCGAACTCGTTGACGGCCAACATCGTCGGGCCGGTCCCGATCCCGCGGATGCGGATCTCCCCGACATCCAAGAGCCCGCTCGACCCGAGCTGGTAGATCTGGACCGAGCTGTTCCTGACATCCAACGTGAAGACCCGCCGGGTGGTCCTGTCGACGGCGAGCTCGTGGAACTCGTCGCCACCTGGCTCGACGGATGCCTCGACACGGAACGAGACGGTCGGTGTCGCTGAGTCGGCCGACGCCGGCCCCGCCGATGCCCAAACCCCGACTCCGAAGACCGCTGCGAGAACCCCCGCGACCATTCTCGCGACTGACTTCCAACATTCCATAGCTGAGGTTATATCATCTCAGCCAGGAATGGCTAGCTCGCAAAAACCATCGGGGCGCTAGCCGACGAGGTTCTGCGCGAAGACGTGGGGCGTGAAGCCCGTGAGGTCGTTGATGCCCTCGCCCTGGCCGATCAGCTTGATCGGGATGCCCGTCTTCTCCTGCACGGCCAGCACGAAGCCGGCCTTCGCCGAGCCGTCGAGCTTCGTGATGACGAGGCCGGTGACGCCCGCGTGCTGGATGAACGCGTCGGCCTGGGCGAGACCGTTCTGGCCCGTGGTCGCGTCGAGCACCAGCAGCACCTCGGAGACCGGCGCCTGCTTCTCGATGACGCGGCGGATCTTGCCGAGCTCATCCATCAGACCGCCCTTGGTCTGCAGCCGGCCCGCGGTGTCGATGATGACGATCTCGGTACCGTTCGCCTTGGCCTTCTCGATGGTCTGGAAGGCGACCGAGGCGGGATCTTGCCCCTCATGCTGCGGGCGGACGATGTCGGCCCCGGCACGCTCGGCCCAGGTCGCGAGCTGCTCGACGGCGGCGGCGCGGAAGGTGTCCGCTGCTCCGACCACGACGGTGCGCTGGTAGGTCTTGAGGAACCGCGCGAACTTGCCGATGGTGGTGGTCTTGCCGACGCCGTTGACGCCGACCACGAGCACGACGGCCGGACGTTCGGTGAGCTTCAGGGTCGGGTCGTACTTGGAGAGGCGTTCCTCCATGGTCTCGCGGAGCATCCGCTGCAGATCACGAGGGTCGGTGGTGTTGTAGCGCTGCACGTTGGCGCGCAGCTCGTCGACGACCTGCTCGGTGACCGTGGGGCCGAAGTCGGCCTTGAGGAGGGCGGTCTCGAGGTCGTCCCAGGTCTCGTCGTCGATGGTGCGCTTCTGGAACATGCCCCGCAGGGCGCCCGAGAGCGACCAGGGTGTGCGATCAGCCAATGCGCTCGGACACCTCGCGCGCCGACGGGTTGGTGGCCGTCGAGCCGTCGGGGAAGATCAGCGTCGGCACCGTCTGGTTGCCGCCGTTCACCGAGGCGACCAGCTCGGCCGTGCCGTCGACCTCCTCGATGTTCACCTCGGTGTAGGCGATGCCCTGCGCGTCGAGCTGGCTCTTCAAGCGCCTGCAGTACCCGCACCAGCCGGTGGAGAACATGGTGACGGAGCCCGCGGCGGGCGTGTAGGTGTCGATCGAGGCGATGCTCATGGCTTCAGTTTAAGCCCGGCCGAGGGCTCAGGCGTCGCCGTCGAACATCGTGGTGACCGAGCCGTCGGAGAACACCTCGCTGATGGCCCGCGCGATCAGCGGGGCGATCGGCAGGATGGTCAGCCTGTCCCAGTGCTTCTCGACCGGGATCGGCAGGGTGTCGGTGACGACGACCTGGTCGATGAACTCCGACTGCAGGATGGTCGAGGCCGGGTCGCTGAACACGGCGTGCGTCGCCGCGACGACGACACCGGTGGCGCCGTTGGCCTTCAGTGCCTCGGCGGCGGCCACGATGGTGCGGCCGGTGTCGATCAGGTCGTCGACCAGCAGGCAGACGCGGCCGGCCACGTCGCCCACGATCTCGTGCACGCTGACCTGGTTCGGAACGCGCGGGTCGCGGCGCTTGTGGATGATCGCGAGCGGCACGCCGAGCTTGTCGCTCCAGATGTCGGCGACGCGCACGCGGCCCATGTCGGGGCTGACGACCGTGAGGGTCGCGGGGTCGAGCACCTTGCGCATGTGCTCCATCAGCACGGGCATGGCGAAGAGGTGGTCGACGGGGCCGTCGAAGAAACCCTGGATCTGAGCGGCGTGCAGGTCGACCGACATGATTCGGTCGGCGCCGGCGGCCTTGAACAGGTCGGCGACGAGACGGGCCGAGATGGGCTCGCGACCACGGCCCTTCTTGTCCTGGCGGGCGTAGGGGTAGAACGGCGCGACCACGGTGATGCGCTTGGCGGATGCCCGCTTCAACGCGTCGACCATGATGAGCTGCTCCATCAGCCACTCGTTGATCGGAGCCGTGTGCGACTGGATGACGAACGCATCCGCCCCTCGCACGCTCTCGCCGTAGCGGATGTAGAGCTCGCCGTTGGCGAAGGTGCGGGCCTCGGTGTCGACGAGGGTGGTGTCGAGTTCGGCCGCGATGTCCACAGCCAGTTGCGGATGAGCTCGCCCTGAGACGACGAGGAGGGACTTCTCTCCGCTGGCCTTGATTCCGGACACCTATTCTCCGCTCGTTCGCGTTGGGGTCTGCGTCGTGGTCTCGCCGTCGCCGTCGTGGGCCCGGGCCGCCGCTTGCGCCGCCGCCGTGCCCGCCCGGTTCTGCTCGACCCAGCCGGCCATGTTCCTCTGAGGCGCCACGTTTATCGCGAGCGAGCCGGCCGGCACGTCCTTGCGGACGACCGTTCCGGCACCCGTGTAGGCGCCGTCCCCAATCCTAACCGGGGCGACGAAGACGTTGTGCGACCCGGTGCGCACGTGCGACCCGACCTGGGTGCGGCTCTTGTTCACGCCGTCGTAGTTCGCGGTGATCGTGCCGGCGCCCACGTTCGACTCGACGCCCACCTCGGTGTCGCCGATGTACGACAGGTGCGGCACCTTCGAGCCCTGCCCGATGTGCGAGTTCTTGGTCTCGACGAACGTGCCGATCTTGCCGCCGGCGTCGAGGACGGTGTTCGGCCGCAGGTAGGCGAACGGTCCGACGGATGCGCCCGCTCCGATCACGCTCAGCGTCGCGTCGGCGCGCTTCACGACCGCGCCCTCGCCCACCTCGCAGTCGACGAGGGTGGTGTCGGGGCCGATCTCGGCGCCACGGGCGACGCTGGTGGCTCCCTTGACCTGGGTTCCCGGATGCACGGTCACATCCTCGGCGAGGCTCGCCTTCAGGTCGATCCACGTCGTCGCCGGGTCGATCACGGTGACGCCCGCGAGCTGCCAGCCCCGCACGATCAGCGCGTTCAGCTTCGCGGCCGCCTCGGACAGCTGCGCGCGGTCGTTCACGCCCGCCACGATCCAGGGCTCGGCAACGGTGACCGCGGCCACGTCGGAGCCTGCGCGGCGCAGGAGCCCGACGACGTCGGTGAGGTACTTCTCGCCCTGCGCGTTGGCCGTGGTGACCTGGGCCAGCATGTCGCGCAGCTGGGCGAGGCCGAAGACGTAGACGCCGGCGTTGATCTCGCGGAGGGCGCGTTCGGAGTCGGTGGCGTCCTTCTGCTCGACGATGCGGTCGAGCATCCCGTCGGCGCTGCGGACGATCCGGCCGTAGCCGGTGGGGTCGTCGAGCTGGGCGCTCAGCAGGGTCGCCCCCGCGCCCGTCCGGCGGTGCTCGGCCAGCAGCCCCGTGAGGGTGTCGGCGTCGAGGAGCGGCACGTCGCCGCTGACCACCAGCACGTCGCCGTCGAAGCCCGCGGGCAGCGCCTGAACGGCCTGCTCGACCGCGCGGCCGGTGCCCGGCACCTCGTCCTGCTCGACGACGATGGCCGACGGGAAGTGGTCCTCGATGACCTCGACGACGCGGTCGCGCTCGTGGCGCACGACCGTGAGCGTGTGGGCGGCGTCGAGCTGGCCAGCGGTGGCGAGCACGTGGCCGATCAGGGGCACGCCTGCGATCTCGTGCAGGATCTTCGGGAGGGACGACTTCATGCGGGTGCCCTGGCCTGCCGCGAGGACGATGATGGCGAGGTTCTGGTCGGGCATCTTCAGGGTCTCCTTCGTCGCAGTGCAGTCGGACACTGGGCCGACGCGCTCCGCCTCCGGGATTCGAACCCAGACCTAACAGCTCCAAAGGCTGTCGTGCTGCCATTACACCAAGGCGGACCACCGCGGTCTCCCCCGGTGCAGTAGTCCAGTCTGCCAGACACGCCACGTCACGCCGGGCGCGGCTTGGGGATAATGAGGGGATGAGCAGCAGGCCGACCCGGGACACCGTCGACGAGATCGTCGACGCGTGGATGCGCGAGCATCCCGACCTCGATTTCTCGCCGCTGAAGATCCTCTCCCGGGTCTCCCGGCTCGCGAAGCAGCTCGAGAAGACCCGTCGTGCCTCGTTCGCCACCGTCGACCTGGAGTCGTGGGAGTTCGACGTGCTCGCCGCCCTCCGCCGCGCGGGCAGTCCGCACGAACTCAGCCCGAAGGCGCTGCTCGAGCAGACCTACGTCTCGAGCGGCACGATGACGAACCGCATCGACGGCATGGTCAGGCGCGGGCTCGTCGAACGGCGAACCGACCCGAACGACGGCCGCGGGGTGCGGGTGCGGATGACCGGCGAGGGCCGCGACCGCGTCGACGGCGCCATCTCGCACCTCGTCGCGGCCGAGACCGAGCTGCTCGCGGGCCTCACGAAGGCCGACCAGGAGCGCCTGGCGGCGCTCCTCAGGCGGCTGTCGCTGGACATGGCCTGAGCGCCTGAACCCATACACACATTCGAGCGTTCATCAGCTCTCCCGCGAACGAGTGGGTTTCGGATGATCATCTGCCCGGAAGAACCGACATGGACAACGGCGTCCTTCTCTGCGACTTCCACCACTCACACCTGCAGAAATCGCCGTGAGAATTGCCCATGCACGACGGGGTGCCCCATCTGATTCCGCCGAGGTAGGTCGACACGGAGCAGAAGCCGATCCCGATTACCCGTCGACGCACCATCCGCCGACCCGCCGCATAGCCAGCCACCGTTTTTCGAGGGCAAGCGCGAAGCGCGCGGCAGCACACACGGCTGCCGCGCGCTGACGCGCTTACCCACGATGGACATGGCTGGGTCTACAGACCAACGCCGTCAGTCGTCGAGGAGCTCGGAGAGCTCCAGCCACCGCGTCTCGTGCGCAGCGATCTGCGCCTCGGCCGCCCGAACCTCGGCCGTCAGCGAGCCGAGGCCGACGTAGTCGGACTGGTCGTGCTCCGCGAGGCGGTGCTGCAGCTTGTCGATCTGCTGCGTCTGCTTCTCGATCTTGCGCTCGAGCGACGACCGCTCCTTCTCGGCGGCGCGGAGCTCGGCGCCCGCGAGTGCCGGTCCGGACGACTTGTGCCCCGCATCCGTCGCTTTCGTGCCCACCTCGAGCGACCCCTCGCCGGCCTTGCGGAGGGTGAGGTACTGCTCGAGGCCACCCGGCAGGTGGCGGAAGCGGCCGTTCAGCACGGCGTACTGCTGGTCGGTGACGCGCTCGAGCAGGTACCGGTCGTGCGAGACGACGAGCAGGGTGCCCGGGAAGGAGTCGAGCAGGTCCTCGAGGGCGGCGAGCATGTCGGTGTCGAGGTCGTTGGTCGGCTCGTCGAGGATGAGCACGTTCGGCTCGTCGAGCAGGATCAGCAGCAGCTGCAGCCGGCGCTTCTGCCCACCCGACAGGTCTTTCACGGGGGTCGACAGCTGGGCGCTCGTGAAGCCGAGGCGCTCGAGCAGCTGACCGGGCGTGAGTTCTTTGCCGCCCGCGACGTACGAGGTGCGGTAGCGGCCGATGACCTCGCTGACCCGGTCCTTCATCACTTCCTCGAGCTCGGCGAGCTGCTGCGTGAGGGTGGCGATCTTGACGGTCTTGCCGCGCTTGACGGTTCCGCTGGTGGGCTTCACGGCGCCGGTCACGAGGCCGAGCAGCGTCGACTTGCCCGCGCCGTTCACGCCCAGGATGCCCGTGCGCTCGCCCGGGGCGATGCGCCACTCGACGCCCTCCAGCACCTTCTTGTCGCCGAAGGAGACGCTGACGTCGAGCACGTCGACGACGTCCTTGCCGAGGCGGGCGGTGGCCATCTGGGTGAGGGAGACCGTGTCGCGGATGGGCGGCTCGTCGGCGATCAGGGCCTCGGCCGCATCGATGCGGAACTTGGGCTTCGCGGTGCGGGCCGGGGCCCCGCGGCGCAGCCACGCCAGCTCCTTCTTCATCAGGTTCTGGCGCTTGGACTCCGTGGCGCTGGCCATCCGGTCGCGCTCGACGCGCTGGAGGATGTAGGCCGCGTAACCGCCCTCGAAGGGCTCGATGATGCGGTCGTGCACCTCCCAGGTCTGGTTGGAGACCTCGTCGAGGAACCACCTGTCGTGCGTCACGACCGCGAGGCCGCCGCTCGAGGCCGGCCAGCGGCGCTTCAGGTGCTCGGCGAGCCAGGCGATGCCCTCGACGTCGAGGTGGTTGGTGGGCTCGTCGAGGAACACGACGTCCCAGTCGCCGACGAGCAGGGCCGCGAGCGCGACGCGGCGGCGCTGTCCGCCCGAGAGGGTGCCGATGACGGCCTCCCAGTCGATGTCACCGAGCAGGCCTCCGATGACGTCGCGCACCTTCGGGTCGCCCGCCCAGACGTGTTCGTCGAGGTCGCCGACGACGGCCTGGGCCACGGTGAGCGAGGAGTCGACGGTGTCGGCCTGGTCGAGCATTCCGAGGGTCACGCCGCGGCGGCGGGTGACGCGGCCGCTGTCGGGTTCGATGCGCCCCGAGAGCAGGGAGAGCAGGGTCGACTTGCCGTCGCCGTTGCGCCCCACGATGCCGATGCGGTCGCCCTCGTTGATGCCGGCGGTGACGGAATCGAAGATGACTCGGGTGGGATATTCGAGATGGAGCGCCTCAGCGCCCAGGAGATGAGCCACCTGTCGAGGGTACAGGGCGCGGATGGGAGCCCGGCCCAGCCTCGGCTCCCCTCGCCCAGGGTGCGCGGGTGCACGCCTATGCTGGGCGGATGCTCGCCGATCGCCGCCGGTTCTCCTTCTCCTTCGACGGGCGCAAGGCCACCCTGAAGCGGGTGAACCGCGCGAGCGAGAGCTACGAGCTGAGCGTCGACGGCGTGGCGCAGTCGGTGGTGTCGTTGACGGATGCGCGGCTGCTCGCCTGGCCCTACGTGCAGCACATCGCCCGGGCGATCGACGCGGTCGCGGCGCCCGGCGCTCCCGTCCTCGCCGTGCACCTGGGGGCGGGCGCGATGGCGCTGCCCCGGTACGTGGCGGTGACGCGTCCCGGCTCGCCGCAGCTCGTGGTGGAGTTCGAGCCGGAGCTCTGCGAGGCGGTGCTCGCCGCGCTGCCGCTGCCCGAGAACGCCGACATCGCAGTCGCCTACGGAGATGCGCGTGCTCTCGCCGAGGCGGGCTCCGGGCTGGAACGTTCGTGGCAGGGCGCCGAGGTGACCGTCGTGGATCTCTGGGATGCCGCGACCATCCGCGCCCACGTCGCGAGCCTCGAGTTCTACCGCCTCATGGCGGCGCGGTCGGCTCCCGAAGGGCTTGTGGCGGTGAACTTGCTGGACGGGCATCCGTTCGAGTACGCGCGGGCGCAGGCGGCGACCCTCCGGGAGGTGTTCGCCGACGTGGCCGTGGTCACCGACTTCGACCCCGACGACGCGGAGGGGCCGCTCGGCAACGTGGTGGTGCTGGCGAGCGGTGGGGCCGTGGCGGTGGCCGCGCATCCGGAGCTCTTCGGGGACGAGAAGCCGTTCGTGCTGCACGGGGCAGCCCTCGACACCTGGATCGGCGACGCGCGGGTGCTCACCGACGCCGACGGAGTCGACTCCCCCGACATCGACGACCCGCGCTGGGCCTGACGGTCGCCCGGCGGACGACCGCCGGGCCTGGCGTCAGGGCTTGGCCGGGCGCGGGCGGGGTGGGAGGGTTCCCATGGTGGTGCCTTTCGGATCGCCGGGGCGGCGCGACGGCGTCGTCCGGATGCCGATACGGTAGCGCCGAACACGGCCCCTGCCGACTGAGTACTTTCCACTCAGCCGGCAGCCGGGAGGTCACTTCAGGCGCTCACCGCCGACGAGCATCCGGAGCAGCGACGAGATGCGGGTGCTGCGGGTGGCGTCGCGCTTCGCGGACTCGATCCACTGCACGAACTCGCGGCGGCGGCTGTAGCTCAGAGCCTCGAAGATGTCCGTGAGTCCCGCCTCGGCGAGGGCCGCGGCCACGTCGGCCGGGACGTCGACGGTTCGGGCGGCCGTGTCGAGCCGGAGCTCGACGTGCACGACGTCGCCCGCCCCCTTGCCGAGCGCTTCCCGCGTCTCGCGGAGCACGGGCAGCAGGGAGCGTTCACCGCCCATCCGCTGGAGCGAGCCACGGTAGGGCAGGCCGTCGATCGTCGCGGTGACCGGCACGCGGCCGGCGACTCCGAACAGCTCGCGCACGTCGAGCGGAAACTCCACCCAAGCCGTGCTGTTCGCCACATCGGTGTTGCGCACGATGGGCGCGTCGAAGGCGACGAGACCCGGGTCGGCGTAGGTCACCACGGCCTTAGCCCTTCAGCAGACGGGTGCGGCTCAGGCCGACGACCGCACAACCCATCAGGCCGATGAACCCCGCGATGCCGAGCACGTAGACCGCGACCGCGCCGTAGCCGCCGGGCTGCGAGGGGTCGAGGAACGGGTACGGGTACCAGCCGACGAGCGGCCCGCGGATCATCGTGTAGACCGCCCAGGCGATCGGGAACGCGACGATCGCCCAGAGGGCGCTCCAGCGCAGCGGCGACTTGCCGGGCGAGAGGATCCAGACCAGCACGATGTAGATCGGCGCGATCAGGTGCAGCACCTCGTTCGACCAGGCGAGGGTGCGCCCCTGCTCGAGCGTGATGCTGCGGAGCAGGAAGTTGTAGACGACGCCGGTCGTCGCCATGTAGGTCACGATCGCGGCGAGCGAGAGGTTGAACCAGGCCGGGTCGCGGCGCACGGTGAACGAGAAGTACGCGCCGACGAGCAGCGCGATCGCGGCGAGGGCGTTCGAGAGGATCGTGAAGTAGCTGAAGAAGTTCACCAGGAAGTGCGCGACGTCGGGCACCACGTCGAGGCTGTACACCAGCTGGCCGACGATGGCGGCGATGATCACGCCGGCGGCCACGACCCTGATCACCCCGAACACTCTGCGCATGGGCACACTCTAGCGACGGGCTCTACGATTGACGGATGCCCGATCAGAACGCATCCGCCGCCCCCGTCTCCCCCGCCGCGGTCTCGCCCGCTGTGGTGGAGGCCATCCGCTCGGGCATGACCGAGACGCCGGACTTCCCGTCGGAGGGGATCCTGTTCCGCGACTTGTCGGGGCTGTTCGCCGACGCGGACGGGCTGCGAACGGTGGCGGCGGCGCTCGTGGAGGGCTTCGGTCCTCTCGACGCGGTGGCCGGGGTCGAGGCGCGGGGATTCGTGCTGGGTGCGGCGGCCGCCGTCGCGACAGGGCACGGGATGCTCGCGGTGCGGAAGGCCGGCAAGCTGCCGGGCGAGGTGCTGAACGAGAGCTACGCGCTGGAGTACGGGTCGGCGAGCCTCGAGGTGCATCCGTCGACGCTGCCGGTGGGGGCGCGCGTGGTGATCGTGGACGACGTGCTGGCGACGGGCGGGACGCTGGCGGCGACGATCCGGCTGATGGAGCGGGCGGGGTGGAACGTCGTGGGCGTCGCCGTCGTGCTCGAGCTCGAGGCGCTCGGCGGCCGCGCGGCGCTCGCCGCCGCGACCGCGGCCCCCGTGAAGGCGCTGCTCGCCCTCTGACGCCCGCCGCCCCCGGGGCCCGGCCTCGCCTCGCCTCGCCTCGCCTCGACCATGCGCGGCACGGCGGCGAGTCGCGGCAGAAGGTCGCGATTTGAGGCGAGTCGCGGCAAATGGCGGCGATTTGGCGCGACTCACAGCCACCGGCACCGTTCGCGCGGGCGACGGGCGACGGGCGACGCGAGCGGGGCGAGCGGCGCTAGTCCGCGACGACGCGGGCGCCCGCGACCGGGCCCGTGACGCGCACGACGTGGTGGCGGGCCGCGCTGAGCGCGATCTGCAGTTCGAGGGCGCCGTCGAGGTCGGCCGCCAGGAACGCGATCGTGGGGCCCGAACCCGAGACGATGCCCGCGAGGGCGCCGTTCTGCTCTCCCACCTCGAGCACCGAGGCGAGGCCCGGGCTGAGGTGCAGCGCCGGCGCTTGGAGGTCGTTGCTCAGCGACTCCGCGAGCATGTGCGGGTCGCCGGCCCTCAGCGCCTGCAGCACGTCGGCGTCGACCGTCGGCTGGCCCTGGGCCGGGAAGATGTCCTGCGCGTGACGCTCGCGGTGCCGGTCGAGCTCGCGGTAGACCTCGGGCGTCGAGACGCCGTGCTCGGGCAGCACGAGCACCCACTGGAACTGACCCTTGGCGAGCGCGGGGCTGAGCTGGTCGCCGCGTCCGGTGCCGATGGCCGTGCCTCCGGCGAGGGCGAAGGGCACGTCGGCACCGAGCTCGGACGCCAGCGCGAGCAGCTCGTCGCGCCCGAGGTCGGTGCCCCAGAGCGTGTCACAGGCCAGGAGGGCGGCCGCAGCATCCGCCGACCCGCCGCCCATGCCGCCCGCGATCGGCACGTTCTTCGAGATGCGCAGCGAGACGCCCTCGCGGTAGCCCGCGCGCCGGGCGAGCAGGCGCGCCGCCCGGATCGCGAGGTTAGAGCCGTCGGTCTCGAGGCCCGAGGTGTCGATGTGGCCGCCCTCGAAGACGACCGAGAAGTCGCTCGCCGGGCTGGCGAAGACGTCTTCGTAGAGCGAGACGGCCTGGTAGGCGGTGGCGACGTCGTGGTACCCGTCGGGCATCACCGCGCCGACCTTGAGGAACACGTTGATCTTGCCGGGAGCCCGCACGTGCACGGTCTTCGGTGCGCCCCGGTCGTTCATGCCCTCCAACCTATCCCACGCCGCAGACGCCCTCGGTCAGTGCCCCGAGAGCACCCGCACGAAGTCGGCGAGAAACGCCTCGCGGTCGACGTCGAGCACCACGACCGTGTCGGGAGCCGGAGAACTCTGCCACGACACCGGCAGCCCGGTGGCGGTGCGCATGAGGTGCGCGCGCGTGGCGAAGCCGTCGCTCGTGATGTTGACGGGGCCGGTGGTTGCCGAGGTGATCCACTCCGGGTGCACCAGCAACGCCGCCGCCAGCCCGTCGTGCGCCGGTGAGACGCGGCGGCCCCAGGAGTACTGGTAGAAGTCCATGTACGCCTCGAGCACCTGCGCCGAGAAGGTGCCCCACTCGGTGCCGGCGCGGTGCAGGGCCTGCACGGCCTGCTCGTCGACGATCGTGTGGGCGGTGACGTTGACGCCGACCATCACGAGCTGACGGCGCGGGGCCGCGAAGACGCGGCGGGCGGCCTCGGCGTCGTTGTGGATGTTCGCATCGACCATCTGCACCGTGCCGAGCGGCGGGAACGGGCCGGATCCGCCCATGATGACCACCGAACGGTAGAGCATCAGCAGCTCGGGCTCGATCTCGAGGGCGAGACCGAGGTTCGTCAGCGGGCCGACCGGCAGCAGGTCGTAGTAGCCGGGCTTCGAGCGGCCGAGTTCGACGAGCAGCTCGGCGCTGGAGAGCGGCGAGAGGTTCTTCGGCGCGATCGGGTCGGACCAGAGGTCGCCGAGGCCGTCGCGGCCGTGCACGTGCCCGGCGATGCGCGGCTCGCCGTCGATGGGGCCGGCGGCGCCGCGGGCGACGAGCACGTCCTCGAGGCCGGCGAGCTTCTGCACACGGGCGATGTTCGTCAGCGCCGCCTCGACCGGGGTGTTGCCGTAGACGCTCGTGATGGCCGAGATCTCGGCGTCGTCGCGGCCGGCCAGATAGAGCAGGGCGAGAGCGTCGTCGATGCCGGTGTCGGTGTCGACGACGATGTGGCGGGTCTCGCGGGCAGGGGTGCCGGTGGTCATGGTGCGTCCTTCGGTGCTGGTCGGGTGGGGCGGATGCGCGGCCTCCGCGCGAGGCGGGCGGCGGGCGAGGGGCGGCGGCACGGGCATCCGCTCGGCGTCGGGGTGGGGCGGGTCAGGTGGTCGTGAGGGAAGCGCGCTTCGCGAAGCGGATGCGGGTGGCCACCAGCACGAGCAGCGTGATCGCGTAGGGGGCCGCGTCGGTGAGCTGCTGGGGCGCGCCGATGCCCTGCAGGCGGAAGCCGAGCGCCTCGGCCGCGCCGAAGCCGAGGCACGCGACCGGCAGCCAGAGCGGACGGCCGGCGACGAGCATGACGGCGGCGACGGCGATCCAGCCGCGGCCGGCGGTCATGTTCTCGGTGAAGACGGTCACGTTGCCGAGGGCCAGCTGGGCGCCGGCAATCCCGCAGAGGGCGCCGCCCGCGATGGTGACCCAGGTCTGGTACGAGGCGACGTTGACGCCGAGGGCGGCTGCGGCATCCGGATGCTCGCCCACGCCCCGGAGGCGCAGGCCCCCCGCCGAGCGCTTCAGCCACAGCCCGACGGCGACGATGAGTACGAAGGCGAGGGGCACGAGCGCCGTCTGGCCCGCGAAGATCGGGCCGATCACCGGAACGTCGGCGAGGAACTCCATCTTCGGCAGCCCCTCGAGGCCGCGCGGCGAGAAGGAGCCCGAGGTGTCGAAGAGCACTCGCAGCAGGAAGCCCGTGAGGCCGATCGCGAGGAGGTTCGTGCCGATCGCGATGATGATCGGGTCGGCGTGCCAGCGGGCGGCACCGACGGCGAGGACCACCGAGAACAGGGCGGTCGAGACGAGCGCGGTGAGCACGCCGCCCCAGGCGCTGCCCGTGTAGTAGCTGCCCGCGACCGCGGCGAACGCGCCCCAGAGCATCTGGCCCTCGAGGGCGATGTTGAAGACGCCGACCTGGGCCGAGATCGCGCCGGCGAGGGCGGCATAGAGGATGGGCGTGGCCGCGAGGAGCACGGCCGCCACGAAGCCGAGTTCGAAGACGTGCATCAGGCCGAGCTCCTCTCGGTGCGCCGCTGGTCGAGCACGGTGCGGAGGGCGAGCACGACGATCACCACACCCTGCAGCACGTCGGACAACTGCCGGGGCACGTCGGCCGAGCGCTCCATGCCGGCGCCGCCGACCTGGAGGATGGTGAACAGGATGGCCGTGACCGGGATCAGCGCCGGGCGTCCGCCCGCGAGGAGGGCCGCGGCGAGGCCGGCGAAGGTGTAGCCGGGCGAGATCAGCGCGCCGTCGATCAGACGGAACGGCGACGACATCACGATCACGGCGCCGACCACGCCCGCAGCGGCTCCGGCGGCGGCCATCGCGCCGAGGGCCAGTCGGCCGACGCGCACTCCGCCGTAGGCGCCGAAGCGGCGGTTGGCGCCGACCACGCGCAGCTCGAAGCCGACGGCGGTGCGGGAGTCGACGACCCAGAACACGACCATCAGCAGCACGATGATGATGAGGCCGGCGTTGGAGTACGAGAGATCGCCGAGCGCCCACATGCGCGCACCCTCGGGCAGGCGGGTGGTCTGGGCGACCGCCGATCCGGCCTCGCCGAGCGGGAAGCGCACCAGGTAGCTGACCACGGCGACGGCCACCGGGCTGAGCAGCAGCGTCGAGATGATGATCGGGATGCCGAAACGGGTGGCCAGCGGGGCCGAGATCGCTCCGAACGCACCCGCGACGACCGCCGCCCCGATGACGGCGAGCGGGATGAGGATGATCGAGGGCAGCGGCAGGCTCGACGCGATGACGGTGGCGGTGAGGCCGCCGAGCACGAGCTGTCCGTTGCCGCCGAGGTTGAACTCGCCCATCCGCAGCGGGATCGCGGCCGCCAGCGCCATGCCGCAGATGAAGGCCCAGACCGAGAAGGTGTAGTCGAGCTGACCGGGGTCGAGCGAGTTCTGGATGACGGCGGTGTAGGCGGTGATCGGGTCGAGGCCGGCCGCGAGGATGATCACGGCGCCGATCAGCAGGGCGAGCACGACGGCGCCGATGGGCACGACGGCGGGGTGGCGCAGGGCTGCGGTGGCGAGGCGGCGGCCGCGGCTGGCCGCGGGGGCCGGGGGGCCGGGAGTGATCGGGGGTGGGGCGGTCATGCACGGTCTCCGTCGTCGGGAGCGGTGGGGTCGGGGTCAGCGGCGGCGGCGCCGGCCATGGCTGCGCCGATGCGCTCGGTGGTGGCCTCGGCCGCCGTGAACGAGGCGACGATCGCGCCGCCGTACATCACGAGCACGCGGTCGGCCAGGGCGAGCAGCTCGCTGATCTCGTGCGAGACGAGCAGGATGCCGTTGCCCGCCGCCCGGTAGTCGAGCAGCCTCCCGTGGATTGCCTCGATCGCCCCCACGTCGACGCCCTGCGTCGGCTGCTCGGCGATCAGCAGCGGCGCCCCGTGCGCGAGCTCGCGCGCCACGACGACCTTCTGCGCGTTGCCGCCCGAGAGCGACCCGATCAGCTGCTGCTCCCCCGAGGTGCGCACGTCGTAGTCGGCGATCAGCTCGCGCGCCTGAGACCGTTCGGCCTTCAGCGACATCCACCCGCGACGGATGCCCGTGGACGCCCCGATCGGAGCGCTGTGGTGATGGCCGAGCGCCGCGTTCTCGGCGACCGTCATGGTGACGGCACTGCCCTCGCCGCGGCGGTCCTCGGGGATGACGGCGAGCCCCCGCGCGCGCCGGTCCCGCACCGAGGCTCCGGTGACGTCGGCGCCGGCCAGGCGGACGTGCCCCGCCGCGACTCCGAGGGTTCCGAGCACCGCGGCCACGAGCTCGTGCTGTCCGTTGCCGGAGACACCGGCGATGCCGACGATCTCGCCGCGCCGCACCGAGAGCGACACGTCCGAGACGACGGTGCGCCGGCCATCCGACACCGAGAGGCCCTCGACCTCGAGCACCGTCTCGCCCGGCGTGCCCGTGCCTGGGTTCTTGACCTCGGCGATCGCCCGGCCGGTCATCGCGCGCACCAGCTCGGCCGCCGAGGCGTCCCGCGTCGCGAACCGCCCGGTGACCCGGCCGTCGCGCAGCACGGTGACCTCGTCGCTGACGGCGAGCACCTCATGGATCTTGTGCGTGACCAGTACGACGGTGGTGCCCGCGTCGGCCGCGCGCCGGATGACGGCGAACAGGCTGTCGACCTCGCTCGGCGTGAGCACGGCGGTGGGTTCGTCGAGGATGAGGATGCGGGCGTCCCGGTGCAGCGCCTTGAGGATCTCGACGCGCTGCCGCGCCCCGGCCGACAGTGAGCCCACGACAGCCGCGGGGTCGGTGTCGAGGCCGTAGCGTGCGGCCAGTTCGCGCACCCGTGCATCCGCCGCCCGCTGGTCGACGAAGGCCCGACCGAAGACGCCTGCGCGCCGCGGTTCGGCCCCGTAGACGACGTTGTCGGCGACGCTCATCGTGTCGAAGAGGCGGAAGTGCTGGTGCACCATGCCGAGCCCCGCGGCGATCGCGTCGAGCGGGCCGGAGAAGCGCACGGGGCGCCCCTCGACCCGGATCTCGCCCGAGTCGGGCTCGAGCAGACCGAACAGCATCGACATGAGCGTCGACTTGCCGGCCCCGTTCTCGCCCATGACCGCGTGCACGGTGCCCCGGCGCAGCACGAGGTCGACCGCGTCGTTCGCGACGACGGAGCCGAACCTCTTGCCGATGCCGATCAGCTCGACCGCGGCCGCACCCTCGACGGGCGCGGGCGGCCGAGCTGCGTCGGCGGCATCATCGGATGCGCGAGAGACCATGCAGGACTAGCCGGCGGTCAGCGGGTCGGTCACCGTGATCTCGCCCGAGACGATCTGGTCGCGCACGGCGGCGACCTTCTCGATCACGTCGGGGTGGTCGGCGATGAGGCACTGCGAGTCGTCGACGCCGTCTTCGAGGCCGGTGAGGCTGACGCCGCCCTCGGCCAGGCCGTAGGAGGTGAAGCCGCCGGTGGTGCCGTCGAGGATGTCGCCGACGGAGTTGACGAGAGCCACGTCGACGCGCTTGATCGCGTTGTCGACCACGTTACCGGGCGAGTCGAGGCACTGATTGGTGTCGACGCCGAAGGCCTTGAAGCCGGCCTCGGAGGCCGCCTCGAAGACACCCAGGTTTCCGCCGGACGCGGCGGCCTGCACGTAGTCGGCGCCGCCGTCGGCGAGGATCTGCGCCTGCGCCTTGGAGCGGGCCTGGTCGCCGAACGGGTTGTCGCCGCCGACGTATTGCACGGCGGTCTTCACACCGGGCTTCACGCTCTCGGCGCCCGCGAAGAACGGGTCGACCCAGCGGTGCAGGAAGGGGGTGTCGAGCGAGGCGACCACGCCGACGTTGCCGCTCTCGCTGAGGAGGCCGGCCTCGACGCCGGTGAGGTAGGTGGCCTCGTACTCCTTGAACACTGCGGCGGTGAGGTTCTCGGTGGGCTCCTCGGCCGAGGTGTCGATCAGCAGGAACTGCTGGTCGGGGTAGTCGGCGGCCGCCTGGGTGATCTGGTCGAGCACGCTGAAGCTGACGCCGATGATGATGCTCGGCTTCTCGCGCACGGCGGCGTCGATGTTCTGCTGGATGCTCGTCGGGTCTTCACTCTCGTAGACGTCGACACTGGCGCCGTACTTCTCGCCGGCCTCCTCGGCGCCGTCGGCGGCGAGCTGCAGGAAGTTGTTCGACCCGATGGGGGTGGGGGTGATCAGGATGATCGACTCGTCGGTGGCACCGGTGCTGTCGCCGCTGCCGCTTCCTTCGCTGCCCCCGCTCGAGCAGGCGGCTACGGATGCGACGAGGCCGACGGCGAGTGCTGCGGCACCCGCTCGGCGCGCGAATTTCGACATGGGTGTCCCCTTACAAAGTGGATCTGCTGTGATTGGGCGGCCGCACCTCGGGGCCGCTCTCCATCTTAACGGGACGGTAGGTCCCAACCCGCGCCCGGGACACATAACGAAACACACTCGTCACATGGTCTATCTGTGCAGGAGTGGACGCCCAGGCCGTGGACGTCTCGGCCGCGGTCGCTCCTCGTCAGAGGACGCCCGGCAGCCCGTCGTGCAGGGCGAGCGCCTCGGCGACCACACGATCGGGGTCGTCGCGCTGGATCGAGTGCGCCGCCCCGTCGACGACGGCGAAGTCGAACAGGGGCGACGTCGCGCTCAGCCGCTCCCCCTCGGCGGTCGTGAACGAGGCACCCTTCTCCTGATCGGCGGCCAGCACCCTCACCCTCGAGCGGATGCCCGCCGCGACCGGCTCGAGCAGCCACCGTTCGTTGTCCCGCACGGTGCGCTCCACGACATAGGGGCTGACGAGCCGGGCGGCAGTGGCCTTCTGGGTGGCGTCCTCGGTGTGCCAGCGCGGATTCGCGGCGAGCAGCGCCGCCGGGTCGAGCTCGCCGAGCTCGGCGACGAGGTCGGTCACGAGGGTGTCGTGGCGATCCTCGGGCACGTCGAGCACGGGGTCGAGCAGCAGCAGGGCGCGGGCCCAGTGATGGTGGCGGGCCGCCGCGACGGTCGCGACGGCGCCGCCTAGAGAGTGGCCGATCACGAGGTCCCAGCCGCGCACCGGGTTGCCGTGGGGCGCGAGGGCGAGCACGTCGCCCGCGTAGTCGTCGAGGGCGTAGCGGAGGGTGCGGGGCGAGGCCCCGTGCCCGCGGAGGTCGGCGGCGGTGACCGACCAGCCCTCGGCGGCCAGGGCGGCGGCGACCTGCCACCAGGTGCCGGCGGACGAGGTCAGGCCGTGCAGCAGCAGCGCGGCCGGCCGCGCGTCGGGCGGCCCCCAGCGCAGGGTCGAGAGCTGGACGGGATAGGCGGCGTTCGACGTCACCCTCCGATCGTTCCACCTCCCGGCCCCGTTCGGCACCTCCGAGTCGCCCCGCGACGTGAGTCGAAGCCCACCGTCCCAGGCGGGGCCGCACTCCGGGCGGTCAGACGGGATCGGGCGCTGCTAGATGGATTCGGGGGCGCCGTCGATGGGGTCGGACGCCGCCTGGGCGGGCGCGGCCTGTCCGGGCGCGGGCTGAGCGGGTGCGGGCTGAGCGGGTGCCGGCTCGGCGGTCGCGGGTGCAGCCTCGACGGGAGCTTCGGCCGCGGCGGCGGCGCGTGCTACCGCGAGGAAGTCGTGGACCGTGAGGGACTCGCCGCGGGAGGTGGGCGGGACGCCCGCCGCCTCGAGGACGGCCGTGGCACGCTGGGAGTCGCCGAGCACCTCGCTGAGGGACTGGCGGAGCATCTTGCGGCGCTGCCCGAAGGCGGCGTCGACGAGGGCGAAGGTGCGCACGCGCAGCTCCTCCGAGTCGAGGCCCGAGCCGACGCGGTCGAAGGCCACCAGCACCGAGTCGACGTTCGGCACCGGCCAGAAGACCTGGCGGCTGACCTGGCCGGCCGTGCGCCAGTCGCCGTACCAGGCCGCCTTCACCGAGGGCGAGCCGTAGACCTTCGATCCGGGGTCGGCGGCGAGGCGGTGGCCGACCTCGGCCTGCACCATGACGACGCCGGACCGGATCGACGGGAAGTGCTCGAGCAGGTGCAGCAGCACCGGCACCGAGACGTTGTAGGGCAGGTTGGCAACCAGGCGGGTGGGGTCGCCCGGCAGCGAGCGGATGCGCAGGGCGTCGTCGCGGATCACCGTGAGCCGCGCATCCGGAGCCAGCTGCGACACCGTGAGCGGCAGCTGCTCGGCGAGGCGGTGGTCGATCTCGACGGCGACCACCTCGGCACCGGCCTCGAGGAGACCGAGGGTGAGCGAGCCGAGGCCGGGACCGACCTCGACGACGACGTCGCCCGCCTCGACCTTGGCGACGCGCACGATCTTGCGCACGGTGTTGGCGTCGATGACGAAGTTCTGGCCCAGCTTCTTCGTGGGCGTCAGGTCGAGCAGCCCGGCGAGATCGCGGATCTCGGCCGGCCCGAGCAGCGAGACCGCCGCAGCGGACGTGGCCGCGGGCGGGTCGGCCGCGAGGGCGGACGGATCAGTCGCGGCCGTCGCAGCGGGCGCGGCCGCCGACGAATCGGCCGCGCGGCTGGACGAGTCAGGCGGCGAAGCGGCGTCGGTCACGAGGCCTGCACCGGCTCGTCCTCCCAGCGGCCGTAGACGAGCTCGGTGTTCGACGAGATTTGGGCGGCGAGCATGGAGACGTCGGTGCCGAGGTGCGCGGCCATCGCGCGCAGGGTGTGCGGGATGAGGTAGGGCGCATTTGGCCGGCCGCGGTAGGGCATCGGCGTGAGATAGGGGGCGTCGGTCTCGACGAGGAGGAGCGCTCGGGGCGCCGTCTCGAGGGCCTCGCGGAGGTTGTGGGCGTTCTTGAACGTGACGTTGCCGGCGAACGACATGTACCAGCCGTTCTCGGTGCAGATGCGGGCCAGCTCGGCGTCGCCGGAGAAGCAGTGGAACACGGTGCGCTCGGGCGCGCCGACGCGCTTCAGCGTCTCGATGACCTCGGCGTGGGCGTCGCGGTCGTGGATCTGGAGCGCGATGCCGTTCTCTTTCGCGATCTCGATGTGCGCCTCGAAGGAGCGGTACTGCGCCGCCCGGCCGTCGTCACCCGTGCGGTAGAAGTCGAGCCCGGTCTCGCCGACGGCGCGCACGCGCGGCCAGCCCGCCAGCTCGGCGATCTCGGCCAGGGCCGCGTCGAGCCCTCCGGCTGCGGCGTACTCGGGCGCCTCGTTCGGGTGCAGCGCGACCGCGGCCAGCATGCGCGGCTCCCGTGCGGCCTGCTCGGCCGACCAGCGGCTCGTCTCGAGGTCGGTGCCGACCTGCACCACGCCCCGCACGCCGACGGCCGAGGCACGGTCGAGGTGCTCGCGGTAGTCGATCGGGTCGGAGGTGTCGGCGATCTCGAGGTGGGTGTGGTTGTCGTAGACCGGCACCACGAGAGCCTCGGGCAGCGGCGGGTAGCTCTGGTCGCCGCGGTCGGAGGGCTCGCGCGTGCGCAGGTGATCGGGCAGCTCGGGCGAGGTCACGAGGCCTCCACCTCGATGCGCGGGAACAGCGCCTCGAGCGGCTGCACGCGGTCGCCGCCCTGCCATTCGTACGCCGTGCGGATGTTCTGCTCCTGCACGGTGCCGACGCCGGCCAGCGCCGTCCACAGCTTGGCCGCCGCCTCGGGCACGACCGGCGACAGCAGCACGGCCAGCGTGCCGAGGCCGCGGAGCGCGGTGCTCAGTACCGTGGCGAGCCGGTCGGCGTTCGCCGGGTCTTTCGCGAGCCCCCAGGGCTCCTGCACGGTGATGTAGCCGTTCAGCTCGTCTACGAGCTCCCAGATGCGCGCGAGCGCCTCGTGGACGGCCAGGCGCGAGATGGCCTCGTCGGCTGCCGCGGTGACGCGACGCTCGGTAGCGCGGATCGCGATCTCCGCATCCGTCACCGACCCCTCGACCGCCGTCGGCACGGCGCCGTCGAAGTACCGGTTCACCATCGCGATGACCCGCGAGGCGAGGTTGCCGAAACCGTTGGCGAGCTCGGCCTGGTAGCGGGCCGACAGGTCTTCCCACGAGAACGAGCCGTCTTGACCGAAGCTGATGGCGCGCATGAAGTAGTAGCGGAACGCGTCGGAGCCGAAGGTGTCGGTGATCTGCTCGGGCGCGATGCCGGTGAGCTTCGACTTCGACATCTTCTCGCCGCCGACCAGCAGCCAGCCGTGGCCGTAGACCTGCTTCGGCACGTCGAGGCCCGCGGCCATCAGCATGGCCGGCCAGATGACGGCGTGGAAGCGGGCGATGTCTTTGCCGACGATGTGGGTCGCCGGCCAGAGACGCGCGAACTTCTCCTCGTCGGAGCCGTAGCCGGCGGCCGTCGCGTAGTTGAGCAGCGCGTCGAACCAGACGTAGACGACGTGCGACTCGTCCCACGGCACCTTGATGCCCCAGTCGAAGGTCTGCCGCGAGATGGACAGGTCGGTGAGCCCTCGGCGCACGAACGAGACGATCTCGTTGCGCACGCTCTCGGGCTGCACGAAGTCGGGCCGCTCCTCGTAGAGGTCGAGCAGCCGCTGGGTGAAGTCGCTCATGCGGAAGAAGTAGTTGCGCTCCTTCAGCAGCTCGACGGGCTTGGAGTGGATGGCGCAGACCAGCTGCCCCTCGTACTGCCCCGTGCCGTCGACCAGGTCGGAGAGCTGCTTGTACTCCTCGCAGCCGACGCAGTAGTAGCCCTCGTACTCGCCGGTGTAGATGTAGCCCGCGTCGTAGAGGCGCTGCAGGAACAGCTGCACGTTGACCTCGTGCCGCTCGTCGGTGGTGCGGATGAAGTCGTCGTTGGAGATGTCGATCGTCTCGAGCAGCGGCTGCCACGCCTCGGCCACGAGCTTGTCGGCCCACTCCTTGGGGGTGACGCCGTTCGCCGTCGCGGTGCGCAGGATCTTCTGCCCGTGCTCGTCGGTGCCCGTGAGGAACCAGGTGTCGTCGCCGGCCTGGCGGTGCCAGCGCGCGAGGACGTCGGCGGCGACCTCGGTGTAGGCGTGCCCGATGTGGGGCACGTCGTTCACGTAGAAGATCGGCGTGGTGATGTAAAACGCGGAGCCGGCGGACATGCTGACCATCCTAAAGGGGGCGGATGCGCGTGCCGGGCCGCGTGACGGGCTGTGCAGAGGTGCGCACACCTCCGTGAATGTGGAGGAGTGGAGCGGGCGTCCGGAGCCCTACTCCATGCGCAGCACGATCTTGCCGACGACGTGCCGCGTGGCCAGGTGGTCGTAGGCCTCGGCCACGCGCTGCAGGGGGTAGATGGTGTCGATCACGACGCGCAGCGCGCCCTCGGCGACGAGCTCGGCGAGCCGGGCCAGGGTCGCGGCACCTCCGCCCTGGGCGTTCCCCTCGGTCTTCACGCCCCGCGCGGAAGCGGCCGGGTCGGCGACCGTGTCGATGCGCTCGGGCGCGACGCCGAGCGCGAGCGCCAGGTCGACCGAGCCGTGGCCCGCCGTGTCGATGAAGGCGTCGACGCCGTCGGGCGCGAGCTCGCGCAGACGCTCCAGGGCGGCTTCGCCGTACTCGACGGGCTCGACACCGAGGTCCTCGAGCAGCGGGTGGTCGTCGCGACGGGCGAGGCCGATCACGCGGGCCCCGGCGAGTCGGGCGAGCTGGACGGCGAACAGGCCGACGCCGCCCGTCGCGCCCGCGACGACGAGGGTCTCTCCTGACGCGATCCCGATGGCCCGCACGGCGGCGACGGCGGTGGTGCCGGCGACGTAGAGGGTGGCGGCCTCCTCCCAGGTGACGCCGGCGGGCTTCGGAACGAGGTTCTCGGCCGGCACGACGGCGTGGGTCGCGTGGGCACCGCGGCGGTCGCTGAAGCCGATGACCTCGTCGCCCGCCTCGACGCCGGTCACGCCCGGGCCGGTCGACTGCACCCGGCCGGCAAGGTCGCTGCCCTCGCCGCTCGGCAGGGTCGTGGGGAAGATCTCCTCCAGCCGACCCTCCCGGATCGCGGCCTCGCCGGGGTTGATCGACGACGCGACGATCTCGACGCGCACCTCTCCGGGCCCGGGTTCGGGGCGGTCGATCTCGACCACCTCGAGCACCTCGGTGCCGCCGAACGTCTGGAATCGCACTGCTGAAGCCATGCGTCCCTGCCTACCCCGTCGCCCGCCGCCCCGCACGGGGGTGGACGGCCCACACGGGGTGGACGGTCACCAGCTCAGGGCCGCTTCGCCGCCAGAGCCGCCTCGTACAGGCCGCGGCGCGACAGCCCGGTCGCCTCCGCGACCGCGACGGTGGCCTCCTTGAGCCGCGTGCCCGACGCGACGAGCGACTGCACCTCGGCGAGCGCCGTCGGCAGATCGGCGGCGAGCGCCTCGGCCCCGGCGACCACGATCACGATCTCGCCCTTGACCCCACCGGCGGCCCACGCCGCGAGCTCGGCCGCGGTGCCACGGCGTGCCTCCTCGTAGAGCTTCGTCAGCTCGCGCACCACGGCCACCCGGCGGTCGTCGCCAAGCACCGAGGCCAGGTCGGTCAGCGACTCGGCCAGGCGGTTCGGTGACTCGAAGAACACCATCGTGCGCGGCTCGCGGGCGAGCATCCTGAACGTGCTGAGACGGTCGCCGCGCTTGCGGGGCAGGAAGCCCTCGAAGGTGAAGCGGTCGGTCGGCAGGCCCGAGAGCGCGAGGGCGGTGACGACCGCAGAGGGGCCGGGGATGACGGTGACCGGCACGTCGGCGGCGATCGCGGCCGAGACGAGGAGGTAGCCCGGGTCGGAGACGGTCGGCATCCCGGCGTCGGACAGCAGCACGAGGTCGCCGTCGCGGGCGAGCTCGACGAGCGACGCCGCCTTCTCGCGCTCGTTGTGCTCGTGCAGCGGGAGCAGGCGCGGCCGGTTCTCGATGCCGAGGCCGCGCAGCAGCTTGACGGTCACGCGCGTGTCCTCGGCGGCGATCACCTCGGCCGACTCGAGGAGCTCGACGAGGCGGGCCGACGCGTCCTTCAGGTTGCCGATGGGCGTGGCGGCGAGGATGAGCATGCCCCCAGTCTCCCAGCCTGCGCGGCGCATCCGGGCCGCCACCGTTAGCATTGCCCGGTGAGCACCGAGGAGCCGACGACCGCGCCGCCCTCCGACGTGCACGGGGTTCCGGATGCTCGCGCCGCAGCCGACGCGCCGGCCGCACCAGTGGCCACCGACGCCGACAGCGTGGCACCCGGTGCCACCGCCGGCGCCGCACCCGCCGACGCCGACGCGCCCGCCCAGCCCGCGCCCCCCGTCCCCACCGGCTCCCGCCTCGACGACTGGTGGCTCCGCCTCATGGCCACCCCCGCTCGCGAGCGCGCCTGGCGCTGGGGCGGCCCGATCGCGGTCACGCTGCTCGCCGCCGTGCTCCGCCTGGTGAACCTCGGCCACCCGCACAGCCTCGTCTTCGACGAGACCTTCTACGTCAAGGACGCCTGGACCACCTGGAACCTCGGCTATGAGGCCACCTGGCCGGCCGACGCCGACACCCGGTTCAACGCCGGCGAGACCGACATCTTCCAGACGATGGGCTCGTTCGCCGTGCATCCGCCCCTCGGCAAGTGGATCATCGGGGCCGGCATGGAGCTGTTCGGCCCCGGTGACTCGACGGGGTGGCGCATCTCGGTGGCGGTCGCGGGCATCCTGCTGGTGCTGCTGACGACGCTGATCGCGGTGAAGCTGACCCGCTCGACGCTGCTCGGGGTGATCGCCGGGTTCCTGCTGGCGATCGACGGGCACGCGATCGTGATGAGCCGGGTGGGCATCCTCGACGGGCTGTCGTCGCTGTTCCTGCTGCTCGGCTTCGGGGCTGTGCTGCTCGACCGGGCCTGGCACGAGCGGCGACTGGCCGATGCACTGGCACGGGGTAGAGAACGCCGAGCCGAGTCGGGCCGTGGCCGCGCGGGCGAACCCACCTGGGGCCCCGCGATCTGGTGGCGCCCCTGGGTGCTCGCCGCGGCCGTCGCGTTCGGCGCCGCCTCCTCGGTGAAGTGGAGCGGCCTCTACTACCTCGCCGCCTTCGGCGTCTACCTGATCGTCGTCGACGCCCTCGCCCGCCGCCGGCTCGGGCTGCCGTTCTGGTTCAGCGCCGCGGTGCTCAAGCAGGGCCCGGTCACGGCGATCCTGCTCGTTCCGCTCGCCGTCGTCACCTACCTCACCACCTGGATCGGCTGGTTCGCCACCACCGGCGGCATGTACCGCACCTGGGCGCAGACCTCGAACGGCGAGTGGACGGGCGCGCTCAGCTGGGTGCCGCTGGCCGTGCAGAACTTCTGGCACCTCGAGGTGGCGATCTACCAGTACCACGTGGGCGAGAACTCGCCCCACCCCTACCAGGCGAATCCGCTGACGTGGCTGTTCCTCATCCGTCCGACGCAGATGTACGTCAGCCAGGTCGACGACTCCGTCTGCGGCGGCACCACCTGCTACGAGAACATCACCTCGATCGCGAACCCCATCATCTGGTGGTGCGCGACGGCCGCCCTGTTCTACCTCGTCTACCGACTGGTGCGCCGCCGCGAGTGGCAGGTCGGCCTCGTGCTGATGGGCATGGTCGCCGGCTACCTGCCGTGGCTGATGTACACCGGCCGCACGGTTTTCCAGTTCTACACGATCGCGTTCGAGCCCTACATGATCCTCGGGCTGACGATGGTGATCGGGCTGGCGCTCGGGTCGCGGGCTGATCCGCGGCCGCAGCGCACCCGGGCGCTGGCGATCGTCGGCGCGTTCCTCGTGATCTGCGTGCTGGTGAGCGCGTGGTTCTACCCGGTCTGGGTCGGGATGCCCGTGCCCGCCTGGTTCCTCAGCCTGCACTACTGGCTGCCGAGCTGGCGCTGATGTGAGCGCGCTGTCCGCCGGCCGGGCGCCCGGCCTGCGACGGGTGCTGCCGGGCCTCCTGGTCGACGGGATCGCGGCCCTCGTGGCCTTCGCGCTGCACCTGCTCGTACCCGCCGTTCCCCTCCTCACGATCGCGGTCGTGCTCGGCATCGTCGTGGGCCAGCTGCCACCCGCCCAGCGCCGGCTCGACCGCGTGCTGAAGCCCGGCCTCGCCCTGTCGTCGCGGCGTCTGCTCCGCATCGGCATCGTGCTGCTCGGCCTCAAGCTCAGCCTCGTCGACATCGCCGGGCTCGGCTGGCCCACCGTGCTGGCCATCGTCGCGATCGTGCTGATCACCTTCGTCGCCACCTTCGGTCTCGGTCGCCTGCTCCGGCTGCCGGGCCACCAGCCCGTGCTGATCGCCGCGGGCTTCTCGATCTGCGGCGCCTCGGCGATCGGCGCCGTCAGCGCGGTCACCCGCAGCGACGAGGAGGAGACCGCCACCCCCGTCGCCCTGGTCACCCTCTGCGGCACGCTCGCGATCGCGGTGCTTCCGGTGCTCCGCTTCCCGCTCGGCCTCTCCCCCGAGCAGTTCGGGCTCTGGGTCGGTCTCAGCGTGCACGACGTCGGCCAGGTCGTCGCCACCGCGCAGATCGCGGGCCCCACGGCGCTCGCCGTCGCCGTCGTCGTGAAGCTCACGCGGGTGCTGACGCTGGCGCCCATGGTCGCGGGTGTCTCCCTCGTGACGAGACGAGCGGATGCCCGCGCCGCCGTCACCCCGTCAGCCCGCCCCGCGCTCGTGCCGCTGTTCGTCGCGGGCTTCCTCGCGGCGGTGCTGGTGCGAACCCTCCTGCTGCCACTGGTCGCGGCACCGGTGGCGACCACACTGCTGGACGTCGCCGACGTCGCGCAGAACGCCCTCTTCGCGGTGGCGCTGTTCGCGCTCGGCACGAGCATCCGCTTCGCCCGCCTGGCCCACACGGGATGGCGCGCGCTCGTCGTCGGGCTGGCGTCGTGGGCGCTGATCGCGGCGCTCTCGCTCGGCGCGGTCGCGCTGCTCACCTGACGCGCGCGGTCGCGCTGCCCGTCCGATCCCCGCGGTCGCGCTGCCCATTAGGCGCGTCGCCGCTCGTCGGCACGGGAGGAGAATCGTGGCGATGGCGCTCCCCGGAGGATATGGCCGTCATTCTCCTCCCATGCCGACGTGCCGGGAGGCCGATCGCGGGGCGCGACGGGCGGGGCGGCGGGCGCGACGGGTGGGGTCGTCGGCGCGCGACGGGAGGGCGGTCGGCGCGCGACGGGTGGGGCGGTCGGGAAAGTAGGCTGTGCGCGTGAGCGATCGGGGTGCGGCGGCGGTCGTCGAGGTGCCGCCTGCGGTCGTGGGCGTGCTCGGGCCGGTCGCCGTGGGGCGCGGCGGGGTGTGGGTCGAGCCCGCGGGGCGCCGAGCCAAGGCGGTGCTCCTGGTGCTGGCGCTGGCCGCGCCGCGGGCGGTGGGTGTCGAGGCGCTGATCGACGAGGTATGGGGCGACGAGCCCCCGCGCGCCGCAAGGGGAGCGCTGCAGGCGCTGGTGTCGCGGCTGCGCTCCGCGTTCGGCGACCGCGTCATCGAGTCGACGGCGTCGGGCTACCGGCTGGGCTTCGACGTCGACCTGCGCCAAGCGCGTGCCGAGGCGGCGCGGGCAGCTCAGGCCCTCGCGGGCGGCGCCGCCGAGGACGCGGCCCGGATCGCGGCGGAGGCGACCGCACTGTGGCGCGGCACTCCGGGCGCCGACCTCGATCCGGGCGAGCTCGCCGACGCGCTGGCGGCCGGTGCCGACGATGTGGCCGCGATGCTCGATACGACCACGGCGGCTGCCGCGCTCGCGCTCGGGCGAGCCGCCGAGGCCGAGGAAGCCGCTCGCCGGCTCGCCTCCCGCGCGCCCTTCGACGACCACGCCCAGCTCCTCCTGATGCGAGCGCTCGACGGGCAGGGCCGCGGCACCGAGGCCGTCGCCGCCTTCGCCGAGTACCGCGAGCGGGTGCAGGACGCCTTCGGCACCAGCCCCTCGCCCGAGCTCCAGGCCCTGAACCTCGAGCTGCTCGATCGCGCGGAACGGCCCCCGGCCGCGACGGCGGCGGCACCACCGGACACCGCCGCCGCGCCGCTCAGCCGCGGCATCCGCGCCGCGCCGAACGCCCTGGTGGGCCGCGAGGCCGCCGTGCAGGCCGTGCTCGCGCTGCTCGAGCAGGCGCGGGTGACGACGATCCTCGGTCCGGGCGGCCTCGGCAAGACGCGGTTGGCGCACGAGGTGGCGGCCCGGTCCGTCGGGAAGTTCGGCGCGGTCGTCGTCGTGGAGCTGGCGAGCGTGCGGAGCGCCGAGGACGTCGTGTTCGCGCTGGCGTCGGCGCTGGGCATCCGGGAGCTCGGCAGTGCCCGGCGGATGGGCGACCAGCGGGTGCGCGCCGACCTCCGCACGCGCATCCTGGACCGGCTGGCCGAGCGTCGCACCCTGCTCGTCGTCGACAACTGCGAGCATCTGATCGACGCGGCGGCCGACTGGGCGGCGGCCCTCACCGGCGAGCTGCCCGAGCTGACCGTGCTGACGACCAGCCGCACCCCGCTCAGCATCTCGAGCGAGCGTGTCTACGCCCTGCAGCCCCTCGGGGTGGCCGGCGCCGACGACCCCGCCGTGCAGCTCTTCTCCGACCGCGCCACCGCCGCCCGCCCCGGGGCCACCCTCGACCGGGCGACCGTCGCGCGGCTCTGCGAGCGCCTCGACGGCCTGCCGCTCGCGATCGAGCTCGCGGCGGCGCGCATCCGCTCGATGTCGCTGGACGAGATCGAACGCCGCCTCGGCAACCGCTTCGCCCTGCTCACCGGCGGCGACCGCAGCGCCCCCGAGCGGCACCGCACGCTGCTCGCCGTGATCGAGTGGAGTTGGAACCTGCTCGGAACGGATGAGCAGAGCGCCCTGGCCCGCCTCTCCGAGTTCGCCGACGGCTTCAGCACCGAGGCGGCCCGGGCGGTGGTCGGGCCCGGGGTCGACGACGCGCTGGACGGCCTCGTGGCCCAGTCACTCGTCATCCTGAGCGAGCCCGCGGTCGCGGCTGCCGACACGGTGGGCGGGGCTGCCGGCGGCGAGCCCGGCGGGCTGCGGTTCCGGATGCTCGAGACCGTCCGTGAGTTCGGACGGCTGCAGCTCGAGCGCGGCGCCCTCCGCGACGAGGTCGAGCGCGCCCTGTTCGCCTGGGCCGACGCTCTCGCCGAGCGCACGCTGCCGCGGCTGATCGGGCACGGCCAGCTCGCGGCCCTCCGGGAGGTCGCGGTCGAGGAGGACAACCTCATCGACGTGCTGCGCCGTGCGGTCGACGCGGGCCGACCCGACATCGTCGTGTCGGTGTTCGCGCTGCTCGCCTGGTACTGGTCGCTGCGCGGCGCCCACTCCGAGGTGCTCGCCTTCGCCGCGCCGGTGTTCGAGAGCGTGCGGCACTACGATCCGCCGGCCGAGCGGGCCGGGAGCACGGTGCTGTCACTCGTCCTGATCGCCGTGACGCAGCTGGTCGGGCAGCAGCGCACGGCGTACCGGGCACTGTCGCGGCTGCGGCGGGTGGTGGCCGTGCATCCGGTGACCGAACCGCGGCTGGCCGCCATGGCGGAGGTCGCGCTCGAGGTCGGTCGCCTCGATCGCCTGGAAGCGGCGATCCTCCGTGCGCACTCCTCGCCCGACCGCCCGACCGCGCTGATCGGCAGCCTCGTCGCGAGCCTCGCCGCCGAGAACGCCGGCCGTAGCGCCGAGGCGATCGCGATGGCGCGGCGTGCCGTCTCGCTCGCCGACTCGCTCGGGGACACCTGGGGAGGCGGCATGGCGGCGCAGATGCTCGCCCAGCTGCACAGCCAGAACGCCGAGCCGGCCGAGGCGCTGCGCTGGGCGCGGCGGGCACGCGAGGGCATGGCGGCCGTCGGCGCGAGCGACGACGTGCGGCAGCTGGAGTGGGTGATCGCTGCGAACGACATCGGGGTCGGCGCCCTCGACGAGGCCACCGCGCTGTTCGAGCAGCTGGCCGCCGATCCCGGGCAGAACGACGGCGTCGACGTCGCCTCGATCGGCCGGGCCGGCCTCGCCGAGGTGCTGCGCGCCCGCGGCCTCCTCGAGGAGGCGGCCGACGAGAACCGCCGGGTCCTCGCGAGCTTCGACGTGCCGCGCACCCGGTCGTCGCCGTGGTTCCGGATGGCCCTGTCGAGCGTGCTCGGCGCCCTGGTCGTCGACGGCACGGGACAGCCCGAGGAGCTCCGCCGGATGGCCCGGCGGCTGCGGTCGCGCACGCTCGCCAGCCTCCGGCCGGAGGGCGTCTACGTCGACCGCCCCGTGCTCGGCGCCTCGCTCGTGGGCCTCGCGGCCTGGTCGGCCGGCGTCCCGGCGATCGGCCCGGACGTGGCCCTCGAACTGCTGGCGCTGGCGGACACGATGGGCGCGCGCCAGGACAACCCGGGCCTGCACCGCGCGCCGATGTTCGCGCGCTTCGCGGCGGAGGTGGGCGAGGACGCGGTGGCGTCGGCCCGCGCATCCGCCGCCCTGCTCGGACACGACGAACGGCCCGGGCGTGCGGCAGAACTGCTGCGCACACCCGGGCCGTGGTCGTGGGCCTGGAAGGACCAGGCCTAGCCTTCAGGCCTTCTTCATGTAGGCGCGCACCGTGAGGGGCGCGAAGATCGCGACGATGACGGCGGCGCCGAGGAGCGAGATCCAGGCGTCGGAGGTCAACATCGCGCTGTTCGCCAGGTCGCGCACCGCCGTCACGAGGTGCGACACCGGGTTCACGTTCACGAACCACTGCAGCACGGGCGGCAGCGTGTCGACCGGCACGAAGGCGTTCGAGAGGAACGTCAGCGGGAACAGCACGAGGAACGAGATGCCCTGCACGCTGGCGGCGCTCCGGGCGATGACGCCGAAGAACGCGAAGATCCAGCTGATGGCCCACGAGCAGGCGATCACGAGCAGGCCGGCCACGACGACCGCGCCGAGCCCGCCCTCGGGCCGGTAGCCCATCAGGAAGCCCACCACGAAGGTGATCGTGGTGGCGATGGCGTAGCGCACGGTGTCGGCCAGCAGGGCGCCGGCGAGCGGGGCGATGCGGGCGATGGGCAGGGACTTGAAGCGGTCGAACACGCCCTTGTCCATGTCCTCGCGCAGCTGCACGCCGGTGACGACGCTGGTCGTGATGACCGTCTGCACGAGGATGCCCGGGATCAGCAGCGGCAGGTAGTCGGCGATGCTGCCGGCGATCGCCCCGCCGAAGATGTAGGTGAACATCAGCGTGAAGATGATCGGCTGCAGGGTGACGTCGATCAGCTGCTCGGGCGTGCGGCGGATCTTGATCAGCCCTCTGCCGGCCATGCTGAGCGAGTTGCGCAGGGTCTGGGCGATCGTGACGTGATTCTTGAGGGTGCGCTGGGCACCGGGGGTGATGGTGAGGGTGCTCATCGGGTGGTCTCCAGTTCGGGGGTGGTGGTGCCGTCGGCGGTCGTTGCGCCGGGGGTGGTTCCGGATGCGGTGGCCGGGCTCTCGGCGCCGGTCGCGCTCGTGTCGTCATCGGTGGCCGTGTGGCCCGTCAGGGCGAGGAAGACCTCGTCGAGGGTGGGCTGCTGCACCGCGAGCTCCTCGACGGCGATGCCGTCGGCGCGCAGGCGGACGAGCAGGTCGGTGATCGAGTCGGGGTCGCTCATCGGCGCGGTGATGCGCCCCGCCTCGGGGGTGAGCACCGCCTCGACGCCGAGCACGTCGAGCACCGCGTGCCGCGCCCGCTCGAGCGCCGCCGGGTCGGCCAGGCGCAGCAGCAGGGAGGCGCTGCCGACGCTCGCCTTCAGCTCCCCCGCCGTGCCCTCGGCGACGACGATCCCGCGGTCGATCACCGCGATGCGGTCGGCGAGCTGGTCGGCCTCGTCGAGGTACTGGGTGGTGAGGAGCACGGTGGACCCGGTGGCGACCAGGCGGCGGATCGTGTCCCACATCTGGGCGCGGGTGCGCGGGTCGAGACCGGTGGTGGGCTCGTCGAGGAAGATCAGCGGCGGCTGCGAGATCAGGCTCGCCGCGAGGTCGAGGCGCCGGCGCATGCCGCCCGAGAACTTCTTCAGGGGGCGCTTCGCGGCCTCGGTCAGGCCGAACTCCTCGAGCAGCTCGGTGGACTTCCGCCGCGCATCCGCTCGGCTGAGCCCGTTGAGGCGGGAGAAGAGCACGAGGTTCTCGGTGGCGGAGAGGGTCTCGTCGACGCTGGCGTACTGACCGGTGACGCCGATCAGCTGGCGGACGATCTGGGGTTCACGGCGGATGTCGTGGCCGAACACGGTGGCCTCGCCGCCGTCGGGCTTCAGGAGGGTGGCGAGCATGCGGATCGTGGTGGTCTTGCCGGCGCCGTTCGGGCCGAGCACGCCGTACACGGTTCCCGTGCGCACGCTCAGGTCGACGCCGTCGACCGCCCGGTTGTCGCCGAAGACCTTGACGAGGCCGTGGGCCTCGACGGCCCAGTCGGAGGAGTACGTCATGGGGCGTCCTTTCGTAGTGGATGCCCCTACCCTCCCCGGGCGCGCTGACGCGCCGCCGACGCGCCGCTGACACGCGCTGACGCGCGCTGACGCGCGCTGTCGTGTGATCGCGCGTCTCGTCAGTAGCGACGGAGCGCCGCCGGGTCGGTGACCGGGAGGCGGCAGACGAAGTCGCGGCAGAGGTAGGCCGTCGGGAGGCCGGCTCGGGTGGTGCGGTCGGCGAAGAGCTCGAAGCCCGCGACCGCGAGGAGGCGGGCCTGCTCGTCGGTCGCGCGGGTGACGACGGCGCCGCGCCAGGTGCGGATGCGGGCGGTGAGGTCGTCGGGCCGGGCGTCCGCCTCGGCGTCGGGTGCGGGTGTGCGGTCGAGAGGGTCGGCCGGGGACGGGGTGACGAGCACGAGCTGCTCGGCGGGGCGGGAGAGGCGGGTGAGGATCTCGAGGGTCGCGCCGAAGGCGATCGGCTGCGCGACGGTGTCCGCCGCCAGGGGCGCGACCGCGCGGAGGGCCGCGGCGCGGTAGCGCGCGTCGGCGGTGAGGGCGTGCAGGAGCAGCGCCGCGGAGGCGGCGGCGGAGTTGCCCGAGGGGTACGCGCCCTCCGAGGGGTCCAGCTCGCTCGCGAGGCCTTGGGCACCCAGGATCGGGTCGCCGCCGCCGGGCACGGTGAACACGGGGCCGGTGGGGTCCTCCGTCAGGACGGCGTCCACGAGCATCCGGCCCGCTGTCGCGTAGCGCGCCGAACCGGTGGTGGCGGCCAGGCGGAGGAGGCCCTCGGCGAGCATGCCGTAGTCCTCGAGGGTGGCGACCGCCGTCGAGGCGCGGCCGTCGATCGAGGCGCGCAGGAGCCGCGGCGGTTCCCCGGCAGCCGAGGTGACGTGCGCCTCGAGCAGGTGATCGGCCGCGTGCTGGGCGGCGAGGGCGAGCTCGGGGCGGTCGAACACGAAGGCTGCCTGGGCGAGCGCGCCGATGGCGAGGCCGTTCCAGCTGGTGAGCACCTTCTCGTCGAGGGCGGGCGGGGTCTGGCGGGCACGGGCCTCGGCGCCGAGCGCGTAGTAGCCGCCCTCGACGCGGTGGCCGTCGACGGTGCTCTCGGAGTCTTGGGCCGAGGCGAATCCGCCGGACGGCAGCTGCATCACCTCGGTGAGGAACCCGGCGACACCGAGCGCGGCATCGCGCGCCCCCAGCTCGTGCGGGGCCGACGCCCACGCGGCGGTGAGGGCGTCGAGCAGGAGGGCGTTGTCGTAGAGCATCCGCTCGTAGTGGGGGTCGCTCCAGTCGCGCTTGGTGGCGTAGCGGAAGAAGCCGCCCTCGACGGGGTCGCGGAGCGGCGACGCGGCCATGGCGCGGAGGGTGCGCAGCGCGAGAGCCTCGGCGTCGGTGGCCGTGTCAAGGGCGATGTCGCCGTCGCCGGCCGCGACCTCGAGCAGGAAGCGGAGCACGGGCGCCACGGGGAACTTGGGCGCGCCGCCGAAGCCGCCGTGCTGAGCATCCTCGTACTGGCCGAGCTCGGCGACCACCGCCGCCAGCTGACCGGCCGACACGGGCGCCGCGCCACCCCCCTCGACCGCCACCGCACCCCGCCCGCGCAGCCGCTGCTGCCCCTCGGCGAGCATCTCGGCGAGCCCCGCGGCCGAGCGCTCGACCTCGGCGCGGCGGGTGGTCCAGGCGTCGTCGACCGCGGCGAGCACCTGCGAGAACGCCGGATGCCCGTCCACCGGCACGGGCGGCGAATACGTCCCGGCGTGGAACGCCTGCCCCGACGGCGTGACGAACACGTTCAGCGGCCACCCCAGGTTCTGGGTGAAGGCCCCGGCGGCCGCGAGGTACGCCGAGTCGACCTCCGGATGCTCCTCCCGGTCGACCTTGATCGCCACGAACCGCTCGTTCAGGTACGCGGCGAGCGCCGGGTCGCTGAAACTCTCACGGGCCATCACGTGGCACCAGTGGCAGGTCGAGTACCCGATCGACACGAGCACGGGGACGTCCCGCTCGCGGGCCTCGGCGAAGGCGGCCTCACCCCACGGGTACCAGTCGACCGGGTTGTCGGCGTGCGAGCGCAGGTACGGGCTGATCGCGTCTCCGAGTCGATTCGTCATGCGTCCACCCTCGCACCGCCCGGCCGACGCCACCACGGTCAGTGGCGGGTGACCTGCTTCTCGCCTGCGCGCACGGGCACCGTGAGGCGGTTCTGCGCGGGCGGCAGCGGGCAGACGTAGAAGTCGGCGAACGCGCACGGCGGCAGGTAGGCGCGGTTGAAGTCGACCTCGATCGGGCCGGCGCCGCCATCCGCTCGCAGCTTGAGGAAGCGGAAGCGGTAGCTCTCGGTGCCGCTCGTCGCGTCGGCGAACACGAGCTGCATTCCGGTGAGGGGCCCGGTCGCGATCAGCGCGACCTCGTCGCCCCCGATCGTGACCGTCACGGTGCCGGCCAAGGTGCTCGTCTCCGTGTAGCCGTCGATCTCCTCGACGTCGATCGTCGCGCCCTCGTCAGCCGGCTCGAAGCGCCCCGTCAGAACCCATGCCTCATCGGGCATGTACGCGTCGATGCCGGCGACGGATGCTCGGCTGGCTGCTTCCGCATCGAGCACCCTGAGCGCCACCTCGTCGTCGCGGCGGAAGTGCCGCAGCACCCGCGAGCCGAGCAGCACCTCGCCGCCCTCCTCGATCGTGAGGTCGTCGCCGACGATGTCGCCGTCCTCGACGCGCCACGTGCCCTCTAGTCCCTCGACGGCGACGGGCTCCGCGCCGGGCGTGAGCCAGTGCGTCCCGACCAGGGCGGCGATGCCCTGCGGAGCGGTCACGAGCCGCAGCCGGGCCTCGTGCCAGGAGGCGAGCGCCTGCTCGAACTCGGAGGGGTAGGAGGTGGGGCGGTCGGCGTTCGGGTCGGTCACGGATCGAGCCTACGTCCGGCGGTGGACCCCGGGGCCGGGATGCCCGAGACTGGAGCCGTCGCGGCACCGCCGCCGCGCATCCGGAGCCGGCATCTGTGAGCCGGCCTTCGGGCCGAGACGTTGGAGGCCGCCATGACCGAGTTCACCCAGAGCAGCACGGGCGACACCGTCGCGTACGACCGCTACGGCGACGGCAGCGGCCGGGCGATCGTGTTCATCGCCGGCGCGGGCCCGTACCGCGCCGGCGACCCCGTCACGACCGAGACCGCGCAGCTCGCGGCCGCCGAGGGTCTCACGACGCTCGTGTTCGACCGGCTGGGCCGCGGCGAGAGCGTCGCCGAGGGCGTGCTCGACCTCGACCGCGAGCTCGAGGCGGTGCGGGCGGCGATCGCGGCGGCCACCGGGGCCGACGGCAGCTCGGACGACGGCCGCGCGGTGCTCGTCGGTCACTCCTCAGGCTGCTCGATCGCCCTCGCCGCGACGGTGCGCGGCCTGCCGGTGAGCGGGCTCGTGCTCTGGGAGGCGCCGCTCAGCGAGTCCGCGGCCGACACGGCCGAGTGGAGCGACGGCTTCGAGGCGCTGCTCGACGCGGGCGAGGACGAGCGGGCGAAGGAGCACTACATGCGCGACATGCCGCCTGAGTTCCTGGCCGGGGCGAAGGCCTCGCCGGCGTGGCCCGCGATCGTGGCCAACGCGCGCACCGAGCGGGCCGACGGGCAGTCGATGAAGTGGGCGAACGCGGCGCTCGAGGGCGAGGGTTTCCCCGGGATCGACGTGCCCGTGCTCGCGGTCTACGGCACGCAGACGTTCCCGCAGATGCCGCTCGCGGCGGCGCGGATCGCCTCCGCGGTGCCGGGCGCCCAGGAGAAAGCCGTCGAGGGCGCGATGCACTCCTGGCAGCCGGCCGCGATGGCCGCGGAGCTCGTGGCCTTCGCCCGCGCGCTGCGCTGACGGGCCGGGCGGGGCACGGCCAGCGCCCGACCCGCCGCGCGCGGCGGTACGATGGAGGGCTCATGTCTGCCGCCCCCCTGCGCATCGTCTTCCCCCCCGAGCTGCCCGTCAGCCAGAAGCGGGACGACATCGCGCGCGCCATCGAGGCCCATCAGGTCGTGATCGTCGCCGGCGAGACCGGATCGGGCAAGACCACCCAGCTCCCCAAGATCTGCCTCGAACTCGGCCGCGAGAACATCGGCCACACGCAGCCCCGCCGCCTCGCCGCCCGCACGATCGCCGAGCGCATCGCCGAGGAGCTCGGCCAGGAGGTCGGCGGCCTCGTCGGCTACCAGGTGCGCTTCACCGACCGCGCGAGCAAGGAGACGCGCATCAAGCTGATGACCGACGGCATCCTGCTGAACGAGATGAACCACGACCGGCTGCTCAGCCGCTACGACACGATCATCATCGACGAGGCCCACGAGCGCAGCCTCAACATCGACTTCCTGCTCGGCTACCTCAAGCAGCTGCTCCCCCGGCGTCCCGACCTCAAGCTCATCATCACGAGCGCCACGATCGATCCCGAGAGCTTCGCCCGCCACTTCGCCGAGCCCGACGGCACGCCGGCCCCGATCGTCGAGGTCTCGGGCCGCACGTTCCCGGTCGAGGTGCGCTACCGTCCGCTGGCTCCGGATGCCCCCGCCGACGACCCGGCCGACGACGACTACGACGAGACCGACGCCGACGAGGGCGCCGCCCCCGAGCGCACCCGCCCCACGAAGCCCCGAGCCGGACGGGGCGACGACCGCCCCTCCGAACCCAAAGACCTCTTCGAGGCCATCGGCGAGGCCCTCGACGAGCTGGCCCGCGAGAAGCCGGGCGACGTGCTCGTCTTCCTCAGCGGTGAGAACGAGATCCGCGACGCCGAGGAGGCCCTCCGCGGGAAGTTCGCCGCGACCGGTGGGGCCGGCCAGACCGAGGTGCTGCCGCTGTACGGGCGGTTGAGCGCCGCCGAGCAGCACCGGGTGTTCCAGAGAAGCAGCACCCCGGGCATCCGTCGCCGGGTGGTGCTGGCCACGAACGTCGCCGAGACGAGCCTCACGGTGCCGGGCATCAAGTACGTGATCGACGCCGGCACCGCGCGCATCAGCCGCTACTCGGTGCGCTCGAAGGTGCAGCGGCTGCCGATCGAGCCGATCTCGCAGGCCAGCGCGAACCAGCGCTCGGGGCGGAGCGGGCGAACGAGCGACGGCATCGCGATCCGGCTCTACTCCGAGGAGGACTACGCCAGGCGGCCCGAGTTCACCGATCCGGAGATCCTGCGCACGAACCTGGCGGCGGTCATCCTGCAGATGATCTCGCTGGGGCTCGGTGACATCGCGTCGTTCCCGTTCCTGCAGCCGCCCGACTCGCGTGGCGTGAAGGACGGCCTCGACCTGCTCGCGGAACTCGGTGCGACCCGTCCGGGCAAGGCCGGTGAGCAGCCGCGGCTGTCGGCGATCGGCCGCGACCTCGCCCGCCTGCCGATCGAGCCGCGGTTCGCGCGCATGGTCGTCGAGTCCAAGCGCACGAACACGAGCCGCGAGGTGCTGGCGATCGTGGCGGGCCTGACGATCCAGGATCCCCGCGAGCGCCCCCTCGAGAAGCGCGGCCGCGCCGACGAGCTGCACGCCCGCTTCGCCGACCAGACCAGCGACTTCCTCACCCTGCTGAACCTCTGGAACTACCTCGAGGAGAAGCAGCGCGAGCTCGGCTCGAGCGCGTTCCGGCGCCTCTGCAAGGCGGAGTTCCTGAACTATCTGCGCATCCGCGAGTGGCAGGACGTCTACCGCCAGCTGCGCCAGCTCGCCAAGCCCCTCGGGCTCGAGATCGGCGAGCCGAGCGTGAACCCCGACGGCATCCACCGCTCGATCCTGTCGGGCCTGCTCAGCCAGATCGGCCTGCGCGACCAAGTCAAGCGCGACTACCTCGGCGCCCGCCAGACCCGCTTCTCGATCTTCCCCGGATCGACGCTGGCGAAGAAGCAGCCCGCGGCCGTGATGAGCGCCGAGCTCGTCGAGACCAGCCGCCTGTTCGCGCGGATGAACGCGGCCATCGACCCCGGCTGGGCCGAGGCGATGGCGGGCGACCTGGTCAAGCGCAGCTACTCCGAGCCGCACTGGGAGAAGAAGCAGGGCGCCGCCGTCGCCTACGAGCGCGTCACCCTGTTCGGCGTGCCGATCGTCGTGCACCGCCGCGTGCAGTTCGCCCGGATCGACCCCGAGTACGCCCGCGAGCTCTTCATCCGGCACGCGCTCGTCGAGGGCGAGTGGGAGTCGCAGCAGGCCTTCGACCGCGCCAACCGGGCCTTCCGCCGCGACCTCGAGCAGCTCGAGGAGCGCAGCCGCCGCCGCGACATCCTGCTCGACGACGAGGCCGTGTTCGAGTTCTACCAGGCCCGCATCCCGCGCGACGTCGTCTCGCAGCGCAGCTTCGAGGGCTGGTGGAAGAAGGCACGCCACGACGACCCCGAGCTGCTCACGATGACGGTCGAGACGCTGCTTCCCGAGGGCGCGCCCGACGTCGACGAGAGCGAGTTCCCGGCCGAGTGGCAGCAGGGCGACCAGCGCCTGGCGCTGTCGTACCGCTTCGAGCCGGGCGCCGACGACGACGGCGTGACGGCCACCGTGCCGCTCGCACTGCTGCCGCGACTGAAGCCCGAGGGCTTCGAGGCGCAGGTGCCGGGGCTCCGTCGCGATCTCGTGACGGCGCTCATCCGCTCGATGCCGAAGCGGCTGCGGGTGAACTTCGTGCCCGCGACCGACTGGGCCGGGCGGCTGCTCGACGAGCTCGGCGCGGATGCCGGAGACGACTTCCCCGCCCGCCTCGCCGCCCTCATGTCGAAGCTCGCCCACACCCCGGTGACGGCGGCCGACTTCGACCGCTCGAAGCTCCCCGAGCACCTCCGCGTCACGTTCCGCGTGGTCGACGAGCGCGGACGCACCGTCGGCGCCTCCAAAGACCTCGTCGAGCTCCAGCGCACCCTCTCCGACGCGGCCCGCGCCTCGATCTCGCGCGCGGTGCGCCAGGTTCCGGATGCTCGTCCCACCCGCAACCCGCGGGGCGACTCGTCCGGCGCCGCCGAGGGCGTCCGACGCGGCGCGGGCCCCGACGCCGTGGCGGCCGCGAGCGGCCCCGCAGCACCGACCTCGGCCGGCGATGCCGCCGGCGCCTTCCGCGAGCGGTCGCAACTCACCTCCTGGTCGTTCGGAACCCTCCCCCACCACGTCGACACCCGCCAGCACGGCGGTGTCATCCGCGCCTACCCGGCCCTCGTCGACGAGAAGGCGGGCGTCGCGCTCCGCCTCATGGCCACCCCCGAGGAGCAGGCCCGGGAGACGCCCGCGGGCATCCGGCGCCTGCTGCTGCTCGCCGTGCCGAGCCCGGCCTCCTACGTGCGGGAGCACCTCACCCAGAACGAGAAGCTGCTGCTCGCGACGAGCCCGTACCAGAACGTCAACGCGCTCTTCGACGACGCGATGATGGCGTGCGCCGACGAGGCGCTGACCGCCCTGCACCCCGACGGTCTCGTCTGGACGGAGGAGGAGTTCGACGCGGT
Organism: Herbiconiux sp. VKM Ac-2851; assembly: GCF_013205105.1. Lineage (NCBI taxonomy): Bacteria > Bacillati > Actinomycetota > Actinomycetes > Micrococcales > Microbacteriaceae > Herbiconiux > Herbiconiux sp. VKM Ac-2851. The sequence goes on along the minus strand of NZ_JABMLJ010000003.1, from coordinate 794,912 downwards.
GCGCGACCGCCTCTCGAAGGCCGTGCTCCCGCTGCTGGATCAGACCGTCGCCACCGTCGTGCGCATCCTGGGCGGCGTGCGCGACGTGGAGAAGGCGATCAAGTCGGTGACGAGCATGGCGCTGCTGCCTGCGATCGCCGATGCCCGCGAGCAGCTGGCCGCCCTCGTGCGCCCGGGTTTCGTCTCGGTGACCGGCCTCGCCCGTCTCGGACACCTGCCCCGCTACCTCGCGGCCATCGTCTACCGCCTGGAGAAGCTGCCCGACAACCCCGCGCGCGACCGCGCCTGGATGACCGAGGTGCAGACCGCGACCGCCCGTCTCCTCGACGCCGGCGGCCGCATCCCCCTGGCGCCGCATTCCCCCACGCACCTCGTCCGAGCCCGCTGGCTGATCGAGGAGCTCCGCGTCGGCCTCTTCGCCCAACCCCTCGGCACCGCCGAGCCCGCCTCCCTCCAACGAGTAGCGAAGCTCCTCGCCCCCCAGTAGCCGAGCATCCGCCCCTCTGCCCCGCCCCGCCCTGCCCGCCCTGCCCTGCGTTACCCCGGCCTGCCCTGACGAACGCAACAGGCCGTACTCGACGACCCAGGCGATACCGTCGCCGCACCACGCCGCGAAGCAGCGGGGCGCGACGGCGGCATCGCATCCCGCCCGCGCCGCAGAGGCGGCGGCGCGGAAGTAAACTAACCCAGTTATGAGCAGCTACCGGGACCTCCTGAAGACGCGCGGAGTCGCGCGCATCATCGCGGCCCAGCTGACCGCGCGTTTCCCGAACGGGATGCTGTCGCTGGCCTTCCTGCTGCACATCGAGCACACCTACGATTCCTACGGCGTGGCGGGCCTCGTGCTCGCCGCGCTGAGCATCGGGCAGGCGATCGCCGGGCCGCTGACGAGCCGGCTGATGGGCCGCTGGGGCATGCGCCCGGTCATCCTCACGGCGATGATCATCTGCGCCCTCGCCATCTCGACCATCGCGCTCTTCCCGCTGGGCATCGCCGCCGACATGGTCATCGCGCTGGTCGCCGGGCTCAGCACCCCGCCCATCCAGCCGGCCGTCCGCACCATCTACCCGAAGATGGTGAACTCCTCCCAGCTCACCCCGCTGTTCTCGCTCGACGCCTCGGCGCAGGAGATCATCTGGGTGCTCGGCCCGGTGATCGTCACGTTCGTCTCGATCCAGATCGGCACCGTCTGGGGCATCATGCTCGCGGTGGCGTTCCTGATCGGCGGCGGCATCTGGTTCCTCACCAGCCCCGAGCTCGGCCGGGTGCGCATCCCGCGCTCGAAGCGCAAGCTCGGCGTCGTGCTGAAGAAGCCGCCGGTGCTGCTCGCCACCGTCGTGGGCTTCCTGCTCGTCGCGGCCTGCGCGGCCATCGAAGCGGGCGTCGTGTCGACGTTCGGCGAGGGCGGCGCCGAGGCCGGCATCGTGCTCGCGATCTTCGCGGTCGGCTCGCTTGTCGGCGGCCTGTCGCTCGGCCACAAGCCGATCGGCCCGTGGGCGCTCGCCCGGCGCATGGCGATCGTCTTCGTCGGCACGGCCATCGCCGCCGCCTGGCTCAATATCTGGTGGCTGGCGGTCTTCCTGTTCGTCGCCGGCATCGGCATCGCACCGGCCCTCGCGGTGATGTTCGCGATCGTCTCGGCGAGCGTGCGCTTCAGCGACACCGCCGAGGCCTACGGCTGGGTCGGCACCGGCCAGCTGATCGGCGCGGCCGTCGGCTCGGCGCTGGCCGGCTTCCTGATCGACGGCATCGGCGCGGTCGGAGCGTTCATCGTGGCGGCGGCCCTGGCCCTGCTCGGCTTCCTGGTGCCGCTCCTCGGCAAGCGGTTCCACCCCGACCTCCGCGGACGCGACGCGAGCCCGCTGCCCGACACCGAGCCCGTCGCGACGATCACGGGCTGATCGTGCCGACGTCTCCCTCCCTCCTGCTCAACGACGGCGCCGCGATGCCGCAGCTCGGCCTCGGCGTCTACAAGACGACCGACGAGGAGGCCGCCACCGCCGTCTCGTTCGCCCTCCGCCACGGCTACCGCCTGATCGACACCGCCTCGATGTACCACAACGAGCGGGGCGTCGGAGAGGGGGTGCGAGCATCCGGAATCGACCGCTCGGAGGTCTTCGTCACCACGAAGGTCTGGTTCACCGACAACGGCTACGACGAGACCCTGCGCGCGTTCGACGAATCGATGCGGATGCTCGGCCTCGACCACCTCGACCTCTACCTGATCCACTGGCCGGCCCCGCTGCGCGACCGGTACGTCGAGGCGTGGCGGGCGCTGATCGCCCTGCGCGACTCGGGGCGCGTGCGCTCGATCGGCGTCGCCAACTTCCACCCCGCGCACCTCACCCGGATCGTCGAGGAGACCGGCATCGTCCCCGCCGTCAACCAGGTCGAGCTGCACCCGCGGCTGCCGCAGACGGCGCTCCGGGCCTTCGACGCCGAGCAGGGTGTGGTGACGCAGTCGTGGTCGCCGCTCGCGCGCGGCGGTCTGATCGCCGACCCCGTGCTCGCCCGCCTCGCCGCGAAGCACGGCCGCAGCCCGGCGCAGATCGTGCTGCGCTGGCACGTGCAGCTCGGTCTCTCGGTCATCCCGAAGTCGGTGACGCCCGCGCGCATCGTCGAGAACCTCGACGTCTTCGACTTCACCCTGGATGCCGACGACCTGGCCGCCATCGCCTCCCTCGAGACGGGCGAGCGCACGGGCGTCGACCCGAACGACCGCAACTGACCCGTTCCTCGGCGGTTGCGCCCGGCAGCACGACGTGCGCCGTATCGCCCGACGTCACAGGACGAGCGGGAACCAGTGCCGATCGCTAAGTGGGGAGTCGTCGCCGATGCTCACCCAGCTGCCTTCGACAATGGGGTGGCTCTCCGAGGTCCACACCCCGAAGTGCGCGAGCGGCGTCGGCCAGGCGTAGTCGTCCGACGGCGAGTCGACCAGGTTGCGCACCGCCCCCACGAAGACGAGTCCGCTCCCGTCGCCCGTGATCTGCGCCGCGAGGCCGGCGATCCCGAGCTGGCCGCTCGGATCGTCGCGCTCGATCACGCGCATGGGGAGGTCGAGCCGCCCGGTGTCCGGCCGGGTCACGCAGAAGACCTGGTCGGCTCGGCGGATCAGGAGCCTGACGACGCACATCGGCGCGGGTGGCGTGGACCGCCGGACGACCTCGGCCCGCCCGGAGCGCGGAAGCCACGCGGCGTCGGGCGTGACGTGTACGACTGTCTCGACCTCAGCACTCACCCCGAGAGCGTAGCCGAGTGAGAGGCTCGGCCGAGCCGTCGCAAATCGCCCTCTCGGAGCTCTGAGAAGGCGATTTGCGACGGCTCGATCGAGGCGGGGACACTCCACGGAGTTCCAGGGGTCGGTCGGCGTGGGGCGCTCGAGGGACTCGCTCTAGGGGTCGTTCGGCGTGGGCGTCGTTGGAGACACGGGCGACGTCGTGCCCGCGACGACGACGGGGGCGCGGCGGAAGGCCGCGCTGTTCGCCAGGGCGACTCCGCCGAGCACGATGAGGCCGCCGATCGCCTGCGCGAGGGTCAGCGGCTGCCCCGCGACCACCACGAAGATCGCCGTGAAGACCGCGATGAGGTTGAGGAACACGCCCGCGCGCGCCGGCGGGATGACCATGAGCGCCCGCCCCCACAGGAGGTACGACAGCACGGAGGGGAAGACGGCGATGAACCCCAGGGCCCACCACCCGCCATCGGTCTGGGGGAACGTCGGGCCACCGACGATCAGGGACACCGGCGCGAGCAGCACCACCGCGATCGCGACCTGGGCGGCCGTGGCGCTGATGGCGGGCATCCGCGGAGCCTGGCGCAGGAGCAGCGTGTAGGCCGTCCAGGCGAGGATCGCGCCGATCATCAGCACGTCGCCCACCCCGAAGCCGCCGGTGAACAGCGACAGCACCGATCCGCGCGAGAGCACGATCAGCACGCCGATCAGCGCCACCAGGATGCCGATGGCCGCCGTGCGCGACAGCTTCTGCCTCAGGATCACGACCGCCGCGATGCTGATCAGTGCGGGGTTGAAGGCGTTGATCAGCGAGGCGCTGAGCGCGTCGATGTGCTGCAGGGCCGAGTACAGCAGCAGCGAGTACGCCAGGATGCCCGTGACACTCTGCGCCAGCAGCCACCGCCAGTGGCGCCACAGCGCCCGCCAGTCGGGCCGCTCGACGAGCTGCGCGATCACCACGAGCGGAACGAGGGCGAGGCACCAGCGCAGCAGCACGAGACTCATCGGGTCGAGCTCCCGCACGGCCACGACGCCCACCACGTTGTTGCCCGCCCAGAACGCGGTCGCCAGCACCAGCGACACCACGGCGACCACGGTCGCCCGCCGCGCTCCCGAGGACGCCCCCGCCGTCGGTCCCGCCGTCGGTCCCGCCGTCGATGGCGCCGTCGGTTTCGGATTTGAATCTGCCGTCGACGGCGCCGTCGGTTCTGGATTCGAACCCGGCGTCGATCCCGAGCCGCCCGCTGTTCCGCCCGAGCCGCCCGCTGCCCCACCCGAGCCGCCCGCTGCCCCGCCCGCACCGCTCATCGCTCCCCCAAGCCGTTCCGCCACCCGCTCCGCGAGGACACTCGTGACCGGAAGGCCCGGCGGTGGACGCGCCGACCCGGCCGGGTCGCACGCTGCGCGCCGACTAACCGGCCGCGACCCCATGCTAGGCCGAGCAGCACCGGCCGCGGGCGCGCCTCGCACCCCCACAACCAGGGGGCACCTCGCCCCGACGGCGCGGGCTCCTACCAGCGGTCGTGGATGGCGGCCCGGAAGGAGCGGTCGTAGATCTCGTGCACGGTCGCGTCGAGAGTGGGCGGCAGCTCGAGCGAGCCCGCGGCCGCGTTCGATTCGGCCTGGGCACGGTTGCGCGCGCCGGGGATGACAGTCGAGACGCCGTCCTGCGCCGCCACCCAGGCGAGCGCCGCCGCGGCCGGTGCGACACCCGAGGGCAGAGCCGCCGCGAAGGCCTGCGCCGCCTCCACGCCGGTGGCGAAGTCGACCCCCGAGAAGGTCTCGCCGACGTCGAAGGCGCTGCCGTCGCGGTTGTAGTTGCGGTGGTCGTTCTCGGCGAAGGTGGTGTCGACCGTGTACTTGCCGCTGAGCAGCCCCGACGCCAGCGGCACCCGCGCGATGATGCCGACGCCGGCCTCGCGGGCCGCCGGCAGCACCTCGTCGAGCGGCTTCAGCCGGAACGCGTTCAGGATGATCTGCACCGTCGCCGTGCCCGGCCGCGCGATCGCGGCGAGCGCCTCGGCGGTGGTCTCGACGCTCACGCCGTAGTTCGCGATCGCGCCCTCCTCGACGAGGGTGTCGAGTGCGTCGTAGACGGCGTCGCTCGAGAAGACGGGGGTCGGCGGGCAGTGCAGCTGCACCAGGTCGAGGGTGTCGACTCCGAGGTTCGCGCGGCTGCGATCGGTCCAGGCGCGGAAGTTCGCCAGCGTGAACTCGGCCGGGTCTTGGGCGCCTCGGCGGCCCATCTTCGTGGCGACGGTGAGCCGTGCATCCGGATTCTCGCGGCGGAAGCGGCCGATGATGGTCTCGCTGCGCCCGTCGCCATAGACGTCGGCCGTGTCGAAGAAGGTGACGCCGGCGTCGACCGAGGCGGCGAGCACGTCGAGGGCGGCGTTCTCGTCGACGTCGCCCCAGTCGGCGCCGAGCTGCCAGGTGCCGAGGCCGATGATGGAGACGGAGCGGCCGGTGCGGCCGAGGGTTCGTTCGAGCATGCTCCGACCCTAACGCGAGCGCCCGACATCGGCCCGTCGACGGGGCGCGATAACGACCGGGTAACCATCACGGCGGTCCCAGGCGGCCTTCAGACAATCGGCCCTAGCGTGAGCGGCATGAGACGAATGATCCTCGCTTCCGCCGCTGTCGCCAGTGCCCTCGTGCTCGCCGGATGCTCGGCCGGCGGCTCCTCGTCGAGCCAGTCCGATGGCGTGCCGTACGTCGACGGACAACGCGTCGACCCCGCCCAGCCGGCGCCCGAGGGCGGCATCTCGGAGGGCGGCGTCGCGGCCGACGGCTCTGGCGAGTCGCTCGCCGAGTCCGACCAGAGCGTCATCACCACGGGCTGGATCACCATCACCGTCGACGACCCTGCCGCGGCGACCGACGACGCCGTGGCCTTGGTCGCCTCGCTCGACGGGCGCATCGACTCGCGCTCGCAGCAGGCCGGCAGCGACGATCAGCAGGCGAGCTCGCAGCTGACCATCCGGGTTCCGGCCGACTCGGTCGACAAGGCGGTGGACGGACTGCGTGAGCTGGGCGACGTCGAGTCGGTCTCGATCAGCACGAGCGACGTCACGCTGCAGGTGCGCGACCTCGACGCCCAGATCTCGGCGCTCGAGGCCTCGGTCGACCGGCTGCTCGACCTCGTCGGCTCGGCGGCCACCACCGCCGACCTGATCGAGCTCGAGACCGCGATCTCCGACCGGCAGGGGCAGCTCGACAGCCTGAAGTCGGAGAAGCAGTACCTCTCCGACCAGATCGACTACTCGACGCTGACGCTCGACCTGCAGCAGAAGGGCGCCCTGCCCTCGGCCGTGCCGGGCGACTTCTGGAGCGGTCTCGCCGCCGGCTGGGCATCGCTCGTCGCCGCGGCCTCGGGGTTCCTGGTGCTGGTCGGGGTGCTCATCCCCTGGCTGCTGCCGCTCGCGGTGATCGCGGCGATCGTACTGCTCATCGTCGCTCTGGTGCGCCGAGGCTCCCGCCGCCCGGGCCCGCCCGCATCCACGGGCTCCTCCGCCCCGGTCGGCGCCGCACGCGCCGACGTGCCGGCACCCACTCCCGCCGCGCCCGCGCCCTCCGCGCCCGCCCCCGCTCCCGCCGCCGACACGCCCTCCGACCCGAGCGACCACCCCCGCCCCGACACGCTCTAGCGACGATCGACTTGGCCCGTCCCGTCCCACAACCCCGGATGAAGGACGGGACGGGCCAACTCGATCGTGAGGGCGAGCACGGTCAGGCCGCCGGGTGCTGCTGCAGCCAGAGCTCGCGGCGCAACGTCAGCACGTGCAGCGCCGCGTCGTCCACCCGCGACGCCGAGATCGTGCCCGCCCGCACCGCCGCCGCCAGCGACGCCACGAGGGGCGGCAGGTCGACCGTGCTGTTGTACAGCAGCACGTCGTTGCCCGCACTCACGGCCGCGATCGCGTTGGCCGTGCGGTCGGCGTACGCCGGCACACCCGACGCCTCCAGCATGAGCAGGTCGTCCGTCACCGCGACGCCCTCGAACCCGAGCTCCTCGCGCAGCACACGGTGCCACTCCGGCGACAGCGACGCCGGCAGCGGATCGACCGCCGTGTAGGCCAGGTGCCCGAACATCACCAGCTCCGCCCCGGCGGAGATCCCGGCAGCGAACGGCGGGGCGACGTCGCTCCGCCACTCGTCCAGAGGCAGGGACGTCGACGGGATCGACGTGTGCGAATCGCCCGAGACGGTCCCGTGCCCCGGGAAGTGCTTCAGCGTGCTGAACACGTGCCCGCGCTCGGCGCCCACCGCGGCGGCGACCCGGTCGGCGGCCGACGACGCATCGGTACCGAGCGCCCGTTCGAAGATGAACGACCCCGGGTCGGCCGTCACGTCGGCCACCACCCCGAAGTTCACCGTCATCCCGGTGGACTCCAGCAGCGCGGCCCGCTGCGCGAACGCGTCGGCCGTGGCCGCGACGGGGGCCGACTTCAGCGTGTCCGCCGCCGGATACCCGTCCTCCGCCAGCCGCGCAACGATCCCGCCCTCCTCATCGATCGCCACGAGGGTGCCGAGGCCCTGACTCTGCTGCAGAGCATCCGTCAACGCCGCCGCCTGAGCGCTCGACCCGGGCACGTTGTCGCCGAGCAGCAAGAGCCCCGCCGGCTGGTTCGCGGTGAGATAGGCCTGCAGCGGTGCGGGGTCGGCCCCGCCGACGTGCACCATCACGAGTGACGCGAGCTTCTGTTCGAGGGTCATGGTCGACAGTCGCGCCTCGGCATAGAGACGGATGCGCTGCCGCTCCGACACGACGGGGAACTCCCCGCGCACCCGCCCGCTCCCCTCCGGCGCCGCCGCCGTGGCGCCGCCCGCCCCCGACGTCGCACCACCGGACGGGGCGACCCCCGACGAACCGCTGCCCCCGGCACCAGACGTCGGCACACCCGCGGCCCCGCCGCCGAACAGCGCCGACCCCGTGCATCCGGAGACCACCACCGTCGCCGCGAGCAGCACCCCCGACAGCACCCCGAGGCGCCCGGCGGCCGAACGGCGCCGGGGCAGGACCCCGCGCGTCATTCGGGCACGGGCCCGAGCAGCGCGTTCGCGACGGTGGAGTGCGCCGACTCGTCGTCGGAGGGATGGAAGAGCCCGGCGATGACGTCGCGGTAGAGCCGCCCGAGCTCGCTCGACGAGGCGATCGCCGAGCCGCCCGAGACCCGCAGCGCGTGGTCGACGACGACCCGGGCGCTCTCGGTGGCCCGCACTTTGAGGCCGACGAGCGCCGGGAACCACGCCGCACCTCGGTTCTCGAGCGCGTCGACCGCGCGAGCGAGCGTGGCGATCTGCGGCGGGATGCCGTCGTGCTGGATGCCCGCCGAGGCGATGCGCCAGCGGATGTCGGGGTCGTGCGCGTAGGGCCGCCCGTTCGCCTTGAGGGAGGTGCGGCGGTGCGCGGCCTCGACGGCGAGCTCGAGCGCCCGCTGACTGAGCCCGGTGTAGACGGCGGCGACGAGCACCTCGAAGTTCGCGAAGATGCCGAAGATCAGCGGATCGGCGCTCGGGCCCGCGGGCAGCCGCCGGAACACCCGCGAGGCCGGAGCCACCGCGTCGGTGAGGATCGTCGTGTTGGACTGGCTGGCGCGCATGGCCAGCGTGTCCCAGTCGGACAGCGTCTCGACCCCGGGCTGCCGCTCGAGGAAGGCGTGCACGAGGAGGGGCGCCTCGGGGTCGGTGTCGTCGCGGCCGAAGACGCCGAGCCGCGTCCATACCGGGGAGAGCGAGGTGAAGATCTTCGTGCCGGTGAACGCGTAGCCACCGTCGGGCTGCGGCTTCGCTGCCGTGCGGGAGCCGAAGAGCACGAGGTCGTTGCCCGCCTCGCTGTTGCCGAAGGCGAAGACCTCGCCGGCGACCGCGTCGTCGAGCACCCAGGCCAGCGAATCGTCGCCACGATCGAGCAGCACCTTGGCCGTGCCCGTCCAGACGAGGTGCATGTTCAGGGCGAGCGCGGTGGCCGGCGCCGCGGTGGCGAGCCGGGTCTGCTCCCGGGCCACCCGTTCGAGGCCGAAGCCCAGCCCGCCCCGGTCGACGGGCGCGAACATCCGCAGGTAACCGGCCTCGCGGAGCTCCCGCAAGTCGTCGTGCGGGAACGTGTTCTCGCGGTCGTGCACGGCAGCCCTCGAGCGGATGCGCGCGAGCAGCGCATCGTCGGCGACGGACTCGGCGGCCACGTCGCCGACAGCACCGGCGGGCAAGGTCTCGGACATGCCTCCACGCTACCGCCGACCCCTGACAGCCCGGTCAGCGAGCGCAGCAAGCGAAGCGCAAGCTACTGCTTCCGCAGCTGCACGATCTTGGCGCCGTCGACCGTGCGCGTCGTCATCACGTCACCCTCCACGACGGCCGACCCCAGCTGCGAGAAGGAGGTCGTCACCCCGACGCACGCCCGCAGCGTCGACAGGTCGAGATCGAACGTGACCTCGTCGCCCGACACGGTCGTGGTGCCGCGCACGCCATTGCACCCGTCGGTGCCCGTGACGGCCCCGTCGGCGTCGAAGCTCAGCCGCGCCTCGTCGGGCGCCTCGGCGCGCCACTCCCCCTCGAGATCGGCCGGGGACACCGCCGAGGGCGAGCTCTGCGCGTCACCGGAATCGTCGCCGGCGGCGTTCTGCGAGGTCGCGCAGCCCGAGAGTGCGGAGGCGGCGACGAGGAGCACCACAGCGGTGACGAAGGAGCGAGCAGTCATGGCCCCATCCGACCATCTGCCGCGTGATCGGGCAAGAAGCCGAGTTCTTTCTGCGACCTTTCTCTGTAACTGCCGACAGATGTTGACTATGGTGGTCGGCAGGGGGCCGTTCCGTCACGCAGGTGAGGGCTAGATCTATGCCCCCTGACGGATACACGGAACCAGGGGAAGTCATAGATGACGATGAAGAGAAGACTCGCGTATCTCGCGGTCGGAACAGTTGCCGTCGCCGGCATGAGCGGCGCATTCGGGCAGGTCGCCTTCGCGACCGAGGGTGGGGAAGCCCCCGTGTCGGGCGCGGCGTTCGACGCCTTCGCTCAGACGCTGCTCGCCGATGACGGAATCCAGGCCGTCGCCAAGGGCGCCAACGGCCCCGTGGTGTACACGACCGAGTCGATCGACGAGATCGCACCGGACGCCCGGTTCCTCGTCGAGTCGAACAGCAACGTCACCGTGCGCGTGCTGACCGCTCCGCTGCAGGCCTACGACACCGACGAGGTCGTCGGCGGCGCCGGCTACTTCGCCGGAGAGAACGCCTCCTCCACCGCCGGCGGGCTCTGCTCCGTCGGCTTCAGCGGCTGGTCGCCCGAGGGTGACCCCGCGGTCATCTCGGCCGGACACTGCACCGGCGACAACTCGCTCGACGTGAGCCAGCTCACCCTGCCGACCGGTGACCCGGCCGGTGGCGGAGCCACCGACAACAGCGACGTCCAGATCGTCACCGGTCTCGGCGAGCTCGCCTTCTCGCAGTTCGGCGGCACGGACAACAGCCCCGGCGCCGAGGGCGATGTCGAGAGCGTCGACATCTCGGTGATCGACGTCACCAACGACAACCTGAACCTCCTCCCCGAGGTCACCGACTGGTCGACCGCCTCGAGCGAGGACCTCGCCGCGTCGACGACCGACGTCACCTCCGTCGGTGAGGCCGAGCTCGGCGCCGTCACGAAGAGCGGTCGCACGACCGGCTCGACCAGCGGCACCGTCGAGGCCATCGACGGCTGGGCGACCGTGACCGACGCGGAGGGCAACAACCCCCGCCAGGTCTACGGCTTCGGCAGCCTGATGACCGCGGCCCCCGGTGACTCCGGCGGATCGCTCGTCCAGGGCGAGACCGCGGTGGGCGTCCTGTCCGCCGGTGGCAAGCTCCAGAGCGGTGAGGACTTCGTCTGGGGCGCCAACCTCGAGGCCGGCCTCGCGCTGACCGGTGGCTACACCGTCGCCCTGCACCTCGACGCTCCGGCGCTGACCTCCCCCGCCGACGGCGGTCAGGTCTACACCGGTCGCGCCATCTCGGGCACGGCTCCCGCCGGCTCGACCGTCATCGCGACCCAGGGCTCGGGAGAGCCCTTCGAGGTCGAGGTCACCGATGGCAAGTGGTCGTTCCCCGCACCGGGCACCCCTGGTGACTACGACTACACCGTGCGCGCCGAGCGCGGCTTCGACTCGTCCGCGAGCAGCTCGTTCTCGGTCGAGGTCGTTCCGGCCCCGCTGGAGCCGGCTGTCATCAGCTCGCCGTTCGACGGCCAGGTCGTCGAGACCTCGGTTCCCGTCATCTCGGGCACCGGCGAGCCCGGCGCGACCCTGACCCTGTCGGGTGACGTCGAGAAGACCCTCACGGTCGCTCAGAACGGCACCTGGTCGGCCGATGTCGACCTCGACTACGGCTCGTACAGCGTCACCGCCGTGCAGACCCGCGAGAACGCCTCCGCGTCGGCTCCCGTGACCGTCTCCTTCAAGGTCGTCCCGGTCGCCCCGAAGATCACCGACCCGAAGTCGGGCCTCGGCTACGACCTCGGCTCCGGCCCGACCTCGGTCAGCGGCACCGGCATCGACGGCGCGACGGTCACCCTCCAGGTGAACGGCAACCCGGCCGGCACCGCCACGGTGAAGAACGGCAAGTGGGAGATCGCGCTGTCGAAGCAGCTCGACGCCGGCACCGTCACCATCACCGCCACCCAGACGATCGACGGCGCCACCAGCGCGGTCGCCACGTCGACCATCACGGTGACCAAGGTGGACAACGGCGGCACGACCCCGACCCCCGCTCCGGCTCCTGCCGGCAACGGTGGCAACGGATCGCTCGCCAACACCGGTGCACCGATCGCCCCGCTCGCCGGTGGCGGCATCGCGCTGCTGCTGGCCGCCGGTGGCCTGCTGCTGGTCGCCCGTCGCACCAACGCGGCACGACGCGCGGAGTAACTCCCCGCTGAACGCCTGAGGGGGCGGTGACCGATCGGTCACCGCCCCCTTTCTCGTGCGTCCAGCAGAAGCACGATCACCCCCACCGTGCACACGCAGAAGCGCCCGGCACCATCAGGCACCGGGCGCTCGAACGCGAGAACGCGATAACGGGATAACGGGATAACGGGAAGGTGACGCTACCCGCGCGCCTCCAGCTCCCGCACCCGCGGGATCACCTGCTCCCCGAACCGCTCCATCTCCCGCAGATGCGGCGAGAACTGCAGCAGCAGCAGGTCGACCCCGGCATCCGAGAACTCGCGCACCCGCCGCGCCACCTGATCCGGCGTGCCCACGAGATCGGGCCGCAGCCCCCGGTTCGACACCGAGTAGTCGCGCAGGTCGACCTTCGTGTCGAGCTGCGACTTCGAGACGAAGTCCTGGTACGACTCGTACGCCGCTCCCCCGCGCACGTCGGTGATGCGCTCGAGCTCGGCCTGCGCCTCCTCCTCGGTGTCGCGCACGATGGCGTACGCCGCCATGCCGAACGACTGGAACGGCACATCCGTCACCGCAGCCCGGCGCGCCGTGAGGTCGGCGACCTTCGCCCGCAGCTCCTCGGGGGTGCCGCCATGCGTGACGTAGGCGTCGGCGAAGCGCGAGATGGCCTGCTTGCCGCCCTCGCTCTCCCCACCGGCGTACACGACCGGCGTGCGTCGCGGCTTCGGCGAGAGGTACGTTCCGGACAGGGAGTAGTACTCTCCGTCGAAGCTGAACGGCGTCTCGGCCCACAGCCCCTTCAGGATCGACACGAACTCCAGGCTCCGCTTGTACCGGTCGTCGTGCTCCGAGAAGATGCCGCCGTACTGCCGCGCCTCCTCGGCCCACCACGCCGACACCACATTCAGCGAGAACCGCCCGCCCGAGATCTCGTCGATCGTCGCCGCGCGCTTCGCCGCCACGGCCGGCAGGTGGTAGCCCGGCCGCACCGCCGTCATGATCTCCTGCGTCGAGGTGACGGCCGCGATGGCCGCCGCGAGTTCCCAGGCGTCGAAGCTCGGGCCCTCCTGCCCCTTGATGTCGTTGAGGTTGAGCTCGGCGATCAGCGTCAGGTCGAAGCCGATTCGCTCAGCCGTCTGCGCGATCTGCTTCACGTGCTCGAAGCTGAACGGCGTCTCTTCGTCATCGACATTGCGCAGCCACCCGCCGAACACCGGCGTCCAGTAGCCGAACCGCATGCCGGCCATCAGGCATTCACCCCGGCGTGCTCCGAGACCAGCAGCCCGCCCAGGAACTGCGCGATCCGCCGCGGCCCCGACACCGGGCTCGACGCCTCGACGTCGGGGTTGTAGTTCGTGTTCGTGTTGATGTCGTAGGTCACGCGCCGCCCGTCGAGCGTCTCCATGAACTCCACGCCCGCGATCTCGATGCCGTTGGCGGCCAGGAACTCCTCGTACCGCGACACCAGCGGGTCGCTCTCGAACCCTTCCCGCACCGAGAACAGCGGCGCCGCCCCGGGCACCGCGCAGGCGTCGGCGGGGCACAGCTCGAAGCTGCCCGCCGAGGTATCGACGCGCACGGCGTAGACGAAGCGCCCGCCCACGAACTCGGCGCGCGTGATGAACGGCGCCGCCGCCACGAGGTACTCCTGCAGCAGCGTGATGCCGTCGATCGGCTCCTCGAACTCGGGCCCGGCGACGTAGGCGTCGAACTCCTCGTAGCTGTCGAAGCGCCGCACACCGAGCCCCTTGCCGCCCTGGTTGTGCTTGGAGATGAAGGGCCGCCCGAACTGCCGCGCCGCCGCCGGCAGCCCGCTCCGGCCGAACACCGCGACCGTGCGGGGCACGTCGAAACCGGCCTGCGAGAGCAGCAGGTGCTGCGCGATCTTGCTCACCTCGAGGTCGATCACGGGCAGCCCGGATGCCGACGAGGCCCCCGGGTTGCCGTTGACGACCCGGGCTCCCCCGGCCTGCAGCCAGGCGAGCACCGCGCGGGTGTACTCCTTCGCGTGCGGGTTGCCTCGGGTGTGCGCGGAGGCGCTCATGCGCGACCAGTACACCCCGGGCGGCGGAGGCGAGGCGAGGTCGATGCCGCCGAACGGCGACTCCTCCGTCAGCAGGATCTCCTCGAGCGGCACCCCCTCCGCCTCGAAGGCGGCGGCGAGCGGCGGCAGCCACTCGGGGTTCTCGTGGATGACGTACACGCGCGGGGAGGACATGCCTCCACTCTAGATTCAGCCTCCGACGGTGCCGCCCCGGTGGGCCTTCACGTGCTCGAGATATGTCGCCGCGTTACGACGGATGCCCGCCCGCTCCTCCTCGGTCAGCGCCCGCCGCACCTTCCCGGGCACCCCGGCGACGAGCGATCCGGGCGGCACGACGGTGCCCTCCAGCACCACGGCCCCCGCGGCGACGAGGGATCCCGTTCCGATCACGGCCCCGTTCAGGACGGTCGCGTTCATGCCGATCAGGCTGTCGTCCTCGACCGTGCAGCCGTGCAGCACCGCGTTGTGGCCGACGCTCACCCCCGATCCGATGAGCGCCGGATGCCCGGGGTCGACGTGCACCACCACGTTGTCCTGCAGGTTCGACCCGGCGCCGAGCTCGATCCGGTCGCCGTCGGCCCGCAGCACGGCGCCGTAGAACACGCTCGACCTCTCGGCCAGCCGCACCTCCCCGATCACCGTCGCGGTCGGCGCGATCCACGCCTCCGCGTCCACGCTGGGCGTGTGACCGCCCACGGTGATGATCACGAGGCCACCGCCCGCACCCGGTTGTTGCGCGCCCCGTGCTCGAGCTCGACGAGGCCGAGCTGCTCCAACAGGGGCGGAAGATAGACGCCGAAACGGCCGCGGTAGCCCTTGCGCAGCCCGTACCAGCCGCCCACGGGGTTCGACTCCGAGCGCCCCCAGGCCTCCACGGTGCCCTCCGCCGCGGGCTTGTTCTCGTCGGCGCCGCCGAGCGGCACCCAGTCGCCCCGCTTCACCAGCCATGCGTGCAGGTCGTCGACCGCGCTCAGCCGGTAGCGCAGCGTGGTCGAGCCGACGACGCACACGAGCTCCTCGCCGTCGCGGTGCATCGTGTAGGCCGAGGTGCCTGGCGCCGTCGTGAGGGCGGTCGGGTCGGTGGCGCCGCCGATGCGGTCGGTGATCTCGCTCATGCCGAGACCCTACCGTCAGAGCCGGTCGCCCAGGCGCGACTCGATCGCCGCCTCCTGGTAGTCGAGCTTCGCCAGGAACTCCCGCGCCGCCTCGTCGTCGAGCAGGTTGCGGTCACGCTCCCGGATGATCGCCAGCCGCTGGGCCCGGATGACGCGCCGCTGCAGCGCCCCCATCTCGCGCCCGAACTCCGTCGTCGCCGGATCGGCTTCGCGCTCGGCGGCCGCGGAGCGCTGCGCCACCCGCTCCTCGACGCCCTTGACCATCTCGGGCGGCACGCTGGCGGGCGGATTCCGCACGAACTCGGCGAACACCTCGCTCGATGCCTCCCGCGCCACCTCCTGCGCGTGCGCGGCCTGCTCCTCGTCGATCGCGTCCTGCGCCGGGTCGCTGAGCTTCAGCGAGCGGATCAGCGCCGGCAGCGTCAGCCCCTGCACGAGCAGCGTGCCGACGGCGACGGTGAAGGCGATGGCCTGGATCTCGGGCCGCCCTGGGAACGGCGTGCCGTCGGCGAGCGACAGCGGCACACCGGCGGCCGCCGCCAGCGTCACCACGCCGCGCATGCCGGTCCACGACACCACCACGCTCTCCTTCCACGACAGGAAGACGGGGAACTGCCGGGGCTTTCTGCCGCGAGCCGCCCGGGCGATGTTCTCCCGGTCGATGCGGGCGCGCATCCGCTCGTCGCTCGCCATCTTGCGCCGCATCAACCGGTCGGTGACGACGTTGCGGCCGAACGACCCGAACACCCACACCGGGCGGATCACCAGCACCACGACGAGCACCAGCAGCGCCGCCCCGAACACCTGCCAGAGCGAGCCGGCGCCGCCCGCGTCCTGCACGTCCTGGATGACGAAGCGCAGCTGCAGCCCCATGTAGGCGAACACGAAGGCCTCGAGCAGCACGTCGATCGACGACCAGACGTCGCGCTCCTGCAGCCGCGTGGCGTAGCCCGCGCGCCGCGAGGTGGCGCCGATCGTGAAACCGGCGGCCACCACCGCGAGCACCCCGGAGGCCTCCAGCTGCTCGGCCAGCAGGTAGGCGGCGAACGGCACGATCAGGCCGAGCACCGTCTCGAGCGGTGGGTCATTGAGGAATCGACGGATGACCGTGGCGACGCCCCCGAGCACGAGCCCCACCCCGATGCCGACGCCCGCGCTGTAGAGGAACAGCAGCACGGGGCTGTCGATGAAGGTGTGCGTGCCGACCACGGCCGACACCGCGATGGAGAACAGCGTCAGGGCGGCGGCGTCGTTGACGAGGCTCTCGCCCGTGAGGATCGACATCACCCGTTTCGGCAGGCCGAGCTTCGTGCCGATCGCGACGGCCGTCACCGCATCCGGAGGCGCCACGATCGCTCCCAGCACGATGGCCGTGCCGAGTGTGAGCGCCGGAACGACCCACGAGGCGAAGACGCCGACGACGAGCGCCGTCACCACCACGAGGCCCACGCCGAGCCCGATGATCGGCCGCAGGTTCTTCAGGAACGAGATGAACGAGAAGTTCAGCGCCGCCGAGTAGAGCAGTGGCGGCAGCACGATGCCGAGGATGATCTCGGAGTCGAGCTCGAGCCCGGTGAAGCCCGGGATGAACGAGGCGGCGAAGCCGACGAGCGTGATCACGAGGGCGGGCTGCAGGCCGCGCCGCTGGGCGATGCCGGTCACCGCGATCGCGCCGACGATCACCAGAAGAAGCTGCACGCCGTTCATGCGGTCACTCTATCGACCACCGACGACGCCCCCGATGACGCTCACCGATGACGCCACCGCCCTGCCGACCGGCCCGTCCGGGCCCAGGCAATAGCATGTGAGCATGGACGATCCGGTCGACGCGCTCTCGTTGATCACCGAGCTGTTCAGCTGGATCGGCATCGGCCTCGGCGTGCTGCTGCTCGTCGTGGGCTACGTGCGCGGCGCGTTCTTCCGCAACTGGCCCGAGACCCTGGGTGTCGTCGTGCTCGACGACACCGGCCAGCTCGTCTACCGCTGGATGGGCGAGGACGGCGTGCTCTACGAGGCCCCCTGCTCCGACGACCACGGGCACTCGCCCGAGCCGGGCGACGACGTCACGGTGCACGTGAACCCCCGCGACCCGGCGGTCGGCCGCATCGACGACCCGTCCCACGAGGGCCGCGCGTTCCGCACCACGGGGTGGATCCTGCTCGGCATCGGCGTGGCCGCGGTCGTGCTGCAGTTCGTGCTGCTCATCGTCTCCTCGACGGCGGCCTGAGCGGTGGGCGCGTGAGCGGGGGCGTCACCCACGACGCCGGCACGGGCATCCGTCGCCGCAGCATCGTGCCGGTGCTCAGGATGCGCGGCCGCAGCATCCACGAGGAGGGCCGCGTCTCGACGCCCCTCGAGCTGCTCTTCGACCTCACCTTCGTCGTGGCGGTGGCGTCGATCGTCGCCCAGCTGGCCCACGCCGTGGCCGAGGACCACATCGCCACCGCGCTGCCGAACTTCCTGATGGTGTTCTTCGCGATCTGGCTGGCGTGGCTGAACTTCACCTGGTTCGCCTCGGCGTACGACACCGACGACGTGCCCTACCGCTTGCTCACGATGCTGCAGATGGGCGGGGTGCTCGTGCTGGCCGCGGGCGTGCCCGGAGCCTTCAACGACGAGGACTGGCGGCTGGTCACCCTCGGCTACTTCATCATGCGCCTGGCCCTGGTGGGCCAGTGGCTGCGGGCGGCGGTGCAGGATCAGCCGGGTCGCGGCACCGCCCTCGGCTACGCCATCGGGATCTCGGTCGTGCAGGCCCTGTGGATCCTGCGGCTGCTCGTGCTCGACGATCTGCCGTTCGGGGTGCTAGTCGGGGTCTTCGCGCTGCTCGCCCTCTGCGAACTGGCGGTGCCGCTGATCGCGGAACGCAACCGGCGGATCACGTGGCACCCGCACCACGTCGCCGAGCGCTATTCGCTGTTCACGATCATCCTGCTCGGGGAGTCGGTCGCGGCGTCGAGCTCGGCGGTGCAGGGCGTGCTGAGCGCGGGCGCGGGCACCGGCGAGTTCGTGCTGATCGCCGCGTCGGGACTGGCGCTGCTGTTCGGACTGTGGTGGGTGTACTTCCTCGAGCCGGCCCATGAGGGGCTCGAGAAGCACCGCTCGCGCTCGTACTTCTGGGGCTACGGGCACTACCTCGTGTTCGCGGCGCTGGCCGCGCTCGGCGCGGGGCTCGAGGTGGCGGTCGAGTCGATCGGGCACGAGCTCGAGGTGCCCTCGACGGTGGTCGGGTACGCCATCGGCATCCCGGTCGCGGTGTTCTTCGTGATGATGTGGGTGCTCTACCGGCCGCTGACCGGGCCCACGGTCATCCCGCCCGCTGTCTCGCTCGGGGCCGCCGTCGCCGTGCTGCTGCTGCCGCTCGCGGCGCCGGTGATCTCGCTCGGGGCCGTCGTGCTGCTGATCGCGGTCGTGGTGGCCGCGGTGATCGGCATCACGGTGCTCTACCGGCGGGAGCCGGTCTCGTCGGTGTCGCCGTCGCCGGCCGACCCCTCCGCGTAGCTCAGGATGTCGCCGGGCTGACAGCCCAGCACCCGGCAGATGGCGTCGAGCGTCGAGAAGCGCACGGCCTTCGCGCGGCCGTTCTTCAGGATCGAGATGTTCGCCACGGTGATGCCGACGGCGGCCGCCAGGTCGCTGACCGACATCTTCTTCTTCGCCAGCTCGACGTCGAGGTTGATCACGATCGGCATCAGACGACCTCGGCGAGTTCGTCGTGCAGGCCGGTCGCGCGGTGCAGCAGCCGTCGCATGACGTCGACGAGCAGCGCCAGCGCGGCCGCCGCGGCGGCCACCGCGGCCGCGAGCACCGCGACCGTAGCGCCGGCCGGCGTGGACGCGGCGCCGCTTACCAGCAGATAGCCGAGCCCCACCGTTGCGAGGGCGGCACCGATCGCGAGCGCCGCGACGGCCCCGCGCACCCACCGGTCGGGGCGCCGCTCGGCCTCGAAGATGCGACCGTCGCGGGCCAGCGGGGCGAGCGCCCAGACGCACACCAGCACGACCTCGACGCAGACCAGCCCGGCGACGGCGAGCACCGCCACGACGACCGCGGCATCCTCCCCCAGCACGGCCCGCGCGACGGCGTAGCCCGCCACCTGCGCCGCGACGGCCCCCGCGAACAGCAGTACCAGCAGCGCCCTCAGGGCACCGAGCATCAGCGCGGCCATGATTCCTCCTGATTTATCGAAAGACGTGCGTTTCATATCGTTCTTCGATATGTTAACGCCTCAAACACTACCGCAAGGAGCGATCATGACCCAGCAGGAGCGCACGAGAGAACGACCCTTCGCCGAGTGGGCGGAGTACTTCGAGGGCAACCTCGCCCGGCACGAGCGGCTCGACCGCACCATCCCGTGGGGCTCGATCTCGCCCCTCCCGGCCGGCCACATCGCCGCGATCGCCCGCTCGCTGCAGCGCTTCGAGCTCGGCGAGAGCGGAGAGGGCCGGGGGCTCCGGTCGAAGGCCGCCCGGCTCGGCGATCCGTACCACGACACCGCGCTGGCGCTCTTCGTCGCCGAGGAGCAGAAGCACTCCGCGCTGTTCGGCCGCGCGCTCCGCCGCTTCGGCGTCGGCCCGCTCGAGGCGCATTGGTCGGACGCGGTGTTCGTGCAGCTGCGCCGCCTGATGGGCCTCCGCACCGAGGTGACGCTCTTCCTCGTCGCCGAGACGGTGGCGCTGGAGTACTTCGCCGCGCTCGAACGCTCCGCCGACCCCGTGCTGCGGGGCGTCGCGCGGCGCGTGCTCACCGATGAGGTCGAGCACATCCGCTTCCAGGTCGCCCAGCTGCAGCTCGGGTTCGCGGGCACTCCGGCAGGGCTCCGGATGCTCGCGGCCGCGGCCGCCTGGGTCGTGGCGGTGGGCGCGGCCACCGTCGTGGCGATCGACCACGGACCGGCCCTGCGCGTGGGCGGCGTGACTCCGCTCGCCTTCTGGGGGCGGGGCCTCCGGCACTTCCGGCGGGCGGCGGCGGAGGCCTTCGGCTCGGGCGCGCGGCGTGCCCGGCCCGGGGTGGGCGCGGTCGCGCATCCGGAACCTGCCCGGGATCGCACAACCCCCGAGGCCGCCACCCACCACCGGTCGGCCGTGGCCGGGTCGCGTCACGAGCCCGAAGCCGCCGCCGCGCATCCGGAACCCTCCCGAAGGGCCGCCTAGGCGGCGGGCGTCTCGTCGAGCAGCGCCTTGAGTTCGCGGCGCAGCACCTTGCCGACGTTCGTCTTCGGCAGCTCGTCGCGGAACTCGATGCGGTGCGGACGCTTGTAGCCGGCGAGCTCGCCCTTGAAGTAGGCGGTCAGCTCGTCCTTCGTGAGCGACGGGTCGGACGGCACGACGAACAGCACCACGGACTCACCCGAGCGGTCGTCGGGCACGCCGATGGCGCCGGCGTCCTTCACCTTGGGGTGCGACATCGCCACCTCCTCGACCTCGCTGGGGTAGACGTTGAAGCCCGAGACGACGATCATGTCCTTCTTGCGGTCGACGATCGTGATGAAGCCGTCGTCGCTCATGGTGCCGACGTCGCCCGTGCGCAGCCAGCCGTCGACGAGCACCTCGGCGCTGTTCTCGGGCTGGTTCCAGTACCCCGACATCACCTGCGGCCCGCGCACGCACAGCTCGCCCCGCTCACCGAGTGCCACCGGATTGCCGTCGTCGTCGCGCAGCTCGATGTCGGTGGAGGGCAGCGGCAGGCCGATGGTGCCGACCCGCGGGTGCTCCCAGGTGGGGTTCACGCAGACCACCGGCGAGGCCTCGGTGAGCCCGTAGCCCTCGAGCATGTCGCTGCCGGTCGCCTCGCGCCAGGCGTCGGCGGTGGCGCTGCGCACGGCCATGCCGCCGGCCACCGCGAGCTTCAGGCCCGAGAAGTCGAGCGCCCGGAAGGCCTCGGTGTCGAGCAGCTGGGCCGCGAGCGTCGACACCAGGATGTAGACGCTCGGCTTCGTCGACTGCAGCGTCTTCACCAGGTCGGCGGTCTCGCGCGGGTTCGTGACGAGCACGTTGTGGGCGCCGTAGGCGAAGAAGGCGAGGCCGTTCACCGTCATCGAGAAGATGTGGTAGAGCGGCAGCGCGGCGAGGATCGTCTCCTCACCCGGGGTCAGGCGCAGCTTCATCGGCGCCAGCATCTGCGCCTGGTTGGCGAGCAGGTTGGCGTGGGTGAGCACGGCGGCCTTGGTGCCGCCGGTCGTGCCGCCCGTGTACTGCAGCAGGGCGGTGTCACCCGGCTCCACCACGGGGCGGTCGGCGGATGCTCGGCCGCTCCCGCGCGATGCCGCGACGCTCTTCGCCCCCGCCGCCAGCGCCTGCCGGAACGGGATCGTGCCGGTGAGGCCGTGCGGCGGAACCATCTTGCGCACCCGCTTCACGACGAAGTTCGTGACGACACGCTTCGGGGCGGGGAGCAGGTCGCCCACCTCGGTGAGGATGACGTGCTTCAGCGAGGTCTCGCCGATGATCTTCTCGAGCTTGTCGGCGAAGTTCTCGAGCGCGACGATCGCGACGGCACCCGAGTCGATGAACACCTTCTTCATCTCGCTCGCGCTGTACAGCGGGTTCGCCCCGACCACGACGAGGCCTGCCTTGAGGGCGCCGTAGACCGCGATCGGGTACTGCAGCAGGTTGGGGCTCTGCACGACGATGCGGTCGCCCTTGGTGAGACCGAGGTCATCCAGCAGGAAGGCGGCGAAGGCGTCGCTCAGCCGCCCGACGTCGGCGAAGGTGAGCACCTTGCCGAGGTTCGAGAAGGCGGGGCGGTCGGCGTAGCGGCGGCAGGTCGCGTCGACGAGCGCGCCGACGGAGTCGACCTCGCGCTCGCCGATCGTGGGGGCGAGCGCGGGCGAGTAGCTCGCCAGCCAGGGACGGCTGTCGTAGGCGTTCGTGGTCATAGGGGGTTCTGGGTTCGCGTCGCTGCGGGCGGCTGGGGGTGTCGGTGTGATGGCGGTGTCGGCGTGAACGCGGGCGCTCGGCGCGTCGCGCTCAGACGCGCTCGGGCCGGCCGTCGGCGTCGCCGAGCGGGTCGTTGCCGGCCGGGCCGGCGGGTGGGGCGGCGGCAGGGTCGCCACTCGCGGCGGGATCGGTGTCGGCGTCGGCGATCAGCTCGGCGTCCCAGTCGACGACGGCCTGCTCGGCCTCGGCGCGCGTGGCGAAGGGCCCGAGCGACGGGGCGTCGGGGAAGTCGTCGGGGTTCAGGTCGGTGACGACGTAGTAGGTGACGGTGTCGTCTTGCTCGTGCTCGACGATGCGCAGATCGGTCATACCGTTCACCCTATCCAGTCGACAGCCGTCTGCCGCGCGCGTCGCCGCACGGTCGCAGCACCCGGCCCGCGCTGGGCCGGCCTGCCGGGCCTCCGCCTAGAAGTCGAAGCCTCCGCCGAAGTCGCCGCCTCCGAAGTCGCCCCCGCCGAAGTCGCCGCCACCACCGAAGTCGCCGCCGCCGCCCGACCAGTCGCCGCCCGAAGCGTCGACCGAGCCGGCGTCACCGCCCGCGTCGGCACCCGACCCGGCGTCGCCGCCCGTGTCGCCACCGTCTGCGCCCGCATCCCCACCGTCGCCGTTGTCGCCGCCGTCAGCGCCATCGGCGCCGGCCTGGTCGAAGCCGACCGGCGGGAGGAAGGCGCTGACCAGCGCCGAGCCGATCACGAATCCGGCCACCGTGCCGAGCATCGAGGAGGCCATCATCGAGCCGAAGCCCATGCCTCCGCCGCCACCCATGCCTCCGCCCTGGCGTCCGGCGCCCGCGAAGGCGCGCTCCATGGTGCCCGGCTGGCGGATCTCCGACCGCGTCGCCGACTGCGCCAGCGAGTGCGGGTCGTCGCCCTTCGGCTGGTCGCCGGCGGGCGCGTTCTCGCTCAGCTGCGTGAACAGGATGCGCCGCTGCTCGGGCGTCAGCTTCGTGAACGCCTCCTCGTGCACCTGCTCGATCGTCTCGGGCGGAGCGGTGCGCAGGAGGTAGCGGTACCGCTCGACGGCGATCTCGTCGTCGCTCCGCTGAGCGCCCTGGGCACCCTGCCCGGACGCGCCCGGTGCGGCGGGAGGCTGCTGGCCGTAGCCCGGCTGCTGCCCGTACCCGCCCTGGCCGTAGCCGGGGTTCTGCTGCGGTTCTTCCCGGCCAAGCAGTCGGTCGAGGAATCCCATGCTGATCGCTCCGATCTCAGTCGGCGCCGCGTGCGCCGTCGCTTCCTCCCATCTTTCCCACGCCGTCTGTGCTTTGACTGTGCACCGGCTGCATCACGGCGAGGAGCTCGGCCGAGACCGACTCGGGCCGGATGCCCCGGCCGATCAGCCGCGGGGCGACGGCCTGCAGAAGCGGCACGATCAGCGACAGCGCGATCCGCTGCAGCCGCGTCGGCGGGCTGGCGAGGAGCGGGCCCGCGCCGGGCTTCGCGATCGTGGCGTGCACCCGCAGCTGGAGGGCCTGCATCAGGCGCACCGGCGGCAGCCGGCGGCGCTGGATCGCCGCGAGCTGGGCGTCGGAGACGGCGGTGCCCCCGCCCGAGCGCAGGGTCGTGACGAGCGCGTTCGCGGTGGCCACCGCATCCTGGATCGCGTAGTTCACGCCCACCCCGAAGGCCGGTGACATGGCGTGCGCCGAATCGCCGATGCAGAGGAGCCCCGGCCGGTGCCACCGCTCGAGGTGGGAGACCTGCACGCTGAGGAGCTTCACCTGGTCCCAGTCGGTGAGCGTGCCGACCACGCTGGTCAGCGGCTTGGCGGTGACCGCGAGATTGCGCCTGAACGCCTCCAGCCCGGCGGCCTTCACCTCGTCGAACCGGCCCTTCTGGATGATCTGGCCGGCCTGGAAGTGGTCGCGCCGGTCGATCGTGAGCACGAACGAGCCGTCGGCCACGTAGAGCAGCGTGGGCTTCAGCGTGGCGCGGGGCTTCGGCAGCGAGAACCAGAGCACGTCGATGGCGACACCCGACTCGGTCGGCACGAAACCCGCAGCGGGCCGCACCGTGGAACCGCGGCCGTCGGCGGCGACGGTCAGGCCGGCGCGCACCTCGAGCGGGCCGTCGGCGTCCTCGGCGGTCACCCCGGTGATGCGACCGGCCTCCTCGAGCACCCCGGTGGCCGCCGTGCCCATCAGGATGCGGAACGACGCGAACTCGGACGCCTTGCGGGTGAGGAAGGAGAGGAAGTCCCACTGGGGCATGAAGGTCAGGAAGTCGTCCTCACCGCCGAGCCGCGCGAAGTCGACGGCGTGGATGCGCGTG
This sequence comes from Herbiconiux sp. VKM Ac-2851, assembly GCF_013205105.1. NCBI lineage: Bacteria > Bacillati > Actinomycetota > Actinomycetes > Micrococcales > Microbacteriaceae > Herbiconiux > Herbiconiux sp. VKM Ac-2851. The sequence goes on along the minus strand of NZ_JABMLJ010000003.1, from coordinate 770,435 downwards.
CCGTTCACCACGGCGTCGAGCTTCCCCACCTCGCTGTGCGGCAGCTCGAGGAACTCCTCCCGCAACCCCAGCTGCCCGAGCAGCGCCAGGGTCGACGGGTGGATCGTGTCGCCCCGGAAGTCACGGAAGAAGTCGGTGTGCTTCTCGAGCACCACGACGTCCACCCCGGCCCGCGCCAGCAGGTACCCGAGCATCACCCCCGCCGGCCCACCGCCCACGACGCACACTTCGGCGCGCACCACGCGCGCGCTCTCCCCGACCCCTGTCATGCGCCCAGGCTAGAGCCGCGCGCCGCCGGCGGATAGACCCCCTACGAGGCGGGCAGGAGGAAGGCGTCGGCGAGCAGCTCACGGAGGCGGGGGGCGAGGGCCGCGCGGAGGGCCGTCTCGTCAGCGTCGAGCACCTGGGCGATCGCCGCCGCGATGGCCGAGGCCGAGAGGTCGCCGTCGCAGGCGCCGACGAAGGCGGCGAGGCCGGTGTCGAGGTCGGTCGAGCGGGAGAAGCCGCCGCCCTGGCGGAGCGTCATCACCACGGGGTCGTCGTGGCCCGGCCAGTAGTGGCGCTCCTCGGTGACGTCGGAGGCGTACACGTAGGTGCCCGCGAGCAGCTCGTCGTCGGAGCGGTGCGCCTGCCAGTCGTGGCCGGCGAGGCAGACCGCGAGGTGGTCGCCGAGGCCGATGGGGTTCGAGCCGATCGCGGCGTCGACCCGCTCGTAGCGGTCGAGCGTCGGGGCAGGCGCAGACGCTGACGCGGCCGGCACCGCAGACCGCGACGATGACGCAGGCGACGACCCGACTGCGCCGGCAGCCACCGGCCGCCGCAGCAGCACGTACCCGAACCCGACCTCGCGCACGCCCCGCGCCTCGAAGTCGTCGAGCCAGCTGGAGTAGAGGGAGTCGAACGCCGGCGTCCCCGGCCGCGTCCCACCGTCCCGGATCCACGTCTCCGCGTACAGCGGCGCATCCTGCCGATCGCGCTCGATCACCCACGCGTCGACCGCGACGGGCGACGACGCCACCCACGACCGCACCCGGTGCAGCCCGTCCGAATCCCCGTACTCCCAGTTCCCGAGCAGCTGCGCGATGCCGCCCGGCGCCAGATGCGACGGGGCCGAGCGGATGACGGACGCCACCAGCGCATCCCCCACCAACCCGCCGTCGCGGTACTCGTAGAGCGGCACGCCCTCCTGCCGCGGCGTGATGACGAACGGCGGGTTCGAGACGATCCGGTCGAACCGCTCCCCCGCGACCGGCTCGAACAGGCTGCCGTGCCGGAACTCGATCGAGTCGATCCCGTTCAGCCGCGCATTGAAGGCGGCGATCGCGAGGGCCCGGCGCGAGATGTCGGTGGCCACGACCCGGCGCGCGTGGCGGGCGGCGTGCAGGGCCTGGATGCCGCATCCGGTGCCGAGGTCGAGCACCGAGTCGACGGGCGTCGGGATCATCAGCCCCGACAGCGTCATGGACGCCCCGCCGATTCCGAGCACGTGGTCGGGGTCGAGCGGCCGTCCGAGCACTGACTCACCGAGATCCGAGGCGATCCACCAGCTGCCCGCCCCCAGCGAGTCGACGAAGCTGTACGGCCGCAGGTCAAGGCGGGCACGAACCCCGCCAGAAGAGCCAGACGCGCCAGAAGGCCCGACGAAGCCGAGCGCCTCGAGGCCGGCGACCCCGAGCCGCGGCAGAGCATCCGCCACCTCGTCAGCCGGCACGGTCGACCCCAGCAGGAAGAGCCGGGCCAGCGTCGACACGGGCGAGACGGGGGCTCCGGATGCTCGAGCCCGCGAGATCGCGCGCACCGCCGGTTCCCGCTGCCCCCGGTGCAAGGCGGCCGCCGCCGAGGGCCCCCACAGCGCGTCGATCGTGTCGACCCGGTAGCGCGCCGCCACGAGGTCGTCGCGCAGCGCGTCGACCAGCGCCACGTCGGCGGGCGCCGACGAGCTGAGGGCGGACGGGAGGGCGATCGAATCGTGGCTCACCCGTCCATTCAATCGCTACAGTGACCCCATGACGCACCTCACGGGCGATCCGCTCCTCGTCGAGACCGAGTCCGGTGCCGTGCGCGGCACACTGCGCCGAGCGGTGCGCGCCTGGCGGGGCATCCCCTACGCCGCCCCTCCCGTCGGGCCGCTCCGGTTCCGGGCACCGGCCCCGGTCGAGCCGTGGGACGGCGTGCGCGAGGCACTCGATTTCGGCCCGGCCGCCGTCCAGCACGAGAACAAGGCAGTCTCCCTTCCCGAAGGAGTCACCCAGTCCGAGGACTGCCTGACCCTGAACGTGCTGGCCCCGCCACGCGAGTCCGACGGCCCGTTCCCCGTGATGGTCTGGATCCACGGCGGCGCCTACGTCGCCGGCTCCAGCGCCCAGCCGCTCTTCGACGGCACCGAGCTGGTCGCGAACGGCGACGTGATCGTGGTGAGCCTGAACTACCGCCTCGGCGCGCTCGGCTTCCTCGACTTCTCGATGCTGAACGCCGAGGGCACCGAGGACTCCGAGGACGCGGAGGGCACGGAGCCCTTCGAGACCAACGTCGCCCTGCGCGACCAGCTCGCCGCCCTCGCCTGGGTGCAGCGCAACGTCGCGGCGTTCGGCGGCGACCCGGGCAACGTCACGCTCTTCGGCGAGTCCGCGGGCGCCGGCTGCGTCACCACCCTCCTCACCTCCCCCGCCGCCGAGGGCCTGTTCCACCGCGCCATCGCCGAGAGCTCCCCCGCCACGAGCGTCTACGACCGCGAGCGGGCCGCCCGCGTCTCCCACCGCTTCCTCGGCCTGCTCGGGCTCGACCCCGACGCCTCCACGACGGCGGCCGAGCTCCGCACGATCGACGCCGACCGCCTGGCCCGAGCCACCTTCGACCTCGTGGCGGCCGTCGCCGCCGAGCAGCCCGGAACGCTCGCCGTCGCACCGGTGGTCGACGGGGAGCTCGTGCCCGAGCATCCGGTCGACGCCTACCGCGCGGGCCGCCAGCTGCCGGTTCCCCTCATCATTGGCACGAACCACGACGAGGCGTCGCTGTTCCGCCTGATGAAGTCGCCGCTGATGCCGATCACCGCCACGTCGGTGCACGTCATGTTCGAGGAGCTGGCGGCCGAGCATCCGGAGTTCGCCGCCGCCGAGAACCGCATCGAGGCCGCCTACCCGCGGTTCCCGCACCACCGCACGCCCGCCGAGCTCTCGCGCGACGCCGGCTTCCGGATGCCCAGCATCTGGCTCGCGGCGGCCCACAGCCGTGTCGCCCCCACCTGGATGTACCGCTTCGACCACAGCACCCCGGCGCTGACCCTGCTCGGCATCGGAGCCACGCACGGCGCCGAGATCGCCTACGTCTTCGGCACGCTCGGCATCGGCCGCCGTGACCCGAGCTTCCGGCTCGGCGGTCTGGCCGAGGCGCGTCACCTCTCGGAGGCCGTGCAGCGCCGCTGGCTCTCGTTCGCGAGCGAGGGCGAGCCCGCGGGCCTCGGCCCCCTCGAGAGCGCCGTCCCGGCTCCGGAGTGGCCGCGCTACGACGAGGAGCGGCGGGCGACCCTGCTCTTCGACCGCGGCGAGCGCGTGGCCGACGACCCCGATGCGGCCATCCGGGAAGCCTGGGGAGACGCCACGATCTCATTCGACTGACACCCGCCGGGCACTACGCTCTGGGCAGGGGTGCTGTGACGCACGACGCGAGGGATCCAGCGACACGTCAGGCTCCCTCCGGCGTGCGCGCGATCGTCGGCCGCGGGCGGCGCGCGGTGGTCACGCTGCTGGCTGTGACCGGCGCCCTGCTGATCGCGTCGCTGCTGGTGCTCCTGCTGCCGGGAACGGATCCCGCCCTCGAGGCGGTGCTCTCGCTCGGCACCGAGTGGGTGGCCGTCCTGACCTGCACCGTCGCGGTGGCGCTCAGCCGGGCGCACCGGGCGGTGCCGGTGCTCGCGACGCTGGCCGTGACGGCGACCGTGCTGGGCGACACGCTCTCCGTCGGGGTCGCCGACGGCAGCGGCGCCGTGCCGTTCCCGTCGTGGCCGGACGCCGCCTACACGGCCTTCTACCTGCTGCTCTACGCGGCCATCGTGGTGCTCGCCCGCCGGCACCTGGTGGCGCCCACCACCACCGTCGTCTTCGACGTCGTGATCACGGCCTTCGGCCTGGCGGCCCTGCTGGCTCTCGCCCTCACCCCCGTGCTCGACGAGGCGCTCGTCGGCACCGGAACGACGGCGTTCGTGCTCTCGACGATCTACCCCCTCGTCGACGTGCTGCTGATCGCGACGACCGTGGCCATCGCCGCCTCCGACCGCTGGGGCGGCTACTGGCGTCTCGTCGGCGCGACGCTGCTGCTGTTCGCCGCCGCCGACACCGTGCTGGCCCTGCAGCTGCCGAGCGACGACTACCGCGCCGGCACACCGCTCGACGCCGCCTGGATCATCGGCTCGATCATCCTCACCCTCTGGGTCTGCGCGATCACCACCCACCGCGACCGGCCCGCGCCACCGGCCTCGGCCACCCGCGCCGGCACGACGCTCGCCATCGTGTCGATGGCCGCCGCGCTCGGGGTGCTCGTGCTGGCCCCGCTGATCGACGGCTCGGTGATCGCGGTCGTGCTGGCGATGGCGGCACTGCTGACGACGGTGCTCTCGGTGGCCCTCCGGCGGGGCGCACTGCCGGCGTTCGGCGTGACGGCGGCGCGTCGGCGCACGGTGCGAGAGCTCCGCTCCAGCACGAGCCACGAGCAGCTCGTCGTGCTCTACCAGCCGAAGGTGCGGCTCACGACCGGACGCATCGAGGGCGTCGAGGCGCTGGTGCGCTGGAACCATCCGACCCGGGGGCTGCTCGGCCCGACCGAGTTCCTACCCCTGCTCCACGAGGCCGGCACCCTGCGTGCCTGGACCACGAGCATCTTCACCCTCGCCCTCGACGACGCCGCCCGCTGGCGCAGCCGTGGCACCCCGGTGAGCGTGGCCGTCAACGTCACCGCCGAGTGGCTTCAGGATGCCCGGGCCGTGCACGAGGTGCTGCCGGCGCTCGGGCTCCGCTCGCTGCCCGCCTCGACCCTCACGATCGAGATCACCGAGCAGTCGCTCGTCGCCGAGCCGGAGGCGGTGCGACGCCGGATCGAGCCCCTCCGCGCCGCCGGCGTGCGCATCTCGCTCGACGACTTCGGCACGGGCTACAACTCCCTCAGCGCCCTGCACGACTTCCCCGTCGACGAGGTGAAGATCGACCGCAGCTTCGTCGACGCCGTGGGCGGGGATGCGCGCGCCCGCGCCCTGGTGCGCTCGACCATCGCCCTCGCCGAGGAGCTCGGCAGCGAGACCGTCGCCGAGGGCGTCGAGACGGAGGAGCAGCGCCGCCTGCTCGCCGAGATGGGCTGCACCTTCGCCCAGGGCTTCCTGATCTCGGAGCCGGTGCCCGCGGAGCGGATCGACGACCTGCTAGCCTCGCCTGGAACCCCCACCACCCCGCTGTGACTGCGGCTGACAGAGGAGAACTCCGCTTGACGACGAACGTCCGCCTGGTCGCCTTCGACCTCGACGACACGCTCGCGCCCTCGAAGGCGCCCCTCGACCCGCGCATGGCGGAGCTGCTCGTCGAGCTGCTCGACGTCGTGCCCGTGTGCGTCATCTCGGGAGGCCAGTTCGGCCAGTTCGAGTCGCAGCTCGTGGCGAACCTGCCGGCGTCGGCCGGCGACAAGCTCGCGCGACTGCACCTCATGCCCACCTGCGGCACCCAGTACTACCGCTACGAGAACGACGGCTGGACGCAGGTCTACGCCGAGAACCTCACCGACGAGCAGAAGACCGAGGCCCAGGCGGCCCTCGAGTCCGAGGCCAAGCGCCTGGGCCTCTGGGAGACCGAGACCTTCGGCCCCGTGCTGGAGGACCGCGGCTCGCAGATCACCTTCTCGGCCCTCGGCCAGGCGGCCCCGGTCGACATCAAGTCGGCCTGGGACCCGGACGGCGCGAAGAAGGAACTCCTCCGCGCCGCCGTCGCCGAGCGGCTGCCCGAGCTCGAGGTGCGCTCCGGCGGCTCGACCTCAGTCGACATCACCCGCAAGGGCATCGACAAGGCCTACGGCATGAACCGCCTGGCCGAGCTGACCGGCATCGCGCAGGACGACATGCTGTTCGTCGGCGACCGACTCGACGAGGGCGGCAACGACTACCCGGTCAAGGCGATGGGCATCGACACCGTGGCCGTGCACAACTGGCACGACACCGCGACGTTCATCGAGGGCTTCCTGGCCGAGCGCCGGTAGGCATTCGCCTCGTCACTCCCCCTTGCGGGGCTTGCCGATGTTGAGCTCGGTCTCCTCGACGTCGATCTTGGCGAGCACCGACTTCACGGCCCGCTCCTGGTACCGGCCCTCCGAGCGCGCCTGCAGCACGGCCTGCCGCTCGGCCTCGATCATGACGCGGCGCAGGCGGTTGTAGGCCCGGGACGGGGGCTCGGTGCCCTCCGGTGCGGGGTTCTCGAGGGCATCCGTCAAGAAGGTCGCGTTCAGGCGCAGACGGTCGACGACCCGCTGCTCGTCGGCGTCGGTGACCTCGCTCTCGAGCCGCGCGAGGCCCTGGCCCTGCGCCTCGGCCATCAGCATGTGCACCTCGGTCATCTCCTGCGAGAAGTCGGGCGGGGGCAGCTTCAGCCGGCGGATGACGAAGGGCAGGAACGCGCCCTCGACGAGCGTGCCGACCACCACGACGAAGGCCAGGAACTGCAGGAACGAGCGCTCGGGCGTCTCCTCCGGCAGCAGGAACACGGCAGCCAGCGTCACCACCCCGCGGATGCCCGCGAACGACACCGCGATGCCGTTCCGCCAGCTCCAGCCGCGGTTGCGCAGCCAGCCGGGGCCGAAGCGGTAGACGGAGGTGGTGAAGATCATCCAGATCAGCCGCGACAGGAAGATGACGAGCAGCAGCACCACCGAGATGACGACGGTCGGCCAGAGGCCCGGCCCGCTGTTCGCCACCCCCTGGAAGATTCCGAACAGGCTCAGACCGATGAACAGGAACACCGCGTTCTCGAGCAGGAACTGGATGGTGCGCCAGTTCAGCGACTCGGCGATGCGCGACTCGGCCGTCTGGATGACGGGCGCCTTGAAGCCGAGGTAGAGGCCCGCGACCACGACCGCCAGCACGCCCGAGCCGTGCAGGAACTGCGCCGGGATGAACGCCACGAACGGCGTGATCAGCGACAGGCTGGTGTCGAGCACCGGCGAGCGCAGCGGCTTGCGGATGAGCGCGAACACCCAGCCCACGAGGAAGCCGACGCCGACCCCCACGGCCACCGCGATCACGAACTCGAGGATGATGCCCCACGGCGTCAACGGCTCCGCGCCCGGCGTGTTGGCGCTGACGATCGCGGCGATCGCGGCGTTCAGCGCGACCAGCGCGGTCGCGTCGTTGAGCAGGCTCTCGCCCTCGAGCACGGTGACCAGTCGGCGGGGCAGCTTGAGGCGGCCGGCGATCGCGGTGACGGCCACCGCATCCGTCGGCGCCACCACGGCCCCGAAGGCGAAGGCCGCCGCGAGCGAGATGGCCGGGATGATCAGCCAGGCGGTCAGCCCGACGGTGACCACCGTGAACACCACGAGTCCCACCGAGAGCAGCAGGATGCCGTCGCGCCTCGCCCGCACGTCGGCGAACGAGGTGCGGATGGCCGCCGCGAACAGCAGCGGCGGCAGCAGCCCGTAGAGGATGAGGTCGGGCTCGACCGCGATCGTCGGCACCCCGGGGATGAACGAGACGAGAGCGCCGACCGCAACCAGCGCCACCGGGGCCGACCAGCCGACGCGCCCGGCTAGGCCGGTGACGGCGACCGTGACGACGACGAACGAGACGATCCACACGATGGTCCCGACCGCATCCGCCTCCATGCCCACCATTATGGCGGGCACGGAGGCGGTGCGGTTCAGAGCCCTCGCGTCACGCGGCCATCGCCGGGGCCGGCGCGGTCTCCACGAGGTAGTGCGCGTAGGCGGGGATCGTGAGGAACGTCGGGAAGCCGTCCTCCAGCGCGACCTGGCGCAGGATGTTCTCGGCGTCGTCGTAGCGGTCGTCGAGGGAGCGGTCGAGCATCCGCAGCACCTCGTGCAGCTCGTGCTCGACATGCGCCCGCGTGATGCGGGTGCCCTCCTCGGTCACGACGCCCTGGTGGATCCACTGCCACAGCTGCGAGCGCGAGATCTCGGCGGTGGCCGCGTCCTCCATCAGGCCGTCGATCGCGGCGGCGCCGACACCGCGCAGCCAGCTCTCGAGGTACCGGAGGGCCACGGAGACGTTGGCGCGCACGCCCGCATCCGTCACCGTCTTCTCGATCGTCGACAGGTCGAGCAGGTCGCGGGCCGACACCGACACCTCGGGGCGCTGCCGGTCGACCTGGTTCGGCCGGTCGCCGAGCACGGCGTCGAACTCGGCGCGGGCCGTGTCGATGAGATCCGGATGCGCGACCCACGTGCCGTCGAAGCCGTCGCCCGCCTCCCGCCGCTTGTCCTCGGCGACCTTCGCCAGGGCTCGCTCCGTGGCCTCCGGATCGCGCCGGTTCGGGATGAACGCGCTCATGCCTCCGATGGCATGCGCTCCCCGCTTGTGGCAGGTCTGCACCAGCAGCTCGGTGTAGGCGCGCATGAACGGCACGGTCATCGTGATGCGGTCGCGGTCGGGCAGCACAAAAGAGCGGCCGCGGTCGCGGTGGTTCTTGATCAGGCTGAAGATGTAGTCCCAGCGGCCGGCGTTCAGACCCGCCGCGTGGTCGCGCAGCTCGTAGAGGATCTCGTCCATCTCGAAGGCCGCCGAGATCGTCTCGATCAGGATCGTCGCGCGGATGGTGCCGTGAGCGAGGCCGAGCGCCGACTCCGACCAGGTGAAGACGTCGTCCCAGAGCCGCGCCTCGAGGTGGTTCTCGAGCTTCGGCAGGTAGAAGTACGGCCCGCGGCCTTCGGCGATCAGTGCGTGCGCGTTGTGGAAGGAGTACAGCCCGAAGTCGGTCAGCGAGGCGCTCGCCGGGCGACGGTGGCCCGCGCGGTCGGTGTAGCAGAGGTGCTTCTCGACCAGGTGCCAGCCGCGCGGCCGCATGATGATCGTCGGCGTCTCGGGCGCCGTCACGCGGTACTCGCGGCCCTCGGGGGTGGCGAAGTCGATCTCGCCGCGGATGGCGTCGCGGAGGTTCAGCTGGCCGCCGACGATGTTCGCCCAGGTGGGGCTCGTGGCGTCCTCGAGATCGGCGAGCCACGCCTTGGCGCCTGAGTTCAGCGCGTTGACGGTCATCTTGCGGTCGGTCGGTCCGGTGATCTCGACGCGGCGGTCCTCGAGGCCCGGGCCGGGTCCGGCCACCCGCCACTCGGTGTTCTCGCGGATCGCGCGGGTCTCGGGGAGGAAGCGGAGGTCGCGGCCGTTCTCGATGGCGGTTCGGGCGGACATCCGCGCCTCGAGGCGTTCTTGGCGGCGGTGGGCGAACTGGTCGTGCAGGCGGGCCAGGAAGGCGAGGGCATCCGGGGTCAGGATCTCGTCGTGGCGGGGGTCGGGGGCGGTGGTGAGGGTGATGGAGGTCATGGTCGTGTCTCGTTTCGGCTCGTCGTGGGGTTCACGGGGATGCAGCTCGGTGGGACTGCTGCTCAGTGGAATGGCAGCTCAGTGGAACTGCTCGGACTCGGTCGACCCGACGAGCGCGAGGGTGGCGCTCGTGGGGTTCAGGGCCGTGGCGATCCGGTCGAAGTAGCCGGTGCCCACCTCACGCTGGTGCTTCGTGGCGGTGTAGCCGTCGGCCTCGGAGGCGAACTCGGCCTCCTGAAGCTCGACGTACGCGCTCATCTGCCGCTCGTGGTAACCGCGGGCGAGCGTGAACATGGAGTGGTTGAGGGCGTGGAAGCCCGCCAGGGTGATGAACTGGAACGCGTAGCCCATCGCGGCGAGGTCGCTCTGGAAGGTGGCGATCTGGTCGTCGCTGAGCTTGGCCTTCCAGTTGAACGACGGTGAGCAGTTGTAGGCGAGGAGCTTGCCGGGGTGTTCGGCGTGGACGGCCTCGGCGAACGACCGGGCCAGCTCGATGTCGGGCTCGCTCGACTCGACCCAGAGCAGATCGGCGTAGGGCGCGTAGGCGAGGCCCCGCTGGATGACGGTGTCGATGCCCGGCGTCGTGCCGTAGAAGCCCTCAGGCGTGCGGGTGCCGTCGAGGAAGGGCTGGTCGCGCTCGTCGACGTCGCTCGTGATGAGGTTCGCGGCGAGCGAGTCGGTGCGGGCGACGATGATCGTCGGCACGCCCGCCACGTCGGCGGCGAGCCGCGCCGCGTTGAGGGTGCGGATGTGCTGGCTCGTCGGGATGAGCACCTTGCCGCCCATGTGCCCGCACTTCTTCTCGCTGGCGAGCTGGTCCTCCCAGTGCACGCCGGCGGCGCCCGCCTGGATCATGGACCTCATCAGCTCGTAGGCATTCAGGGGGCCACCGAAGCCGGCCTCGGCGTCCGCGACGATCGGAACGACCCATTCCCTCTCGGGCATGCCTTCGGCGTGCTCGATCTGGTCGGCCCGCAGCAGCGCGTTGTTGATGCGGCGCACCACGGCCGGCACCGAGTTCGCCGGGTAGAGGCTCTGGTCGGGGTAGGTCTGGCCGCTCAGGTTGGCGTCGGCCGCGACCTGCCAGCCCGAGAGGTAGATGGCCTTCAGGCCGGCGCGCACCTGCTGCACCGCCTGGTTGCCGGTGAGGGCGCCGAGGGCGGCGACCCAGGTGGTGTCGTCGTGCAGCAGGTTCCACAGGTTCTCGGCGCCGCGGCGGGCGAGGGTGGCGTCCTCGGCGACGCGGCCCCGCAGGGCGATGACGTCGGCGGCGGTGTAGTCGCGTTCGACGCCGCTCCAGCGGGCGTCGGTCTTCCACTCGCGCTCGAGCTCGGCGGCGGTCTGGTTCTGGTCGCCAGGACGGGTCTGGTCTCCGGGGCGGATGGTCATGGTGTCGCTCCTTGCGTCGGTGCCGTGAAACGGGGGCTGACTTCGACTATCCGGTCCGTGCATCCGCTCTTCACCGCCTTTCTCGGCAGAACTTCGCGCGTTCTTCTGTTTTCCCGAAGAACGACGTGTGGCAGACTCCCGGCATGACGACGACGTCACCGCTCACCGCCCACGATGGAGACATGCCCGACTCCCTCACCATCGGCCGCCGCATCCGGCAGCTGCGCACCGCGCGCGGCCTCACCCTCGACGAGCTCGGCAGCGCCATCGGCCGCGCCGCCTCGCAGGTCTCGGTCGTCGAGAACGGCAAGCGCGAACTGAAGCTCGGTGAGCTGCAGCGCTTCGCGTCCGCTCTGGACGTGGGCCTCGACCAGCTGATGGACTCGACGCCGCCCACCGGCCGCGCCGCCCTCGAGATCGCGCTCGAACGAGCCCAGCGCGGACCCCTGTTCGCCTCGCTCGGCCTGCCGGCCCTCCCCCTCCGCAAGTCCCTCAGCGACGAGGCGATCAGAACGATCCTGGGCCTCCACCGCGAGCTCGAGCGGATGCACGGCGAACGCGCCGCGACCCCCGAAGAGGCCCGCCGAGCCAACACGCTCCTGCGTCGCTCGATGCGCCACCGCCACAACTACTTCGCCGAGCTCGAGCAGACCGCGGCCTCCCTGCACGCGGCGGTCGGACACACGGGAGGCCCCCTCTCCCAGCGCGTCGCCTCCGACCTCGCCTCGCACCTCGGCTTCACGCTGCATTACGTGGGCGACCTCCCCGGATCGACCCGTTCGGTCACCGACCTCCGGAACGGCCGCATCTACGTGCCGCTCGGCCAGTCACCCGACGCCGACCCGCGCTCGGTCGTGCTCCAGGCGCTCGCGTCGCACGTGCTGAAGCACGACGAGCCCGCCGACTACGCGGCGTTTCTGCAGCAGCGGGTCGAGACGAACTATCTGGCCGCGGCTCTCCTCATTCCGGAGGAGAGCGCGCTGAGCATCCTGAAACCGGCGAAGGATGCGCGTGAGCTCTCGGTCGAGGACCTCCGTGACGCCTTCGGCGTCAGCTACGAGACGGCCGCCCACCGCTTCACGAACCTCGCGACCGAGCACCTCGGCATCCCGGTGCACTTCCTCAAGGTGCACGAGTCGGGCACCATCTCGAAGGCCTACGAGAACGACAGCGTCACCTTCCCCACCGACGCCCTCGGTGCCGTCGAGGGCCAGACCGTCTGCCGCTTCTGGAGCGCGCGCCGCGTCTTCGACGTCGAGGACCGCTTCAGCCCGTACCACCAGTACACGGACAAGCCGGCCGGCACCTACTGGTGCACCTCGCGCATCCAGCCCTCCTCGCGCGGGCAATTCTCGGTCTCGGTCGGCACGGCCTTCGCTCACGCGAAGTGGTTCCGCGGCCGCGACACCCCCAACCGCTTCGCGTCGACCTGCCCCGACGACTCCTGCTGCCGCCGCCCGCCGGCGCCCCTCGCGTCGCGCTGGGCGGGCCAGGCGCACCCGTCGGCGCGCCTGAACTCATCGCTGCACGCGGCGATGCCCACCTCGGGCTTCACGGGCGTAGACACCACGGAGGTCTTCGAGTTCCTCGACCGCCACGCGCCGTCTCGCTAGCTGCTGGGCCCTCCGCTCAGCCGGCCGGGTCGGCGGGCGGCTTCATCCAGAACGGGGAGTAGTGGTAGCCGTCGGGGTCGTCGAACTGGCGCTGGTACATGAAGGGGTAGTCGTCGATGTCCCCGATCCGCCCGCCGGCGGCCCGCGCGCGCTCGACGAGCTCGTCGACGGCCTCCTGACTGTCGAGATCGAACGACACCGTCACCTTCGAGGGCGTGTCCGGTCCGCCGATCAGCTCCTCGACGCCGCCGACCCCCGCGTACATCTCCCGGCTGCCGAGCATCACGTACTGCTCGTCGCCCCCGATCGCGAAGCACGACACCTGCTCCCCCGACATCTGGGCGTTCAGCGTCCACCCCAGGGCGGTGTAGAACGCGGTCGCCCGCTCGACGCTGGCGACGGGGCACGTGATGAACAGGCTCATGCGGCCACCCTCCCGCACCCCCGCGCCGCCGTCAAGAGCGGCGGGAGGCTAGGCCGGGACGATGCGGAGGGGAGCCTGAGGCGGCACACCCTTTCCGACGACCAGGATCATGCTCGGCGTCACCGCCGTGGTGCCGGCGCCGAGGGTGTAGACGAAGTCGTAGACGCCCTCCGGCAGGGGGTCGAGCTGGAACGCCGTCTGCCCGTAGTCGGGGTCGACGTAGTCCGTCCACCCCGCAGCCTTCGCGACCGTGGTTCCCGCCGGGAACGGCGGGGTCTGGTTGGGGGGAGGGAACTGATTGAGGTCGGCGAGGAGCCCCCGCCGGCCGATCGCGTACGAGCGAGGAGGCACGGTGAGCCGGAGCGTCGTCATCGTGCCGAACTCCGCGGGATCCGGGAGCCATTCGAGCGTCGGTTCGGGCCCGAAACCGACCCTGATGGTCGCCGTCAGCGCGCCCGGCTCCTTGTCGTTCGTGTAGGTCGCGGTGACGGTGTAGGGGCCTGAGAGCTCGCCCCACTCGTCGATGGTGAAAGCCCTGGTGCCGGCGGTCACGCCGCCGACCGGCGACGCGAGGATCCCGTTGGCGGCCCCGTAGTTCGGGGTCCAGGTCCATCGCCCGGCGGAGATCGACTCCGGGATGTTCCCGTACGGCGTGATCTGCAGCACGATCGCCGCGGTGCTGCCGATGCCGGGCGATTCGGGGGGCAGGGAGAGGGTGAGCACCGACGGCTGCCCCTGGATGCCGTCACTGCTCGACCAGTAGAACTCCGCGTCGGGCTGACCGGTGCTGGCGGCCGCGAGCGGCGCGGCGACGGCGGCGACGATCACGGGGGCCGACCATGCCGCGCCGAGGACGGTGCGACGCGAGACACCCGCGGGGCGAGCATCCGTCGCCCGGTGCGAGAAGAGGGCGAACAGGTCGGAGAGCGAGTCTTCGGGCATTCTCTCACTCTCCGAGATGGCGGGCCCGGCGACTAGAGCCTCTTCCGGACATGTCCGCAACAGGGCACCCCTACCCTTGACCCATGGCCAGAACCATCTCCACCACCACCGAGGTCGACCGCGACGGCATGCTGGCCTTCGTGCGACCCAGGCACCGGATGCTCGTCGCCACCACCAGGGCCGACGGCCGCCCTCAGATGTCCCCGGTCTCGGGCGGCGTCGATGCCGAGGGCCGTATCGTCATCTCCACCTACCCCTCGCGCGCGAAGACGCGCAACGCGTCTTGCCGCCCGGCGGCCTCGGTGCTCGTGCTCTCGGACGACTGGAACGACGCCTGGATCCAGGTCGACGGCGACGCCGAGGTGCTGCACATGCCCGAGGCGGCCGACGGCCTCGTCGACTACTACCGGTGCATCGCCGGCGAGCATCCCGACTGGGCCGAGTATCGCGCGGCGATGGCGCTGCAGGACAAGTCGCTCCTCCGCATCACCCCCACCCGCTGGAGCCCCATCGCCACGGGCGGCTTCCCGCCCGACGTCGCGGCCCGCCTCGACGCCCGCTGAGCATCCGCGTGCCGCCTCGCACCGCAGGTGAACAGTCGGCGAAGCAGGGCCTCCCCCAATTGCCACGCCGGCTGCCACCGCGCACACTCGAGGTGTGACCGCACCTCGATCTCCCCGAGCCTCTCGCCGGACGCCCGCCGTCGCGGCTCTGCACGCGGCGGGGGTCACCACCCTCGTGATAGCGATCGCGATGTCGGCCCTCGGCCTCGTGATCTACCTCGGCGGCAACGAGGTCGCGTTCTTGCTGCTGATCCTCGGCCTCGGAGTGTTCGTGCTGGGCATCGGGCTCCTGGCCGCGGCCCGCCGGCTCGGCTAGACCGTTACTTCGGCTGGGCCACCTCGGCTGCGCCGTCGCCTTGGCTGGACCGCCGCCTCTGCCAGGCCGCCGCCTCGGCTGGGCCGTCGCCTCGGCCGGGCCGGGCTCAGGACTGCGCCGGCGGCAGCACCGCCGCCGCGACCGTGCCGCCCGCAGCATCGCGGATCTCGATCGACGCCGCATCGGACCGCAGGGTCGCGGCGTTCATCCGGCAGTCGATGGTCGCCGTACTGCCGACGAACGAACCCGACGACTCCGCCCGGCCCTCGGCGTCGACGACCACGAGCTGGTAGCTCTCCCCCACCGCCAGCCCCGAGATCTCGAGGATCGTCTCGGTGCCCCAGGTGTGCGCCACGACGCTCCCGTCGACGCTCACCCCCGAGGGCTCGCCCGCGAAGTCGACGACCTCGCGCGCGCCGAGCTCTCCGGGTGCACCGAGCGGCGCTTCGGCCGGCCCGCGCGGGATCGCGAGCACGCCGACCCCGAACCCGAGCACGAGGCAGGCGGCGGCCGCCGCGGCCGGCATGACCCAGCGCCGCCGCGAGCGCCGCGCGGCGCCCGAGCCACCCGGCAGACCAGCAGGCGCACCGGCCGGCAGCCCGGCGACCGGCGCGGCCAGCGCGGCCGGCGACGCTTCCTCGCCCACCCCGACCACCCGATCCCGCAACGACGCCGACGGCGCACTCGCATCCCACCGCGGCACCGCCCCCGTCACCGCCTCGATGACCCCCCGCAGCTCCTCGATCTCGAGCTCGATCGTCGGGTCCACCGCGCGCAGCCCTTCGAGCTCCTCGGCCTCAGACGGGGTGAGCGCCGAGGCGGCGGCCGCAGCGATCAGCTCGGCACGACGTTCCGGGTCGACAGTCATCGCCGCCCCTCCTCTGCATCGGTATCGATGTGCGAGCGCAGTGCCCGCAGCGCATAGAACACCCGCGTCCGCAGCGTGGCCACCGCGACCCCGGTTCGTGCCGAGACCTCCGCGTACGTCTCCCCGTCGACGTGGATCGCCACGAACGCCGACCGGTGCTCGTCGCTCAGCTTGGCCAGCGCCTCGACGATCACCAGACGGTCGAGGGTGTCGACGGTCTCGCCCGGAGCATCCTGGATCTCATCGGCGCCCACGATGCGGGGAAGTCGGCTCTGGGCCCGCTGCAGATCGACGATCACGTTGCGCTGGATCGCGAACAGCCACGTGCGCGCACCCCCGCGACTCGCGTCGAAGCTCGCGCGCGACCTCCAGGCGCGCAGGAAGGTCTCCTGCACGCAGTCCTCGGCGAGCGAGCGGTTGCGCAGCGCGTTGATCGCGTAGCCGAACAGCGCCCCGCCGTGGGCGTCGTACTCGGCGGCGACGTCGAACGCGGTCTGCGGCACGGGTGACGAGGCGTCCATCACTCTCCCCACTGCGGCCATGTTCCCCTCACCCTATCGACGAGTCGCCGGGCACCGGATGCGCGCCGCCCTCTGACAGGGCATACGACCGAAAGCGCGCCGGCGTTCACGCCCTGAAAAAGTTCGCGCATCGATGAACGCCCGACGGAACCCCGCCGTACACCCTTCGACAGAGCACAACTCATCCAGCAGGGAGTCACCCATGTCCAGTCAGAAACTCGCTCGACGCCGCACCGGGATCATCGGCCTGGGCGGCGCAGCCCTCGCCTCCACCGTCGTGCTGTTCGGCGCCGCCGTGCCCGCCAACGCCGAGACCGAGGTCGCGGAACCCAGCAGCTTCACCAGCGCCTTCACGGTGATGGCGACCCCCGACCAGGTGCTGAACGCCGACGGCGTGGCCACCCCCGGCCCGGCCGGAGCCTCGGGCACCTTCGACTTCCGGGTCAACTCCGAGCTCGACATCATCTGCTACGACATCACCGTCACCGGCCTCTCGGGCGACTACAAGAGCCCGGCGAAGACCGCGACGCACATCCACGAGGCGGCCGCCGGCAAGGCGGGCCCGCCCCGCATCGCCTTCCCGAACCCCGCGCCGATCGGCGACGGCCCCCGCACCAGCTCGGGCTGCCTGCAGGGCCCCTTCACCACCGGCATCCTCGCGAACGGCGTCGACACCGGCGAGGGCTTCACGCTCGCCAAGCTCGAGGCGAACGCCGCCGGCTTCGCGGCCGACACCCACACCGCCGCCAACCCGGCGGGCGCCGTGCGCGGCCAGCTGAGCCAGGTGCCGGTGGGCGGCGTGCAGACGGGTGGGGGCGGGACGGCTGTCTCGGCCGCCTCTTCTGACTCTGCCTCGACTGCGTTGACCGTGGGCGCGGTCGGCGCGGCGGGGCTGGTCGGTCTCGTCGGTCTCGTGGCGTACCGTCGCCACTCGGCCACGAACTGACATGGGGCACGTCTCGGCCGGGCCGCACCGGCCCGGCCGACGTGTCGGGCCGGCGGCGGCCTCGCTGCTGGCAGGGTCACTGCTGGCGGCGTCGCTGCTGAGCGGATGCTCGTCCGCACCCCTCGACGCCGCCGCACCCGCACCGCCCTCCGCCTCCTCGTCCTCCGTCCCGTCTTCCGTCCCGTCCCCCGCCCCGTCTTCCCCCGCGGCGACCGCACCGACGCCGTCCCCCGCCGCCGCGGCGCCATCCACCGAGGCTTCCCCGCCGGTCGCCCCACCCCGTGGCGAAGCGCCCGCCCGCCTCACCATCCCGTCCCTAGACCTCGACGAAGACCTGATCGACCTCGGCATCTCCGCCGACGGCTCACTCGAGGTGCCGGCCGACTTCAGCCGAGTCGGCTGGTTCACCGGAGGCGGACGCCCCGGCGGCATCGGCCCCACCGTCATCGCCGGCCACGTCGACTCCGCGGTCGGCCCGGCGGTCTTCTTCGACCTCCCGACCCTCGCCCCCGGCGACCGCTTCACCCTCACCGACGCCACGGGCGCTCCCTTCACCTACGAGGTCTACCGCACCGAGGACTTCCCCAAGAACGCCTTCCCCACGGCCGATGTCTTCGGCGCCCTCCTCACCGACGAGGTGCGCCTGATCACCTGCACCGGCCTCTTCGACGACTCGATCGGCCACTACGACGACAACCGCGTCGTCTTCGCCGCCCGCGTCCCCTGACCCGAATCCCGTCGATCTCGATCCTCGGGGCACTCCGATCGATAGACACGAGGCCGACGACCTGCGGGATGATGACATGTGCTCATCTATTCCTTCGGTTCGATCGACCACGATCGGTGTCAACACACACCGCCGTACCCCACGGCCATCAGAGCCAACGGCGACGCCGAGTGAGCACGCTGTTCGTGGACGAGAGCAAGAACGCCGGCTACATTCTCGTCGCTGCCGTCGTGCATCCGTCTGGTGCCGAGTCGTTGCGGAAGGCGATGCGGGCGCTGGTACTGCCTGGGCAGCGACGCCTCCACTTCAGCCGCGAGAGCGATTCCCGACGAAGACTGATTCTGTCGAAGCTCCTGGCCCTCGAGGTCCGAGCGCACGTCATTCGATCGACAGCGTCCCGCGAAGCAGACGGACGAGAAGAGTGCCTCGTGGGACTGGTCGATTGCGCGGAGAAGCACGCTCACCTGAAGCTCGTTCTCGAGCGCGACGAGTCGATCGAAAGGTCCGACCGGCGGATCCTGTTCAGAGAACTCAGCGCTCGAGGCCTCCGTGACACGGTCCAGTACGAACTGCGGTCACCGCACTCCGAGCCGCTGCTGTGGATCCCGGACGCGATCGCCTGGAGCTACGCCAAAGGCTCCGAATGGAGGCGTCGCGTGGGCCCGATGCTTGTGGACCCGAGCGCGAACGGCGCTTAAAGCGCGAAACTCGGCTCACCCACCGTCCGGAAGGCTACCGAGTCCACTTCACACCGCTACTGCAGTGCACCTTTGTATGTTACCTCTCAAATCCTGAAGCTGTGCGAGAAAATCGTCCGCCCATTCCCGTCTGACCGATCGGTTCGCGCGTCCCGATCGCCTTGGCTTCGCTCACGAGTTCGCGGCCTCGCCGCCCGCCCGCTTCTCGGTCACGTACTTTCGCCGCGCCCGAACCACCTGCGCGATCCCGAGCGCCACCCACGCCACCGGGAACACCCACCGCCAGACCTCGACGTCCCCACCACCGAAGAGCACGGGCACACTCGCCCCCGCGACGACGAAGAACACGACGGCCAGCGCCGCGGTCGCCTTCCAGCTCAATCCGTTCATCCGATCCCCCAATCGCGAGCGACTCTACCGGCCTGTGCGACCCAGGCGACACCCCCGCGCGAGGCAACCGAGGCAACCGACACCCGCCGCGCGAGGCAACCGGGGCAACCGACACCCGCCGCGCGAGGCAACCGACACCGACACCGCCCGCCGAGCCGCCCGGCGCAGGAGAGAACGCCCCCTATCCCGCCGACCGACCCGATACAGGGCGCCGCCGCAGAGAAGCATCCAACACCTCCGGCCCCCGATAAACCATGTCCATCGCCCCGATGGTCTCCCCCGGCGGCACGATCGCATCGATCCGATCGAGCACCTCATCCGACAACGACACCGAAGCCCCCGCCAAGGTGTCCTCGAGCTGCGCCATCGTCCGCGGCCCCGCGATGGCCGAGGTCACCCCCGGATGCGCCACCGCGAACGCCATCGCCAGATGCGTCAGCGGCATCCCCGCCTCGTCGGCCAGCGCAATGAGCTGCTCGATGGCACCGAGCCGCCGCTCATCCTGAAAATGACGCATGCCCGTGCTCGCCCGGAAGTTCTCGTTCGCCTGCCCCGCCCGGTACTTCCCCGACAGCGCCCCGCCCGCGAGCGGGCTGTACACGAGCGTGCCCATGCCGTACCGCTCGGCGACCGGCAGGATCTCCCGCTCGATCTCCCGATCGAGGATCGAGTAGTTCGGCTGCTCCGTGCGGAACCGCTCGAACCCGCGCCGCTCCGAGACCCACTGCGCCTCGACGATCTCCGACCCGCGCATCGACGACGACCCGATCGCTAGCACCTTGCCCTCCCGCACGAGATCGGTGAGCGCCGACAGCGTCTCGTCGATGTCGGTGTCGGGCTGGGGCCGGTGCAGCTGGTAGAGGTCGATCCGGTCCGTCCGCAGGTTGCGCAGCGACCGCTCGACGGCCTGCCTGATCCACCGCCGCGACGCCCCGCGGTGGTTCACGTCGTCGTCGACCGGCCCCCAGAACTTGGTGGCGAGCACGACGTCGTCACGCCGCCCGACGAGCGCCTCGCCCACGACCTCCTCCGAGTCGCCGTAGCGGTCGGCCGTGTCGATGAAGTTGATGCCGCCGTCCAGCGCGCGGTGGATGATCCGCACGCCCTCCTGGCGATCGGGGTTGCCGAACGAGCCGAGCATCATGGCGCCGAGCGCATAGGGCGTCACCATGATCCCGGTGCGTCCGAGGGGTCGATACTGCATGGGGTCCTCCTGTTAGGATCAGATACGGAACATTGTTCCGCTACATCGACCACTATACGGAACGCTGTTCCGTTTATGCAAGGGCCCTTCTGTGACCTCGACGACCGAACCGCGAAAAGTGCGAGCGGATGCGCGGCAGAACCTCGGCGCCCTCCTGACGGCTGCGCGCACGGTCTTCGCCCGCTCCGGGGTGGATGCGCCGGCCCGCGAGATCGCCGCCGAAGCCGGAGTCGGGGTCGGCACCCTCTACCGCCACTTCCCCAATCGCGCCGAGCTCGTGGCCGCGGTCTTCACCTCAGAGATCGACGCCACGGCAGCGGCGGCGAGCGAACTGCTGGCCGAGCATCCGCCCAAGGAAGCGCTCGACCTCTGGATCACCCGCTTCACCGGCTTCGTCGCCACCAAGCAGGGCCTCTCGGCCGCCCTGCGCTCGGGCGACTCGGCATTCGACGCCCTGCCCGCGCTGCTCATAGGCAAGCTCGGCCCGGCCCTCGCCTCGCTGCTCGACGCGGCCGCGGCGGCCGGCGACATCCGCGACGACGTCGACCCCCTCGAGCTCCTCCAGGCGGTCGGCGACCTCAGCCACCGGGCCCCCTCCGCCGACGGCACGCCGAACCGGATGGTGCGGCTCCTCCTCGACGGCCTCCGCGCTCGGTAGAACCGAGCCTCGAAACAGTGCGCTCGCGGGCCCGCTCGGCAATACTCGGTGCATGGAACGCACCGATCACCCCGGGGCCTGGGACGAACGATCGACCCTGCTCACGATGCTGCAGTACACCCGCGACACCGCCATCGAGAAGGCGACGGGCGTGACGGATGCGCAGGCCGCCGCCGCCCCGATCGCGACGTCGCCCCTGATGACCGTCGGCGGTGTGCTCAACCACATGCGCTGGGTCGAGCACTCCTGGATCGAGAACCGCTTCGTCGGGGGCCCCGATCTCGGCCCCTGGACCGACGAGTCCCCCGACCAGGAGTTCATCGACGGCGCCACCCTGCCCCTGCAGACCGTGATCGACGGCTACCGCGCGCAGGCGAACGCGACCGACGCGATCATCGCCGGCCTGCAGCTCGACGACCGTTCGCTGACGGCCTTCCGCTCGGGTGAGCATCCGACGCTCCGCTGGGTGATCCTGCACCTGATCGAGGAGAACGCCCGCCACAACGGCCACCTCGACATCCTCCGCGAACTGGCCGACGGCACCACAGGCGACTGACCGCCCATCGCGCCCGTCGCCCCAGCCGAGCGATTGCTTAACCGGTCGGCAAGTGAAAGACTTCACTGCATGGAAAGCGACTTCGAGAGCAGCAACGGGGCCGGCCGCACCGACGGGGCGGCGGCCCGCGATGCCCTGTCGGCATTGCACGCCGACCGGCAGGCACTGGCCGACCGCATCCGCACACCGGCGTGGTACTACCCGCTGCTGGCGTTCTCCACCGCGCTCATCATCGGCTCGCCGGGGCCGGGCGTGCCCGGACAGTTCGTGATGGTGGCGTTCGGCTGCCTTGGCATCACCTTCCTCGCGCTGGCCTACCAGCGCATCACAGGCATGACCATCACGCGGATGGCCGGCCCAAGGAGCCTCGCGGTCTCGATCGCGCTCGGCATCGTGATCGTGCTGCTGCTCGGCGTCTCGTTCGCCCTGACCGCCACCGGGCATCCGGAGTGGGTCGTGGCCAGCGCGGGGGCGGCCTTCGCAGCGATGTGGTGCGGCGGCCGGCTCTACGACCGCGTCTACGACCGCGAGCTGCGCGATGGACGCTGACGACGGCTTCGACGAGCAGATCCACGCCCCCACCCGGCTGCGCATCTGCGGGCTGCTGCGCCCGGTCGACGCAGCGGAGTTCGCAATGCTGCGTGAGACGCTCGACCTGTCGGAGGCGAACCTCTCGAAGACGATCCGGGCGCTCACCGACATCGGCTACGTGCGGGTCACCAAGGCCTCGTCATCGAGCCGTGGCGACCAGCGCCGCACCACGACCGTGGCACTGACCCCGGAGGGGCGCCGGGCCTTCGACGGCCACGTGGCGGCCCTCCGCCGCATCGCGGGCGACCTCGGCAGCTGAGGCCACTGGGGTCGCCGGGCCGCGTCGGCCCCAATCAGAGCACGATGGGCGGCGGCGATTCCGGGGCCTGGGGCGGCCCTTCCGCGAGGATGGCAGTCACGATGTTCACCGCGCGCGGCGCGAGACCGTCACCGGGATAGAAGCCTTCATAGAAGTCTTCGCACGCCTCGAGGGTGTCTACGCCACACAGACCCAGGAGGAGTCGAATGTCGCGGGTATCACGGCCGGGCCGGTTGGCTCGCAGCTTCATCGCGAGCAGAGCCTCCTGAGAGGCCACTTGGATGAGGATGCCGTCCTCATCGTGGATCGTCTCCCACTCGACTTCGCGCCCGAGGGTGGGCACCGCATCCGCCTTTGTGACTTCGAAATTCAGCCAGGCGGGATCCCAGTCATGCCGTAGCGCGACCCGCGCTGCGGCAGCCGCCACTTCTGCGTCGCTGCCCGGGCGGACATGGAGCGAGTCGAGATCCTGCGTCGTCCCACGATCGAAATAGCGCAGAGCCAGCGCCGCATTGCCGACGAGACGAATACCCGCAACCTGATCGGCGGCGCGAAGCTCGACGATGAGCTCATGCAGTCCTGTGATGATGTCGTCGCGGTCCAGCGCGCTCGCCATCGTCAGACGCTCGCGAAAGTGTCACGCCAGACGAGAACGCCCCGCTCGGCGAACTCATCGGGCACCTCGGAGCGCGGCGGCACTGGGTCGGCAGGGTCCACGTCGAGCGTTCTCGGCGCGGCGAGGAACCGGTCCGGCTGGTCGACCCAGGCCGGCAACGGAATTCTCTCTGCCCCCAAATGCCACGCGACGAGGGCCGCTATCGCCGCATCCCAAGCCGAGTCACCGGTCGACTCGGGCTCGGCGAGTCCGAGAATCCCTCGAACGAGGCCGTGCTCGGCGAGAAGGTTGTCGTTCAACTGCAGCAGCGCGCGTAAAGCGCGATCCTTATCCTTCTCGCGAAGCCGCTGACGAATCTCTGCAGCCGCCGTCGAGGCATCGTCACGCCGAGTCGGGGCCGAGTAGAGCCGATGACCTGCGCCTGCGAGCAGCCGATCGATCGTGCTGTAACCCGCGTCCCGCCCCCGTTCCGAGCGAGACACGCTTCCCTGGTCGACCTGAGCACGATCAGCCAGCTGTTCCTGGGTGAGCCGTCGACTCCGGCGGGCGGCGCGAATCAACGTCGATGCATCTGCCATACCGGTTACCTCCACCTCACAAGACAATTATGACTTGGAAGACATATTGTATCAGGGGCCTGCGATACACGACGGCTTACCACTCCGAAGTGCTCACACCAGCCCGTGGAAGGACTGGGCATAGCTCAGAGCAAGATCGCGACACACCACCCGCGACCACGCCATGATGGACCAACACAAACCCCGACCCGAGGAGTTCGACGATGAGCACTGACGAGATCATTCTGGGCGACCTGCCCGCCGGCATCGTGCGGGCCGACGAGGCCTTTGGCGGCCGCGTCTGGAACGTTCTGGGCCACACCTACACGACCAAGATCGAAAGCGCGAACACCTACTCCTGGCTCTCGTTCGACCCGGCCGGCACCGGTGTGCCGCCGCACGTGCACCCCACGCAGGACGAGTTCATCTACGTCTTCGAGGGCGTCTACACCCTCTACCTCGACGGCCAGTGGACCACCGCCGGCCCCGGCGACCTGGTGCAGATGCCCCGCGACCTCCCCCACGCCTACTACAACAAGCAGGAGACGGATGCGAAGTCGCTCTTCTGGGTGAGCCCCGGCGGCAAGCTGGCCAACCTCTTCAGCCTGCTTCACAACGTCACCGACCCCGACGAGGTCGTGCGCCTCTCGGCGGCCAACGGCGTCGACTTCCTGGCGCCGGGCTCGGTCGAGGGCGCGTGACGGCGACGGATGCGCGGCCGCCGGGCTTCCCGGAGGCCGACCTCGTGCCGCGGTACGGCCCGCACATCGACCAGTGGGTCGAGCTCTGGAATCCGGATGCGCGTGCCCACGCCGATTCACCCGGCACGGTCGTCTTCATCCACGGCGGATACTGGCGCGCGCCGTACACCGCCGAGCTCATGCGGCCGCTCGTGCCGCAGTTCACGGCGCGGGGCTGGACGGTGGCGAACATCGAGTACCGCCGGGGCACCGATGGCTGGGACGCGCTGCGCGACGACCTGGCGTCGGCCCTGACCGCCATCCGCGCGGAGGGCCCGACGTCGCGCCTGGCGATCATCGGCCACTCCGTCGGCGGGCAGCTCGCGCTGCTCGGCGGCGAGGCGGGTGACGCGGTCGTGGCCCTGGCTCCCGTCACCGACGTCGTCCGCAGCTACCACGAGGGTGTCGGCACCGGCGCGGCCGCCGAGTTCTTCCGCGGCGCCCCCTCTGAGATCGCCGACACCTACGCCGCGGCATCTCCCCTGGCCCAGGTGCCCGCGCCAGCCGAGGTCCTCATAGTGCACGGCGCCGACGACGCCCGAGTCCCCATCGCGCACACCCACGCCTACCTCGAGGCAGCCCGGGCGGCGGGCTGCGGGGTGACGCTCCTCGAACCACTGCGCCTAGCGCACATGGATCTGATCGACCCCGAAGCACCGCACCTCACTGCCGCGCACGAGTGGCTCGACCGCTGGGCCGGGCGCTAGCTGCGGCGGGCCTCACACGGTCTCGCTAGACGCTCCCGAGCCGTCGTGCACCGTCAGTTCTAAATCGATGAACGCGGAGATCATGGCTCGGTAGGTTTGCTCAACCACCTCGGGAGACGCTCCCACCTCCGCAGCCAGGGCGCGTACCTTGCCGATGACCTTCTCTACACGATCCGGCGCCCGCACAGCCTGGCGATCCTGCTTCAGCGCGCCCGCTTCGACCACCCGCAGCTGCCGCTGAGCGATCAGCTCGACGAGCTGCCGGTCCAAAGCGTCGATCTCCGCGCGAACATCCTCGATCCGACGTTCAGCCATGCCGCAACCGTACCCACAGAATTGCGTTCGACGCGCCGGAAGCTCGTGAGCGATTCGAGAAGTGTCTCGACATCACAAGTGGAGTCACAAACAATGTGAGCCAACCTGAGCTACGCAGAGCACGTTCGTACGTACGTCAGATCAGATCGCTCCTCAAGGGCGATATCTGACCACAAGACTTCTGATGCCGGTTCTTTCCATATTGTGGATCGGCTTCAGGAAACGGGGTGCTCCCCGCTCGTAGTCATGTTGCGAGGAGCACTCCACCTACAAATCAAAATCCTCCGGGGGTCCAACTGGCATTGCCCCTCCGGAGCAGGGAGACAACTTCACCTCCCACCGACTACCCCCTCCTAATTCCTCGTCTACAGGGAGGGGGTCAGTTTCACTTCTCGGGAAGATTCTTGATTCGACCAAACTCCGCAGACGTAGGTTCTCGAAAAACAGCGAGTTCTCGATTTACTTCTCTTGAGGCTCCTGCGACTGACTACCATCGTTATCCTGATCACCCTCATCGTCATCAGGCGAGCTATGTGCTTCGCCAATTGCATCTTGAATCAGCCGTTGACGCGAATCATCTTCGCTCGAATCCAGGTTAGAAGCGCTCGCAATGCCGATTGCTCCCAGGTCGCGATACTGCTTTTCTACGATTTCGCTGATCTGAGCAAGCAGAGGTCGGTTTATGCTTTCGATCATCTCGGTGAGCGGTGCGATTGACCTCCGCGTGCGCTCTTCCATAGCTTCCTGAAGTCCTTTGAATCCAGAGCCGGCGAACAGGTCGGGCATGTTGAATCTCGTCCCTGCATAAACATCGCCCAGCCTGAAACCGGATCCCGGAACATACTTTGCAACATCAGTCGCACTGTCGCGTTCAACATGCTCGTCAACTTCCCGAGCCGCTTCCGCAATACCTTCCTCAGTCTCAATCACGAGTGATTTCAGCTGTCGCTTCGCTTCCTTGACGAAATCACCGGTCCGGTAGATAAGAAGCTGTTGACCCGTCTCAGCAACAAACTCGTCAGTCAACTCAGGATGAAACTTCTTAGTGTTGGGGTCCGCCCAGTCTCTCTTGGTGTCGTTCGTGACAAGGATTACGTCTCTCTTGATGGCACGCGCGTGGTCCATGGTTTGACGCCACACGAAGTAGTCGCCGTATATACGGTCACCCTCTTTAGTGGCAGCGTCCGCCCAACCTGGGGGCACCAAATGTGCGATGCGCTCTGCACCCAAACGCCTCTCACGCGATAACCGCTTTGGCTTGAAGGCCTTTCCTCTGCGAGCAGCGGGGTAGAGACCCTCAATCTCAAGGAGAACGGCGTCTTCGGCCCTAGCGTCGTCAAACTCCTCCTGCGTTGTATTCTTGATGGCTCTCGCTAGAGATCCGACGGCTTTGAAGTAGGTGTTGTACTTGCTCTGTACGTCGAGATTGACGTTGTACTTCTTCATTTCTGCGATCAGTTTGCTAGTCGTGTCGCGCTCGTTATGAAGACGCTTTTCGAGTTTCGTGTGCGAGTCGGTGGCTTGCGTCCTTACGCTCTCGCGCCGCCTCTGAAATTCCAGAGCTACTTGGTGCGGAAGCCACAACCGATCAGGATCACTCCGTAGAACGCTCAGAATTGCTTTTCTGGTAGCCGTTGTCTGTCGGTACAAGTCGAGGAGAACGTTGGTGTCCACGACGATGAGAGCCGACTTCCACAACTCTTCCCTCTCGGAATCGCTGTAGCCGTAGTAACCCCTGAAATCTTCTTTCAAGGTCGTACCTCGACGGAACGGACAGAGTCGCCCAGCAAGATCCTTTTACTCATCAGTCCTCGCCAGATCGCGGTACTCCTCGTAGAACTTGCTGAACTCTCCAAGTCTTCTATCCGCGAATATCGGGTCAGAAATGTCGAGTAAGGACCGAAGCATGCCAACTTGAGCGAACTGAGTCGGTTCCCCCTCGTAGCCCTTCTGAGGAGGATGGTCAGCCTCGTAAGCCACCAGCGCCGGGCGGTAACGCTCTACGACTTTTTCCAACTCTCCAACTGTCTTATATGGCGTATAAGACGATATTTCTTCCATCAGTTCGGAGACATCGCTGTCCTCTTCAGGAGCCTCCCTATCAGGAAAGAGCTTCTGAAGTGCGGCGGCGAGGGTGTCGGCGTCCAAGGTGACCTCCACCGACTCAGGGCTGGCGAGCTTCGAGACGGCATTCTTCTTCGAGGTTTTCGATTCATCGTGGAATCGCTCGAAACTACTGTCGGCAACATAGAAGAGAGCACTCAGGGCGTGGAAGTCCTTTCGCAGCGCCTTCGGAATGCTCGACACTCCCTTGTAGTCGATGTAATGCGAGACATTCGCCCAAGCATCCATGAGGATTGTCCGCAACTGCACCTCGAACTCGAACCCGTGCAATCCGTCATAGTGCGGACCACTCAAACTCTGCTTCAAGCGGCAGATGTAGTGGACCGACATATAGCCGAAACTGTCAACTTCGGCATCCTGGATCTTGTTCTCCGAACTAATCACCTCGAGGTGCAAGTTCATTTTCTTATCGAGTTCGAGAAGGTCTGATCGGAACAAGGTCACAATGCGACCGCCCACAATGTCTTGCACGTCAGTTGGAAGAGTCAGACTGCTCTTGCGCTCGAATTTTTCGACGTAGGACTTGAGCTTCTTAGTTCGGGCTGAGATGTGGTGTGGCTTTACGTCTGCTTCTTCGCAGATCCGCTCAAGAATGTACTCAAGGGTGGATTTCAGTTTCTTGAACGATGGTTTATTTGAGACGAAGTACAGCCGAGCCGTCTTCTGAATCTCTTCTAACTCCATTTCATCAGACTACGGTCGAGTCTCATCCGGTGATGGCTCTAGTTGTCTCAAATACGTTCGTTTCTAATAAGCGTTCACCGGGGTCGGTGTGTCGATAAGGCGGCCGTCTACGAGGTGGACCACGCCGTGCATTCGAGGCAGGTGGACAAGGTCGTGGGTGACGAGCAGAGTCGAGGTGTTCAGCTCGTCGGTTGGGCGCAGGATGAGGTCGATGATGCTGGCGCCTCGTTCTTGGTCGAGCGCGCTGGTGGGCTCATCGATCAGGAGCAAGCTGGGGTCGTTCATCAGGGCGCGGGCGATGTTGATGCGCTGTCGCTGACCACCAGAGAGCTGATGCGGTCTCTTGTCGCTGTGTGCTGGGAGACCGACCGCGTCCAGGAGCGCGTCCGCCCGCCGTTCAGCAAGTATTTGGCGACCGACGTGCTCACGGCAATCCAACCGCGATAATCGACAAATGAAGTCCATCTCTGCAGCCACATGCGCCGCTTTGCTGGCAGTCACTTTGTCCGCCTGTTCGTCAATGGCTGACCCTGCCGCAAGAACCGCGCCTTCACCGACACTGTCCACAAATTCATCGACGGAGGCGGAGTCTGAGACAGCTGAAGCGGCTTGCCCTCCCACACCCATTGATGTGGCCATCGCCTACACGCTCGCATCCGATTCGTCAGGCGGAGTCACGATCGACGCAACCTCGAACCTTCCGGATGGTTCCGAGTTGAACGCTAGCCTTTTCGTTGAGGACGGCTTTCTCGCGCAGGACCAGGGCGTTCTCAACAACGGGCATATCTCGTTCGGGCCATTCTCGAACAAGGGAACTCCGCTTCGGGGAAGCTATGACTTGTCGATTACGCTGCCGATCGCCCGGAATCAGCCCGGATTAGTCCAAGCGTGCATCGGCGATGCGGGACAGAATCTGACGGGCGTTCTGGTGTCAACAGACGAAATCTCCGGCGACAAGTTCGCATCCCTCGATGCCGTCGTCGTCATCGATTGACGTCCCACAGTGACCGCAGACTTCGAGTTCGAAATTGGGGCTCAGCCGCCAGCCAATGATCCATTATTCGAAGACTTCTGGACGAACTTCCAAGCTGAAGCGGACTCACCGAGTTCGAGCCCAAGCAACGCGGCCGCTTTGCGGGCAATGCTGTCCGAGAAATATGGAGCAGGTTTCGCAGCTATGGATCTCATGCATTCGACAGCAGTGGAAGCCATCAACTGGGCATCCGAGACGGTGCACGCCGCCTTGGACGATTCGGCGGAGGATGACGCATTTGCGGACTACATCAATTTGCAGGTGGGACTCGGAGGGCGTGCACTCCTGGCATTCGACGAGGTCGGATGGCTGCTCCGCGGCGGCTATCTGCCAGGCGCGTGGGCACACCTCAGAACCATCCATGAACTGTTTGTTGTTTCGGCCACCCTTGGGCTGCAGGGAATGCCGGACGGTGAATACCCGGATTTAGTCGAACGATACGTCCACCACCATCAAGTGTTCACACCCTCATTGGCGAGAGACATACTTGCCGCTAGTCCGCACGTTGGATCGAAGCTCGACGAAGACGTACTGCAGGCACT
Source organism: Herbiconiux sp. VKM Ac-2851 (assembly GCF_013205105.1). Lineage (NCBI taxonomy): Bacteria > Bacillati > Actinomycetota > Actinomycetes > Micrococcales > Microbacteriaceae > Herbiconiux > Herbiconiux sp. VKM Ac-2851. The sequence continues at coordinate 740,929 of NZ_JABMLJ010000003.1, read as the reverse complement.
TCAATTGAAGCGACAATCCCTTATCAGCAAGTACGGCAGCACATTTGCCCGCCCATGGGGCTGGGCTGCGCCGATCCTACCGAATGGGAACCCCACTTTCAGCTCCGTCAGCAGACTCGTGCTACCCGAGTTTTCTATGTTCTACCGAATCGCAAGTGCTCATTTGCATGCAAGTTCGGAGGGACTGAACGAGGCGTGGATGCAGCAGGACCCCCGCACGAAATTCGTCCGCGCCGGGCCCGAGGATGGCAACTTTGCAGCGCCCGCCATATTGGCATCCGGGCTTGTCATTGGCGTCCTTGGCGCAATAGTCCCAATATCCATCACCACCTCACCCAGCAACAACTTCATCACTGGCGGTCGCTACATCCTTGGCGCGCTGACGCGCATTCAGCACCAGATCGCCATTGGCATGTCGGCATAGCGCTCTCACGTCGATGCTGCGCCTCGCCGAGACGCAGGGCTCCGCGGGCCGAAGAACTGCCACAGAGCCCTCTGCTGCGCCTTCAGCGTGGTTTCTCATCGCGTCGATCGTCGCCGTCATCATCGGAGTCGTGGGCATCCCTGTTACATCGGACACCCGAAGGTGGAAAGCCGGGACGCTCGGCCCACGGGGAACGGAGGTCGGGCGGTCGACGTACTCGAGTGACACCTCACGCAGATCGGTCGAGTGCGCCGAGTGTCTCGAGAACGATTTCTTCGATGCGGCGGTCGGCCCCTGTCCGGCCGAGGGGTGCCGGCGCCCGCTTCGCCCCGGGGATCGTGTGGCCGCCGCCGTGAACCGTGTACAGGATGACGGGCGGGCGGCCCGGCTCGCGGTACGTCGTCTCCTCCATCCGCGGGCGGCGGCCTGCGCCGGGCGACGCCGGGAGCGGCGCGACCGTGGGTGCGGCGGTGATGCCGTTGCGGCGGGCGAAGTACTCGGCCGTCGCCGCGGCGGAGAGGGCCACTCCCGCGACCTTGAACATCAGGCGCGCCCACCACGCCATCCGGCCGCCCCCGTACGGAACGATCCGGTCCGCGGTGCCGGCAACGAGGGTGACGGGGATGGGGCGATCCGACGTCTCCGAGAAGGGGCCGAGGAAGCCTGAGCGATCGGGCATGGTCGCTGCCACGACTACTGCACCCGTCAGAAGCTCCGGCGCTTCGTGGATCAGGCGGAAGATCATCTGGCCGCCATTGGAGTACCCGACCCCGACGACCTTGCGCGCATCCACCCGGTGAGAGCGGCGAACGGAGTCGACCACGGCACGTGCGAACGCGACGTCATCCATCTGCTCGCGTCGGGCCGGGAAGGAGCTCTCGGCGCGGGCGTCGTTCCAGTTGCCGCGGAAGCCGTCGAGGTAGACCACCACCGCTCGATTCTCAGCTGCGAGGTGGTCCAGGGCACCTCCGGTGAAACGGCGGTGGACCTCGCCGTTCTGCTTGGAGCCGTGGAAGACCAGCACGAGGGCGCGATCGTCGGAGCCGTCGACCTCTCCGATCACCGTGAACGAGCGGGTGCGGCCTCCGGCCGTGATAGTTGAACGCATCGGACATCCTTCCGTTCGGACGGATCTCGCCCGAACACCGAAACGCTAGACTCTGACATCATGTCAAGGTCAAACGGACGATGAAGATCGGCGAAGTCAGCCGGCGCAGCGGAGTGAGCGCGCGGTCGCTGCGGTACTACGAGCAGCACGGACTCATCACAGCTCGCCGCGAATCCAACGGGTATCGCGAGTACGACGAGTCGACGGTGGAGCGCGCCGAGATCATCCACCTGCTCTTCGGAATGGACTTTCCTCGGGAGGTCGTGGTGTCGGTGCTGGCGTGCACGGGGGAAGCGCCGGCGGATGCGCACGACGCGCTCGCGGAGCAGCTCGTGCACGTGCGGGCGGGGTTGGCGGAGCGGATCGAGCGACTCACTGAAACGCACCGGCAGGTGAGCGCGTTCTTGGAGGAGCGGGGGCTCTGACGCGAAGCGTTCGCGTCGCCCACCGTTGTGGTGCCGACCTTCTCGAGCTGGTCCCTCGGCCTCGTCGTCTCCCCCGGCGGACGATGATGTTCGTGGTCGGTGTTGCAGACGGCGCCTCCCGGAGCATGTACAGATCGAGACCGAGATCCGGTCGACCGAGGGGGATCATGTCCAGCGACGACAGTGCGGGCTTCACCGCCGCGTACGACGCGAACTACGCCGACGTGCTGAGGTACGTCCAGCGCCGCGCACCGGCCTCCCATGTCGACGACGTCGTCGCCGACACGTTCGCCGTGGCCTGGCGCCGCCGGGGTGCGCTCCCGCCCGAACCCCGGGCCTGGCTCTTCCGCACGGCGTCGAACGTGATGAAGAGCACCGCCCGCCGCGAATCCCGGCAGCAGACGCTCGCCGTCCGGGCCTGGGAACCGGGCGCGGGCATCAGCTCGGGCGCCGGCACCGACGTCGACAGCAGCCTCGACCTCATCACCGCCTGGCGCGGGCTCTCCCGCAAAGACCAGGAGGCGATCGCCCTGCACGCCTGGGAGGAGCTCGCCGACACCGAGGCCGCCACGGTTCTCGGATGCACCCGCGCCACCTACACGATGCGGCTCACCCGCGCGAAGCGGCGCCTCGCCCAGCTGATGAATCCCGCGCACGAACCGGCCCCTGCCGAACGGCAGCTCCAGCCGAGAGAAGGAACGTCATGACCCCCTCCGACCTGATCGCCGACGTGCGGGCCCTCAACCCCGCACCCGCGACACCGTTGACCGCCGACGAAGAGCAGCGGATGCGCCACCTCCTCGAGCGCCTTCCGCACGACGCGAGACGGCCGGGCCAGCACCGCACCGCCGAAGCCGAGGCCGATTCCCGACCGGCTCGCCGCCGCGCCCTGCCCGTGATCGGCTTCTCCCTCCTGGGAGCCGGCGCGCTCACGGTCGTCCTCGTCGCATCCAACGTCCTGGGTCTGGCCGGCTGGCGGGGTGGAGCCGACTCGGCCGCCGCCGGTGCCCTCGAGTCCGCAGCCGTCGCGACGATCGAGGCGAGCGACCCGGTCGTCGGGCTCGGCCAGTACCTGCGGATCACGACGAACGCGGTGTACTCCGCCAGCACCGGCGACGGCGCGGGAGGCTTCACCTCGTTCCTCGACGGCTCCCGCGACGAGCTCTACGTTCCCTACGATCGCCAGGGCGACTGGGTCTGGATGCGGCATGCCCGCGAACCGGTGCAGACGTTCGGGCCGGCCTCCGAAGCGTTCGCGGCCGAGATGCACGCCTTGGAAGAAGACGAACTGCTGCGCGCCCCGGCCGGCACCTTCTACGGCGGCTCTCCCACCGAGATCAGCGGCGACTACGACGCGCTCCCCCGTAACCCGAACCAGCTCCTCAACGCGATCTACGCCAAGACGCTCACGCAGGGGCAGTCCCCCGACGGCGCCGCCCTGGTCTGGATCGCGGACGTGCTACGCAACGGCACCGTGCCGGCCGAGCTCCGCGCCGCCCTCTACCAGGCCGCGGCCCGCATCCCGGGCGTGACGATCACGGATCAGCAGGCGAGCCTCGACGGCACCACCGGCATCGCGATCGGCCGCGTGGAGCCGAGCACGAACATCCGGCAGGACATCATCATCGACCCCGACACCGGACAGTTCATCGGCGAACGCGAGATCAGCCTCGTCGCGAACAACGGCCTCCCCGCCGGCACGCCATCGGAATCCACGACCGTGTCGATCACCGTCGTCGACACCGCACCCGAGGGCGGCACCGTCTACGGCAACCACCCGCCGGGAGACCAGCTCTGATCGAGGACTCAGGCCGTGGCGGGCCGGTAGAGCAGGGCGGTGGCCCCCGAGCGGAAGTCCTGGCGGTCGACGAGCTCGAGCTCGAGCCTCTCCCGCAGGCCGGCGAAGAGGGTCGGGCCGTGCCCGGCGATCACCGGATGCACGACGAACGCGTACTCGTCGATCAGCCCCAGATCGGCCAGCGCCAGCGGCAGCTGCACTCCCCCGACGGACAGGCTCTCCCCCGGCTCCTCCTTGAGCCGCCGCACCGCCTGCTCCAGATCGCCATCGCCCCGCACGAGTTCGGCGTTCCAGTCGACCTCGCCCAGGGTGCTCGACACGACGTACTTCTTCGCGCCGTCGATGCTCTCGGCGAACGGGATGTCCGACTCACCCATCCAGTCCGGCCACTCACCCGAGGCCGGCCGTCGCCAGGCGGACTCCATCATCTCGTAGGTGACCCGGCCGTAAAGCAGGGCGTCTGCGCGGTCGATCTGGTCGGTCCAGTAGCGCATCGACTCCCCGTCGGGGGCGATGCCCGCTTCGTGATGCACGCAGCCGTCGAGGGTGATGTTGATCCCGTAGCGCAGTGACCTCATCCGTTGCTCTCCCTCGACGCGTTTGGAGTGATTCGCTGATGCGTTGCCAGGCTACTGGCGGGCCGTGTATCCCGTGTGCCGTGCGCGGAGAACGTCGACGACTGGGTAGGAGGCTCTCACGTGGGCCAGTGTGGCCGATCAGTCCGGATGGGGTCGGCGACCTCAGTGACGAGTGCTGCTATTGACCTTTGCTCATTTAAGTGGCAGAACTGTAGTTACCCCCGAATGGGGGTCGATGGCCCGCATGAGCCACCTCACGGAAGGACGAAGACATGGTCAACACGTCATCACTCAAGCGACGCTTCGCTGCCGCGTCCCTTGCACTGGCAGCAGCCGGGGTAGTGTCAGCCAGTTTCGGGACGGCGCTCGCCTCCGCCGACAGCGGCACGACTGGCAGCACGGTGCAGGTACCGATGTCGGTCATCGGCTACGACAGCACCGTCGCCGCCGACCACGGGTACGAGCTCCGCACCTCGCCTTCCGGCGCACAGTTCTCGGTTCCAATCGAAAACTCCTCCGGTGATTTCTCGGGCGCCCTAGGAGGCGCGAGTTCGATCGCCGGAATCACCGTCCCGGGCGACTGCGGCACCTCATGGATCTACTTCCAGAACGGGAACACCGAGATCCGAACCGGCTACCTCATCAAGTCGGATCATGGACAGGCGTTCAGCCACACCTGGAGCGCGACCGTCTCGACCGAGGGGATGGGCGGCGCGATCGGCACCTACGAGATGTCGGGCCTTGCTCCTCTGAACAGCGCAACCTGGCAGGGCATCCGCAAGATCGTTCAGCCGTACACGAGCAAGGCATCGGCGCTCGCCGGCGGCACCGCCGTGACGACCGCGGGATGGATCTGCGGGTCCGGCAATCCGACAGCGAAGTACCCGGAGTGACGGCGATGGATGGGGAAGGTCCCCTGATGAGCGAGAGGGATCTGGCGATCGTCCGCACTTTCGGTTTCCCCGTTTACCTCTCGCGCGACACTGAGGTCGAGTTCGTCGGACTGTCCTCCCAGTCGCACAACGGCCGTGTGGACGTGGTCGAGGCCTCGTACGTCACTCCACCTCGCAGCGACCACGACTGCGATCAGCCTTCGATCTGGACCTGGCGAGCCGGTGGCCTGGACCCAGCAGGCTCGCTGCGCATCCACGCGTCGACCCACCTCACCAGCCATCGCGCCGACTTCAGATCAGGCGCACATATTCCGAGCAGCGCTGAGATGGACTCGCTTGGCGACGCGATCGAAGCCAGCCCTAGGCGCCCGATCTCCGTCACAGCCGGGGAGCTGACATTGGGCGGCTGGGGCATCGATCTCGACGGGTGGACCCTCGCGGTGCTGCGGGCGAGTGGCGCCTTGGTCACGATCGCCGGGCGAAGAGAATTTGCGGAGAAGGGCCTATTGTCGAGTCGCTCCGACAATTGAGAGAGGGACGGCCGGCTCCATTGCCTCCTTCATGTCAATTTATTCAGAAGATCGGTTGACAGCCTCAGCCCTCGCCGAGGCACGACGATAGGTCGACCCCGGCGAGCACCAGCGCATCGATCTTCTCCTGGCGCGTGTTCGGAACGGCTAGGCCGTGGTCAGTCAGGCAAGCGTCGAGCAGCGCCGCGTCGCCCTGCTCGTCCTGATGGGCGGTCTGCCAGGACTCGTCGACGCTCTCGAACTCGATCTGGTAGCAACGATCAGCCGTGCCGTCGTCGGTCGCCTGCGCCAGGTACCGGTAGTCGATGATCGCGCCGTCGGCATCGAGGACGTCGACTATGTACCCGCCATCGGACATGCACGACCGGAACCCGGCGAAGGCCGACTCGTACTCCGATCGATCGACCACACCGTCGGCCAGAACCTCCTCCTGCGCCGATGAAGGAGCAAAGACCTCGGCGTGGGCCCCTTCTTCGCCCGCATTCGCGGCGACGCCGACGCATCCGGACAACCCCAGGCCAGCAACGACTAGAGCTGCACTCATCGAGATGGTTCGTTTCGTGGTTCGCATCAGAACTCCTTAGGTCGTGAACGGCCAGCCACCTGAGTAGGCCCAGGCTTTGTAGCCGCAGTCGTGCGAGGCACCCAGCACGGTGCCGCCGGGATGGTAGGTGACGATCCCAGGGGCCGATTTCCAGGCGCTGGTGTAGGTCGGGCTTCCCGGGTAGGACTGGTAGCGAACCTGTACTCGCGCGTTTCCGCAGCCGAGCTTCGGGTTCGGATTCGTCGGGGAGGCAGTCTGTCCCCCCAGAGCCTGAGAGCTCTTTCCTGTGACGGTCAGATTCTGGGTGCAGCTCTTATAGGCGAACCCGTCGCGGTGGCTGAGGTGCTCGCCAGGGTTTGTACGCACATCACCAGGGCCAACGCCGAAACAGCCGCCAACAGGCGGCGACCATGACGTCCTTCACGTGGTCTCATCGCGCCTCTTCCTTGAGTCCGACTCGTTTTCTGTGACGACTCTAGAGCCATGGCTTTTCCGCGTCTACACATACGTGATTAAACCTCAGAATATGCCTCGTGACGCCGGGGCGGCCGCGCCCTACGCTGTGGTCCGTGGCGATCAACGAGCTGGGGAACTACCTGCGGGCGCGACGGCAGGCGACACGGCCCGCCGACGTCGGGCTGCCCGTGGCGGCGGGGCGGCGCGTCGAGGGCCTGCGGCGCGAAGAAGTGGCGCAGCTCGCCGGGATCAGCCGGGAGTACTACCTGCGGCTCGAGCAAGGGCGGGACACGCATCCGTCGCACCAGGTTCTCAGCTCGCTCGCGAAGGCCCTCGCCCTCGACGAGTCGGCCACCTCGTATCTCCGGCGCATCGCCGATCCTCCCCCGCACCGCTCGTTCGCTCCCCTGCCCGGGTCACTCGACGACGACGTGTTCGCCTTCCTCGACGGGTTCGAGGGCACCGCCGCCTACGTCATCAACTCCTGCCAGGACGTGCTCGCCGTGAACGAGCGCGCGAGTCGCGTGTTCACCTTCGGCACCGTCGGGTCGAACATGTTCGACACCCTGTTCTCGGCCGCGGCGCGCGAGAACCTGCCGAACTGGGACGAGCACGTGCTGCTCGGGCTGGCCGCTCTCCGGGAGCGCAGCGACTCCGACGATCCCCGGCTGCACGAGCTGGTGGGGCGGCTGCTCGTCACCGAGCCCGACTTCGCCCGACTCTGGGGGCGGCACGACGTCACCGTGCAGTCGAGCGGCGTCGGCACCACCTACGTCGAGGGCGTCGGCCTGCTCACGCTGCACTGGCAGAGCCTCGCCGTTCCGGGGGATGCGCGGCTGACCCTCGTGGCCCACTACGCCGAACCCGGCACCGCCGCCGAGGAGGCACTGAGGTCTCTGGGATGAGCGGTTCGAGCATCCTGAAGCCGCACCGCACCGCATCGCCTGGGTGCGAGAGGGGCACGCCGGAGAACGGGCGCGTGAATAGGCTGGCGCCATGTCGCCCCTCGACCCGCTGCTCGCCGAGCTCATCGAGTCGCTGCCCACCACGCCCGCGATCGTGGCCGACGAGCGGTTCGACGTCGTCGCCTCGAACGCACTCGCGCGGGCGGTCTCACCCAGCCTGGCCGTGGGGGTCAATCTCGCCGAGGCGACCTTCGTCAATCTCAGTGCGCATCGCACCCTGCCGCAGTGGGACGAGGTGTCGACCCGCATGGTCGAGCTGCTGAAAGAGGCGGCCGACAGCGAGCACCTCGCGACCCTGCGCGCCGAGCTCGCCCGGCACAGCGCCGAATTCGCCATCGCGTGGCGCGAGGGTACGCTGCCGAGCTCGTACGCCCTCGACGTGACCATGGACCACCCCGACGTGGGGCGTCTCGACATCACCTACGAGCTGCTGCGGCTGCCCGACACCCGGCAGATCGTCGTGATGGGGCACACCGTTCCGGGCAGCGAATCCGAGCAGCGGCTGTTCGAGCTGGCCGCGCGGGTCGAGCAGCAGACGGGCTGAGCGATGGACAAGCCGACTCCACTGGCGCAGTTCCTCCGGGCCCGCCGGAGCCTGGTCGAGCCTGCCGACGTGGGCGTGCCGCCGAGCCGATCACCCCGGCGGGTCGCGGGACTGCGGCGTGAGGAGGTCGCGATGCTCGCCGGGATCAGCGCCGACTACTACCTGCGGCTCGAGCAGGGGCGGGAGCTGCACCCGTCGACGGGGGTGCTCGAGGGACTGACCCGCGCGCTCGCCCTCGACCCCGATGGTGCTGCCCACCTGCATCGACTCGCCCACCCCGCAGCCCCGGGTACCGCGGCGGTCGACACCGTCAACGCGAGCCTGATCGGCCTCATCTCCTCGATGCCGTCCATTCCGGCGCACGTCGTCAACCGCCGGCTCGACATCATCTACATCAATGCGCTCGGGCGGATGCTCAGCCCCGCGTTCCGGGTGGGCGAGAACCTCGTCAAGCTCACCTTCCACCCCGAGCTGCCGCGCGATGCCTACTGGCGGCTCACGGCTCCCCGGGCCGTGGCGTATCTGCGCGCATCCGTCGACCCGCACGACGACGGGCCCGAGATGACGCGGCTGCTCGAGGAGCTGCGGGCGCTCGACCCCGCGTTCGAGGCGATGTGGGCGCGGCACGAGACGCGGAAGCCGGCCGGGCATCCGTCGACCTTCACGCACCCCGAGGTCGGGTCGATCGAGCTGCGGTACCAGACCTTCGACCTGCCGGGCACGGGCGGTCAGACGCTCGGGATGTACGTCGCGGCACCCGGGAGCCCGTCGGCGGAGAAGATCCAGCGGCTGTCGCTGCTCTGCGCGCTCAACGATCCGGCCGCCGAGGGTGACCGTCTCGCACCCAGGAAGAGCGGGGGCACGACCCCCGCCTGACCGCGGCCCTACCGTCTGAGCCATGGACTTAGGGCTGAACGGCAAGATCGCCATCGTCACCGGCGCGAGCAAGGGCATCGGGCTCGCGGTGACCACCGCGCTCGCGAGCGAAGGAGTTCACGTCATCGCGGCCTCCCGCTCGAGTTCGCCGGCGCTCGACGCGCTGGTCGAGGCCGGGTCGGTGACCTTCGTCCCCGTCGATCTCACCGAGGCGGATGCTCCCGCCGCCCTCATCTCAGCGGCCCGGTCGCGTGGGGGCCTCGACATCCTGGTCAACAACGTCGGGGCGGTCAGCCTGCGCTTCGACGGCTTCCTCGCGATCGACGACGCGGCGTGGCAGCGCACCCTCGACCTCTGCTTCCTGACGATGGTGCGGATGACCCGGGCCGCCATCCCCGAGCTGATCGCGCGCGGGCGCGGCACGGTCGTGACCATCGGGTCGGTGAACGCGTTCCTGCCCGACCCCGGCGTGATCGACTACTCGGCCGCGAAGTCCGCCGTGTGGAACCTCTCGAAGTCGCTGTCGAAGGAGTACGGGCCGCAGGGCATCCGCTTCAACAGCATCAGCCCGGGGCCGGTCGCCACCGACCTCTGGCTCGGCGACAGCGGGGTCGCGGCCACCGCTGCGGCTCAGATGGGTGTCGACTTCGCCACCGCTCGCGACCGCGTCGTCGCCGGGCAGGGCGGGTTCTCGACCGGGCGCTTCACCGAACCCGCCGAGGTCGCCGACCTCGTGCTCGTGCTCGCCGGCGAGCGCGCGGGGAACGTGACCGGAGCCGACTTCCTGATCGACGGCGGACTCATCAAGACCCTCTGATCCACCCCACCTCTCTTCCCGACTCTCTTCCCTAGGAGCTGCAGCCATGCCCAAGCACGTCGTCTTCATCCACGGACTCTGGATCCACGCCACCGCCTGGCGGCCCTGGCAGGACCTCTTCGAAGAGACCGGCTACACCACGACCGCGCCCGGCTGGCCCGGCGAGCCCGACTCGGTGGAGGCCACGCGCGCCGACCCGAGCGGTCTCGACAACCAGGGCATCTCGGAGATCTGCCACCACTACGCCGACCTCATCGCCCCGATGGACGAGAAGCCGATCGTCGTCGGGCACTCCTTCGGCGGGCTGATCGCGCAGGAGCTGCTCGCGAACGACCTGGTGTCCGCCGCGGTGGCCATCGACCCGGCGCCGGTGAAAGGCGTGAAGGTGCTGCCGTTCGCGCAGCTGCGGTCGGGCTTCCCCGTGCTCGGCAACCCCGCGAACAAGTCGCGCACCGTGGCGCTGACCTCGTCACAGTTCCGGTACGCCTTCGGCAATGCGCTGTCGGAAGAGGAATCGGATGCCCTGCACGCCGCCTGGGCGATCCCCGGTCCCGGCCGCCCGCTCTTCGAGGACGCGACGGCGAACTTCGTGCGCAACTCCCCCGCCGCTGTAAATACCCACACCGCCGTTCGGGGGCCGCTGCTGCTGACGTCGGGCACCGAGGATCACACGGTGCCGAAGTCGGTGACGCTGGCGGTGGCGAAGCTCTACGCTTCGAACGCCGCATCGATCACCGAGTACCACGAGTACGAGGGCAAGGGGCACTCGCTCACGCTCGACAGCGGGTGGCGGGATGTCGCTGACGACGTGCTGGGGTGGCTGGCGTCACAGGGGCTGGCCCCGTCGGCGGTCGGAGGTTCAGCGGCGACGGTGTGACCCGCGGCACACGATCGCCACAGCTGCTTCGTGTGACGTGCAAGTGCGCCGGTGGCTGCGGCTAAATGCCCCGCTCGGCCTGGCTGCGCAGGATGCAGAACTCGTTGCCCTCGGGGTCGGCCAGCACGACCCAGCCCGAGCCGTCGGCGCGGCGGCGGTCGTCGACCTCCCGGGCACCGAGCTGCAGGAGCCGCTCCAGCTCCTCGTCGCGCGTGCTCCCCGCCTCGGGCTCGAGATCGAGGTGCAGCCGATTCTTGAGTTCCTTGGCCTCGGGCACCTCGATGAAGAGCAGGCGCTGCGTGCCGTCGCTCGAGAAGATCATGCACTCGTCGTCGCCCGGCACGTTCGGGTCGTCGGGGTCCTCCGCGAAACCGAGCACGGCGCTCCAGAACACCGACTGCGCCAGGGCGTCGCGGCTGTCGATCGTCGTGTGCGAGATGCGGGCTGCCATGCGGCGAGCCTAGCCGCGAGACCCCTCCAGCCCGAGAAGACGACGCCGCTCACGCCGACCGCGTGACTGATCGCCGACGCGAGCGCTGTGCAAAAGAATTGCCCCGGCGCGCCGACGCAGTTACGCGTCCCGTCCGGGGCTTACGATTCAATCCTAGCATGTCGATCTTTCCTCATGAAGTAATGGAGTCGGGTGACGAAAGCTGGCCGGACCCGGCCGTGATTCCTTCGCTCGTGAAGGTCATCAGGGACGAACGTCTGGCCGCCTACGCCACCGCGTGTCACGGTGACGCAGCACGCTCCATCCGGCTATACACCTGGAACATCGAAGCGAGTGCCGCATTGCTCAACGCTTTCGCACCTCTCGAAGTCGGCATCCGTAACGCCATGCACAATAGCCTCGTGCAGCACTTCCAGCGGACGGACTGGTGGAACGCCGCGAGCTTGAGTCGCGCAGATAGAGCTCAGATCGATAGCGCCATCGACTATCTCGACCGCAGGAAAGGGCAGGGCCGGTGGACCGCCGGCCACGTCGTCGCCGAACTCAAGGTCTCCTTCTGGGAGGGCTTGCTCGTCAATCGCTACCACGCAGCGCTCTGGGAGCCAGCTCTTCAGAAAGCTTTCCCCCACTCCCCGGCTCGCCGCGGTGACATCCGCGCCCAACTGGAGCGGCTACGACTGCTCCGGAACCGCGCCGCACACCACGAGCCGATCCACGCCCGTGATCTCACCGTCGACCACCGCTACATGTGCGAATTGGCTGGGCACATCTCCCCACAACTCGAGACGTGGATCGCCGGCCACTCCCGACTGCCCCGAACCGTTGCCGATCTGGTGCCCACTCTCGACGGAACAAGGCCCGGTCAGTTCTGACCACAGCCGTCGACGTCCATCAGCCCCGCCGGTCACGCGAGCAGCGCGTGCACCCCCGTCGCGATCGCGAAGATCCCGACCCCCGCGAGCGCCCCCACCACCGTCCCGTTGATCCGGATGAACTGCAGGTCCCGCCCCACCTGCAGCTCGATCTTCTGCGTCGTCTCGCGCGCGTCCCACCGCTGCACCGTGTCGCTGATCACCGACGCGAGGTCGTGCCGGTACTTCTGCACCGCATACCCCGCCGCGTCGGCGATCCAGGCGTCGATCTTCGTGGCGAGCATCCGGTCGCTCGAAAGACGCGCCCCGAGGTCGACCAGCGCCGACGTCGCCGCCGACCGCAGCTCGCTCGACGGGTCGGCCAGCGCTTCGGCGAGCGCCGTCTTGGCCGCCTCCCAAAGCTGGCCGGCGAACGAGCGCAGGCGCGGGCTCTCGAGGAACTCGGCCTTGATCTGCTCGACCCGCTGCGACATCGCCGGGTCGTGCTGCAGCCGGTCGGTGAGGTCGTCGAGGTAGCCGTCGATGGCCAGGCGAAGCGGATGCTCGGGGTCCTCCCTCACCGCCTGCAGCAGTTTGGTGAGCTCACGGTGCGCGCGGTCGTCGGCGAAGTCGCGGGCAAAGCCGGGCACCCAGCGCGGGATGCGGGTCGAGACGACGGTTCCGAGGGCGTCCGGATGCTCGGCGAGCCACGTCTCGGCCGCCTCGACCAGCGCGTCGACGACGGCCCGCTGCTGGTCGGCCGCCACGAGCTCGGACCCCATCCGCCCGAGGGCCGGCGCCCACTCCTTCTCGAACAGGTGCTTGCGGGCGAGGCGCTCGATGAGGCTCTCGACGTCGCGGTCGCTGAGGAAGCGGAGCAGGCCCTGCGCCATCACGGCACCCTCGGTGCTCGCGCGCTGGGCGTTCGCGGGATCGGCCAGCCAGGCGCCGAGCCGGTCGGCCACGCTGAAGGTCGCGAGCTTGCTGCGCACGACCTCGTCGGAGAGGAAGTTCTCCTCGACGAACTCGCCGAGGCTCACGCCGATCTCGTCCTTGCGGTTCGGGATGATCGCCGTGTGCGGGATGCGCAGCCCGAGCGGATGCCGGAACAGCGCCGTCACGGCGAACCAGTCCGCCAGGGCGCCGACCATCGCACCCTCGGCGGCGGCGCGCACGTAGCCGAGCCACGGGTACCGGTCTTCGAGAGCGAAGGCGACGGCGAAGATCACGGCCGAGACAATGAGGAGGCTCGTGGCGAGCAGCTTCATCCGCCGGAGCGCGGCGCGGCGCTCGAGGTCGGCGGGGCCGAGCTGGGTAGTCGTCGTCATCGTGCCCCTTCCTTATCGCGGCACCCACCACCGTACGCGGCCTGGCGGGCACCGCCGCTCCCGGATGGCCGCCTACCGCTCTGCTCTTCTCAGCCGATCCCCGGTCGCACTAGGGTGATGCCAGCAGCCGGGCCCGACCGGCTCAGGGGGAGGAAACATGAAGCGACCTGGTGGAGTCACCCTCGTGGCCGTGATCGTCTGGATCTCGGGCGCACTTCAGCTGATCGGCGGCGTGATCGGCCTGATCACCGCCTCGACGACGGCCGAGGTGAACGGCGTCTCGGCCGGGTCGTTCACGACCGGCGCCATCGTGTCGATCGTCCTCGGCATCATCACGATCGTCGTCGGCGCCGCGCTTCTCCGCGGCAGCCAGCTGGCCCGCGTTCTGACGACCATCGTGCTGGCCCTCAACCTGGCGAGCGCGGTCTACACGCTCGTCGCCGTGCCGTCGACGCTCTGGCAGGGCGTCATCAACGCGGCCCTGGCCCTCCTCGGCATCATCCTCCTCTACACCCGCAGCGCGAACGCCTACTTCCGCCGCTGGCCGCGGAAGGGCCGCTCCGAAGCGACGTCATTCGGCGACGCGCAGACCGCCTGGGCGCGCCCGATCGCGGCTTGCCAGCCCCACACGCGCGTCGTCTTGCCGATGTAGGCCGGCCCGTGCCACCGCTCCTGATCGCCGTCGTTCGGCGCAGCGTTCCCGGTGACGCAGAGTCCGCCCCGTGTGAAGATCTCGATCCGGGTCAGCCCCCTCTCCAGGGGCACCAGACCGAGAACATCCTCCGGCCGCGGCGGTCGGTCGCCGCACCAGGGAAGCGTCCCGATGACGAAGTGATTGCGCGCACGCGGCTTCAGCTCCAGCACCTGCAGACACGCCCACGTTCCCGACGACGCTTCGACGGGAATGAGGTCACCGACCTGGAGCTCCGTCGCACTGCGAGGCGAGAACGGGAAGGCTTCACGCGGCATGGGTCGATCCTGGCACGCGGTGGGCCCGGAAGCCCGACGGCGACAGGGGCGCAGAGCACCACAGCTGCCGCCGCCGGGCCAGCGCGGGCACCGCGCCGAGACGGTTACGGACGGAAGACCGCCCGCACGCATCCGTCGGTCTTCTCCTTGAACATCTCGTAGCCCTCGGGCCCTTGCTCCAGCGGCATCACGTGGGTGGCGAGGTGCTCGGTGACGAGCTCGTCCCGCGCCATCCGCTCGAGCAGCATCGGGATGTACCGGTGCCCGTGCTGCTGCGCCGACCGCAGCGTGAGCCCCTTGTTCATCAGCGGCCCCAGCGGGAACTTGTCCACGACCCCGCCGAACACCCCGAGCACGAACACGCTGCCGCCCTTCCGCGCCGCGAAGATCGCCTCGCGCACCGCGGTGGGCCGGTCGGTCTGCAGCCGCAGCTGCTGCTTGAGCTGGTCGTAGGCGAAGTCAGGCCGATCCTTGTGCGCCTCCATGCCGACCGCCTCGATGCAGACGTCGGGCCCGCGCCCGCCGGTCAGCTCGCGCAGCTCGGCGGTCACCTCGCTCGTCTCATAGTTCATCGTCTCGGCACCGATCACGCTCTCCACCTGCGCGAGCCGCTCCTGGAAGCGGTCGATCACGATCACGCGCTCCGCCCCCAGCAGAATGGATGCTCGCGCCGCCATCTGGCCGACGCCACCCGCGCCCCAGACGGCCACCGTGTCGCCGGGCTTCACCCCGCCGACGTCGGCGCCCATCCACCCGGTCGGTGCGGCGTCCGAGGCGAACAGGGCCCGCTCGTCGCTGACACCCTCGGGCACCGGGAACGCACCCTGATCGGCGTACGGCACCCGGATGTACTCGGCGTGACTGCCCGCCCAGCCGCCGAGCGCGTGGGAGTAGCCGTAGCATCCGCCCGGCGCCTGGCCCCACAGCATCTCGGGGATGCCCGCGTTCGGGTTGCCGTTGTCGCACAGCGAGTAGAGCTCGTTCTTGCAGAACCAGCACTTGCCGCAGCTGATGAACGAGCACACCACGACGCGGTCGCCGACGCGGTGCTTCGTCACCGCCGAGCCCACCTCGACGACCTCGCCGATGAACTCGTGTCCGAGCACGTCGCCGGCGCGCATGGTCGGCACGTAGCCGCCGAGCAGGTGCAGGTCCGAGCCGCACGAGGTGCTCAGGATGACCCTCACGATGATGTCCTGCGCATTCAGGACCTCGGGGTCGTTCACGTCTTCGACCGAGAGCTCGTTCACTCCGGTCCAGGTCAGCGCCTTCACAGCACCCCACCACCTTTCGCCTCGTCCTCGGCCTTGTCGACGGCGGCTCCGAACAGGGTGGTGGGCCGCTTGCCGTGCGGCCTCGGGATGCTCTTCAGCACCTCTCCCGTCTCGATCAGCTGCTTCGCATCTCGCAGCGCCGCCCGCAGGGCCTGGTCGGGGTCGTCGTCGCCGAACAGCGCCTTGTCGGCGTCATCCTTCACACGGGCGTGCACCTCGAAGCCCTTGTCGCCCGGGGCCGGCTGCACCCGCACCTCGAGCCCCTCGGCGAGGCGCTGCAGCGGTTCGGGGTAGGCGCCCTGCTCGAAGGCACCCGGGTCGCCCAGCACGGTCACCGCCTTCCAGCCCTCCGGATGCCGCGAGTCCCCGTCGGACTCGGACTGATTACGGACCAGCGTGCGTGCCACCAGGCCCACGGCCACCACGCCGGCCGCTCCTGCGGCGACGGCTGTCTTCGTACCCATCACTCCTCCTTCGCTGAGAGGGTGAACTCCTCCGAGATGCACCCTCGGTCGATGGGCACGAACCTAGGGACGCGCCCAGCCGACCGCAGGGGGATTCACATCCGCGCGATCAGGAGAGACAATGCTCGGTGGCTAGGAGCGCGGCAGGTCGAAGACCGCGTCGACCGCGAACGCGAGCGTGGCCGCCTGGTGCACGAGGTAGTCGGGGCGGTGCGGCAGCGCGCGCTCGATCGAGAGGCCGTCGACGACCGTGAGCAAGAGGTGCACGCGGCGCTCGGTGTCGCCGGGCTGCAGCACGCCCTCCTCCTCGAGGATGGCGAGCCACGCACCGACCCGGCGCTCGGCCTGCAAGACGATCAGGTCGTAGCCGGCGCGCGCATTCGGAGTCGTGTCGGCGCCCGGGAACGCCTGGAACAGGCTCTGCCAGACCGCGAAGGCATCGGCGTCGTTCGTGCCGAAGGGCTCGAACAGTCGCCAGAGGCACTCGCGCAGCCGTTCGCGCGGAGGCACGGACGTGTCGCGGATGCGCTCGTCGGGCATCGCGGCGTCGTAGGTCGCGGTGAGGGCGGCGTTGATGAGGTCGCGCTGCGTCGGGAAGTAGTGGCGCAGGGTGCTCGCGCCGACCCCGGCGTGGGCGGCGACCGCGCGCACGCTGAGGCGCTCGACGCCGTCGCGCATCATCGCCGTGACCGAGGCGAGGATGCGGTCGCGTGTGCTCTCCATGATCGACCTCCGCGTCGAGTCTAAAGGGATTCCGATTGATTAGCACACTGTGCTGGTACAGTGTGCTAATCTCGATGCATGTCCACTCCGAACCCCGTAGCGGCAGCCGGCGACCGGCTGATCGCCGAAGACGTCCTCCTCGTCCTCTTCCAGCCCTCGTCGGGCACCATCGCCGGCGAGAACACCCTCTTCTACGTGCTCGGCGGCGCGGTGCTGACCGAGCTGGGCCAGCGGGGGCTGGCGTCGGTGCAGGATGCGGGCCTCCGAGGCGCTCTCGTCAGCGCGACCCGCGAGCGCCCCGACGACGAGCTCCTCCGCCCCGCGTGGGACTACGTCGCCACGAAGCCGCGCGGTGTGCAGAGCGTGCTCGCCGCGAGCGGCCCGACCCTGCGCGGGCCTCTGCTCGACCGTCTGGTCGAGCGCGGCGACCTCGACCGGGTCGAGAAGCGGATGCTCGGACTCATCCCCACCGTGGCCCTCCGTGAGGGCGGCTCGGGCCGACGCGCCGAGCTGATCGCCGCCATCCGCGCCGTGCTCGTCGACGGTGAGGCGCCGAGCGACCGCATCGCCGCCGTCACCGCCCTCGTCTCGGCGAGCGGCGGACTCCCCGTGCTGCACCCCGAGATCCCGTGGTCGACCGACACGGCCACCCGGGCCAAGGCCCTCGCCCAGGGCGACCAGGCGGCGGACGCCGCCGCGGCCGCCGTCACCCGCACCATGACCGCGGTCGTCACGAACGCGCTGATCGCAGCGCTGGTGGTCGGCACCCGCTGACACCACCTCCCCCATCACGCTGCGGGACTCGCAGCGCAATCCGTCGCGCCTGCGACACCGATCCTCTGGAGAGATCATGGACGTCATCGCGTTCTTCCAACAAGCCATGTCGCACGTGCCCGTTCTCGTGCAGCCGTTGCTCGTCGCCCTGGCGGGGGTGATCCCGTTCGTCGAGGGCGAGCTCGCCGCCGTGCTCGGCGTGTGGGCGGGCCTGAACCCCGTCGTCGCGGCGATCGCGGCGGCGGCGGGCAACTTCGCCTCCGTCTTCGTCGTCGTGTTCTTCGGGGCGCGCATCCGGGGCGCGATCCTCGCACGCCGGGCACGGAAGGCGGTCGCCGCTCGGGTCGTGTCAGTCCCGGCGGGCGGGCTTCCCGGCGAGATCCCCGAGGCCGGGCCGGAGCCCGCGCCGAGCCCGAAGCCCGAGTCGAAGGGCGTTCAGCGCTTCAAGCGGTTCCTCGTGCGCTTCGGGGTTCCCGGTGCGAGCATCCTCGGGCCGCTGGCCCTGCCCACGCAGTTCACCTCGGCGGTGCTGGTGTCGACCGGCGTGCCGAAGGGCTGGGTGCTGCTCTGGCAGGGCGTCGCGATCGTGCTGTGGACCACCGTCACCACACTGAGCGCCGTCGGCGTGCTCGCCCTGCTCGAGGGCTGACGCACCGCCGGCCGACGCCCGCGCGGAGTGGTACCGGGCGACCGGCCGCGGGCTGACGGCGTCGCGGCGGTCGGCTAGCCTGGCCGCATGGCGAAGCAGGCACCGATCGACGACGTCTCCATCGGCGGGGAGATGATCCGGCTGGGGCAGTTCCTCAAGTTCGCGGGGCTGCTCGACACCGGCGGGATGGTCAAGGAGGTCATCGCCGACGGGTACGTGACGGTCAACGGCGAGGTCGAGCTGCGGCGGGGGCGGCAGCTCGCGGCGGGCGACGTGGTCGGGTTCGACGGGCGGCTCGCCCGCGTCAGCCCCTGACGCTCCGCCCTTACTCGAAGTTGCGGTGACGGGCCACCAGGTCCTCGAACCGTGCGCCGGTACGGCGGACGAGCATGAGGTAGAGCACGTCCCAGAAGATCCAGAGCGACTGCTCGAACAGGCTCCCCATCGCTTGGATGGTCGGCACGACGTCGCCCTCGGCACCGTAGGTGTGCGCGGGGATGGTGAGCACGATGTCGGCCAGCTGAGCGGTGGGCCCGTCGGGGATCGCCGTGGCCACCAGCAAGGTCGCGCCGGTCTTCTTCACCTGCTCGGCGATGTAGTGCAGGTGCGGGATGTTCGCCGGTCCGGTCGGCATGATGAAGAGGTCGTCGGCGGTGACCGCCGGCGTCGTGTCGTCCCAGCCCCAGTGCACGGTCTTCCCGAAGTGCGTGAGTCGCATGGCGAAGGCCTTGGAACCGAGGCCTTCGCGACCGATGCCCAGGACGAAGATGCGCTGGTGCTTCTCGAGGGTGTCGAGCGCGGCCTCGATGTTGTCGAGCGGAACCCGGCGGAACACCTCCCCCAGTTCCTCGACGACGGTCGAACTGATCTCACGGAACTCTGACATCTGCGGTCCTTTCGTTCAGGGTCAGCGTAGGCCGGGCTTGGCGCCGAAGCGGCCGACCAGCAGGGCGATGAGGATCACGGCACCGTAGACGGCGTTGATCCAGAAGGTCGGCACACCCGCGAGGGTGAGGACGTTGGTGAGGGTGCCGAGCAGCAGCACGCCCATCAGGGCGCCGATGATGCGGCCCTGTCCTCCGGTGAGCTGCACTCCGCCGATCACGGCCGCCGCCAGGGCGCTGAAGATGAGGTTCTCCCCCATGCCGCTCGTGACGGAGGCCAGTCGGCCGGCGAGCATGAGGCCGGCGAAAGCGGCCAGGGTGCTCGCGGCCACGAAGGCGGTGATCAGCACGAAGTCCACCCGCACACCGGCCGCTTTGGCTGCATCGGCGTTGCCGCCGATGGCATAGAGCGCCCGACCCCAGGAGGTGTAGCGGAGCACCAGCCCGGCGATGATGAACAGGATGGCCGTGATCCAGATCGCTGCGGGCACACCGGCCCAGCGAGCCGATCCGATGTAGCGGAACGCCTCGGGCAGGCCTGCCAGCGTCTTGCCCTGACTGATGCCCAGTGTGACTCCGCGCAGGAGGATCAGCATCGCCAGCGTCACGATGAACGGATCGAGTTTCACCTTCACGACGAGGAACCCGTTGAACAGCCCGATGCCGGCTCCGATCACCAGGGTGATGAGGATGGCGAGCAGCGGGTCGATCTCGGTACCGAGACCGCCGACCGCGGCCGGGATGACGAGCCAGGCGGCCACCATCGGTGCCAGTCCTACTGTCGATTCGAGTGAGATGTCGAGCTTGCCGGTGAGCAGGATGAACGTCAGACCGATCACGACGATGCCGAGCTCGGCCGACTGACGGAGGATCAGCGTCAGATTGGCCGCCGAGAGGAAGGCCGGGCTGACCAGCGCCCCCACGACGATCACGATCGCGAGGCCGGGCAGCACGCTGAGTTCGCGGACGTTCTGGACGATGCTGCCGACGGCCCGGTTCTTCGGTGCAGGGGCGCCGATGCGCGGCGCGGCGGTGGTGGTGTTTGTCATGGGGTTCACTCCAGGCCTTCGATGGCTCTAACGATGTCTTCTTCGATCGGCTCCGAGAGCTGGGCGGCGACGCGCCCCTCTCGCATGATGAGGACGCGGGAACTCACGAGGAGTTCCTCCACGTCGTCCGAGATCAGCACCACGGCCACGCCCTCGGCCAGCGCGCGGAGCATCAAGGCGTAGATCGCGTCCTTCGCGGCGATGTCGACGCCGGCCGTGGGCGAGATCAGCACGAGGACCTGCGGCTTCCGGGCGAGCGCGCGCGCCAGCACGACCTTCTGCTGATTGCCTCCGGACAGTCCCGAGACCGCGAGCGCGGGGTTCGGCGGCACCAGGGCGACGTCCTGGATCAGTTCCTTGGCGATCGCGGTGCGGCGCCGGGGCGAGAACACCCCGGCCGGCGCGACCTGGTCCATGATGCCCATGGTCATGTTCTCGGCCACGCTCAGCTGCGGTACGTAGCCGTCGCGGTGGCGGTCGGCGGGGACGAACCCGATGCCGGCGCGCTGGCTGGTCTTGACGTTGCCGGTCGCCAGCCTGTCTCCGTCGACGAGGATGTCGCCGCCCGAGGTCTTGCGGAGTCCGGCGATGGCCTCACCGACCGCGTACTTGCCCGATCCGCCGCTGCCACCGATGGCGACGAGCTCACCGGGTGCGACGTCGAAGGAGACATCCGTGAAGGCGCCGCCCTTGTCCGCCAAACCCTTCAGCGACAGGGCCGGGGAGCCGGCCAGCGCGATCGACTTGGTGTCGGCACGATGGCGCTGCTGTTCCTGCCCGGCCAGGAGCGCCTCGACGAGATCGTCGGACCGGATGTCGTCACCGGTGCGCGACCAGAGCAGCTTCCCGTCGCGGAGCACCGACGCCGAGTCGCAGATCGCAGTCACCTCTCGCAGGAAGTGCGAGACGAACACGAAGGTCACCCCCGACTGCTGCAGCTCCTGGACCTTGTCGAACAGTCGCCGGATCGCCGCCCCCTCCAGCTGCACGGTCGGTTCGTCGAGGAGCACGATGCGGCTGCCCGCCTCGAGGGCTTTGGCGATCGTGAGCATCTGGCGCTCCTCGATCGGGGCGTCGGACAGCAGCGTGCGCGGATTCAGATTGATGTTCCAGGCGGCGAGGATCCGCTCGGCCTCGCTCTGCATCGTCCGCCACGAGACCTTCAACCCTTGGGTCGGAAGTCGTCCCGCGAAGAGGTTCTCGGCGACGGTGAGATTCGCGAAGACCGACGGGCGCTGATAGACACAAGCGACCTGGTGCTGCCACGCCTTCGGGTCTGATGCGGCCGGGGCGGGTTCGCCGAAGAACTGAAGCGACCCCGTGTCGGGCTGCTCCAGCCCGGTGATCATCCGGAGCAGCGTCGACTTGCCCGCCCCGTTACGGCCGATGAGGCCGTGCACCTGGCCGGGGAGCACCGAGACGGAGACGTCGCTCAGCGCTTTCGTCGCCCCGTAGGTCTTGCTCACACCGTCGATCCGGATGGCAGGCACGGTGCTCGGTGAAGTGATGGTCATGACGTCTCCGTCTCGGATCAGGATCCGGTCGTTCGGGTTGCCGGGGGTGCGGACCAGGGCGGGCCGGATGATCGGCCCGCCCTGGGTTCTACTTCGAGACCCCGAAGGCCTCGAGCGCGAACTCCTTGTTGCCCCAGAGCTCGGGGTCGTCGACGTTGTCCGCGGTCACGACCGGGGTCGGGAGCAGGTCGACCAGGTTGCCGTTCCGCTCCTCGATCACGCTTCCGTGGTCGGTGTCACCGGCCTCGAAGGTCTCCCCGCTGATGGCCCGGGTGAGGTAGTCGACGCCGTAGTCGATGTAGTCGGTCATCGGCTGCGCAACGGCGGCATCGAGCCAGCCGTCGCGGATCGCGGTCATCGCCATCGGGCTGGCGTCGACCGACACCTGCACGACGTGGCCGTCCTGTCCGACGGGGACGAGCTTGCCCAGGGAGTCCAGGGTGTCCAGGATGGTCGGGAAGAACGTCGCGTCGCTCTGGTTGTAGATGCCCGCGATGTTGTCGTACTGGTTCATCGCGGTCTCGATGCCCGATGCGGCCTTGGCCGGGTCCCATTCGGTGGCGACGTTCACGAGCTTCACGTCGGGGTACTTCTCAGCCATGCAGTCGTTGAACCCGTTGGTGCGATCGCGCCCGTTCGAGGTGACGGGATCCCCGTCGAGCGTGATGACGGCGTCGCCGGCCTTGACCCGCGTGCCCATCTCCTCGCAGGCCAGTGCGCCCATATTGACGTTGTCGGCGCGGACGATCATGGCGATCTTTCCCGATGCCGGAGCCTCGTCGATCGCGACGATCGGCACCGAGGCGTCGTTGGCGTACTCGATGGCCGGGACGATCGCGTCGGCATCCCCGACCGAGATCACGAGACCCTTCGCCCCCTTGTTGATGAGGGTCTGGATGTCGGTGAGCTGCTGGGACGCGTCACGGTCGGCGTTCGTGGCGGGGATCGTGCCGTAGCCCAGCTCCTCGAAGCGCTGCATCGAGCCGACGTTCTCAGCGTTCTGGAACGGGTCGGTGTGCGGCTGGGAGTAGCTGAGCTGGATGTCGGCCTTGTCGGTGTCGGCGCTGATCGCGGTCGTTCCCTCGCTGGAACATCCGGTGAGCATCAGGGCGCTCGCGGTCAGGCCGGCAAGGACGACTCCTGTCTTGGCTGCGGTTCGCATTGCAGACTTCCTCTCTGAAGTGGCAGGACTTGGTACGTCTCCGGCGGAGCGCCGGCCCATCCGTTCAATGTAGTACGGATTGTACGTACGGAACATACATCGCGAAAATTTGCTTTGTAAACCCGTTTCACCACATTTGTCTCGTTTTGACCGGTTTGTACGGACAGACTCGACAATACGGACGCCTAGCGCTTACTCTGGCCCTCGAGCAGCGTCTCGCTGTCGCCTCACACAAGGAGTGATCCCATGGCTCTGGTCTCCGGCATCGACGTGATCCAGGAGTGCACTTCCCGCGGTCTGGTCGCGGGTGCGTTCAACACAACCAATCTCGAGACGACGATGGGCATCATCGACGCTGTCGAGCGAGTGGGCGTCCCCACCTTCATCCAGGTCGCGCCGACCAACGTGGCGCTCTCGGGCTACGAGTACATCTTCGACATGGTCGCGCGCCGCCTCGAATCGACGAGCACGCCCGTCGCCCTGCACCTCGACCACGGCAAGAGCATCCGATCGGTGGAAGATGCGCTGGCCGCCCGGTTCACGTCGATCATGATCGACGACTCGGAGGCGTCCTACGACGACAACGTCGCCACGTCGGCACGAGCTCGCGAGCTCACGCCTCCTTCGCTCGCGCTCGAGGCCGAACTCGGCAGCATCGGCGGCAAAGAGGACGACGTGGCTCCCGAGTTCGCCGCCACCACCGACCCGGCACAGGTCGCCGCCTTCGTCGAGGCGACCGGAGTCGACATGCTGGCCGTCTCGGTGGGCAACCAGCACGGCTACGTCCCGAACGCGAGCATCGATTTCGACCTGCTGGCCGAGGTGCGCGACGCCAGCCCAGTCCCCCTCGTCATCCACGGCGGGTCCGGGCTCCCCTCGGAGCAACTGGGCCGGCTGCACCAGTACAACGTGGTGAAGGTGAACGTCGCCAGCGACCTGAGGAACGCGATGATCCGGAGCTTCGGCGAGGCCTACATCGCCAATCCCAAGGAGGTCTCCCTCATCCGGGTGTCGACATCGGCGGTGCAGGCCATCTCCGACGTGGTCGAAGCCCGGATCCGCACGCTCAACCCGTCCGTCGCCTAGGAGTCACCCGATGCTGTCGACGATCACGATCGATGTGGGGACCACGAGCGTGAAGCTCTGCCTGTTCGATCAGACCGGTGCCCTCCTGGCCTCCGGGCGGCAGCCCACTCCGACCGTGTCGGACCCGTGGGGCGAGATCTACGACGTCGCCGCCCTGGAAGGTCTGATCATCCGGTTCGTCGCCGGTCTCCCGGCGGAGCAGCGCGCTGCCGTGATGAAGATCGCGATCACCGGCGTCGGGGAGTCCGGCGGGCTCGTGCGCGAGGACGGGACGTTGGCGTCCCCGATGATCCTCTGGCACGACCAGCGCGGTGCCGCCCTCCTCTCGACCCTCGGGCCGAGCGAGCGACACGAGATCTATCGGGTCACCGGCCTGCCCGCCAATGCCAACTACGGCCTCTCGAAGACGGCCTGGTCGCTGCAGCAAACCGGCTCCGACGCAGCCGGAGCACTCTGGCTCAACGTCTCCGAGTACCTGGCGGCGCGGATGACCGGCGAGCGCTGGTCGGAGCCGTCCCTCGCCAGCCGCACCATGGCCCTCGACCTCAGGCGACGGGCCTGGTCCGCGGAGATCGCAGGCCTCCTCGGAGTGCCGGTCGGCACGTTCGCGCCGCTGCGGAACGCGGCCGAGGGCTCACCCCTGACCGCGGCATTCGCCGGATCGGCGGGACTGAGCAGTGTCGTGGAGGTCCACGTGTCCGGGCACGACCACATCGTGGGTGCCGCGGGAGCCGGTCTCAGGCAGGGTGAACTGCTCAATTCGACAGGCACGACCGAGGGCCTGCTCGTCCTTCGCGACTCTCCCAGCACCGACGAGTCCACCGAGCTCATTAGACTCGCCAACGGCCTCGCCTGCAGCGGCGAGGACTTCACTCTCTTCGCCTCGATCCCCACCGGCGGTTCCGCGTTCGCGACCCTTCAGAGCATGCTCGGACTCGATGCCACGGCACTCGCCGCCGTGATCGAGCGGGTGCACGGCAGATACCTCGCAGGTGAGCTGGTACCGAGCGACTGCCCGCTCGTGCTTCCGCAGTTCCGCGGAAGCCCGCCGCCCGACAAGGATGCCCGGGCTCGAGGATTCATCGCCGGTATCGGCACGGCCACCACCCTCGACGAGCTCGTCCTCGGCACCTTCCTCGGCATGGTCCTGCAGTTCGACGAGGTGCTCGCGCTCTTCCCCGAGCGTCCCGACCGGATCAAGGTGATCGGTCCCGCGGGGCGCAACCCGCTCTGGCTCCAGCTCAAAGCCGACCTGCTCGAGGCACCTCTGAGCGTGTCGCTCTTCCCCGAGGTGGTGTCGGCCGGCGCCCAGGCCCTCGCCTCCGCGGGGCCGCGCTCGTGGGATCGGTCAGACCCGCACGAGGTCGCTCCCGATCCCGGTCGCTCGGCGAAGCTCGCCGTCTGGCGCGATGACGTCCTCCCCCTGTGGGACACCCTGAAAGGAGCCGGTCGATGACGCTGGTCGCCGGGATCGATTCCTCCACGCAGAGCTGCAAGGTGACGGTGCGTGACCTGGTCACCGGTCGCTCCCTGCGCCAGGGCAGCGCCTCCCACCCCTCCCAGACCGTCGTCGATCCCGAGGTGTGGTGGGCCGCCCTGCTCACTGCAGTGGAACGCGCCGGAGGCCTCGCGGACGTCGCAGCGATCTCGGTGAGCGGGCAGCAACACACACCGGTCTTCCTGGACGGCACCGGGAAAGTCGTCTGCGACTCCCCGCTCTGGAACGACACCGGATCGCATGCCGCCATGGTGGCCCTGAACGAAGAACTCGGCCGCGAGGAGTGGATCCGCCGCACCGGGATCCCCCTCACGCTCTCCGACACCGCGCCCAAGGTCAGGTGGCTCCGCGACGTCGATCCCGCCGCCGCCGCCCGCACGGAGGCGGTCGCCGTCGTGCACGACTGGCTCACCTGGCGGCTGATGGGTCACGGCATCGGTGACGGGCATCTCGACGACCTCGTCACCGACCGGTCCGAAGCGTCGGGCACCGCCTACTGGTCGCCGGACACGGGCGAGTACACACGGGATCTCTTCGAGCACGCGTTCGGGAAGACCGCCGTGCTGCCGCGCATCCTCGGACCCCTGGAGAGGTCGGGGTACACCGGAGCGGGCATCGCGGGCATCCCGGCCGGTATTCCGATCGGAGTGGGCAGTGGTGACAACGCCGCGGCCGCGCTCGCTCTCGGACTGGCCGAGGGGGACGCGGTGCTGTCGCTCGGCACGTCCGGGGTCGTCTACGCCCGGTCCGCGCATCCGGTGCACGACTACGACGGATACGTCTGCAATTACGCCGACGCGACCGGCGACCACCTCCCGCTGGTGGCCACGTTGAACGCCGCCCGCAACTTCGAGGTCGGGGCGGCCCTGCTCGGCTGTTCCCTCGACGAGTTCTCCGAGTTGGCGTTGCAGGCGCGACCGGGTGCCTCCGGCCTCACCCTGCTCCCGTTCTTCCTGGGCGAGCGCACACCCGACCTGCCGCACGCGCGTGGCACCCTTCTGAACGCCTCGCTGGACAACTTGACCCGGTCGAACTTCGCACGCTCGGTGATCGAGGGGACGCTCGCCGGCCAGGTCGCCATGCTCGGCAGCCTCGCGGCGTGCGACGTGCCGGTGCATCGACTGCTCCTGATCGGTGGAGCGGCCGCCAGCCCGGCCGTGCAGCAGATCCTGGCGGAGATGGTCTCGATACCGGTGGCCGTTCCCGACGCCGACGAATACGTCGCGAAGGGCGCAGCGATGCAGGCCGCCGGGGCGCTGACCGGAGTGTTCCCCGCCTGGGACGTCGAGCTCCGGGAGTTGCCGCGTGCTCCTCTGGCGGCTCGGATCACCGATCAGCACGAGGCGGCGAAGGAGCTGATGGGCTATCCGTCGACGCGGGCCCAGGCTGCGGTGGTGACTTCGGGATAGGGCGCTCAGGGGCCGAGCGCCTAAACTCACGTCCGACTCTGTCGAGTGAGGAGGAGCCCCGTGAGCACCCTGCGAACGCCCGTCTCCTGCGGCGTCGACATCGGGAGCACCAACGCCAAGGTGGTGGCTCTCGACCGTGACGGCACGGTCGTCGCCCGAGCCGTCCGAAGGACGCCGCGCGACCCGGAGGGCCTCTGGATCGACGGAGACGCTCTCTTCGCAGCCGTCGAGGAGATGGTGCTCGAGGTCTGCGGCCTGCGCTTCGAAGTGCACGCCGTCTGCTGCGCGGGCGTGGGCGAGGACGGCGTGCTCGTCGACGCCGACCGTCGCCCGCTCACCCGGGCACTGGCCTGGTTCGATCCCCGGCGCGGCGGGATCTTCCGGGAGCTCGCGCCGCTGCTCGACGGCGAGGCCGGCTTCGACACGGAGGCTGACCCGGTGCGCACCCTCGTGGGGTGGAGCTGGGCGCGCCGTCAGCCGGGGAGCGGGGCCGCTTCGGCGTGGGTCGCCCTCAGCGATCTCCCGGGGGTGCGCTGGAGCGGGCATCCGTTCATCAGCGACACGCTCGCCTCACGCACCGGAGCGTGGCGTTCACTCGATCGCGCCTGGGCGATGGACCGAGTCGATCTGACCCTGGGCTCGGGCGAGCTGCTGCCGGCGGTCGTGGCCACGGGTGACACGGTGGGAGCGTTCGATTCGCCCGGTCTGAGGTCGGCTGGTGTGCTCGCCACGGACGCCGTCGTCGTGGCCGGCGGG
The DNA here is from genome assembly GCF_013205105.1 of Herbiconiux sp. VKM Ac-2851. Taxonomy (NCBI): domain Bacteria; kingdom Bacillati; phylum Actinomycetota; class Actinomycetes; order Micrococcales; family Microbacteriaceae; genus Herbiconiux; species Herbiconiux sp. VKM Ac-2851. The sequence goes on along the minus strand of NZ_JABMLJ010000003.1, from coordinate 713,253 downwards.
CACGACCACCCGATCGGCGGGTGGGGCGTCGATCAGCTGGTGCCCGGAGCCGTGCTCGACTCGATGGGGACCGCTGAGGTGGTGGTCGCGCAGGCCCCCGGGCCGGTCGCCGTGCGGCCGGAGGCCGTCGACGTCGCACCGGGCATCCGGTCGCACGGGACGACCCTGCTGCGGGTCGAGGAGCTGAGCCGCAATGTCGAGTGGGCCGCGCAGGACCCGGCCGTGGCGCACCAGCTCCGGGCGCTGCTCGAGGGTGGGGTCGCGCCGCTGCCGCTGCTGGAGGAAGGCCTGTTCGAACCGGGACGCCGAGGAGGCGGGCGGCCGTCGTACGCGCTGGGCGCGCCCCAGGATCCGCTGGCGCGGGCGTCGGCGGTGCTGGGGGCATTGGCCTGCGCGGGGAGGGATGCCGTGGACGCGGTGCGGGAAGGGCTCGCCGGCGGACGGGAGGTGCGCCTCGCCGGCGGGTGGGTGCGCTCGCCCGGCTGGGTGGAGATCAAGACCGCTGTGAACGGCTACCGCACGGCCGTCATCCTCGAACCCGAAGTGACCGCGGTGGGAGCAGCGCTCCTCGCGGCCCGGGCCCGGGGCTGGCAGCCCGACCCCGCGCGAGCGCTGGGGGGCACTCAGCTCGCGGCGACGTTCACCTCGAGCGGCACGACGTCGGTGAGCACCCACGTCTCGTAGTAGTCGAATCGGATCGCGTCCTGGTTCCAGGAGAGCGAACCCACGCGGAGTGCCGGCTCGTCCTCGCCGACCCCCAGCGCGGTGGCGATCTCGGGCGGCGTCCGCAGAGCGTGGATGACCCGGCGAGCGCCGGCCGTGATGAAGCCGGCTCCGCGCAGCGCCTGGTTGACGGAACCCGAACCGTCGAGCACGTCCTTCGCCGCCGAGACGACCCGGCCGCTCGCTCTCGGGAACCAGTTCGTGCTGTACATCGCCGGCCGCCCCTCGAGGGACCGCACCCTGACGAGTTCGAAGGCGTCGTCGCCCGGCTCCGTCTGGAGGAGTTGTGCCACATGCTCGGGTGGCTCCGTGAACCGCGCACGCAGGACCTCGGTCTCGATCCCGCCCTGCCCGTGCTGGATCTGCGATTCGAGGAAGCCCTGCGAGTCCTGGATGATCCACCCCGACGACTCGCTGGGCTTGGCGGCGAAGACCCCCCGGCGGGGCACCCTGCGGGCGAACCCCTCGGTCTCGAGCTTCAGGAACGTCTGACGGACGGTCGCGCGCGACAAACCGTACTCCCGGCAGAGCTCCAGCTCGCTGGGGAGCCGCGCACCATCGGGGAAGCCGCCCCCCGCGATCTGCTCGCGCAGGATGTCGAACAACTGCTCGTAATAGGGAACAGCGGAGTCCCGCTCGATCGTCGTGACCATCAGTCCTCCTCCGCCGGCCTCATCGCAATACCCGCTTGCGTATGGACAGACTAGACAACAGTGGTGCCTGCAAGCGGGTAAATCAAGCACTGGCAGCAGCGGCTCCGTCTACCATCGCACATCGAGCAGACTGGAGGGCATGCCCCGAATCACTGCGCGCGTCGCCGCGGGCGCTCTGCTCGTGGTCGCTCTTCCCCTTTCTGGGTGCGGCTCCGCCCCGTCGGCGGCTCCGATTTCGGCGACCACGACGGCTCCGTCGGCCTCAGAGTCGACGAAGGTGCCGGCCTCAACGCAGGTTCCGGCACCCGCGATCGACGTGAGCGGGCCGCTGGCCGCCATCGAGGCCGAGTACGGCGTGCGGGTCGGCGTCAGCGCCCTCTCCGCCGACGGCCGTGCCGTCGCGTACCGCGCCGACGAGCGGTTCGGGTACGCCTCGACGCTCAAGGTGTTCGCCGCCGGCCTGCTGCTCGGGACCACGACCCCCGCGGAGCGGTCGGCGACCGTCACGTGGACCCAGGACGACCTCGACACCACCGGCTACTCCCCCGTGACCGCCGAGCACCTCCTTGACGGCCTGACCCTCGAGCAGCTCGCCGAGGCCGCCGTGCGCCAGAGCGACAACACCGCACTGAACCTCGTGCTCGAGGCGGTGGGCGGGCCGGATGCTCTGCAGCAGTTCCTCCGCAGCCTCGGTGACGACGCCACCGTGGTCAGCTCCTACGAGCCCGAGCTCAACACGGTCACCGAGGGCAGCGACGCCAACACCACGACCCCGGCCGCGTTCACCACCTCGCTGCAGGCGCTGCTGAAGGACGAGTCGGTGGCCGACACCCTCCTCGCGTGGATGTCGGGGAACGCGACCGGCGACGCACTCATTCGCGCCGGGGTGCCGGACGGCTGGGTGGTCGCGGACAGGTCGGGTGGCGCGGGCGGCATCCGCAACGACATCGCGGTGGTGACGACGCCCGGCGGCGAGCGCATCCTGCTCAGCATCCTGACCACGAAGACCGATCCGGACGCCGACTACGACGACGCGGTGGTCGCCGAGACCGCCCGGGCCGTCCTCGGCGCGCTCCAGTGAAAACTCAGTCACCCCGCGAGAGAGGCTTGCGCCAGATCTGGTAGTCGCAGGCGACCGCGAGCGAGGTGGCGAGCTCGGGGAAGTCCTCGGCGAAGTCCCGGTGAGCCACCGCGCGGTAGCCGGCCCGCGAGTACCACGCGGCGAGCCGCACCTTCGACTCCTGCACGCGGTCGCCCGGCACGAGCAGCTCGAGCTGCATCTCGGACGCCCCGGCGCTCCGCGCGAGCTGTTCGGCGGCGGCGACGAGGGCGCGCCCGACGCCGGTGCCGTGCGCGTCGCGCGCGGCAGCGAGCATCCCGAACCCCCACATGGTCTCGGAGAGGCGGTGCACCCGCACGCACCCCACCACTCGATCGCCCACCCGGGCGACCACGATCTCGGATGCCCGGATGAGCCCACGCAGCTCCTCGACACTCCCCCGGCTCGTGCCGGCGACCCACATCCCGGCCTCGCCCACGGCGTACGCGGCGTTGACAATCCCGACGAGCCGCCCGACGAGCGCCTCGTCCTCGGCGGCTTCGGGTGGCAGCATCGCGATCGAGAGGGCCCCGGAGTCGTTCGTCATGATGGCGACTGTACAGATCTCCAGGTGACCCGGCTGCGGCCCGGCGAGCTGGCTACCGCCGGTACGCGTCCCGCCGGTGGGTGACCGTCACGATCTCGATCACGACCTGCTGATCGAGCACGCGGTAGATGACGCGATACTCACCGCGGCGCGCCGAGTAGAGCGGGTGAAGGGGTTCCCGCAGCTGATTGCCCACCCGCTTCGGGTTCTCGCGAAGAGCGCCCATGATGAACTCGAACGCCGCCGCCGCGATCTTCTCGGGCAACTGCTCGGCGAGTGCCCGGGATGCGGCGCGCGTGAAGCGGACCTCGAATGTCACTCGGGGAGCCGCCCGGCGCGACGCATCGCCTCGCGGACGTCGTCGGCCGAGCGGGTCTCGCCGTCGGCGAGGTCGCCGAGGCCGATACGGATGGCCTCCACCGTCTCGCTGTCACCGAGGATCTCGACGGTCTCGATCAGCGAGTCGTAGTCGTCGGCGCCCAGGATGACGGCGGCCCGCGCGCCGTTGCGCGTCACATCGAATCGTTCGTGGGTGGTCGAGGCCGACTCGACGATCTTGGAGAAGTTCGCGCGGGCCTCGGCGACGGGGATGACAGCCATGTACAGAATTCTAGCGCACCACGTCTTTCGCACGGGCTTGAAGTTTCGACGGGGGTCGGAGGGCGGGGCCTGTCGGGCGTCGGGGGTGCGGCGTAGGTTGGAGAGCGACGGCAGCTATCGCCGGCGATTGGAGAAACCCATGGCAATCAACGACGACGACATCACCACCGAGGGCGCAGGCGGCGGCGAAGGCACCGCTGACGGCGGCGCGAACCCCGGCGGCCACGACGGCGGGGCCGACGGCTCGGCTTCGGCCGGCGAGGGCACCGCAGACGGCGGCGCGAACGCCGACGGCCACGACGGCGGAGCAGACGGCTCGGCCGACGAGGGCGAGGGCACCGCTGACGGCGGCGCCAACGCCGACGGCCACGATGGCGGGGCCGACGGCTCGGCGTGACGATCGAGATCGAGCGCGGGTCGGATGTCCGGCCCGCGCTCTCCCGCTGCATCTCGGTCGCTCCCGAGGAGTTCGACCGGGAGTTCTGGGGGCTGAAGCCCCTGCTCTCGAGGGCTGAGAATCTGCCCGAGGGGTTCACCGACCTGATGACCGAGGCCGCGGTCGACGAGCTCGTGAGTTCGCGCGGGCTCCGGACGCCGTTCATCCGCATGGCGCACGAGGGCTCGGTGTTAGCCCCCGGCACGTACACCGCGCCCGGCGGCTTCGGCGCCGAGGTCGGCGACCAGGTCAGTCCCGAGAAGGTGCTCCAGGAGTTCGCCGCCGGCGCGACCATCGTGCTGCAGGGGCTGCATCGCACCTGGCCGCCGCTGATCGACTTCACCCGGCGCCTCGTCGACGACCTCGGGCATCCGATCCAGGTGAACGCCTACATCACCCCCGCCTCCTCGCGCGGGTTCGACCCCCACTACGACGTGCACGACGTGTTCGTGCTGCAGATCGCGGGCGAGAAGCACTGGCGCATCCACGCGCCCGTGCACGTCGACCCCCTGCGCGATCAGCCCTGGGGCGATCACCGCGCCGAGGTGGCCGAGGCCGCCACGCACGAGCCCGTGATCGATGCCGTCTTCCAGCCGGGAGACGCGCTCTATCTCCCGCGCGGGTGGATTCACTCAGCCGAGGCGCTCGGCGGCACCAGCGTGCACCTCACCATCGGCGTGGCCGCCTACACGCGCGCCGACGTGGTGCAGGCCTTGATCGGGTCGCTCGGCGACGTGGCGGCGCTACGGTCGTCGCTGCCGGCGGGGCTCGACTTCTCCGATCCCGCGGCGCTGAAGACAGTGGTCGACGAGACCCTCGCCGCCGTGCAGCAGGCGTTCGCCGAGATGGCCGGCACTGATGGCGAGGCGGATGCGGTCGTCACCGTGTCGAAGAGCCTCACCTCCCGCTTCGCCTCGGCCACGCGCCCCGAACCGGTGTCCCCGCTCGCCACGGTCGACTTCATAGCGGCCCTCGGCGAGTCGTCACGCGTCCGGTGGCGCGGCTCGCTGCACGCCGCTGTCGACCTCAGCGACGACGGGGCGAGTGTGCGCATCCGCACCTCCACGAAGACCGTCACGCTGCCGGCCGAGGCCGAGGCTGCGGTGCGTCGACTGCACGAGGGCGGCGAGCTCGCGCTAGGTGAGCTGCCGGGGCTCGACGCCGCCAGCGCCGTGGTCGTCGTGAGGCGACTGCTGCGCGAGGGCGTCCTGGTTCCTGCGTGACCGCCACCGCGCTGCCCGCGACCGGTCTCCCCGCCACCGGCCTGACGCTGCCCGAGGAGTGGGCGCCCTGCAGCGACCGCTCGCGCGAGCGCGACGATCCGCTGTTCGCCACCGGGTCGCGCGGGCTGCAGTGGTTCCTGGTCGAGGTGTCGAGCGGGTGGGGCACCCGGGCGCTGCTCGATCCACCGTTCGACGCCGAGCTGGGGCGGGCGCTCGTCACGCGCATCGAGAGCGCGGGGCTCCGGCCGCTGGCGATCCGGCGCACGGGGCGGCACCCGTCCCGGCTCGAGGCGCAGACGTCGTGGCGATGGGCGTTCGTCGACTCGCGGCCGGGGCACGAGGGCATCCGGTGGGGTGAGGTGGATGCGCCCGAGAAGCTGCTCGAGGTTCCTCTCGACGGGTCGGCGGGACGCGCATCCGATCGCCCGCTCTTCGCGGTGTGCGCGCACGGGCGGCATGACCGGTGCTGCGCGGTGCGCGGGAGGCAGGTGGCGACGCGGCTGGCCGAGGCGTATCCCGAGGAGACCTGGGAGTGCTCGCATCTCGGCGGCGACCGGTTCGCCGGCACGATGGTGCTGTTCCCGCACGGGCTGTACTACGGGCGGGTCGACGACGGGGATGCCGCTGCCGTGGCGGCGGCGTACACCGAGGGGCGGGTCGTCGAGGAGTTCTACCGGGGGCGGAGCGCGCTGACGCATCCGGTGCAGGCGGCGCAGCACTTCGCGCGGGAGGCCACCGGCGACGACCGGCTCGAGGCGTTCGCGCCGCTCGACGAGCACTGGAACGGGGTGGAGGGGCCGGGGGCGCGGTGGGTCGTGACGCTCGGCGGCGACGACGGGCCGGTCGTGGTCGAGCTCGCCGAGCACCTGTCGGTGCCGCTGCTGTCGACGTGCGACACGACGCGGCCGGGGCAGGTTCGGCAGTGGGAGCTTGTGTCGTTGTCGGGATCGTGACCCGCACCCGTCCCTGCCGGTCGCGCGCGGTGGACGCCAAGGTTGTCGCGACAAGAGACGTACACTGAGGGCATGGACGAGGTGCGCTGGCTGACGCCCGATCAGCTCCGCGCGTGGATCCGCTTCGAGGCCGTCGTCGAGCTGCTGCCCACCGTGCTCGACTCGCAGCTGCAGCGCGATTCGTCGCTCACGCACTTCGAGTACGTGGTGCTGGCGAAGCTGTCCGAGTCGCCCGATCAGGTGCTACGGATGACCGCCCTCGCCGCCACGACGAACAGCACGCTGCCCCGCCTCTCCCACGTCGTGTCACGCCTCGAGGCCCGTGGTTTCGTGTCGCGGATGCCCTGCCCGGGCGATCGGCGGGCGACCAACGCGCACCTGACCGACGAGGGGCGCGCGAAGGTCGTGGCCGCGGCCCCCGGGCACGTGGCCACTGTGCGGGAGCACGTGATCGATCTGCTCTCGGACGAGCAGGTGGAGCAGCTCGACGGGATCATGGCGGCGTTGATGCAGAAGCTCGACCCGTCGAACACGCTGCGCATCCTGCCCTGAGTCGCTCGTCGGCGTCTCCGAGCCGCTCGCCACTGCCTCTGGTCCGATGTCGGCGGCCGGGTGGAGACTGGAGGCGTGCCGGAGCTGCCTGAAGTCCATGCCCTCACGGTCGACCTGAACGGCCGGCTGGCGGGGCGCCTGGTCGAGCGCCTCGAGCCGGTGTCGTTCGCCGCGCTCAAGACCTTCGACCCGCCCGTGTCGGCGGTCGCGGGCAGCACGGTCGAGCGGGTCGACCGGCACGGCAAGTTCCTCGACTTCGTGCTGCGGGGCGCCGACGGCGGTGAGCTGCACGTCATCACCCACCTCGCGCGGGCGGGCTGGCTCAGGTGGCGGGATGCTCCGCCTCCGCCACCCAGCGGTAGACCCGGGCGCGGAGCCCTGGCGGCGCGGCTCGTGCTCGACGACGGCACCGGCTTCGACCTCACCGAGGCGGGCACGAAGAAGAGCCTCGCGATCTACGTCGTCCGGTCGCCGGAGGAGGTGCCGGGCATCGCCCGGCTCGGCCCCGACCCCTTAGGCGAGGGCTTCACTCTCGAGGTGTTCGCGGGCATCCTGAAACAGGCGGGTCGGGCACAGATCAAGGGCGTGCTGCGCAGTCAGTCGACCATCGCGGGCATCGGGAATGCGTACTCCGACGAGATCTTGCACGCCGCCAAGATGTCGCCGTTCAAGCCCGCCGCCATGACCGCCGACGAGACGGCGCTGCTCTACGGAGCGATGCAATCGACGCTGCGCGGGGCGATCGCCCGGGCGGAGGGGCTCGCGGCGTCGGAGCTGAAGGCCGAGAAGAAGCAGGGCCTCGCGGTGCACGGCCGCACCGGGCAAGCCTGCCCCGTCTGCGGCGACACCATCCGCCAGGTCACCTACGCCGACTCGAGCCTGCAGTACTGCCCCACCTGCCAGACGGGCGGCAAGCCGCTCGCCGACCGGGTGCTCTCCCGCCTGCTGAAGTAGAAGGCTGCGCCTCCGTCAGGCAGAGGTCACGGGGTGGATCGGTAGAGGTTGCCGGCCGCGGCGTAGGCGGGCAGCGGATGCTCGGCCCAGTGCTCCGCCTTCCAGGTCTGCGAGCGCGCGAAGGCCTTCGCGCAGTGGAGGAAGACCTCCTCGACGTCGACGACGAGCGCGAGCGTCGGGCGGTGGCCGCGCACGACGAGGCGGTCGAAGAACGGCTCGTCGCGGGCGATGCGGGCCCGGCCGGCCACGCGGAGGGTCTCGCTGCGTCCGGGCTCTACGAAGAGCAGCCCGACCCGAGGGTTCTGCAGGATGTTGCGGAAGCCGTCGGCCCGGCGGTTGCCCGGACGCTCGGCGATCACGAGCGTGGTGTCGTCGAGGACGAGCGCGACCGACCCCGGGTCGCCCTTCGGCGAGACGTCGAGCCGGCCGGCCGCGTCAGAGGTGGCGATGAAGACGAGGGGCGATTGCGCGATCCAGGCGCGGTCGTGGTCGTCGAGGCGGTCGCGCACCTTGTTCGCGATGGCGGGGATGGCGGTGCCGACCACCGCCTCCAGCTCCTCGACACTGCCGACGGGCGGGTTCACGAGGGGGTACGCCATGAGGCCCCACTGTAGCGGCAGCCGACCGGCGGGGCGGTCAGCGTGACGCGAGCACCCACGACCCCACGACCTCGGCGCTGAACGGCACCGAGTACGCCATCAGCGCCCCGGCCTGCGCGTCGCGGAAGATCCGCTGGATGGGCGAGCGCGCCAGGTACGCTCCCCCGCCCCCGACCTTGAGCGCCAGCGCGGCCGCCTTCTTCGCCACCTCGTTCGCCAGCATCTTCGCCTCGGTGGCGGCCGCCATCGCGAGCGGATCGCGGCGGTCGGCGAGCCAGGCCACCTGCTCCGCCACGAGGGCGGCGCCGCGCAGCTCGGTCCAGAGCATCCCGGTCTCGGCCTTCACCCACTGCTCGTCAGCCAGCACAGCACCGGCAGGGCCCTTGGGGGTCGTGGCCGAGGTCACCAGAGCGTCGACCGCCGACTCGGCGATGCCGATCGAGAGCGAGGCGAAGCCGACCGTGATGAGGTTCGCGTAGTCGGCCGGCGGCGGACCGCAGCGGCGCGAGGCCGGCAGCACGGTGCCGTCGAACACGATGCTGCGGCTGCGGGTGGCGCGCATGCCGATGGTCTGGTCGATCGGCGGCAGGCTCATCGTCGAATCGCGGGAGACGCCGAAGAACGCGGGCTCGCCGTCGATGCGCACGTTGAGCAGCAGATGGTCGGCGACCTCGACGCCCGAGACGAAGAGCTTCCGGCCCGTGAGAGACCAGCCGCCGTCGATCGGGTCGACGTCCTGCTGCGAGGCGAGGAAGTGGTTGCCGCCCGCGGGCTCCGAGAGCGCATTCGAGAAGCGGTCTCCGGCGCGCAGCCTCTCGGCGAAGAACGCGGCGGCGGGCGGCGGCGACATGGTCACGAGCCCGTGCGCAGCGCCGATGTGCATCAGCCACACCGCCGCGACGGCCGGATGCGCGGCGGCGAAGAGACGCACCACCTGCGCGAGGGCGGCGTACGACAGCCCCTCTCCCCCGTGCTCGACGGGGAGGAAGGCCGTGTCGAGGCCGCTGTCCGAGATCGCCTGCAGGTGCGCGAGGGGCAGCCCTATCGACTCGTCGTCGGCGGCGACCGTCGCGGCGAAGCGGGCGGCGAGCGCGGTGGCGACCTCGATCCAGGCCTCCTCCGAGGAGGGCACGGCGACCGGTGAGGGGCGACGGAGCATGAGAGTTCCTTTCGAGGGGGGACGACGAAGAAAAGAGTGGAGCAGGCGACCCTAGAACTGGTACCGCGCCGTCGAGAACACCTGCGGCGGCCGGATGGTGCGCATGATCGAGTACGACACGGTCTTCGGGTCGTGCAGCTCCCGCGCGTGGAACAGCCGCCGCCCGCTCAGCCCGAGCCCCACGATGTCGAGCGTCAGCACGGGTGTGCCCACCGGATGCTCGAACAGCTCGGCATCCTCCTCCCCGAGCACCTCGGCCGACGGGGTCGTGATCTCCCAGGCGATCGCCTCGCCCCAGACTTGCTTGACGGCCGTGTAGATGGAGTCGCCGAGGTCGACCTCGGCCCGCGGGAACGGCAGCGGCATCGTGCCGAACGAGAGCATCGCCACCGAGCCGTCGGCCCGCCAGCGCTTCACGATCCGGGCGGCGGGCCGGCCGGTCTCGGTCATCAGCAGTCCGGCGCTCTCCTTGGGCAGCAGCACGTCCGAGATCGACAGCACCTCGACGGTGCTCTCGTACCCCAGCTGCCGCAGCAGGGTGCTGTACTCGAGCTGATCCTCGAAGCGCACGCTCATCCGCGTGGCCACCGGGTCGACCTCGGTGGCGGCGCCCTGCCGGCGCAGCACGATGCCCTGCTGCTCGAGCGAGGCGAGCACGTCGCGCACCTGCTTGCGGGTGATGCCGAGGCGCTCGGCCATCTCGACCTCGCCGGGCAGGGTCGATCCGGACGCGGCGGCGTCGCGCACGAAGCGCAGCACCCCCGCGAGCACGCGCTGGCTGTCACTGGTCATGCAGGCCTCACTGTCTTGAAGAGCCGTCGCATCTGGCTGCGCGAGGTGATCACGAGCACGACGAGGGTCACCAGGTACGGTAGCGACTGATAGAGCTCACTGGGCAGCTGCAGCGACGTCGACTGCGACAGCAGCGCGAAGCTCTGCAGGAACGCGAACAGCAGCGCACCCAGTGCGATGCCGATCGGGCGGCTGCGGCCCATGATCACGACCGCCAGCACGATGTACCCGCGACCGGCGGTGATGTCGGGCGTGAACGAGCCGATGGTACCGACCGTGATCACCGCGCCACCGAGCCCGGCGAGCGCCCCGCCGATCAGCAGAGCGGATGCGCCCGTGCGCTCCACCCGCACGCCCCGCAGAGCGGCCGAGGCCGGGTCGGTTCCCACGGCCTGCACCGCGAGGCCGAAGCGGGTGAACCGCATCACGGCCCAGGCGACGACGAGCAGCACGACGGCCAGGTAGACCAGCGGGCTCTGCCCGAACAGGATGGGGCCGACCACCGGCAGCTCGCTCAGCGGCCCGAGGTCGACGCGGGGCACCGTGGCGACGGCGACGTTGGTCTGACCCGACGGCACCCACAGCTGATAGAGGTAGGTGCTGAGTCCGAGGCCGAGCATCGTGATGCCGAGCCCGATCACGATCTCGTTGGCGTGCAGCCGGTAGACGAGCAGGTTCATCACGACGGCCAGCACGAGGCCGACCAGGAGGCCGGCGACGAGACCGGCGAGCGGGCCCGCGAGGCTTCCGGCCCAGACGCCGGTGAGGGCGCCCATGATCATCATTCCCTCGATGCCGAGGTTGATCCGGCCCGCCCGCTCGACGAAGCCCTCGCCGATGCCGGCGAGCACGAGCGGCGCCGCCAGGGCGAGCGCGCCGGCGATGATGGCGACCCACAGCTCGACGCTCATGCGCGCGCCTCCTCGGCCTCGGCCGTCGCCACGGGCTCGGCGGGCGCATCCGCCACAACCGGCTCGGTGGGCGCCACGACAGCCGCCGGCCGCCGCTGGTAGGCGGCGATGCACGCCACCCCCATCAGCAGCACCCCCTTGATCACCTCGGCGATCGACGACGGCACGGTGCCGGTCGCCGACTGCATGCCCACGGCCCCGGCGGTGAGCGCCGAGAAGAACAGAGCGGCCGCCACGATCCCGATCGGCGCGAGCGCCCCGAGCAGCGCCACGGCGATGCCCGAGAACCCCACCCCGCCCGACACCGAGCTGAGCAGCCGGTCGTTGACCCCGGCCACCTGGATCCAGCCGACCACTCCCGCGCCGAGCCCCGACACGAGCATCGTCGAGTACACCGTGCGGCTGCGGGTCGCGCCGAGCCGCAGCGCGAGCTTCGGCCGGCTGGCGAACACGCTCAGCCGGGTGCTGGCCGCGCTCCGCTGCCAGACGAGGAACACGACCGCGAGCACGACGACGAGCAGGATGCCCCAGTGCGCCCGGGTGCCGGGGATGAGGCTCGGCAGGCTCGCGGCCTCGGGCAGCTCGTCGCTCTGCGGGGTGGCGGTCTCGGCCTCGGTGGCGAGCCAGGTGCGGAGCGTCCAGCCGAGGAACCCGGCGGCGAGGTAGTTCAGCAGCAGGGTGCTGAGGATCTCGTTCACCCGCCAGCGCACGGCGAGGAACGCGGGCAGCAGCGCCATCAGCCCGCCGCCGAGGGCACCGGCGACGAAGCCCGCGACCCAGAGGAGCAGGGCGGGGGCACCGCCGTCGAGCATCCGGTTGACGGCGAAGACGGCGGCGGTCGCGAAGATCGCGCCGACCACGATCTGGCCCTCAGCGCCGACCGAGAACACCCCGGCCCGCAGCGCGGGGATGAGCGTCAGCGCCACGATGCCGATCGGCACCGCCCCGACGAGCACCTCGCCGATGCGGTAGGGCGAGCTCGAGACGCCCTCGACGAGACCCTGCAGCCCGAGCAGCGGGTCGGCACCGGCGAACACGATCAGCGCGCCGGCGATCAAGATGATCGAGACGACGACCGCCCCGGTCAGCACCCACCGCTGCCGGTCGAGAGCCCTCACGAGCCGCACCGGTCGACGGCTCCCGGCAGCAGCACGTCGACGAAGGCCTGCGACGCGGTGTCGATCAGTCCGAGTTCGGTGAGCCCGAGGTCGGGCACGACGTAGAGGCCGACGAACGACAGGATGATGTACGGCGAGGGGATGCGGCAGCCGAGGGCGTGGGTGGCGGCGTGGGCGCGCTGCAGGGCATCCGCCGTCTCTTCGAACGGGGCGGCGCTCATCATGCCGCCGACGGGCAGGGCCACCCGGCCGACCACCTCGCCCCTGCCGTCGACCGTGACGAAGCCGCCGCCCATGGTGCGCAGCTCCTCGACGGCTCGGAGCATCGCGGCGTCGTCGACCCCGACCACGGCGATGTTCATGTTCGGGCAGTTCATGGTGATGGCGACGGCACCTTCCCGAAGCCCGAAGCCCTGCACGAAACCGATGCCGGTCTCGGCCGAGCCGTGGTGCCGGTCGACGACCGCGATCTTCAGCACGTCGGCCGACGGGTCGGTCTGCACCAGGTCGTCGACGACCGGCAGCTCGGCCTCGAACTCGCGCTTGAAATAGCCCTTGTACATCGCCATGGCGCGCACGCGGGCCTCGTCGCCGCTCGCGGGCACGGCGAACATCGCGGGGTCGAGCACCTCGGGCAGGTGCACGGTTCCGGATGCCCAGTCCGGCAGTTCATCGTCGTTCTCGAACAGTGCCCGGCCGTCGCGGGCGGCCACCCGGCCCTCGACGACGACCACCGACGGCCGCACCTCGGCGAGCTCGGGGATGATCTGCAGATCGGCCAGGCGCGACGGGGCGAGGAGCCCCAGCACCTGATCGAGCCGGTAGTACGCGGCGGGCTGCGTGGTGGCCATGCGGTAGGCCAGCTGCGGGTCGACGCCGAAGCGGATGGCCTGGCGGACGTGGTGGTCGATGTGCCCCTCGGTGTGCAGGTCGAGGGCGTGCTTGTCGTCGGCGCAGAAGCAGAGGCTGCGGAGCGCGGGGGCGACCCGGTCGAGGTCGGCGAAGATCGGCACGGTGTTGTCGGTGAGGGAGGCTCCCATGATCGTGATCATCGCGCCGAGGCGCACGCGCTCCAGCACCTCGTCGACGGTCGCGGAGTTGTGGTCGTCGCCGACACCCGCGGCGAGGTAGCCCCAGAGCGACTCCTCGGTCTGGGCGGCGGTGTGGCCGGTGATGCGGCGGCCGGCGACTAGCGCCTCGCGGAAGCGGCCGGTGGATACCTCGCCGTAGTCGAAGGGGTTGCCCTCGCCGAGGTTGGTGGTGACCGGGTCCCAGAGGCGGGCTCGCACGACCTCCTCGGGGATGACCGCACCGCCGTGTTCCAGGGTGGGCGAGGCGGGGGTCGTGGGCGAGACCTGCTGGAAGACGTGCAGCGGGGTGCCGGTGCTGAGCAGGAGGTCCATGCCGCGGGCGCCCCAGACGTTGGCGGCGCCGTTCGGGTCGGTCAGCACGGTGCCGGTGCCGCGGGCGACGCTGAGGCGGGCGAGCTCGCCCGGGGTGAGGTTCGTGTACTCGATGTGCAGGTGGGCGTCGATGAAGGTGGGCACTACGTGGGAGCCCGTGGCGTCGATCTCCTCGACGTCCGGGCCGGCGGGCACGTGGTTCCAGGGGGTCAGGGTTGCGATGTGGCGGCCGGCGACGACGACGTCGCGCTCGAGCCACTCCTCGGTGCCGGGCGACTGCACGAGGCCGCCGCGGACGATCAGGTCGGGGCGCTCGGTGCCGGAGGCGACGGCCCGCAGGCGGCCGAGCTCGGCGGCCGTGGGGTAGAGGTCGGTCAGCTCGGTCATGGTGCGGGCTCCTCGGGGAGGGTGGGAAGAGGCGTGTCGTCGGCGGGGAGGCCCGCCATGGCGCGGCCGAGGCGCTCGGTGGAGGCCTCGGCGATGGGGAGGTCGGCGACGATGCGGCCGCCGAACATGACCACGATCCGGTCGGCGACCGCGCGCACCTCCTCGAGGTCGTGCGAGGCGACGAGCACGGCGGCGCCGTCGGCGGCGAGGTCGACGAGACGCTCGCGGATCGCCTGGGCCGCTCGGAGGTCGAGGCCCTGGGTCGGCCCGTAGGCGAGCACCACGGCCGGGGTCGAGGCACCGCCGAGCTCGCGCGCGGCGAGCAGCTTCTGCTGGTTGCCTCCGGAGAGGCCGGCCGCGAGGAGCTCGGGGCGGGCCGGGCGCACGTCGAAGGCCGCGAGGCGGGCTGCGGGTGCCGACGCGTCGGCGGAGCCCTGGGCGGGTGCCCGCGCATCCGCTCGCCCGCCCCGCGCGCTGGAGTAGACCGCGAGGTTCTCGCGGAGGCTCATGGCGGGCACGACGGCGTCGCGGCGGTCCTCCGGGATCCAGGCGAGGCCGGCGGCCCGGAGAGTGCTCGCCGTCGCCCCGCCCCGTTCGGCGGCAGCCGTCGAGGCGCGGCTGCCGGTGATCGTGACGGTGCGGGAGCCCTCGAGCGTCACCGTGCCGGAGCGCGGCGGCACGAAGCCGGCGAGCACGTCGAGCAGCAGGTTCTGCCCGCTGCCGGCGACCCCTGCGAGGCCCACGACCTCCCCCGCGTGCACTGCGAGGTCGACCCCGTCGAGGCCCGCGTCGCGGGTCGACCGGGCGACGACGGCTTCGGCCCGCAGTGTGACAGCCCCGCGGGCCCGGGCTGCGCGGGGGGCGAGCTCGGGCAGCTCCCCCACCATCAGCCGAGCGATCTCGGCCGGCTGCAGCCCGGTCGCCGAGCCGTGGTGCACCTCGAGGCCGTGCGAGAGCACCGTGAGGTCGTCGGCCACCTGGCGCACCTCGTCGAGGCGGTGGGTGATCAGCACGATCGCGGTGCCGAGCTCGCAGAGCGAGCGGAGGTGCTCGAACAGCCCGCCCACCTCGAGCGGCCCCAGGCTCGCCGTCGGCTCGTCGAGGATGAGCGTGTGGGCGCCCTCGGCCAACGCCACCACGATCTCGCCGAGCTGCCGGTGGGAGTGGGTGAGCGAGGAGGTGGGGGCGTCGAGGTCGACCTCGACGCGGGCCCGGTCGAGGGTCGCGGCGAGCAGGGAGCGCGCCGACCGCCGGTTGACGAACGGCCGCGAGCCGACGACGAGGTAGTTCTCGACGAGACTGAGCTCCCCCACGAGGCTGAGCTGCTGGGGCACCATGTTGATGCCGCGGCGCTTGGCCTCGGCCCGGTCGCGCGGGGCGTAGGACGCCCCGCCGAGGGTCATCGTGCCGCTCGTCGGCGGCTCGATGCCCGCGAGCACCTTCGCCAGGGTCGACTTGCCGGCCCCGTTCTCGCCGACCAGGGCGTGCACCGCGCCGGGGCGCACCGTGATCGACACGTCGTGCAGCGCCCGAACCGGGCCGTAGCTCTTGGAGACGGACCGCGCCTCGACGACGCGGCCCGACTCCTGGGGTGAGATGGTCATCAGCCGATCGTGACGGATCCGTCGTTGATGCCTGCGATGACCTCGTCGACCTTGGCCGCCGCCTCGGCGGGGACCTTTCCGCCGACGTCGTTGATCGGGTCGAAGACGATGCCGCCGTTCGCGAGCGTCGAGGTCACGCCCTTGCCGCCGAAGCCGCCGTCGGCGACCTCCTCGACCCAGGCCTTGACGATCGGGTACATGTCGAGGTCGACCGTCGAGACGTTGTTCGCCAGGGCGGCGTCGCCTCCGGCGGAGGACACGCCGACGCTCAGCACCCCGCCGTCGGCGGCGGCCGAGCCGACACCCGCGGCGATGCCGTCACCGGTCGTGTAGACGAGCTTCGCGCCCTGACCGATCAGGCCGGTGGTCGCCGCGGCGGCCGCCTGGGCGTCGTCGAAGCTGCCGGCGTAGACGACCGGCAGGAACTCGGCCGCGGGGTTCGCCGCGGTCACGCCCTGCTGGAAGAAGGCGTCGGTCGCGGTGACGAAGTCGAGCTCCAGGCTCTCGACGCGGCCGATCGGCGAGGCACCGGTGGCACCCGCGATGTAGCCGGAGAGGTAGCCGACCTCGGGGGTGCTGTAGGTCCAGGTCTCGACGTTGTCGGTGTACTTCTCGAGGATGTCGGGGCCGCCCGACGCGGTGAACTTCACGTCGGGGAAGGTCTCGGCGACCGAGAACACGGCGTCGCCGAGCTCGATGCCGTGGCCGATGATCAGGTCGTAGCCCTGGCTGGCGAAGTCGGCGATGACCGGTTCGCTCTCGGCCGGGTCGCTCATCTGGTCACGGAGCTCGTAGTCGATGAGCCCCTCGTCCTTCAGCTTCTCGAGCGCATCCGCCAGCGACTGGTTGAAGGCGCCGTCGTTCGTGTTGCCCGGGGTCAGGGCACCGACCTTGATGACGTCGTCGGCGGCAGGGGTGGAGGAGTCGCTCGAGGCCGACGAGCCGGAGCTGCAGCCCGCGAGGGCGAGTCCGGCGACGGTGATCAGGGCGGCGGCCGGGAGGAGGGAGGCGCGGCGTCTCATGGTGGTCCTTTCGGGGAGGCGGTGCAGGGGTGGGGTGGTGCGGCGGTGGGGTGGGTGGTGCTGCGTGGTGCGGTGGGCGGGTGGTGCGGCGCGCCGGGGCGCGGGTCAGCGGGCCTCGTCGACCAGGCCCTCGGCGAGGGTCGGTCCGACGAAGGCGTCGCTGTCGCTCGACCAGTGACCGAGCAGGGCGCCCGTCGCGGTCGAGAAGCAGGGGTCGAGGGTCACCACGGTGGGCGGGTCGAGGGGGTGCAGGGCGGCGTCCGAGACGCAGACGACCGGATGCCCGTGCAGCGTCCTGGCGACGCCCCACTCGGGCAACCCTCCCCGGCGCTCGGCCGCGAGCAGCGCCGCCTGGGACAGGAAACCGCGGAGGCCGGGGTCGTCGGCGCAGCGGTCGGGTGCTTTCGTGCATCCGTCGACCCAGCGGACCGTGCCGTCGGCGTCGAGGTGCACCGAGCTCGACTGGACGCCGAGCGGGCTGTCGCCCTGGGCCACGACGTCGATGGTGAGGGCGTAGTCGTCGCCGGTGCGGGTGGAGGTGATGTGCTCGACGTAGAGGGGCTCGGACTTGGTGCCGGTGACGCGGTAGGCGTCGGGCCAGGTGGCGAGGAGCGGGGCGAGCGCGACGGCGGAGCCGTCGGCCGGGGCGGCGGCGGCCGGCGGGGTGGCGGCGGACGTGGCGGTGGGAGTTGCCGCCACGGGCGCTTCTGCGCGCGACGGGGCCGCCGCCAGCACCACGACGGAGGCGACCGCGATCGCGACTAGACCCAGGGCGAAGGCCGCCGGTCGCAGGGCGCCGGTCGAAAGCACGGTCATGGCGTGCCCCCGGGCACCGCGGCCGTGAGCGCAGGGGTCAGCGCCTCGAGCTCGGCCAGCAGCTCGCGCTTGAGGTCGTCGTCGGCGAAGGAGGCGCGGATGGACTCGGCGGCGAAGCGGGCGAGCTGCGCACGGTCGAAGCCGTAGACCTCGGCGGCGACGGCCCAGTCCTCGTCGATGGTGCAGGCGAGAGGTGCCGGGTCGTCGGTGTTGAGCGTCACCCGCACGCCGGCCTCGACGAGCCTGGGCAGCGGATGCGCGGCCCAGTCGGGGTACAGGCCAAGCGTGACGTTCGAGCGGGGGCAGACGCCGAGCGGGATGTCGTCGTCGATCAGCCGCTGGATGAGGGCCGGATCCTCGATCGATCGCACGCCGTGGTCGATGCGCTCGGCGTGCAGGAGGTCGAGGGCGTCCCAGACACCCTCCGGCCCGCTCGACTCCCCCGCGTGCACCGTGCGGCGGAGCCCCGCCGACTCGGCGAGACGGAAGGCGCCGCGGAACTTCTCGCCGGTGCGGCCGCTGGCCTTCTCGTCGCCATCGACGCTCACGGCGACCACCCGGGCGGGGCGCCGGTCGACGAGATCGCCGATCAGCTGCTCGGCCTCGGCCGCGCTCTGGCCGCGGAGCAGCGAGTACGCGATGTTCGCGGAGCCCAGGCCGTCCTGTTCGGCCTCGTCGAAGCCGGCGGCGAGCGCCTCCAGCAGGGCGATCTCGCGGCCGCGCCAGGCGTTCCAGTGCGTCGGGTTGACGATGACGTCGGAGTAGCGCACGCCCGAGGCCGTCTGGCGTGCGGCGAAGGAGTACGCCACCCGCGCGGCCTGCTCGGCGCTGCGCACCAGTCCGCACTGCCAGTCGAGGAAGCGGAGGAACCCGCTCAGCCCCGCGCCGCCGACGCCCTGTTCAGTGCCGCCGGTGCTCACCTCGGGGCGGGTGAAGCCGTCGTGGGTGCTGACGTCGAAGATCGTGGCGGCCGGGCCGGGGAGGGCGACGCCGTTCTCCTTCGCGAGCCGCAGGATGTCTCCGAGCGCGAAGGTGCCTTCGAGGTGCACGTGCACCTCGGCCTTCGGCAGCAGCCGGATCTCCTGCTCGTCGATTCGAGCGGGAGATGCGTCGGAGTGGAGCATTCTGACCTTTCGGGGAGGCAGCGGCACGGTCGGAGCCGCGGTGTTCCAGCAGGCTAACCGCCCGCTGCGACTTGTTCACAAGTTGTACGGGAGTTGTAGCAGGACCGTAACGCCGCCGTAACACTTCGTCGTAATACCGCGGTTCGTCTACACTCGCCGTGATCCGAGAAACCGTCTTGTGTACATGTGGAGGCACCCGTGAACGACACCGACACCCGACTGCTGCGGGAGAGCCTGCGCGTCGCAGCGGAGTCCCGTGACTCGGGCCGCCATCCCTTCGGCGCCCTGGTCACCGATGCCGCGGGCACGATCGTGGCCGAGGCCGGCAACGACTCCCTCCCTCCCACCGGCGACCCCACCCAGCACGCCGAGCTGCGCGCGGTCGCGCTGGCGTTCCGCCGGCTCGGCGCCGAGGGGATGGCCGGCAGCACGCTCTACACGAGCGCCGAGCCGTGCGCGATGTGCTCGGGAGCCGTCTACTGGACGGGCGTCGACCGCGTCGTCTACGCCCTCTCGGAGCACCGGCTGCTCGAGCTCACCGGCGACCACCCCGAGAACCCGACCTTCTCGCTCCCCTGCCGTGAGGTCTTCGCCCGCGGCCAGCGCCGCATCGAGGTCTCGGGCCCGCACCTCGAGGACGAGGCGGCCGTCGTGCACGAGAACTTCTGGGTCTAGCCCGTAGGTCGACGAGATCGCCTGGCGCCCGGTAGCCGGGTCAGGCGTCGGGCAGGCGGCCTGCCAGCACGCGTCCGCGCGCCACGACTGCGACGATGCGGTCGGGCGCCAGCGCGTCGAGGTCCTCCCACGGGCGGCCCCGCACGACGACGAAGTCGGCGGCGTGCCCCTCAGCGAGCCGCCCGATCCGGTCGCCGAGGCCGAGCGCGTCGGCGGCGTCCGAGGTGGCGGCGACCAGGGCTCGCGAGGCGTCCCAGCCGAACAGCCGGCTCATCGCCCTCAGTTCGTCGAGCTGGCCGCCGTGCCGCACGAAGCGGCCGTTCGCATCCGTGCCGAGCACGAAGCGCACTCCGGCGCGGGCGGCCTCGCGGAAGACCTCGTCGCGTCCGGCCACGACCGCCCGCGCCTTCTCGGCGGCCTCGGGGCGGATGCCCGGACCACCGGCCGCGACCAGATCGTTGATCAGCAGAGTCGGGCTCACCGGGATGTTCGCCGCGACCAGCGCCGGGAACTGCTCCCGGGTCATCCCGGTGCCGTGCTCGATCGAGTCGACGCCCTCCTCGAGGGCGATCGCGATGCCCTCGGCCGTGTGGCTGTGGGCGGCGACGAGCATCCCCAGCGCGTGCGACTCGTCGACGGTCGCCGCGATCTCGGCCCGCGTCTGGTTGCGCCAGCCCACCTGGTCGCCCATCGAGAAGATGCCGCCGCTGGTGTAGAGCTTGATGCCCGTCGCGCCCTCCCGCGCCCACTGCCGCACGAGCCGCCGGCACTCGTCGGGCGAGTCGGCGACCGGCGGACGGTCGCGCACGCGCGGCGGCGTGAACAAGTCGCCGTGGCCGGCGGTCATGCCGACGGGCCCGCTCGCGAGCAGTCGGGGGCCCTCGAGCACGCCCTGGTCCAGGGCGCGCGCAACCGCGATCTGCACGGACGAGGCGGCGAGGTCGCGCAGCGTCGTCACGCCGTGGGCCGCGAAGCGCAGCGTGTGCGCGGCCACGTGCAGCGCCTTCTCCTCGGGCGGGGTGACGAGCGGCCAGGCGTCGCCCGGGCCCGATCCGTCGAGCACGTTCGTGTCGAGGTGCACGTGGGTGTCGATGAGTCCCGGGATGACGCTGAGCCCCGGGTGGCGGTCGTCGGCGGGTGCGAGCCCGGTGATGCGGTCGGGGGCGTGGCCGCCCGGCGTCGTCCAGGCGAGGCGCGACGGCCCGAGCATCCGCTCGCCGTTCCAGACCATGATGCCCTCGAGCGTGCCGTCCATCGGGTTCCCCTCGTTCGAGCGCCTCGGCGGCGCTGGCACCACCCTAGCCACCGGCGGATGACGACCGAGCGGGCGGGCGGCGGGGGCGCCTTCCGCCACAGGGTGGACGGGACGGGGCACCGGCACCTGCGAGAATCGACGGATGTTCGGTAGCGAAGCGGTCACGGGCCGCACGATCCTCGTGGTGCTCGAGCCGGGCGACGGAGTGCTCGAGGCGCTGGTGCAGGCGTGCCTCCGCTTCGGGGTGACCGACGGCTACGTGCCGGTGTTCCTAGGCGCCTTCCGCGAGCTCACGCTGATCGGGGCGGGCGAGCCGCCGGCCGACGAGGACGAGCCGATGCCCGAGTCGATCACCGTGCGCAACTGCGAGGGCCACGGCACGGCGACCGTCGCGCGCGGATCCGACGGGCCGCTCGTGCACCTGCACGCCTCCGTCGGTGCGAAGGGCGACTCGGCGCGGGCGCACTCGGGGCACGTGCTGTCGGGGGTGGTGCAGTATCCGACCGAGGTGGTGCTGGTCGAGCTGCTGTCGCCGGCGCTCGAGCGGCGGCCGAACGCGAGCGCCCGAGGGCTCGCGACGCTGACGTTCCCGAACGAGTAGGGCGGGCGAGCATCCGCTCTGCCTCGCTCAACCGGAGATCGCGGCCAGGTGCCCGTCGATCTCCTCGATCGAGCGCTCGACGACGTAGGCGATGATCGCCTCGCCCTTCTCGGCGGTCGCGGGCCGCGGGTCGCCGAAGACACCGCTCGGTGAGAGCGTGTCGAAGCGGATCGGTCGCCGCCCGAAGTCGGCGGGAAGCTCGGGGTAGGCCGCGACGAAGCGGTCCGGATGCACGAGCCGCGGTTCGAGGGCCAGCACCATCGAGGTCTCGATCTCGTCGGCGTGGCAGAGACCCGGTGCCGCCCAGGCGGTCTCCTTCGCGGTGTCACCGATCTCGGCGAGCCCCGGATAGTCCAGCACCAGCGTGTCGAAGCCCCCGATCGAGAGCTCTCGGGCGGCCGCGTGCACGGGTGCCCGGTTGCCGTAGTCGCCGTTCACGATGACCAGCGTCGTCACGCCGAACGACTGCGCCGACAGGCCGATGTCGCGGCAGATCGCCGTGACGGTCGAGGCGGCGAGGGAGATCGTGCCGGGGAAGCCGCCGTTGTCCCAGGTCTCGCCGTACGGCACGGCCGGCAGCAGCAGGGCCTCGTAGTGCCGGGCGATGCGCTCGGCGACGCCGGCCGCCTGGATCGTGTCGGTCGAGAGCGGGAGGTGCGGCCCGTGCTGCTCGAGGGCCCCGAAGGGCAGCACGGCGAGGGTGCGGCCGGAGGCGATGTGCTGCTGCACGTCGGTCCAGCTGGCGGAGGCGAGGTCGGTCATCGGCATGCGGTCACAGTACCGCCGCACGTCGGCGACCGGCCGCCCGAGGAGGGGCGACCGGTCGAGCGGTGGCCGGCGGGTCGCCCTTCCGCGGGTGAAGGGCGACCCGTCGACGGGCCCGCCTAATTCGCCGCGATCTTCGCGGTCGGGACGCTCGTCTTCCAGAGCGAGGTGAAGCCCGACTTCGCACCCTTGACCGTCACGGTGACCGTCTTGCCGAGGTCGGCCGTGGTCAGCGTGTAGCTCGACGCCGTGGCACCGGTGATCGCGACGCCCGCGCGCTTCCAGGTGTAGCTCAGCGCGACCGGCGCGGGCCCCCAGGTGCCCGCCACTGCGGTCAGCTTCGAGCCGACCTTGGCCGTGCCCGTGATGGTGGGCTGAGGCGTCGCCGTGAGCGTCCCGGCGACCACGGTCGCGGTCGGAGCGCTCGTCTTCCAGAGCGAGGTGAAGCCCGACTTCGCTCCCTTGACCGTCACGGTGACCGTCTTGCCGAGGTCGGCCGCCGTCAGCGTGTAGCTCGACGCGGTGGCGCCGGTGATCGCGACTCCCGCACGCTTCCAGGTGTAGCTCAACGCCACCGGCGCGGGGCCCCAGGTGCCCGCCACGGCGGTCAGCTTCGAGCCGACCTTGGCCGTGCCAGCGACCGTCGGCTTGGGCGCCGCAGTCAGCGTTCCGACGACCACGGACCCGGTCGGGGAGCTCGTCTTCGCGACGGTCGTGAAGCCCGCCTTCGTGCCGGTGACGGTGACCGTGACCGCCTTGCCGAGGTCGGCCGCCGTGAGCGTGTAGCCCGAGGCGGTGGCACCGCTGATGGCGACGCCCGAGCGCTTCCAGACGTAGGCCAGGGAGACCGGAGCCGGGCCCCAGGCGCCGGGGACGGCGGCGAGCTTCGAGCCGACCTTCGCCGTGCCCGAGATGGTGGGCTTCGGGGTCGCGGTGAGCAGGCCGGCCTGCACGATGCCCGTCGCGCCGCTCACCGTGGTGACCGGCTGGTAGCCGGCCTTCACCGCGGTGACGGCGACGCTGATCGCCCAGCCCTGGTCGTAGATGCCGAGCTTCAGGGTCGACGCGGTCGCTCCGGTGATCGGGGAGCCGTTGCGGCGCCACTGGTAGGTGAAGGACTCGGGGGCGGGCTGCCAGCCGGGGGTCGCGGCGGTCAGCGTCGATCCGACCTTCGCCGTGCCCGACACCGTCGGCGTCGAGGTCGACGTGAAGAGGCGGGTGATGGGCGAGGTCGGGAGCGAGTTGAACTGCATGCTCTGCATGCCGGGTTTCGAGGCGAGGGCGCGCACCGACAGCGCCGACCCCGCGTCGGCGTCGTGCACCGAGTAGTTCGGCTGGGTCGCGCCGGGGATCGCCGAGGCGCCGCGGTACCACTGGTAGGCGATCGAGGTCGACGCCGGCGTGAACACCGGAGCCTTCGCCGAGAGCCAGTACCCGACCGACGGGGTGCCGGAGATGGTCAGCACGCCCGTGGCGTGGATCTCCTCGAGGACGGTGATGGTCGCCACACCGAGCAGGCTCGATCCGCCGTACCCGTCCACCGCCTGGTAGCCGAACATGTCGGTGCCGACGTACCCGGGCGTCGGCGTGTAGGTGAAGCCGCCGAACGAGCCCGGAGCCAGCACGACGGTGCCGTGCTGGGGTCCGTAGGCGGGCAGCAGCTTGACGGTGAGCTTGTCGCCGTCGGCGTCGGTGTCGTTCATCGTCAGGCCGCCGCCCGACGCCTCGATCGAGTGGTAGCTCTTGGCGGTGTACACGTCGTTCGTGACGACCGGGGACGACTGCGGGGTGACGTGGATGATCACGGTCGCCGGGGCGATGCCCACCGCTCCCGAGGCGTCGCGCACCTCGTACTGGAAGGAGTCCTTGCCCACGAAGCCCTCGTCGGCCCAGTAGGTGATGTACCGGTCGGCCGTGTCGAGGGTCGAGAAGACGCTGCGCGAGCCGTGCGCGGGCCAGCTGTGATCGGCCGGCAGCACGGCGAGGCCCGAGGGGTTCACGTCGTTGCCGACCAGGTCGTCCCAGTTGATCCTGATCGAGTGACCGGATGCGACAGACAGCACGTCGTCGTGCGCCTCGATGGTCGGCTCGCCGGCCGGGGACTTCGGTCCTTCGTCGGGCGCGGGCCAGTCGGGGGTGGTGGGGATCTGCTCGGCGTCGGTGGGGTCGCCGGGGGTTCCGCCGCCGCCTTCCGGGGGCAGCGTCTCGAACGGCTGGTCGCCCGAGCCCGAGCCGGAGCCGGAGCCCGACCCGGTGCCGCCGGCGGCCTCCTCCGGGGTGGTCGCCTTCGTCGGGTCGAACCCGGGTACGTTTCCGGCGCTGGCCGTCCCACCCTCGCCGCCGGAGGCGGGCGGGGTCGACGGAGGGGTGCCGGCGAACGCGGGCGCGGTCGCGCCCACCCCGAGCACCAGGGCCGCCGTCAGCCCCACCGCGCCCGCGACGGCGAGGGCGCCCGTGCGAGCACCCCGGCGCGTGCCGCGGCGGCGGTCGGCCGGCGCGAGGGCCGGGAGGGTGGAGGGGGCGTGTTCCGTGCCCGGGCTGTGGCGCCGCATGTCGTGTCTCTTCCGTCGGGCCCCCCGGTGCGGGTGGGCGTCTGGGTCGAGGCTACGAACGAGGGCACCCCGGGGGTCACCGTGGCCACCACGGTAATCCCGAGAGGCGCTACGGTACCGACGACGACGTACCCTGCGCCGGCGACCCCGTGCTCGCCGCGGCCACCCGCAGCGCCACCACGAAGGTCGACCCACCGCCCGGCGTCTCCTCGTACTCGAGCGTGCCGCCCATGCCCTCCACGAAGCCCTTCGAGAGGGCGAGCCCGAGCCCGAGTCCCGAGGTGTTGTCGGTGTCGCCGAGCCGCTGGAAGGGCACGAAGATGTCCTCGCGGCGATCGGCCGGCACCCCCGGCCCGCGGTCGATCACGCGGATCTGCATCCCGTCGAGGAACGCCGACGCCGCCACCACCACGGGCGTCGCCGACGGCGCGTGCTTGAGGGCGTTCGCCAGCAGGTTCACCAGCACACGCTCGAGCAGCACCGGGTCGGCGCGCATGTCCGGCAGCTCGGCGGGCAGGTCGAGCTCGACCGCCGACGGCCCGACCTCGAGCTCCTCCAGGGCGGCCGGCACGACGTCGGCGAGGTCCACGTCGGCGAGGGTCACGGCGAGCGCCCCGGCCTGCACGCGGCTGACGTCGAGCAGGTCGGTGAGCAGCCGGGTGAGCTGGCCGAGGCTCGTCTCGGCGGTCTCGAAGAGCTCCTCGCGGTCGGCGGGGCTCAGGATGCCCGTCGAGCTGCGCAGCCCGGTGAGCGCCGCCGTGGCGCTGGCCAGCGGGCGGCGGAGGTCGTGACCGACGGCCGCGAGCAGCGCGGTGCGCACCCGGTCGGCGGCGGCGAGCGGAGCCATCTCGCGGGCGGTCTGCTCGAGGTCGGCGTTCTCGAGGGCGGACGCGAGCTGGGTGACGATGATGCCGAGCAGCCGCCGATCCGACGACTGCAGCGTGCGGCCGTGCAGCTCGAGCACGGCGCGCTCCCCCACCGCCACTCGGTCGACCGACGCGTCAGGTGCTCCCGGCCCGTCGGCCGGCTCCCCGTCGCTCGCCAGCACCCGCTCCCCCACCACGATCCGCACCCCCGTCAGCCCGAAGGCCTCCCGCGTGCGGGTCACGAAGGCCTGCAGCGCGTCCTGCCCCCGCAGCACCTCCCCCGCGACCCCCGCGATCAACTCCGACTCGGCGGCCGAGCGCCGCGCCGCCCGCGACCGCCGCGCCGCCTGGTCGACCACGATCGACACGAGCACCGCGATCACGATGTAGAGCAGCAGCGCCAGGAGGTGCAGCGGCTCGTCGACGGTCACCGTGTACAACGGGTCGACGAAGAAGAAGTCGAGCGTCACCCCCGACAGGAGGGCCGCGAACAGCGCCGGCCAGATGCCGCCGACGAGCGCGACGACGACCACGAGCAGCTGGTACGCCAGCACGTCCGAGGTGATCGACTCGTCGGTGCGGAACGCCGTCAGCAGCCAGGTCAGCAGCGGCCCGCCCGCCAGCGCGATCGCGGCGCCGAGCAGCCGGCGTCGTGCGGTCAGTGATCCCCCGACGCCCGGGAGGCGCATCCTGAGCCGGCCGCCGGCTGCGGCGTGGGTGACGATGTGCACGTCGATGTCGCCCGACTCGCGGATGACCGTCGCCCCGATGCCCGCCCCGGTGACCAGCGCGGCGAGGCGGCTGCGCCGCGACACCCCGAGCACGAGCTGGGTGGCGTTCGAGGCGCGGGCGAACTGCACGAGCGCCTCGGGGATGTCGCTGCCGACCACTTGATGGAAGGTGCCGCCGAGGCTCTCGACGAGGGCGCGCTGGGCGGTGAGGGCGGCGGGATCGCCGGACCGCAGGCCGTCCTGGCTGGTGACGTGCACGGCGAGCAGCTGCCCGCCGGCCGAGCGGGCGGCGATGCGGGAGCCGCGTCGCAGCAGCGTCTCGCCCTCGGGGCCGCCGGTCAGGGCTACGACCACGCGTTCGCGGGCCTCCCACTTCTGGCCGATGCCGTGCTCGCTGCGGTAGCGCTGCAGCGAGGAGTCGACCTCGTCGGCGAGCCACAGCAGGGCGAGTTCGCGGAGCGCCGTGAGATTGCCCAGCCGGAAGTAGTTCGACAGGGCCGCGTCGATCCGGGCCGCGGGGTAGACGACCCCGGCCGAGAGCCGGTCGCGGAGTGCCTGCGGGGCCAGGTCGACGACTTCGATCTGGTCGGCATCGCGCAGCACGGCGTCGGGCACGGTCTCGCGCTGGGGCACGCCCGTGATCTGCTGCACCACGTCGTTGAGTGACTCGATGTGCTGGATGTTCACCGTCGAGATCACGTCGATGCCCGCGTCGAGCAGCGTCTCGACGTCGCGCCAGCGCTTCTCGTGGGCGAGGCCCGGTGCGTTGGTGTGCGCCAGCTCGTCGACCAGGGCGACCTGCGGCGCGCGGGCGAGCACGGCGTCGAGGTCGAGCTCCTCGAGGTCGACGCCGCGGTGGGCCACGCGCAGACGGGGCACGATCTCGAAGCCGAGGGTCATGGCGCGGGTGGCGGCGCGGCCGTGGGTCTCGACCACCGCCACCACGACGTCCCGGCCCTCCGAGCGCAGCCGCCGCCCCTCCTCGAGCATCGCGTAGGTCTTGCCCACGCCGGGGGCTGCGCCGAGCAGCACCCGCAGCCGTCCCTGCTTCATGCGCGCACCCCTCTCACGACGCCCGCCACCGGCCCGCAGGCCGCGGCCACCGCGACTGCCACCGCCACCGATCCAGCCACCGGATGCTCAGCCCGCGAGCTGCGACAGCGCGACGTTCAGCTGCAGCACGTTCACGGTCGGCTCGCCGAGGTACCCGAGGTCGCGACCCTGGCTGGACGAGTCGACGAGCGACTGGACGTCTGCCTCGGGGACGCCCCGGGCATCCGCGATTCGGCTCACCTGCTCGTTCGCGTACTCGGGACTGATGTGCGGGTCGAGGCCCGAGCCCGAGGTGGTGAGCGCGTCGACCGGGATGTCGCCGGCGTCGACCCCGTCGCTAGCGGCGATGGCATCGCGCCGGGCCTCGA
Organism: Herbiconiux sp. VKM Ac-2851; assembly: GCF_013205105.1. NCBI lineage: Bacteria > Bacillati > Actinomycetota > Actinomycetes > Micrococcales > Microbacteriaceae > Herbiconiux > Herbiconiux sp. VKM Ac-2851. Next base: position 685,712 of record NZ_JABMLJ010000003.1, on the reverse strand, counting down.
TCTCCTCGAGGAACGAAGGGTTCTCGGGCCCGTAGTTGCTGGCCACCGACGCCGAGGCGTCGTAGCCGGCCGCCGAGGGGCGGGACTGGAACCACTCGGGCAGAGCGGCTCCGTCGGCGTCGGTGAACGACTGGCCGATCAGCGACGAGCCCACCGGCTCGCCGTCGACGGTCACGATGCTGCCGTTGGCCTGGGCGGGCAGCGCGAGCTGGCCGATGCCGAGCACGGCGACGGGGTACGCGATGCCGAGCACGACGGTCGCGAGGAGCATGTAGCGGAGGGCGACCCAGTAGGGGCGGGCGAACCCGCGGGTGGTGGCCATGGTGATGTCCTGTCTGTAGAGAATGAGAGGGGCTAGAAACCCGGGATGAGGCTGACGACGAGGTCGATGATCTTGATCCCGATGAACGGGGCGATCACCCCGCCCAGCCCGTACACGAGGATGTTGCGCGAGAGGATGCGCGACGCCGACATCGGCCGGTACTTCACGCCCCTCAGCGCGAGCGGGATCAGCGCGATGATCACCAGCGCGTTGAAGATCACCGCCGAGAGGATGGCCGAGGCCGGCGAGTGCAGCCCCATGATGTTGAGCAGCCCGAGCCCCGGGAACACCGCGGCGAACATCGCCGGGATGATCGCGAAGTACTTCGCGACGTCGTTCGCGATCGAGAACGTGGTGAGCGCCCCGCGGGTGATCAGCAGCTGCTTGCCGATGGCCACGATGTCGATGAGCTTCGTGGGGTCGGAGTCGAGGTCGACCATGTTGCCGGCCTCCTTCGCGGCGGAGGTGCCGGTGTTCATCGCGACACCGACGTCGGCCTGCGCGAGCGCCGGGGCGTCGTTGGTGCCGTCGCCGGTCATCGCGACCAGGCGGCCGCCCTCCTGCTCCTTCCGGATCAGCGCGAGCTTGTCCTCGGGCGTCGCTTCGGCCAGGTAGTCGTCGACCCCGGCCTCCTCGGCGATCGCCTTGGCGGTGAGCGGGTTGTCACCCGTGATCATGACGGTGCGGATACCCATCGAGCGCAGCTCGGCGAAGCGCGACGCCATGCCCTCCTTGACGATGTCCTTCAGGTAGACGACGCCGAGCAGCCGGGCCGGGGCGCCGGGCTCGCGCACCGCGACCACGAGCGGGGTGCCGCCGAGGCTCGCGATGCGGTCGGTCGACTCCTCGAGCTCGTCGAAGAGCTCGCTGCCCGCGGTGCCGCTCTCCTTCGCCCAGGCGGTCACGGCCGAGCCGGCGCCCTTGCGGATCTGGCGACCGTCGGCGAAGTCGATGCCGCTCATCCGGGTCTGCGCGGTGAAGGGCACGATCTCGTCGTCGACCGCCGCGGGCCGCATGAAGCCGTCGGCGGAAGCCAGGTCGACGATCGACTTGCCCTCGGGAGTGGGGTCGGAGAGCGAGGACAGCGCCGCCGCCTCCCGCAGCTCGCCCGCCAGCACGCCCTTCAGCGTGCGGAACTCGGCGGCGCGGCGGTTGCCGTAGGTGATCGTGCCGGTCTTGTCCATCAGCAGCGTGGTCACGTCGCCGGCGGCCTCCACGGCGCGGCCCGACATGGCGAGCACGTTGTGCTGCACGAGCCGGTCCATGCCGGCGATGCCGATCGCCGAGAGGAGGGCGCCGATGGTGGTGGGAATGAGGCAGACGAGCAGGGCGACCATCACGGCGATGGAGGGTGCGGCATCCGAGTACCCGGCGATCGGGCCGAGGGTGAGCACGACGATCAGGAACACGATCGACAGGCTCGCCAGCAGGATGTTCAGGGCGATCTCGTTCGGCGTCTTCTGGCGCGAGGCGCCCTCGACGAGGCGGATCATCCGGTCGACGAAGGTCTCGCCGGGCTTGGAGGTGATGCGCACGACCACGCGGTCCGACAGCACCCGGGTGCCGCCCGTGACGGCGCTGCGGTCGCCGCCCGACTCCCGGACGACCGGGGCGGACTCGCCCGTGATCGCCGACTCGTCGATCGAGGCGATGCCGTCGACGATGTCGCCGTCGCCCGGCACGAGCTCCCCGGCGACCACCACGACGGTGTCGCCGAGGGTGAGGTCGGCGGAGGCGACCTGCTCGGTGGACGCCCGCAGCGCGGCCGGGTCTCCCGCCGGGTCGTACCCGACGACCCGGGCGGCCATCGTGCTGGTGCGGGTCGAGCGGAGCGTGGCGGCCTGCGCCTTGCCACGCCCCTCGGCGACCGACTCGGCGAGGTTCGCGAACAGCACGGTGAGCCAGAGCCAGACGGCGATCGCCCAGGTGAAGGTGAGCGAGTCGGAGCCGCCGACGAATGGCTGCGCGATGGCGAGCACCGTGGTGAACGCGGCGCCGACCTCGACGATGAACATGACGGGGTTCCGCCACATCAGCCGGGGCGAGAGCTTGCGGAGCGCCCCGGGGAGCCCCGCGGCGATCTGACTGGGGAGGTTGGACATTACTGAAGCCCTTCGGCGAGAGGTCCGAGTGCGAGCACGGGGAAGTAGGTGAGGGCGACGACGATGACGATCACGCCCACGAGGAGGCCCACGAACTGCGGGCGGTGGGTCGGCAGGGTGCCGGCGGTCACGGGCACCTTGCCCTGCGCGGCCAGCGAGCCGGCCAGGGCGAGCACCAGCACGATCGGCACGAAGCGTCCGAGCAGCATCGCGAGGCCCAGCGCGGTGTTGAACCACGGGGTGTTGGCGGTGAGACCGGCGAAGGCCGAGCCGTTGTTGTTTGCCGCGCTGGTGAAGGCGTAGAGCACCTCGGTGAAGCCGTGCAGGCCGGGGTTCCAGATCGAGGTGCTCTCGACGTCTGCCCGCACCGGCGGGATCGCGAAGCTGAGCGCGGTGCCGACGAGCACGAGGGTGGGCGTGGCGAGGATGTACAGGCTCGCCAGCTTGATCTCGCGCGGGCCGAGCTTCTTGCCCAGGTACTCCGGGGTGCGGCCGACCAGCAGGCCCGCGATGAACACGGTGATCACCGCGATCATCAGGATGCCGTAGAGCCCCGCCCCGATGCCGCCCGGCGCGATCTCGCCGAGCATCATGTTGAACAGCGTCATCATGCCGCCGAGCGACGTGAAGCTGTCGTGCATCGAGTTGACCGCGCCCGTGGAGGTGATGGTCGAGGTCGTGGCGAAAAGGGTCGACGCGGCGATGCCGAAGCGCTGCTCCTTGCCCTCCATCGCGCCGCCGGCGAGCTGCGGCCCGGTTCCGGCGCCGCCGATCTCGAAGGCGGTGAGCGCGGCGAGCGAGGCCACGAAGAGCACGCCCATCGCGGCCAGCACGGCGTAGCCCTGGCGGGTGTCGCCGACCATCTTCCCGAAGGTGCGTGGCAGCGCGAACGGGATGGCGAGCATGAGCACGACCTCGAACATGCTGGTCCAGGGCGTGGGGTTCTCGAACGGATGCGCGGAGTTCGTGTTGAAGAAGCCGCCGCCGTTGTTGCCCAGCATCTTGATCGCCTCCTGGGAGGCCACCGGCCCGCCGGGAACCATCGCGGTGCCGCCCGTCAGCGTGGTCACCTCGGTGAAGCCGCTGAAGTTCTGGATGACGCCACCCGCGATCAGCACGATCGCCGACACGACGGCGAGCGGCAGCAGGATGCGCAGCACGGCGCGGGTCAGGTCGACCCAGAAGTTGCCGAGCGTGCCCGTGTTGCGGCGTGCGAAGCCGCGCACCAGGGCGATGGCGACGGCGAGGCCGACGCCGGCCGAGACGAAGTTCTGCACGGCGAGGCCGGCGATCTGCACGGTGTAGCCGAGGGTGACGTCGGGCGAGTACGACTGCCAGTTCGTGTTGGTCACGAAGGAGGCGGCCGTGTTGAACGACAGCCCCTCCGGCACGGCCGGGAAGCCGAGCGAGTAGGGCAGCACGGCCTGCAGCCGCTGCAGCGCGTAGACGAACAGCACGCCGATCAGCGAGAAGGCGAGCACCCCACGGAGGTAGGCGCCCCAGCTCTGCTCGGAGTCGGAGTCGACCCCGACGAGCCGGTAGAGCCCGCGTTCGACGCGGAGGTCCTTGGCGCGGGTGAAGGTCCAGGCGATGTAGTCGCCGAGGGGGCGGTGGATGACCGCCAGCACGAACACGAGGGTCGCCAGTTGGGCGACCAGGAGCCAGGCTTCCATCTAGAACCTCTCCGGCTTCACGAGGGCGACCACCAGGTACGCCACTCCGGCGACGCCCAGCAGCGCGGCGGCGAGTTCGAGCACGATCACAGCTTCTCGACCCCCTTCGCGACGAGGGCGACGACGCCGAAGGCGGCGAGGATCGCGACGATATAGATCACGTCGAGCACGGTGTTCTCCATCCGACAGGCGCCCCCGAGTGGGCGCGCGGTACGGATCAGAGTGTGCTCGCCGGTTCGCAGCGTTCCGGCGGTCCTAACGCTTTCCTGACGGCCGGGGGCGGCGGGCGCGCGAAATCCTCACGCGATCCGAACGCGGGGTCGCCGGAGCGCCCGTTCACCCGATCGCCCCGGCGGACTGCCCCGGATGCGCTAGAGCGGGTAGGCCGTGGCGTCGTCGGCGGCGAACGAGAACCAGACGGTCGCCCCGGGCGCGAGGTCGAGCTCGGCCGCGGCGCGCGGCGAGAGGTCGGCGGCGAGCGCCCCGGCCCGCACCCGCACGGTGTCGCCGCGCGGCTCGACGTCGGTCACCCGCCCCGGCACGGTGGTGCGGCCGGATGCCCGGGGTGGCTGCTCCCGTGCGGCGGAGACCGCGGCGGGCCGCAGCGACACCGCCACCGCACCTCCGGGCCGCAGCCGCTCCACCGGGCGCACCGCCAGGCGATGTCCGTCGGAGGTGATCACCACCGCCGCCTCCTCGGCGATACCGGTGAGCAGATTCACCCCCGTGAGCCCGGCCGCGAACGGCGTTCGAGGCCGTTCCAGCACGGCGGCCGTCGGGCCGGAGTCGACCACTCGGCCGGCATCGAGCACGACGACCCGGTCGGCCAGTGTGAAGGCATCGAGCACGTCGTGGGTGACGATGATCGTGCTGCGCCCGGCGAGCACCGTCCGCAGGGTGCGCCGGAGCGCCGGTGCGACCGAGACGTCGAGGGCCGCCATGGGCTCGTCGAGGAGCAGCAGCGCCGGATCGGCCGCGAGGGCTCGGGCCACGGCGATGCGCTGCGCCTGGCCTCCCGAGAGCTGGGCGGGGCGGCGGTCGGCCAGCTCGGCGGCGTCGACGCGTTCCAGCCACAGGGCCGCGCGGGAGGCGGCCTCCGCGCGCGATCGCCCGCGGCTTCGCGGGCCGAACGCCACGTTGTCGCGGACGCTCAGGTGCGGGAAGAGCAGCGCGTCCTGGGCCAGCATCGAGACGCCACGGGCGTGCGGGGGCAGCCAGTGGCCGCGGCCGGTGCCGCCGACGTCGAAGAGTCGCCGGGCATCCAGTCGGGCGTGCCCGCGGTCGGGGCGGAGCAGTCCGGCGATGACGTCGAGCACGGTCGACTTGCCGGAGCCGTTCGGCCCGAGCACGGCGACGGTCTCTCCGGCAGCCACCTCGAGCGACACGGACACGTCGCGCTCGAGCACCGTCGCCTCCAGCTCGAAGCTCATCGCGGGCTCCGCCTCAGGCGGAGCCCGGCGGGCTCGCCGGCGCGATGCGCGACGGCCACGACGACCACGGCGACGACGACCAGCACGAGCGAGAGGGCGACCGCCGCATCCGGATCGGTCTCGCGCTGCAGGTAGATCTCGAGCGGCAGGGTGCGCGTGACGCCCTGCAGCGAGCCCGCGAAGGTGAGGGTGGCGCCGAACTCGCCGAGCGCCCGGGCGAACGAGAGCACCGCTCCCGAGACGAGGGCGGGCAGCACGAGCGGCAGCGTGATGCGCCGGAGCACCGTGGTGGGCCGCGCCCCGAGGGTCGCGCCGACCGCCTCGTAGCGGGTGCCGACCGTGCGGAGGGCCCCCTCGAGGCTGAGCACGAGGAACGGCAGCGCCACGAAGGTCTGGGCGAGCACGACCGCCGTGGTCGAGAACGCGATGGTCACGCCGAAGGCCTCGAAACCCTGCCCGAGCAGGCCCCGGCGGCCGAAGGTGTAGAGGAGCGCGATGCCGCCGACGACCGGCGGCAGCACGAGCGGCAGCAGAACCAGCGAGCGCAGCACCTTCTGCCCCCAGAACCGCGTGCGGGCGAGCACGACGGCCATCGGCACCCCGAGCAGCACGCAGAGCGCGGTCGAGGCGAGGGAGGTGCGGAGGCTCAGTCCGAGAGCGTCGAGCGAGGACTCCGAGATGATCAGCGGTACGAACTCCGCCCAGTTCACTCGCAGGAGCATCGCGACGAGTGGCAGCACCACGAAGGCCGCGCCGACCCCGGCGACGGCCGCGACCCAGCGCGGCACCCCGCCGTATGTGCTCCCGGACACCGGCCGGCCTAAGGCGTGCCGAAGCCGGCGGCGGTCAGCACGTCTCGGCCGGCGCTGCCGGTGACCAGCGCGACGAAGGCTTCGGCCACGGCCGGGTTCTGCGAGCCGGCCACCGGGGCGATGGGGTACGTGTTCACGGCCTCGTCCGCCTCGGCGATGGCGATGCCCTCGACCGCGTCGCCGGCGGCGACCACATCGGTGACGTAGACGAGCCCCGCGTCGGCCTCGCCGCTCGTGACTTTGCCGAGCACGTCGGTGACGGAGGACTCCTCGCTGACCGCGGGGATCGTCACGCCCGTGGCCGTCTCGAGGGTCGCGGCGGCGGCCCCGCAGGGCACCTGGGCGGCGCAGACCACGGTCGCGATGCCCGGGTCGGCGAGGTCGGCGAAGGCCGTGACGCCGCCCGGGTTGCCCGGGGGCACGGCGATCGTCAGCACGTTGGTGGCGAAGTCGACGGGCGCCTCGACGTCCACGAGCCCGGCATCGGTGAGCTTCGCCATGTTCTTCTCGTCGGCCGAGGCGAACACGTCGGCCGGCGCGCCCTCGGTGATCTGGGTCACGAGGTCGGAGGAGCCCGCGAACGAGAGCTCGACCGTGACTCCCGGATGCGCGGCCTCGAACTCGTCGGCCAGTTCGGTGAAGGTGGCCTTCAGGGAGGCCGCCGCGAACACGGTGATCGAGCCCTCGAGGGCGGTCTCCGTGCTGCTCGGGGCGGCGGAGGACACCGGGGCGTCGGCGGGCGGGGACGCCTGGCCCGCGCATCCGCTCAGGACGAGCACGGTGGCCGCGGCCAGCACGGCGGTCGTCGCGCGGCGCATCAGGCCCGCCCGCCGGGGGTCTCGATCATCACCGTCGTGGCCTTGACCACCGCGATCGCGATCGAGCCGGGCTCGAGACCGAGCTCGCGCACCGCCTCGCTGCTCATCAGCGAGACGATGCGGTGCGGGCCGCACTGCAGCTCGACCTGGGCCATCACGGTGTCGGAGACGACCTCGGTGACGACGCCGACCAGTCGGTTGCGCGCCGAGCGGCCGATCTCGGAGGGGTCGGCGGGCAGCACCGCGTTGCGCCGGGCGAGCTCGGCGACCGCGAGCGCGTCGACGACGCCGCGGCCGGCCTCGTCCTTGCCGCTTTCGAGCAGGCCGGTCTCGATCCAGCGGCGCACGGTGTCGTCGCTCACTCCGAGGAAGCTCGCGGCGTCTCGTATCCGTATCTGCGTCATGAAACCTATATTAGTGCCGGATCTGCGCCTCGGTGCTGGGAGTTCGGCCGCGACGCGACGGGGAGGAGAGGAAAGGGTGGCGTTTTCGGTGCCGGGGGTGGAGTGTGAGAGCATCCCTGCCCCGGGAATCCTCGAAAGGACGCACCATGGCCAAGAAAGAGATCGAGAAGGTCGGCTTCGACCCGATCGAGTTCGCCCACGGACTCGGCATCCAGAGCAAGCACGCGTACCTCGCAGGCTTCGCCTCGATCGTCGTGTCGCTGATCGCGTGGCTCGTGTCGCGCGGCAAGAAGACCGACGACAAGGCCCAGTCCGACCGCTGGGGCATCTTCATCGGCCACTGGGCCCCGACCTTCTTCGCGATCGGCCTCGCGCTGAAGACCGAGGAGTAGTCGACGCGGAATCGCGCACTGCAACGACGAAGGGCCCGCCTAGGCGGGCCCTTCGTTCGTTCCCGGGGGGAACGGATCTGGTGGAGCTAAGGGGATTCGAACCCCTGACCTTCTCATTGCGAACGAGACGCGCTACCAACTGCGCCATAGCCCCGCTGACGTCGAAACGACAACCCGGATATTCTACGACGAAAGCGGCGCCGATTGCGAACCGGGGCGGGCCGTCGGCGTGACCGCGGGCGTGCCCGAAGGCGGGGCGACCGCATCCCGCGCCCGCCAGCGCCCGAGCATCAGGATCGCCGCCGAGAGCAGCACCACCCCGATCAGCGCGGTGGGCAGGTCCATGAAGAACTCCATCACGAGGAACGGCGGCACGAACGCCAGCACCGTCGCCACCGCGACCACCGGCGTCGGCGGGGTCGGCCCCACCTCGCGCGGCGCCTCCCAGCGGCCCACGAGGAACGACAGGCCGAACACCGCGGCGAGCACCAGCACGAACATCACCGGCCGCGACCACCACCAGGCGGGGCTCGCCGGCTCGGGCGACGCCCCGGGAACCAGCAGCAGCGCCCCCGAGACCAGCAGGATCACGGGCAGGTGCCAGAGGTAGATCGTCATCAGCCGCGTGCCGACGAGGAACACCACGGCCCGGGCCGCGTGCGTGTTCATCAGGCGGGCGAGCGCGGGCTTCAGCAGCCTCAGGATGCACGCCTGCGCCACCGCGAGCGCCACCAGCGGCAGCGTGGGCGGGTTGAGGTTCGTCAGCATGTCGTCGGCGTACGGGCCCCAGACGGTGAGTGGCACGAGCGTGGCATAAGCGAGCACCGCGATGCCGACGAGCGTGTACCAGCGGCGGGCGGCGAACCAGCCGTCGGCGTAGAAGAAGCCGAGCTGCTGCACGAGCAACCAGACGAAGAACAGGTTGAGCAGGCCGATCTCGGTGATGCCCGTGGAGTAGCGGAGGGCGTCGATCGCGATCGCCCCGGCGAGCAGCACCAGGAGGGTGGCCCGCGGCGCCCGGGCGTGCCAGCCGGCCATCAGCGGCACGAGCGCCTGGCAGAGCGTGTAGGCGGCGAGGAACCACAGCGGCGACGCGGCGCCCGTGACCGCCACGTCGATCAGCGCGGGGTCGACGCCGAACAGGCGCGCTCCCCCGATCACGACCGCGTAGAAGACGAACAGGGGCAGGGCCGGCTGGGCGAGCCGCAGCACCCGGTTGCGCACGTAGCCCGCGGCCGTGCCGCCCCGGCGGGTGAGGCTGCGCCAGGCGGTGAGGGATGCGAATCCGCCCACCACGAAGAACAGGGGCATGATCTGGCCGGCCCAGGTGACGGGGGCGAACCACCACTGCTCCTCGAGGGGCCGCGAGACGATGATCGAGCCGTCGGGCCCGGCGCCCACGCCGACCATCAGCAGGTGGATCAGCACCACCAGCAGCACGCAGAACACGCGCGCGAGGTCGAGCGTCAGGTCTCGCTTCGACAGGTCGATGGCGGCGGCTCCCGAGGCCGACTGCGATCTCGAGGCGGGGGCGCGGACTCCGGCGTCACTCATGCCGCCATCCTAGGAGCGGAGCCCATCGCCGCCCGGGCATATGGGCCAGTTCAGCCCGCGCGACGCCGTGCCAGCACAGCGTCGATGTCGAGGTGGGCGTCGGTGTCGCCGTCGACGATGCCCATGCGGGCGAAGCGGGACGGCACGGCGGGCGCCACGGGCGCGGCCGGCGCGGCTGGTTCCACGACGGGCAGCGAAGCCACCGTCGCCGATTCGGCCTCGAGGCGCGCCCGCAGGGCGGCCTCGGCCGACGCTGCGGCCCGGCGCAGCGACTCGTGGTGGTCGGGTTCCGCGCGCTCCCGGGAGGCGCGGGCGGTGGCCTCGGCGAGCTCCGCGGTCTTCACCGTGTCGAGACGCTCGGGCACGTCGACCTCGGCCGGCTGGTCGAGACCGAGCGGCAGGGCCGTGCGCGAGAGGTACAGAGGCCGCGGAACGGCGACGGGCACCCAGCCCGAGGCGCGGTCGCCGGCCGAGCGGCCGTCGTCCTCCGCCTCCACCAGCGCGGGTGCGGCGGACGCGTCCTCGAACCCGTAGTCGACGAGCTCCGGCGAGGCCAGCGGCACCCCGTTCGGCGCGAGCGAGGCGGGCAGCCGCAGCCGGCGTCCGGCCCGCGCGAGCCGCACCAGCATCGCGATGCTGACGACCGACGCCAGCGCGCCGCCGATCAGGATGATCCACGCGCCGGTGTACACGGCTTGCATGCCGCCGAGCACGGCGACCGAGAGCGAGACGGCGAGCACCAGTGCGGTCACGGCGCGCGAGCGGCGCAGCCGGTCGGCGGTGCGCACGGCGCTCGGCACGGCCGAGAGCGAGTGCTGCTGCGCCCGGTGCTTCAGGATGCGCTCCTGCTCGGCGATCGACCGCGCACTCGCCTCGACCCGGATCTCCTCGGGCACCTCGGCGGTCTCGGCGAGGATGCGCAGGGTCTGCTGCAGCCGCACGGCGTTCCGCTCCGTGGCGAGGTACTGCCGCGAGCGGAACCAGGACGGCAGCAGGTACGCGAGCCACAGCACCGCCGCGAGGGCGATGATGAACCCTCCGCTGAGCCAGTCCGTCGTCATGGCTCTACGGTAGGGGCGCACGCCGCCCGCACCCCTCAACGCGGGACGTGTGTCGGGTGGGAATCGGCTCCGCGTGAGCCGACCGGCACCAGACGCGCGCGATCGGCGGCGTCAGTCCGCGTGCGCCGCCGTGGCCGTCAGGCCCGCGTGATCGGGATGGCCCGCTGCGCCGCGATGCGCTCGCTCTCGGGCACGACCCCGTCACCCACGGGCACCTCGCCCTCCTGCCACCGCCGCAGCACACCCACGGGCAGCTCCTCGCGCACCAGCGCGAAGCAGAAGTGGTCGCGCCAGTCGCCGTTGATGTGGATGTACCGACGCCGCAGCCCCTCGTACCGGAACCCCAGCTTCTCGACCACGCGCAGGCTCGGCGCGTTCTCGGGCCGGATGCAGATCTCGATACGGTGCAGCCCCACCGAGAAGAAGCAGTAGTCGCTCGCGAGCGCCGTGCTGATCGGCGTGATGTTCTTGCCCGCGAAGCGCTCCGACACCCAGTACCCGATCGAGGCCGAGGCCACCGAGCCGTAGGTGATCGACGAGACGTTCAGCTGCCCGGCGACCTCGCCGTCGTACTCGATCAGGAAGGGCAGGCCGAACCCCGCGCGCGCATTCGTCTGAAGAGAGCGGATGCTCGCGCGGGTGTCGAAGGACATCGGACCCTGCGGGTTGGTCGCCTCCCACGTGCGCAGCCACGACCGGTTCTCGATCAGCTCGCGCTCGAGGGTCTTGGCGTCCCGCACCCGGATGGGCCGGAGCGTTACGCGCCCCTCGGTCAGCGTGGGTACGAACATGGCTGGAACACTACCGCGCCCGGTGAGTCGTTCAGAGCCCGGACACGAACTCCTGCAGCCACGGCCGGAGGTCGGGACCGAGGTCGCTGCGGTCGCTCGCGAGCTGCACGATCGCCTTGATGTAGTCGAGCTTGTCGCCGGTGTCGTAGCGACGGCCGCCGAAGACGACGCCGTAGACGCCGCCCGCGATCGAGTCGTCGTCGGCGAGCGTGAGCAGAGCATCCGTCAGCTGGATCTCGCCGCCCTTGCCCGGAGGCGTGTTCTCGAGGATCTCGAAGACCTCGGGCTGCAGCACGTAGCGGCCGATGACCGCGAGGTTCGAGGGCGCGGTGCCCTCGTCGGGCTTCTCGACGAGACCGGTGACCTTCACCACGTCGTCCTCGTCGGTGGCCTCGACCGAGGCGACGCCGTAGAGGTGGGTCATCGAGGGGTCGACCTCCATCAGCGCGATGACGGTCGCCGAACGCTTGTCCTGCACCTCGAGCATCCGCTTCAGCAGCGGGTCGCGGGCGTCGATGATGTCGTCACCGAGCAGCACGGCGAACGGCTCGTGGCCGACGTGCATGCGCGAGCGCAGCACCGCGTGGCCCAGACCCAGCGGGTCGCCCTGGCGCACGTAGTGCATCTCGGCGAGGGCGGTGGACTCGTTGACCACCCGCAGCATCTCGCCCTTGCCCTTCTGCTCGAGCGTCGACTCGAGCTCGTAGACCCGGTCGAAGTGGTTCTCGATCGCGGCCTTGTTGCGGCCGGTGACCACGAGCACGTCGTTCAGGCCGGCGCTGACGGCCTCCTCCACGACGTACTGGATGGCCGGCTTGTCGACGACCGGCAGCATCTCCTTGGGCATCGCCTTGGTGGCGGGAAGGAAGCGCGTGCCGAGTCCGGCGGCCGGAATAACTGCTTTGGTCAGTGGTGTCCCCATGTCCGAGAGCATATCCAGGTTCGCGCATCCCACACTCCACGCGGCTCTAGAATCGATCTCATGGCCACCGATCGCAGCACCGACAAGCGGGCCCTCCGCGCCGAGCTGCGCGAGCGCCGGCGAACCCGCCCCGCCCATGTCGTCGACGCCGCCGAGCTGGGCTTCACCGAGAACCTCGTGAAGATCGCCACCGAGACGGATGCGCGGGTCATCTCCGCGTACCTCTCGACGTCGTTCGAGCCGAACACGCGCCCCTTCATCAACTGGGCGCTCGCCGACGGCCGCCGCGTGCTCCTGCCGATCGCCCGCCAGGACGGCCTGCTCGACTGGGCCGAGGCCGACGGCGAGACCGAGACCGAGGGGCTCTACGGCCTGCCCGAGCCGGCCGGTGGCATCCTCGGCCCGATCGCCATCAACGACGCCGACCTCATCGTCATCCCCGCCTCCGCCGTCGACGAACGGGGCACCCGCATGGGCTGGGGCCGCGGCTACTTCGATCGCACTCTCGGCTCCATGGAGAACTGCCCGCCGGTGTTCGCCGTCGTGTTCGACGACGAGATCCTCGACGAGGTGCCCCGCGAGGTGCACGACGCTCCCGTCGACGGAGCCGTCACCCCCACCCGCATCATCCGTTTCGCGCGCTGACCGCGCGAGAAGCCCGTTCCCGGAGGCTCCTGTGCCCACCTACTCCTACCGCTGCACCGAGTGCGACAACGCCTTCGACATCCAGCAGGCCTTCACCGACGACACGCTCACCGAGTGCCCCGTCTGCGGCGGCAAGCTGCGCAAGGTCTTCAGCCCCGTCGGCGTGACCTTCAACGGCTCGGGCTTCTACCGCACCGACTCGCGGGCGAAGACGTCCGATTCCACGCCGGGCTCGTCGTCGTCCTCATCCTCGTCGTCGTCGAAGTCCGAGGGCGGCAGCAGCGCTTCGAAGTCCGACTCGTCGGGCTCGAAGTCGACTCCCGCGGCCACGTCGACCCCCTCGAAGGCGGCCTCCTCCTAAGCTTGATCCCATGTTCAAGGGATTCAGGGAGTTCATCCTCCGCGGAAACGTCATCGACCTCGCGGTCGCCGTGGTCATCGGCGCCGCCTTCACCGCGGTCGTCAACTCGATCGTCGCGAACATCTTCAACCCGATCATCGGCGCCATCTTCAGCGCCGACAGCCTCGACAACGCGGCCATCGTCGGGATCGGCGACGCCCAGATCAAGTTCGGCGCCGTGCTGGGTGCGATCATCCAGTTCCTGATCGTCGCCGTGGTGGTCTACTTCGTCTTCGTCGTGCCGATCAACCACCTCAAGAAGGCCGCGTTCGCCATCAAGAACACCCCCGCCGAGTCGCTGGAGACGACGAACGAGGAGCTGCCGCCCACCGAGACGGAGCTGCTGATCGAGATCCGCGACCTGCTGGCGTCGCAGCGCGCCGACGCGGCGGCCGAGCCCCCGGCGACGGGTCACACACCGAAGCACTAGTCACCAGTGCGGTGGCACGTCCTGCTTGAGCCGCTCGTCGTTCGGCCCGGTTCCGGATGCGCCACCGCCGCCCGAGGGCGACGTGACGCCCCATGCCTGATCGGTGTCCTCCGCGGCCCGCACCGGCTCGCCGTCGGGGCCGGTCTGGGGCGTCGGGTCGCTCCCCGGCACGGCCGAGGTGGCCACGCGGCGGCGGCCCACCTTCTTGACGTCCATACCTCCAGGGTACGCGGCGCCGCCGGCAGCCCCGCCGGCGGCCCCGCTCAGACCGAGATCGGCGACGTCTCCACCAGCTGCAGCTCGCGAACCCCGATCACCGAGGCGATGCGGGCGGCCACGGCCTCCGGGTTCGTGAAGAGCTCGAAGGAGTGCACCCGCAGGTAGTGCCAGCCGAGACGGCGGAGCATGTCGGGCCGGAGGCGCAGGGACTCGCGGAGCGAGGTGGAGTGCACCACCGCATCCGTCTCGATCGCGATCGCGCGACCGTCGTGCGAGGCCACCAGCGTCAGCTTTCCGCGGTGCTCGAAGGCCACCTCGAGGCCGCGCGCGCCGAGTCGGCGGGCGAGGTCGATCAGCAGCGCGTCGCCGGGGCTCGAGAAGGTGTCGGGAGTCGGGCCGGTCTCGGCCTCCTGCAGGATCTGGCGCAACGCCACGACCCCGTAGTTCATCCGCTCCTCGTCGATGTCGGCGGGCATGAAGCAGCTCACGATGTCCATGGATCGACGGGCTCTCGTCATACCGACGGCGAGCAGACGCTCTCCCCCGGGACGGGCGAGCCCGCCGAAGTTGGTGAGCACGCGCCCGTGGGCGGTCTTGCCGTAGCCGACCGAGAAGATCACGCGGTCGCGGCTCTGGGCCACCGACTGCTCGAGCGTGGCGACCATGAACGGCTCGGCCCGCTCCTTCAGGATGAAGTCGGCCAGGTCGCTGCGCTTGGCGAACGCCGCCAGAACGGCCTGCTGCACGCGTACGGCGTGCTTCGGAGACGCCGTGATGACCATCAGCGACTCGCGCGGGTAGTTGATCGCGTGGTCGAGCACCAGCGAGACGACCTCGTCGACCTCGGCGTCGACGCTCTCGACGGCACCGGTCTCGGAGTCGGGCATGCCGCCGCGGCCCTCGACGTAGTGCAGCGCGAGACTGCCGTGGCCGAGGAAGGTGCCGGCCCAGGGCAGGGAGTCGATCTTGCCGCCGTAGAAGCGGTGGTTGACGAGCTCGGCGAGGTCTTCGCCGCCGGCACGGTAGCTGCGGGTGAGCGAGAGTGTCGGCACGAGGTCGGCCAGGCGGGCGAGTGCGGAGTCGGCGTGCAGCTCCTCGACCAGCTCGGCGTCGACCGCCGTGCGGGTTCGGGAGTCGTCGAAGGGCCGGATGGCGACCTCGAAGTGCGACGGCGTCTGGGTGACCGGATCGCCGAACGCGACGACCTGGCGGCCGCGGCGGATGGCGCCGACGTTCTCGGCGAGGGTGGTCGCCCCCGCGTCGACGAGCACGACGGTGTCGAAGGTGATCGCGTCGGTGATCTGCGGCACCTCGTAGGGCGAGGCGAGCCAGACCGGCGCGAGCACCTTGCCGAGGTGCGGAGCGGCCTCGTGCAGGCTCGCGGAGGTGACCTTGTCGGTGCGCAGCAGCTCCTTGAGCGCGCTCGCCTCGGCGGGGTGGTCGACGAGGCCGACGCTCCAGGTCTCGGCGAGCTGCCAGGAGAGCAGCTGCCCGTTCATCGAGGCGTGCGCCTCGTCGACGAGCCGGAAGTCGCCCTCGAGGCGGTCGAGCACGCCGGTGTTGGCGCCGAGCAGGGCGCGGTCGCCCTCGAGCATCAGCTCGAGCACCGACTGCCACCAGGCGAGCTCGAGCTCGTCGGGCACGGCCGACTCGGGCACGTGGCGGTTCGACAGGTCGACGAGCAGCGGATCGAGCGAGTGCTCGTGCAGCGAGTCGAGCAGGGCGGTGCGCTCCTGCAGGTTGGCGAGCACCTCGGAGTCGGCGGCCAGGCCCTCGACCATGCCGATCAGCTGGTCGATCGGCAGCGCACCGAGGTGCTGCGCGGTGCCGGAGCGGCCGAGCGGCAGGTCGAGCTGCGCCAGGTCTTCGGTGACGCGCTGGAACGCGACCTGCACGTCGTTGATGCCGACGGGGATCTCCGGCGGGATGCCCGCGGCGGCGTAGCGGTACCAGAGCGTGCGCTGCTGCTGGATGCGGCGCAGCGACTCGTTGATGTCGCCGATGTGCACGCCGGGGCGCACGTACTCGCGGGCGAGCGCCTTGAGGCGGCGACGCGAGGTCGACGACATCTGCGGGGCGTCGCGGCGCGGCGAGGTGGCGGCGATCAGGTCGGTGAGCGAGCGGTCGAAGACCACGGGCAGGAACTTGTCGAGCGTCTCGCGAAGGTCGGCGAGCAGGCGCAGGTAGGTGCCGAGCTCGTTCATCGAGGTGAACGGGCGCATGCGGGTCTGGCCGATCAGCTCGTAGGCCCCGGTGAGCAGCCGCGGCAGATCGGTGCGGTCGAGCCGCTTCGCGAGCTGGTGCGTGCGGTGGGCGTCGTCGCTCGAGGAGAACTGCGCGCCGTACCAGGGCGAGTCGTCGGGGCCGTAGCGGAACTGGCCGAGCTCGGCCGCCCGGCTGAGCGTCTTCGCGGCCTTGGCGCGGCCGGTCGCGAGCGACTCGAGGGCGGCGCGGTCGAGCCGGGCCGTCGTCGACGGCGGGTTCGGCAGCAGCGCCAGCCGGGCGAGCTCGCGCAGGGCGTCGAGCACCGAGACCTTGAGCGTCGGGTCGACGCGCGACATCGAGGAGCGGTAGTCGAGCAGCACACCGCGCAGGCGGACGAGGGCCTCGTCGATGTCGGCGACGCGGGGCTGCGACGCCTTCTCGTTGCGGCCGATCGACTGGATCAGGTCGCGGCGCAGGGTGCGGGGCGAGACGGCGACGCCGGGCAGGCCGACGTCGCTCAGCCGGCGGCCGATGCCGCTGAGGCTGAGGCGGCGGGGGCTGACGACGAGCACGCGCTTGTTCTGCGCGACGAGGGCGCCGATGGCGTTCACGATGGTCTGGGTGCCGCCGGTTCCCGGCAGCGTCTTGACCACGATGGAGTTGCCGCCCGAGATCTGGGCGATCACGTTCTCCTGCTCGCTGTCGGCGTCGAGCAGCAGGGTGTCGGTGCTGGGGGCCCGGTGGTCCTGCGGCGAGGGCTCCACGGGGTGGTAACCCTCCTGCACGGCCCGGCGGGAGCTGAAGTTGCCCGCGAGGGCGTCGAGCACCGGATGCGCGAGCTCGGTGCTGTCGGCCAGCATGGCGCTCGACACGTCGGCGAACGACGACACCACGAGTCGCGGCTGCACGGCGAACCAGGGCAGGTGGGAGGTGAGGCTGCGCAGCCGGTCGATCACGGGCTGCGGCTTGAACACGCCGCTGGACTGCGCCAGCGCCACGAGGCTCTCGCCGTCGAGCGTGATGCCGAACTGCTCCTGCAGCGCGCGCACCAGCACGGGGTTCACGAACGGCACCCCGCGGAGCTTCAGCTCGAAGTCGCGGCCGTAGCGGCGCACCGAGATGGGGCGGAGGAGGACGGGTGCGCGGAACTGCTGAGCTCCCGCGTCGCCGACGCCGGCCGGGCTGCCGTCGGGGTTCGGGGCGCGCCACTCGGCGAGGCCGATGGCGAGGTGCACGGAGTCGATGCCCCGCACCGAACGGAGCTCGACGCCCTTGTCGGTGATGGCACCCGCGGCGATGCGGGCGTTGCGGAGCGCGAGCTCGTCGCGGATGAGGCTCGACAGCAGCGTCGAGTTGCCCGTGATGAACTGCGCGAGACCACCGGGATGGGTGGTGCTCAGCTCGATCCGCGAGCGGGGAGTGTCGTCGAAGACGATCAGCGGCGACTCGCCGCCGAGCGCCGCGATCTCCGCACGCCACTGGTCACGGGCGGGTTCGACGAGACTCTCCGTCGTGAACACCTGTCCGATCGGGCCACCGGCAGCGGACTGCCCGTTGCGGCCCCAGGCCGACTCGGCAGAGTCGGGGGCAGACGTCGGATCGTCTGCTTCTCGTTTCTTATCGGCACGCCACACACCGCCACAGTACGTGCGACCTCCCGGAATATCGCGCAACCACAGGCGAGTTTCGGAATAAACGGGGGTACGGAGCCGCTGAGAACAGGGACATGACTGCTCTCTCGGTGCTCGATCTCATCCCCGTCCGCTCCGGCCAGACGACGGGAGACGCCGTCGCCGCGAGCCTCGCGCTCGCCCAGGCGGCCGACCGGCTCGGCTACACCCGCTACTGGATGGCCGAGCACCACAACATGCCCTCGGTCGCGTCGACCTCCCCGGCCACGCTGATCGCCCACTTCGCGGCCGGCACCGCGCGCATCCGTCTGGGCTCTGGCGGCGTCATGCTGCCGAACCACGCCGCCCTCACGGTGGCCGAGCAGTTCGCCCTGCTCGAGGCCATCCACCCGGGCCGCATCGACCTCGGTCTCGGCCGCGCGCCGGGCTCCGACCCCGTCACCGCGTATATGCTGCGCGGCCAGCGCTCGACGACCGACACCGATCCGGCCGCGTCGTTCCCCACCGACGTCGAGGCGGTGGCCGCACTGCTGGGCTCCGACCGCGCGGCCGATCTGCCCTTCGGCGACGAGCAGCCCGGTGTCGGCCTGACGGTCGGCGGCCGCTCCTACGAGCTGAAGGCCACGCCCCGCAGCACCTCGGCGCCCGAGCTCTGGCTGCTCGGCTCCAGCGACTACAGCGCCGCCCTCGCCGCGAAGCTCGGCACCGCCTACGTGTTCGCTAACCACTTCGGTCAGCCCGGCATCGACCGCGCCCTGGCGCTCTACCGGGACGGCTTCCAGCCCTCGGAGGCCCTCGCGGCGCCGAAGACGCTGCTGACCGTCAACATCTCGGTGGCGGCCACGGCCGAGGAGGCACGCCGCCGCGCCCTGCCGCAGCTGATCGCCATGGCTCGCCTGCGTACCGGCGGAGTCCTCGGGCCCCAGCTCACTGTCGAGGAGGCCGAGGCCACCGCCCTCAGCCCGATGGAGGAGCAGTCGGTGCTCGAGCAGGAGCGGCACTGGCTGATCGGCACGGCCGACGAGGTCGAGGCGCGTATCCGCTCGCTGACCGAGCGCCACGGCGTCGACGAGGTCATGGTCTCCCCCGTGGCCGGGTCGCTCGCGGCCGACGGGCCGCGCGAGACGCCCGCCCGCGTCGAGGCGCTCCAGCTGCTCGCGACCCGCTTCCCCGAGCTGTCGCAGGTGCTGCAGCCCGCCTGAGCCGCCGCGCCGATCCGGTGGCCGGGCCCGACGGCTCCGGCGTGGCTCAGTGCGCCGACCAGCCGCCGTCGAGCAGGTAGCTCGAGCCCGTGGCCATGGCCGCGTCGTCCGAGGCGAGCCACGCCACCAGCGAGGCGACCTCGTGCGGCTCGACCAGGCGCTTGATCGCGGCGTCGGCGAGCAGGATGCGCTCCAGCACCTCCTCGACCGAGACGCCGTGCGCCTCGGCCTGCTGCGCCAGCTGCCGCTCCACGAGCGGCGTGCGCACGTAGCCGGGGTTGACGCAGACGCTCGTCACCCCGTGCGGTGCCGCCTCGAGGGCGGTCGCCTTCGAGAAGCCCTCGAGGCCGTGCTTCGCGGTGACGTAGGCGCTCTTGAACGCGGAGGCCCGCACGCCGTGCACCGACGAGACGTTGATGATCCGGCCGAAGCCGCGCGAGTACATGCCGGGCAGGGCCGCCCGCACGAGCAGGAACGGCGCCTCGAGCATGATCGACAGGATGCGCCGGAACTCGGCCGGGTCGAAGTCCTCGATCGGGCTGATGTGCTGCACCCCGGCGTTGTTCACGAGGATGTCGACGTCGCCGAGCATCCCCGCGAGCCGCTCGTCGGTCAGCCGGGCGGTGTCTCCGAGGTCGACGGCCCAGGCCCGGGTGCCCGGCCCGGAGGGGCCGGCCCGGAGCTCGTCGGCGAGCGCCTCGGCGCGGGCTCCGTCGAGATCGGCGAGCACGAGCTCGGCGCCGCGGGAGGCCAGCTCCCGCGCGACCGCGGCGCCGATGCCGCCGGCCGCGCCGGTGACCAGGGCGCGGCGGCCCGCGAGCGGGAGCCGCGCATCCGGGATCACGGCCCAGGGCACCTGCTGCAGCGTCATGCCCGCACCGTGCCCGACTCAGCGGCCACGCGGGCCGCGTCGGCGGCGTCGACCGCGCGGAGGGAGATGCCGCGGGTCTCGCGGAGGGTGAGCACCGTGACGGCGGTGATCGCGCAGGCGATCAGCACGTACAGGGCCACCGGGATCCAGGAGGAGTACTGCTGCAGCAGCGCCGAGGCGATGATCGGGGCGAGCGAGCCCGCGACCACCGACGTCACCTGGTAGCCGAGCGAGACACCGGAGTAGCGCATCCGGGTCGGGAACATCTCGGCCATGATGGCGGGCTGACCCGCGTACATCAGGGCGTGAAAGCAGAGGCCGATGGTCACCGCGGCGACGATCAGCACCGGGTTCAGCGTGTCGAAGAGCGGGAAGGCGAAGAAGGCCCAGGTGGCCCCGAGCACGGCTCCGGCGAGGTAGACGGGCTTCCGGCCGATGCGGTCGGCCAGCCGGCCCGCCTGCGGGATGACCGCGAAGTGCACGGCGTGGGCGATCAGCAGCGCGAGCAGCAGCTGGCTCGTGTTGTACTCGTGCACGGTGACGAGGTAGACGATCGAGAAGCTGACGATGATGTAGTACAGGATGTTCTCGGCCAGCCGGAGGCCCATCGCGCTCAGCACACCGCGCGGGTAGCGGCGCACGACCTCGAAGACGCCGACGCGCACGGCCTTGGACGCCTCCGCCTCGGCGCGAGCCTCGATGAAGATGGGCGCCTCGTTCACGTGGGTGCGGATGTAGTAGCCGACGAGCACGATCAGCGCCGAGATCCAGAACGCCACGCGCCAGCCCCAGCCGAGGAACTGCTCGGCCGGCAGCACGGCCGACATCGTCAGCAGCACGAGGGTGGCGAGCAGGTTGCCCACCGGCACCGCCGCCTGCGGCCAGCTGGCCCAGAAGGCGCGCGAGCGGTCGGGGCTCTGCTCGGCGACCAGGAGCACCGCGCCGCCCCACTCGCCGCCGAGGGCGAAGCCCTGGATGAAGCGCAGCACCACGAGGAGCGCCGGCGCCCAGTAGCCGATGCTGTCGAAGCCCGGCAGGCAGCCGATCAGGAAGGTGGCGGCGCCGATCATGATGATCGTGACCTGCAGGGTGTGCTTGCGACCGAGCCGGTCGCCGATCTGGCCGAACACGATGCCGCCGAGCGGGCGGGCGATGAAGCCGACCGCGTAGGTGAGGAAGGCGGCGATGATGCCGTCGAGCCGGGTGCCGGCGTTGGGGAAGAACACGGTGCCGAAGACGAGGCTCGCGGCCGTGGCGTAGAGGAAGAACTCGTACCACTCCACGACGGTGCCGACCATCGAGGCGGCGACCACCTTCTTCAGGCCCCTCGGCGCGGCTCCCCCGCCTGCTGCGCTGCCGCCGGCCTCGTTCCGGGCCCCTGCGGTGCCGGGTTCGACCCGGACTCGATCGTTGACGCTCATGCTGTCTCCTCGGTGTCGTCGTTGACAGCACCGAGTATTCGTGCACATCCGCGGGCAGGCAATGAGCAATACGGCGCATCCGCTGTGCATAATTGCAGACATGTCACCGGAGACAGGGCCCGACCCGCAGGATCTGCTCGTCCTGCTCGCCGTCTCGCGCACGGGCCGCTTCACCTCGGCCGGAGCCTCGCTCGGGCTGAACCACACCACGGTGGCCCGCCGCATCGGCGCCCTCGAGCGGTCACTCGGCGGTCGGGTGCTCTCGCGCGCGGCCGGCGGATGGGAGCCCACCGAGCTCGGGCACCGCGCACTTCGGGCGGCGGCGGGCGTCGAGGAGGCCCTGGCGCAGCTGGGCCCCGACGAGGCGGATGCGCGGATCACCGGCGTCGTGCGGATGTCGGCGACCGACGGGTTCAGCGCCTTCGTCGCGGCTCCGGCGGTCGCGCGGCTGCAGCGCGAGCATCCGCTGCTGCGCGTGGAGCTGGTGTCGGTGACCCGGCGGGCGCTGCAGCACCGCTCGGGGCTCGACGTGGAGGTCGTGGTGGGGCGGCCGGAGGTGCACCGGGCGGAGGCGATCCTGCTGGGACGGTACGTGCTCGGCATGTACGCGTCGCGGGAGTACCTCACCGCGCACGGGGCGCCGGCGGCCGTTGACGAGCTGGGCGCGCATCCGCTCGTCTACTTCATCGACTCGATGCTGCAGGTCGACGACCTGGATGCTCCGCGGCGGCTGGTGCCCGGCATGCGCGACTCGCTCAGCTCGACCAACGTGTTCGTGCACGTCGAGGCGACCCGGGCCGGTGCCGGCATCGGCTTCCTGCCGTGCTTCATGGCCGACCGGCACCCCGACCTGGTGCGGCTGCTGCCCGAGGAGATCGCCGAGACGCTCTCGTACTGGATGGTCGTGCGTCCCGAGTCGCTCGCGCAGCCCGCCGTGGCGGCCGTCGTCGACGCCCTCCGCCGCCAGGCCGCGGCGCTGCAGCCGGCCCTCCTCGGAGAGCCGCCCGCAGCGTCCGCCCCGTCATCTGCCGACTGATCGGCCGGGGAGAACGAGTGTTCCGTTAGGATTGCGGCGTGTCCACCGCTCTCGACGTCGATCCCGCCCCGGCCCCCGCCGGGCGCGTGTCGGTGGCGCGGGAGCGGCTGGTGGCGGTGGCGTCCGAGCTGTTCTACCGGGAGGGCATCCACCGGGTCGGCATGGACCGGGTGCTCGCCGAGGCGAACGTCACGCGCGCCACGATGTACCGCCACTTCACCGGCAAGGAGGCGCTCGTCGCCGCCTACCTCGAGCGGGAGGACGCCGGGGTGCGCGGGCTGTTCGCCGCCGTCGCGATCACCGCGGGCGACGACCCGCGGCGGCTCGTCGAGCTGCTGATCGAGGCGATCGCCGACGACGTGGCCGAGCGGCACGACCGCGGCTGCCCGTTCATCAACGCGGCGGCCGAGTTCCCGGATGCGGCGAGCCCGATCCGCGCGATCGTCACCCGGCACCGCGCCTGGTTCCGCGCCACGGTGCGGGCGGCGCTGGTGGCGGCGCACGCCGGCGACGAGGGCGCGAAGCAGGCGGCCGATGGCGAGGGCTTCGACGCCGACGAGGCCGCCGCCACGCTCGTGCTGCTGCGTGACGCCGCGCTCGTCGGCGCCTACCTCGACGGCTTCGAGCTCGTGCGCCCCGCCTTCGTCAGCCGCGCCCGCGCCGCCGCCGGCCTCTGACGCGAGCCGGCGCCGCCCGGCCCCGACCGGCGCCGCCGCGCGTCAGAAGTGCGTGATGCCGTACACCGGCGCCACGGGAGCGAGCAGCGCGCGCAGCCGCTGCACACCGCCCGGCGCGCGCTCCGAGAGCCGTCCGGCCGCCGCGAGCACCCGCGGGTCGACCCCGCCGAGGTAGAGCGAGCCGAGCGCCGCCGCGTCGACGACGGCGTCGGGCGTCATGCTGTCCGAGCGGTCCACGCGCTCCACCGAGCCCACGCCGCCGGTGACCCGCAGGCGGAAGACGCCCGCGGCGTAGCCGAGCGGATCCGTCACGTCCAGCACCGCCTCGCCGTCGTTCGCGTAGCCGCGGGCCGCGAAGGCGCGCTCGACGTCGAGCACCCGCAGCCACAGCCAGTCCTCGACGAACGTCGTCTTCACCAGGCGCGAGTCGGTGAGGGCGAAGGGCAGCGGGTCGTCCATCGGCGCGAACTCCCACTCGATGCGCTCGACCAGGTCGACCGCGCCCAGGAAGTCCCAGAGGCCGAGGTAGGCCTCGTCGTCGGCGGCCACCAGATCGACGATTCCGAGCGTGTAGGGCTCCTTCTCCCAGCCCTGGAACCGGTAGGCCACGTAGCCGTCGACCGCACCCGACTGGTCGTAATGCACCGCCGCGTGCACGGCGTCGTCGGGCTCGCCCTTGTCGTCGGCGAGCCCCGTCGCGCGGTCCCAGTACTTGGCGTGCCGGTCGATCGACCCCGGGTGCCCGGCGTGGAACCGCGCGAAGACCTCGGGCCCGATGGTGCGCAACGAGGCGGCCTCGATCAGCTCGCATCGGCCTCGGGGCTCGGCGACCATCCGGAACCGGCTGTCGGTCGTGACCGTGACGTGCCGCACCCAGCTGGCCTCGCCGAAGCCGAAGCGGCGGTAGATGCCCGCCTCCGAGGCGGTGAGCCCGGCCAGGGCGTAGCCGTCGTCGACGGCCTGCTCGAGGTCGGCGGTCATCATGGCGCGGAGGAGTCCCCGGCGACGGTGGGTCGGCCGCACGGTGACGTTCGAGACGAGGTGCACGTCGAGGGGCTCGGCGCCGCCCGTGTTCAGGGTGCTCGGGAACCAGGCGAAGGTGGCGACGGGCACCTCGACGCCGAGCGCGCCGGCCGGAGCGGTGCGGGCGTAGACGCCGGTGAGCCGGCGGCCGTCGGCGGTGAGGCGCTCCACCGAGCGGGCGAGCACCTTCTCGCTCTTGCGCGGATCGTGGAAGCCACGGGTCTCGGCCTGCAGCCAGGCGGCCGACGCGGGGTCGGGGGTGCCGTCCTCCGCCACGGCGGCAGGGAACGTGCGGAAGTCGTACTCGTCATGCGAAGCCATCCCCCCAGGCTATTCGCTCGCCTCCGTCGGTGCGCCCGGGCCGGGGTTCCGGATGCGCGTCAGAGCTCGCCCCGGGCCCTCCGGGCCTTCGCCACCCAGCCGGCCACCGAGCCGATCGGCACCCGCAGCGCGTGGGCGACGGTGTCGATCGGCTTGCCGGCGTCGAGCACGGCCGCGACGGCGAGGTCCTCGACCGAGGAGAACTGGCCGAAGTCGGAGCCGGCGATGGCCGCGACCGTCGCAGGCGCGCGCACGGTCGGAGCGGCCGGCGTGACGGGGGTGACCGGAACGGCCGGCGCCACCGACCTGGCGGGAGCGGCCGGCGCGGAGGCCTGCCGATGCCCGTACCGCGGCTCTGGTGCCGACGCCTCCCGCCCGGCCCGGTACGCGGTACCGGCGAGCCGCGGCGCGACCCGCTGAAGAGGCGGCACCGACTGCCCGGCAGCCACCAGGGACGGCGACGGCTCCTCCCCGCCACCTGTCCGGCCCCGCTCGTACTTCGCCTTCGCCGCCGCCGCGAGCGCGATCGTCGACGCCTCGACCAGCTCCCGGATCGCCTGCTGCCGGCGCATCCGGTAGAACACGAAGCCGATGCCCACGATCGGGATCACGAGCAGCAGCCCCCAGAGCAGCGCGAGCGGATGCGCCTCCACCCACAGCAGCGCCTCCCACCGCCCGCTCCACCCGGTCGTGTCGTTGCCCGTCTCGGCGACCGTCCCGGCGTCGTCCTCCGGCAGCCGGATGGCGGAGGGCCCCTCCCCCGTCACGAGGTTGGCGCGCGCCGTCACGGCGGACGCCGCCCCCTCCAGCACGATGCCGCTGCCCGGTTCGACGTGCACCGTGTTCTGCGCGACGGTGCCCTGCGCATCCGTCAGTCTGAGCCCCACCGTGCGCTGGTCCACGGTGTTGCCCTCGAGCGCGACGCCGCCGGTGCCGCGCACCCAGAGCCCGCCCGCCCGGTTGTCGCCGATGGTGCTGCCGTCGATACCGAGCCCCCACGAGCCCTCGACCGAGAACCCCGAGGAGTTCGCGGCGTCGGCCTGCGGCCGCCCGTCGGCGCGGATGCCGTACCCCCCGTTGCGCGTCACCGTGCTGCCGGTCAGCGTGACGTCGTCGACGCCCGGCCGCACGTCGAGCCCGTCGCCGCCCGAGCCCGTGAGGGTGCTGGCACTGACCGTGGGGCTCACGGTGCCGTTCGCGAGCACGACGGCCTCGGCGCTCGAGGCCCGCACGAGGGTGTCGTCGACCGTCGGCGCGGCGGCGAAGGCGAGGTAGAGCCCGATGTGCTGCCCGGTGACGACCGAGTGGGTCACGGTGGCCGAGGAGGGCGAGGCGAGGGTGCCGGTCACGGCGAGGCCACCGGTGCGCCCGCTCCAGAAGCCGAGGTCGGCGACGTTCGCGTGGTCGATCGTGAGGGTTCCCTCGTGCACCCGCAGGTACGAGCGTCCGTCGGCGACGTCGATGTCAGAGCGGCCGGCGTCCTCGTCCCACGAGGTGAGGCCGACGGGCGACGCCTCGCTTCCCGCGAGGGTCACCGTGCCACCCCAGGCGACGATCGTCACCGACCCGTGCTCCCCGCTCCGCAGCCGGATGCTCTGCCCCGGCGCCGTGAGGTCGAGCACCGCCCCGCGGGCCACGAACAGCGACCGCGTCACGAGCACCGTCGTGGCGTCGATCCTGGTCGCGGAACCGCGGGCGACGAGCTGGTCGAGCGTCACCGTCGATCCGCGCGGGACCACGTCGACGGTGTCGGCGCGGACGGCCGTGGCGCCGGTGCGGGCGAGCAGGCTCCAGCGCGCATCCTGGAGCCGCACGAGGCGGCTCTGGATGACGGCGGCCGGGTCCTTCCCCTGCTCCTCGGGCGTGGTGGAGATGCCGCGGGTCACCTCGAGTGCCCGCTGGTAGGCGGCGAGCTCGGCGGCGTCGGGCGAGACCGCCTCGGGATCGGCGTCGTCGCGCGCCTGCTGCAGCGCGGCCGCGTAGCCGTCGGGATCGGTGCGCGGGTCGATCAGCGCCTCCGCGCCGGCCTCCGCCTCCGCCGCCGGGAGGGCCGTCCCACCTCCGGACGATGACGCGGGCGCGGCCGCCGCCGGATCCCCGCCGACGACGCCCTGCAGGAACGCGGACACCCGCGGCGGCACCCCGTTCGCCACCGCGACCGTCGCCCCGAGCCCCAGCACGATCACCCCGACGACGACCGCCCGCACGGCCCACCGCGCGCCGGCACCCATGGTCTGGCCGCGCTCGGCGGCGCTGAGCAGCCCGTCGCGCTCGGGGTCGTGGCCGGGCCCGGCGGTCACGCCCGCACCCCCTCGACGACCTCGGCCGCCACCGCCGTCGTCAGCGTCGCCTCCGACTGCCCCTCGCCCCCCACGCTGTCGGCCGACCGCGTCAGCCACCCCTGCGTGTTCATCGTGCACAGCGCGAACAGCTTGATCGGCAGCGCCACGAGCGCCGTGACGATCGTCACGAGCGGCAGCAGCACGATGTCCTGCGGCCTCCGCCAGAGGTGCGAGATGCCGCGGATGCCGCGCCCCACGAGCATCCACAGCACCGCCACCCCGAAGCCGAGCAACGGCACGGGCGACGACAGCGCGTGGAACACGTACGCCAGCGCGATGAACATGCTCACCGGCGTGAAGAGGATCTGCATCACGGTGATCTGCGAGATGAACGGCACCCGGAAGATCCAGCCCCGCCGGATGGCCGTCAGGTAGCACCGGTACGAGTTGCGGCTCCACCGCACCCGCTGCTTCACGAACGCCCGGAAGGTGTCGGGGAACATCGACAATGCCCGCGCCGAGTCCTGGTGCGTCACCCGGTAGCCCTCCGAGAGCACCAGCCAGGTCAGCCGCCCGTCGTCGCCCGCCACGCACTCCTTGCCGAGGAAGATCTCGTGCTCGAGCTCGGGCAGCTTCGGCAGGATGACCTCCCGCCGGTACGCGCTCGTGCGCCCCGAGGCGCAGATCACGCCGCCGAAGCGCCCCATCGCGGGGGCGTAGTCGAAGTAGCGCTGGTCGATGATCCAGTCGGCGACCCGCCGCCAGATGCTCGTGCCCGGGAGGTACACGTTCTGCCGCGTGCTCACGGCCCCCACCGCGGCGTCGACGAACGGCATCTGGATGGCGTCGAGCATCCCGTCCTCCCACGCCGTGTCGGAGTCGACCAGGATGACGAGCTCGGTGTCGGCCGCCCGGATGCCCACCCCCAGCGCCGAGCGCTTGCCCCGGTGGCGGAACATGATCACGTCGACCTCGCGATGCCCGAGCGCCTCGATCTCCGCCTGGGCCTCGGTGTCGGCCACGTCGAGCACGATCACGATGCGCGACGGCCCCTGTCGCCGCCAGGTCTCGAGGCAGCGCACGAGCACCGCCGGGTCCTCGCGATAGGAGGGCACGACCACGGTCGTCGTGGTGCGGTAGTCGTTCACGACCGGCTTCGTGGCCGCCGAGATGACCTTGCGCACCAGCCAGAAGCTCCACGAGACGATGCCGAACACGCCGAAGGGCAGGATCCAGAGCAGCGTGCGTCCGAGATCGTCGAGGAACGACGAGACGTCGGTGGGCATCGGGCTGCCACCCTTCGGGCGGGTTCGGAAGCCGTCGAGGAGGGGTGGGCCGCGGCGGCGGTGCAGGGCGCGAGGCGCCGGGCGAGCGCCTCCCGGCCCCAGCGTAGCGGCGAGGACGCCCGTCATCCCGGGGGACGGCACCCCCAGTTGTGGGCGCGGCGGAGCGCATGCGCCGACCGGTGCGGCCCCTTCGTAGACTGACCCCATGAGGGCGCACCGCTGGTCGGCCGCTGCGGGGGCTCTCCTCGTGGCGCTCGTGGCGACGGCGATGAGCGGATGCTCGTCCCAGCCGCCCCCGCCCGCCGCCCCCTCCGGCACCGCCGCCGCCGCGTGCCCCGAGGGCACCCTCGTCACCGGCGCGACCGAGCTCTCGGCCGCCCTCGCCGCCGCTCGGCCCGGCCAGACCATCCTCCTCGCCGCTGGACGCTACGACGCCCCCGTCGAGATCACCCGCTCCGGCACTGCGGACGCCCCGATCACCCTCTGCGGCGGGGCCGACGCGGTGCTCGTGGGACCGTCCACCGACTCGGGCTACACGCTGCACCTCGACGAAGCGTCGTGGTGGGTGCTGAGCGGCTTCTCGGTCGAGGGCGGGCAGAAGGGGGTGATGCTCGACGGCTCCTCCTCGAACGTGCTGGCGGGCATCCGCGTCTCGGACACCGGTGACGAAGCCGTTCACCTCAGGGCCGGCTCGAGCGACAACCGCCTCGAGGGCGTGGTCGTGCGCGGCACCGGCCTCCGCAAGGCCGAGTTCGGCGAGGGCGTCTACATCGGCACCGCCGAGAGCAACTGGTGCGAGGTCTCGGAGTGCGCGCCGGATGCGAGCGACCGCAACGTCGTCACCGGCTCCGACATCGCAGGCACCACGGCCGAGGCGATCGACGTGAAGGAGGGCACGACCGGTGGCGAGCTGAGCGGCAACACGCTCGACGGCGCGGCGAGCACGGCGGTCGACTCGCTGATCGACGTCAAGGGCTCGGGCTGGCTCGTGACCGGCAACTCCGGCGGCGGCACCCGCGACGGCGCCCAGGTGCACGTGGTGGTCGACGGCTGGGGAGGGCAGAACCGCTTCGAGCTCAACCGCTTCGCCGTGGCGGCCGACGGCTACGGTGTGCTGCTCGAGGGGGCGGCGCGGAACGCGGGCAACACCGTGCTCTGCGACAACGTGACGACGGTGGACGGCGTCTCGAACCCCGTGTTCGTGAGCAACGTCGCGTGCGGCGGCTGAAACAGCCCCGTTAAACGGTGGTGGAGAGGGCCGAAGCCCTCCCCGCAGACGACTATAGCGGTCCCCCGCCCCCGGCGCCAACCACTCAGCGGGTCAGCAGACCGGCGCGCTCCGGATGCTCGTCGAACCACTTGCCGACGTACCAGCACATGGGCACCACCCGGTACCCGGTCGTGGCCTCGACGTCGTCGACCGCGAACGCGACGATCTCGCCCGCGTAGCCCTTGCCTCGCTGCTTGGGGTCGGTGAAGGTGTGGGTGAACGAGATCTGCTGCCCGCCCACGACGTAGTCGACCGCGCTGACGAGCGCCCCGTCGACCCGCAGGGCGTAGCGCTTCGCGTCGACGTCGTGACTGAATTCGCGTGCCATGACCTCACCCTACGCCCGCCGCCCGCGGCCCCCGCCGATGTGTCGCTGGACGCACGGCCCCGGCATGAATAGGGTGAGCCCTATCCACAGGATCGAGGTGATCGCGGTGAAGAAGCCGAGCGAGACCAGGGTCGTCGAGTACGACCGCACGGGCGACGTCGAGGTACTGGAGAACCGCACGCGACCACTCGCGCCGCCCCCGCCCGGGCACGTCACGGTCGAGGTGATCGCCACCGGCATCAGCCACATCGACATCTTCATCCGCGACGGCCGGGAGTCCACCTGGGCCGACGAGCCCTTCCCCCGCCGCTCGGGCAGCGACTTCGCGGGCATCGTCGTCGACTCGGCCGACCCCCGCTTCCCGCGGGGCTCCGACGTGGTCGGGCACGTGCGCTCGGGCGCGCACGCCACCTACCTCACGGTGCCGGGGTCGGCGCTCGTCAAGAAGCCGTCGCGGCTCAGCTGGGAGACGGCCGGCGGCCTCTACCTCGCCGGCGTCACCGCGCTCGACACCCTCGACGACCTGCACATCGGCGCGGGCGACACCGTCGTCATCTCAGCGGCCGCCGGCGGGGTCGGCAGCATCGAGGCGCAGCTCGCGAAGCATCGCGGCGCGAAGGTCATCGGAACCTGCGGCGCCCGCAACTTCGACTACCTGCGCCAGCTCGGCATCGTGCCGGTGGAGTACGGCCCGGGCATCGCCGACCGCATCCGCGCGGCGGCCCCCGGAGGCGTCACCGCCTTCATCGACAACTTCGGCCAGGACGGCCACGAGCTGGCCCGGGAGCTCGACGCGCCCACCGAGCGCTATCGCTCGAGCGCCGACCGCCGCGAGGTCGAGCTCGCCCTGCTGCGCGACGACACGGAGTCGGTCGAGCACGGCACCCGCCAGCTCGAGACCCTCGTGCGCCTCGCGGAGACGCAGGCCTTCACCCTGCTCATCTCGGGCTTCTACCCGCTCGCCGACGTGAACCGCGCCTACGCCGACCTGCAGCGGCTGCACTCGCGCGGCAAGGTCGTGCTCGGCACGCAGCCCGTCTCGACCACCCGCCACCTCAAGGCCCGCGACGTGGCCGACGCCCGCACCTGACACACGGCTGCCACCCGACGCAATCCCCTTGCGGGTCTCGCGGGCGGCGAGCACCATCGCGCCATGGTCACCACGTCCGTCCTCGTCGACGACGCCTACGCCGGCACGGTGCTGCTCGAGCGGAGCGGGTGCGAACCGCTGCCCGATCTCCCCGGCCATGAGCTCTTCGACAGCGGCTGCCCCCTCCTCGACACGGTGCGGGGTCGCCTGATCGAGGGTGAGCTGCACCTGACCTTCCTCTGGCCGACGGGCGGCGCAGCCGACTCGCCCCAGCACGTCCGGGTGTCCTACCTGGCGTTCACCGAGCCGCGCCGCTCGCGCCGGCTGGGCGTGGTGCTGCTGTCCCCCGTGCGAGTCGACCACGGTCTGACCCCCGCGAGTTCGAGGTGCTCGGGCTGCTGGTCGACGGATGCTCGAACCAGCAGATCTCGGAAGGACTGGTCGTGACACCGCGGACGGTGGCCACCCACGTCGAGCACATCCTCGTCAAGCTGGCGTCGCCCACCCGCACCCACGCGGCGGTCCTGGCGCATCGCGAGGGACTCTACGTGCCGGCCTCGGGGAGCCGGGCGGTCTGACCACCCGCTCCTCAGTCCGTCTCGAGCAGGTCCCTTCCCGAGCCGATGCCCTGGAGATCGGGCAGCATCGGGATGCCCTCCTCCTCGGTGCCGGCGACAAGGCGTGCGCGCCGCTCCTCCAGCGGGGGGCGCCGATCGGGCGGGGCGACCTCGATCAGGTCGTCGAACGCGGCGAGCAGCCGCCGCACCACCGGTGGGGACGACCGGGCGACGAGCACGACCTCGTCGAACGCGATCGCGACATAGCCTCGCCAGGCCAGTTCACGGGTCACCAGCCGCAGTACGCCGGCGGCGTCGTGATGCTGCGAACCCGGCAGCTCCCGCAGGCACAGCTGCCGCATGGCGTCGTGCAGCCGATCGATGGCCTGCACGGCCGTGGCGGGATCGTGCTGCGGGCTCGAGGCGATGCTCCGCTCGGTGATGTCGACGAGCTTCCGGAATCCGTACGCCGCGTCTCCCACATGGCTGCGCTCATTGTCGAGCACG
The DNA here is from genome assembly GCF_013205105.1 of Herbiconiux sp. VKM Ac-2851. Taxonomy (NCBI): domain Bacteria; kingdom Bacillati; phylum Actinomycetota; class Actinomycetes; order Micrococcales; family Microbacteriaceae; genus Herbiconiux; species Herbiconiux sp. VKM Ac-2851. The sequence goes on along the minus strand of NZ_JABMLJ010000003.1, from coordinate 654,030 downwards.
ACCATCCGGCGGATCGCCGACTCGTCGAGGGGCCGGTCGCCGCTGTGCCGCAGCACGGGCCCACAGCGCGGCACGAAGTCGCCGACCGCGACGAGCATCTCGAAGCGGTCCCCGGCGCGCCGGGCCCGGTCGATCAGGCCGTCGACGTCGAGCATCACGACGACGCCCGACTCCGGCATCGTGATCACCCGCTCCCCCGTCACCGGAGGTGACGTCAGGGGGAACGCCCGCTCGATCTCCTCCTGCAGGTTGTCGCCCACCAGGTCGATCAGGCCGGCGACGCGCAACGACTGCCCGGCGTGGTGCACGTAGCCCACGAGGGCGATCAGGCTCGCGAGCAGCAGCAGGTAGGCGACGGCGACGGTGACGCTCGGCACCTGGTCACCCGGCTGCGCCGACTCGTCCACCTTCGCCACCGCGATCATGCAGTAGAGGAACGTGGCCGCGAACAGGCCGTGCGCGAGCTGGCTGCGCCGATCGGCCAGCAGCGCCCGCACGATCCGGGGCGAGAACTGCTGCATCGCCAGCTGCACCCCGAGGGTCAGCACCGTGAGCACGATCGTCGTCAGGGTGAGCATCGCCGACGCGGCGGTGCTCAGGATCGTCTGCACCGCCGTCGGCGTGCCGAGCACGTCCGACGGGAGCCGGTCGTAGCCCAGCGCGCCGTCGATGCTCAGGGTGATCACCGCCACGATCGCACCTCCGGCGATGCACAGCAGCGGCACGATCCACAGGCTGTTGGCGCGCCAGCGGTACTCCGACTCGTGCTGGCGATTGCCGCTGGGTTCCGGCCGGCGCGCCTCCGGCCGGGTCGCGCCCGCCGGCATCAGGCGGCCAGACCTGGCTTCAGCACGACTTTCGTCCAGCCGTCCTCGCGCGCGTCGAAGCGCTCGTACGCCTCAGGTGCCCGATCGAGCGGCAGCTCGTGGCTGACGATGAACGACGGGGTGGCGCGCCCCTCCGCGATCAGGTCCCGCAGTCTCCGGTTGTACTTCTTGACCGGGGCCTGTCCGCTGCCGAGCTGCTGACCCTTGAACCAGAACATCCCGTAGTCGAAGGCGAGCTGTCCCTGCTTGGCCAGCTCGTCCGAGGCCCCGGGGTCCTGGGGCACGAACACCCCCACGCAGCCGATCCGGCCGGTGAAGCGCACCGAGGAGACCAGCCGGTTCATGGTGAGGTTCGGATGCTCGTCCCCGCCCGGGTCGTGCGCCTGATACCCCACGCACTCGCAGCCGTTGTCCGCACCGAGCCCCATCGTCTGCTCGAGCACGGCCTCGACCGGGTCGACCTCGGAGTCGTCGATCGCGATCGCCCCGATCGATTCGGCGAGGGCGAGCCGATCCGGGTGCCGGTCCACGACCATGACCTTGGCGGCCCCCCGGATCGTCGCGGACAGCGCCGCCATCAGTCCCACCGGGCCGGCCCCGTAGATGACGGTCTGATCTCCCGGCTGCACCCCGGCCATCTCGGTGGCGTGGTACCCGGTGGGGAAGATGTCGGCGAGCATGACGTAGTCCGACGCCCGCTCGTCCGCGTCCTCCCCCAGCCGCAGGCAGTTGAAGTCGGCCCAGGGAACCCGCAGCAGCTCGGCCTGGCCGCCGGCCCACGGCCCCATGTCGGCGAAGCCGTAGGCGGCACCCGCGAAGGCCTTCTCGGGCTGAGCGGTCAGGCAGTAGTTGGTGAGCCCGCGCTCGCAGTTCTTGCAGTGGCCGCAGGCGACGTTGAACGGCATCACCACTCTGTCCCCGACCCGCAGCTTGTCGACGCCGTCGCCCACCTCGACGACCTCGCCCATGTTCTCGTGCCCGAACCAGCGCCCCGGTTCGAAATCGGTGCGCCCCTCGTACATGTGCAGGTCGGACCCGCAGATGTTCGTGGTGGTGATGCGCACCAGCGCATCGGTGGGGCGTTCGATCCGGGCGTCGGGAACGTCCTTCACGCTCACCTGATGCGGACCCTCGTAGACGACTGCTCTCATGGCCTTCTCCTCCCGGACGACGACGTGGTCCCACCATTCGACGCCTCCGGTCCCCACCGGCACATCGGCAGGACTGCCGATCCCGTCCGGGTCCGGGCGCTACGCGGGCCGGTAGCCCGTCGTCGCGGGCGGCGCCGCGTGCCGGATCATCAGGTGCCGCGTCACGGAGTAGTCCAGCAACGGCTCGATGCTCATGTCCTTGCCGAAGCCGGAGCCCTTCACCCCGCCGTGCGGCGCCTCCGAGGCGATCGGCAGGTGGTCGTTCACCCAGGTCACCCCGACGTCGAGCAGCTGACTCACCCGGATCGCCCGCGCGACGTCGTTCGTCCACACCGACGAGGCGAGCCCGTACGCGCTGTCGTTCGCCAGCCGCACCGCGTCGGCCTCGTCGTCGAAGGGCAGCGCCACGAGCACCGGGCCGAACACCTCCCCCTGCACGATCTCCGAACTCTGGGCGGCGCCGACGATGAGCGTCGGCGGGAAGTACGAGCCGACCCGTTCGAGCGGCGATCCGCCCACGAGCACCTCGGCGCCCTCGGAGACGGCTCGGCTGACGAAGCCGTGCACGCGATCGCGGTGCTCGGCCGAGATCAGCGGCCCCACGTCGGTCTGGTCGCTCATCGGGTCGCCGACCCGGATGCCGGCGAGCTCGGCCCGCAGGGCGGCCACGCCGTCGTCGAACCGCTCCCGCTGGATGTAGACCCGGGTCGCCGCGGTGCAGTCCTGCCCGGTGTTGTACGTCGAGCCGAGCGCCAGCGCGTGGGCCATCGCCGCGATGTCGGCGTCGGCGAACACGAGCGCGGGCGCCTTGCCGCCGAGCTCCAGGTGCACCCGCTTCACGCCCTCGACGGCGCCGCGCATCACGGCCTGGCCCGTGCGGGTCGACCCCGTGACGCTCACCATGTCGACTCCCGGATGCCCGGCGAGCGCCGATCCCACCTCGGTGTGCCCCGTCACGACGTTGAGCACGCCCGCGGGCAGCCCGCACTCGGCGGCGAGCTCCGCGAGCCGGAGGGTCGTGCCGGGCGTCGGCGGAGCCGGCTTCAGGATGCTCGTGTTGCCGGCGGCGAGCGCCGGCCCCGCCTTCCACAGCGCCATGATCAGCGGGAAGTTCCACGGCGTGATGCCGGCCACCACCCCGACGGGCCGCCGGGTGAGCACCGAGGTGAAGCCCTCGCTGAACACGCCGGCCCCCGTGCCGTCGAGCGAGCGGGCGGCTCCGGCGAAGAAGCGCAGGTTGTCGGCGGCGAACGGGATCTCGCCGTCGAGCCCCGTGAGGTAGGGCTTGCCCGACTCGCGGGTCTCGATGCGGGCGAGCTCGTCGGCGTGCTCCTCGATGGCATCGGCGAGCTTCAGCAGCACGCGCGCCCGGGTGCCGGGCGTCTGCGCGGCCCAGGCCGGGGCCGCGGCGCGGGCGGCAGCGACGGCCTCGTCGACGTCGGACGGGCCGGAGTGGGCGATCTCGCTCGCCTTCTCGCCGGTGGCGGGGTCGATCAGCGGGGCGGTTCCGCCCGTGCCCGGCCGGTACTCGTTGCCGATGAAGGTGCCCGTGGTGCCCGTGGTCATGTCTGTCGTCCGTTCGTGAGGTGCGGGAAGGTGAAGAGGGTGGTGCGCCGGCTCAGGAGTTGAAGCCGAGGCCCGCGGCGTCGAGCGCCCGCAGCCAGAGGCCCCGGCGCCCGCCGTTGTCGTCGGCGGCGATCATCCGGGAGCGGGTGAACTGCACGATCGGGTTGCGGAACGGCTCGGGCGGGATGGGGAAGGGCCGTTTGCGCACGATCTCGAAGCGGGTGCGCGAGGTCGGGGTGCCGTCGAGCAGGTCGAGGGCGACGTCGGCCGAGAACCGGGCGGCGCCGACCCCGAGACCGGTGTGCCCCGCCGCGTAGGCGACCCGCCCGCCGAACGCCGTCCCGTAGGCGGCCGTGAAGCGCGTCGTCGAGTCGATCGGCCCGGCCCAGCGGTGGCTGAACGAGACGTCGGCGAGCTGGGGGAAGGTCTCGAAGAACTGGCGGGCGAGCAGCTCGTGCGATCCACCCTCCTGCTCCAGCGCCGGGTCGACGCGGCCTCCGCGGTAGTAGAGCGCGTCCCAACCGCCCCAGAGGATGCGGTCGTCCGCGCTCAGCCGGTAGTAGTGGAACTGGTTGCCGGAGTCGGTCAGCCCCTGCCGCTCGCCCCAGCCGATCGACTGCAGCTGCGAGGCGGTCAGCGGCTCGGTCATCAGGGCGTGGTCGTAGAGCGGCATGATCCAGGTGCGCAGCCGCTTCAGCGGAGACGGGTAGGCGGCGGTGGCGACGACGGCCTGTCGTGCGGTCACCGAACCGGCGGGGGTGCTGAGCCGCACCCCGACCCCGCTGCGCTCGATCGACCGCACCGGGCTGCCCTCGACGATCCGCACACCGCGGGCCCGCAGCACCGCGGCCATGCCCCAGGCGAGCCGGGCGGGATCCACCATCACGTTGCCGGCCCGCGAACGGAGACCGGCGAGGTACGTCGGGGAGTGCACGTCGGCCTGCACCTCCTCGCGACTCTGCAGCTCGACGTCCTCCCCGAACTCGCGGGCGAGCTCCGCCGACTCGGCGAGCGCGTCGACCTGCCACGGCTCCACCGCCAGGGCCGTCTTGCCGGTGAGCTGGAGGTCGCAGTCGATGCCCGCCTCGGTCACCTGCCGCACGAGCTCGGCGAGGTTGTGCTCGCCCTCCTCGTGCAGCGCGGTCAGCTCGCCGGGCCAGAGGTGCCGGCCGTGCGCGAGCCCGTGGGTGAGCGAGGCCGAGACGAAGCCGCCGTTGCGGCCGCTCGCGCCGAATCCGACGCTCTGCCCCTCGAGCACCAGGATGCTGAGTCCGGGGTCGCGGTCGAGCGCGCGCCAGGCCGACCAGAGTCCGGTGAAGCCGGCGCCCACGACGACGAGGTCGGCGTCGGTCGAACCGGTGAGTGGCTCGCCGGGTTCCGGCGCCCCGGGCTGGTCGGTCCAGAAAGCGGTGGGACGGGCATCCGCCAGCGACCGCGCGATCTGCGCCCCGTCGGCCAGCGGCAGAGTCACGACGGCACCGCCGCCGACGCACCGCGGCGCTCGAGGGCGGCGGCCTCGATCAGGCCGGCCGCCCGCCGCACGCCGTCGCCCTCGCGGATGCGCCGGCCGATGGCGTCGACCCGTTCCCGAAGGGCGGCGTCGGCCAGCAGCTCGGCGAGCGCCGCCGTGAGCTCCTCGGCGGTGAAGTCGTAGCTCGCCAGGCGCCGGCCGAGACCCCTCTCGTGCACGCGCTGGGCATTGTCGTACTGGTCCCAGAACAGCGGCAGCAGGATCATCGGCTTGCCGAAGTGCAGCGCCTCGGTGACCGTGTTGTTGCCGCCGTGGGTGATCACGAGATCGACGAGCGGGATGATCGAGGTCTGGGGCAGGAACTCGGCGCCCCACATGTTCGGCGCCAGCTCGATCTCGTCGTGCAGCGGCCCCATCGAGACGATGACGTCGTAGGGCAGCTCGGCCAGCACGGCGATCACCCTCCGCATCAGCGAGACATCGGCGCTCCCCAACGAACCGAGGCTGAAGTAGACGAGCGGGCGGCCGCCGAAGCCCTCCGGCAGCTCGAACGGCTCGTCGGTCTGGCGCACCGACGACTCCAGCCGGTGCCAGCTGGCATCGAGCGGACGGGCGTCGACGTAGTCGAGCTCCTCGGGGTAGACGTAGAGGTTGAGGTCGCCGGCGGGCAGGAACTCGAGCTCGGGCAGCGGGGCGGCGCCCTGCTCCTGCACCCACGCGTCGAACGCCTGCCAGAGCGCACGGTGGGTGCGGTCGTACTCGGCGCGGAAGCGCGCGTGGCCCTCGGCGTCGTCGTCGGCGAGGCCCGAGAACGCCGGGGCGATCGCCGCACCCGGCACCTCGAGCGGATTGCACGAGACGATCCGCACGAACGGCACGCCGGCGGTCACGAGCGCCGGGAAGAGCACGACGTTGTCCTCGACGATCACATCGGGCCGGGTGCGCTCGATGATCGCCTTCAGCGCGGGCTCGCTGTACTTCGCCCCCTCGATCAGCTCCTCCCAGATGGGCCGGATGACCGACTCGAGCTGCGCCTCGGTGGGCTTGGCGAACTCCGGCGCGATGCTCCGGATGTAGTCCTTCCAGAACGCCCCGGCGTCCGCCCCCTCGCCGTCGGTCTCCTCCGCCGGCGGGGCGAGCTCGACGAGGTCCTCCTCGAAGCCCAGGCGCTCGAGCTTGCCGGCCCAGCTCGCCTCGGCGGCGAACACCACCCGATGGCCGCGCGCGAGCAGCTCGGTGCCGATCCCGATGCAGTTGTTGGTCGGCCCGTATGCGCTCTCGGGCATGAAGAGCACGGTGAGTCGCTCGTCGGTCATGAATCAGCTCCTGACTCGTTGTTTGAATAGGTGTGAAAAGAATGGATGCGCGTGAGTCGTCGATATGACGCGCGAGTGCGGCCTAACATTGAACTGCGCCCGAAATGACGGATGCACCCCGAACCACCACCGCACCGAGGAGCCCCATGGCCCGTCCCAAGCGTCAGGAGCAGCGGCGCAGCGAGATCGTCGCGGCCGCGCAGCGCACCATCGCCCAACACGGACCCGACGGCGCGCGGCTGAACCGGGTGGCCGAGGAGGCGGGCCTGACGAGCGGTGCGGTGCTCTACTACTACCCCGACATCGACGAGCTCGTGATGGAGGCGAACCGCGCCGGCATGGAGCGCTTCTACGAGGAGCGGGTGCGCATGCTCGAGAGCCTCGACGACGACCCGGTGCTGCGGCTGCTGGCCCTGATCGACTCGGGCCTGCCGAGCGACTCCACCGATCCCGAGGTGCGGCTGCTCTGCGAGCTCGGCGGCTCGGCCGGGCGCAACCCCGTGATGGCGACCCTGCTGACGGCGCTCTACGACCGGCAGGTCGGCATGTACCAGATCGTGCTGGAGCAGGGCGCCGCGCGCGGCAGCTTCACGCTGACCGCCTCGTCGCTCGCGATCGCCCGCAACCTCGTGGCCCTCGAGGACGCGTACGGCTACCGCATGGTCGCCCGCCACCCCACCATCGACCACGTCGGCGCCCGCGCCCTGATCGTCGAGTACGCCCGCCAGTCGACCGGCCACGCGCTGGCCTGAGCGGGCGCTCACGCCGACTCGGTCCCTCCGAGGGCGGCCGGCCGGGTGTCGGCCACCGCCACCGAGCGGGCGTGGTCGATGCGGAGGCCGACGGTGTCGCCGCGGCGGGCGGTGCTCGTGGCGTGCACCGTGCATCCGATCGGCTTCTCGCGGCCGGGCACCGCCACCGAGACGGTCGAGCTGCCGCCGAGGAAGTAGGTGTCGATCACGACGCCCTCGAGGAGGCCCGCGCCGCCGGGAGCGACGACCTCGATGTCCTCGGGTCGCACCACCAGGGTGACCGCGGAACCGATGGGCTGGGCGTGCGCGGCGGGAAGCAGCGCCAGGCCCGGCACGTCGACGCCCCCGGCCGTCGCCGTGCCGTCGAACAGGCTCGACGAGCCGATGAACTCGGCGACGAAGCGGGTGCGGGGGTTCGAGTAGAGGCCGACGGGGGTGTCGAGCTGCTCGACCCGCCCGGCGTCGAGCACGGCCACCCGGTCGGCCATCGACATGGCCTCCTCCTGGTCGTGGGTGACGACCACGAAGGTCATGCCGACCTCGTGCTGCAGGCGCTTCAGCTCGAGCTGCATGTCGGCGCGCACCTTGCGGTCGAGCGCGGACAGCGGCTCGTCGAGCAGCAGCAGCCGGGGGCGCTTCACGATCGCGCGGGCGAGCGCCACGCGCTGGCGCTGACCGCCCGAGAGCTGCGACGGCCGGCGCCGCGCGAAGGTGCCGAGCCCGACGGTCTCGATGGCCTCGCCGACTCGGCGTTTCACCTCGGCCTTGCCGAGACCCTCCGCCTCGAGCCCGTAGGCGACGTTCCGCTCCACGCTGAGGTGCGGGAACAGCGCGTAGGACTGGAACATCATGTTGACGGGCCGCTTGTGCGCGGGCGTCGAGATCAGGTCGACGCCGTCGAGGGCGATCGTGCCCGACTCGGGGGTCTCGAAGCCGGCGATCGAGCGCAGCAGGGTCGTCTTGCCGCAGCCCGAGGGTCCGAGCAGGGCGAAGAACTCGTTGTCGCCGATCGTGAGGTCGATATCGTGCAGCGCCCGCACTCCGCCGTAGGAGTGGCTGACACCGCTCAGCACGAGGAGCTCGGGGCGGGTGGTGGCGTCGGCGCGGGCATCCGCCCGGCTGAGGGGAGCGTGCGTGTCCATGGTCATAGGGCTTCCGTGACGCGGGTGAGGCGCTGCGCACCGAGGACGGCGACGACGCTGACGAACAGGAGGACGGTGGCGAGCGCGTTGATCTCGGGCGTGACCCCGAACCGCACCATCGAGTAGATGACGATCGGCAGGGTCGGAGTGGTGGGTGCCGAGGTGAAGAAGGCGATCACGAACTCGTCGATCGAGAGGGTGAAGCTGAGCAGGGCACCGGCCACGATGCCCGGGGCCAGCTGCGGCAGGGTCACCCGCGTGAAGGTGCGCACCGGGCCGGCACCGAGATCGCGCGACGCCTCCTCGAGGCTCGGGTCGAGCTGGCTCAGCCGCGCCAGCACGATCGCGGTGACGAACGCGATCGAGAAGGCCGCGTGCGAGAGCAGCACCGAGTAGAGCCCGAGGGTGAAGCCGAGCAGTGAGAACACGCTCAGGATGCCGATGCCGAGCAGCAGGTCGGGCAGCAGCGCGGGCGCCAGGGCGAAGGCCCGGATGAGGCCCCCGCGGGTGTGCCGCTGGATGCCGACGGCGAGCAGCGTGCCGAGCACGCACGCGATCGCGGTCGAGCCGGTCGCCACGATCAGCGTGTTGACGAGCCCCTGCAGGATCGTCTGGTCGCTGAACAGCACCCCGTACCAGTCGAGGGTGAAGCCCTTCCAGACGAAGAGGTTCGAGGAGTCGTTGAACGAGATCACGACGACGACCACGATCGGCAGGTAGAGGAACGCGAACGTCAGCCAGAACGGGATGCGGATGAAACGGGACTCACGCATCGCGGCGCACCTTCTTCCCCTCGGCCTGACGCTTGCCCTCGGTGAGGCGCTTCGACAGGCGGCTCTGCAGCACGAGCAGCAGCAGCAACGAGACGGTCAGCACCAGCGCGAGCGCTGCACCGAACGGCCAGTCGCGGGCCTTCAGGAACTGGTCGCGGATGAGGTTGCCGACGAGCACCGTCTTGCCGCCTCCGATCAGCTCGGGGATGACGAAATTGCTCATCGCCGGCACGAACACGAAGACGCAGCCGGTCAGGATGCCGGGGATCGACAGCGGCACCGTCACGGTGCGGAAGACCCGGAACGGGCTCGCGCCGAGGTCGGTGGCGGCCTCGCCGAGCTGACGGTCCTGGTGCGCGAGCGCCGAGTAGAGCGGCAGGATCATCAGCGGCAGGTACATGTAGAGCAGCCCGACCACCACCGCCTGCGGGGTGTAGAGCATCGAGATCGGCTCGTCGGTGATGCCCAGGGCCTGCAGCGCCTGGTTCACCCAGCCGGCGTTGTTCAGCAGCAGGATCCAGGCGTAGGTGCGGATCAGGAAGTTCGTCCAGAACGGCAGCAGCACCGCGATCAGCGCGACAGTGCGCCACTTCGGCGAGAGCCGGGTGATCATCAACGCGGTCGGGTAGCCGATCAGCAGCGCGAGCAGCGTGACGATCGCGGCGATGACGAGGGAGTTGCCGACGACGGAGAGGTAGAGCGGGTCGAACAGCCGCGCGAAGTTGTCGAGCGTGAAGGTCCAGACGACCCCGCCGAAGCGCCCGCGCTCGAAGAAGGAGTAGACGGTGATCAGCGCGACCGGCACGAGCACGAGCAGCGTGATGTAGAGCGCGCCGGGCCCGACGAGGGGCACGGCGGCGAAGCGGGCCCTCGCCCCCGGCCTGCGCGCGGGGGCGGCAGGCCGGGAGGCGGCGGGCGGGGGTGCCGGGCGGTTCTGCACGGTACCGGTGGGAACGGTCATGGGGCGGGGCTCGCTCAGCCGGCGGCCATGATCTCGGTGGCGAGGCGGGTGTACTCGGTGCCGAACTCGCCCACGTCGACGACGGTCTCGCCCTTCAGCAGCTCCGACGGCGGCAGGGCCAAATTCGGGAACTGCTCGACGAGCGCGGGATCGAGCGAGTCGATGGCGGCCTTGTTCGGCACGGAGTACAGGATCGACTCGGCCACGTACTTCTGCACGTCGGCCTCGAGGATGTAGTTCACGAAGGCCATCGCGGCCTCCTTGTTCTTCGAGCTCTTCAGCACGGTCATGGTGTCGACCCAGAGGTCGCTGCCCTCTTCGGGCACCACGAACTCCACCGTCGGGTCCTCGGCGATGGCGTAGTTGCACCAGCCGTCCCAGGCCTCGACCATGGCGGCCTCGCCCGAGACGAGCTTGCTGTAGAACGTGGTGTCGTCGAAGGCGAGCAGCGTGTCCTTCGTCGACTCCATCTGCTCCTTGACCTTCTCGAGCACGGCCGGGTCGGTGGAGTTGACCGACTCCCCGAGCACCTTCAGCGCGGGCAGGGCCATCCAGCGCTCGGTCGAGAGCATGGTGGTCTTGCCCTCGAGCTCGGGCCGCGGGTTCAGCAGGTCGTTCCACGAGGTCGGCGCGAAGCCGGTGAGGTCGGGGCGGTAGCAGAGCCCGGTGGTGCCCCAGGCGTAGGGCTCGGAGTAGACGTTGCCCTCGTCGTAGGCGAGCTCGAGGGCCTCGGGGTAGAGGTTCTCCTCGTTCGGGATGAGCGACTTCTCGAGCTCCTGCAGCAGCCCCGCCTCGTTCAGCGCCTGGGCGTACTGCCCCGACACGAAGGCGACGTCGATGCCGGGGTCGCCGCTGGCGGTGAGCTTCGCGACGATCTCCTCGTTGGTGGCGTGGTTCACGATGGTGACGGGGATGCCCGTCTCGGCCTCGAAGTCCTCCGCGAGGGTCTCGGGGTAGTAGTCGGCCCAGATGCTGACGACGAGGCTCTGCTTACTGAGGTCCGCCTCCGGGTCGATGGCCTCGGACGAACTGCCGGCGCACGAGGACAGCGAGAGCGCGGTCACCGCCGCTCCGGCGAGCACTGCTGCGGACTTTCGGAATCGCACGGTTGCCTCCTGGTCGGGTCGCGAGAACTGGGTTGGCCGATTGTTGCACCGTCCAGCAAGGAATAACAATGCCCAAGAGGGGCCTGAATGGCGGAATTTACATGATTGTTCGAATTGGAGTTCAAGGAATCGATAGCCTGGGCGAGTGGACTTCCGCCTTCCCACCGCCTCGGGCGCGGTGACGCTGACCGATGCGCGACTGCGCGTCGTCGACGGCTCGGGAGGTGCGGCCCGAGCGGGCTCGGGCGTGGGGGCGGAGCTCGCCGCGATGGTGCTGCGCGGGCATCCGCCGCTCGTCGACGCCGGCACGGCACGGGTCGTCACCGCCGGCCCGGCGCGCGCACCGGAAGCGGGCGTCGAGCGGGACCTCGGGGTCGACATGACGAACTGGGCCGTCGTGGTCGACGAGGCCTTCCTCGTGAAGGTCGTGCGCGACTGGGGCGGGGCCGAACGCTCGGTGCGGCAGCTCGATCGGCTCGCCGCCGCCGGGGCCGACTTCGTGCCGCGCACCGCCGGCCGCATCGAGTGGACGGTGCCCGGCCTCGGCACCGGCACGGTCGCCGTCGTCAGCGAGTACGTGGCGGGCGCGAGCGATGGATGGACCTGGGCGGTCGACGATCTGCTCGAGCACCTCGGCGGGGGCCCGGCGCCGCTGTGGCCGGGCGAGCTCGGCGCGCTGACGGCCCGGCTGCACCTCGCGCTGGCGGCTGACGTACCGCCTCGGGCAACCTCGCCTGACGCCGGCCTCCGATCACGGGTGCACGACGCGCTCGACCGGGCCGCCGAGGTGGCGGAGGGTGACACCTCCGTGCGCCTGGCGAACCGGATGCCCGCCCTGCGGTCGCTCGCCGACACTCTGCCCGACACGGCGGCCGGGCGCCTCATCCCCGTGCACGGCGATCTGCACGTGGGGCAGTTCCTGCGGGTGCCCGAAGCCGGCACGCCCCGTTACCTCGTCGTCGACCTCGACGGCGATCCGCAGAACTCCCCCGCCTCGCTCGTCGCCGACGAGCTCGAACCGGCGGCGGTCGATGTCGCCCATCTCCTGGTGTCGGTCGATCTGGTGGGCTCCATCGCGCAGCGGCGACTCGGCCGCGCGGATGCCCGGGTCACCGCCTGGGCCGACGCCGCCCGCGCGCAGCTGCTGGCCGCATACCGCAGCGCGCTGCACGACGCCGGCGCCGACGACCTCCTCGACGAGCGGCTGCTCCCGGCGCTCGAGGTCGAGCAGTTCGCCCGCGAGCTGAGCTACGCGGCGCGCTTCCTTCCCCGCTGGAACTACGCTCCCGACGCGGGGATCACCGCGCGCTACGCCCCGACCGCCGACCGAGAGGACCCGCCGTGGACCCCGCCCGCTTCGCCGACGACCTGAGCGCCATCCCGGGGGCGCTCCGGCAGCTCGCCGACGCCCTCTCGAGCGGCCTCCCGGGCCTGGAGCGTGCGCGGACGCTGCTCGCTCCCCCGCGGCTGCGCGTGCTCGTGCTCGGCATGGGCTCGAGCGCCTACGCCGCAGCCGTCGTCGCCCGCGAGGCGCGCAGCCTCGGGCGCGACGTCGTGGTCGAGCTCGCCAGCACCGCTCTGCTCCCGCCGCCCGCCGCCGACCTCGTCGTCGTGGCCGTCTCGGCGACGGGAGGCAGCGCCGAGGTGCTGCACGCCGTCGAGCGGTATCGGGGGGCCGGGCGGCTGATCGCGGTCACGAACGTCGAGGACTCTGCCCTCGCCGCCCGGGCCGACCTCGTCGTGCCGCTCGTCGCCGGAGTCGAGGCGAGCGGGGTGTCGTGCCGCACCTTCCGGCACACGCTCGTGGTGCTGGCGGCGCTGCTGCGGCCGGCCGTTCCGGTGGGGCATGCCTCGACCGTCGCTGCCGGCGTGCCGGCGCTGCTCGGGGTGCGCGACCCGGCCGCCCTCGCCCGCGCCGCCGCGGCGAGTGCCGAGGAGCTGCTCGGCTCGGCGGCATCCTGGATCGACGACGCCGACCGCCTGCTCGGCGGACCCGACGGCACCTTCCTGCTCGCTCCGGTCGAGCGGCTGTCGTCGGCACAGCAGTCGGCGCTGATGCTGCGCGAGGTGCCACGCCGGCCGGCCTGGGCGAGCGAGACCGGCGACTGGTCGCACGTGGACGTGTACCTGTCGAAGACGCTCGACTATCGGGCACTGCTGTTCGCCGGGTCGGTGTGGGATGCGCCGGCACTCGAGTGGCTCGGCTCGCGCGCTGCCACGGTCGTGCTCGTGGGGGCGGCTCCGCCCACCCCGGTGGCCGAGCTGCAGGTGCGGTACCAGGGCGACGACGATCCGGCCGTCGCCCTGCTCGTCGAGCCGCTCGTCGCGGAGCTGCTCGCCGCCCGCTGGCACCGGGCCGACCCGGACTTCGACTGGAGCCGGTCGCTCAGCTGACGACCTGCCCGATCGGAGCCTCGCTCAGAGCTCGTCGGCCCAGGCGTTCGCGTCGTCCACCCCGTCGGAGTCGTCCGTCTCGGGAGGAGCCGATTCCGCCCGGCCGCCGGGCGAGTCGAAGCGCAGCCGCCGCATCTCCGCGCGGAAGTGCTCGATCAGCTGCTCGTCCTCGATCTCGTCGAAGCCGCTCGGCTCCGTGTCCGCCACGAGCTGGCTGGCGGGGCCGACGAGGAAGGTCGAGCGCCCCACTCCCCCGTCGTCGAGCCGCGTCGGGATCTCGACCGTGGCCGAGGTGCCGGCCTTGGCCAGCGCCTCCGCGTACTCCAGAAGCGCCTTGGCGATCGCGGTTCCCGTGAGGATCGAATCGCCGGCGTAGAAGATCCTGTCCATGTGCCCATCCCACCCGGGCCACCGCCCCGCTCCCACGGGGTTGACTCGGCTCCCCTGCACCCGTTACCGCAGTGCCGTCGGCCGGGTTCCGGCGCGCTACCGTACCCCTCGCGGAAATCACCGTAGTCACCACCCTGACCCCCGGCAGGCCTGTCTTCGTACTGTTGCGGAACGTCATCACCGACAGGGTGACCCTACTGAGAAGAGCAACGACCATGCGGCGCAACGGCCCCACCTCCACCCCGGCCAGAACCATCGGCACCACCGGAGCCGCCTTCGGCCTCGCCGCCCTCCTGTGCATCGGCAGCCCCGCCGCGTTCGCCCACGCGAGTGAGTCCGACGCGCATCCGGCACCCACCTCGACCCCGGCGCCCGCCTCGACCCCGGCCCCCACCTCGACCCCGGCGCCCGCTTCGACGACGGATGCTCAGCCCACGCCCTCGGCGACGCCGACCGCCACTCCGTCCCCGGCCCCCTCGGCGCCCGCGACCCCGGCTCCCACGCCCGCACCGACCCCCACGTCGGCCCCCGTACCGGCGGAACTCACCCCGCAGGGCGCCGAGGCGAAGCTCGGAGGATTCACCGACCTCACCGCCAACGCCGACACCTTCACCGTCGTCGCGGGCCACCCCGCGCGATTCCCGTGGTCGTCGGTGCTCGGGAACGACATCGACCCCACCGGTCAGCCGGTGCTCCTCACCAGCTGGACCAAACCCTCCAAAGGCACGATCGACACCAGCCGCGCCGGTTCGTTCCTCTATATCTCGACTCCCGGGCATTTCGGCGACGACTACATGACCTACGACATCCACGACGTCTACGGCAACACCAATGTGCTGCCGGGCATCATCACCATCCACATCCTCCCCGACACGGCTCCCGTCGCCGTCCGGGACACGTACACCGTGCCCGCCGACAAGCCGTTCGTGGCCCCGACCGGCTCCCTGCTCGCCAACGACACCGACGCCGAGCTCGACGACCTCACCGTGGTGCCCACCGCCGTGTCCGGCCCCGACCACGGCACGGTGACCCTGAAGACCGACGGCGGCTTCACCTACACGCCCGACGCCGGCTACTCGGGCTACGACTCGTTCTTCTACCGGGTCGCCGACGGCTTCGGCGGAACGAGCGGCTTGGCCTCCGTGGAGTTCACCGTGGTCGCGAAGTTCGCCACGGTCAAGCCGAAGGTCACGGGCACGACCACCGTCGGCAAGACGCTCACGGTGACCGTCGGCACGTGGACGCCAACGCCGACGACCCTGCAGTACCAGTGGTTCCGCGACGGCGACCCCATCACCGGCGCCACGTCGAAGACGTACGTGCCGACCGTCGCCGACATCGGCTGGACCCTCCGGGCCATGGTGATCGGCTCGAAGACGGGGTACCCGACCGAGCAGGTCCTCAGCGCGGCGACCGCCCCGATCGCCGCGGCCGCCTTCACCACGGCACCGAAGCCCACGATCACGGGAACCGCGAAGGTCGGCTCGACGCTGACCGCCAAGGCGGGCACCTGGGCACCCGTGCCCGCGAAGCTCACCTACCACTGGAAGGCCGGAGGGGTCCCGATCCCGAACGCCGACGCCACCAAGAGCACCTTCACCCTCACGGCCGCCCAGCTCGGCAAGACGGTCTCGGTGACGGTCTCGGCCGACAAGCCCGGCTACGCCACGGGAAGCAAGGACAGCGCGCCGACCTCGCCGGTGCTGGCCAAGACCTTCACCGCGACTCCGGCCCCCACCATCGCCGGCACCACCAAGGTCGGCCGCACGCTCACCGCCCAGCTCGCCGCCTGGACCCCGGCCACCACGAGCCTGAGCTACCAGTGGAAGCGCAACGGCGTCGCCATCGCCGGCGCCACCGCCCCCACCTACCTGCTCGCTGCCGCCGACCGCGGCGCGACCGTCACCGTGGTCGTCTCCGGCAAGCGCTCGGGCTACACCACGGTGTCCAAGTCGAGCGCCGCCACCGCCGTCATCGGCGCCGGCATCCTCACGGCCTCCCCCACGCCGACCATCTCCGGCACCCCGAAGGTCGGCACCGTACTCACCGCGAAGTCGGGAACCTGGGCTCCGCTGCCGGTGACCCTGACCTACCAGTGGAAGCGCAACGGCGTCGCCATCTCCGGCGCCACCGCCCCCACCTACAAGCCGGTCGCGGCAGACGCCGGTGCGAAGCTCACCGTCTCGGTCAAGGGCGCGAAGACCGCCTACACGGCAGTCACCCGCACGAGCGCCACGACGTCCCCCGTCGCCAAGTAGCCCGTCCCGGCCGACCGGCCCGACCCGCGCCGCCCGGCCGGGTCGGGCCGTTCTGGCCTACTTGCCGGTGCGCTCCCGGATGCGGCGCCCCTCGGCGACGTCCTTCTCCTCCTTGGCGGCCGCCTTGTCGCTCTTCCTCGTGTCGCGCGGCGGGAGCTGGATGTCCTCCTCGGCCGCGATCCCGGCCTGGAGCTGCCGGCCGCGTTCGAGCTCGGCGTCGAACTCGGCACCGAACAGGATGGCGTTGTTCACGATCCAGAGCCACAGCAGGAAGATCACGACCCCGGCCAGGGAGCCGTAGGTCTTGTCGTAGTTCGAGAAGTTCGCCACGTAGAAGCCGAAGGCGACCGTCGCGATGACGAGCACGACGATGGCGAGGAGCGCCCCCATGCTCATCCAGCGGAACTTCGGCTGCTTCGCGTTCGGTGTCGCGTAGTAGAGGATCGCGAGGATCAGCACCACCACGAGCGCGAGCACCGGCCACTTGGCGATCGACCAGATGGTCGTCGCCGTCTCGCCGATGCCGAGGGCCGATCCGACGGCATCGGCGACAGGGCCCGAGATCACGAGGATGAGGGCGGCGATGACGATCAGGATGAGTGAGACGAGCGTCACGAGCAGCTGCACCGGCTTGAGCTTCCAGAACGGCCGCCCCTCCTCGATCTCGTAGATGCGGTTCATCGCGCGACTGAAGGCGGTGACGTAGCCGGATGCCGACCAGACCGCCACCACCAGGCCGGCGATCAGCGCGAAGCCGGCTGCGGGTGAGCTCGCGAACTGCTCGATCGGGCCGCGTACGACGTCGGCGGTGCCGCCCGGGGCGACGTCATCGACGATGCCCAGGATGGCGTCGGTGGCCGCCTGGCCCTGACCGAAGACGCCGAGCAGCGAGAAGATCGCGATCAGCGCCGGGAAGAGCGCGAGGACGGCGTAGTACGTGAGGCTCGCAGCGATGTCGGTGCACTGGTCGGCACCGAACTCGCGGGCCGTCTTCTTCAGCACGTACGTCCAGGACCGCTTCTTCAGGTCGGTGGGGCCGTCCGGCTTGCGCGGGTCGTCCGGGTCGGGTGCACCCTTGCTTCTCGTGCCTGCCGTGTCGGTCGTACTCATCGGGTCCTCCAGAGAGTCGGTGGGAGGGTGTGACCGGTGACTCGAAACCGACCGCATCCACCACTCAACCTGCCCCGGAGAATCGGTGCCGCCAGGCCCTTGCCACGGCCGCCCAGGCATGCAGCGCGACGGCGACCCGACTCGGGCGCCTGGACGGCGGGGTGCCCCTGGAGGGACTCGAACCCCCAACCCTTTCCTTAGGACGGAACTGCTCTTCCATTGAGCTACAGAGGCTGACGTCCCGAGTTTAGCCGCCTCCCCGGGTCGATGGCGCTAGACGACTGGTCTATTCAAGCGTAGGGTGGGTGCATGACCCTCACCGCCAAAGCCGAGCAGACGCGCGGCTCGATCCTCGCCACCGGCGAGGAGCTGATGCTCGCGAAGGGCTTCACCGGCGTCGGCCTGCAGGAGATCCTGACCACCTGCGGAGTGCCGAAGGGCTCGTTCTACCACTACTTCTCCTCGAAAGAGGGCTTCGGCGTCGCCGTGCTCGAGCGCTACGTCGAGACCTATCTCGCCGCGGTCGACGCCCTGCTCGCCCGGCCGGGCACGGGGCGCGAGCGCATCCGCCTGCTCGGCGACGCCTGGGCCGCGCGGGCCGGCAGCGCCTCAGCCGGGCGGTGCCTCGTGGTGCAGCTGTCGGCCGAGGTCTCCGGCTTCTCCGAGCGGATGCGCGTCGCCCTCGCCGACGGCGTCGCCGCCCTCGTGGCGCTGTTCGCCGGCGTCGTCGCCGAGGGCCAGGCCGACGGCTCGATCGCCGCCGGGGCTCCGGCCCGCGAGCTCGCCGAGGCGCTCTACCAGCTCTGGCTCGGAGCCGCCCTGCTCGACCGCCTCGCCCGCGACGGCACGCCCTTCGTGGCCGCCCTTCGCGCCACCGACCGCCTGCTCGACAGCCCCTGACCCGACAGCATCTGACCCGACAGCCCCTGACCCACCCGAACCTCAACCCGCACCCGACAAGCCACGAACCAACCCCCCAAGGAGACCCCATGCGCGCCCTCACCCACGCCACCTTCGGCGACGCCGCCGACGTCCTCGACGTCACCGAGCTGCCCACCCCCGAGCCCGCAGCCGGCGAGGTGCGCGTCCGCACCGTCCTCTCCCCCATCCACAACCACGACCTCTGGACGATCCGCGGCACCTACGGCTACAAGCCCGAGCTGCCCGCGCAGTCCGGCACCGAGGCCGTGGGCGTCGTCGACGCGCTCGGCGAGGGCGTCGACACCCTGACCGTCGGCCAGCGCGTCGCCACCGGCGGTACTTTCGGCGTCTGGAGCGAGTACTTCGTCACCAAGGCGGCCGGCCTCATCCCCGTGCCCGACTCGATCAGCGACGAGACCGCGGCCCAGCTCGTGTCGATGCCGTTCAGCGCCCTCAGCCTGCTCGACTTCCTCGAGGTGAAGGAGGGCGACTGGATCCTGCAGAACACCGCGAACGGCGCCGTCGGCAAGCTGCTCGCCAAGTTCGCCGCCGCGCGCGGAGTGCGCGTGCTCGGGCTCGTGCGCCGCGACGCCGGTGTCGACGAGCTGGCCCGGGTGGGCATCCACGACGTCGTGTCGACCGAGAACGACGGCTGGCGCGACCGGGTGGCCGAGCTGCTCGACGGCGCGAGCCCGCGGGCCGCCGTCGATTCGGTGGGCGGAGCTTCGGCCGGAGAGCTGCTGTCGCTCCTCGGTGAGAACGGCACGCTCGTCTCGTTCGGCGCGATGGAGTCGGGGCAGCTGCAGATCTCCTCGGGTGACCTGATCTTCAAGCAGGCCACCGTCAAGGGCTTCTGGGGCAGCACCGTCAGCCGTGAGATGGACCCGGCCAAGCGCAACGCCCTCTTCGGCGAGCTGCTCCAGCGCGTCGGCTCGGGCGAGGTCGAGCTGCCCGTCGAGGCCGTCTACCCGATCGAGCAGGGCCGCGAGGCCGCCGCCGCGAGCGCCGTGCCCGGCCGACGCGGCAAGATCCTGCTCAGCTTCTGACGACGAGCGGATGCACGGCCGGCGCCTGAGAGATCACCACCGCTCAGGCGCCCCGTGCCCGCGCGCACGCCGCCGCGCTGACCATCAGCACCACCGCTCAGGCGGCCACCGCGAGGAACGGATCCCACGCCGGTTCGACCCGCTCCGCGCCCTTCACGGTCCACCCGGCCTGGTGCGGCATCCGCGGTGCGAACCGCAGCGACCACCCCATCTCGGCCGGCGTGCGATCGCCCTTGACGTTGTTGCAGCGCAGGCAGCAGGCCACGAGGTTCTCCCAGGTGTCCTTCCCGCCCCGCGACCGGGGCTGCACGTGGTCGATCGTGCTGGCCGACCCGCCGCAGTACCCGCAGCGCTGCGAGTCGCGTCTCAGCACGCCGCGGCGTGAGACCGGCATCATCCGATTCGTGGGCACCCGCACGTAGCGGGTGAGCAGGATGACGGCCGGGCGGTCGAAGTCGGTGTCGATGCCGTGCACCGGATGCTCGGCATCCCGTGCCAGCACCCGGGCCTTGTCGTTCAGCACGAGCACGAGGGCCCGCTTGAACGACACGACGCCGAGCGGCTCATATCCTGCGTTGAGTACCAGTGTTCGCATGCTCTCCCTTTCGAAGAGACCTGGACGGCTTCCAGGTGTTCGACGTGCATCCGCTCATCGGGCGAACGGGGAGACGGGAGGGCACAAAAAAAGGCGCCGTCATGATGACAGCGCCTTACTCTCAGAACCGGGTATCTGGCTCTGACTCAGCCCACTCGTGTGCCGGCGGACGCGCAGCACGAGGCGATCCGTGGTGGGGATGCTCCTGCTCTGCGTCATCTGGCTCTCCGGGTTCTCGAGACGATCAGAGCGCCAGGATACGACAGAATCGGCGCGCCACCTACAGGTAGCGCGCCGATTCAGGTGCTGGTAACGAAGTGTTTACACTCCTCGAGCGGATACTCGGCAGCCGATCTGGCCGGTCGGGACTCGACCGGCTAGACGATCCGCACGAAGTAGTAGCTGCCCCACAGCGGGCGGTGCTCGACGTAGCGGCCCCAGTCGGGCGAGTCGATCGTTCCGCCGGCGCCGTCGTAGATGCCGATGTGACCGATGGGCCAGACGATCAGGTCGCCCGCCTGCGCGTCGCCGGGAGCGATCGGGATCCCGAGCGCCGCCTGGTTGCTGACGAGGCGGGGCAGGTAGATGCCGAACTGACCGAAGACGTACTGGGTGAGGCCGTCGCAGCCGAAGCTGGTGTCGGGGCTCGCGCCGCTGCCGTAGGGAACCTTGCCGACGAACTGCTCGGCGAACTCGACGACCGCGGCACCGCTGTACGCGCCCGAGGGCGGGTTCACGGTGAAGGCGCTCGATCCTGCGGAGGAGCCCTTCTCAGCGGCAGCTGCTGCGGCGGTGGCCGCTGACGCTGCGGCGGCCTCGCGGGCGGCGGCGGCCTGGGTGGCGGCGACCGCGGCGGCGGCGCGCTCACGGCTGGCCTGCAGCTCCTCGGGCGTGGGAGCCGTGTAGTTGTCGCGGCTCACCGCGAGGGCGGCCGAGGCGTCGGGCACCACGAGAGTCTGGTTGCCGGCGAGCTCGCCGTCGGTGGCCACACCGGCCTCGAAGCTGCCGCCGCCGCCGAAGGCGTAGGCGGGCAGGGCCATGGTGGCCACGAGTGCGGCGGCGAAGGTCATGACGACCGCGCGGCCGGCGCTCTTCTTCGACGGCTTCGCGAACCGCGGCATCCGGATGCTCGGCCGCTGCGTCGCGACGGGAGCCGGCTTCTTCACCTCGAGAGCGGTCGTGGTGGCACGGGCCTGCGCACTGGGCGCGGGCACGGCGAGAACCAAGTCCTTCGAGGGAGCCTCGACCGCCGTGCTCGCTGCTGCGGAGGTCAGAGCTTCGAGCTCTCGCAGGCGGCGCCGGGTCATCGGCTGTTCGGGTCGGTCGTTGTCGGGGTTCTGCTCGTTGTCGAGCGAATCACCAAGTGGGGCCAAGATTATTTTCCTCCGGCACCTCTCGCAGCAAGGGCAGCTGCTCCCGTCCACACCGAGTCCGTGTGCAGTCAGCGGCCAAGAGACGGGAATCGAGGTGTCTTGGCCCGTGTCCGCCGCCATTCGGGGGCCGGTGGACTCGTTAGAGAATACGGGAGGGTGCTGGCTTTGTCACCTTGAAACGGGGTGTTTTTAACATTTCGGTAACGCCCGTCGACGCCGACCCGGCTAGATGCCAACGAATATATGGCTTGCGACCTCGTTGGGCAGTTCGATGCCCTCGTCGAAACCTTCGACCTCTACCAGAACGTAGGAGCCGACGGCGGTGAAAGCGGCGGAGTTGCCCGGCACCACACCGGCCTGCTTCAGCTGCAGCAGCAGCTCGGGGTCGACCTGCGCGGGCTCGCCGAGCCGGCGGATGGTCTTGGTCTGCGGCCCGACCGCGCCGTGCACGAGGGTGACGATGTTGACGACGCCCTTGGTGAAGGGGATCGACTCCTTGTCGCCGAACGCATCCAGACCCGGGATGGGGTTGCCGTAGGGCGACTCGGTGGGGTGGTCGAGCATCTCGAGGATGCGCCGCTCCACCTGCTCGCTCATCACGTGCTCCCAGCGGCACGCCTCGTCGTGCACGAGCTCCCACTCGAGGCCGATGACGTCGCTCAGCAGTCGCTCGGCGAGCCGGTGCTTGCGCATCACGGAGATGGCCTTTTTGCGGCCGACCTCGGTGAGCTCGAGGTGGCGGTCGAGCGAGACGACGACCAGGCCGTCGCGCTCCATGCGGCCGACGGTCTGAGACACGGTGGGGCCCGAGTGCCCGAGGCGCTCGGAGATGCGAGCGCGCAGGGGGTTGATGTTCTCCTCCTCGAGTTCGAGGATGGTGCGGAGATACATCTCGGTGGTGTCGATCAGATCTGCCAAGTGAATACTCCTTGCGGCCATGTGAGGCGTACCTAACCCAGCCTAGTGTTTCGCCGCGACATCGAGGCGGGTGCCCGCGTCGATACTATGGTGCCCATGGCCGAGATCCAGATTCCCACCGACCGACTCCCCGTAGACGGGCGCTTCGGCTGCGGCCCCTCGAAGGTGCGCCCCGGTCAGCTCGAAGACCTGCTCACCCGCGGCGCATCGCTGCTCGGCACGAGCCACCGCCAGGCGCCGGTCAAGAACCTCGTCGGGTCGGTGCGCGAGGGCCTGTCGTCGCTGTTCTCCCTGCCCGAGGGCTATGAGGTCGTGCTCGGCAACGGCGGCTCGACCGCCTTCTGGGACGCCGCGGCCTTCGGGTTGATCCAGAACCGCGCCGAGAACCTCTCGTTCGGCGAGTTCGGCTCGAAGTTCGCCGCCGCCGCCGGAGCCCCATGGCTCCAGGCGCCGCACGTCGTCAAGTCCGAGGCGGGATCGCGCGGGGAGATCGAGGTGCTGGAGGGCGTCGACGTCTACGCCTGGCCGCACAACGAGACCTCCACCGGCGTGATGGCCCCGGTTCGACGGGTGCACGGCGACGCGGGTGCGCTGACCGTGGTCGACGCCACGAGCGCCGCGGGCGGCATCGACTTCGACGCGGCCGAGGCCGACGTCTACTACTTCGCCCCGCAGAAGAACTTCGCCAGCGACGGCGGCCTGTGGTTCGCCCTGATGTCGCCGGCCGCGCTCGAGCGGGTCGAGACGGTCGCAGCGTCCGGCCGGTACATCCCCGAGTTCCTCAGCCTGAAGAACGCCGTCGACAACTCGCGGCTGAACCAGACGCTGAACACCCCGGCCATCGCGACGCTGGTCATGCTCGACGACCAGGTGTCGTGGATCAACGGCAACGGCGGCCTGCCCTGGGCCTCGGCCCGCACGGCGGAGTCGTCGGGCTCGCTGTACGAGTGGGCCGAGAGCACCTCGTTCGCCCGGCCGTTCGTCGCCGATCCGTCGCACCGCTCGCAGGTCGTCGTGACGATCGACTTCGACGACTCGGTCGACGCGGCCGCCGTCGCCAAGGTGCTGCGCCAGAACGGCATCGTCGACACGGAGCCCTACCGCAAGCTCGGCCGCAACCAGCTGCGCGTCGCTACCTTCGTCGCCATCGAGCCGTCCGACGTGAAGCAGCTCATCGCGGCGATCGACTACGTCGTGGAGGCCCTGGCGGCCTGACCCGCCGGGCTCTCAGGCCGGGTGGTGCAGCGGATGCGCCACCCGGTTCCGCTCGTCCTCCGCCGTCACCAGCGGCCGGATGCGGGGCCCTCCGCGTGCGGATCGTCGAGATCCTCGTCCGAGTCGTCGCCCTCGTCATCGTCCGATTCGTCGTCGTCCGCGTCGTCGGAGGCATCCGTGGAGCCGTCGAGCTCGTCGTCGTCGGTCACGTGGTCGTCGATGTCGATGCCGTCGTCGAGGTCGAGCACGTCGTCCGCGTCGTCGAGGTCGTCGTCCGACTCCTCGTCGTCGTCATCGGTGTCGTCGTCATCATCGTCGGCGTCGTCCGACTCGTCGTCGGAGTCGTCCTCGTCGGACTCGTCGTCGTCGGAGTCGTCGCCGGCCTGGGCCGCCGCGAGCTCCTGAGCCAGCTGGTACTCGGCGAGGCGCTCCGACCAGGGCAGCCAGTCGGGGGCCACGAGGGCGCCCTCGCCCGGCAGCAGCTCGACCTCGAGCACCGACGGCGCGGAGTCGGCGTCGACGCGGCCGAGCGTGACGGTCCAGTGCCATCCGGGGTAGCCGGGCAGCCGGGTCGCGAAGAAGAGGCTCAGCACGTGGTCCTCTTCGGCGCGATGCCCGATGACCTCACCGACGGTCGCGCCGGGCGTGATCTCCCGCAGCGCGCTCCGCGCGAGCTCCACGGCCTTCAGCAGCACCTCGTCCACGACGGGCTCCGGCTTCGCCTCGACCGCGACGACCTCATCCTCGACCTCGTCCGCGACAGGCTCCGCTGCGACCTCGTCCTCGGCGTTGTCCCCCGCGGGCTCAGCCTCGTCCTCATCCACGGCGGGCTCGGCCACGATGGCGGCGTCGTCGCCAGCGTCCAGCTCGTCCAGGACCTCGAGCACCTCGGCGGTCTCGATCACCTCGGCGATCTCCACGACCTCGATGCCGTCAGGCTCGACCGTGACGACCTCCGCCGCCAGCTCGACGACCTCGACCTCGACCTCGACCTCGACCTCGACCGGGTCAGCCTCGACAGAGTCGGTCTCGACCTCGGCGTCGGCCACGGGCGACGCGGGTTCGGCAGCGGGCACGGTCTCGTCACCGTCGCCGGAAGCGGCGGCACGGGCATCCGTCATCACGCGTCCAGCTCGTCGGCGACCTTGCGCAGCAGGGCCGCGATCTTGCGGCTGTGGGCGTTGTCGGGGTAGCGGCCGCGCTTGAGGTTGCCGCCGATCGAGTCGAGCACCTTCACCAGGTCTTCGATGATGACGGCCATGTCGTCGGCCGGCTTGCGCGACATCTTCACGAGGCTCGGGGGCGCCTCGAGCACCCGCACCGAGAGCGCCTGGGCGCCGCGCTTGCCGTCGGCGATGCCGAACTCGAGCTTGGTGCCCGCCTTGACGGTCGTACCCGCAGGCAGGGCGGACGCGTGCAGGAACACTTCTTGGCCGTCATCGCTGCTGATGAAGCCGAAGCCCTTCTCGTCGTCGTAGAACTTGACCTTGCCGGTGGGCATCGTGCATCTCCTCGTGTAATCGGCCCGAATACCGCTCGTGGCCGACTACCAGACTACCCGTGCCGGTATCCTCGGACTGTGAGTGATGCCGAGAACACCCCGCCGAGCCGAGTGCAGCGGTCGCTGACCTTCATGATCGCCGCGGTGATCGGTCTCTCGGTGCTCGCGTTCGTCGCCCTGCTCATCGGCCTGGCCACCCAGACGCTGAACTACGACCTGCAGATCTGGCAGGTCGTCTTCTTCGTGCCGTACTTCGGTCTGCCGATCGGCTTCGTGCTGATCTTCGTGCTGCTCATCATCAGCATCCGCCGTCGCCGGCAGGATGCCCGCGGGAGTAAATGAGCGATCCGCTCCCGCTCGCCCGCCGGCTCACCCGCCTCGACGACGACGCACTCATCCCGCTGCTGCTGACCCGGCAGCCGCCTCCCCGCGAGCTCCGCGACTTCTTCGACCTGGCCGACGCGCTGCTCGACCCCGCCTCGATCCGTCCGGCCCTGCGCACCCTGCCGCGCACCGAGCTCGAGCGCCTCGCGTCCGGCGCCGCGCCCGCCGACCTCGACACCGCGGTTGCGCTGGCCCTCGTCATCCCCGATGCCGACGCCGGCCCGAGCGTTCCCCCCGAGGTCGCCGAGACGGCCGGGCTGGTGCTGGCCGAGCATCCGCTGCCCGATGGCCACGGGGTTCAGGATGCCCGACACACCCCTCAGGCCGACGCCGCCGACCGGGCTCAGGATGCTCGGCGCACCCCTACGGCCGACGACACCACCGAGGTGCCCGAACCGGTCGCCGCGACCGCCCGCGAGCGCGCCTTCACCGCGATCACCGCCGTGGCCGAGCTCGTTCAGCAGCTGCGCGTCGCCCCCGCCCGGGTGCGAGCGCGGGGCGGCGTCTCGGTCGCCGAGGAGAAGCGCCTCGCGCCCCTGCTCTCGCTCGAACCCGAGGCCGTCGGCCCGCTGGCCGAGGTCGCCGTGGCGGCCGGACTCGCGGCGGTGGACGGCGAGGAGCTGCTGTCGACGGAGTCCGCCGACGCCTGGAGCGCCCTCTCCCCCGGCGGCCGCTGGCTGGCGCTCGCGCGCCGCTGGCTCGACGGGCTGCCCGCCCCGCTGCCCGAGCATCTGCGCACCGCCCGGGTCACCGACGCCGCCGCCCTCGACGCCGCCTATCCCGCGGCCGACGAGCCGATGCACGCGGCCCTGCTCGACGCCGCCGAGCGCGGCGAGCTGCTCGGCGTCTGGGCGTCGGGGCATCTCACCCTCTTCGGCCGCACGCTCTTCGACGCCGCGGACTCCCCCGCCGACGCGGGGCGCACCGCCCCCGCGACCGGCACCGCCGCGGCCGCCGACGCGGCCCCCTCCCCGGGCGACACCTCCGCGCTCGACGCCGAGCTGCCGCCCGAGGTCGACCAGGTCTACCTGCAGCACGACCTCTCGGTGATCGCTCCCGGCCCCCTCTCCCCCGCCCTCGACGCCCGGCTCCGTCTCGCGGCCGACCTCGAGAACCGCGGCGTCGCCTCCTCGTACCGCATCTCGCAGCCGAGCATCGACCGCGCCCTGTCCTCGGGCGAGACCGAGGAGTCGCTGCGCGAGTTCCTCGGCGCGCTCTCGCTCACCGGCATCCCGCAGGCGGTCGACTACCTGCTCACCGAGGGCGCCCGCCGGCACGGCCTGGTGCGGGTCGTCTCCCGGCCCGCGAGCGAGCTGCACCGCAGCACCGCCGCCGACGAGCCGCCCCGCACCCTCGTGCAGAGCGCAGACCCCTCCCTGCTGACCGCGCTGGCCGCCGACCAGGCGCTCTCGGCGCTCGGCCTCCGCCGCGACGGCGAGGGGGCGCTGGCCACCCGGGCGACCCCCGCATCCGCCTACTGGCTGCTGCTGGATGCCCGCTACCCCGTCATCGCCGAGGACGCCGACGGCCGCGTGCGCCTGATGCGCCGCGCCCGCGTGCTGCCGGCCCGCCCCGCGGCGGGCGCCGCCACCCCGCCACCGGCGACCGCTGCCGTCACCGACCTCGTGCTGCGCCTGCGCGACGCCGCCCGCCGCACCCCCGACGACGCCGACGCCTGGACGGCGCGCCTCCTCGACCGCGCCGTGCGCGCCCGCACCCCCGTCACCATCGGCGTGCGGATGCCCGACGGCAGCACCACGCGCCTCGACGTCACCCCGCTGAGCCTCGCCAACGGACGCCTCCGCGTCTCGGACGAGCGGGCCGGCGTCGAGCGCACGGTTCCCGTGGCGAACATCGTGGAGCTCACGGCGCTCTGAGTCGGGCGGCCGTTCGCGCCGACGGCGAACACGGTCAGGCTCACGGCGCTCTGACAGCCCGGGGCGACCGCCCCGCCCCAGGCCGACGTAGACTTGACGACTATGCCCGACGGCCCTCTCATCGTCCAAAGCGACCGCACCGTGCTGCTCGAGGTCGCGCATCCGCAGGCCGAAGCAGCCCGCCACGAGCTCGCCGTCTTCGCCGAGCTCGAGCGCGCACCCGAGCACATCCACACCTACCGCATCACCCGCCTCGGCCTATGGAACGCCCGCGCCGCCGGCCACAGCGCCGACGAGATCCTCGCCACGCTCGAGAGCTACTCGAAGTTCGCGGTGCCGCAGTCGGTGACGATGGAGATCGTCGAGACCATCGGCCGTTACGGCAAGCTCGTGATCGAGCGCCGCCCCGACGGCATCCTCACCCTGCGCTCCACCGACCCGGCGGTGCTGACCGAGATCACCCGCGGCAAGAAGGTCGCGCCGCTCCTGACCGAGAAGAACGACGACGGCACCTGGAGCATCGAGGCCTGGGCCCGCGGGCAGCTCAAGCAGGAGCTGATCAAGCTCGGCTGGCCCGCCGACGACCTGGCCGGCTTCACCCCCGGCACCCCGCACGAGATCGACCTCGACGAGACCAGCTGGCAACTCCGCGGCTACCAGCAGCAGGCCGTCGACAACTTCGCCGAGCACGGCTCGGGCGTGGTCGTGCTGCCCTGTGGCGCGGGCAAGACCCTCGTCGGCGCCGCGGCGATGGCGGCAGTGAAGACGAACACGCTCATCCTGGTCACGAACACGGTCTCGGCGAGGCAATGGCGCGCCGAGCTGCTGAAGCGCACGAGCCTGACCGAGGAGGAGATCGGCGAGTACTCGGGTCAGCTCAAGGAGATCAAGCCGGTCACCATCGCGACCTACCAGATCCTCACCGCCAAGCGCGGCGGCAAGTACGCCCACCTGGAGCTCCTCGACGCCCTCGACTGGGGCCTCGTGGTCTACGACGAGGTGCACCTGCTGCCCGCCCCGGTGTTCAAGCTCACCGCCGATCTGCAGGCCCGCCGCCGCCTCGGCCTCACCGCCACGCTCGTGCGGGAGGACGGCCGCGAGAGCGACGTCTTCAGCCTGATCGGCCCCAAGCGCTTCGACGCCCCATGGAAGGAGATCGAGGCCCAGGGCTACATCTCCCCCGCCGAGTGCTTCGAGGTGCGGGTCGACCTGCCCTTCGACGAGCGGATGATCTACGCCGCCGCCTCGGACGACGAGCGCTATCGGCTCGCCGCCACCGCGCCCGCGAAGCTCGACGCCACGAAGCGGCTCATCGAGCAGCACCGCGGGGAGCGCATCCTCGTCATCGGTCAGTACCTGGACCAGCTCGAGCAGCTCTCGGCCGCCCTCGGCGCTCCGCAGATCACCGGCGCCACTCCGGTGGCCGAGCGGGAGCGGCTGTTCCAGGCCTTCCGGGAGGGCGAGGAGAAGATCCTCGTGGTCTCGAAGGTCGCGAACTTCTCGATCGACCTGCCGGAGGCGAGCGTCGCCATCCAGGTCTCGGGCTCGTTCGGCTCGCGCCAGGAGGAGGCTCAGCGGCTCGGCCGGTTGCTGCGGCCGAAGGAGTCGGGCCTCACGGCGAGCTTCTACACGCTCGTCGCTCGCGACACCGTCGACCAGGAGTTCGCCCAGAACCGCCAGCGCTTCCTCGCCGAGCAGGGCTACGCCTACACGATCCTCGACGCGGAGCCCGCGGCGGCGTAGCGCCGCCGCGGCGGACCGGGCCCGGTCTTGGACGCCGTGCCGCCAGCTCCCAGGCTACGCCCAGCGAACCCGCAGAGAATAGGCGCATGACCGGTCCTCGCATCCTGATCGTCGACGACGAACCCAACATCCGCGACCTGCTCACCACGAGCCTCCGCTTCGCCGGCTTCGCCGTGCGCGCGGTCTCGAACGGCGCGCAGACCATCTCGGCGGTGCTCGAGGAAGAGCCCGACCTGATCATCCTCGACGTCATGCTGCCCGACATGAACGGCTTCGGCGTCACCAAGCGCCTGCGCGCGGCCGGCTACACCGCGCCCATCCTCTTCCTCACGGCGAAGGACGACACGGAAGACAAGATCACCGGCCTCACCGTCGGCGGCGACGACTACGTCACCAAGCCGTTCAGCCTCGACGAGATCGTGGCCCGCATCAAGGCCATCCTCCGCCGCACCATGCAGGCCGACGAAGACGCGATCATCCGCGCCGGCGAGCTCACCATGGATCAGGACACGCACGAGGTCTTCGTCGGCGACACCGCCATCGAGCTCTCGCCTACCGAGTTCAAGCTGCTGCGCTACCTGATGCTGAACCCGAACCGGGTGCTGTCGAAGGCGCAGATCCTCGACCACGTCTGGGAGTACGACTTCAACGGCGACGCCGGCATCGTCGAGAGCTACATCTCCTACCTGCGCCGCAAGCTCGACGCCCACACCGAGGAGTCGCTCATCCAGACCAAGCGCGGCTTCGGGTACATGCTGAAGGTGAGCAAGGCGTAGCCTTTCCCTCAGCATGCACGCCATTCTGAGGCAGTGGAACTCCATCTCCCTGCGCACCAAGATCACCGGTGTGACGGTCCTGATGCTGACCTTCGGGCTGGTGGTCTCGGGCGTCGGCACCATGGTGGTGCTGCGCACGTATCTGCTCCAGCAGGTCGACTCGCAGCTCGATCAGGCGAGCGCCGACCCCTCCCCCTTCCTCGGGCCGAACGCGTCGAGCACCTCGTTCAACATCCAGGACATCACGTCCGCGCCTGACGACTACTTCGTCGGCCTGCTCGACGCCTCCGGCAACCTGATCGTCAGCAACTGGGCCGATAAGGACTCCGGCACCATGCCCGCCGCCTTGGTCGACCTCGACACCGCGAACCAGCTCGGCGGCAAGGTCTTCACGGTCGACTCGGTCGACCACAGCGCGGAGTGGCATGCCGTCACGACGATGGTCGAGCTGTTCGGCGGCGACGGCTTCGGCACGGTGGTGATCGCGAAGTCGCTGGTCGAGACCGAGAAGACGACGGCGACCTACCTGTCGATCTTCCTCGCCTTCGGCATCGGCGTGGTCATCCTGGGCGCGATGCTGACGCGACTGCTCGTGACGTCGACCTTCGGCCCGCTGCGGGAGGTGGAACGCACCGCCGCGGCCATCGCCGACGGGGGCGACTTCAGCCGCCGCATGTCGGATGCGATGCCCGAGACCGAGGTCGGGCGCCTGAACCGCTCGTTGAACACGATGCTCTCGCGCATCGACAGCGCCTTCGCCGACCGCGCGCGCACGATCGATCAGATGCGCCGCTTCGTCGGCGACGCCTCGCACGAGCTGCGCACCCCGCTCGTCTCGGTGCGCGGCTACGCCGAGCTCTACCGCATGGGTGCGCTGCAGACGCCCGATGACGTCGCCCAGGCGATGGACCGCATCGAGAAGGAGGCGATCCGCATGGGCACCCTCGTCGAGGACCTGCTCGAGCTGGCCCGACTCGACGAGACCCGGCCCCTGCAGCTCGCCCCCGTCGACCTGCTGCCCCTCTCGATCGATGCGGCATCGGATGCGCGTGCCGCGAGCCCTGGCCGCGAGGTCACCGTGCGCACCCCCGTCGGCCCGCCTGCCGTGCCGTTCAGCCCGGTGCTCGAGGCGCCGCCCGCGGAGGAGACCGACCCGCCCGCCGAGGACCTCGCACCCGGCTCGGCGTACCAGCCGCCGGACGGTGAGGAGCAGCCCCCCGCCGGCAGCCCCAAGCCCTCGCTGTACGTGTCGGCGGAGCCTCGTGAGCCCTCGACCGGCTCGCTCTACACGACCGGACCGGTCGAGCCCGTGACGCCGACGACCCCCGATCCCGTAGCGGAGACGACGGAGCCCGCCGAAGCCGTGTCACCCGTCATCCCTGCCGCACCTCTCTCACGTGCCTCGTCGGACATGGCCTCCGAGACGGTCGTCGCACCCCAGGAATCGGCCGAACCTTCCGCGGCCGCAGAGACCACCTCACCGCCGGCCGTCGGGAAGCCCGCGCGGGCCTGGGGGCTTCCGCGGGGCGGCTCGGCCTTCGCCTCGGGGCAGTCGGCCGCCCGTTCGGCCGGGTCGTCCTCCGCCACCCCCGACGGCGGGGCCGGCACCCCGGGCGACGCCACCGGGCCCATCGGAACACCCGCACGCAAAGGCGCCTCGGCGTCGGTGCGGTCGTCGGCGAACGCGGCCATGGCGCGGCTGCGGCGCCGGCCGAAGACGGCGGGCGGAGCATCCGGAGACCCCGCCCTCGACGGCACCGAGGAGTTCGCCGCGACCGGTGAGATCGAGCTGACGCCTGCGGTGCGGCCGATCGTGCTCGCCGAGGAGAACAAGATCCGGCAGGTGCTGACGAACCTGATCGGCAATGCGCTGCGCTTCACCGACGCCGACAGCCCGATCGAGCTCGTGGTGCAGGTCGACGAGGCCGCGGGCGTCGCAATGGTCGACATCGTGGACCACGGTGACGGCATCCCGCCGCAGATCCGCGAGAAGATCTTCCAGCGCTTCTGGCGCGCCGACTCCTCGCGCACCCGCGAGACGGGCGGCTCGGGCCTCGGCCTCGCGATCGTCTCGTCGATCGTAGCGGCGCACCACGGCACGGTGCAGGCGCTCGAGACGCCGGGCGGCGGCGCGACCTTCCGCGTCACCCTCCCCCTCATGGACGCGGCCGCCACCGCGGCGCCGGCGGCAGCCCCCGCTTCGACTCCGGCCCCGCGCTAGGCGCATCCATCGCTCCGGCCAGAGTCGGTAAACGAGATTTCATCAGCTGTTTCTGATAGAATCTCACTATGAGTTCAGTCGTCAGCATCCTTGAGATGGCCGCCAAGGTCTGCGGCCGTTCTGGCGCGGGTTTGGCGGGTCTCGGTGATGACGAGTTGCTCGAATTGATGGCGGCCTACGAGGCTCTCGGTCGCGCGGTGTCGGCGCAGCAGGTGCAGCTCGCCGGTGAGGTCGGGGTGCGGTCGCGAACCGAGCTGGGCGACGAGGGGCTCAGCCGGTCGCAGAATTTCACCAGCCCGGTCGCGCTCGTCGCGAAGGTCACCGGGGCGTCGGCGCGGGCGTGCAAAGCTCGACTCGAGCTCGGGCGGAAGCTCCGTGGTGCCGTGCTGCTGGGTGGTGGCGAGGGGCCGGCGCCGTTCCCGGCGGTCTCCCGGGTGCTCGATGAGGGTGTGCTCGGGGTCGAGGCAGCGACGGCCATCGTGAAGCAGTGTGGGGTGCTCGCGGACCGTGGATGCCCGGCCGACGTCGTGGCCCTCGCCGAGGAGACACTCGTCGACCAGACCCTCTCGTGCCGGCTGACCGCCGACGAGACGTTCAGGGCCGCCATTCACCTGCGCGAGGTGCTCGACCCCGATGGTGCCGAACCGCGCGATGAGGTACTGCAGCTGCAGCGGTCGTTGACGATCGCGCTGGCGCCGGATGGGATGTACCGGGGGAAGTTCGCCCTCACCCCTGAGCAGGGCGGGGTGTGGCACTCGAGCATCCGGGCGTTGCAGAGCCCCCGAGTGGCCGGGCCGCGGTTCGTCGATGGGGACGAATACGTGATCGCCGATGGCCGCACGCAGGCGCAGAAGAACGTCGACACCGTCACCGAGCTCATCGCCCGTGCCGCCGGGGCGGACGACATGCCCCGCATCAACGGCGCCATCGCCACGGTCAACGTGCATATGACCCTCGACGACCTCGAAAAGGGCCGCGGAGTCGGGTGGATCGACGGCATCGACCAGCCCGTCCCCGCCTCCACCGTCGCGCAGCTGCGATGCTCGTCGCCGGTCGCGGCGACGCTGTTCGGCGACAAGGGCGAGGTGCTCTATCACGGCAAGGCGAAGCGACTCTTCACCGCGGCGCAGAACAGGGCACTAGCCGCCCGGGACGGCGGCTGCGTGTGGCCCAGTTGCGACCGGCCACCTTCGTTCTGCGAAACACATCATGCGAACGAGTGGGTCTCGGACGATCATCCGCCCGGAAGAACCGACATCGACAACGGCGTGCTCCTCTGCCACTTCCACCACTCGCATCTGCACAAGTCACCGTGGAAACTGACGATGCAGGAAGGCACACCTCATCTGATTCCGCCGAGGTGGGTCGACACGGAGCAGAAACCGATCCCGACCACTCGTCGACGTACCATTCAGCGACCCGCCGCTTAGCCAGCCACCGCATCCGAGGGCAAGCGCGAAGCGCGCGGCAGCACACCCGGCTGCCGCGCGCTGACGCGCTTGCCCGAGATGGTCATGGCTGAGTCGGTAAAAGCAGCTTTCGTCATCCGGGTGCACCCGCGGGCTGAGATCCGAGCGGCGAAGGACCGTCGGTGAACGCAGAAGGGCGGCTCCCGGAGGAGCCGCCCTGTGCGGTGGTGCGTGCGGCGCGAGCCGCGGGTGGGGTGACGCGGCGCGAGCCGCGGCACCCCGTGCGGACTAGAAGTCCATGCCACCAGTGGGGTCGCCGGCCGGAGCCGGGTTCTTCTCGGGCTTCTCGGCGACGACGACCTCGGTGGTGAGGAAGAGGCCGGCGATCGACGCGGCGTTCTGCAGCGCCGAGCGGGTGACCTTGGCCGGGTCGATGATGCCGGCGGCCAGGAGGTCGACGTACTCACCGGTCGCGGCGTTCAGGCCCCAGCCGTAGTCGAGGTCGCGCACCTTGGCGGCGACGACACCCGGCTCCATGCCGGCGTTGAAGGCGATCTGCTTCAGGGGCGCCTCGATGGCGACCTTGACGATGTTCGCACCGGTGGCCTCGTCACCGACGAGGTCGAGGTTCGCGAACGCGGTCTTGCCGGCCTGGATGAGGGCGACGCCACCACCGGCGACGATGCCCTCTTCGACGGCAGCCTTGGCGTTGCGCACGGCGTCTTCGATGCGGTGCTTGCGCTCCTTCAGCTCGACCTCGGTGGCGGCACCGGCCTTGATGACAGCGACACCGCCGGCGAGCTTGGCGAGGCGCTCCTGGAGCTTCTCGCGGTCGTAGTCGCTGTCGGTGTTCTCGATCTCGGCACGGATCTGAGCCACGCGACCGGCGATGGCGTCGGCGTCGCCGGCACCCTCGACGATGGTGGTCTCGTCCTTCGTGATGACGACCTTGCGGGCCTGGCCGAGAAGGTCGAGGGAGACGTTCTCGAGCTTGAGGCCGACCTCCTCGGAGATGACCTGGCCGCCGGTGAGGATCGCGATGTCCTGCAGCTGCGCCTTGCGACGGTCGCCGAAGCCGGGAGCCTTGACGGCGACCGACTTGAAGATGCCGCGGATCTTGTTCACGACGAGCGTGGCCAGGGCCTCGCCGTCGACGTCCTCAGCGATGATGAGGAGCTGCTTGCCGGTCTGGATGACCTTGTCGACGATCGGCAGCAGGTCCTTGATGTTCGAGACCTTCGAGTTGACGATCAGGATGTAGGGGTCTTCGAAGACCGCTTCCTGACGCTCAGGGTCGGTGACGAAGTACGCCGACAGGTAGCCCTTGTCGAAGCGCATGCCCTCGGTCAGCTCGAGCTCGGTGCCGAAGGTGTTCGACTCCTCGACGGTGACGACACCCTCCTTGCCGACCTTGTCGATGGCCTCGGCGATGATCGCGCCGATCTCGGGGTCGGCGGCGGAGATCGACGCGGTGGCGGCGATCTCTTCCTTGGTCTCGATCTCCTTGGCGTTCTTGATCAGCTCGGCGGAGACGGCCGCGACGGCCTTCTCGATGCCCTTCTTGAGGCTGATGGGGTCGGCGCCGGCGGCCACGTTGCGGAGGCCCTCCTTGACGAGCGCCTGCGCGAGCACGGTCGCGGTGGTGGTTCCGTCGCCCGCGACGTCGTCGGTCTTCTTGGCGACCTCCTTGACGAGCTCGGCACCGATCTTCTCGTAGGGGTCGTCGAGCTCGATCTCCTTGGCGATGGACACGCCGTCGTTGGTGATCGTGGGGGCGCCCCACTTCTTCTCGAGGACGACGTTGCGACCGCGCGGGCCGAGCGTGACCTTGACGGCATCGGCGAGCGTGTTCAGGCCACGCTCGAGGCCGCGGCGGGCCTCTTCATCGAAAGCAATGATCTTTGCCATGTGTGTTTCTCGTCCTCCCTGGACGTCATCAAAGATTCAGCGGTTAGCACTCGAACTTCATGAGTGCTAAACCAATATTGGCACTCGGGGTGCGCGAGTGCAAGTGAACCTGTGACGACGCCGGGCATGGCGAAACGCCCCGGCCCAGAAGGGCGGGGCGTCTCGCTGGATCGAAGCCGTCAGGCCAGACGGACCGATTCCGCCTGCGGACCCTTCGATCCGGTGCCGACCTCGAAGACGACCTGCTGGCCCTCCTCGAGGACCTTGTAGCCGCTCATGTCGATCGCCGAGTAGTGCACGAACACGTCCTGTCCGCCCCCGTCGACCGTGATGAAGCCGAAGCCCTTCTCAGCGTTGAACCACTTCACGGTTCCGTTCGCCATCGTTACTCCCAAGTGCTGTGTTTCTGCAGAAGTGACACGGTTGCCACGCCCATTTCCAGATACTAATCACTGCTCCGGCGAGCACGACGGCCGATCCGGGTGAATTCGACACATCGTGACAGCAACTCAACACGGTCGAAACGTGCGCGAAACAACGGGGCCCCGCGAGGGGGTCCAGGATGCCCGCCGGCACGACCGGCGGACGCCGCCGCTACTCGACCGGAGCGTCCTCGGCCGGGGCTTCTTCCGCCGGCGCCTCCTCGGCCGGCGCCGCCGCGTCGGTGAGCCCGGGCCCGGCGTAGTCGGTGCCGAGCACCACGGTGAGGTCGGCACCCGGGAACGAGGCGTTCAGCTCGGTCGGCACCCCGCCGAGCAGCTGGGCGAGGCCGAGCGCCGCCCCCTCGTTCGCCGCATCGGCGTAGTAGACGGTGGTGGTGGCGAAGTCGGTGGTGCTGGCGTTGGCGCGCGAGCCGACGTTCCAGCCGCTCGCGACCGCCGCGTCGCCGACGCGCGTGGCGAGGCCCGCGATCTCGGTGCCGTTCAGGACGGTGACCGACTTGGTGCCATCGGTGACCGGCGCGACCGTGGGGGTCGGGGTCGGCGCCTCGGTGGCGGCGGTCGACGAGCCGGCGCCCCCCAGCGCATCCGTGAACTGGTTGTTGTTGTCGATGATCGCGAGGTAGCCGATGCCCGCACCCACGAGCAGCACCGTCGCGAGCGCCGCCCAAGCGAGCACGCGCCAGCCGCGACCGCGCGGCACGGGGCCGCGGTGCGCGCCCACGCGCCCGGACGGGGCGGGCAGGCGGTCGAAGCTGTCCTCGGGGAAACGTGGCATGGAGCGGCAGGGTCCTAGTCGTCGCGCGACAGCAGCCGGGCCGAGCGCGCTGCGAGACGCGCCTCCCGGACCCGCTGAAGCCTCTTGATGAGCATCGGGTCGTGTGCGAGAGCGGCCGGGGAGTCGATCAGCGCACCGAGAAGTTGATAGTAGCGGGCGGAGGAGAGGCCGAAGGTCTTGCGGATCGCCTGCTCCTTGGCGCCGGCGTGGCGCCACCAGCTGCGTTCGAAGACGAGGATGCGGATGTCGCGCTCGCTGAGCTCCATGCCCTGCCCTCCTGTCCGATCCCGACATCATATTGGCGGGTAGCTCAACGCCCGCCGATAGCCGCGCGGCACCCAGACATTCCTGCGATGATCGTTCGCGGCCCCGATCACCCGATCCCGTTACAGCAGGAGCATCATGAGCTACCAGGTTTTCAAGTCCGACGACGAGTGGCGCGAGGAGCTCTCCGCCGAGGAGTTCGCCGTGCTGCGGCAGGCCGCCACCGAGCGCCCGTGGACGGGCGAGCTGCTCGACGAGCACCGCGAGGGCGTCTACCGCTGCAAGGCCTGCTCGGCCGAGCTCTTCCGCAGCGAGACCAAGTTCGACTCGCACTGCGGCTGGCCGAGCTTCTACGACCCGGCCGGCTCGGACGCCGTCGAGCTGATCGAGGACCGCACCCTCGGCATGGTGCGCACCGAAGTCCGCTGCGCCCGCTGCGGCTCGCACCTCGGCCACCTCTTCGACGACGCCCCGCAGACGCCGACGGGCGACCGCTACTGCATGAACTCCGTCTCGCTCACCTTCGACGAGGTCGAGTAGCCGTGCCCGGTGTGAAGGAGGCGATGCTCGCCCGTCGCTCGTCGTCGAAGGTGACGGATGCGGCACCCAGCCCCGCGCAGGTGGCCTCGGCCGTCGAGGCGGCCGGCCAGCTCGCCGACCACAGCGGCCTGCGCCCGTGGCGGGTCATCGAACTGCGTGCCGACGGCATCAGCCGCCTCGGCCGCGGACTCGCGGAGGCCGACGGCGCGAAGGACAAAGACGTCGAGAAGTTCGTGGCGAAGGCGCACCGCGCCCCGCTCGTGCTGGCGATCGTCGTGTCGTACGCCCCGAAGCACAAGGTGCCGAAGTGGGAGCAGGAGGCGGTGGCCGCCGGAGTCGCGCACAACCTCTCGCTCGTGCTCGACGACGAGGGCTGGGGCGTGTTCTGGCGCACCGGCGAGCACACCCGCGCCAAGGCCGTGAAGAAGGCCCACCGGCTCGGCAAGAACGAGGAGCTGCTCGGCTGGCTCTACGTGGGAGGCGTGCCGCCCCGCGGTCGCAAGCCCCGCGGGAAGGGGCGCATCCGCGTCTCGGAGCACCTCTCGACCCTCTGACGGCCGTAGGCTGAGAGCACTGTGACCGATCTGGATCGTGCTCCGGTCAACGACGACTCCCTTCTTCCTTCCGGCGGCTCCCCCGCCCAGGACCTCCCCGCCGGGCCGGCGCTCATCGACGTGCCCGCGGCCCGGCGGTGGCTCGCCATCCTCGCCCTCGCGCTCGGCGGCTTCGGCATCGGCGTCACCGAATTCGTCACGATGGGGCTGCTGCCGAACATCGCGGCCGACCTGCTGCCCGGCCAGTACGCGGTCGACGCGGCGGGCGCCAACGCCAACGCGGGCCTGCTCGTCTCGGCCTACGCCCTCGGCGTCGTGGTGGGCGCCCCCACCATCGCCGCCGCTGCCGCCCGCTGGCCCCGCAAGCGCCTGCTGCTCGTGCTCGTGGCGGTGTTCGTGGTGGGCAACCTGCTCTCGGCGATCCTGCCCTCGTTCGGCCTGGTGCTAGCCGCGCGCTTCGTCAGCGCCCTGCCGCACGGCGCCTACTTCGGCATCGCCTCGCTCGTCGCGGCTTCGCTGATGGGGCCCGACAAGCGGGCCCGCGGTGTCGCCTTCGTGCTGGGCGGCCTCACCATCGCCAACGTGGTCGGCGTGCCCTTCGGCACCTTCCTCGGCCAGAACTTCGGCTGGCGCAGCGCCTACCTGATGGTCGGCATCATCTTCGCCGTGACCTTCGTCGCGATCGCCCTCACGGTGCCGTTCCGTTCGGGCGACCCGACGGCCACGATGCGCAACGAGCTGAAGGCGTTCACCCGTCTGCAGGTCTGGCTCACGCTCGCGGTCGGGTCGATCGGCTTCGGCGGTGTGTTCGCCGTCTACACCTACGTCGCTCCCGTGGTCACCGACGTCACCCGGCAGGGCGACGGCTTCGTGCCCTGGGTGCTCGTGGCTTTCGGCGTCGGCATGACGATCGGCAACGCCCTCGCCGGCTGGCTGACCGACCGCTCGGTGAAGCGCTCGCTCGTCATCGGCATCCTCGGCACCGGGCTCTCGGTGCTCGCCTTCGCCCTGACCGCGCACACCGTGGCCGGTCTGATGATCTCGATCTTCTTCGTCGGCGCCTTCGCCGGGTCGTGCTCGCCCGCCATCCAGACCCGGCTGATGGACGTCTCGCACAATGCCCAGACCATCGCCGCCGCCCTGAACCACTCGGCGCTGAACATCGGCAACACACTCGGCGCGTTCCTCGGCGGCGTCGCCATCGCGGCGGGCTTCGGCTACCTCGCCCCCGCCTACGTGGGCGTGGGGCTGGCGGCGCTCGGCTTCGTGGCGCTGCTGGCGTCGTTCGCGGTCGACCGGGCGCGCAGCCGGGCCTGAGCCGCTACTCGCGCGGGCCGGCCTCGGCGTCGCCGTCGGGGTCGATGATCTCCGGGTCGCCGCCCGGCCGCACCTCGGCGTCGTCACGGAGGTCGATCCGCGTCGTGCCGTCGGCCGTCGTCGAGACGTCGATGCGCGGGGCCGCGTCGGCCTCCGTCGCGTCGGGGGCACTGGTCAGCTGGTCGTGGCGCTTCTCGGCGTCGGTGGGTTCGCGCATGGGTCAAGTCAACCCCGGTGAGCGGATGCGCGCACGAACGCCGCTCCGCGCATCCGCTCGACGCCCCCCGAACGCGTGACACGTCTCACAGCATCTGTTCACACGTCTGCAATGATCCTGTCGCTGAGGCGACGTAATCTGGCGTCATGCCTTCGACGACGAGACGTCGCCGGAGGCGACGCGACTCCAGCCGCTACTACGTCAACCCGAGCCGCGACCGCGCGATGCGCATCGGCAGGATCGTGCTCGTCGCCGTCATGGGCGTCGTGGCCCTGGGCCTCGCCGTGATGGCGATGTACGGCGACCGCATCCTGAGCTGACCCGCCCGGCCGCTCAGGCCGAGCAGAGCGGATGCTCGTGGGGCCGGCCACGGGACTCGAACCCGTAACCCCCGCTTTACAAGAGCGGTGCGCTACCAATTGCGCCAGGCCGGCTGGGGTGGAACACCTCATTGTAGCGACGAGCGCGACGGCCGCCCGGCGCACCGGACGGCCGTGGCTCGTTCGCTCAGCCCGCGGTCGGGGCGGGAGTCGGCGTCGCGGTCGAGTAGGCCTCGCCCGAGACCTGCACGACGAAGGCGCTGAAGGCGTCGGGGTCGGTGAGGGAGCCGGTGTACTTCTCGCCGTTCACGAGCACCGTCGGGGTGCCGGTGACCTTGGCCTCGTCGGTGTCGGGCAGCGGGCCCTCGAGGGCGCGCGAGGTGGAGTCGGCCACCCAACCCCGGAAGGTGGTGTCGTCGATGCACGACTCGATGTCGCCCTGCGCCGTCACCTTGGCCTCACCGGCCAGGTCTTTGAGCTTCTGGTTGTCGAGGCCCTCGGTGTTCTCGGCCGGCTGGTTCTGGAACAGCAGCGAGTTGTAGTCCCAGAACTGGTCGGGCGAGTAGTTCGCGACGCAGGCGGCGGCGTTGGCCGAGCGCGTCGAGTACTTCGAGCCGAGCGAGGATCGGTCGAGGATCGACAGCGGGTGGATCTCGACGGTGGCGGCGCCGGACTCGATCCACTCCCCCAGCTGGGTGGTGTTCGTGGCCTCGAACTGGCCGCAGTAGGGGCACATGTAGTCGAGGTAGACGCGGATGTCGACGGTGCCGGACGCCGGGTCGTTCACGGTCGGCACGGGGTCTTCGCCGGCGGCGAGGGCGGGGGTGGTCTCGGCGACGAAGCCGGTGCCGATCTGGATGCCGTCGCTCGCCATGTTCTGCGGGCCGGGGCCGGCCGGGCGGATGGTCGACACGATCACCAGCGCGACACCGACGATGATCGCGATGACGACGACGCTGAGCGAGGAGATGAGGATGGCGCGGTTGCGCACCTCTTTCTTGCGCTGCTCCTCACGGAGCTGCTTCGCCTTCTCCCGGGCGGCCTCGCGTCGCTGGTTCTTGGACTGACGATCTCCGGGTCCGTCGATGGTCATACGTCTCTTCCGTGTGGTGGTGTCGGGGGTGGGGCGCGACTAGGGGCTCGCGACCACTCAAGGATAGTAGGAAGCGAGTCTGGGAACTGGCCACAGGGTGGCTGTGCGCCCGAGCTGTGCGAGAATGAGCGATGGACCCTCGCTGTCGAGGGTCGGTTCCATCCATCACAACGGATCGTCCGGCACGTACCTGCCGGTGAAGGAGAAATGAACATGGCATCTGTCACTTTCGACAAGGCGTCCCGCGTCTACCCCGGCGCCACCCGCGCGTCGGTCGACAAGCTCGACCTCCAGGTCGCCGATGGTGAGTTCCTCGTGCTCGTCGGCCCCTCCGGCTGCGGCAAGTCCACGTCGCTGCGCATGCTGGCCGGCCTCGAAGAGGTCAACGAGGGCCGCATCCTGATCGGTGACCGCGACGTCACCGACATCCCCCCGAAGGACCGCGACATCGCGATGGTCTTCCAGAACTACGCGCTGTACCCGCACATGACGGTCGCCGAGAACATGGGCTTCGCGCTCAAGATCGCCGGCGTCGGCAAGGACGAGCGCGCAGCCCGCGTGCTCGAGGCCGCGAAGCTGCTCGACCTCGAGCCCTACCTCAGCCGCAAGCCCAAGGCCCTCTCGGGTGGTCAGCGTCAGCGCGTCGCCATGGGCCGCGCCATCGTGCGTCAGCCCCAGGTGTTCCTGATGGACGAGCCGCTGTCGAACCTCGACGCCAAGCTGCGCGTGCAGACCCGCACCCAGATCGCGTCGCTGCAGCGCCGCCTCGGCGTCACCACGGTCTACGTCACCCACGACCAGACCGAGGCGCTCACCATGGGCGACCGCATCGCCGTGCTGAAGGACGGCCTGCTCCAGCAGGTCGGAACCCCGCGCGACCTGTACGAGAAGCCGAACAACGTGTTCGTCGCCGGCTTCATCGGCTCCCCCGCGATGAACCTGTTCCACGCCGACCTGGCCGACGGCGGCGTGCGCTTCGGCACCTCGGTCGTGCCGGTCGACCGCGAGACGCTCGCCAGCACCAAGGGCACCAGCGCCACGATCGGCGTGCGTCCCGAGGACATCGTGCTCTCCTCCACCCCGGGCGAGGGCCTCGAGGTCACGGTCGACCTGATCGAGGAGCTCGGCGCCGACGGCTACCTCTACGGCCACTCCGAGATCGAGGGCAAGCGCACCGACATCGTCACCCGCGTCGACGGCCGCTCGCACCCCTTCGTCGGCGACAAGGTGTACCTCACCGCCGCCCCGAACCACGTGCACCTGTTCGACCTCGAGTCGGGCGAGCGCATGGGCAACAAGGCCATCGTCTGACCTGCCCGATCCTGATCGACTCTGCCGTGGCTCCCAGGGGCCACGGCAGAGTCGTCTCCCCACCACGAGACGGATGAGCCCCATGAGCACCTCCCTGAACATCACCTCGGCCACGGCCGACCCGGCGCTGCTCGACCTGCCCTGGGAGCTGCCTCTCGACGACTGGGCCGACGAGTACATCGCCGCGCTGCCCAAGGGCATCTCCCGTCACCTGGTGCGCTTCGCCCACCTCTCGGGCCACGTGATCGCCATCAAGGAGACCACCGACGAGATGGCCAAGCGCGAGTACGACATGCTGCGCACCCTGCAGCGCCTCGACGTGCCCTGCGTCGACCCGCTGGCCGTGGTCACCAACCGCCGCACCTACGACGGCGACGTGCTGAACTCCGCGCTCGTCACCCGGCACCTGAAGTTCTCGCTGCCCTACCGCGCGCTGTTCTCGCAGCAGCTGCGCCCCGACACGGCCACCCGTCTCGTCGACGCCCTCGCCGTGCTGCTCGTGCGCCTGCACGTCATCGGCTTCTTCTGGGGCGACGTCTCGCTCTCCAACACCCTCTTCCGGCGCGACGCCGGCGCCTTCGCCGCCTACCTCGTCGACGCCGAGACCGGCCAGCTCTACGAGGGCGGCCTCTCCAACGGCCAGCGCGAGAACGACCTCGAGATCGCCCGCGTGAACATCGCCGGCGAGCTGATGGACCTCGAGGCCGGTGGCCGCATCGACGAGGAGCTCGACCCGATCACCGTCTCGAACGGCATCGTCGCGGCCTACCGCTCGCTCTGGAAGGAGCTCACCGGCTCCGAGTCGTTCAGCAGCTCCGAGCGCTGGCGCATCAACGAGCGCGTCGACCGCCTGAACGACCTCGGCTTCGACATCGAGGAGCTCGCGATCAAGACCACCGAGGGCGGCACGACCGTGCGCATCCAGCCCAAGGTGGTGGATGCGGGGCACCACCAGCGCCGCCTGCTCCGGCTCACCGGGCTCGACGCCCAGGAGAACCAGGCCCGGCGCCTCCTGAACGACCTCGACTCGTACACGGCGAAGTACGGCCGCAAGGCCTACGACGAGGAGATGCTCGCGCACGAGTGGCTCGCCAAGGTGTTCGAGCCGGTCATCCGCGCCATCCCCCGCGACCTCAAGGGCAAGCTCGAGCCGGCCGAGATCTTCCACCAGCTCCTGGAGCACCGCTGGTACATGAGCCAGGAGCAGAACCGCGACGTGCCGCTGGCCGAGGCGCTGTCGTCCTACGTCGAGGACATCCTGCGCCACCGACGCGACGAGGCCACCGTGATCGAGCCCCCGACCGGGGCGATCACGATGGCCATCGCGGTGCAGGACGCCGCGTCCGACGACGAGGACTGGCGCCTGAAGGTCTAACCCTTCTTCAGGGTGCGCTGCCTGGCGATCTCGTAGAGGGTGACCGAGGCCGCGATTCCGGCGTTCAGCGACTCGGTGCCCGACGAGATCGGGATCGAGACGATGGCGTCGCAGGTCTCGGTGACCAGGCGCGACAGCCCCTTGCCCTCGTTGCCCACGACGATCACGATCGGGCCCTGGGCGAAGTCGAGGCCCGGCAGCTCCACGTCGCCGCCGCCGTCGAGGCCCACCACGAAGACACCCGCGGCCTTGAAGGCCTTGAGGGTCTGGGTGAGGTTCGACGCCATGGCGACGGGCGTGCGGGCCGCGGCGCCGGCCGAGGTCTTCCAGGCCGAGGCGGTGACGCCTACCGAGCGACGCTGGGGCACGATCACGCCGTGGCCGCCGAACGCGGCGGTCGAGCGGATGATCGCCCCGAGGTTGCGCGGATCGGTGATGCCGTCCAGTGCCACGAACAGCGGCGTCTGGCCCTTGCGCGTGACCTGGTCGAGCAGCGTCTCGGGGTGCGCGTACTCGTAGGGCGGCACCTTGAGGGCGAGGCCCTGGTGCACCGAGTCGTGTCCGGAGAGCCGGTCGAGCTCGGGGCGCATGACCTCCATCACGGGGATCCCGCGCTTGTTCGCCAGCGACAGCGCCTCCTTGACGCGCTCGTCGACCTCGACGCGGAACGCCACGTAGAGCGCCGTCGCGGGGATGTGCGCGCGCAGCGCCTCGACCACCGAGTTGCGCCCGGTGACCATCTCGCTGTCGTCGGCCTTCTTGACCCGGCGGGCGGGTGCGCTCCGCGGAGCTTCCTGACCCCGCTCGGAGGACGAGCGGGCGCCGGGCCGGCCCTTGCCGCCGGACGCGGCGAAGCGGTCGCGCGCGGCCTTGGCCTTGCCGGCGGGGTGGTACGGCCGGTCTTCGGCCTTGGGCGTGGGCTTCTTGCCCTCGAGCGCCTGGCGCCCCTGCCCGCCCGAGCCGACGGCGCGGCCCTTGCTTGTCTTGCGTACGGCTCCGGCCCGCGAGGGGCGTGCCGATCCTGATTTAGCCATCGAGACTCCAGTGCGCGCCCGTGGGCGTGTCTTCTATCGAGATCCCCGCTTGTCCGAGTTCGTCCCGGATGCGGTCCGCGGTGGTGAAATCGCGGCTCTTGCGTGCCGTCTCACGGTCGGAGACGAGTCGTTCGACGAGGGCACCGAGCGCGCGCTCGGCCCCGCTGCCGGTTCGGGAGGCCCACTCGGGGGCCAGAGGGTTGATGCCGAGCACGTCGGTCATGGCGAGCACCTGGCCGAGCAGCGTGGCCGCCTCGGCGAAGTCCTCGTCGTCAAGGGCGGCGTTGCCGCGGCGCACGGTCTCGTGGATGACCGCGATCGCCTGGGGCACGCTGAGGTCGTCGTCCATCGCCTCCCGGAACTCCTCGGGCACGACCAGCACGGCGGTGCC
This sequence comes from Herbiconiux sp. VKM Ac-2851, assembly GCF_013205105.1. Lineage (NCBI taxonomy): Bacteria > Bacillati > Actinomycetota > Actinomycetes > Micrococcales > Microbacteriaceae > Herbiconiux > Herbiconiux sp. VKM Ac-2851. Next base: position 609,292 of record NZ_JABMLJ010000003.1, on the reverse strand, counting down.
CTGGAAGCGGGTGCCCTCGAGCCGGCGCTCGGCGCGCTCGAGGAAGCCCTCGATGCGGGAGACCGCGGCCTCGGCCTCCTCCAGCGCACCCTCGTGGTACTCGAGCGTGGAGCGGTAGTGGGCGGCGCCGAGGTAGTAGCGCAGTACCACGGGGCGGGCCGAGGCGATCAGCTCGGCCGCGAAGATGGAGTTGCCGAGCGACTTCGACATCTTCTGGCCGGTGACGGCCACCAGGCCGTTGTGGATCCAGAGGTTGGCGAACGGGTCGCCCGCCGCGTGCGACTGGGCCAGCTCGTTCTCGTGGTGCGGGAAGCGCAGGTCGAGGCCGCCGCCGTGGATGTCGAACTGCGGCCCGAGGTACTTGGTGGACATCGCGGAGCACTCGATGTGCCAGCCGGGGCGGCCGGCACCCCAGGGGCTCGGCCAGGCCGCCGTCTGCGGCTCGCCCTCCTTGTGCCCCTTCCAGAGGGCGAAGTCGCGCACGTCGCGCTTGCCGCGCGAGTCGGAGTCGCCGGCCGGCGCCATGTCGTCGAGCTTCTGCCGGGTCAGCTCGCCGTAGGACGGCCAGGAGGCGGTGTCGAAGTAGACGTCGCCCGTGCCGTCGTCGGTGGCGTAGGCGTGGCCGTTCTCGACCAGCCTGGCGATGATCGCCTGCATCTCGGAGATGGAGGCGGTGGCCCGCGGCTCGTAGGTGGGCGGCAGCACGCCGATCGCGCTGTAGGCGGCCGTGAACTCGAGCTCGATGCGGTAGGCCAGCGCCCACCACTCCTCGGTGGTGCCTGCCGCGTTCATCAGGATCTTGTCGTCGATGTCGGTGACGTTGCGTACGAAGGTCACGACGTAGCCGTTGTGGTCGAACCACCGCCGCAGCTGGTCGTAGACGAGCGCCGAGCGCAGGTGCCCGATGTGCGGGGACGACTGCACGGTCGGGCCGCACACGTAGATGCCGACCCGGCCCGGAACGATGGGCGAGAAGTCGGTGAGCGCGTGGGCCTTCGAGTCGTAGAGTCGGATGGTCACCCCCACAGTTTAGAGGGCCGCCCCGCTCAGGTGCTGCGTGTGACGCCGACGACGAGCGCCGTCGCGATGGCAGTGAGCCCCTCGCCCCGCCCGACGGAGCCGAGCCCGTCGGTCGTGGTCGCCGAGACGCTCACGGGGGCTCCGAGCACGGCCGACAGCAGCGCGTCGGCCTCGGCCTTCCGCGGCGAGAAGCGGGGACGGTTGCCGACCAGCTGCACCGAGACGTTGCCGACCGTGAAGCCCTCGGCCGCGAGGATCTGGCGCGTGCGGCGCAGGAAGACCTCGCCGTGCGCCCCGGCCAGCTCGGGGTCGGCGGTGCCGAAGCGGCTGCCGAGGTCGCCGAGGCCGCTCGCACCGAGCAGGGCGTCGCAGATGGCATGCGCGACGACGTCGCCGTCGCTGTGCCCCGAGAGACCCCGCTCCCCCGGCCAATGCAGGCCGGCGAGCCAGAGCTCCTCGCCCTCGTCGCCCGAGAAGGCGTGGGCGTCGACGCCGACGCCGGTGCGGAGCGCCGGGAGGCTCCGGCGCAGCAGGTCCTCGGCACGGCCGAGGTCGTCGGCGGTGGTGATCTTGAACGAGCGGCCGTCGCCGGCCACCACCGAGACGGGATGCCCGGCCTCGCGCAGGAGGGCGGCGTCGTCGGTGAAGTCGCCGGCCGCGAGCCGGTAGGCCTCGGTGAGCTGCTCGAGCGGGAAACCCTGCGGGGTCTGCACCGCGGTGAGGGTGGAGCGGTCGATCGTGTCGCGCACGGTGCCGTCGGCGGCGACGCCCTTGATGGAGTCGGTCACCGGCAGCCCCGGGATGACGCCGTGACCGGTCGAGCGCACGGCGGCGACAACTCGGTCGAAGACCTCGGGCGGAGTGAAGGCGCGGGCCGCGTCGTGCACCAGCACGATCTCGGTGCCCTCGGGCACGACGGCGAGCCCGGCGGCGACGGACTGCTGCCGGGTGGCGGCACCCGCCACCACGACCGCATCGAGCCCGGCTGCCGTCTCGGCGACGAGCGCCTCGGGCACGACGACCACGATCGACGCAGGTTCAGCCATGCCGCGCACCGGGTCGAGCGAGCGCGACAGGATCGTGCGGCCGGCGATCTCGACGAACGCCTTGGGCCGATTCAGCCCCAGGCGCGTGCCCGAGCCGGCCGCGACGACGACGACCGCGACCGATGGGGTGACCGGCACTGCTAGGAGGCCAGGACCTCGTCGAGGACGAGCGACGCCTTCTCCTCGTCGGTCTTCTCGGCGAGCGCGAGCTCGGAGATGAGGATCTGACGGGCCTTCGCCAGCATGCGCTTCTCGCCGGCCGAGAGCCCGCGATCCTGATCGCGGCGCCAGAGGTCGCGCACGACCTCGCTGACCTTGATGACGTCGCCGGAGGCGAGCTTCTCGAGGTTGGCCTTGTAGCGGCGCGACCAGTTGGTGGGCTCCTCGGTGAAGGGAGCACGCAGCACCTCGAACACCTTGTCGAGGCCCTCGCGGCCGATGACGTCACGGACGCCGACCAGGTCGACGTTCTCGGCGGGCACCTCGATGGTCAGGTCTCCCTGGGTGACACGGAGCTTCAGGTAGATCTTCTCTTCGCCCTTGATGACCCGGGTCTTCACCTCGGAGATCGTTGCGGCTCCGTGGTGGGGGTAAACGACAGTCTCGCCGACCTCAAAAAGCATGTATGGATGTCCTTCCGTGACCTCTAGGATACCACAGCGGGCATGTACTAAGGGTGTCCTAACCAGCCCCTCCCCGCCGCCGCGTTGTAGGGTGAAGTCAAAGCGTCTACGCCTCTGGAGGGTCTTGTGAGAGCTCGGTTCGCGGCATCCGTTCTGACGGCTGCACTCGTCGTCACCGGTACGGCCGGGTGCGCCTTCATCACGCCCCAGGTGACCGGTGAGATCAAGCAGGTCACCGACGGCGTCAACACCACCATCGGCGACGTCGACGTGCGCAACGCCACGCTGATCAGCGACACCGGCGAGCTCGCCAGCCTGCTGGTCTCCTTCGTCAACAACACCGACCAGCCCCAGTCGGTCACGGTGCAGTACGAGAACGGCTCCACCGGCGAGCGCGTCTCCCAGGAGGTAGAGCTCGAGGGCGACGCCGACAACGTCGGCACGATCACGAGCTTCGGCGGCACCGACTCCGAGCAGATCCTGCTCGAGAACGTCACCGAGCCGGGCAGCCTCTTCCCCGTCTACTTCCAGTACGGCGACACCGAGGGCGAGCAGCTCATGGTGCCGGTGCTGAACACCTCGCTGCCCGAGTACGACGGACTGGCGCCCACCGCGACGCCCACGCCGACCCCCACCGTCGCGCTGCCGACGCCGACCGTGGTGCCGACACCGGCCCCGACCGGCGCCACCGACGAGACCGAGCAGAGCCCCGAGGGCGAGTAGCCCCCAGGGCCCGGCGGGCGGGCGGCCCGGAGGCCTACGCCTCGAAGCGGTAGCCCAGCCCGCGCACGGTCACCAGCAGCGTCGGCTCCGACGGCGTCTTCTCGATCTTCGAGCGGATGCGCTTGATGTGCACGTCGAGCGTCTTGGTGTCGCCGAAGTAGTCCGAGCCCCAGACCCGGTCGATCAGCTGACCGCGCGTCAGCACGCGCCCGGCGTTCCGGAGCAGCAGCTCCAGCAGCTCGAATTCCTTCAGCGGCATGGAGACCTCGGTGCCATCGACGGCGACCGTGTGCCGCTCCACGTCCATCGACACCGGGCCGGCCTTGAGCATCGGCTCGGCGGCGTCGAGCACCTCGAGCTGACGCCGCATGACGGCCCGGATGCGCGCCAGCAGCTCCCGCGTCGAGTACGGCTTGGTGACGTAGTCGTCGGCGCCGAGCTCCAGGCCCACGACGATGTCGATCTCCGAGTCCTTCGCCGTCAGCATGATGATCGGCACCGAGGAGCGGGTGCGGATCTCACGGCAGACCTCGGTGCCCGGGATGCCGGGGATCATCAGGTCGAGCAGGATGATGTCGACGCCGCCCCGGTCGAACTCGCTGAGCGCGCTCGGGCCGTCGGGTGCCACGGTCACGCCGTAGCCCTCGCGACGCAGCAGGTAGCTGAGCGGCTCGCTCAGCGCGGCCTCGTCTTCGACCAGCAGGATGTGGGTCATCGCTTCTCTCCTTGCAGGGCGGCTGCGGAGTTCGAGGCCTCCGGCAGCCGGATGGTGAACGTCGAGCCCTGGCCGATCTGCGACCAGGCCCGGATGTCGCCGCCGTGGTTCTGCACCACGTGCTTGACGATGCTGAGGCCGAGACCGGTGCCGCCCGTGTTGCGCGAGCGCGCCTGGTCGACCCGGAAGAAGCGCTCGAAGACGCGGGGCAGGTCGTCCTCGGGGATGCCGATGCCCTGGTCGGTGACCGAGAGCTCGACGACACCCTCCTCCAGGCGCACGCCGATGCCGATGCGCGAGCCGTCGGGCGAGTACTGGATGGCGTTGGCGATCAGGTTGTTCACCGCGAGGGTGAGCAGGGTCTCGTCGCCGTCGATCATGACGTGCTTCTTGCCGCCGACCGCGAGGGTCATGTGCCGGGCGTCGGCCGCCACGTGGTTCTGGTCGACCGCGTTGGAGATGATGCCGTCGAGGTCGAGGCGCTTCGCGGTGCTCAGCACATCCGTCGCCTGCAGGCGCGACAGCTCGATGATCTCGCGGGTGATCTGGGAGAGCCGCGTGGCCTCGGTGGCCATGCGCTTGGCGAAGCGGCGCACCTGCTCCGGGTCGTCGGAAGCCGGCTCCAGCGCCTCGGCGAGCAGCGAGATCGCGCCGATCGGCGTCTTCAGCTCGTGGCTGATGTTCGCGATGAAGTCGCGCCGCGTCTCCTCGAGCCGGTACGAGTCGGTGCGGTCGTCGGCGAGCACCACGACGTAGCGGCTGCCGAGCCGCGCCACGCGCACGTCGAGGTGGATCAGCGCCTCGCCGAAGGGCCCGCGGGCGAGCGTGATCTCCTGGTCGACGGGCTCTCCGGTGCGGCGCACGCGGGCGACCAGCCCGTCGATCTCCGGGTGCACGAGCACCTGGTTCGACACCAGGCCGTAGGTGTAGGCGGCCGACGAGGCCTTGACGACGTTGTTCGAGGGGTCGAGCACGAGGCCCGCCGACTCGATCGCGTCGATCACCTGATCGACCCCGTCGGGGACGGCGCTCGAGGTCGCCGCGACGGCATCGCTCCCGCGTCGCTCGGCGACGTGCAGGAGGGCCATGAAACCTGCTCCGACGACCAGGCCGAGTGCCACGGACAACAGCACCAACCAGCCTGTTTCCATGCTGACTACACTAGTGAGTCCGATCGGGGCCAGACTGAGGTCGGGGGCCGGAGGGGCTTCGCTTCGGCGACTGTTCAACTGACCGGCACCTGACGTTAACCTGCCCCCGGGAGGATGGATCCGTCGCCTGCCGATCGCGGCGGTGCGCCGCGCGCACGCGTGGTCCATGTCCGACGTGTCCGCCGTACCCAAGAAAGGACCACACGCATGCGTGAGGTATTCCAGCAAGAGCTGCGCGAGGTTCAGGATCGTCTCGTCGAGATCTCCGAGCTCGTCACGGTCGCCATCACCAACGCCACCGCGGCGTTCAACGAGTCGAACGTCACCCTGGCCGAGAAGGTCATCGCCGAGGACCCCAAGATCGACGCCCTGGCCTCGAGCCTGGACGAGCTGGCCATCAACATCCTCGCGCTGCAGCAGCCGGTCGCCCGCGACCTGCGCATCGTGGTCACCGCGCTCCGCGTCAGCGCCTCGCTCGAGCGCATGGGCGACATCGCCGAGCACATCGCCCAGCTCGCGCGCTACCGCTACCCCGACAAGGTGGTGAAGAAGAGCCTGCGCCAGACCTTCGCCGAGATGGGCCGACTCGACGTGGAGATCGCGAAGAAGCTCACCGTGCTGCTGAAGACCGAAGACCTGGCGCTGGCCGACGAGATGCGCAACGACGACGACGCGATCGACGAGCTGCACGTCAGCGTGTTCGACGCGGTGCTCGGCGCCCACTGGAAGGGCGAGGCGGTCGACACCGTCGACGTCACCCTCGCCAGCCGGTACCACGAGCGCTTCGCCGACCACGCGGTCTCGATCGCCAAGAAGGTGCAGTACCTCGCCACGGGCGAGTGGGTCGGCTCCTCCAACCCCTGAGTCGGACGACGCTGATTCACCGTTCGTTCACGGAAGAAGCCCCGGCCGCGTCAGCGGGCCGGGGCTTCTTCGTGTTCGGGATGCGAGTGAGGGCTACTTCTTGCCCTGCGCCGCGACGGCGGCGGCACCCGCGGCGGCGGCCTCCGGGTCGAGGTACTCGGCCGGACCGACGGGCACGAACGACTCGTCGAGACGGTAGACGAGCGGGATGCCCGTGGGGATGTTCAGCTCGGCGATGTCGTCGTCGCTGATGCCGTCGAGGTGCTTGACGAGCGCGCGCAGCGAGTTGCCGTGCGCGGTGACGAGCACGGTCTTGCCGAGGGCCAGGTCACCCGTGATGTCGCTCTCCCAGTAGGGCAGCATGCGGTCGATGACGTCCTTCAGGCACTCGGTGCGGGGCACGGCGTCGCCGAGGTCGGCGTAGCGCGGGTCGCCCACCTGCGAGTACTGGTCGTCGTCGGCGATGGGGGGCGGCGGCACGTCGAACGAGCGGCGCCAGGTCTGGAACTGCTCGGGACCGTACTCGGCGAGCGTCTGCGCCTTGTCCTTGCCCTGGAGGGCGCCGTAGTGACGCTCGTTCAGACGCCAGGAGCGCTTCACGTCGACCCAGAGGCGGTCGGCCACCTCGAGCGCGAGGTCGGCGGTCTGGATCGCACGGGTCAGGCGCGAGGTGTACAGCACGTCGGGCAGCAGCCCCGACTCGGCGAGCAGCTCGCCGGCGCGCTTGGCCTCGGCGACGCCCTGCTCACTGAGCTTCACGTCGACCCAGCCGGTGAACAGGTTCTTCTGATTCCAGTCGCTGTTGCCGTGGCGCAGCAGGATGAGGGTGTAGGGCTCTGTTGGCATGGTTCCATCCTATCCAGGGGGCTCGGCCTATCCAGGGGCCCGGGCGGGCATCCGCTCGTGCTTGGATGGTCGCATGCCGATCGGTGCCGTCACCCGGGGAACGACGGGCACCAACCGTCTGCGCCGCGTCGACCGCTTCATCGGCACGCTGCCGGTGCTGCACCGCACCGACGACCCGCTGGTCGTCGACCTCGGCTACGGCGCGAGCGGCGTGACGGCGTTCGAGCTGCAGGCCCGGCTCGCCGGCGTGCGGCCCGACGTCGAGGTGATCGGCTTCGAGATCGCGCCCGAGCGCGTCGCCACCGCCACCGCCCAGCTGAAGGACGTGCGCGACGGCCGCACCCCGTTCGACCGCGAGGCGCGGGTGTCGTTCGCCGTCGGCGGCTTCGAGGTGCCGCTCCCGGCGGGACGCGACGCCGCGGTCATCCGGGCCTTCAACGTGCTGAGGCAGTACGACGAGAGCGCCGTGCCCGATGCCTGGCAGCGGATGCTCGGCCGCCTGCAGCCCGGAGGCCGGCTCGTCGAGGGCACCTGCAACGAGGTGGGCCGGGTGGCGAGCTGGGTCACGCTCGCGCCCGAGGGGCCGGAGAGCTTCACGGTGTCGTTGCGACTGGCGGAGCTCGAGCATCCGTCGATCGTCGCGGAGCGACTGCCCAAGGCGCTGATCCACCGCAACGTGCCCGGCGAGAACGTGCACCGCTTCCTGGCCGAGCTCGACCGGTTCTGGCAGCACAACGCGGGGCTCGGCAGTTACGGACCGGTGCAGCGCTGGGTCGCCACGGTCGGCGCGATGGCCGCCGCCGGCTGGTCGGTGCGCACGCCGAAGCGCAGGCAGCGGCTCGGCGAGCTCACTGTCGACTGGGCCGACGTGGCTCCCCTGGCCTGAGCGGGCCTACTTGATCGGGAGCTCGATCTCCTGGTCGCCGACGCGCACGGTGAGCGGCTCGGCGGTGGTGACGAGGTCGGGCGTCCAGAACACCGAGGTGTGGGGCACGAAGTCCATGGTGCAGGGGCCGCTGGAGATGGGGCGGGTGGTGATCTCGACCACGTTGCCCTCGCCCTCGGGCTCGACGACCTCGATGTGCGAGCCGACCACCGGGCAGGTCGAGCTGCCCGAGATGGCGACGGCGATCTGCGAGCCCTCCTGCAGCCAGAAGGCCTGCAGGCCCTGGTCGGCGCCGCCCTCGGACTCGGTGGCGATCTCCTCCTCGTCGGGGAGGCCGGAGAAGTTCTGGGTGGGGCCGGTCTCGGTGCACCCGGTGAGCACGAACGCGAAGGCGGTGGCGACGAGAACGGCGGGAACGAGCTTTCGCATCTGCATGGCTCTACGGTATCGAATCCGCGGGCCTCACGTGGTGATGTCGGGCAGCGTGCGCCGGGCCTCCTCGAGCGGCATGCCGCTGGCCGCCAGCAGGTCGAGCACGAGCGGCCGGATCGACAGCACGAGCGCCGCCTCGGCGAACGGCTGCCCCGGGGTCAGCACCCGCGGGTCGAGCCGGATGGCGACGAGCACCAGGCTCTGCTGCACCACCGGACGGAGCTCGGGCCGGTCGATGCTCTGGCCGAGCAGGGCCGTCGCACTGAGGATGCCCGCCAGCAGTTCGGCGAGCTCCGGGCGCGGGTGCCCGTCGCCCAGCACGCTCAGCCGGCGGCTGATCACCCGGAGGTTGCGGGCCGCGTGATCGAGGTTCAGCTGCATCGTCTGCAGCTCGGCCAGCTCAGCCCGGTGCCGGCGGAGGAACGGCGAGATGCGGGCGATGGCGACGGCCGAGTCGAGCGAGCCGCGCCACTGCTCGACGAGCACCTGGGTGCCGCGGGCGCGGCTGAGCACGAGCTCGGCGGTGTGCTGGTCGCCGATGCGCAGCACCGTCACGAGCGAGGACAGGATGGCGGTGAAGGCGGCGAAGAACTTCAGCCCCTCGCGGCGGGCCGCCCGGCGCGGGTCGCGCGGGATGAGCGCGGTGCAGGCCAGGGCGACGAGCCCGCCGAGCACGGCGTCGGCGGTGCGGGTGAACGGGCCGCCGGCCGGCACCGGCATGAGCGAGACGAGCGAGGCCTGCACGGCGGCGAGGATCGGCAGCCCGGGCACCGGCGAGAGGAAGCGGGTGACGGTCAGCGCCACGAGCACCGTCACCGCGAACTGCCAGAGCCCCTGGCCGGCCAGCAGCAGGATGACCTCGCTCAGGGCTATGCCGACCGTCATCGCCACCGCCGTCTCGGCCACCCGGCGCGGCCGGGCGTCGAGCACCAGCCCGAGGCTCGACAGCGTCACGGTGACCGCGGCGATCGGGTAGGGGTGGGCGAGCACGAAGTGCGCCAGCGCGTAGGCGATCGTCACCGCGACGGCGAGCTGCAGCAGGGCCGGCGCGCTCGTGAGGGTGCGCTCGGCGGAGGCGCGGGTGAGCGCGGCCCAGCGCGCGGGCAGCGGCAGGGTGCCGTCGTCGGCCGCGGGTGCGGTCACTACCGCGTGCGGGCGCCGAGGCGCGGCAACCGCACCCGGCCGACCGCGGCACCCGCGTCGGGCCCCACGATCGTGTCGGCCGAGGCGGCGACGTCGCCGGCCTCGGTGCGCACGACGAGGGGCTCGCCCTCGGGTGCCTGGCGGCGCAGCACCGCGAGCGCGATGGGGCCCCACTCGTGGTGGTTGCCCACCGAGGTCACGTGGCCGAGCGCTTCGGGTACCTCGTCGAGGGGCAGCGCGGCGTCGGCCGCCCGCAGCACCGGGTCTCCGGCCGCAGGCAGCACCGCGTCGGAGCCGTCGAGCTGCAGCTGCACGAGCCGCCGCGGCGGGTGGCCGAGGTTGTGCACCTTCGCCACGGTCTCCTGGCCGCGGTAGCAGCCCTTCGCGAGATGCACGGCCGATCGCATCCAGTCGAGCTCGTGCGGGATGCTGCGGTCGTCGACCTCGGTCGACAGGCGCGGCCGCCAGGCGGCGATGCGCAGCGCCTCGAGGGCCAGCACGCCGGCCGCCGAGAGCTCGCGCCGGCGCACGGCGTCGGCGAGCGTCTCGAGGCCCGCGCGCGGCACGAGCCCCTCGCGCCAGAACCAGTCGGCCCCCGCGTGCTCGGCGGTCTGGGCGTACTGCACGCCCCCGGCGACGACCTCGGGCCACGGGTCGGCCCAGACGAGCGGATGCCCGCCGCCCTCGGCCAGGGCGGAGACGAGCGCCGGCGCGGCGCCCTCGAGCACCCCCGGCCCGGCGGCCAGCCAGCCGATCGTGGCGAACTCGGCGCTGCGGTCGGCGATCTCGACCCGGAGCATGAAGCGCATGCGCTGCAGCCACTGCTCGAGCGGCTCGGTCTCGGCTGCGTCGACGAGCAGCCAGGCAGTCTCTCCGTCGTCGAGCACCCGGATGGCGTGCTCGATGCGTCCGGCTGCGGAGAGCAGCAGCGTCTCGGCGGACTCCCCCGGGGCGAGCCCCGTGAGGCGCTGGCTGGTGACGGAGTCGAGCCAGGACAGGCGGTCGGGGCCGGTCACCGACACGACGCCCCGGTTCGAGAGGTCGACGACGGCCGGGGCGGCGGTGGCGCGGCCGGAGCGGGCGGCATCGAGCATCCGCTGCTCGGAGACGGGGTTGCCGTAGTGGGCGGCCACGCCGTCGTCGGCACCGGAGGCGGCGACGGCGCCGGGGAGGCTGAGGAAGGGCGAGGCGACGCGGAGCGTCACGGCTCAGTCGACCTTCGCGAGCCGGGCCGAGGCGTGGGTGCGGAGGTCTTGGCCGAGGGCCGCGATGTCCCACGCCCAGAGCAGGTGGTTGTCGACGAGCCCGTAGAGGCGGGTGGCCGCCGCGTACTCCTTGGCGGAGCGGGTGCGCACGACCGCGTCGGTGGCGAGGTCGATGCGGGGGCCCTTGACCTGACCGAGGTAGAGCTCGCTGACTCCGGTGGGATGCACGAGGGCGACCTCGATGTCGAAGCCCTCGGCCGCGTTGCGGAGCGTCTCGACCGACTGGGCGGTGTTGAAGGGGCGCGGGCCCTCACCGGGGAGCATGCCGGGGCCGGCGTCGCCCTCGATGTGCAGGCGGCTGAGGCGCCAGTAGCCCGTCTCGGCGGTGAGCGGGGTGGGCTCGGTCTCGTCGCCCTGGGGCAGCAGCCAGCTCGAGGAGCTGTAGTTGAGGAAGGGCAGGCCGTCGTGGCTGAAGCTGATGCGCTGGCCGAACTCGCGCGAGACGCGGGTGGGCTCCGTGCCCTCCTCGGCGCCGGCCGGCGGGTCGATGGCGTAGTCGATGACGCCGGTGCCCTCCCACACGCCGATGAGCCAGGAGAGAGGGACCAGTTCGGCGGGGAGCCCTGTCGGGATCTCGATCACGGTCGCTCCTCGCCGGTCAGCGCTGGCCGCGGAAGAGCTTGTAGATGACGACCCCCGAGGTCCAGGCGATCGCGAGGCTCGCGAGCCCGAGAAGGCCGATGAACAGGAGTTCGAGCGCGACGTAGGACATGCCTAGATCCTAGCCCCCGCCGCGAAGGCGAGGGGCGCGAGCACCGCCGTCGCGACGGCCAGGATGACCACCGCTCCGCCGAGGCTCGCGGAGACGCGGTCGACGAAGCCCTTGCGCACGGGCACGAGCAGCTGGATGCCGAAGGTCACCACGAGGGCCAGCCCGAGCACCACGGGCAGGAAGACCAGGAAGCTCGCGGCGGGCACGAACAGCCCCACGGCGACAACGGCCACCACGGAGAGGATCCAGACCGGCACTACGCTTCTCATGAGCAGACTCATACCCGCCATTCTGCCCGAGTAGTATGAAGCGCAGGCATTCTCTGGAGGATCTTACGTGGCGCAGTTGTTGATCCTGACCTCCACGGTCGACCGCGAGGTCCTCCCCGCCCTGTCCCTGCTGAGCCACCGCACCCGTCAGATCCCCGCCGAGCCGTCGCAGCTCGTGAACACACCGAACAGCGACCTCATCTTCGTCGACGCCCGGCACGACCTCGCCTCGGCCCGCTCCCTCTGCAAGATCCTCAGCACCACGGGCATCGGCGTGCCCGTCGTGCTGATCCTCACCGAGGGCGGTCTCACCGCGGTCAGCGCCGAGTGGGGCGCGGCCGACGTGGTGCTCGAGTCGGCCGGTCCGGCCGAGGTCGACACGCGCATCCGGCTCGCCATCGGCCGTCAGGTGCAGGATCAGTCGACCTCGAAGATCCAGGCCTCGGGAGTCGTCATCGACGAGGCCAGCTACTCGGCCCGCGTGCACGGCCGGCCGCTCGACCTCACCTTCAAGGAGTTCGAGCTGCTGCGCTTCTTCGCCATGCACCCCTCCCGGGTCTTCACCCGTGAGCAGCTGCTCAGCGAGGTGTGGGGCTACGACTACTTCGGCGGCACCCGCACGGTCGACGTGCACGTGCGGCGCCTCCGCGCGAAGCTCGGCGACCTCGAGTCGTTGATCGGCACCGTGCGCAACGTCGGCTACCGGTTCAACTTCTTCGAGGACGACAATGACCGACTCGCTCACACTCTCGGTCAGTAGCCCCGACGAGGCGCGGGAGCCGTTCCTGCGGCTCGTCGCCCGGGCGGAGCTCGTCGACGGGCAGCACCCCTTCAACGACCAGGCCCAGATAGACGCCGGCAAGGGCGCCCGCTCGCTGCTGCTCGCCGAGCGCGGCGGCACCGTGGTGGGCGCTGCGATCGTGGGCCAGGGCGAGCTCGAGTTCGTGATCGACCCCGAGTGGCGCGAGGAGGGCCTCGGCCGACAGCTGCTCGACATCGTGCTGCGCAACAACGCGCAGGGTCCGCTGCTCGCCTGGGCGCACGGCGACCACCCCGCCAGCCGCCGGCTCGCCGCGAGCCACCGCTTCGACGCCGTGCGCACCCTGCTGCAGCTGCGCCGCGAGCTCTCGGCCACGTCTCCGGCGCCGCGCACCGAGATCCCCGCCGGCTTCGAGGTCGTGCCGTACCGCGGCGGGCGCGACGCCGACGACTGGGTCGAGCTGAACGCCCGGGTCTTCGCCGGCCACGCCGAGCAGGGCTCGATCACCGCCGACGACCTGCGCTTCCGGCACTCCGAGAGCTGGTTCGACCCCGACGACTTCCTGCTGCTCCGCGACGGCGACGGGCGCCTGGTGGGCTACAACTGGCTGAAGGTCGAGCCGGGCGACAGCGTCGGCGAGATCTACGTGGTCGGCGTCGAGGAGGGGCACGCCGGGCAGGGCCTCGGCCGGCACCTGATGAACGCGGGGCTGAACCGGCTCGTCGAACGGGGCTGCACGCAGGCCGCCCTCTACGTCGACGCCGACAACACCCGGGCCGTCGCCCTCTACCGCTCCCTCGGCTTCACCGACCACACCATCGACGTGCAGTACGCGCAGCGCACGGCGCGACGGACGGTGCGCTAGCGCCATGACCCGGGGGCGACGTCGCCGCCGGCCGGCCACCGGGCTCGCCCTGGTGCTCGGCGCGCTGCTGCCGCTGACGCTGCTGTCCCCCGTTGCCGCCTCCTCCGCGAGCGCCGCCGTCGCCGCAGCCCCCGCGGCGAGCGCCGCCGCGGCCGTCTCCCGCCCGTTCGGCTCGCACACCGTTCCCCTCGCGCCCGGTGCCGCCAAGCCCCCGGGCGGCACCGCCGCCGCCGACACGGCGACCGCCGCGGCCTACGACGCCTGGAAGGCCCGGTACCTGAAGGCCGGCTGCGGTACCGGCCGGTACTACGTCGACGCCTCCACGGCGACGGACTACCTCGTGGTCTCCGAGGGGCAGGGCTACGGGATGGTCGTGACCGCCCTGATGGCCGGCTACGACGCCCAGGCACGCACGATCTTCGACGGCCTCCACCGCTATGTGCTCGACCACCCGAGCTCGGGCGATCCGCAGCTGATGTCCTGGCACCAGCTCGACGACTGCAGCGACGAGCCCGAGAACGACAGCTCGGCGAGCGATGGCGACCTCGACATCGCCTACGCGCTCCTGCTCGCCGACACGCAGTGGGGCTCGACCGGCGCGGTCGACTACGCCGGGGAGGCCCGGCGGGTGATCGCGGCGATCAAGCGCAGCGCGATGAACCCCGACACCGCCCTGCCGCTGCTCGGAGACTGGGTCGGCCCCGACAGCCCCAAGCGTGACGGCGTGCGCACCTCCGACCTGATGGTCGGCCACTTCCGGGCCTTCCAGGCGGCGACCGGCGACCCGTTCTGGGGCGAGGCCGCCGATGCGGCCCTCGACCTGGTGGAGACGCTGCAGCGCACCGCCGCCCCGAAGACCGGGCTGCTGCCCGACTTCGCGGTCGGCACCGCGACGACGCCGGTGCCCGCACCGCCCGGCTACCTCGAGTCGCCGAACGACGGCGACTTCGGCTACAACGCCTGCCGCACGCCCTGGCGGCTGGCGTCCGCCGCGCTGCTCGCGGGCGACACCCGGGCCGCCGCCGCGGCCGGCCGGATGGCGGCGTGGGCGGTCGGGGCGACGAGCGGCGATCCCACCCGCCTCCGCGCCGGCTACACGCTGAGCGGCACGGCGACCGCCGACTACGCCGACCTCGCCTTCCTCGCCCCGATGACCGCCGGCGCAGCGGTCTCGTCGAGCCGGCAGAGCTGGGTGAACGCGGGCTGGTCCCAGCTGCGCAGCCAGGGCACCGGCGGCTACTACTCCGACAGCCTGCGGCTGCAGGCGATGCTCCTGATCTCGGGCAACGCCTGGCAGCCGAGCACCCGGGCGCCCGCCGGCGTCGAGCGCATCGGCGGCGCCGACCGCTTCGTCGTGTCCGCGGCGATCTCGGCCGCGTCCTTCCCGCGCGGCACCCCGACGGTCTACGTGGCCTCGGGCGAGAACTTCCCCGACGCCCTCTCCGCCTCCGCCGCGGCCGGAGCCGTCGGTGGGCCGGTGCTGCTCGTGCGGCGTGAGGCCCTTCCTCCCGAGGCCGCCGCCGAGCTGAGGCGACTGGCGCCAGCCCGTATCGTGCTGCTCGGTGGCGAGAACTCCGTGGGCGCCGCCGTGAAGCAGGCCCTGTCGGCCGTCGCCCCGGTCACCCGCATCGGTGGCGCCGACCGCTTCGTGGTCTCGGCCGCCGTCTCTGCGGCCGCCTTCCCGGGAGGCACGGGAACGGTCTACGTCGCCTCGGGCGAGACGTTCCCCGACGCCCTCGCCGGCTCCGCCGCCGCCGGCCACGACCACGGCCCCGTGCTGCTCGTGCGGCGCGACGGCGTTCCGGAGCCCATCCGTGCCGAGCTGGCCCGCCTCGAACCGACGTCGATCGTGCTGCTCGGCGGTCCCAACGCGGTCTCCGAGGCCACGAAGGCGTCTCTGTCGGGACTCGCCCCCGTGACCCGCATCAGCGGCGCCGACCGCTTCGCCGTGGCCGCCTCGCTCTCGGCCGCGGTCTTCCCCTCGCCCGGCACCCCCACCGTCTACGTGGCGTCGGGCGCCACCTTCCCCGACGCCCTGTCCGGCTCCGCCGCGGCGATCGCGGTGGGCGCGCCCGTGCTCCTCGTCACCCGCGACGCGATCCCCGCCGCCATCGCGGCCGAGCTGAAGCGCCTGCGGCCGACGCGCATCGTCGTGCTCGGCGGAACCGCCCCGGTCTCGGCCGCCACCGAGGCCGCACTGCGCGCCTATCTCGGGCCGGCCGGCTGACCCGTTCATCCGCTGGACACGTCGTGGGTGACATGATGTCTGCATGGACGACGACATCATCTCGCTCGACGCCGGCGTCGTGACCGACTTCGACGACGACTACGACGAGGCCGCCCCGCAGACCCCAGGCGAGCCGCTGCCCGAGGGCCGCTACCTCGACCGCGAGCTGAGCTGGCTCGCCTTCAACACGCGTGTTCTCGAGCTCGCGGAGGACCCGACGGTGCCGGTGCTCGAACGCGCCAACTTCCTCGCGATCTTCGCCTCGAACCTCGACGAGTTCTTCATGGTGCGGGTCGCCGGCCTCAAGCGCCGCATCCTCACCGACCTCGCCGTACCCACGAACGTCGGCCGCCGCCCCACCGACGTGCTGCAGGACATCTCGGTCAAGGCCCACGAGCTCCAGGCCCGGCACGCGGCGGCCTACCAGAATCTGGTGCGTCCGGCACTGGCGGAGGCGGGCATCCGCATCGCCACCTACGACGAGCTCGACGAGGCCGACCGCGTCAACCTGCGCGACATCTTCTCGAACCAGATCTTCCCGGTGCTGATGCCACTCGCGGTCGACCCCGCGCATCCCTTCCCCTACATCTCGGGCCTCTCGCTCAACCTCTCGGTGCGCGTGCGCAACGCGAAGACCGGCAAGGAGGAGTTCGCGCGCCTGAAGGTGCCGCAGGTGCTCAGCCGCTTCATCCGGGTCGACCATCGCGAGACCTCCGACGAGGTGCGCTTCATCACTCTCGAAGACCTGATCTCCAACCACCTGGGCGACCTGTTCCCCGGCATGGAGATCGTCGAGCACCACGTCTTCCGCGTCACCCGCAACGAGGACGTCGAGGTCGAGGAGGACGAGACCGAGAACCTGCTGCAGGCGCTCGAGAAGGAGCTGCTGCGACGCCGCTTCGGCCCGCCCATCCGCCTCGAGGTCAGCGACGACATGGACGCGGTGACCCTCGAGCTGATCGTGCGCGAGCTCGACATCACCGAGCAGGAGGTCTACCGGCTGCCGTCGCCGCTGGATCTCGGCGGCCTGTTCGATCTCACGCGCATCCCGCGCCCCGACCTGAAGTACCCCAAGCACGTGCCGACCACGGCCGCCGCCCTGCTGCCGCCGGAGCCGAACGCGAAGCCCGACATCTTCAAGGCCATCTCACGCGGCGACATCCTGCTGCACCACCCCTATGAGTCGTTCGCGACCAGCGTGCAGGCCTTCCTCGAGCAGGCCGCCGCCGACCCGAACGTGCTCGCCATCAAGCAGACGCTCTACCGCACGAGCGGCGACTCCCCCATCGTCGAGGCGCTGATCGACGCGGCCGAGGCCGGCAAGCAGGTGCTCGCGCTGGTCGAGATCAAGGCCCGCTTCGACGAGCAGGCCAACATCTCCTGGGCGCGCAAGCTCGAGAAGGCCGGCGTGCACGTCGTCTACGGCCTGGTGGGGCTGAAGACCCACTGCAAGCTCGCGCTCGTCATCCGCCAGGAGAAGGGCCGGCTGAAGAGCTACAGCCACATCGGCACGGGCAACTACAACCCGAAGACCTCGCGCATCTACGAAGACCTCGGCCTCCTCACCGCCGACGACCAGGTGGGCAAAGACCTCACCCGGCTGTTCAACGAGCTCTCGGGCTACGCGATCGAGAAGAAGTTCAAGCGCCTCCTGGTGGCACCGCTCCACCTCCGCAAGGGCCTGCTCAAGCGCATCGCGGTCGAGGCCGAGAACGCGCGCAAGGGGCTGCCGTCGGGCATCCGGATCAAGCTGAACTCGATCGTCGACGAGGCCATCATCGACGGGCTCTACCGGGCCAGCCAGGCCGGCGTGCCGATCGACCTCTGGGTGCGCGGCATCTGCGCCCTGAAGCCGGGCCAGGAAGGCCTCAGCGAGACCATCCGCGTGCGCTCCATCCTCGGCCGCTACCTCGAGCACTCGCGCATCTTCTCCTTCGTCAACGACGGCGACCCGCAGGTCTACATCGGCAGCGCCGACATGATGCACCGCAACCTCGACCGCCGCGTCGAGGCGCTGGTGCGCCTGGTCGACCCGGGTCACCTCAAGGAGATCGACACGCTGTTCGAGATGGCGATGAGCGACAGCACCTCCTCCTGGGAGCTCGACGCCGGCGGCGACTGGACCCGCTCCGAGTTCGACGGAGAGGGCGCCCCGCTGATCGACCTCCAGGACGAGCTGATGCACATCGTCAGCCGCCGCAAGCGCCCGGGCACCACGCGGTGACCGTCTTCGCCGCGGGGGCGGTGTGCTGGCGGGTCGTCGACGGCAAGGTGAAGGTGCTGGTCATCCATCGCACCGCCCACCGCGACGTCTCGCTGCCCAAGGGCAAGGTCGACCCGGGCGAGACGCTGCCGCAGACCGCGGTGCGCGAGGTCGCCGAGGAGACCGGGCTCGCCGTCACCCTCGGCGTGCCGCTCGGCATGACCAACTACACGATGCCCAACGGCCGCGAGAAGGTCGTGCACTACTGGGCCGCCGAGGTCACCGACGCCGCCGTGCTCGCCTCCTCGTTCCTGCCGAACGGCGAGGTGGCGGCCCTGGAGTGGCTGCCCATCCGCAAGGCCCTCGGCGCCCTCACCTACGAGCGCGACGCCGAGATCGTCGAGAGGTTCCGGATGCTCGTCGACGAGGGTGTCACGCGCACCTTCGCCGTGATCGCCCTCCGTCACGCCAAGGCCGTGCCGCCCTACCAGTTCGACGGGCCCGACGCCTCCCGCCACCTCACCGAACGCGGACGCGGCGAGGCGAAGTCGATCGTGCACTCCCTCGCGAGCTTCGGCCCCTCCCGGATCGTCAGTTCCACCGCCAAGCGCTGCCGGCAGACCGTCGAGCCGCTGTCCAAGGCCCTGCACCTCGACGTGAAGACGACAGATGCGATCAGCCAGGACGCGTTCGAGTCGGGCGACGACGGCATCCGCGAGGTGGTCGGCAAGCGCATCCGCAAGCGGATCACCACCGTGCTCTGCAGCCACGGGCCCGTGCTGCCCGAGATCGTGCGCGAGGTCGCCCTGGCGACCGGCACCGCGCAGCGGGTCAGCGCGTCCCGCGCGGGCGACCTGCCCGTGGCGGGGTTCTCGGTGCTGCACCTCTCGGTCGATCGGCCCGGATCGGGCATCATCGCGATCGAGACGCACGTCCCGCAGTAGATCCGTCACGAGGAAACCCGGCTGTTCACCTTCCGTTCACCCCTGGGCGGCAGGCTCTTAAGCCGTGGCGCTTAGCGTCTCAGACGGGCCCGCACCGGCCCGACCTGACATCACTCCGAAAGGGAGATTCCTCGTGAAGCTCAAGCGCTATGCCGCCCCCGCGGTCATCGCCATCACCGCAGCCCTCGCCCTGAGCGCCTGCGCCTCGAACGAAGGCGGCGCGCCCGCCGCCGGCGGCTCCTCCGACGCCGCCTCCGCCTCGGCCCTCACCGGCACCCTCACCGGCATCGGCTCCTCGGCCCAGGGCTCGGCCCAGGAGGCCTGGATCGCCGCGTTCCAGACCGCCAACCCCGACGTGACCGTCAACTACGACCCGCAGGGCTCCGGCGCCGGCCGCGAGAGCTTCATCTCCGGCGCGTCCGCCTTCGCCGGGTCCGACTCGGCCCTGAACGACGACGAGCTGGCCGGCGAGTTCGCCAGCTGCGCCCCCGGCACCAAGGCCATCGACCTGCCGGTCTACATCTCCCCGATCGCCGTCGTGTTCAACGTCGAGGGCGTCACCGACCTGAACCTGGACGCGGCCACCATCGCGAACATCTTCTCGGGCAAGATCACCACCTGGAACGACCCGGCCATCGCCGCGCTGAACGCCGACGCGACGCTGCCCTCCGCTCCGATCACCGCCGTTCACCGTTCGGACGACTCGGGCACCACCAAGAACTTCACCGACTACCTCGGCAAGGTCGCTCCCGAGGCCTGGGCCGAGAAGGCCGCCGACGCGTTCCCCTTCCAGTCCGGCGAGGGCGCGCAGGGCACCTCCGGTGTCATCCAGGCCGTCACCAACGGCGTGAACACCATCGGCTACGCCGACGCCTCGAAGGCCGGTGACCTCGGGGTCGCCAAGATCAAGGTCGGCGAGGAGTTCGTCGAGTACACCGCCGAGGGTGCCGCCGCCGTCGTCGAGGAGTCGCCGCTGGTCGAGGGCCGCGAGGCCAACGACCTGGCCGTCGCGCTCGACCGCTCGACCACCGACCCGAGCCACTACCCGCTGGTGCTCGTCTCCTACGCGATCGCCTGCCAGGAGTACGCCGACGCCGCTCAGGCCGACCTCGTGAAGGCCTACATCGGCTACATCGCCTCGGAGGAGGGCCAGCAGGTCGCCGCCGACTCGGCCGGTGCCGCGCCGCTCTCGGCCGACCTGTCGTCGAAGGTCGCTGCCGCGCTCGAGACCATCAAGTAACACCGCTTGTCACCTCTGTCCGGTTCCGGTCCCGCCCGCGGGATCCGGAACCGGACAGAACCGGGTCAGGGCCCATCCCGAACCCCGCCCCACACCAGCACCCGATGACTCCTCACCCAGGACGACAGGAGACGAGCTCCATGACCACCGCCCCCGTCAAGCCGGCCGCGCCACCGCGGCTCAAGGCCAAGCAACGGCCGGGAGACCGCATCTTCTCGACCGCCACGGTCGTCGCGGGCTCGCTCATCCTCGTCACGCTCGCCGCGGTCACGGTCTTCCTGATCGCCCAGAGCATCCCCGCCTTCACCGCGCAGCCGGAGGACCTCAAGGGCGGCGCCGAGAACTTCTGGGCCTACGTCGGCCCGCTGGTCTTCGGCACCATCTGGGCGGCGTTCCTCGCCCTCCTGATCGCCGTGCCGCTCGCGATCGGCATCGCCCTCTTCATCTCGCACTACGCGCCCCGCCGGCTCGCGCAGGGCCTCGGCTACGTGATCGACCTGCTCGCCGCCGTGCCGAGCGTCGTGTTCGGCCTCTGGGGCATCACGGTGCTCGCACCGTTCGTGCAGCCCTTCTGGTCGACGCTGGTCGACCTGTTCGGCTGGTTCCCGCTGTTCGCCGGCCCCGTCTCGGGCACCGGCCGCACCATCCTCACCGTCGCCATCGTGCTGGCCGTCATGATCCTGCCGATCATCACCGCCCTCAGCCGCGAGATCTTCCTGCAGACGCCGAAGCTGCACGAGGAGGCCGCGCTCGCGCTCGGCGCGACCCGCTGGGAGATGATCCGCACGGCCGTGCTGCCGTTCGGCCGCCCCGGCATCGTCTCGGCCTCCATGCTCGGCCTCGGCCGCGCCCTCGGCGAGACCATGGCCGTCGCCATGGTGCTCTCGCCGCAGGTGCTGATCTCCTTCGCCCTGCTGCAGTCGACGAACCCCACCACGATCGCCGCGAACATCGCCCTGAACTTCCCCGAGGCCCACGGCGTCGGCGTGAACGTGCTGATCGCGACCGGCCTGATCCTGTTCGTCATCACCTTCGCGGTGAACTTCATCGCCCGTGCCATCGTCAACCGCCGCAAGGCCTTCTCGGGAGCCAACTAGTCATGACGACGACCACCACTCCCCCCACGCGGCCGGCGGAGCCCATCGCCAACTCGCTCACCACGGGCATCCTGCCCAAGTACGTGCCCTGGCTGCTGCTCGTCACCAGCTGGGTCATCGTCGGCTCGGTCTTCGTCATCCTGATGGCCGCCGGCGTCAACGAGAACTTCAACGTCGTCGGAGCCGTCTTCTTCGGCACCGCGCTCTGGGTGCTCGTCAACTACATCGTCTCCCGGGCCTACGAGGGCCCGCGGCCCGCGATGAACCGCTTCGTCACCTCGCTGGTGACGCTGGCCTTCGTGATCGCACTGCTGCCCCTGATCTCGCTGCTGTTCACGGTCATCTCGAACGGCCTCCCCCGCTTCGACCTCGCGTTCTTCAGCGAGTCGATGCGCAACGTGGTCGGCGAGGGCGGCGGTGCGCTGCACGCCATCATCGGCACGCTCGAGATCACGGGCATGGCGACGCTCATCTCGGTGCCGGTCGGCTTGCTCACCGCCATCTACCTCGTCGAGTACGGCCGGGGGCACCTCGCCCGCTCGATCACCTTCCTCGTCGACGTGATGACGGGCATCCCCTCGATCGTCGCCGGTCTGTTCGCCTTCGCGTTCTTCGCGCTCATCCTGAACCAGCCGGGCATCCGCTTCGGCTTCGGCGGCGCCGTAGCGCTGTCGGTGCTGATGATCCCGGTCGTCGTGCGCTCCAGCGAGGAGATGCTGAAGCTGGTGCCGAACGAGCTGCGCGAGGCGGCCTACGCCCTCGGTGTGCCGAAGTGGCTCACGATCGTCAAGGTCGTGCTGCCCACCTCGATCGCCGGCATCACGACCGGTGTGATGCTCGCCATCTCCCGCGTCATCGGCGAGACCGCGCCGCTGCTCATCATCGCCGGCTTCACGCAGAGCATGAACTACAACCTGTTCAACGAGCGCATGATGACGCTGCCGGTGTTCGTCTACACGCAGTACGCGAACCAGGGCACGGATGCCCAGGCCTACCTCGACCGCGCGTGGGCCGGTGCCCTCACCCTCGTCGTGATCGTGATGGCCCTGAACCTCGTGGCGCGCATCGTCGCGAAGGTCTTCTCCCCCAAGCTCGGCCGCTGACGCGGCCTGTCGAACCCACCGCAACCCGAAGGAACTCGAGTGTCCAAGCGCATCGAAGTCAACGATCTCAACGTCTACTACAGCAGCTTCCTGGCCGTGGAGGGTGTCTCCCTCAAGATCGAGCCCCGCACGGTCACCGCCTTCATCGGCCCGTCGGGCTGCGGCAAGTCGACCTTCCTCCGCACGCTGAACCGCATGCACGAGGTCATCCCCGGTGCGCACGTCGAGGGCGAGGTGCTGATCGACGGCAACAACCTCTACGGCCCCGGCGTCGATCCGGTGCTCGTGCGCCGTCAGGTGGGCATGGTCTTCCAGCGCCCCAACCCGTTCCCCACCATGTCGATCGGCGAGAACGTGCTGGCCGGCGTGAAGCTCAACAACAAGCGCATGTCCAAGAGCGACTCGGACGACCTGATCGAGAAGTCGCTGCGCGGCGCCAACCTCTGGAACGAGGTCAAGGACCGCCTGAACGCCCCCGGCTCCGGCCTCTCGGGCGGGCAGCAGCAGCGTCTCTGCATCGCCCGCGCGATCGCCGTCTCCCCCGACGTCATCCTGATGGACGAGCCCTGCTCGGCCCTCGACCCGATCTCGACCCTCGCCATCGAGGACCTGATCGAGGAGCTCAAGTCGGAGTACACCGTCGTCATCGTGACCCACAACATGCAGCAGGCCTCGCGCGTCAGCGACCGCACCGCGTTCTTCAACATCGCGGGCACGGGCAAGCCCGGCAAGCTGATCGAGTACGACGACACCACGACGATCTTCTCGAACCCGACCGTCAAGGACACCGAGGACTACGTCTCGGGCCGCTTCGGTTGATCTGACCTCCTCTCGCCGTCCCCTCAGGCTAGGCTGAGCTGCTGCCGCACGGTCGCGGCCAGCAGCCTGCGGGGCGGGGACGAACGGGGACGGGCATGAGGAGACTCACCACACTGGCGAGCGCGAGTGCGGCACTGCTACTGGCGCCGCTCCTTCCCCTCCACGGCGCGGCGGCCTCGGACATCGAACCGTCGCCCACACAGCACGCAGTCGTCCACACCATCACGAAGTCGCTGACGGCCCACTGGCCGACGACTCCGATCCCGGCTTCGCCACAGAGCCTTCATCTCACCTTGCCGGCCGAACTCGCCGCCTTCCAGATCGATTCGTTCGCCTGGAAACTCGGTCTCGGCGAGGGATCGACCGGCACGGCGCCGGGTAACGCCACCTCGATCGACATCCCCCTCCCGCCTGATCTGCCCCCGCACCAGGGGCTCTCGGTGGTTATCTCGGTTCCGGACCAGGAGACGGGAGAACCGGATCTGTCGAGGGACTCCGCCCTGCTCTGGGCGAGCTTCTCCACCGGCGACTCCTCCGGCTCTCCGGCCCAGGACGCCTTCGACTACGACCTCTCCCTGCAGAATGCGGTGGCGAGCGACCTCCGGGACTCCTCCACCGGGAGTCCCTCACCGGCGGTGCTGCGGCCCGGCAGCGACTTCGTGCTCGACGCCGAGGACGGCTTCTGGACCGCTCCGTCCGGGTTGAACGAACCCGACCGCGAGATCGTGCCGCAGGTACGACTGGACGGGAACGCCGACGATCGCACGATCGACCTCGAGTACACGAGGTCAGACGACGGGTCGGAACTTTTCGTCGCCATCCCTGCAGGACTCGTCGATGACGACGTCGCCGACATGTCCCTTTGGGTCGCCTTCTACCAGCCTCGTGATCGGTCCGACCCGCAGGGCCGGATGGGACGATTCGAACTGCGGATGCCCGTACGACTCGAGCATCCGATCACGACCGAGCGGCTCGGTGGTGAGGATCGCTACGACGTCGCGGTGAACGTGTCGAAAGCGTCGTACCCTGACGGCGCTCGAGTGGCGTACGTCGTCACCGGGTCGGGATTCGCCGACGCCCTGACCGCGGGCCCGGCGGCGGTCAAGGAGGGCGGGCCACTCCTTCTCACCACTGGAGACTCGCTGCTCCCCGAGGTGAGCGCCGAGCTTGCGCGCCTTGCTCCTCAGAGGATCGTGATGGTCGGAGGGCCCGCCGCCCTGACACCGGACGTTCAAGAGGAACTCGAAGGCATCGCGCCGACCGAACGCATCGACGGCTCCGATCGCTACGCGGTCTCCCGCAACGTTCTGACGCACGCGTTCCCCGACGGCCCTTCACAGGTGTTCATCGCGACCGGGCGGGACTTCCCCGACGCTCTGAGCGCCGGCGCCGCGGCCGGTGTCTCACGACTCCCGGTGCTCCTCGTCGACGGCGCCGCCCCGACTCTCGACGCGCCGACCGCCGAACTCCTCCGCGCACTGTCCCTCTACAGGGCCACCGTCGTCGGCGGGCCCGTCGCGGTGTCATCGGAGATCGAGGCGGAACTCGCGTCATTCACCAGGGCGAACCGCCTTTTCGGGGCCGACCGGTACGAGACGTCCGTCGCGATCAACGTCGCCGTCTTCCCCCATGAATCGCAGGCGTTCTTCGCAACCGGCACGACGTTCCCCGATGCACTGTCCGGGTCGGCCTGGGCCGCGAAGTCGGCGATGCCGCTGTACGCCGTCCGTCCTGACTGCGTCCCCGACTCGGTGCTCGGTTCGCTGCAGCGCACCGGGGTGGGCGTCGCCACTCTGCTAGGAGGAACGGTGGCTCTCAGTCAGGCCGTGGCAGAACTGACACCGTGCGGGCCATCCGACTGAGCCGTCGGGCCGGCTAGGCCGACTCGACCGCGAAGATGGGCTCGGTGGTGGGCTGCTGGGAGCCACCGGCCGGCTCGACCGTGACACCGACGGTGTCCCCGGCGCTCATCGTTCCCTCGAGCACGTGCCACGAGGTGCCCGACTCGGCGGCGGTGAAGGTGCCGGCCGCGACCGGGCCCTTCGCGTCGATGTACCAGGCCTCGTAGACCTTGCCCTCGGGCAGTTCGGGCAGGCCCTCGGCGAGCACCGCCGAGCGACCGAGCTCGTTCGACCAGACGACCGTGGCGTCTCCGCCGCCGGCGACCGGCACGGAGGCCCGCTGCACGTCGGACGCCGCGGTGATGCGGGCGAGCTCGGAGGCCGAGGAGTCGGCGACGTCGGTCGTGGAGGTGCTGTTCACGAGCGCGCTGCCGACGAAGCCGCCGCCGACGAACAGGGCCGCGGCCGCGGCGACGGCCGCCACCAGGGTCGTGGGGCGGGCGAACCAGCGCTGGCGGGCACGGTGCTCGGCACCTCCGGCGGAGCGCGCCTCGACGGGGGCGGACTGGCCCACGGCGATCAGCAGGCCCTCGTCGGCGGGGGCCGCGGGGGTGATCTCGGGGAGGTCGGCACGCGCATCCGTCGCCGTCTCGGAGCGGGACGACTCAGAGCGGGACACCTGTGTGGGCAGTGCGGGCAGCTGCGGGGTGAGCAGCAGCTTCGCCATGAGCTCGCGCTTGAGCTCGGGCGAGGGGTCGACGGGAGTCACGGACAGCCCGATCAAGGAGGCGGTCTCGCGGAGCTCGTCGCTCTCCTCGCGCAGGGAGGCGGAGGAGCGGATCGCCTGCTCGAACTCGGCGGTCTCGGCGGCGGTGAGAGCATCGAGGGCGTAGGCGCCGGTGGAGACGCGGGGGTCGAAGCCCTCGCCGTTCGTGTCGTCGGTGCGGTCGGTCATGATGTCACCCCCAGGGCGTCTCGAAGTCGGATCATTCCATCGCGCAATCGTGTCTTGACCGTGCCCACGGGCACGGAGAGCAGGGCGGCGACCTCGGTGTGGCTGTAGCCGCCGTAGTAGGCGAGCGAGATGGCCTCGCGCTGGAGGGCGGTGAGCTG
Organism: Herbiconiux sp. VKM Ac-2851; assembly: GCF_013205105.1. Lineage (NCBI taxonomy): Bacteria > Bacillati > Actinomycetota > Actinomycetes > Micrococcales > Microbacteriaceae > Herbiconiux > Herbiconiux sp. VKM Ac-2851. Next base: position 583,385 of record NZ_JABMLJ010000003.1, on the reverse strand, counting down.
TGTCATGGCTCTCTTCACCCTCTCGTGCTCGATTCGGATCTCGACGGTCTCGCTGACGCTGTCGTAGTCGGCCTCGATGTCGCGGAGACCGATCTTCTCGTCGCGGTCGTGACTCGACTGCGACGAGCGCACCCGGTCCACCGCGCGGCGGTGGGCCATCGTGAGGATCCACGACATCGCACTGCCACGTGCCTGCTCGAAGCGCGGCGCGGTGCGCCAGACCTCGAGCAGCACCTCCTGGGTGACCTCCTCGGACTGCGAGTGGTCGACCAGGACGCGCCTGACGAGACCGAGCACCCGGGCCGCTGTGCGGTCGTAGAGCTCGGAGAACGACTGAGCGTCGCCCTGGGCCACCTGCAGCAGCAGGCTCTCGAGGGTCGCGGCGGTCTCGACGCCTTCGGCGTCGTCGCGCTGCCCTCTATCTGTCGTCACGAGCTCAAGCATGACAGGTCACGCCTGGGTTCGTGCCGTTGGCACCTCGTCTGGTCACGATCGTTATTCGGAACCGAGCGTGTGGTGGATTGGCCGGATCTTCTCAGACGATCGGGCAGAGGAGGTGTCAGGCCGCAGAAACGCCTCTCGGCGGAAGGCCGCTCGAAGCGGCGAATTTTGGAGCCCGGGGTTACTGCGGCCCGACGCTTCTATTTTACAACGCGCTCGCGATGACGCGAATCGAGCGGGCCGGTCGAATCAGTCGGGTCGCCTACTCAGTCGAGCCCGTCGTGCCGCCAGAGCGCCGCCGACTCGGATAAGTCGTCGCCGATCGTCTCGAACCGCAGGGCCCGCGTGGTGAGCGTGGTGGCCGTCTCGGGCGCCCCGATCTCGGCGTCGTCGGCGATGCTCACGCAGCCCTGCGCCATGATGCGGCAGAAGGCGGCGGCCCGATCCAGCGCCACCGCGAAGTCGCCGGTGAACAGCCCGCGCAGGATGCGGTCGGCCAACTCGGTGATCTCCTTCGGCCCGGTCGGCGACTCGGCCCCCGCGACCACGGGGTCGATTCCCTGCGTCATCGTGGTGCCGCGCTCGAAGAAGTAGCTGGCGAGCTCCGGGTCCTGCCTGATCAGCACGCGAAGCAGGTAGATGCGCCACAGACTGCCGGGCAGTGAATGAGCGGATGCTCGCGCCCACAGCTCGGCGATCGCATCGATCCCGTGGTCGTCGGTGAACGCCAGAAGGCGCTCGATGACCTCGGGCTGGGGGTCGTCGCGCACCCGGCTCAGCAGGGCGCCGGCCGTCTCGTGGGCGACCCGGTTCACGGTCGCCGGGTCGTCGGCGCCCTGGAAGGCCTCGAAGGCCGAGTTGCTGAAGAGCGCGGGGCGGTGGAAGTCGTCTGCCATGCGGTGATGTCCTGCCGGTCGGCGGTATGCGGTCGGAGTCTTCAACGGTAGTCACCCTCCCCCGCTTCCCACACCTCTCACGCGCACAGCGAACGCCCACCAGCGACCCGATCACTACGCGATTCGCGCTACCCTTGACCCCGAGGGCCTGTAGCTCAGTTGGCAGAGCATCGGACTTTTAATCCTTGGAGCGGTCCTCCATCTCCGCAGCCATGCGCATCGCGACGATCATGCGTTGCTCGCCCGCAGTGAGCTGCAGTCCACCGCTCGGGCTAGTGTCTCCCCCGTCGGGGAAGAACGAGCCAGGGTGGACGCCGAGAGCTTCCGCGATCTTCGTCAGCGTGTCGACATCGAACGGTACGTCACCAGTCAGCCGCCGACTCATCCACGACTGCGTCTCGCCGATAGATACCGCGAGTCGCGTCGCGCTCCACCCTCGGCGAGCGAGCTGGGCGCGGACCTCGCCGGCCACGTACCCGGCGGGCGTGTCGGTCTGGGGAAGCTTTGCGATGTTTGCCATGCGCTCAGCGTATATCCATCTCCCGCCAGCACGCAATACCGGTTGCTGAGAGCGCTGATCATGCGCTGATCGATTGACTGTCAGTTGTAATCATGCGCTGAGCGTGTGATACTCAGTCGCATGACGAGTATCAATTCCGCCGAGTGCATAAGCACCGGCACCACCGGAGATGCAGTCCGTGCAGCAATGAAGGCGGCCGGGGTCAGCCAGGCGGACCTCGCCGAGGAACTTGGCGTATCTCAAGCGGCGGTCTCGCGGCGTCTCGCCGGGAGTGTGGAGTTCTCTGTGGCCGAGCTGCGAACCGCAGCAGCAGTAACGCACACCACCCCCGCAGCGCTCCTCGCCGACGAGCAGCCCCCTGCTGTCGAGCTCATCAACACCGCCGACCCGCAGCGCGACGAAGCGCTCGCCGAGAGCGCGTGAGATGACGCTCGCAGTCGAGCGCCGCACCCGGCCGGCGGTCATCCCGTGGCGGTGGCCCGATCCGGCCGCCGGCGGTCACATCGACATCTGCACCACGATCGACGCCGGTCAGATCCGGTTCATCGCCCGAGACATCCTCGAGGCCATCGACGCCTTGGTGCCGGAGCTCGCTGGCGAGCCCACCCACGTTGGTCGCCTCTCCGATCACGCGACCGCCACCTCGTGGCACTACGACTACGCGGTGTCGGTGCTCGAGTCCTCAGACCACCCGAACGCCCGCCCGCTGCACACCTTCCTCTACTCCCTCATCTGCGAGATCGAAGCGCGTGGCATCACCGCCTTCGAGCAGTCGGTCACCCCGCACTTCCTCGTCCGCCCGGACGAACCCACCCTCATCTAGGAGCACACCATGTCACCTGCAGCGCGCACTGCACTCGAATGTGGCGGAGTCATCTCCGGCATGGCCGTCATCGTCGGCCTCCCGATCGCCCTCTTCGGCGGGTGGGGGGCCATCGCCGCGGCGGTCGCCCTCATCGCCCTATTCCGCAAGCTGGATCGCCGCTCGTGAGCGCCGACACCGAGCGCCCGGCGCCCCGCCCGACGTGGGCCGAGGTGACCGCGGCCGAAGATGCCCTCACGCACTGCCGCCTCTGCGGCGAGTCGACGGCCGAGGAACACCGGTGGGAATTCCCGCAGTGGCCCGGAGAGATCGTCTGCGACCTCTGCAAGCCGATCGCCGACCAGCTCGTGGACGACGGCATCAGCCCCGCCGCCCGCGCCGAGCTGCTCGCCGGCCGCGCCCGCCGCGCCACGGCCGGCGCCGCCATCTGCATGATCGCCACCGTGCTCGGCTGCATCGCCGTCGCCTGGCCGATCTGGTAGCGGCGCCATGTACGACGCGACGCTCATCGCCTGCCCCAACTGCGGCCTGTTCGAGGCTCACTGGGAGCCTGCCACCTTGTCCCGCCCCGGCTACTTCGTGTGCGCCGAACCCGAGGCGGTCAGCCGCACGCTCGACCTCTGCGCCGGCCCGGGCGGCTGGGACGAAGGCGCCCGCTCCCTCGGCCTCAACCTCGACATCTCCGGCTTCGACCTGTCGCCCAATGCCTGCGCCACAGCGTCGGCCGCCGGCCACCGGCGATCGGTCGCCGACATCCGCGCACTCGACATCGCCGACTTCTCCGAGGTGACGGGCGCCATCATGTCGCCGCCCTGCCCGACCTTCAGCAAGGGAGGTCTCCGCACCGGCCTCGGCCGCGACTACCAGCGGGTGCTCGACGTCTGGACGAGCATCGGCTGGGGCATTGACCCCGAGGAGGCCATCGAGGAGGTCGACGCAGTCGAGGACGAGCGCACTGCGCTGCTCGCCCTCGCCGGCCTCTGGGCCCTGGGCCTGCCGAACCTTGAGTGGCTCGCGATGGAGCAGGTGCCCGCCGTCGAGTTCGCTTGGGAAGACCTCGCCGCCGAGCTCTTCGCCACCGACTGGGAGTGGGTCGACGTGATGACCATCGACGCCGCCGACTACGGCGTGCCATCGCGACGCCGCCGCAGCTTCCTCGTAGCTCACCGCACCATGCCCGGCGCCCCCTGGTCGCTGCCCGAGAAACAGACCAGCATGGCCGAGGCGCTCGGCTGGGCGCCAGGCCACCGGGTCAACACCCGCGGCAACCGCAACAGCGCCGGCGGCAACGAGTTCAGCGCCGATAAGCCGTCATGGTGCCTCACCGGATCGACCCGCACCTGGGCGCGCGACGACGGCCTACGCCTCACCCCTGCCGAGGCCGGCACCCTTGTCGGCTTCCGCCCCGACTATCCGTGGCACGGCTCCCGCTCCGCTGCCTTCCTGCAGGCCGCCGACGTGGTCTCGCCCCCGATTGCCGCCGGCGTGCTCGCACGCATCCCCGGCCTCGCCACCGCCGGTCTCCCGTTCGACTTCACAGAAATGGCCGCAGCATGATCACTCCCTACTACGAGGACGGCGGCCTGTCGATCTTCCACGGCGCCTGCGAGGAGGTGCTCGCCGACTTCCCCGACGACCACTTCGACTCGGTCGTCTGCGACCCGCCCTACGAGCTCGGCTTCATGGGCCGCGGCTGGGACTCCTCCGGCATAGCCTTCGACTCGGCCATGTGGGCCGAGGTTATGCGCGTCCTCAAGCCCGGCGGGCACCTCCTCGCCTTCGGCGGATCCCGCACCTGGCACCGCCTCGCCGCCGCCATCGAGGACGCCGGCTTCGAGATCCGCGACTCGATTGCCTGGCTCTACGGCTCCGGCTTCCCGAAGTCGCTCGACGTCGCGAAGGCGCTCGACGCCAGCGAAGGCATCATCCGCGGAGCTCGCGGCGAAGTGAAGTCCGCCAACGGCCCCATGTCGGGCGCGAACTTCGGGCGCACCCCGAAGGGTGCCGCCGTGACCGAGGCCGCGAAGGCCTGGGAGGGATGGGGCACCGCCCTCAAGCCCGCCTTCGAACCGATCGTCGTCGGTCGCAAGCCCCTCGCCGGCACCGTCATCGCGAACATCCTCGAGCACGGCACCGGGGCCCTCAACCTCGACCGGAATCGCATCGCCACGACCGAGCAGCTCCACGGCTCCTCCACCCCGAACGACATCCGGGGCGGCCGGTTCGCGCAAGGCCACAAGGCGGCGACCGACCTCGCCGAGTACGAGCAAGCCGCCGGCGGCCGCTGGCCCACGAACGTCATCCTCGACGAGACCCAGGCCGCCGACCTCGACGCCCAGACCGGCGTGCTCACGAGCGGCAAGCTCGAAGCCCACCACGCCCGCGCGGCGAAGGAGTCGGGCATCCTCGGCGCCTACGGCTCGGCCGAGGGCGCTCGCGGCTATGGCGACTCCGGCGGCGCGTCTCGATTCTTCCCGGTGATGCCGACCTTCCACTACGAGGCGAAGGCGCCGACCTCCGAGCGGCCCTCGGTCGACGGGGTCCTGCACCCCACCGTCAAACCCCTCGACCTGATGCGCTGGTGCGTCCGCCTCGTCACCCGCCCCGGCGGCCGCGTCCTCGACAACTTCGCCGGCTCCGGCACCACCGGGGAGGCGTGCCTCCTCGAGGGCTTCGACTGCGTGCTTCATCGAGAAGGAGCTCGCACACCTCCCGCTCATCATGCAGCGCATCCGCAAGCCGCTGCAGCAGGGCCTCTTCGGCGACTGGGACGGTGCAGCATGACCGCCCCGACGCAGGCCGTGCGTCTGCAGACCTACGGCCGTGACCTGTCGCGTTGCGTGTCCTGTGGCCGGCGTGACGGCCTCGAGTTTCAGCACCGTCGTCGCACGGGCATGGGTGGCTCGAAGCTGCCCGTGCAGATCGCGGATGGTCTCGCGTCTTGCCTGACCTGCAACCCGGCGTATGAGCACGCGCTGCAGACGCGGGCCCTGTTCTCGGGTTGGAAGGTTCGCAGCTGGGTGAAGCAGCCCGAGCTCGTCCCCGTGTTCTACGTCCCGGAGATGTCCTGGTGGCGGCTGACGACGACGGGTGACCGGTACGAGCTGTCGGCGGCGGAGGTGCCGGCGTTCATGCACGAGGTCTACGGCGAGCAGTGGCTGCAGTGGGCGGACGAGCTGAACGAGGAGGTAGCCGCGTGAAGATCCCACCCACCGCGATGCTCTACGCGATCCACTGGCCCGACCTCGGCATCCTCAAGGTCGGCCGCGCCTGGCGCATGCACCGCATCCGCAACCTCGTCGCCACCGGAGGCCAGGTCATCGTGCTCATGCGCGACACCCCGGCCCTCTGGGAACGGGCGGCGCTCGCCGAGATGGACGCGACCTACGAGCGGGCATTCGCGAGCGACGAGGAGTCGATGAGCATCCTCCCCCACGGCCGCGGCTACACCGAGTGCTTCGAGGTGACCGAGGCGCAGCTCGACCGGGCTATCAGAACGATCTGCAGAGGTATCGCACGCTATGGCAATTCGAAGGCAACGGACCGTCAAGCCGCGGTTCTTTCAGGACGAGGAGCTGCTGACCGTGTTGCCGCCGCTGGTGCGGTGGACGTTCCTGGGGCTGCAGATGAACGCGGACGACTACGGCAACGAGTCAGCGAACCTGACGCTCCTGAAGTCGCAGATCTGGCCGATGGACGACGAGATCACGAAGTCAGTGCTCGAGGATCATCTGCTCGTGCTCGCCGAGGCGGGCTACCTGCTGCTGTACACGGTGGGGAAGCTCACCTACTACTCGGTGCTCAACTGGCGCGAGGAGTGGCAGACGGTGGACGGCAAGGCTGCCTCGCACATCCCGCCGCCGCCTCGCGAGCCGCTCGCGACACCCTCGCGAGGGCCTCGCGAGGACCAAGCGGTAGAGGAGAGAGGGAGCGCGGGGGCGCGCGGGCGCCGCGTGAGCGGCGGCGAGAGCGAGGAGGGCGAGGGAGAACCTCGCGACCCATCCGCGAGACCGTCGCCCTTCTGCTCGAAGCATCCGCAGGGCACCGAGCGCCCGTGCCGAGCGTGCGGGGTTGCCAGGCTCCGGCACCAGCAGTGGATGGACGACCTGATGGACAGCGCCGACCTGGCGACCGAGCTCGATCCGAACGGGGTGTGACCCGATGAGTGACCCGATCTACTCCCGCCCGAAGATCCGCCAGCTGCTCGCCGAGCGCCTCACCCCCGCCGAGGTGGCTGGGCGGGTCGGGTGCAGCGTCCGCACCGTCGAGCGCGTCAGGGCTGACGACCTCGGCGAGCCGGCACCCAAGCGGCGCTTCACCGCCGACGAGATCGCCTTCATGGGCCGTCTGTTCGAGGACGGGTGCACCCTCTCCGAGGTTGCTCGCACTCTCCACACCAGCACCGACCGCGTCCTCGACCACTTCCCGAACGCCCCCCGGGCAGACCAGGCGACCGCCGCCGAGATGCGCGCTCTCCGTGCTCGCCTCGACGCGATCCCGATCCGCCGCTACGGCCACACCGCCCGGCTCGCGTCATGAGACACGACGTCGTCCACCACCAGTCAGGAGACCCCATGTCCAACACCGAGTCCGACGCGGCGCACGCTGTCGCTCGAGCGAACGAGCAGCGTCACCTCCTCCGCCAGGAGGACGGCCGCAGCGCTCACACTTCCCGCACCTACATCGACCGTCCCGCCGACGAGGCCGGATTCGTGGAGAAGGTGCTCGAGGCGTTCGAGAGCAACGATGGCGTCGAGCTCATCCCCGGCGAACCCTGGCACTACCCGGACCGCACCTTCACCCCGATGTGGGCGTACGTCGCCCGCTCTGACCTCGGCATCGCGATCGAGAGGGCGTTCGCCGAGGGTCGCATCACCAAGAGCTACCACGACGTCCTGGTCGACAGGATCGTCGAAGCGTCCGAGAACAGCGACACCATCATCCGGGAGGCGCTCGCCGCGTTCCCCGACAATGCCTTGTTGTCGCCGGTCATCCGCTCGGCGGCCCGGCACTCGACGGGCAAGAAGTCGCCGTGGCCTCTGCTGTCGGTGCCGGATCTGACCGAGGAGCAGATGGAGGAGCTCGAGAGCTTGGGCTTCGACGCCGATGCGGTGAAGCGGGCCGTCACCGTGTTCAAGCTCAGCGCGCACGACGCCATCGTCGAGTCGGTGCAGTCGTGAACGGCTCGACGCAGTCGCGGGGCAAAGGCTCGTGGATGCAGACGTGGTCGGGTGGCCGGTTCTTCCCGATGGACCCGAACCCGGACGACATCAACCCGGACGACATCGCTCACGCGCTGGGGATGCTGTGCCGCTACAACGGGCACGTCGACCAGTTCTACTCGGTGGCCGAGCATTGCTTGCACCTGTCGTACATGGTGTCGCCGGAGAACGCGCTGTGGGCGCTGCTCCATGATGCGACCGAGGCGTACGTGGGCGACATGATCAGGCCGCTGAAGCAGCACATGCCCGACTACGTCGCGGCCGAGAACCGGGTGATGTGGGCCATCTGTGACAAGTACGGCCTCGACCGGAAGATGCCCGCCCAGGTGCGCGAGTACGACACCCGCATCCTCCTCAACGAGCGCGAGCGGTTCATCACCCGGGCGCCCGGTGGGGACTGGGGCAACGACGACCTCGAGCCCCTGCCCGGTCTGGGCTTCTTCGCCTACGGGCCAGCCGACGCCGCCAGGACATGGCTACGCCGGCTCGAGCACCTGACGGGCGTGAACCGGCAGGACGTCTATGGCGAGGACGACCTCGCCTTCACCACCGCACACCACCTGAAGGGGAACCGCTGATGTCTAAGCCCCGCACTGTCGCCAACTTCCCGAAGATGAAGGACCGCCGCAAGGCGCGCCGGATCCGCAAGTTCCGCCGCTACGTCACCGGCGCTCTGGGCATCAGCCAGACGTACCGCTCGATCAAGCAGCAGCGCTACTACTACGACCGCTACATGGCCGGTGTCAGCGCCGTCGCGTCAGGTGTCGCTGCCGCCGCCGCGGCGATGGGTGCCCTCGCCGCGGCAGCTAACGCAGCCAGCGACCGCATCACCGGCCTGCAGCAGGCGCTGTGCGACCACGAGGACACGGTCGAGATCAATGGTGGCCGCCGCTGCCTGGACTGCGAGCACGTCGCCGCTGACCCCACCCTGGTGATCTCGTGACCGCAGGCGAGACGGTCGAGCAGCTGCCCGTCGTCATCGACTACGTCGGGTGGGGAGGCAAGCCGGCGAGCGTGGTCGCCGACTTCGACCTCGGCTATGGCGTCCTCCCCCGTCGCTTCTACGGACCTCGCGCTGTCGTCTGGGATGCGGCCTTCGGCATCGTGAACGGCTTCCGCCCGAGCGCGATCGTCTACTACGTGCTCACCCGTTCGCTGAGTCCGCGCATCCTGCACCTCGCGTGGAGGCACGAGGGCCTACTCATCGACGGCCGACAGTGCCCCGGCATGATCGGCGACCGCTACTGCCCCATCTGCGCCCGCCGCTACGGCAACCCCTTCACGGACGGAGCAGTCTCGTGAGCGCGCAGCTCGTGGTGGCGTACACCCCGGATGCGGAGGCCACCCCTCGCGAGATCGCCGAGCGCCGCACCATGGCCGCTGCCGAGGCCATCGCGCTCGCCGATGACCGTGGTGGCGGAGAGGGTGTGGCCGTGGTCGCCGACGGCCGCGAGACACTCACCCTCGTCTCTGACGAGATCCCTGACGGTCACGTCTTCCAGTTCGCTACCCCCTCGGACTACGGCGAGTACATGGTGGCGCTGCGCATGGCGCGTGCCGGCCGGCTCGCCGAGTCCACCCACCACCGAGCCCTCACCCGCCTCGAAGATCGGCGCCCCGCATGAACGAGTACCCCGCATTCACCGACCCCGCCACCTGGTCGCCCATCTTCCGCTCCATCGTCAACCGCAACTTCGGAGCAACGGCGCTCGCCGTGGTGCCGTGCCCGACGAAGGGTCACAAGTTCGACCGCCCGGTGCGGCCGGGCACGGACCTGTGCGAGGAGTGCATCGCCCGCTTCCCGTCGGTGCTCGCGGATCTCGCCCGCTACTGGCCGGCCGTGGTCGGCGCGATCGTGAAGTCGCCGTCGGGTGGCGGGCAGCAGAAGGTGCAGACGTCGGGGGTCCGCGATGTGTCGGCGCTGTGGAACCCGGCTGCGACCCTGGTGCGGGCCGAGCTCGGCGACTGGGTGTCGTTCATGGTCCGCACCGTGTACCGCGATCGCCCGGAGCCGGAGTGGATCGACCGCACCCTCGGCCGTGTGCCGTCGGCGGATGTCGCTCTCAACCTGGCCGTCCTCGCGAAGTATCACTCGCGGTGGCTGGCGTCGTATCCGAGGCTCGGCGCCGCGCTGTTCGCGGATGCGCTGCAGCACCGCTCGGCGGCGATCCGGTGCCTGCAGGTGACGCCGATGCGCCGCATCCAGCTGGACGCGGTGTGCACGGTCGAGGTGGCGAACACGCAGTGGGGCCCGATCGTCTGCGAGGGGCAGCTCGTGGCCGTGTTCCCGCACGACTCCGACGACATCCGCCCGTCGCAGATCCTGTGCACCACCCACCCGGACCACCGGGTGCCGACGGGCGAGTGGATCGACTACTACTTCCAGGCCGAGAACCATGCCGGCGCCGGCACCTGACGCCTCCGGCCGCCTCGCCTACTTCGTGGCCGCCGACGTCGCAGCGAAGGCGCTCAGCGTCTCGAAGCTCCACGTCTACAAGATCGCCCGCTCCGAGAAGTGGCGACACACCCCAACCCACCCACGCGGCTTCCTGATGGAGGACGTCGCACGCACCGCCGCCAGACGAAAGGCATCATCATGACCAACAGCCTCCGCAGCTTCATCCACCCCGACGGCCGCGTCGTCGTCCTCCGCGACCTCGCGCCCAGCACGGCGGGATCGTTCCTGCTCGCCTACCCCGACCCCCGCGACAGCTACCTCGTTACGGCGGCCGACCTCACCGCCGCCGGATTCACCGAGACGGGTGGCGTCACCCGCCTGGCGACGAAGGGTGGGCCGGGATCGACCGCCAGCCCGTGGGACAACGAGCCCGCCGCGCTCGAGGTCGAGCAGGTCACCTACGCCGAGCTTGAGGCGTTCGAGCCGAACCGACTCCCGCTGGTGCTCTCGGCGCTGTCACTCGTCATGGGTGCCGCCGCGCTCGGCGCTGTCACCGTGCTCGCGATCGTGGTGTTCGGGGGTGCATCGTGAAGGAGAAGAGCCTGGCCGAGATCATCGCCGACGTGCGCCGCGCGACGCTGGCGCCGGTCGTCCGCTTCAGCACGACGGTGCCGGAGAACTACCTCGTGATGTTCGGGGGAAGACACCGCCCGGGCGCTGACCTCTTCTCTCGACCCGACGGCCGCAGCACGATCATCGCGCACGAGAAGTACCGGGCCGCAGTGACCACCGCCATCCGTGACGGCGACCTGCGCGCCTACCTAGCTGAGGACATCGAGGTGGCGTCGGATGAGCTGCGCAGGGCGGGTGTTGCCGAGGGCGACCTCGCCGCGGCCGCCGTCGGCTCAGTCTCGCTCGCCGCGGATCCCGAGCCGCCGACGTCGCCCACCCCGTGGGGCGCATACGCCCGATGGATCGTCGTCGGCACCATCGCCGGCGCGCTCACCCAGCTCGCCATCTACCTCTTCACCCGCTGACCGGAAGGACCGCACCATGGCACTCCACGACCGCACCCTCGACCTCTCTACGGCTCGCCCGAACGACACCCCTGCTGTGACCGTCCTGCGGGAGCAGTGGGGCGAGGTTCGCAGCGATCTCGACGACCTGCTCGCCGACCACGCCGACGCGATCGAGGCGGGCAAGCGGGCGATGGCTCTCGTGCATCACGAGGAGCAGAAGCTGCAGGGCTTCGAGCGCGCGATCCGCATCCTGGTCGACGCGAACAGCCCGCAGACCGCTGAGAGCGAGGCGCGCTCGTGACCGCGTTCGCCAAGGGCGACTTCGTCCTCACGAACCGCGCCGGCACCTCGCCCTTCGTCCGCCGCGCGGGCCGCGCCGCGTTCTCGAAAGACGAGGAGTTGCTGGTGACGAGCACGGGCGCGGGCTGGGTGAACGTGAAGCGGGCGAACAACACCGGCCCGGTCTTCTGGCTGTCGCTCGACGACGTGCGCCACCCAGCCCGCCGCCTCGGCGAGGTTCCCGAGGGCAGCCTGCCCGCTGACGACCCGCGCATCGCGTGGATGTTCGAGGACGCCATGCGTCTCGCTGACCGCCTCGGCCTCTGCTCGGACTTCGACCGCATCGCTGACGCGCTCGGCGTGCCGGGCCGCACCCGCACCTTCAGCATCAAGGTCGTCGCCGCTGAGGGCATCGAGATCACCGCGAAGGTCGAAGCCCGCAGCCGCAAGCTCGCCGAGCAGCTCATCCTCGACCGGATGCACGCCACCACCCCGCCCCAGATCCGCGCACTCAACCAGGGAGCCCACCGTGCTTGAGAGCTTCTGGGACCGCGTCGGCCGCATCCAGTACGAGCAGAACGTCAGCGTCCGCGTCGCCCTGCAAGTAGCCGAGGCCGAAGTGCGCCTCGAGTCCCGCATCCACCCCACCCTCGAAGGAGCACCTACCTCATGAACGACCCCACCACGAAGGTCTGGGCGTACGAGCCCGCGAACCGTGTCCACTCGCTCGAGGACATCGACAAGGCGCTCGCCGCGATGTCAACGAGTCGGGTGCTGATCGTGTCGGCGACGCTGCTCGCGGCCCGCTATCACCTGGTCGCTCTGACGACGCAGGCGCGGAAGGTGGGCCGTGATGTGCAGACCCGCTCGGGTGTCGGCACCGTGCGCCTCACCTACACGGACACGGGCACCACGGTCACGATCGGCTCGTGGCGCGCGACGGAGGACAGCAGCATGCGGGGCATGTCTCTCGACGTGGTGCTGCTCGACAAGGGCGACTACCTGACCGAACCGCGTCGGCGGATCCTGCACCCGCTGCTGGTCACGAAGGCGCCCTCGCCTGACCGCATCCGACGGGTGGCGTTCTGATGATGCGCGTTCTGACCGTGCGCCAGCCGTGGGCGTGGGCCATCATCCACGGCGGCAAGGACGTCGAGAACCGGGTCCGGAACATCGCGGGCGACTACCGCGGCCCCGTCGCCATCCACGCCGGTCTGGCCGTGTTCGAGGAAGAGGGAGGCGGCTACTCGGAGGTAGTGCGCGCCATTGAGTCCGAGATCCAGGGATACCGCGTCAGTGATGACTACCTATGGGAAGTGGCCGACGACCTCGAGCCCGAGGATCCTCGCTTCGTGTACGGCGCAATCCTCGGTGTGGTCGACCTCGTCGGCGTGCACGACCCGCGCGACGCGCTCTTTCGTCCGACAGCCGACGTCGATGGCACCTGCTCGAAGTGGGCCGAGCACGGCGCGCACCACCTTTTGCTCGCGAATCCCCGGCCGCTGGCCACCCCGATCCCGTTCAAGGGCGCTCTCGGCCTCCGAACCCTCTCGGCTGATTTTGAGGCCGCTATCCGGGAGCAGACCGAAGGGGGATCTGATGTCTGAGATCGCACTGGTGGTGCCCACGGGCGCCGTGCTCGTGAATCCGTCTGACATCCCGACGGGGTGGCTGTCGCTGGATGCTCAGAGCTTGCTGAGCAAGTGGGGCTTCGGTGATGGCGACAAGATCGGTGACTGGTGGTGGGATCACTTCGACGAGCCGCTCGATAGCCGCTTCCCGGGTGCCCACCGCCACGACGTCCTCCGTCTCCTCGTCCGTCTCGCCCTCGTGCCGGCTATCGAGGCCTTTGGCCACGCCATCACGGTCTACGACATCGGCACCATCCACAACCCGGTGCGTGCCGAGACCGTGGACGGCATCACCATCGACCACTACAACGACATCCACGACGGCCTGCTCGACGACATCTGGGTCGCCGTATCGCCCCCGCTCGTCGTGGCCGCAGCCGAACACGGCGCATGGGCGGCGCTCGCCGCATCGGCCGCCGAGGGAGATGAGCGCTCGTGAGTACCGTGCACGCCTGTCCCTTCCTCGGTGAGGTCACGACGTCGTGCTGTCACCGCACCCCGTTCGAGCTTCCTCGCTTCGATCGCATCACCACCGACCCGGACGCGGTGACCTGTGGCCGCCCGGAGTGCGAGGGGTACACCATCGTCGAGCCCATCGACGAGGACGATCTCGCTGACGTCTTCTGGACCCTCCGATGGCACCACCGTGAGCGGGCCACGCACAACGCTGACGGCTACCTCTGCGAGATGGCCGGCAGCACCCAGTGCCTCGCCCTCGGCCACCACCCCGACGAGAACGGCGAATGGGACGAGGACACCCACCCTGTCGGCTGGGACGTCGGCGACCCCCTCTGCCCGGCTACCCGCTTCGAGGCCGCCTGCACCACCTGCGAGGGCCCCGTCTCTGACTGCGAGTCGCAGCGCGACATCATCAGCCGCGACGAGTTCTGGGCACTCGTCGGCACACCCCGACAGATGCTCGGCGCTCGCCGCATCCCCGCCACCACCGAAGGAGCCTGACCGTGGCCCCCACGAAGGTAGCGACCGCCCGTGAGCTGCGTGCCAGGGTGGCGGCGAAGTTCGGCAAGCGCTCCGAGGCGTTGTCGTTCCCTGAGCACGTCACCCTGTTCGAGGTGCCCTTCGACGGGCGCATCCGTCCCGGCTATGAGGGCACGGGCAGGCGTTCCCGCCAACGGTACGACGTCCTCGCCGTTGGCCTGTGGCCATCGTCGAAGCATCTCGTGCACGGCTTCGAGTTGAAGGTGTCCCGCTCTGACCTCCTCCACGAGCTCAGGGACCTCACGAAGTCCGAGCACGCCGCCGCGAACGTGGACCGCTTCTGGCTCGTCCTAGGCGACCGGACCATCCTCCGCGACGACGACCCCATCCCCGCTTCCTGGGGCATCATCGTCCCCCACGGCCGCGGACTCACTATCCACCGCGACGCCCAACCCCAGCCCGGACTCATGGACCGCTCCCTCATCCGGGGCATCACCACCCGCGCACTCGTCCACCCCCGCATCGGCACCGAAGTCCGATACCGCGACGGCCTACAGAAAGGCCGCCGCGACGGGGTCGGCTACGCCCAAGCCCACATCCGCCAAGACGGCCACGACCACGAACGCCTCGCCGGCCTCGCAGCCCGCCTCTGACCACCACGGCGCTCGCCATATCCGATCACAACGAAGGAGCACGATCATGACAGACACCACCGCACCCGAGCCCATCGAGAAGCCGACGAGCTACACCGACGAGGTGGCGCCGATGCCGCACTGGGGCGACAAGGGCATCACGATGGACGCGCTGATCAAGGCGCACCTCGTCGAGGGGCAGCGCCTGTTCGGGTGGCAGCACGAGCGGATGACCGCGGCGTTCGACTACCCGCCCGGAGACAAGTCGTGGCCGGCTCGCCTGGCTATGGCCCGCATGCTGAACTCGACGCTCGGCTTCCTGATGTCGTGCGTCGAGGCGTCGCTGCTGATGGATGTGCAGAAGCATCTGGCGCCGGAGCAGGCCGACGAGTTCGCCGAGGCTCACGTCGGGCAGGGCGAGTCGGGGGACTACTACCCCGAGATGCTGTGGGACTGGCTCGTTGAGCGCGGCATCGACCCGGAGCTGATCAACGCGCAGGTCGCCGACGAGATCGCCGAGCGCCCCGAGTCAGACCTCGACGCCGAGCGAGTCGCCGCATTCGAGCGGGTCAAGGCGCTCGGCTGGGTCGACCTCAACCACATCGACGAGATCGTGGATGCCGTGCTCGGGATTGCACGATGACCGCCGAGCATGACCACGGGGTGCGCATCGTGAAGTGCGCATCTTGCGGCCGGGAGCGATGGTGCGGGTTCGGACCATGCTCGGCCTGTGGCGCGTTCACTCCGTGCACGGTGGTGAGCTCAGGAGTGGCTGATGTGCTGGACGCGGCATCTCGGATGGTAGCCAGAGCGCGGATGCTGTGGCCACATCGCGACGGTGAGGAGTACGAGACCATCGAGCAGGGAACGATCGATGAGATGGCCAACGTGGTCGAGCGCCTAGCGCGAGAGCTTCGGTCGATCCGGCATGAGCAGATGGTCGAGCGGGTGCGAACCGGCCGCGTGTCGATCAACGCGGCCCGAATGGAGATGGGCGTACCGCCGACTCATGACCGGGTGAAGACCACGAAGGGACCGAGTCGAACCGGCATGGTGGTGAACCGTCGGAGCGATGGCCGGCTACTCGTCGAGTGGGACGACGGGCTGCCATCAGGGTGCAGCGATCAGGTTGTCCGCCCGATCGGCGACACGCCGCAGATCAATGCATCCCAGGATGCTTGACACCCATGGATAAAGTCACTGACTAGAGTTTGGATGCCTTGCACCCGAACGCGAAGAGCCTCACCACGACGGACACGTCGCAGGTGGGGCTCTCGTCATTTCACAGACTCCTGACTCGGTGCGCGCCGAGCAGGCGCCTCGTCACTGTGGCCGCACGGTGGCGGGGCAATCCACTTCCCCCGACCGCTCACACACCAGGTACTGGGGCGTTGATCGTGGGGAACCCCATTGGAGTCGGCATGGGTCGCGAGTCGCTGAACTACCGACGTGGTCGAGGTGGCCGCCCCTTCGAGCGGGCCAAGGCCGAGTGCTTCGCCACCGAGACCCACTGCCGGCGCTGCGGCAAGCGCGTCGACATGACTCTGCCGTACAAGGACCCGACGACGGGTCGGGTCAACACCATGTCCAAGAGCTACGGCCACTCGACCGAGCTGGATGCGGGCGGCCACCCGTACGTCGGGCACCTCGAGCACCTGGGCTGCAACAGCAAGGCCGGCGCCGAGTACGTGAACGAGAAGCGACGCAAGCAGACGACCGAGCTCCGCACCTCGCGGGACTGGTGAGGAGACGCGATGACCGACGCACCTCGAGGCGCCACCCCGCCCGGCCCGAGCCGGCGGGCTGTGCCACCCAAGCCCGGCCAGCCTGGCGCTGACCGAGAGGTGAGGGACGCCCCCACCACCTCGCACGAGTCGAACGAATCGGCCAGGCCGAACGAATCGCGCAGGTGACCCTGGCCTGGTCGGAAACGGTGAGAATTTTTTAGCGTTTGGGTGGTGTGGAGGACCGCGCCCTCTCCCAAAATTTCTCTCCCCGTCGATCGAGAGGACGTGTGGGCGATGGCGAAAGTGCAGCCCCACGGCACCCAGGCTCGATACCGCCAGGAGCTGAGGACGAAGACCGTCTGCGACCGGTGCCGATCCGCGAATTCTCGGGCCAGACGGCTAGAGCGGGCTCGGAAGCGGCAGGCCGGCGACACCCCCCTGCTGAGCCTCGTCGGTGACACACACTCGTCGCCCACAGAATCGCCCACAGAATCGCCCACACCGGCACCCAACGACGAAGTCGTGGCCGAGGGCGAGGGTCAGCCCGACTACCACCAGGTGCCGGCGTATGCCGCCACGGAGAAGGCCGTGCACAACGACCTGCTGACGGTGGACGTCCAGACACCCTTCTACCACTCGCTGCGCGCGGCGGCCCTGGTGCTCGCCCGCGAGATCGACGACGTCAACAGCAAGGCGTCGAAGGCTCCCCTCGTCAAGCAGCTCGTGGACGTCATTCGCGAGCTCAAGGGGAAGGACGTGGCCGGTGGCAACTCGCTCGAAGCGCTCCTCCAAGACCTCAGCACTCCCCTCGTTCCGCTCGGCGGCGCCTAGGTACGCAACCCGTCGCAACCCGGACAACCCCACCCAGGGTGCCCGCATCGGCAAGATCAGCCGCGCGCTCGGGCAGCCGCTCATGGAGTGGCAGCAGTACGTCGCCGACGTCGCTGGGGAGGTCGACCCGAAGACCGGCCTACCTGTGTACCGCGAGGTAGACATCCTCGTCCCGCGCCAGTCAGGCAAGACGAGCCTCCTGCTCCCCACCATGGTGAACCGTGCGCTCGGCTACGGCGGCCCGCAGCGCATCTCCTACGCCGCCCAGACCGGCAACGATGCCGAGGAGAAGTGGCGCGAGCATGTCACGATGCTCGAGGCGTCACCGCTGGTGCCGCTGTTCAAGCTGAGCGAGACCAACGGCAAGCAGGCCATCCGCTGGGCCAACGGCTCGATCCACGCCCCGACCGCCACCACCACGAAGTCAGGCCACGGCAAGACCCTCGACCTCGGCGTGCTGGACGAAGCCTTCGCTCAGATCGACGGCCGCGTCGAGCAGGCGATGCGTCCCGCCATGATCACCCGTCGGCAGGCGCAGCTGTTCGTCGTCTCCACCGCCGGTGACGCGACGAGCGTCTACCTCAACCGGAAGATCGCCGAAGCGCACGAGCGCCTCGACGCCGACCCGGACGCGCCCGGCCGCATCGCCTACTTCGAGTGGTCGGCCGATCCCGACGAGGATCCCGGCGACCCCGCCACCTGGTACAAGTGCATGCCTGCGCTCGGGAACACCGTGCACGTCGATGACATCCGGGTCGAGTTCGACAGCATGACCGAGCGCGACTTCCGCCGCGCCTTCCTGAACCAGACCGACATGGGAGGCTCCGCCGATCAGGTCGTCGACCCGAACGACTGGATCCTCACCGCCGACGAAGACGCCAGCATCATCGGCACGCCCTCCTTCGCGCTCGACATCACCCCAGACCGGTCGTGGTCGTCGGTGGCAGTGTCAGGCACGAACCCGGGCGGCGCCGAGCACGTCGAGCTCATCAAGCATGAGCGCGGCGCCGGCTGGGTCATCCAGTACCTCGTCGAGCGCACCCGCCGCCAAGGCGTGTCCTCGGTCGCGGTCGCTGCGAGCAGCCAGGCCGCAGCCATGCAGGAAGACCTCGAGCGCGCCGGCCTCGAGGTGTTCGTGATGAGCAAGGCCGACATGGCCGCCGCGTGCGCCGGGCTCTACGACGGCATCACCAACCACACCCTCACCCACCTCGGCGAGGGCCAGGTGCCGCTCGACGTCGCGATCGCTGGCGCCTCGTGGACGGCCGGCGACGCGCGCATCTGGTCGCACGCGAAGTCGACCACGGACATCTCCCCCCTGTACGCCGTGACGCTCGCTCGTCACCGCCACATCCTCACCCGCGAGAACGAGTACGACGTTCTCCAATCGATCGCCTAGGAGTCACCGTGAAGGCAGCACTCACCACGGCGCTCGACGTCTTCGGCGCTCTCGCTGTCGCAGTCGGCGTCGCACTCATCTACGTGCCCGCAGGCATCGTCGTCCTGGGTGCCGGATGCCTGTTCGCATCGTGGAGGCTGACGCGCCGATGAGCCTTTTCTTCACCCGAGCCCGCCCGGACCAGCAGCGCGGCGCCGACAACATCATCCCCTCCCGGCTGCGCCCCGGTGGCTCGAATAAGAACGTCTCCTCGGACGACGCGCTGCGCCAGTCCGCCGTCTGGGCGGCCATCCGGCTGCGTGCCGACCTCATCTCGACCCTCCCCGTCGATGTGTTCCGCGAGGTTGGGAAGCAGCAGATCGAGGTCGACAAGCCGCCCGTGCTCGTCGACACAGGCGGGCCCGACGTGCAGCTCGAGGAGTGGCTCTACTCCTCGCAGGTCGACCTCGATCGGGTCGGCAACGCCTTCGGAACGATCGTCGAGAAGGACAGCCTCGGCAAGCCCGCGCGCATCGACCTGGTGCAGGCGAAGAACGTCACGGTCGTGTCCAAGAAGGGCGTGATCTCGTACCGCATCAACGGGACGAAGTACGACCGCGACGAAATCTGGCACGAGAAGCAGTTCACCCTCCCCGGCCTCGCCGTCGGCCTCTCCCCCGTCGCCAACGCGGCATGGTCGCTCGGCATCTACCAGTCGGCGCAGGACTTCGCGCTCGAGTGGTTCGCCAACGGCGCCCAGATCCCCGGCGGCGTGCTGAAGAACATCTCCCAGACCATCGACAACGAGGCGGCCGACGCCGTCAAGGAGCGGTTCAAGGCCGCGGTTCAGGGCCGCGACGTGTTCGTGACCGGTAAGGACTGGGAATACAACATGGAGTCGGCGCACACCGCTGATGCCCAGTTCCTGCAGGCGCAGCAGGCGTCCGATCGTGACGCCACCCGCTACTTCGGTGTGCCCGGCGACCTCGTGGACGCGCCCGTGCAGGGCTCCTCCATCACCTACGCGAACATCACCGAGCGCAACCTGCAGTTCCTGATCATGCACCTGAACCCGGCCCTCCGCCGGCGCGAGAAGGCGCTGACGCGGCTCGTACACGAGCCCCGCAAAGTCAAGTTCAACCGAGGCGGGATCCTCGAGCTCGACCCGGCCGCCTCCTCCAAGGTGCTCATCGCCGAAGTCGCGGGGCGCGTGCGCGCCCCATCTGAGGCACGCACCGTGCTCAACCTGCCGCCGAAGTTCACCGCCGACCAGCTCGACGAGTTCGCCGTCCTCTTCCCCAAGGGCACCCCTGTGCCGCCCGCTCAGATCGGAGCCACGTCATGACGACGACCGCCACCGCCACCGCACCCAGCCGCCGCGAGGCAGTCGAGCACGGCACCGCCCGACTCGACGGAGTCGCCAGCGGCACCGCCCGCCAGGCCGCGTTCCGCTCTCAGATCCGCGCCACCAGGTCCATCGAGGACGGCAAGGAGTTCGTCACCCTCGACGGCTACGCCTCCGTGACCGACATCAACTACAAGATGTGGGACTGGTACGGCGAGTACGACGAGCGCATCGCCGCCGGCGCGTTCGACAAGACGCTCGCCGCCGACCCCGACGTCGCCTACCTGCTGAATCACACCGGCATGACGATGGCGCGCACCGTCACCGGCACCCTGCAGCTGTCCGCTGACGAGAAGGGCCTCCGCACGATCGCGAAGCTGAACGCCAAGCGAGTCGACGTCAGCGACCTCATCATCGCCGTCGAGGACGAGAACGTCACCGAGATGTCGTTCGCGTTCCGCATCGTGGCAGGCCAGTGGTCGCCCGACTACATGGAGTACACGATCACCGAGGTGGATCTCGACCGCGGCGACGTGTCGGCCGTGAACTACGGCGCCAACCCCTACACGTCGATCAGCGCCCGCGCACAGCAGGCGCTCGAAGCCATCGACCACCTCGACGGCGCCCCGCTCCGCGCGGCCCGCGACCGCGCCGCAGCTCGCCTCGAGCACGCCGAGCAGTCGGCGCCCGCCGCCCCCGCCGAGGAGCGGAAGGCCGGCCGCGACAAGGCCACCGAGCTCGCGCTCCTCTCGCTCGACGACTGAGCGACCACCTCAGACCACCCCGCACCTCGCGGGGCGAACCGTGCTGCCTACGCCCATGCCAGATGAGCGCAAGCGGGCCAGATGAGCCGACCGGGAAGCACACCCCCACCCACACCTATCTCACAAGGGAGACACCATGGACCGGCTCATCGCCGAAGCGGAGCAGGCACTCGCCGCACTCCGCAACCAGCGCGCCGCCGCGCACACCGAGCGGCGCACGATGGCAGAGGGCCTCGCGCCCGACGCCTCCTTCACCGAGGCGCAGCAGGCGCGCTTCGCCGAGCTCTCGACCAACGTTCGGGGCTTCGACAGCCAGATCACCACAGCCGAGCACGCCCTCGAAGACCTGCGCGCCGCGCAGTCCGACGAGGCACGCCTCACCGCGGGCGCCGCCGACATCACCGCGACCGATGCGGCCGCTCGTGGAGCCGGCCCGGCCGTCGTCACCCGCGAGCCCCGCACCTACACCGAGGAGACCTCGCGCAGCGGCGTCTCGTTCTTCTCCGACGCCTACCGCGCGCAGTACAAGAGCGACTACCGCGCGAAGGACCGCATCGAGAAGCACATGCGCGAGATGGAGGTGGAGCAGCGCGAGGAGCGCGCCATCGGCAGCAACCAGGTCGGCGGCCTCGTCATCCCGCAGTACCTCACCGACCTGCTCGTACTGCCGACCCGCAAGGGCCGCGTCACCGCGAACCAGGTCACCAACCTCGAGCTGCCCGAGCGCGGCACCGTGCTCGGCATCCCGCGCTGGACCTCGGGCACCACCGTCACCAGCCAGGACGGTGAGAACACCGACGTCAGCGAGACCGACATCGTGGCGAACACCGACCTCCTCGTGCCGGTGCGCACCATCGCCGGCGAGCAGGGCGTGTCCCGGCAGACCCTCGAGCGCGGCGAGGCGGGCATCGACTCGATCGTGTACGCCGACCTCGTCGAGGCCTACCACGCTCAGATCGGCTTCCAGACGATCAACGGCACCGGCTCGAACAACCAGCACCTCGGCATCCGGAACACCGCTGGCATCCCGCAGGCGTCGGCCTTCGGCGCCGCGCTGACCGCCGCGCTCTTCTACAAGAAGATCGCCGGCGCCATCGCGTCCGTGTCCTCCGGTGAGCGTGCCGCGAACGAGGCGCCCCTCGAGGCCAACCTCATCGTCATGCACCCGCGCCGGTGGGGCTGGCTGACGTCGCTGGTCGACTCCGACGGCCGCCCGCTGGTGAACACCGTCTACAACGGCCCGGCCAACGTGATCGGCATGAACCTCAACCCCGGCGCCCAGTCGCTGACGGCTGAGGCGAACGGCGACCGCGTCGTCGGTCAGATCCACGGCCTGCCCGTGGTCACCGACGCCAACATCCCCACCACCATCGGCACCCTGAACGAGGACATCGTCCTCGTGATGGACAAGGCCAAGTCGCTCCTCTGGGAGGAGGGCGACGGTGCGCCGCGCGAGCTGCAGTTCGAGCAGACCCGCGCCACGAAGCTGCAGGTGCTCCTGCAGGTCTACGGCTACTCGGCGTTCACCGCCGGTCGTCGCACCCAGGCCACCGCGATCGTCGGCGGCGTCGACACCGTCGCCGGCAACGGCCTCGTGGCTCCCGCGCTCTTCTGAGCACCAGCGGGGCGGCCCACCTAGGGCCGCCCCGCCCCCCTCTCTGACACACCGATCACCAGAAGGAGAGCATCATGCTCGACCAGCACATCGAAGAGAACTACGAGAAGTTCGTCCGCGACGGCGTCCGCACCTACGAGGAGATCGCCGAGCAGGCCACGAAGGACGGATCACCCGCCCTGGCCGAGTGGGCGCGCAAGCGCGCGGAGGGCGCCGAGCCCGCCGAAGCGCACGAGGCCGCGAACGACAGCGAGCCGAAGGGCCCCTACGAGGGTCTGAGCGTCAAGGAGCTCAAGGAGATCGCGGGCAAGCGCCCGGAGATCGAGCTGAAGAGCACCGACCTCAAGGAGGACATCGTCGAGAAGCTGATCGCCGCCGACGAGCGCAAGGGCGGCCAGAGCGACATCCCCGCCAGCTAGCCCCGGCCGAGGGCGGGCGGGGACAACCGCCCCGCCCGCCCTCACCTGATCGAAAGGCATCGCCATGGCGATCACCAACGGGCTGATCACGCTCAACGACGCCAAGAAGTCGCTCGGCTGGTCAACGACCACGTCCAGCGACGACGACTCGGACCTCGAGCGCTACATCGAGGCCGCGACACCGGTCATCGAGAACATCGTGGGCCCGATCCTTCCCGCGTCGAAGACCTTCACTTTCTCCGGTGGCCGCAAGACCATCTCGCTCCCGACCCCGTTCGAGACCGTCGCATCCGTCACTGTCGATGGTGCAGCGCACACCGGGTACGTCGCTTCCCCCCGGGCGGGCATCATCTATGCCGACGCGGTCGGCGGATCCTTCACGGACGGCATCGAGAACGTCACCGTCACGGTCACGGTTGGCTCCGCGACCATCCCGCCGAACGTGCTGCTCGCTACGCGCGAGCTCGTCCGTCACCTCTGGCAGGTCGGCCGACAGGGCACCCGCCCGGCCTACGGAACCGCCGAGGCTGACGGCATGGTGCCCACCAGCTTCGCCGTCCCGAAGCGCGTGCTCGAGCTGCTGCAGCCAAACGCCCGGGTCGGAGGCTTCGCGTGAGCGAGTTCACCGCAGCCCCGGAGTTCAAGGCGGCCATGGTTGCCGCCGCGCACACCATCTGGGATGCCGCCGAGCCCGACGTGCAGATCTCCTACGGCCACCCCGGAAAGACGCAGCACCCCGACATCGTCGGATTCAGCCGCGTCACCTCAGAGCAGGATCCGGCCACCCTCTCAACGAACCGCTCCCGCGAGGAAACGCTGCAACTCGTAGTCACCTTCTCCATCTACCGCTTCGGCGGGCCAGAGATGGAAGAGGTGGCGACCGTGCGCGCCTACAAGCTCCTCGGCGACCTCGAGAACTACGTGCGCAAGACGGACACCACCCTCGGCGGTGTCGTACGCCACTGCTTCCTGCAGACCCATGAGTCCGACGGCGAGAGCGACCCGAACGTCCTCGCGCAGGGCCGCCTCATCGAAGTGCAGGCCACCTTCCAAGCCCAGAACCGCATCACAACCACCTAGGAGACGCCCCGTGTCCACCGTCACGAACATCAGCCCCCAGGGCGACCTCGAGCTTCCCCTCATCGGCCGCGTGGTGGCCGCCGGGGAGTCCGTCGAGGTGCCCGCCGACGTCGCGGAAAAGCTCGCCGCGCAACCCGATGTGTGGCTCGTCACGAGCTCCACCCCGAAGATCGCCGACCTTCGCGCCGCCGCTGAAGAGCGCGGCATCGACCTCACCGGCCTGAAGAAAAAGGCCGACATCGAGGCGGCCCTCGCCGCAGGCGGTACCGGCACCGACGACGACAGCAACGACGACACGGAAGGTGGCGACCTGTGAGCACCCAGCTCGATTCCAGCATCGGCTTCAAGAAGGAGACCGCCTACGGCACGCCCGTGGCCGTCGACCGGTTCGTCGAGTACCTCGACGAGGACTTCACCTGGTCGCCCACTTTCGCGTCGTCCACGGCCGCCCGCTACGGCTCGCGCATGGCCCGCGCCGACCGGCGGGTGCTCGTGAAGGAGGAGTCGGCCGGCTCGTTCACCATGGAGCTCTTCACGAAGGGCATGGGCGCGCTGCTCGAGGCCGCGCTCGGCGCCGGATCCTCCTCGGTCGTCTCGGGCAGCGCCTACCAGCAGCTGTTCGTCCCCACCTCCAACGACTTCCTCCCGTCGTACACCGTCCAGAAGGGTGTGCCGCTGCTCGGCGGGGCGGTCTCGCCGCTGACCTTCGCTGGTGCCATCTGCTCGGGCTTCGAGCTCACCGCCGGCAACGCCGCGGTGCCGCAGATCAAGTTCAGCTTCACTGCCAAGAGCGTCGACACCGCCGCGGCCTACGCCGTGCCGTCGTACCTGGCGGGCAACCAGCTGTTCTCGTTCGTGCACGGCTCGCTGCGCATCGGCGGCAGCGTCGTGCCGCCGACCGCGACCGCGCTCGCGACGGGCGGAACCGCGGCGGCAGACGTGCGCGATGTCTCGCTCACCTGGGACAACGGGCTCGACTCGAACGGCTTCTATTTGGGCGGCGCCGGCAAGCGCGGCCGGGCGAACGCGCTCGGATGGCGCACCGGCACCGGCACGCTGACCGCCGAGTACGACAGCAACGTGCTGCGCGACGCCTACCTCGCCCAGAGCGACATCGCGCTGGTGCTGCGCTTCCAGCTCACCACCCCGATCGTTGCGGGGGTGTTCCCCACCTTCGAGGTGACGATCCCGAACATCCGCCTCGACGGCGAGCTGCCGAAGACTGCTGGCGGCGACGTCATCTCGCAGTCGGTGGGCTTCACCGTCCTCGACGGCGGTGTCGCGCCGCAGCCGATCTACGTCGCGATCGTCACGCCCGAGACCGCGATCTAGCCATGGCCGCCAGCGCGGTCGGTGGCGTCTCCGTCGTCATCGACCCGCAGGTCTGGTATCGCACGAAGAAAGAGCTCGACGCCTTCGACCCGGCGCTGTCCCGGGCGCTGCGTCGCCGGATCAAGGCATCTGGTGACGTGGCGGCCGAGAAGGTCCGCCAGACGCTGCGCATGTCCTCGCCCGACGGCGGACCTAACACGGGCCGCAGCCGGGCGGCGCTGATCGCGGCGACGAAGGTGCGTGTCTCCTTCCAAGCGCGCCAGGCCGGCGCGAAGATCACCACCTCCGGCTCCGGCCTGCCCGCCGGGCACGAGGGGCTGCTGATGGTCTACAACAAAGACTCCTTCCGCCACCCCGTGTTCGGCGACCGAGACGACTGGGTGCAGCAGCAGGGCCGCCCCTACTTCGGCCGGGTCATCGCCGGCGAGATCCGCCGCCACATCGTCCAAAAGATTCACGACGCGATCGACGAGGCCATGGCCGCGGTCGCTTCGCGCTGAGCAGGAGACTTCCATGCAGATCGACTTCCTCATCAAAGGCGTCACGTACGACCTCACCGCGACCCTCGACACGGCGTCGCTGAACCACATCCGCCGGGTGAAGCACGCCACCCGCACCGAAGAGCACCCGGTCGGCATCTCGATCCGCGACATGCGCCGCGTGCTCTCCGCCATCGGCGAAGCCAAGTTCGACATGTACGAGGTGCTCGAGGACGACGAGGCCATCGATGGCCTCCGCGGCCTCGTGTACCTGCTCCGCCTCCACGCCGGCGAAGAGCTGACGCTCGAGCAGGCCAACGAGTTCTCCCCGCTCACCGAGCTCGGCGTCGTCGTGCACGCCACCGAGGCCGAGGCGGATGCCGGAGACGAGGCGGCGGCCGACCCAAAAGCGGCTTCCGATCTGGCCGACGCCAGCGAGACGGAGACCCCGCCGACCCCAGCGGCGTAGAGGCCGACATCGACCAGTCCGTCGAGGACTGGCTCGTGCCCATCTCCATCATGTTCCCCGGCTCGGGCATCAACCCGTTCACGGTCTGGGATCTGCAACTCCACTGGTGGCGCCGCTATGTCGCTGAGGCCATCGCGGCCATCAGCGCGCGCGAGGCCGCCGCCCAATAGGGGGTCTCCGATGGCTGTAAAGCAGCTGGTCTTCGAGCTCATCGGAAAAGACAAGTCCGCGTCGACCACCGTCCGCGGTATCGGCGCAGCCTTCACCGACCTCGGCCGGGTGTCGATGGGCGCCGGTATCGCCATCGGCGCCGGCGTCGGCGTCGCGGTGGCGAAGTTCGCAGAGTTCGACGCGCAGATGTCCTCCGTGCAGGCATCCACGCACGAGTCCGTCGGCAACATGAACCTCCTGCGGAATGCGGCACTGCAGGCCGGCGCGGACACCGCCTTCACCGCCACCCAGGCGGCCCAGGCCGAGGAGGAGCTCGCCAAGGCGGGCGTCTCCACGTCCGACATCCTCGGCGGCGCTCTGAAGGGCTCCCTCGACCTCGCCGCCGCAGGGCAGACCGACGTCGCGGCGGCAGCCGAGTACGCCGCCACGGCGATGACGCAGTTCAAGCTGGCCGGCACAGACGTGCCCCACATCGCCGACCTCCTCGCCGCCGGCGCTGGCAAGGCGCAGGGCTCCGTCGATGACCTCGCCCAGGCGCTCAACCAGGGCGGCCTCGTAGCAGGCCAGGCGGGCTTCTCCATCGAGGAGACCACCGGCGCGCTCGCGGCTTTCGCTGCGGCCGGTCTGACGGGCTCCGATGCGGGCACCTCGCTGAAGACCAGCATCCTCGCGATGCAGAAGCAGTCCTCCACCGCCGCCGGCGTGATGAAGGACTACGGGCTGTCCTTCTACGACGCCAACGGCAACATGCTCTCGATGACCGGCATCGCCGGCGAGCTCAACGAAAAGCTGAAAGGCCAGACCGACGAGGCGCGGAACGCCGCCCTCGCCACGATCTTCGGCAACGACGCGGTGCGCGCGGCGAACGTGCTCTACGAGCAGGGCGCCGACGGCATCCAGTCGTGGATCGACAAGGTGGACGACCAGGGCTACGCGGCCGAGACCGCCGCTACCCGACTCGACAACCTGTCAGGCGACGTCGAGAAGCTCGGCGGATCCTTCGAGACCGCCCTCATCGGCTCGGGCTCCGCCGCGAACGAAGCACTCCGCGGCCTCACCCAGGCCACGAACGGGCTCATCGACGGCTACAACAACATGCCCGCCGCCGCGCAGGGCACCGTCACCGCGATCGCCGCCGTGACCGCCGGCGTGCTGCTGGTCGGCGGCGCGGCCATGATCGCCGTGCCCCAAATCGCTAAGTTCAAGGGCGCCCTCACCACCCTCGACATCACCGGCGCCAAGGTAGGCAAGACCCTCGGCCGCGGCGCCGGCCTCGCCGCTGGTCTCGCCGCCATCAGCGGCATCGTCTCCTCCTACGGCAACTCGGTGTCCCTCGCCGCAGAAGACACCGCCCGCCTCAACACGATCGCGAAGAACGGCAACCTCTCCGCCCTCTCCGACGAGTTCGTCGACAGCACCGGCAACGCGCTCGACTTCGGGTCGGCGATGGACACCCTCTTCACCGACAACTTCTGGATGTCGTACGCCGGCGGACCCCAGCAGCTCAACGGCGCCATCAAGGGCCTCACCCTCGGCATGGTCGACCTCGGCGCCTGGGCCGACACGAACAAGGCCAAGTTCGCGCAGCTCGGCGAGCAACTCGCAACCACCGCGTCAACGGACCTGAAGGGCGCCTCGTCGGCGTTCAAGGAGTACGTCGACCTGGCCGTCAAGTCGGGCCGCTCGCAGGACGAGGCGGTCAAGCAGGCGCTCTCAGCATTCCCCGCGTACAAGGCGTCGCTCATCGAGCTCGCCGGAGCTCAGGGTGTCGTCGCGACCGACTCCGACCTGATGACCCTCGCCCTCGGTGAGGGCTCCACGGCCACGCAGATCATGCGCGACCAGACCGCTCGAGCTTCGACAGGTCTGCAGGACATGTCGGCCTCTGCTCAGGATGCGTCGGGCGACCTCGAAGACCTCGTGTCCCGGCTGCGCGACTTCGCGTCGGGGCAGTTCGACATGAACGCCGCGCAACGCGATCTCGAGGCGGCCGTCGATTCTGCGACGGAGACGCTGCAAGGGCAGATGGATGCCTACCAGACTGCCAACGGCACCATGGAGGGCTTCACCGCCACGCTCGACATCAACGAGCAGGCCGGCCGTGACAACGCGGCGGCACTCGACGAGATCGCTCGGAAGGCGAACGAGTCAGCCGCCGCGATCCTGGCGCAGACGGGCTCGACGGATCAGTCGACCGGGGCACTGACCCGGGGCAAGGACGCGCTCTATGCGCAGCTCGCCGCGTTCGGGATCACCGGCGCCGCCGCTGACGAGTACGTGGCGAAGCTGCTCGCCACCCCGAGCGACATCGCCACGGAGGTGCAGCTCCACGGGCTGTCCGCTGCGGAGGAGGCGCTACAGGAGCTCAGCCGCACCCGCGTCGCCAACATCATCGTCAACTCCACGAACCCCAACATCGGCTTCGGCCTCGGCGATGGATCGGCGAACGGAAACCTCTTCGACGGCAGCGTCGCACGACGGTTCGCCAACGGCGGCATGGCCGAGGGCATCTACCGGGGCCGCCCCGGCGCGCTCTACAAGTACGCAGAGACCGAGACCGGGTGGGAGGCGTTCATCTCCGGCCGCCCCGGGCAGGAGCGCCGCAACCGCAGCATCGCGCTCGAGGCGCTCGACCGCCTCGGCGGTGCACCTCAGGTCGCTACGTCGCCGACGCTCGTCGGTGGCGGCGGGGTGCAGGTGCGGATCGTCAACAAGAGCGGCGCGAGCCTCTCCGACCTGATCGACATGCACATCACCCAGAACGGGCGCACCCGCAAGGTCGCGCTCGAGAACGGATCCCGCTCATGAGCACGACCGTCGAGGTGTTCAGCACACCGGGCGAGCTGCCCTTCGCGCTGCTCGTCGTGGATGAGCCGGCCGCAGCGACCCTCCGCATCGATCAGACGTCGGAGGGTCGCACGCGGCCGGTGCGCGGCGCCATCGGCATCGAGCCAGGCACCCCGGTGCCGACTTACGAGATCCCGTTCAACGTGCCAGTCAGCTACCGTGCGGAGCTCTTCGCCACGGACGGCACCACTCTCGGCTTCACCACCCCGGTCGAGGTGACGCTGCTCTGCGAGGAGACGTGGGTGCATCAGCCGCTCGACCCGAGCCGCGCAGCCACGGTCGACCTCGACGAGCAGACGGCCGAGCAGATCGAGCGGCCCACCCCGGGCGAGCTGCGGTGGGCCGAGAACGCATCGCTCCCTCGCCGCATCGGGAAGCGCCGCCGTGGCATCGTCGAGATGCCCCTGGTGATGGAGACGCACACCGAGGAGCAGGCCACCGCTCTGAGCTCCACCCTCGGCGACGGCGAGGGCAACGCGCTTCCGTCCGTGCTCTGCATCCGCACCCCGGGCCCCGAGCCGCGCATCCCGCGTCTGCTGTTCGCCGCGATCGACGTGCTCACCGAGGTGGGCGTCAACGTCAGCCGCGGCGGCCGGCTCATCCGGTGGACGACGTCGGTCACTGAGGCTCTGCCGGCGGCGCCGGGTCTGAACGCTTCGACCCTGTCGTACGACGACATCGACGCCGCCTACGTCGACTACGACGCCGCGGACGACGCATACGCCTCCTATGACAGCCGCGACACCGACTACTCCCTCGCCGGGACCGCGCCGTGAGGCAGCATTCGGCGCAGCTGCGCGAGGTGCTCGCGCTCGGCTCCTTCGACCACGAATACACGTTCGATCTCTACTACGACCGCGAGCGTCGCCGTGCGGACATGCCGGTCGAGGACGTCAAGCTCAACGAGGACGCCACCGGCACGATCCAGCAGTCGGGCTCGCTGACCGTCCTCTGGACTGACGAATTCGGTGCGTCCCTCTCGCCCAGCGGTATCGGTGACGAGCTCGCCCCCTTCGGTGCGGTCATCCACCTCTTCTCGACGATCACCGCCGGCTCGTTCCGTGAACGAGTGCTGATGGGCCAGTACGAGATCACGAACGTGCCCGCCGCGCTCGACGAGCAGGCCGTCTTCCAAGGCCAGAACATCACGATCAACTCCGTCGTCGACATCGAATTCAAGGAGCTCCTCAACAGCGTCGAGCAGGACCGCTTCGACGCCCCGTACGCGCCCCGAGACCTGTCGTCGACCTGGGCCGAGCTCGCCCGCGTGGTCGGCATGCCGATCGTGCGCTCGCTGCCGGATGCGCCGATCTCACGCAGCGTCGTCTACGAGGAGTCGCGCATCGACGCGATCTACGACCTCGCCGAGCAGGTGGGCGGGGTACCGCACATCACACCCGAGGGGGCGCTCGCCGTGCGCCCGGATGCATGGCCAGCGCCGGTGGACACCCTCGAGCGCGGCAACAAGGGCACCGTCGTCGAGGTGCAGGGCGCCCTGTCTTCGGATGGCGTCAGCAACCGGGTGGTCATCCGTGGCCGCAGCGACGAGCAGGAGTCGATTCTGGGCATCGCGGAGATCACGGAGGGGCCGCTGCGGGTGCGGAACGCGGACGGCTCGCAGTCACCGTTCCGTCGCCGCACCCGCTACTTCTCGAGCGAGTACGTCACGAACAACGACCAGGGCGCCGCGTGGGCGCGCAAGCAGCTGCCGGTCGTGTCGCGGCTGTCGGTGACTCTCGACGTCACCGAGTTCTTCAACCCGCTGCGCGAGCGAGGCGACGTGCTCCGCCTCCGCCGCGGCGAGGATCTGCTGCTCGTTCGCATCCTCGACATCCGCCGTGACTCCGGCCCCGAGATGGACATGACCGTGGAGGTGGCAGGTGGCTGACGACGTCCGCGTTCTCCTCGGCCTGATCAACGGCAAGTCCAAAGTCAACGTCTACGTCGGCGAATACCGGGGACTCTCCGACGATCGGAAATTGCTGGTCGACGTCGGTGGAAGCCGGGTGCCGGTGGAGACGCTGACCCCGTACCGGCCGAGCCTCAACGAGTCGGTGTGGGTCTGGTTCGTGGACGAGCGCCCGTTCATGATGGGCCCAGTCGAACCGAAGGCCGCCACCGGCACCGTGCTGTCGGTCGCCGACGGGCTGCTCGTGCTGAGCACGGATATGGGCGAGCTGAAGGACGTGCCCTACGGCGGCGAAGAGCCGGCCGTCGGGGTGTCGGTGCGGCTGCACTGGTCGGATGGGCCCTACGCCCTGTCAGTGCCCTCGGCCGACGTCGCGGCACCGCCGGTCCCCGACCCGCCCACGGCCACCGGTGAGGTGAAGTCGCCCGAGTTCCGGGCGATCGACTCGGGCCAGTTCTACAGCCGCTGGCAGAACAACGCACTCCGCGCCTCCGACAACGTCTCAGGCGCCTACTTCTACGGCACCGCGATCGCCGACACGATCCCCGCCGACGCCCGCAACGTATCCGGCCAGGTCTACCTCCCGCTCGTGCAAGAGATGGGCGAGTGCCGGATCGGCCGCCACGCCTTCGCCTCCATGCCCGACGGGTGGACGGGCAGCACGGACGAGGTTGCCCTCTCGCCTCGTGGCGGCTGGGTCGCCGTGCCTGCGCCGATCCTCGCCGCGCTCATCGCGGCACCGGGCGGCATCACCCTCGTCTCCGGCAACGGCGACAACCGGTGGAACGGCACCCAGCTCGACGGCCTGTCGGGCTGTCTCCGCATCACCTACACCTCCTAGGAGACCCAGTGGGCTTCACCAACACCTCACCGCACGGCGGCCCGGTCTACGTCAAGACCCCCACCCAGACCGTCGCCGACCTCAACCGGCTGCGAGCGTTCGTCGAGACGACCGGCAACCAGAAGGTCGGCACCACCACCCAGCGCAACGACCCCTCCACCGTGAAGTGGGAAGGGCTGCTCTGGTGGGACACCACCCTCGAGATCCTCTACGTCTACAGCGACGGCGCCTGGACGGCCATCGCTGGCGTCCCCGCCATCGGCACCCTCAACCACGCCGGCGGCATCACATCCCGCCCCGCCGTGGAGCGCCTCGAACGCGACTACCGCGGCCAGGTCCGCGGCGCCTGGGTCGGCCAGTACAGCGCGGCGCTCGCCGACGGGTCGACGCTCGGCACCATGCCCGAGGGCTTCCGGCCGCCGGAGACGATCGAGATCGTCGCGGCGATGTCGCAGGGCGGCACTGCCAGCGCCTGCCTCGTGACCATCGGCGCCAACGGCCTCATCCGGGTCTACGGCATCGGCGGCACCGGCAACTCGAAGGTGTCCATCCCGCTCGATTACCCCGCAGCAACCTAGGAGGCCCCAGATGGGCATGGTAGACGGCACTGGCCTGGTCGAGTGGGAGGGTGGTCTGTTCGATCCGAATGGCTCGCTCCTCGCTCGCGTCATGTGGGCATTCGCGAACATTCGAGCTGAGGGCATCAGCATCCTGCTGAATGAGGCAGGCCGACCGTACGGCGTCCCCAGTGACCGCTACGCCGACAGTGCGGCCAACACGCAGTCGGGTCGCTCGACGGTCTGGTACCAGTGGGGCCGCTACCTCCGTGGCGAGACCCCGTCTGCGGCCAACCCGGCCTTCGGGCCGTACGCCTCCGAGCACACCCAGGGCCTGGCGATCGATTCGAACACGTCGAACATGTCGGTCCGCGCTCGCATCCTCCGCATGGTCGGGATGGTCAACACCATCGCGTCCGAGTCGTGGCACTCCGCGATCCGCTACGACTCCGAAGTCCCCCTCGCCGACTTCGCCGGCGGCAACTCCACCCCCATCACCGCAACGGAAGAGGACATCATCATGTCGAACATCGACGACCTGCTCGCCGCGCAGAAGCAGACCAACGACCTGCTCGCCGCCCTCCTCGGCACCCTCGCAACCGCCGACGATGCAACCAAGACTGCAACCGTCGTGCGCTCCTACGCCGACGAGGCGCAGAACCGCGTCACCACCGCGCTCATCTTCCCCGACGGCAAGGCGGTCAAGCTCTCCGAGAGCGACGACGTCGACCAGGCCGTCCTCGCGCATGTGCAGGTCTACGGCCTCAAGCCGACGAACGAGAAGAACGCGGCCCCTCGCGAGCGGTTCGGCTCCCAGGTGTCGCCCGTCCAGTGGCGGGAATTCTGGAAGCACTTCACGGGCGAGAAGCGCGGCTTCGACGCGAACGGCATCTGACCGTGGGTGTCCGCGCTCTCTGGCGCTCGGTCCGAGAGCCCCGGACGCTGAAGTCGATCTACGGCGCCATCTACTCGGTGGTGCTGCTCGGCGGCATCGGCACCCTGCTCTCCCCACCGCAGTCGATCGCCGGCGAGCTCGGCCCCGTGCTGACGGTCATCTGGTCGGTGGCGTTCATCATGGGCGCCACCGGCGGGATGCTCAGCGTGATGCCCGGGTGGTGGTGGGCCGAGCGTCTGTCGATCTACTTCATCTGGACAGGCTTCGGCATCTACCTCTTCGTCGTGATCAACCTGCACTTCACCGCGAACGGATCCCGCATCACACAGATAGCGACCATCGTCATCGCAGTGGCCCTCTTCCTCATCCGGCGGGTACAGATCCACGGGTACAGCTTCGAGCCCCGGAGGTAGCCCCCGATGACGACCGAGCAAATCGTCACCATCGCAGTCGCGGTGCTCGCCGGCGGCTTCGCGACGAAGCTGCTCGACATCCTCCGCGACGCCCGCGTCGGCCAGCTGCAGAAGCGGCGAGCCGAGGTCGACCGCGCCATCAAGGAGCGCGACACCGCGGTGCGCGAACGAGACGACGCCCGCGCCGAGACCTCCTGGTGGACGCGCTGGTCGCGCGTGCTCGAGGAGTCCCTCGCCATCCACCGGCGCCGCATGATCGACGCCCCCTGCCTCACCCCCGAAGACCTCCCCCCGTACCCGGCACGCCCGGACCGCGACAAGCCCTGAAGGAGCACCCCGTGAACCCCACCCCAAACGACACCATCACCGCCTACATCCGCACCTACGTGCCCTACGGCATCGGCGCGGCCCTCGCGTGGCTCCTCGCCACCATCGGCCTCGACCTCACGGGCGACTTCCAGATCGCCCTCATCGCGCTCGCGGTGGTGCTGGTGACGAACGCATACTACCTCGCGGTGCGGCTGCTCGAGCGGGTGCTGCCCATCCTCGGTGTGCTGCTCGGCATCCCGAAGACGCCGGAGTATGGCGAGGTCTCGAACCTGTGGGCATCCTTCGTCCGCACCGCCATCCCCACCCTCGTCGGCGCGCTCGTGACCACCGTGCTCGGCATCATCTTCCACCTCGACGCGCAGACCCAGTCGGTGTTCATCGTGCTCGGCATCGCCGTGATCGAAGCCGCCTACTACGGACTCGCCCGCAACCTCGTCGCCCGCTACCCCGGGCTCGTGTTCCTCCTCGGCTCCGACGTGACTCCGGTCTACGAGCCCCGGCATGGCTGAGCCCGACGGGGTGATGCCCGGCTCGCTGTGGCCGCCCGATTGGAACACCGGGTGGGTGACATGGCGGTACGCCAACATCCTCGGCCAGCCCAAGCAGGGCAAGGTGCGTCTCTCGCTCGCGGTCGGGCGAGCAGTGTCGCCGGAGTACGAGACGGCGATCATCGGCGGCGTGATCGAGGTCACGCTCGTGGATGGGAAGCCCTCGGGCGACTTCGTGCAGCTGAACAGCGCCGGCGTCCCGTGCATCGAGGTGCCCCGCGGCGACGACCCCGACGTCGTCCCGAACCCCATCCAGATCATCGCTGACGAGGTCTTCTCCGACGGAGGCGGCGCCGTCTCCCGGTTCGTGGTCTCGGCCGAGCACACGCTCAACGCCCCGCTCTGGATCAGCGGCAACCTCAACAGCGTCTCTGATCAGCCCGGAGTCGTCGCTCAGATCGTCTGGTACGTGCCGCTCGAAGAGTCGGGGCCACCCGCACTAGCGCAGGTCGACGACGTCGTCTGGTACATCGACACCGGCCACATCACCCAGATCACGAGCCTCTAGGAGTGCCGGATGGCTACGCAGAAAACCCTCGCCCAACTCGCCACCACTGCCTCGATCGGGGTGGCGCTCTCTGACGCCCTAGCCGATCCTGACAGCGCCGCATCTCAGACCCTCGCACAGGCCATCAAGGGCTCATTCGCGCCGGCGACCAGGGTGCGGAGCATCACCGAATTCCTCAACCCCGGCGAGACTCTCGATGTCACCGGCCAGGCGTCCATCCATGCCGTATTCCAGCGTGCGATCAACGCTCTCAGCGCGCTGTACGTGGCAGATGCGAGCTCCGCATTCGGTCAGCGGGGGTACGAGATCGAATTCCCGGCGGGGCACTTCCGTCAGACCCAGGAGGCGCAGGCAAAGACCGGAGTTGGTGTTCGAGGGCAGGGCCCGACGCAGACGGTGTTCCACCCGGAGGGCACCCAGCGCTTCATGGCCGGTGGTGCCGACACGGTCGACATCAACCTGGTATTCGCGGACAACAACTTCACGAGCTTCACCGTGGACAGCGCGAAGGTGCAGAAGTCGGGAGCGACCTACGACGGATCGATCAAGGGCATCTTCATCCGAAACATGCTCCGTCCTCGCTTCGACACCGTGCACATCGTCAACACCTGGGCCACCGCGTTCGGGCTCGACTACCTGCGGGATGGCGACTTCGTCGACTGCTTCGCCAAGAACACGGGCCGCGGGCACCGCGCCAACGCAATTGGGAAGCCTACCGACGACGAGCGAGTGGGATCTGGCGCAGGCTTCGGGCTGGGAACAGGGCTGTATCAGGACGAGCCGGTGCGGTTCACGAATTGCGCGGCAGAGGACTGCTACACCTCCGCCTTCTTCACGGAGACGGTGGCATCTGTCGGCGCCACGTACCGCTCGCGCGGGCACCAGTTCATTGGCTGCTCAGGGAAGGGCTCTCAGTACGGGTTCCTGGACGCCGGTTCGGACGGCGCGATTGTGGCCGGCTGTAACTTTTCCTACAACCTGCTGTGCGGTGTGGGTCTCGATGGTACCCACGCGGCCCCGGGTGCTGGTGTAAACGGCAAGGTCACGGATACCGTCATCGCTTACAACGGCGAGGGCAATTCGTCGGCTGCGGGGGTGCTCATCACTCGAGCGCTGTTCGGTCGGTACCGCATCGACGGCTGCACCATCACGGGCAACTTCGGCCCCGGAATCAAGTTCGCCAAGGATGACACCGATACCTACGGCGCCGACGCATGTATCGCGATCGTTGGCAACGAGATCACCTTCAACCAGGGGGCGGCGATCCGCGCCGCGCGTCTCATGCCGCCGCGCACTGCGATCGACCGGAACACCACCTATGGCAACACCGCAGCCCTCGAGATCGTGAACGGGACATCGTCGTACACCCACGAGGGGCTACGACTGCGTTTCAATGACTTCGCCGAGACATCGACGGTGACCCAGACGCTGTCCAACCCGGTCGTCACGAACAACATCGGCATCAACGCGACCATCCCGCAGGCGGTGGCTGCAGCTGCGGACGCGACCGTCAATGGCAAGGTGACGCTGACGTGGACAGCGCCGCTCGAGACGCCGACGGACTATCGAGTGGAGTGGCAGAACACCAACACGGGCACCTGGAATACGGTGTCTCGCACCGCTTCCACCTCGACGTCGCAGACAATCACCGGCCTGCCGTCGTTCGCGAAGCTCGCGTTCCGCGTGGCTGGCATCGTGTCGGGCGCAGTCGGCACCTACTCGTCCCTGGTCTACACGAAACTCATCCCCGCGCCCTACGCGGCGGACTACTTCAATCGCGCCGACGGAGTCCTAACGACCGCACCAGATGGGCAGAACACGCTCACCTGGAACGACCGTGATGCTGGTGCTTGGTCAATCCTGTCGCTGTCCGCGCGACCGACCGTCACCTACACGAACAGTGTTCGAAAGGCGCTGACGCTCGACACCGGGTCGGCCGATGGGGCAGTGCGGGCGCGGTACTTCAAAGCGCCCCCAGTGGCGACGGACGTTTCCACGTCCGGGCTGCTCGTCCGCTACGTGGACTCCTCGAACTATGTGGTGCTCGACATGACGTCGGCCGGGGTGTGGCAGCTGCGGAAGCGGGTAGCCGGCACCTACTCCACCATCCAAGGGGCAATCGCGACTGCGGCCGTTGGCGATCTGGTGATGGTGCAGTTCAGCGGCAACGTATACACGGTGACCATCAACGAAAATCCGTCCGTCACTGCCACCGATGCGGGTTCGTCACTGATCACCGCCACGAGCCGCGGGCTTATGCAGGCCGGGGCGAACGTGTCGGGCGGTGGCAGCCCGATGAAGTGGGACGACTTCGAAACCTGGAACGTCGCAGCCTAGGAGGGCTGGGTCGGGCAGTCCCATTTTCCGCAACGTTCGCTCGAACACGAGAGCCCCTCGCTCCGCCCCTCGTCTTGAGGTGGCCGGAGCGGGGGGCTCATTCGTCGTTCCGGCCATCAGTCGTTGAGGGTGATGACCGAGTCCATGCCGCGGTCGGGGTGGTAGGAGAACGAGATTTCGTAGTCGTCCCACTCTTCTGTCTGTCGCCCGTCCATCGACGTCGTCTGCTCCATGTGAGAGGTGACGGCGGACGGAGCGTCCAGCGCGTCCATGATGCAGAAGAGTTGGTCGATGTCGACGCCGGCAGAATCGTCCTGCCCCCTGCTCTCGATCGTCAGGCTCTGCCCCTCATCACCGACGACGGCGTAGGAGCGGTTCGCCCCGCAGCTGTTCACCGCGAGCAGCAGCTCTCGCGACTTGCCCTCTTCTGCAGCGGCCGAAGCCGTCGCGACCGCCGCCGCCTCGTCGCTCTCGTGCACGGCGGCCACACCAGCCGAAGCGCCGACCCCGACGCCCACACCGACCAGGAGTCCGATCACACCCGTCAGCGCCGGCACCACCCACCGGCGACCACGCCGCACCGGCAGTTCCACCGCTCCACTATCAGCACCATCGCTCATCCTGAACCCCATCCAACGCCTTGCGACGACTCCCCCGCCGCTACTGAGCGCCTATTCTGCCAGACCGCGGGACTCTGTCGGCGCTCGCCGTAGGCGTCAGCCCCATGCTCCCGTCGGCGTCGTGTTGAGTTGCGGCTCCACCAGGCCGTGCAGCGCATCTCAGTGGCATGCTGTTGCGGCGGCCTCAAGGGTGTCGAAGTACCCGGCGCCAACGAGTCGGCGGGGGTCGACCGACGTTCACCGCCCGGAACCGCCAGACCGTCTCCCCGTCATGCTGGACGGGAAAGGGTGCTCCTCTCGGAGCGCGCCGGCCCGCGCGGACTGTCGGTGGTCGAGTGCCCCCTGTCAGGCTCGAACTGACGACCCATGGATTAAAAGTCCACTGCTCTACCAACTGAGCTAAAGGGGCTACGCGGCTATTCTGTCACGACGTGCCCGCTGGGCGGTTGCAGCTGATCGCTGCGAGGCGCGGCGCCGAGTGATCGCGGGCATCTTCGCCACGGCTGCCACCATCTCCTCGTCGGTGACCTCCATGTAGAGCTGGGTGGTGGCGAGCGAGGCGTGGCCCAGCATCTCTTGGACCGTGCGCACGTTGACGCCCTCGCGAAGGAGGGTGGTGGCGTAGAAGTGCCGCAAGGAGTGTCCGGTCAGGCGGCCGTCGGTGATGCCAGCGGATCGGATCGCCTTGCCGATCCGATCGGACGCGGATGCCATCAGGATGTGGCCGCCGCCGTTAGGAAAGAGCTTGTTGCTGCCGGGTGTCGGGAACCACCAGCCGGTACGCGGATACTCAGCGGCCATTTCGAGCAGGAGTGGGTGCAGTGGGACGGTGTGCTCGAGGCCGCCCTTTCGGACGGAATGCAGAGTGCCGGCGACGTGGTCGATGTCCTGGCCCCGTATCCGTACGATCTCGCCGATACGCAGGCCGGAGAGCGCGGCAATGGTGACGATGTCGCGGGTGCGCTTGTAGATGCCTGAGTCGAGGATGTCGTCGACCTGACCGGCCCGAAGTGGCCGCGCGCGACGCCTCGGCACCTTCACCTTCGGGAGTGCGGCGGCGGGGTCGGTGTCGCGGTATCCCTCGGCGTGCATCCAGGCGAAGAACGTCTGCAGGTAGGAGCGCTCGGACTGCTTCGTTCCGGCGGCGAGTGGCTTGCCGGTGCGCGGGTTGGGCCGTCCGAGCAGGATCAGAAGGTCGCGCTTGGTCACTTCCAGTGGCGTGCGCCCCGACTGTCGCTCGAGCAGTCTGAGGCACTCCTCGCGGTTGCGAATAGTCTTCTCGGACAGATTCGCGGCTCGCTGATGCAGCGCGAATTCATCGATGTAGTAGTGCCATTGTGCTGCTGTACTCGTGCGTCGTTGCATGACTGACCCATCTCTTCGGGCCGACAATGTAACGGGTTGAAACGCAATTACGTTCCGGGGTGAAGTATTCGGAGCAATGGCCTCCGCGGATTGGTTCAAGCCCCGACGAGTGCGGATGCGCCGAAAAGTGGCGTGACGGTAGCGAGCTCCTCGTGGTGGACGTACGACGTAGCGGCGGACGGAAAGACCAGAACATCGGCCCCATAATCCGCGGGTCGAGGGTTCGAGCCCCTCCGGGCCCACCGCGTGATCACTGCGATCGGCGCCCCTCGCCCACTGTCAGTCGACCACCATCGGAGGCGGGCAGACGGAGAGTTGCTCCACCGAGGTGCTCAGCGCGTTCTTACCGCCGACCAGCACGACCCACTCGACTCCACGATCGAGCATCGACGCCTTAACGCTTTCGGGCACGCAGTCGGTCTGCGACAGGTACAACGGCTGGACGAATGATCCCGCGGAAGCGGCTGCTGACAGCGCATCGGGGAAGTTCGAACCGGTGACGAGGTACGCGTAGCGCGGGACGCCAGTCTGATACTTCTGAACGAGCAGCGCGGCGGTGTCGTAGCGGTCCTCGCCCGCAACCCGCTCGGTTCCGGCAATTCCTTCCAGGTCGGAGCTGATTCCGTCTGAGACGGCGTTCGTCCCGCCTGCGATGAAGAGCCCCGTGGGCTGGAGCTCCGTGAGGAGGTCAGTCGTCGCCTCGTCGAGCGAATCCTTCGACCCGTCGACGAGGACCACCGGTGACGTGCGCGCCCCGGCGATCGCTCCTGCCGTGAGCGCATCCGGGTAGTTGGTACCGGTCGCGATGAACGGCGAGACACCCTTCGCGAGATCGGCGAACGCGAACTCGGCCACGTTCCTCGAGACCTCGTATCGGTCCGCGCCCGAGATCCGGATGGTGTCGGGAACCATCGCCTTGAGTTCCGAGAACACCGAGTCGGTCACGGCGTTCGGCCCTCCCACTACGACGACCTTGGACGCCCCCAATCGTTCGATCTCGGCCTTCACCTTAGCGGGAAGGTTGTCCGATTCGGTGAGGAGCAGAGGGTCGTGGCCTCGGATCGCGGCAGGCCCGGCTGAGAGAGCATCGGGATAGTTCTCCCCCGTCACGATCCAGACAGCATCGGCGCCACTGTCAGGCCAGTGATTCCGCGACACGCTCACAGCAGTTGAGTATCTTTCGGCACCCTCGAGGCGCGAAATGGTCGTCGGGGTTTCGCTCGAGAGCGGGAGGTTGATGTTGAGTCCAGTCAGGTCTTCCCCCGCTTTGACCGTCGTCACCAGAGCTTTCGACGGATCAGGCGTTCCACCGAGATACTGCGTCTGGTAGCGGGCGCCCGGGAAGGAAGGCCCGCCCGTCGAGGGATAGAAGATGATGCGGTACTTCCCCGGCTTGGGCGTGCTCACCTTGAAGCTGCCGTCTTGGCCGGTTCCAACGAAGCTGTAGAGCCCGCCGTCGGCGCCGAGGAGCTGGACGGTCACGCCGGTGCCGGGGGTCTGACCTGCACCCAAGGTGACGGTTCCCGAGAGATAGGCGTACTCGGCGTCGGCCCGCTCCGAGGCGGGAGGAGTTGACGTGGATGCCGCGGCCGGAAGTGCCAGGCCGCCCACACCCAAGGTCGTCGCTGCGAGGACTGCCGGGACGGCGAACCTCAGCGAGACCCTTCGCAGTTTTCGAGAGGTGATCGTCCGGTCCGAGCGTCTGGTTCGTGTCATTCGTGGTTCCCCCTGTGTGCGGCGTCGTACACGGCGGAGCTTACGCCCTACACGTGTCGAGCGTGGGTGGGCTGCCGGCGCCCGACATCCCCGATCAGCGGTTGAGGCTGGCCATCAGGAGGCCGTAGCCGGCGCCCCACACGGCCAGGGCCGCGAGCGCGCCCACGACGGGCACCCACCACGAGCGCCGCCGGCGCGTCAGCCGCACGATCGTCCAGACGATCGCCGCGAGGTAGACGAGGGGCGGCGCCAGGAGCGCGATGAAGTAGCCGACCCCCATCAGGCTGAAGTCGCAGTCGGTGCCGGAGCCGCATCCGTCGGACACCATCGCCAGGAACAGCGACACGAAGGCGAGCATCGCGATGCCGATCGCGCCCAGCACGAGCAGCACCACCGCCACCACCACGTCCCCGACCCGAGACGGCGCCGCCCTCCCGGGCCCGACCTCGAAGGCCGGCGGATACCCGCTCATCCCGCGCCCCTCCCCGCCCGTCCGAACGCTCCGATCCTAGGCCACCCGGTGACGGGGCGTCCGTGTAGTGAGCTAGGCTCACTACCCAGAGAGGGGTCGTGGTGTTCGGTGACTACGTCGTCTATGTCGACGAGAGCGGCGACCACGAGCTGGCCAAGGTGAACCCGCAGTTCCCGGTGTTCGTGCTCGCCTTCTGCATCTTTCCGGTGCGAGACTACGTCGAGCGCATCGTCCCTGCGGTGCAGCGGTTGAAGTTCCGGTACTTCGGGCACGACATGGTCGTGCTGCACGAACGCGAGATCCGAAAGGCGCTGCCCCCGTTCGACATCCTCCTCCGGCCCGACGTCCGTGAGGCGTTCATGACGGATCTGACCTCGATCATCGAGGCCGCGAGGTTCGGCGTCGTGGCGTGCGTGATCGACAAGGAGAAGTTCGTCGACCGCAGAGGCTCCAGCGAGAATCCGTACCACGTAGCGCTCGAGTACGGCCTCGAGCGGGTGTTCTTCCAGCTGCAGC
Organism: Herbiconiux sp. VKM Ac-2851; assembly: GCF_013205105.1. Classification (NCBI taxonomy): domain Bacteria; kingdom Bacillati; phylum Actinomycetota; class Actinomycetes; order Micrococcales; family Microbacteriaceae; genus Herbiconiux; species Herbiconiux sp. VKM Ac-2851. The sequence continues at coordinate 541,101 of NZ_JABMLJ010000003.1, read as the reverse complement.
AACGGAATCAGGTCGGGCGCACCACGCACGTCGTCTTCGAGAGCCGTGGACGGCAGGAGGACCGGCTCCTCGAGCTCGAGTTCCGCCGCGTGCAGGGAACGACGAGGGTGCGGGGGCTGGCCCAGACCCTCGAATTCCGGTGCGCCCCGAAGTCGGCGAACAGTTCGGGACTGCAGCTCGCCGATATGATCGCCCGACCGATCGGCCTCTCCGTCGTGCGGGGCGAGCAGGCGAATCGCGCCTGGGACGTGATCCGCTCGAAGATCGTCACGTCCCCCACCGGCAAGCCCGCGGGCTACGGGCTGAAGGTCTACCCGGGTTGACTGGGCGGGCCTCCGGGACAGCGAAAAGCCTCCGGGATTCCCAGAGGCCTGACGCCGATCGAGCATTCCCGATCCACTTGCACCCATAGTAGCGACTCGGAACCAGGGTTCGGCTCACCGGAAGCTCGTGTGGACCAACTAGGAAAGTGCCCAGTTGTGCAGGAGGAGGGCGGGGTAGCGTTCGGGGGTGGACGGGGTGTGGGAGGTGCTGGTGGCGCGGGCGTCCGCGCCGTCCGCGGTGGGGGTCGCGGTCGCCGTGGGGGTGGCCGTCGTGGTCGTGGGGGTGTCGCCCGCGTGGCGGGTGGCGCGGTTCGTCGTGACGTTGGCGCACGAGGGCGGGCACGCGCTGGCGGCGGTGCTGACGGGGAGGCGGCTGACGGGCATCCGGGTGCACTCGGACACCAGCGGGCTGACGGTGTCGCGCGGGAGACCCCGGGGGCCCGGGATGGTGCTGACGGCCGCCGCCGGGTACCCCGCGCCGGGGCTGCTGGGGCTGGCCGGGGTGTGGCTGACGGTGGAGGGGCACGCGGTCGCGGTGGCGGCCGGGCTCGGAGTGCTCCTTTTGGTGGCGCTGGTGCTCGTGCGCAACGTCGTCGGAACGCTCGTTGTGATCGGTACGGCCGCGGTGCTGGTGGGCGGCCTGCTGCTGCTCCCGAGCGGCATCGGCTCGGCGCTGCCACTGGTGCTGTGCCTCGTGCTCGTGGCGGGGGCCGTGCGGTCGTCGGTCGAACTCGGCTTCAGCAGGCGAGCCAGGGGCACGTCCGACGCGGACGCCCTCGCCCGCCTCACGCACGTGCCCGCCGTTCTCTGGGTGGCGGCCTTCGTGGGCCTCACCGCAGCCGCGGCCGTGGCGACGGCGCTAGTGCTGGGGCTGCTCGGCTTCGTGCGCTGAGCGGGGCGAGGCCCGGGTGCCCCACCGGTTCCAGGCGAGGATGTAGATCGTGAGGCCCGTGACGAGGCCGACGATCACCCACAGCACGACGAGGTAGTCGATCCACGAGCCGACCGGCGGCGAGCCGGGCAGGAAGTTGCGGAGCGGGATCGTGGCGAAGATCATCGCGCCGATCCAGCTGGTGAGGGTGGCCTCGACCTTGCGGCGGCCGGTGTAGGCGCTGATCGCCACGAAGAGAACCAGTACCGGAACGATCGCCATCAGGCCGAGCAAGACGATGCCGAAGGCGACGGTGCTGGCCGAGCGGGTGGCGGTGATGACGACGATCGGCAGCGTGACCTTGCCCTGAGCCGTGTCGACCTTGTTGTCGGTGTCGTCGATCTTGTGCATCTCCAGCTGCCATCCCGGCACCGAGTCGTGCAGGCAGACGGTGGTGGGCAGCGCCAGCTCATCGGCACCCGAGCCGGTGAACGCGTAGGTGGTGAGGTCGGCCTCGTAGCTGTCGAACGGCCACTCCTCGACGACCCCGGCCGCGTAGTCGGACTGGGTCGAGCTCGCCAGCGCCTCCCCCTCGGCGAACGACTGCACCAGGCTGCCGTCGACCGGGAACGTCAGGAGGCTGATGCCCTGCTTCGCCGTGTAGCCGTCCAGCGACAGGAAGTTGTCGGAGGGGTCGAGGGTCACCTGGAACTCGAGCCGCTGCTCGGCCGCGTGCACGGCGGCAGGCTGCAGCAGCACCGTCACCCCGTCGGCGCCGTCGATGACCGTCTCGCACTCGTTGCTCGACGCTCGAAGCCCACCGGCGTAGAGCAGCACGACCACGGCGTAGACGATGACGGCGACCACGGCGATGACCGCCGTCAGCCACCGTCGGCGCCGCGGCGGCGGGCTGAGCTCAGTCATAGGCCGAGCCTATCGATCCGCGGAGGCTCAGCCGTCCACGTCGGCGGCCGGCTCCGGCATGATGCGCAGATCGCCCCGGTTGGCCGCCTGCACCATCAGCTCGATCCACGCCCGGTTGATGGCGGCGGGCCGGCTGCCGTAGAAGCGGAACCGCAGCGGGATCGACGGATGCACCCACAGCGTCTCGCGGCCGCTCCCCTGAGCCGGCTCCATCGTCCAGGACAGCGAGAACGCCTCGTGATTGCGCATCTTCGTGAGGATCACGAGGCGCAGATGGGCGAGCAGGCGGTCGTCCATCTCGATCTCCGCCGACATCGGCCCATAGATCAACAGGCCCAAGCCACGCTCCCAAAAGGTTCAGGAGCCCACTTCCGTACTCCTGGAAAAACAGCCTAACGCGGCGCTATTTGCTCCCCAAAATACGCAGAAGGGGCTTGACAACGGCTCAGAGCGTCAGGTCAGGCGGATGCCCCAGCTGAGCTCCCAACGCTCCCCCGGCGCCAGCCAACGCAGCCCCTGACCGCTGTTCAGCGCGTTCGCCGGCGCCGTCATCGGCTCGATCGCGACGGCCCGCCGCGGCCCGTCGATCGACGCGAACGCGGGCGGGGTGAACACCTGCGCATAGCCGAAGGAGGCGTCGGCCCAGAGCTCGACCGCACGGCCGTCGGGGGCCTCGACCCGGTAGCGGCTCCGGCCATCCGTCACCCGCACCCCGCCGTAGCCCTGGTCCATCGTGAGGTCGCCGATGCGCCGCCCGGCGGTGAGGTCGTACTCGGTGCCGGTGACGGGCTCCTCCGACACGGGGATCTGCGCGTCGTCGGTGACGAATCGGGTGCTCGCGTCGACCGTGAGGGTCAGCTCGTCGACGGGCACGTCGCCGACCCTGAGATACGGATGCGCGCCCACCGCCACGGGCGCCGCCGTCGCCGAGGCGTTCGAGAGCGTGTGCGTCACCGTCATCCCGTCGGGCGTCAGAAGGTGCTCGACGGTCGTGTCGACGAGGAACGGGTAGCCGTGCTGCGGGTGCACGGTCGCCGCCTGCAGCACCCGATGCGGCTCCTGCTCGAGCACGCGGTACGCGGTGTTCCGCAGCAGTCCGTGGATGGCGTTGCCCGCCTTCGGCTCGGTCAGGTCGAGCTGCTGCGGCTCGCCGTCGAGCGTCCACCGCCCGCCCGCGACCCGGTTCGGCCACGGCACGAGCACGATGCCGGCGCCGCCCGGCGGGATGGCCGACTCGGCGAAGGGCTCGACGAGGTCGACGCCGTCGATCGAGAGCGAGCGGATGCCCGCCGCCACCTCGGTGACGACGGCGACCACCCGGCGCCCCTCGGCCTCGAGCTCGAGGCGGTACTGGTCTCCGGTGGGTGCGCGCATGGGTCCACCCTAGGACGGCCCGGTCGACCCGCCGAGGCCTCGAGCCGACCCGCCAGGCCGACAGGCGGGACGGCGTCAGCGCGCCCGGCGCTCCGCCTCGTCGATCACGTTGGCCAGCAGCATCGCCCGCGTCATCGGCCCGACCCCGCCGGGAACCGGCGAGAGGTAGCCGGCCACCGACGCGACACCGGGGTCGACGTCGCCGATCAGCCGCGCCTTGCCCGTCTCCTCGTTCACCACGCGCGTGATGCCCACGTCGAGGACGGCGGCGCCGGGCTTCACCCAGTCGGGCTGGATCAGACCGGGCACGCCCACGGCGGCGACCACCACATCCGCCCGGCGCACCTCGGCGGCCAGGTCGGTGGTGCGCGAGTGGGTGAGGGTGACGGTGGCGTCGACGCCCTTGCGCGTCAGGAGCAGCCCGAGCGGACGCCCGACCGTGAGACCGCGGCCGACGACCACGACGTGCTTGCCCGCGAGCGGCACGTCGTAGCGGCCGAGCATCTCGACGATGCCCGCGGGGGTGCAGGGCAGCGGCGAGTCGAGCTCGCCGCCGACGCCCAGCACCAGGCGGCCGAGGTTCGTGGGATGCAGGCCGTCGGCGTCCTTCGCCGGGTCGATCAGCTCGAGCATGGCGTTCTCGTCGATGCCGTTCGGCAGCGGCAGCTGCACGATGTAGCCCGTGACGGAGTCGTCGGCGTTCAGCTGCTCGATGGCAGCCCGCACGTCGGCCTCGGTGGCCGTGTCGGGCAGGTCGACCCGCACCGACTCGATGCCGACCTCGGCGCAGTCGCGGTGCTTGCCGGCGACGTAGGAGATCGATCCGGGGTCGGAGCCGACGAGCAGCGTGCCGAGCCCCGGGTGGATGCCGCGAGAGCGCAGGGCGTCGACCCGCGCTCGGATCTCGTCCTTCAACGCGGTCGCGGTGGCGACCCCGTCGAGGCGCTCGGCTACCACTGCTCGAGGCCCGGGTAGAGCGGGAACCCGTCGGTGAGCGTGAGCACGCGGGCGCGCAGCGACTCGACATCCGGAGCCGGCTTGAGGGCCGTCGCGATGATGTCGGCCACCTCGGTGAACTCGACGTCGCCGAAGCCGCGGGTGGCGAGGGCGGGCGTTCCGATGCGGAGGCCGGAGGTGACCATCGGCGGGCGCGGGTCGAAGGGCACCGAGTTGCGGTTCACGGTGATGCCCACCTCGTGCAGGATGTCCTCGGCCTGCTGGCCGTCGAGCTCCGAGGTGCGGAGGTCGGCGAGCACGAGGTGCACGTCGGTTCCCCCGGTCAGCACGTCGACGCCGGCACCGCGGGTGTCGTCGGCGACGAGGCGCTCGGCCAGGATGCGCGCACCACTCAGCGTGCGCACCTGGCGGTCCTTGAACTCCGGCTCGGCCGCGAGCTTGAACGCGGTGGCCTTGGCGGCGATGACGTGCATCAGGGGGCCGCCCTGCTGGCCGGGGAAGACGTTCGAGTTCAGCTTCTTGGCCAGCTCGGTGTCGCGGCTGATGATGAAGCCGGAACGGGGGCCGCCGATGGTCTTGTGCACGGTCGACGAGACGACGTCGGCGAAGGGCACGGGCGAGGGGTGCAGGCCCGCGGCCACGAGGCCGGCGAAGTGCGCCATGTCGACCCAGAGCTTCGCGCCGACCTCGTCGGCGATGGCGCGGAAGGCCGCGAAGTCGAGCTGGCGGGGGTAGGCCGACCAGCCGGCGATGATGACCTGCGGCTTGTGCTCGAGGGCCTTCTCGCGCACCACGTTCATGTCGACCAGGAAGGTCTCGGGGTCGACGCCGTAGGAGACGGCGTTGTAGAGCTTGCCCGAGAAGTTGAGCTTCATGCCGTGGGTGAGGTGGCCGCCGTGCGCGAGCTCGAGGCCGAGGATGGTGTCGCCCGGGGTGGCGATGGCCGAGAGCACGGCCGCGTTGGCGGTGGCGCCGGAGTGGGGCTGCACGTTGGCGTACTCGGCGCCGAACAGCGACTTGGCGCGGGCGATGGCCAGCTCCTCGGCGATGTCGACGAACTCGCAGCCGCCGTAGTAGCGGCGGCCCGGGTAGCCCTCGGCGTACTTGTTGGTGAGCACGGAGCCCTGCGACTCGAGCACGGCGCGGGGCACGAAGTTCTCGGAGGCGATCATCTCGAGCGTGCCGCGCTGGCGGCCGAGCTCGAGCTTCAGCACCTCGGCGATCTCGGGATCGACCTCGGCCAGGGGCAGATTGAAGGTGTCGGACATGACGGGCTCCTTTTCGGCGTGACGGACTTGAAGGGAGGATTCGTATCGACCCAGGCGCGCGGCCGAATCCCTGTCCGTCGCTTCCCGATGGTGACCATCTGAACGCCAGTTGCGACGGGGCCAGCCTACCTCAGGAGCGGGCTGCGCGGCGAGTAATCATCGGGGTCGCGAGCAGCAGCGAGGCGCCGATCACGATGGCCACGAGGTCGACCCAGGGCAGCACCTCGAGCCCGAAGGTGTCGAGGAAGAGCGCCCCCACTACGGCGCCGAGGCCGATGCCGACGTTGAAGGCCGTCGAATAGAACGCACTCGCGGCGTCGCGGATGGCGGGGTCGGCGACGTGCATCAGCCGCGTGGCCATGAGCGTCGGGATGATGCCGAAGACGACGCCCCAGAGCGCGAAGGAGCCGATCGCGATGACGGGGTTCGCGGTGAAGACCGACAGCACGAGCACCGAGCCCGCCGTGACGGCGAGCGAGACGAGCAGCCCGGTCGAGGGACGCTTGCCGAAGACAGAACCGGCGATGATCAGCCCGAGTGCCCCGGCCACGCCGTAGACGAGCAGCAGCAGGCCGACGTCGCCCTCGGCGACGCCCATCCGGTCGATCATGAACGGCGCGATGTAGGTGTAGAAGGAGTAGTGCCCGACGGTGACGACGGCGGCGAAGATGCAGACCAGGGCCACGGCGGGGATGCTGTCGTTCCAGACGAAGCGGCGTCGGCGGCCGGCGTCGGTGAGCCGCGCATCCTGAACCGCGTGCTTGAGGTGGTCGACCCGGGGCAGCATGAACCAGAGCAGCACGGCGCCCAGGAGGGCGAGGAGCCCGACCACGAGGAACGGGATGCGCCAGCCGAAGGCGTGACCGACCGCGGTGGCCAGCGGCACGCCGAGCACGAACGCGAGGGTTCCACCACCGGTGGTGAGGGCGACGGCGCGGCCGATCTGCTCCTTGGGCACGAGGTGCGCGGAGTACGCGCCGACGACGCCCCAGAACACGCCGTGCGCCATGCCGCCGATGATGCGCACGGCCACGAGGAACTCGTAGCTCGGCGCCATCGAGGCGAGCACGCTGGTGACGGCCACGACGACGAGCACGCCGACGAGCAGCAGGTGCCGGGGCACCCGGCGGAAGAGCAGGCTGAGCGGCACGCTGGTGAGCACGACCGCGAAGGCGAAGAAGCTGATGAGCAGGCCGGTCTGGGACTCGGTGACGCCGAGGCTCGTGCTCATCTCGGGCAGGAGGCCGGTCGGGATCATCTCGGCCGTGACCGAGAGGAAGACGGCGGTCGCGAGGACGATCAGACCGCCCCAGGGGAAGCGCTTGACGACCGGGATCGACCCGGTCTGCGGCAGAAATGTGGTCACAGCAGTGCGCACCATTCGAAGACATCTCGAAATTCGGCGGACAGAGGAGGCTCGAGTGCCTGTTCCTGACGACCTGAAGCGCCGTGGCCAGGTCGACTCGGGGCGAATCGACTTCTCTCGCAGACGGCGACGACTTCGTACATGCCCGTGGCCGGACGATGACCGCGCGACCATTCACTATTCTAGCGGAGAGCCCGTTCCAGGCAAGAGGAGATCCGATGTCGCTGCCGAGAAACCACTGGGTGCTGACGTTCGTCTGCGCCGACCTCCCCGGGATCGTGCACGCGGTCAGTGGCGCGGTGGTCGAGTCGGGCGGCAACATCACCGAGAGCCAGCAGTTCTCCTCCTCCGACACGGGCCGGTTCTTCATGCGCCTGCAGGTCGAGTCGGAAGCGGGCCGCGAGGTGTTCGAGGCCGCCCTCGCCCCGGTGGTCGAGCGCTACGCGATGGACTGGCGGCTCGACACCGTCGGGCGGCCGCTGCGCACCCTCGTGCTCGGCTCGACGGCGGCGCACTGTGTGAACGACCTGCTGTTCCGGCGCCGTGCGGGGCAGCTGGCCGTCGAGATCCCGCTGGTGCTGTCGAACCACGGCGTGCTGCGCGACCTGGCCGGCTTCTACGACGTGCCGTTCGAGTCGCTGCCGGTGACCTCGCCCGAGTCGAAGGCCGCCTTCGAGCGCCGGGTGCTCGAGGTCGTCGAGGAGCACGACATCGAGCTCGTGGTGCTGGCCCGCTACATGCAGATCGTCTCGCCCGAGCTGTGCGAGCGGCTGGCGGGGCGGATGATCAACATCCACCATTCCTTCCTGCCGGGCTTCAAGGGGGCGAACCCCTACAAGCAGGCGCACGCCCGCGGGGTGAAGCTCATCGGCGCCACCGCCCACTTCGTGACGAGCGACCTCGACGAGGGCCCGATCATCGAGCAGAACGTGGTGCGCGTCGACCACACCCGAACGCCCGCCGAGCTGGTGGCGATCGGCCAGGACGAGGAGAGCCGCACCCTCACCACCGCGGTGACCTGGTTCGCCGAGCACCGCGTGCTGCTCGACGGCGCCCGCACGATCATCTTCCGCTAGGCGCGAGCCCGAGCGGTGCCCGTGCGGGCGTCGGGGGTCAGCGGCGGACGCGGAGGTGGGTGACGCCGCCGTCGACGTCGAGGGCGGTGCCCGTCGTGGAGGCCGAGAGCGGGCTCGCGAGGTACAGGATCGCCTGGGCGACCTCGTCGGGCGAGACCATGCGTCCGGTGGCCTGGCGGGCGTCGAGGGCCGCGCGCTCGGCGACCGGGTCGTCGAAGCCCTGCAGCATCCGCTCGACGAACGGGGTCGACACCGTGCCGGGGCTGACCGCGTTGACGCGCACGCCCTCGGCCACGTGGTCGGTGGCCATGGCGAAGGTGAGCGCCAGCACGGCGCCCTTCGAGGCCGAGTAGAGCGCGCGGTCGGGCAGTCCGTTCAGTGCCGCGATCGAGCACAGGTTGACGATGGCGGCGTGCTCGGATCGACGGAGCCAGGGCAGCGCGGCGGCCGAGACGCGGGCCATGCCGACGACGTTCACGTCGAGCACGCGGGCCCACTGCTCGTCGTCGTTCTGCTCCACGGTGCCCACGGCGCTGATGCCCGCGTTGTTCACCACGATGTCGATGCCGCCGAGGGCCTCGGCCGCCGCGTCTACGGCCTGCTGCACCGAGGCCCGGTCGGTCACGTCGGCGGTCACGAGCACGGCCCCTTCGGGGGCTCCCTCGGTGGCCCGGTCGAGCACGGCCACGCGGGCGCCGGCGGCGAGCAGCGCGGTCGCGGTGGCGGCCCCGATTCCGGATGCCCCTCCCGTGACGATCGCGGTCAGCCCCTCGAAGACGCCGCTCATGCCTGCACCAGCGTCTGCTCGGCGCGGCCGAGGCCGTCGATCTCGAGGGCGACGGTGGATCCGGCGCGGAGGTACGGGTTGCCCGGGATGCCGAGGGCGACACCGGCGGGGGTGCCGGTGTTGATCAGGTCACCGGGCCGCAGCACCATGAACTGGCTGAGGTACCAGATAACGTGGTTGATGCCGAAGATCATGTTCGCCGTCGAGCCGTCCTGACGCTGCACGCCGTCGACCCAGAGCCGCAGGGCGAGGTTCTGAGGGTCGTCGACCTCGTCGGCGGTGACGAGCACCGGGCCGAGGGGGTTGAAGGTCTCGCAGCTCTTGCCCTTGTCCCACTGGCCGCCGCGCTCGAGCTGGAACTCCCGCTCGGACACGTCGTGCGAGAGTACGTACCCCGCGATGTGCCTGCGGGCGTCGGCCGGCGAGTCGAGGTAGCGGGCGGTCTCGCCGATCACGACGCCGAGCTCGACCTCCCAGTCGGTCTTGGTCGAGCCGCGCGGGATGAGCACCTCGTCGAAGGGGCCCACGATCGTGGACGGGTCCTTCATGAAGACGACGGGTTCGGCCGGGTAGGCGGCCCCGGTCTCGTCGGCGTGGTCGCGGTAGTTGAGGCCGATGCAGACGATCTTGCCCGGCGCCGCCAGCGGGGCGCCGACGCGGCCTCCCGCGGGCAGTTCGGGCAAGGAACCCGCGGCCACGGCGGCAGCGGCCGCCTCGAGCCCTCCGGTGAGGAAGGCCCCGTCGATGTCACGGGTGACCGTCGAGAGGTCGTAGTGGATCCCGTCGATCTCGACCGCGGGGGTCTCGTGTCCGGGGGCGCCGATACGGCTGAATCTCATCGCGTGCTGTCCTTCGTCGTGGCGGGGGTGGTGGGTGATGCGGGCGGTCGCGGGGCGAGCCCCGCCTCGTCGAGCTCGCTCCAGAGCTCGACGGGGATCGCGACGGCGAAGCGCTCGGCGGTCGAGGCGGCCTGGGCCGCCGTGCGCACACCGGCGACGACGCTGACGACGCCCGGGAAGCCGAGCGGGTACTGCAGCGCCGCGGCCGGGAGGGAGACGCCGTGCCGTCTGCAGACCTCGGCGATGTCACGCGCCTTCTGCAGCAGCTCGGCGGGCGCCTGCGCGTAGTCGAAGGTCGCGGCCTCCGGAACCCGGTCGCTGCTGAGCAGCCCCGAGTTGAACGGTGCCGCCGCCACGACACCGACGCCGCGGGCGACCGCGAGGGGCAGAAGCTCGTCGGAGGCGCCCTGGTCGAGCAGCGTCAGCCGGCCGGCGGCCATCACGACGTCGACGTCGGTGCGGCGCACGAACTCGGCGAGCATCGCCGACTGGTTCATGCCGGCGCCGATGGCACCGACGACGCCCTGCTCGCGCAGCTCGACGAGGGTGTCGACGCCGGTGGTCGACGCGGCCTCCCAGTGGTCGTCCGGATCGTGCAGGTACGCGATGTCGAGCCGGTCGGTGCCGAGCCGGGCGAGGCTCGCTTCGACCGAGCGCAGGATGCCGTCACGGCTGTAGTCCCAGACCCGGCGCGTGGCGGCCGGCACCACGAAGCCCTCGTCGTCCAGCCGGTCGGCGGTCTCGGGGCTGTCGACGAGCAGCTTGCCGACCTTGGAGGAGAGCACGATCTCGTCGCGCGTGCCGGTGGCGGCGAGCGCCGCCCCGAGCCGCCGCTCGGAGAGCCCGAGGCCGTAGTGCGGCGCGGTGTCGAAGTAGCGCACGCCGCCGGCGAAGCCGGCGTCGTAGGCGCCCGCGGCCTCCTCGTCGGTGGTCTCCTTGAACAGGTTGCCGAACTGGGCGGTGCCGAGGCCGAGCTCGGTCAGCGCGAGACCGGTGCGGAGGGAGCGGGTCTTCACAGAACGGCCTCCACGGAAACGGTCTCGGCGGTCTCGTCGGCCTCAACGGTCTCGGGTGCCAGCGCGCGGCTCCAGTAGCCGCCGTCGGGGAAGGAGTACTCGGCCACGGACTCTTCGTACATCTCCGCAGAGTACCCCGGGAGGCCCGGGAGCACGTAGTTCCCGTCGACGACGATGCAGGGATCGGTGAAGTGCTCGTGCAGGTGGTCGACGTACTCGGTCACCCGGCCCTCGAGCGATCCCGAGACGGCGACGTAGTCGAAGATCGAGAGGTGCTGCACGAGCTCGCAGAGCCCGACGCCGCCGGCGTGCGGGCAGACGGGAACGCCGAACTTCTTGGCCATCAGGTACACGGCGAGGATCTCGTTGATCGACGCCAGCCGGGCCGAGTCGAGCTGGCAGAAGTCGATGGCCTCGGCCTGGAACATCTGCTTGAACAGCACCCGGTTCATGCCGTGCTCGCCGGTGGCGACACCGATCGGCGCGACCGCGCGGCGCACGGCGGCGTGGCCGAGCACGTCGTCGGGGCTCGTGGGCTCCTCGATCCAGAGCGGCTTGAACTCGGCGAGGCGATTCACCCACTCGATCGCCTGCGGTACATCCCAGACCTGGTTGGCGTCGATCATCAGGTTCGCGTCCCAGCCGATCACCTCGCGGGCGATGCCGAGGCGACGGATGTCGTCCTCGAGGTTCGCGCCGACCTTGAGCTTCAGGTGCCGGTAGCCCTCGTCGACCGACTCCTGCAGCAGGCGGCGCAGCTTGTCGTCGCTGTAGCCGAGCCAGCCGGCGCTCGTGGTGTAGCAGGGGTAGCCGCCACGGGCCTCGAGTTCGGCGATCCGCTGGCCGCGGGTCGGCTCCAGCTCGCGCAGCATCTCGAGTGCCTCGTCGCGGGTCAGCGCATCCGAGAGGTACTGCAGGTCGGCCACGTCGACGAGCTCCTCGGGGCTCATCTCGGCGAGCATCCGCCACAGGGGCTTGCCGGCCTTGCGGGCGGCGAGATCCCAGACGGCGTTCATCACGGCCGCCATGGCGAGGTGCTCGACGCCCTTCTCCGGGCCGAGCCAGCGCAGCTGCGAGTCGGACTTCAGCGAGCGGTAGGTGCCGCCGAGGTCGCCCACCATCTCGTCGACGTCGCGGCCGATCAGCAGCAGGGCGCGCTGGCGGGAGGCCTCGACGCAGAGGTCGTTGCCGCGGCCGATGGTGAAGGTGAAGCCGTGGCCGCGGAGCTCGCCGTCGGTGCGCAGCACCACGTAGGCGGCGGAGTAGTCGCCGTCCTTGTTCATGGCGTCGGAGCCGTCCTGGCTGAGGGAGGTGGGGAAGCGGACGTCGTAGACGTCCACGCCGGTGATGATCGTCATCAGTGTGAACCGTTCGGTCGAAGGGGTGAAGAAAGAAAGGGGGGTGGGGGTCAGTCGGTGTGGAAGACCTCGGGGAGCTCCTGCCACCACTCCCCCGGCGCCCGGCTCTCGAGCGGGCGCTGAAGCGGCTCCTGCACGGCCCACCAGCGCTTCGTCGCCTCGTCGGCGGCGATCGCGGCCATGTCGGCCTCGTAGTCGTCGCCCGTGTACTCGAAGTACGAGAACAGCAGAGCCCCGAAGCGGTAGATCGAGTAGTTGTGCACGTGGCTCTCGGCGAGCCGCGCCAGCACCTCCGGCCAGACGGCGGCGTGGTAGGCCTCGTACTCCTCGCGGTTCTCGGGCGGAAGCCCGATCACCGAGGCGACCCGCTTCACGAGGTCACCGCCACGCGGAGCGGCACGCCCTCGCGCTCGTCGGATTCGTAGGCCGCCTCGACGACCGCCATGGTGTGCAGCACGTCGTCCACCGAGGTGGGCAACGAGTCGACCGAGCCCTCGACGTAGCGCTGCAGCGCGCCCATCGAGCCGATGAAGGCGTCGGGGAACCATGAGCCCTCGAACGGCAGCGGGGTCCAGCCCTTCTCGCCGGCGACGGCGAGCTCCAGTGAGTCCTCGCGGCCCCGCGGGTAGTCGAGCAGCAGGCCGAGCTGCGCGCGGATCGCGCCCCTCGTGCCCTCCCACTTGATGAAGCTCTCCTCGTGGGCCGGCCCGTAGTCGTGGTCGTGGTTCGTGCTCACGACGGCCCGCAGGTCGCGGCCGCGATAGCGCAGGATGATCGTGGACCGCGTCGTCGCGACGTCCGGCTTCCCGGGGTGACGCCTGGTCACCGCGCTGACGCCGTCGGGGTCGCCGAAGAACGAGCGCACGAGGTCGAGGTAGTGCACGCTGTGCATGGTCAGCTCGAGCCGCTCCATCCCGAACACGTGCGGGAAGAGGTGCCACGGTGTGTCGACCGAGACGCGCACCTCCATGTCGTGCACCTCGCCGATGGCACCCGCGGCGATCAGCCGGCGGGCCTCGGCGACGTAGGGCGCGAAACGGAGCTGGGTGTTCACCGCGGCCACGAGGCCCTTGCGCCGGCAGAGGGCGGCGAGCGCCTCCCCCTGCTCGAGGCTGTGGCCGAGCGGCTTCTGGATGAGCACGGGCGCTCCGTCGGGCAGGGCCTCGAGGGCTGCCTCGTACTGCTCCGGCATCAGCGCGATGTCGTAGACCGCGTCAGCCGGGGCCTCGGCGACGGCCGCCTCGACGGTGCCGAAGACGTGCTCGATGCCGAACTCGGCGGCGAGGGCATCCGCTCTCTGCACCGTGCGGTTGACGATGCCCCAGACCGGGTAGCCCGCCTTGCGGTAGGCCGGGAGGTGGGCGTCCTTGACGATGCCGCCGGCGCCGATGATGACGATGGGTCTCGGATGCAGGGGCAGCTCGAGCGTGTAGGCGGCGGCCGGGTGGCGCTCGGGCAGGTCGTCGCGGTCGGGGAGGTCGCCGCGCATCCGCTCGTCGCTCATCCCTTCACCGCCCCGATGGTCTGGCCCCGCACCAGGAAGCGCTGGGCCCCGATGAACATCGCCAGGAGCGGCACCATCGAGATGACCGTCGCCAGCGCGAGCTGCGGCAGGTAGAGCTTCACGTCGAGGCCCGCGGCCACGGTGGCGTTGAACAGCGGGCTCGCGCCGATGAGCTCCTGGATGCCGATCGAGATGGTCTTGTTCTGCTGGCTCGAGGTGAGCAGCGCGAGCGGGAGGAAGAAGTTCGTCCAGTTCGCCACGAAGCTGAAGAACGCGACCAGCGCGATGGCCTGCTTCGAGATGGGCAGCGCGATCTCGAAGAAGGTGCGCAGCTCGCTCAGCCCGTCGATGCGGGCCGCCTCGACCAGTTCGTGCGGCATCGTCGTCATGAAGTGGATGTACGACAGGTAGACACCGAACGGGTAGAAGCCCATGATCACCGCGACCGGCCAGAGCTGGCCCACCGCGTTGATGGCGTTCACCTCGAGGAAGATCGGGATGACGAGCACGGTGTTCGGCATCACCATGGCGAGCAGCGTCGCGATCAGGAAGGCCTTGCGGAAGCGGAAGCGCAGACGGGCGAACGCGTAGCCCGCCGGGATGGCTGCGACCAGCGCGAGCGCCGCCCCGCCGACCGAGACGATGGCGGAGTTGATCATCCACTGCTGGAAGAGACCGCCGTTGCCGGGGCCGAAGCCGGTGATCTGGTTCCAGCTGTAGACGATGTTCTCCCACGACATGCCGCCGAGGTTGAGGAAGCCGCTGGCGCCCGACTCGATGTTCTCCTGGCTGCCGAAGGCGAGGGCGATGAAGCCGATGATCGGTAGCAGGAAGGCGGCCGCGATCACGACCATCACGACGATGCGGGCGATGCGGCCGGCGTTCCACCGGTGCGAGCCGACGACGCGGGGGACGTCACCGACGCGGTTCGGACTGACGCGGGTCATGCGGTCCTCCTCTCCTTGCGCTGGGCGCGGGTCGTGCGGGTGCTGGTCTCGTCGCCGAACAGTCCGCTGCGGGTGACGATGATCAGGCCGATGCCGAGCGTGATCAGCAGCAGGATGATCGACAGCGCGGCCGCGGCGGGGAAGTTGCGGTTGGTGAACGCGAACGCGTAGCCGAGCTGCGTGGGCGCCCATTCGGCGACCACCGAGCCCGAGGAGATCTGCCTCAGCAGGTAGGGCTCGAGGAAGAGCTGGAAGCCGTAGGCCAGGTTCATCAGGGCCGCGTAGCCGACCCAGGGGCGGATCAGCGGGAGCTTGACGTGCCAGGCGAGCTGCCAGGCGTTCGCCCCGTCGATGCGGGCGGCCTCGAGCACCTCGTCGGAGATGCCGTTCAGGCCGCCGTTGACCACGACGATCCAGGTGCCGATGCCCTGGAAGAAGAGCATCGCGGTGAGGATGAAGGGCATGTTGCCCGGCGTGATGACCTCTTTGTAGGTGCTCGCGCCGAGCCCCTGCCAGAGGAACGCGATGGGCGAGTTGACCGGGTCGATCAGGTAGACCCAGAGCACGAAGTTCGCGATGCCGCCGAGGGCGCCCGGGATGTAGTAGACGAAGCGCATCGCGCCGCCGAAGCGGCCGGGGCTGGCGTGGATGAGCAGCGCCAGGGCCACGATGCCGACGATCATGATCGGCAGCCAGATCGCCATCAGCGTGAAGATGTTGATGAACGTCGACCAGAAGCGGTAGTCGCCCACCACGGTGGCGAAGGACTCGAGCCCGCCGAAACCGGAGGTCGGGTTCACCAGCGACGGCGCCCGCTGCAGGCTGATGACGAAGGCGTAGCCGATCGGGATGGCCGCGGCGACGAGGAAGAGCACGGTGTAGGGCGCCAGCAGCACCCAGGCCCCGAGGGTCTCGTCGCGGCGGAGAAACGAGCGGCGGCGGCGGGCGGTGGTGCCCGTGCCCCTGGTGTCGGAGGGGGCGGCGGTCTTCGCGCGCTCCTCCAGGAGGTGATTGGTCACAGTGTTCCCCTGTGGCGGGCGCCGGCACGTGGCCGGCGCCCGCCCGCTCGGTGTTCGGCTACTCGGCCACGACCGTGTAGCCGACGGACTTGGCCTGGTTGACGAGCTCGTCGCCGAACGCCTTGATGGCGTCCGTGGCGGAGCCTCCGCCGATCAGCGTCGAGGGCACCGTCTGGGTCCAGACCGAACCGGTGTCGTACAGCATGTACGAGTAGGGCTGCACGACTCCGAGGGCGCTCTTGAACGCCTCTTGAGTGGTCGCGACGTCGGCGAAGTAGGCGTCGTCGGCGATCTTCGCCAGCCAGTCCTCCTGCACCGGGCCGTAGCCGGGGAGGCCCGTGCTCAGGTCGACCTGCCAGCGCGGGTCGGTGGCGACGAACTTGGCGAAGGTGAGCGTGTTCTCGAGCTGCTTGCCGGTGATGTGCGAGGAGACGCCCCAGAGGCCGCCGCCCTCGTTGCCCGTCGAGGGCTCCGACTCGCCGTCCCACTTCAGCGGGGCGACCGCGGTCATCTGGCCGGCCGGGATCTTCCAGGTGTCGCGGAAGAGGTAGTTGCCCCACCACACGGCCCCGGGGCTCATCACCAGGTTGGCACCGGCCTCGGCGGCGTCGCCGTCGAAGATGCCCTGGGTGGAGAGGGCTCCACCGGCCTGCATCTGGTCGAGCAGCTCGGTGGCACGCACGCAGTTCGGGTCGGAGAGGTCGATGTGCGCCTCCGACTCCGAGACGCGGTCGTTCGTGGGGCAGCCCGCGGCCTGCAGATAGCGGTTGACCGCGTAGGCGTCACCGAGGAAGCCCGAGATCTTGCCCGGGTTCTCCTGGGCGATCTTCACACTCAGCTCGCCGTACTCCTCCCACGTGGTGGGCACGGTGTAGCCCTTCTCGTCGAAGAAGGCCTTGTTGTACCAGAACACGTCGGGCGCGGCGTCGTTGCGGAGGCAGCGGATGGCCCCGTCGATGTCGCAGAACGAGATGACCGCGGGGTCGTAGCCCTCGATCGTGTCGGGCATCAGCTCGCCGAGGTCGGCCGCGTAGTTGCTCGTCGAGTTCGTCGCCCAGGCGATGTCGTCGTTCGAGGGGAAGAAGATGGCGTCGGGCCAGCCTTTCCCGGCCGAGTCGAAGTTCGCGAAGGCCTGGCGCACGGTCTGGCCTCCGACCGTTCCGTCGATCTGCACGATGTCGATCTCGATGTCGGGGTAGGCCTCCTTGAAGGCCTCGGCCGCGGGCACCCGGGGCGGGTCGACCCAGACCGTGATCTTGCCGCCGGAGTCGGTCTGAGCGCCCCCGGTCGTCGTGGTTCCACCACTCGCGCAGCCCGCCATCAGAAGGGCGGTTGCGGCAAGGGCGACACCTGCTGTGAGGAATCTTGTTGTCTTCATTGACACTCCCTGTTGAGAGCAGTGCGGGCAAGGGGCCGAACACTGCGGTTTGCCTGGCGAACGGGATTCCCCGCTTGGTGCCGGTGTCACGTTATCCCGATCGGGGGCCGCTAGTCAAACGTTTGCTCAAATCAATTCGGCGCGTCGCCCGCTCGGCCGATCCTGGCCGGGTCGAGGGCGTAGAAGCGCGCGGCCGTGCGGCCGAGCAGCTGCTCCCGATCCGCCTCGGAGAGCTCGGCGAACAGCGGCTGCAGCCCCTGCCAGACCCGCGTGTAGCCGCCGGCGAGCACCGAGACCGGCCAGTCGCCGCCGTACATCAGCCGCTCGACGCCGAACACCTCGAGCGCCCGCTCGAAGGCAGGCCGCACGGTGTCGGTCGTCCACGCCCCCTCGTCGCCGGTCGCCGAGTAGAGGCCGGTCACCTTGCCGAAGACGGTCGGCACGGCGGCGGCCTCGGCGATCAGGGTCGACCACGGCTCCCACGAGTCGAGCCCGATCGGCGGCTTCGAGAGGTGATCGATCACCATCCGCAGCCGCGGGTGCCGCTCGGCGATGATCGGGATCAGCTCCAGATGGCGCGGCAGCACAGCCACCACGTCGAACGGCAGCCCTGCCTCCTCCAGCACGGCGAGGCCCTCGTCGACCTCGGGGCGCAGCAGCCAGTCGGCGTCGGCGCGGTCGTGGATGAGGTTCCGCACCCCCACCATCAGGCTGTCTCCGCGCCACCCCTCGAGCATCGCGGCAGCCTCCTCTGGCCTGTCGAGCGGCACCCAGCCGACGATGCCGGCGACCTCCGGATGCGCGGCCGCCGACTCCCGCATCACCGCCGAGTCGTCGCTGTTGTCAGCCGACTGCACCTGCAGCGTGTACGCGACGCCGGCCGCCTCGAGCTCGGGCTGCAGCTGCTCGAAGGACATGGCGCCGTCGATCGGCGCGTGCTGCGGACCGAGCCAGCTGTACTCCGCGCGGGCCGGGTCCCAGACGTGCTGGTGGGCGTCGATGACGGGAAAGGGCATGCGTGTTCCTCCTCGAACTCCTCCGGGCCGCGGCTGCGGCCCGGATCTGCACAATCGATTGTTCACGACGAGCGGCACCGCGTCGAGTGCCACGCGTCGATCGACAGCTCGGCGGTCAGGGCCGCGGCGCGACCGTCGACTCGCGGATGATCAGCTGCGGCGCCGGGTCGGAGACCACGAGCCGCGGCACCGTGCCGCCGTGGATGCGGTCGTAGAGCGCCGCCATCGCCCGCCGGCCGAGCTCGTACCGCGGCATCTTCACGGTGGTCAGCGGCGGCCAGGAGTTGTCGGCCGTCCACGCGTCGTGGATCGCCACCACGGAGACGTCGTGCGGCACGCTCACCCCGCGACTGCGCAGCTCGAGCAGCACACCGAAGGCCGCGTTGATGTTGGCCACCACGATCGCGGTGGGCCGCGCATCCGCGTCGAGCAGGGGGCCGACCGCCGCCCGGCCCACGACGAGCTCGTAGCCGAGGGACGTGACGAAGCGCTCGTCGACGGGCAGCCGGGCGCTCGCCATCTCGTCGCGGAAGCCCTGCTCCCGGCGCCGGCCGGTGACCGAGGAGGGCAGGCCGCCCACGAACGCGATGCGCTTGTGCCCCTGCCCGATCAGGTGCCGCGTGGCGATGCGGGTGCCGAGCTCGTCCTCGAGATCGACGTAGCCGCCGTCGGCGGGGTGGTTGGAGTTGACGTAGACGACCGGCAGGCGGCTGTCGATCTGCTCGCTCAGCTCGGCGGGCTCCATCGCGTCGGCGGCCTGCACGAGGGCACCGTCGATCCGGCCCTCCTTGATCAGGCGGGGCAGCGCGTACTCCTCGAGCTCGCTCTCGGCGCGGGCGAGCAGCACCATGTACTTCTTGTCGTAGCCCTCGTCCTCGACGCCCCGCATCAGCTCGCTGACGATGGCGTTCGTGAGGTCGGGCACCACGAGGGCGACCACGTTGGTGCGCGAGAACTTCAGCGCCCGGGCGGCGTAGTTCGGGCGGTAGTCGAGCTCGCGCGCGGCGTCGGTGATGCGCTTGCGGGTGGCGTCGCTGACCCGGGCATCCGCCGCCCCGGTGAGCACGCGCGAGACGGCCGAGACGGAGACCCCGGCCATGGTCGCCACGTCGCTGAGGGTCGCCATGGGCTCAGTCTAGATATAGCGGGGCGGCGATCACGCGGAGGGGCGCACCGAGACGAGGTACAGATGGGTCAGCACGAGCACGGTCTCCTGCCGCTGGTTGGTGACCGTCACGAGCTCGTGCACGTAGCCGAACTCCTCGGGGCGCTTCGCGTGCGGCACCCTGTCGACGATCTCGGCGCTGACGCGGATGGTGTCGCCGATGAAGACCGGCTTGATGAAGCGGATGCGGTCGTAGCCGTAGCTCATCGCCTGCGGGTTGATGTCGCCGGCCGTCATGCCCACCGCGACCGAGAGGATGAGCGTGCCGTGGGCGATGCGCTGCCCGGCCGGCTGGGTGGCCATCCATTCGGCGTCCATATGGTGCGGGAAGAAGTCACCGGTCTGACCGGCGTGCAGCACGATGTCGGCCTCGGTGATGGTGCGGCCGGTGGTGTCGCGGCGTTCGCCGATCGCGATGTCGTCGTAGTAGCGGTCGACGGTGCTCATGCGGGGGTCTCCTGCTCGGGGGTGGGCGCGGGGCTGCTGGCGACGGTCTCGACGTGACCCAGGTCATCACCCAGATGGCGTGCGACGGCGTCGTCGAGACGGCGGCGCAGCTCGTCGTCGTCGAGCTCGCCGAGAAGGGCCGCGGTGACGCGCTCCGAGGCCTCGTTCTGCAGCTCGATGTAGTGCGGGTGCTGGGGCCTCAGGTAGGCGCCCTCGAGGGTGGCGCGCGTGCCGCGGAAGAAGTCGAGGCTGTCGGCGTTCGTGCGGGCGCTCTCCCACGCGACGGCGTTGCCGGGCTGGCCGCCGCCGTCGTAGTAGACGCCCTCCTGCACCGCCGCAGAGGCGAGCCAGAAGGCGTGGTCGATGGCTTCGACCGGATGCGCGGTCGAGGCCGACACCGCGATGCCGGCCCCGCCGAGCAGCGAACCCCGCACCCCGTTCCGCGAGCGGGGGATGTCGGTGTACGTCAGTCGGTGCATCCGGAAACCCGGCCGGCTGTAGTTCGTGTAGCCGAACAGCAGCGGCGAGTAGGCGAAGCGGTCGCCCTCGCTCAGGGCGTCGGCGACCTGGATGGGGTTCCACCCCGCGTTCTCGCGCGGCACGAGCGCGGCGAGGCGGCGGAGCAGCGACATCGCGGAGCCCAGCGTCTCGGCACCGAGGAAGACGCCGGGCGTGCGCATCGGCTCCTCCCCGAGGCCGGAGGCGACGGTGACGAGGCTCGAGAAGGCGTCGACCGGCTTGTAGGGCCAGAGCACGCGGCCCTCCTCGGCGAGGGCGATGACCTCGTCCCAGTCGGTGGGCGCGGCATCGATGAGGTCGGCGCGGAACGCCGAGACCTGGGCGGCGGCGTCGCTCGCGAGCCCCCACTGGCGTCCGGCGTAGGAGTAGGAGCGGTGCGAGGCGCCGACCGACTGCCGGGCCAGCAGCGCGAGCTCGTCGTCGTGGCCGGTTCCGTCGAGCGGGGCGAACAGGCCCTCGACGGCCGCGATCGGGATGTGCGGGTGATCGATCACCAACAGGTCGTAGCGGTCGGTGAGCTTGTCGAGCGGATAGTCGGCGAAGGCCTGGAGGGAGCGGTACTCCCAGACGACCTCGACGTCGGGGGCGACCGCGCGGTAGGCCTCGGCGGCCGCGACGACGCTGCCGTGACCGCGGGCGTGCTCCCAGGTCATGCCGCGGAGGGTGACGGTCATGCGGTCGCCTCGTGGGCGGGGGCACGGCTCGCATCGGGGACCGCGGGGCCGCTCGCCTCCGGTGCCGGGGCGCGGCTTGTGTCGGGGAACTCGGCGCGCACCCGCTCGTCGTCCTCGCCGAGCAGCGGGGCGGCCTTGCGGCTGCTGAGGATCTGGCCGTCCACGCGCAGCGGGCTGCGGGTCGTGGTCAGCGTGGTGCCTCGCCGCTCCACCTCCTGCGTCATGCGGATGGCGGCGAACCCCTCGCTGTCGAGCAGCTCGTCGAGCGTCAGCACCGGTGCGCACCACACGTCGGCCGCGTCGAGGATGCCGAGCCAGTGCTCGGTGCTGCCGGTCGCGAAGCGCTCGGCGAGCAGCGCCTCGATGCGCTCCTGCTCGTCCCACGCCTGCTGCGGATCGACCATGCCGGTGAGCTCGGGGAGCTCGAGCAGCTCGCCGAGCTTCGGGATGGGGTTCATCGCGAGCGCGATGTACCCGTCGAGCGTGGGGTAGGTGCCGTAGGGAGCGGCCAGGAAGGCGTGGGCGGAGTGCTCGCCGTGCCGCTTCACCGCGATGGAGTCGTCGTTCAGCCGCACGCTCAGCAGCTCGAACTGCAGGTCGAGCATCGCCTCGAGCAGGCTCGACTCGACCAGGCCGCCCTCGCCGGTGCGGAACCGTCGCACGAGCAGTGCGGTCGCCCCCTGCGCGATGTGGCAGCTGAGCAGGTGGTCGGCGATCGACAGGCCCACCGGCACCGGGCCGTCGGCGGCCGAGCCGCTCAGCCAGGGCAGCCCCGAGACCGACTGGGCCAGCAGGTCCTGCCCCGGCCGTGTGGCCCAGGGACCCTCCGAGCCGTATCCGGTGGCGCTGGCGTAGACGATCGAGGGGTTGAGCTCGCGCACCGACTCGTAGTCGAGGCCGATCCGCTCCATCACCCCCGGCCGGAAGTTCTGGATGAGCACGTCGGCCTTCGCCACGAGCTCCTTGACGTAGTCGAGGTCGGCGGGCTTCTTCAGATCGGCGGTGATCGACTCCTTGTTGCGGTTCATCGCATGGAAGGACACAGTGTCGCCGTCGGCCGTTCGGCCGGCGAAGGCGAGCGTGCGGCCGATGTCGCCGGACCCTGGCCGCTCGATCTTGATCACCCGGGCACCGAGGTCGGCGAGCCTCATGGCCGCCACCGGCCCCGCCAGGAACTGGCTGAAATCGAGAACGAGAATGCCGTCGAGCGGCAGTGCTCCTCGTGCAGTGGTCACGTCGTCTCCCTGTCCGCATCCTTGCGGCGAGCCCTTTGCTCAATCGTTTGCTCATGCTACTGTCGCGAGGTGTCGATGCGCAAGGCGCGGCCTCAGGGCCCGCGGCGCACGACCTCCGACGACGGAAGGACGAGTCAGTGCTGACTGCCAGTTACGTGCGCAACCGCACCATCGAGATCACCGAGGCGGAGACCACTCCCCCGCCGCCGCCCGGCTCCGTGCAGATCGCGGTCTCGCACGTCGGCCTCTGCGGCACCGACCTGCACATCTTCCACGGCTCGATGGATGCGCGGGTCGGCACCCCGCTGGTGTTCGGTCACGAGATGAGCGGCGAGATCGCCGCGCTCGGCGAGGGCGTCACCGGCTGGTCGGTCGGCGACCCCGTCACCGTCATGCCCCTGGACTGGGACGGCACCTGCCCCGCCTGCCTCGCGGGCAACGAGCACATCTGCCAGAACCTCGACTTCATCGGGATCGACTCGCCCGGTGCGCTGCAGCCGCTCTGGAACGTGCCGGCGTCGACCCTCGTGGCGCTGCCGGCGGGCATCCGGCTCGACCATGCGGCCCTCGTCGAGCCCGTCGCCGTCGCCGTGCACGACGTGCGCCGCGCCGAGCTGAAGGCCGG
The DNA here is from genome assembly GCF_013205105.1 of Herbiconiux sp. VKM Ac-2851. Classification (NCBI taxonomy): domain Bacteria; kingdom Bacillati; phylum Actinomycetota; class Actinomycetes; order Micrococcales; family Microbacteriaceae; genus Herbiconiux; species Herbiconiux sp. VKM Ac-2851. The sequence continues at coordinate 518,413 of NZ_JABMLJ010000003.1, read as the reverse complement.
CGAGAAGGCGGTCGTGATCGGCGGCGGCCCGATCGGCGTGCTGATCGCCACGGTCGCCCGCTCGATCGGGGCCGAGGTCGCCGTGATCGAGCTCGACGGCGGCCGCCGCGAGCAGGTCGCCGCCCTCGGCTTCACCACCGTCGACCCGCGCGCGGTCGACCAGACCGCCTGGGTCGAGGAGTGGACGGGCGGTGTCGGCGCCGACGTCGTGTTCGAGGTCTCCGGCGCGGCCGCCGCGGTGCTCGGCGCCACCGCGCTGGCGAAGGTGCGGGGAACGCTCGTCGTGGTCGCCATCCACCCGACCCCGCGCGAGATCGACCTGCAGCGGGTGTTCTGGCGGGAGCTCACCATCCGGGGCGCGCGCGTCTACCAGCGCACCGATTTCGAGCGGGCGGTCGAGCTGGTGGCCGACGGAACGGTGCCGGCCGAGGTGCTCATCACGAGCCGCGTGCCGCTCGCCGAGACCCAGGCCGCGCTCGAGGAGCTCGAGAGCGGCCGGGCCATGAAGATCCTCGTCGACGTGGCGGGCAAGGCATGAGCGGGCTGTTCTCCCTGGAAGGAACCACCTCGGTCGTCACGGGGGCGAGCCGGGGCATCGGCCGCGCGATGGCGGTGGCCCTGGCCGAGGCCGGCTCGGACATCATCGGCGTGAGCACGACGCTGCCCGCCTCGGGCAGCGAGGTCGGTGCGGCCGTCGAGGCGACCGGGCGGCGGTTCGAGGGCCTCGCGTGCGACTTCGCCGACCCGTCCGCCGTCGACGCCCTCGGGGCCGTCCTCGCCGAGCGGGACATCGACGTGCTGGTGAACAACGCGGGCACCATCGAGCGGTCGCCGGCGGCCGAGCATCCGCTCGACTCCTGGTACCGGGTGCTCGAGATCAACCTGTCGAGCCAGTTCCGGCTGACCCAGGCGGTGGGGCGACGGATGCTCGACCGCGGCCGCGGGAAGGTGATCTTCACGGCCTCCCTACTCAGCTTCCAGGGCGGCATCAACGTGCCGGGCTACACCGCGGCCAAGTCGGGCATCGCGGGGCTGACCAAGGCGCTGTCGAACGAGTGGTCGGCGCGCGGTGTGAATGTCAACGCCATCGCGCCCGGGTACATCGCGACCGACAACACCTCGGCGCTGCGGGCCGACCCCTCGCGCTCGCAGTCGATCCTCGACCGCATCCCGGCGGGGCGCTGGGGCGAGGCCTCCGACCTGGCGGGCGCCACCGTTTTCCTGGCCTCGCGCGCCTCGGACTACGTCGACGGCATCACGTTGCCCGTCGACGGCGGCTGGCTCGGCCGATGAGCGCCGCCCTCGTCCCGGACCTCGGCGCCTCGTTGCCCGGTCACGTCGATGGGCTCGACCGATGAGCGGGGCGCCTGCCTCGCTCGCCGGGCAGCGGATCGTGCCGGTCGTCGTCATCGACGACGACGCGCAGGCCGTCGGCCTGGCCGAGGCGCTGCTGGCCGGCGGCATCGGCTGCGCGGAGTTCACCCTGCGCACCCCGGCGGCGCTCGATGCCCTCGCGGCGGCTTCGGCCGTGCCGGGGTTCGTCGCGGGGGTCGGCACGGTGATCACGCCGTCGCAGCTGCGCGCGGCCGCCGACGCCGGGGCTCGCTTCGCGGTCGCGCCCGGGTTCGACGAGGAGATCGTGACCCTCGGCGCCGACCGCGGGCTCGACGTCGTGCCGGGCGTCGCCACGCCCACCGAGGTCTCCCGGGCGCTGCGCGCGGGCGTCGACCACGTGAAGCTCTACCCGGCCGGGGCGCTCGGCGGCACGGCGTACCTCGACGCGCTGGTGGGGCCGTTCCCCGGGGTGCGGTTCCTGCCGAGCGGTGGGGTGAGTGCGGCCTCGGCTGCGACGTGGGCCGCGCATCCGGCCGTCTTCGCGATCAGCGGCAGCTGGATGGTGCCCCGCGACGCGATCGCGGCGGGCGACTTCGGCCGCATCGCCGAGCTGTCGCGCGCCGCCGTCGCCTCGCTGGATGTGGTGGCACGATGACGCGCGGGGTCGTCACGCTCGGGCTCCGCTCACGCCTGACCGCGGGCGCGCGCCGGCTGCGGGCGGTGGCGCGATGACGCGGGGAGTGGTGACGCTCGGGGAGAGCATGGCGCTGATCCGGGGCGACGGGGTCGCTGGGCTCGAGCACCTCGCGACGGCCCGGATCGAGACCGGCGGCGCCGAGGGCAACGTCGCCGTCGGGCTGACGCGGCTCGGGGTCGACGCCACGTGGCTCGGGCGGGTCGGCGACGACGCCCTGGGGCGACGGGTCGCGGGCGAGCTCCGCGCCGAGGGCGTTCACGTCGTGGCGATCGTGGACGCGGCCGCCCCCACCGGGCTGATGATCAAGAACACCCCGCACGCGGGGCGCACGGCCGTGACGTACTACCGGGCGGGGAGCGCGGGCAGCCGGCTGACCCCGGCCGACCTCGACCGCATCGACTTCGCCCAGCACGCGCTGCTGCACCTGACGGGCATCACCCCGGCGCTGTCGGCGTCGGCGCGCGAGACCGCCCTCGCGGCGGTCGAGCTCGCCCGCGCGGCGGGCTGCGCCGTGTCCTTCGACGTGAACCTGCGGGCCTCGCTCTGGCCGGCCGAGGATCCGGCCCCGGTGCTGCGCTCGCTCGCCGCCCTCGTCGACATCGTGATCGCCGGTGACGACGAGGCGCGGCTGATCACCGGATCGCCGACCGCCGTCGACGACCCGACGGCGCTGCTCGAGGCCCTGCGCGACCTGGGTCCGCGCGAGGCGGTCGTCAAGCGCGGGCCGCTCGGTGCCAGCGCCTCGGCCGGTGGCGAGGTCGTGCACCAGGCCGCCTTCGCGGTGCCGGTGGTCGACACGGTCGGTGCGGGCGATGCGTTCACCGCCGCCTACCTGGCCCGCCGGCTCGAGGGTGCTCCGCTCGCCGACGCGGTGCGCACCGCGGCGATCGCGGGCGCGATCGCGTGCACCCACCCGAGCGACTGGCTCGGCTACGCCCGGCCGGCCGACCTCGCGGCCTTCGACGCCGTCGACCCGGTGCGGCGCTGACGCGCCCGCGCATCCGCCCGCTCGCCTTCGCGGGCGGTCACAGGATGACCGGGTCCCAGGTCGGCTTCTGCGCGAACGCCTCGCGGTAGTACTCGAGCTCGCTGAGCTCGGCCGCCGCCTCCTCGTCGACCACGACGGTGGCGCGCGGGTGCAGCTGGATCGCCGACGCGGGCACGCTCGCCGTCAGCGGCCCCTCGACCGCGGCGGCCACCGCCCGCGCCTTGCCGCGCCCGAAGGCGAGCAGCACGAGACGCCGAGCCCGCAGGATCGTGCCGAGCCCCTGCGTGATGCTGTGCACCGGAACCTCCTCGACGGTGTCGAAGAAGCGGGCGTTGTCCTCCCGGGTCTGCCGGGTGAGCGTCTTCACCCGGGTCAGCGAGGCGAACGACGAGCCGGGCTCGTTGAAGCCGATGTGCCCGTCGGTGCCGATGCCGAGCAGCTGCAGGTCGACCCCGCCGGCCGCCAGGATGGCGTCCTCGTAGCGCTCCCCCGCGGTCTCGATGCCGAGCGGCCGGCCGTCGGGCACGTGCACCGCCGAGGGTTCGAGCCCGAGCGGCCCGGTCACCTGCGCGGCGATCACCGAGTGGTAGCTCTGCGGATGCGTCACGGGAATGCCCACGTACTCGTCCAGCGCGAACCCGCGCACGCCCGACAGGTCGAGCCCCGCCCGCACCCGCTCGGCGAGCGCCCGGTACACCGGCAGCGGCGTGTCTCCCGTGGCGAGCCCCAGCACGGCGTCGGGCCGCTGCAGCACCAGCCGCTCGATCGCCTCGGCCACGAGCGCTCCGGCGGCGCGGCGGCTGCCGACCACGATCACTTCTGCCACGTCGGCACCCTCTCGTCTGCGGTGAGCGCCGGCGCCCCGACCAGGGCCGCTCCGACGGCGGCCGCCGGGAACCCGGCCGGCACGAGCAGCACCCGGCTCTCGAGCCCGAGCGACGCCAGGAACGGCGACTCCTCGGCCCAGGATGCCAGAACCCGCCGCACCTCGTCGAGCAGCCACTCCCCGAGGTTCGACAGCCCGCCACCGATCATCACGATCTCGACGTCGACGGTCAGCACGAGCACCCGCACGGCGGCGGCCACGTTGTCGACGAGCAGCGAGCGGATGGCCACGGCCTCCGCGTCGCCTGCGTCCGCAGCGGCCATCAGCGACCGCGCCGGGATCGGGTCGGCCGCCCCGGGCGACGACCATTGCCGGGCGATCGCGCTCCCCGATGCCACCGTCTCGAGGCATCCGCGCTGCCCGCAGGGGCAGAGCACCCCGTTCGGGTCGACGGGGATGTGCCCGATCTCCCCGGCCGCACCGCGGGCACCCCGCCACAGCCGGCCGTCGATCACCAGTCCGGCCGCGAGCCCGGTGCCGAGGTTCAGGTAGGCCATGGATCGCGCGGTCAGCTGCGGCTGCGCCGTCATCAGGTGGTACGCCCCGAGAGCCGCCGCCTTGACGTCGTTCTCGACCTTCACGGGGCAGCCGAGCCGCGCGCTGAGCAGCGCACCGAGCGAGAGCTCGTCAAAGCCGAGGTTCACCGCGTGCGACACCGTTCCGGCGACCACGTCGACCTGCCCCGGGATGCCCACCCCGATCGACTCGAAGTCGGCCGGCGCCCGCCCGGTCAGCTCGGCGACGCGGGCGATCCCGGCGAGCGCCGTGGCGACCACCGCCTCGGGCCCGAAGCCCGTGGCGAGCCGCACCCGCTCGACCACCTCGCCCTCGTCATCGACCGCGACCACGTCGGTCTTGGTCCCTCCGATGTCCAGGCCGAGCCTCACGAGCGCACCCCCCGCTCGGCGAGCACCCCGGCGAGCGCCTCGCCCACGAGCGCCGAGGCGCCGTAGGTCGCGACTCCGGCGTACCGCGGGTCGCCGCCCGGCCAGCCCATGTCGACGGTGACGACCCGCGGATGCCGGACCCGCAGCGTGTCGATCAGGGCGACGACCTCCGGCCGCCGCTCGTTGTCCTTTCCGATCACGAGCACGTATGCCTCGGCGGGAATGTCCTCGATCTCCTCCCGCCAGGACGCCTCGACTACCTCATGCACCCCGAGGTGCACACCGGCCGCGGCGAGCGCGGCGAAGGGACCCCACGGCACCACACCGATGGCGCTGTTGGCCGCGGTGTCGACCCGCACGACGGTCCAGCCGGGGCCGGTCAGCGCCTCGTCGGCCTCGGCCGTCCAGCTGAACGTGGAGGCGACGGCACGGGCATCCGGCATCACCTCATCGGAGCCGACGGCCCCCGACGACGCCGGAATTGCCGAAGTACCCGCCCAGGCCGCCAGAGCGAGGTTCCGCCCGGCCGCCTCCTCGACCCGCGAGGCCGCGAGCGACCCCGCGTCGACCGCCGCCTGCACCGCGTCGACGATCCCGTCGAGCTGCGGCCCGGTGTTCTTCGTCCCGATGCAGAGCAGGTCGCACCCCGCGGCGAGCGCCGCGACGGCGGCCGCGGGGATGCCGATCGAGCCGCTCGCCCCCGCCATGTCGAGTGCGTCGGTCACGATCACCCCCTCGAACCCGAGCTCCCCGCGCAGGATCCCCTCGAGGATCGGCCGCGAGAACGTCGCCGGCGTGCCCGGATCGAGCTGCGACAGCACGATGTGACTCGTCATCACGGTGAGGGCACCGGACGCACCGGACGCCACGGCCGCCACGGCCGCGGCGAACGGCACCAGCTCCCGCGACCGCAGCACGTCGGCGGGCGCGTCCACCGTCGGCAGCGCGAGGTGCGAGTCCTGCGCCGTGTCTCCGTGCCCGGGGAAGTGCTTGAGGCACGCGGCGACACCCTGGGCCTGCAGCCCCTCGGTCCAGGCGACGGTGTGGCGGGCCGCGAGCGCGGGATCCGCGCCGAAGCTCCGCACCCCGATCACCGGGTTCAGCGGATTCGAGTTCACGTCCGCATCCGGCGCGAAGTCGAGGTTCACCCCCGCCCCGGCGAGCGCCCGTCCCACCGCGGCGCCGACCGCCCGGGTCGCCGCGAGGTCGTCGAGGCGGCCGAGCACCGCGTTGCCCGGGTAGGGCGCTCCGCGGTCGTAGAACAGCCGCGTGACGTCGCCGCCCTCCTCGTCGATCGCGATGAGAGCAGAAGGGTTGGCCGCGCGGATCGCGTCCGTCAGGGCCCGGAGCTGCGCCGGCGAGACGATGTTCTCGCCGAACAGACACACGCCCGCGAGACCCTCGCCGAGCATCCGCTCGACCCACTCGGGCAGGATCGTGCCCTCGAACCCGGGCAGCAGGGTGCCGAGGATGCTCGACCGGAGCCCGCTCATCCCTTCACCGCCCCGCTCACGAGCCCCGAGGTCATGCGCCCCTGCACCAGCAGGAAGAACACGATCACCGGGATGGCCATCAGCGTCGACCCCGCCATGATCGCCGCCCAGTTCGTGGTGCCGGTGACCTGCTGGAAGGTGCGCAGCCACACGGGCAGCGTCATCATCTCGGGCCGCGAGTTCACCACGAGCGCGAGCAGGAACTCGTTCCACGCCTGGATGAAGCCGAAGACGCCGGTCGCGACGAGGCCCGGCGCCAGCAGGGGGAAGGTGATCCGCCAGAACGCGCCGGTGCGCGAGCATCCGTCGATCATCGCCGACTCCTCGAGCTCGACGGGCACGCCGTTGACGAAGCCGCGCAGGGTCCAGATGGTGAACGGGAGCACGGTCGCGACGTAGACGAGGGTGAGGCCGGCGATGGTGTTGAGCAGGTTCCAGCCGTCGAGCACCCGGTAGGTCGAGACGATCATCGCCTCGGCCGGGATCATCTGGATGATCAGGATGGCGAAGATGAACGCCTTGCGGCTGCGGAAGCGGTAGCGCGTGACCGCGAGCGAGGCGAGGAACGCGAAGACCAGCGCGATCACGACGGTCGAGATGGTGACCATCAGCGAGTTGCCGAGGGCCGGCAGGAACGGCGCGCGACCCGGGTCGAAGATGACGGTCTCGTAGTTCGCGGTCGTGAGGTGCTGCGGGAAGAAGTTCGGCACGCTGCCGCGGATCTCGTTGTTGGGCTGCAGGGAGGTGTTGACCATCCAGTAGACCGGGAAGACCGAGAAGACGAAGACCACGATCGACGCGGCCCCGAGCAGGATGCTCGTGCTGCGTTTGGTGCGCACGCCGCTCACTGCTCCTCCTCCCTCAGGCTCCGGCGCACGTAGAACACCGAGATCGCCACCATCAGGATGACCATGATCACCGCGATGGCGCCGCCGGTGCCGTAGTCGCCGCCACCGATGGACGTCTGGTAGATGTACACGCCGAGCGTCGAGGTCTGCTCCTTGATGCCGCCGATGCCCTGCAGCGCGAAGATCTGCGTGAACACGCGCAGGTCCCAGATGACCTGAAGGATGATCACGACGACGAAGATCGAGCGGAGGTACGGGAAGACGATCAGACGGAAGCGCTGCCACGCCCCGGCGCCGTCGAGCTGGGAGGCCTCGAGCACCTCGTCGGGCACCTGCGTCAGGCCGGCGAAGATCGTGAAGGCCACGAAGGGCACAGCGCCCCAGGTGACGATGATCGTCGCGACCACGAAGAAGGAGAACGGGTCGATCAGCCAGGAGTGGTTGGTGAAGTCCTGCCCGCTGACGGCCTCCATCAGGAAGTTGACGACGCCGTACTGGGTGTCGAACATCCAACCCCAGACGATCGTGGCGGTCAGCGCCGGCATCGCCCAGGCGAGCAGCAGGCCCACCGAGACGAGGGTCTTGAAGAAGCGGTTGACGCGGTTCATCAGCAGGGCGACCGCCGTGCCGAGCACCATCGCCGTCACCACGTTGGCGACGCAGAACAGGATGCTGCGGCCGAGCACCGCCCAGAACTGCGGGTCGCCGAGCACCCGGGCGTAGTTGTCGAAGCCCACGAAGGGGGCGTCGGCACCGAACACCTGCGCGCGGCCGAACTCCTGGAACGACATCACGAACAGCTGCACGAGCGGCCAGCCGATGACGGCGGCGAGGATCATCAGGGCCGGCACGAGCAGCACGATCGGCGTGAACCGGGCGCGCTTCCGCCGGGTCGTGCCGGGGTCGGGCGGCAGCTCCTGCACACCCCCGGATTCGTGCTCGCGCACGAGCAGCACGGACGAGGTCATTGACGGTACTCCCACTACGATTGCGGTTGTGCCCCCACCTTCCTAGGGCGATGGGCATCGGGCCGACGGGGGCCGGCGCGGTGTTCGCGCACCGTGCCGGCCACCGTCCGGTTGGGCTGGTCGGAGCCCCTTCTAGGAGTTCAGGATCCCGTCGATCTTCTCGTCGAGCGCCTTCGCGAGCTGCTCCACGTCACCGCCCTGGGCGATGCCGACGAAGAAGTCCTGCAGGGCGCCCGAGGCCTCGACGTCGGCCCACTTCGGCGAGGCCGGGGTGAGCTTGGCGTTGGCCGCGGCCTCGGCGATGGCCGTGGCGACCTCGTCGGTGCCGAGGGTCGACGCGAGCGAGATCTTCGCCGGCACGAGGCCGTTCTCGCCGAGGATTGACTGGTACTCGTCGCTCAGCATGATCTCGAGAGCGTCCGTGGCGAGCTCGGGGTGCGCCGACTTCGCGGCGACGGCGATGTTCGAGCCGCCGGCGAAGACGTGGGCGGCGCCGCCGTCCTTGCCGGGGAGGGCGTAGACGCCGAGGTTGGCCTCCTGGTCGGGGCAGCCGGGCGCATCCGCGTCGGCCGGGGCGAGGATCGAGCCCTTCACCCAGCTGGGCGCGGAGAGGTTCGCGACGACGCCCTCGCAGAAGGGCACCTGCGGGTCGGTCTCGTTGCCGTCCTTCGGGGCGACGCTGGCCTTGGTCATGACCTCCTGCACCTGCTTCAGGCCGGCGATCGACTCGGGGCTCGAGAAGCTCGAGGTCCAGGTGTCGCCGTCCTGGGTGGCGATCTCGCCGCCGTTCTCCCAGATGTAGGGCAGGGCGTTGTACCAGTCCTGGCCGGGGAAGTAGATGCCCGAGACGCCCGGGTTCGCCGCGGCGAGAGCGACGCCGTTCGAGACGTACTCGTCGAGGGTCGTCGGCACGGTGAGACCGGCGTTCGCGAGCAGGTCCTTCTTGTAGAACACCAGGCGCGCCCCCGAGTAGTAGGGAGCGGCGTAGAGCTTGCCGTCGTAGCTGCCCGCCTCGACGAAGCCGGGGAGCAGGTCGTCGCCGCCGAGCTCCTCCTGCACGTCGGAGAGGTCGAGGAACGCGCCGGCCGAGGTGAAGGCGGCGGCCTGGGTGTTGCCGACCTCCACGACGTCGGGGCTGTCGGAGCCGGAGAGGTTCGTCGTCAGCTTGTCGACGAGACCGGTCCAGGCCTGCTCCTCGATGGTGAGGGTGGAGCCCGGGTGGTCCTTCTCGAAGGTGCTGACCAGGTAGTCGCGCGCCTCCTGCGGGGTGTCGGTGCCGTTCAGCCAGACGCGGAGGTCGGCGGTGCCGTCGCCTCCCGCGCTGTCGTCCGACGAGCCTCCGGCGCAGCCGGCGAGCGCGAGCGCCGCGGTGACGCCGAGGGCGGTGACGGCGAGTGTCGTCTTCCTCATGGTGTTCTGCCTTTCCTAGGGCGATGGGATGTGCGTGCAGGTGTACTTCAGGAGACGCCGAGTTGGCCCGAGAGAACCATCACGGCCGCCCCGCGCAGGACGATGTCCGGCCCGAGGGTGGTCATGCGCAGCGTCAGAGAGCCATGGAACTCGGCCATCGTGCGGCTGCGCAGGGTCTCGACGGTGGCCGCCATCAGCGGTCCGTCGAGCAGTTCGGTGGGCCCGCTCAGGATGACCTCGCTGAGGTCGAGCGCTCCCACCACCGGCGCGAGGGCGATGCCGAGCCGCTGGCCCGCCTCCTGGAGCACGGCCGTTCGCGCGGCCCCCTGCTCCCCCTCCAACCGGTCGATCAGGTTCGGGATACTCAGCCAGGTCTCGAGGCAGCCGCGCTTCCCACAGGCGCAGACCGCGCCCCCGTCCGTGCCCACCACGACGTGACCGATCTCCCCCGCGGCGAACCGGCTGCCGAACAGCGGGGTGCCGCCGAGCAGGAGGCCGGCGCCGACGCCGTGGCCGATCGTGATGAGCATCGCGTCGCTGTCGGCCCCGCCGAAGCTGTGCTCGGCGAGCACCGCCGCGTTGGCGTCGTTGGCGACGAGCACCGGCACCCCGAAGCGCTCGGCCAGGATGCTCTGCAGCGGCATCCCGTTCCAGCCGAGGTTCGGAGCGCTGAGCACCACGCCGCCGAGGTCGACGACGCCGGGCGAGCCCACGCCGATGCCGAGCACCGGCGCGGTGGCCTGCTCGATCAGCTGCTCGGCTAGCGCGACGACCTTGGCGACCGCCTCGTCGCCCGTGCTGCTCTCGAGCGCGACCTCGGCCCGGGCGCTGATGGCCCCGTCGAGGTCGAGCAGCGCACCGGTGAACACCGAGTGCTCGGACAGGTCGAGCCCGACGATCACGAACGCCGAGCGGTCGAGGTCGAGCAGCGTCGCGGGCTTGCCAGGGCGGGTCTCCTCGCGCTGGCCGAGCTCCACGACGAGTCCGTCGGAGATCAGCTCGGCGACGAGGGCGCTGACGGTGACGCGGGTGAGCCCCGTCTCGCGGGCGATGTCGGCGCGGCTGCGGCTCCCCTCGCGATAGAGGGTCTGGAGCACGAGGGAGCGGTTGTGCCCCCGGGCGTCGACCGGAAGCACTTTGGAGGAGGGCCTCAGGGGCCGCAGTGCCGTCATGTTTGTTAGTAAAGCTTACGAACTTATCCCGATCAAGACTTTTCCCGGATTCGTTCGCGATCTTTACAAACCCGAAACACGGGCGTCTAGCATTGCTGTGTGTCCGATGTCCCCGCCCAGCCCCGTATCCGCGTGAACGACGTCGTCCGCCTGCTCGTCGAGCTGTTCGCGTTCTTCACCTTCGGCTTCTGGGGCTTCGTGGCCTGGCCCTTCCCGTGGAACCTGGGGCTCGGCATCGCCACTCCCCTCTTCGCGATCCTCATCTGGGCGTTCTTCCTCTCACCCAAGGCCGTCATCCACATCGACGCCTTCGGCCGCGCACTGGTCGAGATCGTGCTGCTGGGCTCGGCGGCGCTCGCCTGGCTGATGCTCGGGCAGCCGCTCGTGGCGCTCGTCTTCGGGCTCGTGGCGGTGGCCAGCGGAGTCGTGGCCGGACGGCGGAACCTGCAATGACCGTGCTCGTCCACGGCGCTCGCAAGCTCGACATCGACGGCATCGTGGACGACTTCTGGCTGCTCATCTCGGGCTCCACCATCGCCGCGACCGGCACGGGTGACTCCTGGCGGGCGACCGGTGTGGTGCCGCCCGGCACGGACGTCATCGACGCCGCGGGCGCCTGGCTGACCCCCGGCTTCATCGACCTGCACGCGCACGGCGGCGGCGGATTCTCCTTCGACGACGGAGCCGACGCCATCCGCTCGGCCCTCGCCGTGCACCGTGCCCACGGCACGACCCGCTCGGTGATCTCGCTCGTCGCCAACCCGCCGCACGTGCTCGCCGCCTCGCTCGACGCCATCGCCCGCATCGCCGCCGACGACCCGCTCGTGCTCGGCTCGCATCTCGAAGGGCCGTTCCTCGCGCCGTCCCGCAAGGGCGCGCACAACCCCGACTTCCTCGGCGTGCCGACGCACCACGTGCTGAAGCAGCTGCTCGAGGCCTCCGAGGGCCGGCTCGTGCAGATCACCATCGCGCCCGAGCTCCCCGGCGCCCTCGAGGCGATCGGCACCTTCGCGGCGTCCGGCACGATCGTCGCCATCGGGCACACGGATGCGGGCTACGACCTCACCCGCGAGGCCGTCGACCTCGGTGCCACCCTGCTCACCCACGCCTTCAACGCCATGCCGGGCATCCACCACCGCGACCCCGGACCGGTCACCGCCGCCCTCGACGACCCCCGCGTCACCCTCGAGCTGATCGCCGACGGGGTGCACGTGCACCCCGCGGTGCTCGCGCTCGCCTTCGCGGCCGCCCCAGGCCGCATCGCCCTCGTCACCGACGCCATGGCGGCGGCCGGGGCCCCCGACGGCGCCTACCTCCTCGGCACCCTCCCGGTCACGGTCCGCGACGGCGTCGCGACCCTCACCCCGGCCGATGCTCCGTCAGGCGCCACCGGCGACCCCGCCACCACCCCGGACGGCACCGCCGCCGCGGCGGTCGGCACCTCCGCGGAGGGTGCGGGCCGAGCATCCGTCGCCCCCACCATCGCAGGCTCGACCCTGACCCAGGACGCAGCCCTGTGCACCGCCCTCGCGGCCGGCGTCGACCCCGTCGCCGCGGTCACCGCGCTCACGGCCACCCCCGCCCGCGTGCTCGGCCGCCCCGACCTCGGCCGCCTCACCGCCGGCTACGCGGCCGACCTCGTCCTCCTCGCCCCGACCTTCGAGGTCACCCGCGTCTGGGCCGCCGGCCGCCCCCTCCCCTGACCCCGACCCCACGCCCACCGGCGAACGACGACGGCCCCCACCCCGAAGGGTGAGGGCCGTCGCACGGGGCGCAGCGGCTAGGCCGCCATGCGCTCCTGCAGGTTCGCGTCGAGCGTCGCGAGGAACTCCTCGGTCGTCTGGTACGGCTGGTCGGGCCCGACGAGCAGCGCCAGGTCCTTCGTCATCTTGCCCGACTCGACCGTCTTGATCACGACGTCTTCGAGGGCGAGCGAGAAGTCGATCAGCTCCTGGTTGCCGTCGAGCTTGCCGCGGTGGGCGAGCCCACGGGTCCAGGCGAAGATCGAGGCGATCGGGTTGGTCGAGGTCGGCTTGCCGGCCTGGTGCTGGCGGTAGTGCCGCGTGACCGTGCCGTGCGCCGCCTCGGCCTCGACGACCTTGCCGTCGGGCGTGGCGAGAACCGAGGTCATGAGGCCCAGCGAGCCGAAGCCCTGCGCCACGGTGTCGCTCTGCACGTCGCCGTCGTAGTTCTTGCAGGCCCAGACGTAGCCGCCCTCCCACTTCATGGCCGAGGCGACCATGTCGTCGATGAGGCGGTGCTCGTAGGTGAGGCCAGCGGCCTCGAACTGCTCTTTGAACTCCGTGTCGAAGATCTCCTGGAAGATGTCCTTGAAGCGACCGTCGTAGGCCTTCAGGATGGTGTTCTTCGTCGAGAGGTAGACCGGGTAGTTGCGGGTCAGGCCGTAGTTCAGCGAGGCCCGCGCGAAGTCGCGGATCGACGCGTCCTGGTTGTACTGCACCTGCGCGATGCCGTCGTCGGGCGCGTCGTAGACCTCGAACTTCATCGGCTCGGAGCCGTCTTCGGGGGTGAACTCGACCGTGAGCTTGCCCTTGCCCTTGAAGACGAAGTCGGTGGCGCGGTACTGGTCGCCGAAGGCGTGACGGCCGATGATGATCGGCTTGTTCCAGCCCGGCACCAGGCGCGGGATGTTCGAGATGATGATCGGCTCGCGGAAGATGACGCCGCCGAGGATGTTGCGGATCGTGCCGTTCGGCGACTTCCACATCTTCTTCAGGCCGAACTCCTCGACACGTGCCTCGTCGGGCGTGATGGTGGCGCACTTGACGCCGACACCGTGCTTCTGGATGGCATGCGCCGCGTCGATCGTCACCTGGTCGTCGGTGGCGTCGCGGTGCTCGATGCCGAGGTCGTAGTACTCGAGGTTCACGTCGAGGTACGGGTGGATCAGCGTGTCTTTGATGGCCTGCCAGATGATGCGGGTCATCTCGTCGCCGTCGAGTTCGACGACCGTGCCTTCAACCTTGATCTTGGACAATTCAGCTCCTCATCAGCCGCCGGAAATGGGCCGCTCACCAGTTTACGCGATCCTCGAGATATCTCGACGTAGAGATAGTTCCGGATGCTCGCCCGGCACGATCCCGCCCCGCACCGCTGGCGCCCCGAGCCCGCCACCCGATACCCTGATCGCATGAGTGAACTGAGGCTCGAAGAGCTTGCGGCATCCAACATCGTCGCGGCGAACACCCTGTCGCTCAAGCCGGGGCAGGAGCAGTTCGTCGCCCCCGTGTCGCACTCGATCGCCGAGGCCTACGTGAACCCGGCCACCGCCTGGCCGCGCGTGGTGCTCGAAGACGACGAGGTCGTCGGGTTCATCATGGGCAACTTCGACCCCGACGCGCAGGAGGACGAGTTCAGGGCCTGCATCTGGCGCATCAACGTCGCCGCCGACGCGCAGGGTCACGGCGTCGGCCGCTTCGCGGTGCTGGCGGTCGCCGACGAGGCGCGTCGCCGCGGGCTCGAGCGCATCACGGTCATCTACGAGCCCGGCGAGGCCGGCCCCGCCGCGTTCTTCGAGAAGATCGGTTTCACTCCCTACGGCGAGACGCCCTACGGCGAGACCGTCGCGGCCCTCGAGCTCTGACGGCACCCGCGTCACGGTGGCTTTCGCCGACGACGTCCTCGAGGTCGTCGACTCCATCCCGCCCGGGCAGGTGCTGAGCTACGGCGACGTCGCCGCCCTGCTCGGCTCCCGCGCGGCACGGGCCGTCGGCACGACGCTCCGGATGTCCGGCGGCAGCCACCCGTGGTGGAGAGTGGTGCGTTCCGGCGGTCTCCCACCCGTCGGCCACGAGCAGAGAGCCCGTGAGCACTACGAGGCGGAGGGCACCCCGCTCCGGGTGATCTCGCGGGAACCGGGCTACGCCGTCGAGTACGCTGTAGCACGGTGGCGGCCGTCGCACCCGGCCGCCTGACTCGGAAGGACCTCCCACAGCAGATGAAAAGACGCGCTCTCCTCGCTGCGGTCATGGCCACGGGCCTCGCAGCGGCGCTGTCGGGCTGCACGCTCGCCAATGCGATCACTCCGCCGATCGAATCCCAGCTCTACCCGACGATCACCGAGGCCCGGGGCTCCGACGCCACCATCGAGATCCCGAGCTGGGTTCCGGATGACGCGTCGCTCATCCGCATCAAGGAGAACTCCGAGACCGGCGCCAAGATCATGCAGTTCGGCGACCCGGCCCCCGAACCCATCGGCGGCCCCTGCGACGCGTCGATCATCGACAACGCGCCCCCGATGCAGGACACCTGGTGGCCCCAGAACCTCCCGGTCAACGAGGCCACCTGCCAGGACGGCTGGCACATCGTCTTCATGTACGGCTCGCAGTACTTCGCCTGGACTCCGTAAACTTGCACTAAAACGAGATTTCATCAGCTCTTTCTGATAGAATCTCAGTATGATTTCAACCGTTCGACTCACCGAGATCGTCGCCGATCTCGGTGGCGAGCGCGGTGGCGAGCGCGGTGGCGATCATGCCTCGCACATGGCCAGCTTGACCGATGACGAACTGCTCGAAGTCGTCGCCGTCGGCGAAGCTGTGGTGCGCGCGATGCTGGCACAGCAGGTGCGCCTCGCCGGAGAGATCAGCGTGCGGTCTCGCACCGAGCTCGGCGATGAGGGCCTGAGCCGGTCGCAGAACTTCACCAGCCCCGTGAAGCTGCTCGCACACGTCACGGGTGCGTCGGCGCGCGAGTGCAAGTCGCGGCTTGAGCTCGGGCGGAAGCTGCGGGGCGCCGTGCTGCTGGGTGGGGGCGAGGGGCCGGCCCCGTTCCCGGCGGTCGCCCGCGTGCTCGATGAAGGTGTCCTCGGAGTCGAAGCGGCGGCGGCGATCGTGAAGCAGTGCGGTGTGCTCGCCGACCGTGGATGCTCCCCCGAGGTTCTGAGCCTCGCCGAGGAGACACTCGTCGACCAGACCATCTCGTGCCGACTGACAGCGGACGAGACCTTCAGGGCCGCCATTCACCTGCGCGAGGTGCTCGACCCCGATGGTGCCGAGCCGCGCGACGAGGTGCTGCAGATGCAACGATCACTGACCATCGCGCAATCGTCGGATGGGATGTACCGGGGGAAGTTCGCGCTCGCGCCCGAGCAGGGCGGGGTGTGGATGTCGAGCATCCGGGCGTTGCAGAGCCCGCGCGTGGCCGGGCCGCGGTTCGTCGATGGCGACGAATACGTGATCGCCGATGGCCGCACGCAGGCGCAGAAGAATGCCGACACCGTCACCGAGCTGATCGCCCGCGCCGCCGGGGCGGACGACATGCCCCGCATCAACGGTGCAATCGCCACGGTCAACGTGCACATAACCCTCGACGACCTCGAAAACGGGCGCGGCGTCGGCTGGATCGACGGCATCGACCAGCCCATCCCCGCCTCCACCGTTGAGCAGCTACGCTGCACCTCCCCGACCGCCGCCACATTGTTCGGCGACAAGGGCGAGGTGCTCTACCACGGCAAGGCCAAGCGCCTCTTCACCGCGGCGCAGAACCGGGCACTAGCCGCACGCGACGGCGGATGCGTATGGCCAGCTGCGACCGACCACCCTCGTTCTGCGAAACACATCACGCGAACGAATGGGTTTCAGACGATCATCCGCCCGGAAGAACCGACATCGACAACGGCGTCCTTCTCTGCCACTTCCACCATTCCCATCTGCACAAATCGCCATGGAAACTGACCATGCAGGGCGGGGTGCCTCACCTCATTCCACCGCGATGGGTCGATACGGAGCAGAAGCCGATCCCGACCACTCGGCGACGCACCATCCAGCGACCCGCCGCCTAGCCAGCCACCGCATCCGAGGGCAAGCGCGAAGCGCGCGGCAGCACACCCGGCTGCCGCGCGCTGACGCGCTTGCCCGAGATGGGTATGGCTGGGTCGGAGAGGTCGGATAAGGACGGCGGATCCTGAGATCAGAATCAGTCAGCTGGATCTGGCGAATTCATTAGACCAACGAGCTGCGCCAGGAGGCGTGGAGCTGCGAGAAGCGGCCGTCGCCTGCGATGAGCTCTGCGGGAGTTCCGTCCTCGACGATGCGGCCCTTCTCCATCACCAGCACGCGGTCGGCGATCGAGACCGTCGACAAGCGGTGCGCGATGATGACGGCGGTGCGGTCAGCGAGCAGGGTCTGCAGCGCATCCTGAACCAGACGCTCGCTCGGGATGTCGAGCGACGCCGTCGCCTCGTCGAGGATGAGCACCGCCGGGTCGGCGAGGAAGGCCCGCGCGAACGAGATCAGCTGCCGCTGCCCCGCCGACACCCGGCCGCCGCGCTTGTTCACGTCGGTCTCGTAGCCGTTCGGCAGGCCCTCGATGAAGCCGGCCGCACCCACGGCACGGGCCGCGGCGATGATCTCGTCGCGACTCGCGTCGGGCTTGCCGATCGCGATGTTGTCGGCGACGGTGCCCGAGAACAGGTACGCCTCCTGGGTGACCATGACGATCGCGCGACGCAGGTCCTTCGGGTGGAGGTCCCGTAGGTCGATGCCGTCGAGCGTCACCCGTCCGGCGCTGGGGTCGTAGAAGCGGGAGATCAGCTTGGCGAGCGTGGTCTTGCCCGCACCCGTCGACCCGACGAGCGCGATGGTCTGCCCGGCCGGGATGTCGAGGTCGAAGTGCGGCAGGATCGGCCGGTCGGCCGTGTAGCCGAACTCGACGCCCTCGAACGCCACGTGCCCCGCGGAGTGCCAGAGGTCGACCGGCTTCTCGGGGTCGGCGACGCTCGGCCGCTCCTCGAGCACACCGGAGATCTTCTCGAGGGCCGCCGTCGCGCTCTGGTACCCGTTGTAGAACATCGCCATGTCCTCCATCGGGTCGAAGAAGCGGCGCGTGTAGAGCACCGCGGCCAGCAGCACACCGATCTCGAGCCCGCCGTCGATCACCCGGAAGCCTCCCACCAGCAGCACGACCGCGACTGCGACGTTGCCGATCAGCACGAGGCCCGGGTCGTACACACCGAACAGGCGGATGACCTTCGCGTTCGACTCGCGGTACTGCTCCACCAGCTCGCCGAACTCGTCCTCGTTGCGCTTCTCGGTGCGGAACGCCTTGACCGCGCGGATGCCCGTCATGGTCTCGACGAACTGCACGATCAGGCGCGCCGACGCCACCCGGGTGCGGCGGTAGAGCCGCTGCGAGCGCAGCTGGAACCACCGCGTGAGCACGAGCAGCGGCACCAGCGAGGCGAGCAGGATGAAGCCCGACTCGACGTCGAGCAGGAACAGCGCGATCGCGGTGAAGAGCATGTAGAGCACGCCCTGCACCAGCTGGTTGATGCCCGAGTCGAGCAGCTCGCGGATGGCGTCGAGGTCGCTGGTCTGCCGCGAGATGATGCGCCCCGAGGTGTAGCTCTCGTGGAACTCCAGGCTGAGCCGCTGGGTGTGCAGGAACACCCGCCGACGCAGGTCGAACAGGATGGCCTGGCTGATGCGCGCCGAGAGGATGGTGAACCAGGCGATCAGCAGCGCACCGGTGACGCCGGCCAGCAGGTAGGCGAGCCCGGCGAGCGCCACGGGCATCCAGTCCTGCGCGAGCAGGGCCGGCAGACCGGTGTCGATGCCGTAGGCGATGATCGACGGGCCCGCGACCTGCGAGATGGTGCTGATCACGACGACGACCACGGCGAGCGCCAGCTTGCCGCGCATCGGATGCACGAGCGAACCCAGCAGGCGCACCGACCGCGCTCGGATCTGACGGCTCTCGGCCTTGCTCAGGTCGTCGCGCTCCTCGCCCTCGACACCCTGCACGGACTGGTCGGACACGGACTGGTCGGGCTGAATGGGCTGATCGGTCATGAGCTCACCTCCTCGGAGAGTTCGTCGCGGGTCTCGGCCTCGAGGCTGGAGATCACGAAGCGGTAGTGCTCGCTCGTGGCGAGCAGTTCGGAGTGGGTGCCGACGGCGGTGATGCGGCCGTCCTCGAGCAGGGCGACGCGGTCGGCGAGGGCCACCGTCGACGGGCGGTGCGCCACGATCAGCGCGGTGGTGGTGGCCAGCACGCGGCGGAGCGCCGCTTCGACGAGCGCCTCGGTGTCGACGTCGAGCGCCGACAGCGGGTCGTCGAGCACGAGCACGCTCGGCTTGGCCGCGATGGCCCGCGCCAGCGCGAGCCGCTGCCGCTGACCGCCCGAGAGGCTGAGCCCCTCCTCGCCCACCTTGGTGTCGAGGCCGTGCGGCAGCTCGTCGACGAACGAGGCCTGGGCGATGTCGAGCGCCTCGCGGAGGTCAGCCTCCGAGGCGTCGGGCCGCCCGAGCAGCACGTTCTCGCGCACGGTCTTGCTGAA
This sequence comes from Herbiconiux sp. VKM Ac-2851, assembly GCF_013205105.1. Lineage (NCBI taxonomy): Bacteria > Bacillati > Actinomycetota > Actinomycetes > Micrococcales > Microbacteriaceae > Herbiconiux > Herbiconiux sp. VKM Ac-2851. Next base: position 499,430 of record NZ_JABMLJ010000003.1, on the reverse strand, counting down.
CAGCGTGGCCTCCTCGAAGGCCATCGCCACCCGCGACCGCAGCTCCTCCCGGGTGAGGTCGCGCACGTCGACACCGTCGACCCGCACCGCTCCCCCGGTGACGTCGTAGAGCCGGGTGGTCAGCGCCGTCAGCGTCGATTTGCCCGAGCCGGTCAGCCCGACGAGCGCCATGGTCTCACCGGGACGCACCGTGAGCTCGACCCCGTCGATCAGATCGGGGAAGGCCTCCGGCGAGTCCTGGTAGCGGAAGTGCACGTCGTCGAAGCGCAGCTCGCCGGCGCCGCCCTCGATCGTGGCGGGGTCGGCGGGGTCGCGGATGGTGTTCGGAGCATCCATCACCTCGAAGAAGCGCAGCGTCGCCGTCTTGGCGTCGAGCGTCATGGCGAGGAAGTAGCCCATCGACCAGATCGGGAAGAGCAGCACGGTGCCGGTGGCGAAGAACGCGACCAGCTCGCCCACCGACGACTGCCCGACCGAGGCGAGCCAGACGCCGACCACGAGGCACACGCCGAAGGCGAGGTCGGGGATGAGCGTCAGGTAGAGCCAGATGCCCGCGATCGCCTTGGCCTTCTCGATCTCGGTTCCGCGCAGCTCCTCGGCCTGCGACTCGAAGCGCTTGAGCGCGTAGCGCGAACGGCCGAAGGCCTTCAGCACCCGGATGCCGTGCACCGACTCCTCGACGCTCGTCGCCAGGTCGCCCGCCTGATCCTGGCTGCGGCGCGCGACCGAGGAGTACTTCCGCTCGAAGGCGAAGCCGTAGGCGATCACCGGTAGCGCGGCAGCGGCGAAGATCAGGCCCAGCACCCAGTTCATGACGATCAGGATGATCAGCCCGCCGATGAGGGTCAGCACGTTCACCACCAGCAGCACCAGCCCGAACGACAGCCAGCGGCGGATCAGGTTCAGGTCGCTGATGGCGCGCGAGAGCAGCTGGCCGCTCGGCCAGCGGTCGTGGAACGTCACCGGGAGGTCTTGCAGCTTGGCGTAGAGCGCATTGCGCATCCGGGACTCGACATGGGTGCCGGGTGTCAGGACGAGCGCGCGTCGCAGCCCGATCAAGATGGCCTCGAGAACGCCGAGGCCCAGCACGATGCCCGCCGCGACCCAGACCTGCGAGGCGTCGCCGTCGGCCAGCGGGCCGTCGACCATCCACTGCAGCACCTGCGGGATGGCGAGGGCGACGAGGCTGGCGAGCAGGGACGCGACCATCGCCGTGTAGATGCGCGGAAGCGCGGCCGCCGCGTAGGGGCGCAGACGCGCGAGCGTCGCCACCGTTCCGGCGGGCTGGGCCTCGTTCTGGTTCTGCATGTCTCGTCCTCGTCTGCTGCACGCCGTGCTCGTGACACAACGCATCGCTGCGCGCGCTGATTCCCCCGCTCGATGGGCAGGGAAGAAGTGCTGGCCCCCGTGCGGGGAACCGGCGTCGCGGCAGCCTTACAGACTAGCGGTGGGGTTCGGCGGGGCGCAAGACGCAGTTCCGGGCATCCGGAATCATCATCGACTGCCGAGGAAGACGGCTCAGCGCACGCGCACCGAGAGGCAGGTGACGCAGCCCTCGAGCTTCTCGAACTCGGAGATGTCGACCGCGATGACCCGATAGCCGAGGCCCTCGATCAGGCGCACCGACTCCGGTGCCGAGGCCGAGACGAGCACGGTGTCGTCGGAGAGCACCACGACGTGCGCACCGCTCGGCTCGGGCATCTCGAGGAAGCGGTCGTAGACGAACGGGTCGTCGACCAGCGGGCGGTAGCCGATGACCGTGCCGTCGGGCAGCGCGGTCACGGTGCTCTTCAGGTGCAGCGCCTTGGTGACCGGCACGGCGACCACGGAGTAGCCCCGGGGCGCGAGGATCTTGCGCAGCTGCCGGATGCCCTCGGCGTTCGTGCGGCCGCCCTTGCCGACGAAGACCGTCATGCCGACCTTGAGCACGTCGCCACCGTCGAGGGTGCCGGGCTTGTCGATGCGGGTGACCTCGAGGCCGAGGGCGCGGACGCTCTCCTCCACCGCGGCGATCTCGCCCTCGCGCGACTCGGCTCCGGGGCTCGCCAGCACGGCGAGGGCGCCGAACATCACCACGGAGTCCTCGACGAAGACGGAGTCGGGAAGGTCGTCGGCGACGGGCACCTCGATCGGCTCCCAGCCTCCGCCGGTGAGGGCGGCGACGTACGTCTCCCACTGCTCCTCGGCGAGGTCGACGTCGATGTTCTCGCGCTCGATGTGGGTCACGATGCCCTCGTCGAGCGTGGCGGCCGGCCGCCGCACCAGCACGTACTTCTTGCGCAGCACCTCCTGCTGCTCGGTGATCGCGATGCGTGAGTGGATGCGCGGCGCCAGCAGCACGGAGGCCAGCACGGCGGCGAGCACGAAGATGAGGTTGTTGCCGACCAGCGTGGCCACCAGCGGGGCGATCATGTCGCCGAAGGCGATGCCCGCCACCAGCGCCGAGAGACCGGTGCCCACGAGAGCGGCGACGACCGACGACACGACACCCGCGATCAGCGCCGTGTACCAGCGTCGGAACGCCCCCACGAGACCGAACACCGCGGTGGACACGAACAGCAGCAGCGTCGCGTTGAGGAAGTACTCGCTGTAGACGGCGAAGACCTGCGGGTTCTGCTGGTTGGCCACGAAGTAGGCGAGGTCGGCGACGACGATCGCGATCAGGGCGACCGCCGCGGCGGCGACGACCGACGCGGTGAGCGACCGGAGGCGGAACGAAGTCATGCAGAGAACCTTAGGTGACAGTGGCTGAACGCTTTCGGCGAGCGGCCTGACTGCCGCCCGAGGCGGTGGCTAGTGGAAGAAGTGCCGCTCTCCCGTGAAGTACATGGTGACGCCGGCCTTCTCGGCCGCCTCGACGACCTCGGCGTCGCGCACGGAGCCGCCCGGCTGCACGATGGCCTTCACGCCGCCGGCGATCAGGATCTCGGCCCCGTCGGCGAACGGGAAGAACGCATCCGACGCCGCGACCGAGCCCTCGGCGCGGTCGCCGGCGCGGGTGACGGCCAGGCGGCACGAATCGACGCGGTTGACCTGGCCCATACCGACGCCCACCGAGGCGCCGCCGGAGGCGAGCAGGATGGCGTTCGACTTCACCGAGCGGCACGCCTTCCACGCGAACTCGAGGTCGGCCAGCGTCGCGGCGTCGGCGGGCTCGCCGGCGGCGAGCGTCCACGACGCCGTGTCGAGGCCCTCGAAGCCGTCGGGGGTCTGCGCGAGGAAACCGCCGGAGATCTGACGCAGCTCCAGCGCCTCGCGGCCGAAGCCCTCGGGCAGCGTGAGCAGGCGCAGGTTCTTCTTGGTCTTCAGCACCTCGAGGGCCTCGCCCTCGAAGGCGGGGGCGATCAGCACCTCGGTGAAGATGTCCTTCACCGACTCGGCCATGGCGAGGGTGACGGTGCGGTTCGCCGCGATCACGCCGCCGAAGGCCGAGAGCGGGTCGCAGGCGTGCGCCTTGGCGTGGGCGTTCGCGACGGGGTCGGGGGCGCTCGGGTCGGCGATCGCGATGCCGCACGGGTTCGCGTGCTTGATGATCGCGACGGCAGGCTCGGCGAAGTCGTAGGCGGCGCGCACGGCGGCGTCGGCGTCGACGTAGTTGTTGAACGACATCTCCTTGCCGTGCAGCTGCGTCGCCTGGGCGATGCCGTGCCCGTCGGCGAGGGCGTAGACGGCGGCCTGCTGATGGGAGTTCTCGCCGTAGCGGAGGGTCGAGGCCTTCGCCGCCGAGACGTCGAGGGTGTCGGGGAAGCCCGGCCGAGCATCCGTCGCCGTCTCGCTCTGCTCTGCCTCGGCCAGCGCCTCGCTCGCCCCGCCGCCCAGCTGCTCGGCGAACCAGGCTGCCACGGCGGTGTCGTAGGAGGCGGTGTGCGCGAAGGCGTCGGCCGCGAGCGCACGGCGCAGCGACAAGGTGGTGCCGTCGGTGGCCGCGGCCGCGATGACGTCGTCGTACCGGTTCGGCGAGACCACGATGGCCACGTTGGCGAAGTTCTTCGCCGAGGCGCGCACGAGGGCGGGGCCGCCGATGTCGATCTGCTCGATCACGGTGTCGGGAGCGGCGCCCGAGGCGACCGTCTCGCGGAACGGGTAGAGGTTGACCACGACCAGGTCGAACGGCCGGATGCCGAGCTCGTCGAGCTGGTGCCGGTGTGACTCCAGGCGCAGATCGGCGAGGATACCCGCGTGCACGCCCGGGTGCAGCGTCTTCACGCGCCCGTCGAGCGACTCGGGGAAGCCCGTGATCTCGCTCACCTCGGTGACCGCGACGCCCTCGGCCGCGATGGCCTTGGCGGTGGAGCCGGTCGAGACGATCTCGACGCCCGAGGCCGCGAGCGCGCCCACCAGGTCGGCGAGGCCGGTCTTGTCGCTGACCGAGATCAGCGCGCGGCGCACCGGGACGGTGTCGCGGTGGCTGTAGAGGCTCGGATCGTGCTGCGGTCCGCTCATCGTGCTGCTGTCTCCTCGAGATCGACTCGTGCGGTGGCGATGTCGAGCACGGCCTGCACCAGCAGTTCGCGTTCGACGGTCTTGATGCGTTCGTGCAGGGTGTGCTCGGTGTCGCCCGGCCGCACGGCGACCTCGCGCTGCACGATCACGGGCCCGGTGTCGACTCCCTCGTCGATCACGTGCACGGTGACGCCCGTGACCTCGGCGCCGGCGGCGAGCGCGTCGCGCACGGCGTGGGCACCCGGGAAAGCGGGGAGCAGGGCGGGGTGGGTGTTGATGAGCCGCGGGGTGAGGGCCGCGACGACCCCGGGCGGCAGGATGCGCATGAAGCCGGCGCACACCACCAGGTCGGGGTTCCAGCGCTCGATCTGCTCGAGCAGCTCCTCGCCCCACGCGGCACGGTTCTCGAAAGCCGAGGGGATGACGGTGAACGTCGGCACGCCGAACTCCTCGGCGTGCGCGAGCCCCGGGGCGTCGGTGTCGGCGCCGACCGCGATGACGTGGGCCGGGTAGTCGGCCGAACGGCAGGCCTCGAGCAGGGCTCTGAGGTTGGAGCCCCCTCCGGAGATCAGAACCAGGAGGGAGAGCACGGTCACAGTGTATCGGCAGGCGGGCGGGCGGCGCGTGTCGTCGCGTCGGCTGCTTCCGGGCGCGCGTCCGCCGGTCGCGGGCGCGCTTCCGCTGGTCGCGGGCGTGCGTCCGCTGATCGCGGGCGCGCACCGGCGGCTCCCGGGCGCCAGCTGGCGCCGCCGAGGAGGCCGAGCACCAGGGCGAGGGTGAGCTCGACGAACGCCCACAGCAGCACGGCCCCCGGGTCGGCACCCACCTCGGCGAGCCGTCCGGGCCCGGCCGCTCCTCCGGCCCAGAGCGTCAGCAGGGCCAGGATGCCCGCCCCCACCAGCCCCCCACCGGCCGACGTCGCGGCGAGCCGTACGATCCGGCCGCGCGGGCTCGAGCCGCGCACGTGGTCGAGGTAGACCGGCCTCAGCAGGGCGGCCGTGGCGAAGCCGATGACGATGGGCACCAGCAGGCCCACGAACGCGAACGCCGGAGCGCTCTCGGGCAGCGCGCCGAACACCGGCAGCGAGGGCACCAGCCCGAGCTGGGTGCCGAGCGGCGACACCGAGGAGCCGGCACCGAGGGCGAACCCGGGGCCGACGAACCACGCGGCGGTCCAGAGCACGATGTTCGGCAGCAGGGCCAGCTGCCCGAGCGTCAGCGTCACCCCGCCCAGGATGCCCGCCTGCAGGCTCTCGTACAGCCCCACGATCGAACTGAAGTTCAGCACCAGCACGACGGCCATCGCGAGGGCGGCGAAACCGACGACGCCCGCGGCCGCGATCGTGCCTGCCCGCAGGGCGAGCGCCGCGAGGGCCCGATCGCCCGCGTCGACCCGGTCGAGGAGGCGCGCGAGGGCCTGGCGCGGCGCCGAGCCCTGGGCGAGCTCTCGTGACGCGACCCGACGCGGTGCCGTGCCGTAGCCGAGCGCCAGACCGAGGGCCCACACCCCGGCGGGGAAGACGATGCTCTGGGCGATCGAGGGCAGGGCTGCCGCGTCACGGGCGCTCAGGGCCACGAGGAGGGCGAGCGCGGCGACCACGATCACGCCGACCGCCGCTCCAGTGACCGGGTAGGGCGTCTGGCCGAGTCGGCGGCCGGAGCGCAGCCCGAGCAGCACCGTCACGACCGCGAGCCCGAGGGGCGCGATGCCGACCTCGAAGGGGAGCTCGGCCCCGGCCACGCCGAGCCGCAGCGCGAGCGCCGGATCGATGGTGAGCAGCAGGTCGACCCCGTTGCCGAGCAGCCACAGGTCGCCCGAGGCGCGCCAGAACGCGAGCCAGTCGACGGCGAGGCCGAACTGGGCGGCCCAGAGGATGGTCAGCGGGATGAGCGGGATGCCCACCCCGATGGCTACGGCGATGACCGCGTCGAGGGCGGCGAGGAGGGCGGTGGCTGGGCGATTCATGCGGAGCCGAGCCTACCGGCAGGGTCGGCGCATCAGCTGACGACGCTCGGTCCGGTGGAAGACGCCCTGGTGGATGACCGTCTGTGGAGGACAGTCAGTGGAAGACCGCTTTGAGGAGGATCACGGCCACCCCGAGCAGCGCCGTCGCGACCCCGCCCGTGAGGCAGGAGTACCAGCGAGCGCCGCGCTCGGCAAAGGCGAGCACGCCGAGCAGGAAGAGCACGATCACGCCTACCCAGAGCGCCCCGAGGTAGGCCGAGTCCTCGTCGACCACGCCCAGCGCGCCGAGGCCGAGCACGATCATCGGCACCACTGCGGCGAGCAGCAGGCCGGTGGAGTGCGTCAGCGCCCGACCGAGGGCCGCCGCGACACCGAGCTCGGTGCCGCCGCGGCGCCCGTGGTGCGCCACCGTGAAGGCGAAGACGTGGGCGAGCCAGAACACCAGCACGGTGCTCCCGACTCCGATCATCAGCCGGAAGTCGCTCTCGCCGTCGTCGACCACGACGATCAGGGCGCTGACGATGATGGTGCCGTAGATCGACTCGGGGGTGACGAGCTCGTGCCTCAGGCGTTGTCGGAGCGAAGGGCGAGCGGCGGGAGCATCCGTCGTCGCGTCGTGGTCGGTCACGGCCGGCCTCCTCATCGCCTCGGGGTCGTTCTGCACATTCTGGCAGGTCGGCGGGGACGACGACGGCCCGCCCCCGGTAAGGGACGGGCCGTCGTGCAGGGAGCTCGTGGCTAGAGGGCCGCGTAGACCTCGCGCAGCAGCGCCGCGGTCTCGCTCGGGGTCTTGCCGACGCGCACGCCGGCGGCCTCGAGGGCCTCATTCTTCGCCTGGGCGGTGCCGGCCGAGCCGGACACGATCGCGCCCGCGTGACCCATCGTCTTGCCCTCGGGGGCGGTGAAGCCCGCGACGTAGCCGACGACCGGCTTGGTGACGTTCGCCTTGATGAAATCGGCAGCGCGCTCCTCGGCGTCGCCGCCGATCTCGCCGATCATCACGATCGCCTTGGTCTCGGGGTCGGCCTCGAACGCGGCGAGCGCGTCGATGTGCGTGGTGCCGATGATGGGGTCGCCGCCGATGCCGATGGCGGTCGAGAAGCCCAGATCGCGCAGCTCGTACATCATCTGGTAGGTCAGCGTGCCCGACTTCGAGACGAGGCCGATCGGACCCTTTCCGGTGATGTTCGCCGGGGTGATGCCGACGAGCGCCTCACCGGGCGTGATGATGCCGGGGCAGTTGGGGCCGATGATGCGGGTCGTGTTGCCCTTCTGCTTGGCGTAGGCCCAGGCCTCGGCCGAGTCCTGCACCGGGATGCCCTCGGTGATCACGACGAGCAGCGGGATCTCGGCGTCGATGGCCTCGATGATCGCGTCCTTCGAGAAGGCCGGGGGCACGAAGGCGATCGACACGTCGGCGCCGGTGGCCTCGATGGCCTCCTTCACCGTGGCGAAGACCGGCAGCTCGACGGCGTTGCCGTCCTTGTCGGTGTGGTTGACGACGGTGCCGGCCTTGCGGGCGTTCACACCGCCGACGACCTGGGTGCCGGCCTTCAGCATGAGGGCGGTGTGCTTGGTGCCCTCACCGCCGGTGATGCCCTGCACGATGACCTTGGAATCCTTGTTCAGAAAAATCGACATGTCTCTCGTCCTCTACTTCGCTCGCCGCTTACTTGCTCGCCGCAGCGGCCAGCTCGGCGGCCTTGTCGGCGCCGTCGTCCATCGTCAGGGCCAGGGTCACCAGCGGGTGCGCGGCCTTCTCGAGGATGGCGCGGCCCTCCTCGACCTTGTTGCCGTCGAGCCGCACCACGAGCGGCTTGGTCGCCGTGTCGCCGAGCACCTCGAGGGCGCCGACGATGCCGTTCGCCACCGCGTCGCAGGCGGTGATGCCGCCGAACACGTTCACGAACACGCTCTTGACCTGCTCGTCGCCGAGGATGACGTCGAGCCCATTGGCCATCACCTGGGCCGAGGCTCCGCCGCCGATGTCGAGGAAGTTCGCCGGCTTCACGCCGTCGTGCTTCTCGCCCGCGTAGGAGACGACGTCGAGCGTCGACATGACGAGCCCCGCGCCGTTGCCGATCACGCCGACCTGGCCGTCGAGCTTGACGTAGTTGAGGCCGAGCTTCTTGGCCTTGGCCTCGAGCGGGTCGGCCGCCTCGGCGTCTTCGAGCGCCTCGTGGCCGGGGTGACGGAAGTCGGCGTTCTCGTCGAGGCTCACTTTTCCGTCGAGCGCGATGATCTCGCCCTCCTCGGTGAGCACGAGCGGGTTCACCTCGACGAGCGTGGCGTCTTCGCCCTTGTAGACCTCCCACAGCTTCACGAACACAGGAGCGACCTTGTCGACCAGCTCGGCCGGGAAGTTCGCCTGCACGGCGATCGCCTTCGCGGTCTCGAGGTCGATGCCCGCGATGGGGTCGACCTCGATGCGGGCGAGGGCCTCGGGACGCTCGACGGCGAGCTGCTCGATCTCCATGCCGCCCTCGTAGCTCGTCAGCGAGAGGTAGGAGCGGTTGGCGCGGTCGAGCAGCACCGAGAAGTAGAACTCTTCCGCGATGCGGGCGCCGCCGGCGACCATGACCCGCTTGACCTCGTGGCCCTTGATGTCGAGGCCGAGGATGGCCTTCGCCGCCTCTTCGGCCTCGTCGGGCGTCTTCGCCACCTTGACACCGCCGGCCTTGCCGCGACCGCCGACCTTGACCTGGGCCTTGACGACGGTGACGCCGCCGAGCTTCTCGGCCGCTGCGCGCACCTCCTCAGGGGTGTCGGCGACGATTCCGGGGAGCACGGGCACGCCGTAGCTCTCGAAGAGGTCTCTGGCCTGGTATTCGAATAGATCCACGCTGGTCTTCCAATCCGTTCAACTCGTCGTCCTGGCAGTCACTCAGGACATGACTCACGGCGCGACGGAGGGCATGTTCCGCTTCGTCGCTCCGGACACCACCTAGAACATTACCCCCGCCCGCCGACGCTCCCCTTCGTGAGCCTTTCCCGGGGGCTCTCCTCCTGCACCGCCTCCCGCTGCCCCGGGTTCTCCACAGATGCCGCCGCCGAGCTCAGGCCCCGGATGCCCGCCCGGCACGCTGTCCGCATGAACCCACGCCTCCGCCTCCTCTCGTTCCTCCTCGCCACCGCCGTGCTGGCGCTCGGCGGCCTCCTGGCCGCGGGCCCGGCACTCGCGGCCCGCGCCGTCGCCCACGGCCAGGGGGTGATGTGGGCGGGCGACCACGCCTCGTGGATCGGCTCGTACCGCCTCGACGACGGCAACACGGGCTACTGCCTCGACGTCGAGAAGCCGCAACCGGCCGGCACCGAGGTCGAGTACGTCGACGGCTCGACCACGGGCGAGTACTCGGCGGCCGACTCGGCGCGCCTGGCCTACATCTCGCGCAACTTCGGCGCGCCGGCCGACCCGCTCTCGGCGGCCTCGGCGCAGCTGGCCACCTGGACCGTCGCGGGCCTCGCCGGCCACGACCAGGCCTACTTCGCCCGCCGGGCCAACGACTCGGCGGCCGACGTCGTCATCGCGGCGAACCACATCCTGTCCCGCGCTAACGAGCCGGGCGGAGCCTCCACCGGGGTCTCGGCGACCGTCTCGCTCGATCTCGAGGGGCCCGGCGGCTCGGTGCGCTCGGAACTCGTCGTCGACTACCTGGCGGGCCGAGCGACCGTGCCCGCCGGCTCCTTCCCCGGCCGGCTCACCCTCACGGGCGCCACTTTCGACGACGGCAGCCGCACCCGCACGGTGCCGAACGGCACCTCGGCGCCCATCCTGCCGGCGCAGCACGGCACGACCGAGACGGTCTCGGTCACCGTCGAGTACCGCGCGCTCCCCTTCGGCCCCGGCTTCCGCCTCGGCCGCAACACCGGCCCCAACCAGAGCCTGCTCGTCGACCACCCCTACCCTCGCGACGCCCGCGCGACCGACCGCGCCACCGCCCCCAGCGAGCTCCCCTTCGCTCCCCGCGTCCAGACCCAGACCAGTGCTGCGGTCGTCCAGCCCGGCGACGCCCTGACCGACGCCCTCCACCTCTCGGTCCACCCGTCCTCGCCCGCCGGCCCCGACTGGGGCGTCTACACCGCCCCCGACGGCACCCTTGCCCCCATCCCGGTGGTGATCACGAGCGTTCTGCACGGCCCCTTCCCCGCGGCCCCTGTGCAGGCTGAAGCCCCACCTGCCGGAGACCCCATCGTCTGCACGGTCGAGACCCTCGCGGCAGCCGGACCGCGCCGCTACGACTCCCCGCCCTGCACCGTCCCGTCCCCCGGCTTCTACGTCTGGACCGACTCCATCGACCCCGCCCGCACCCCACCCGCCCAGGGCGGCAGCCGCCTCCGCCCCTGGGCCTCCCCCTTCGGCGCCGCCTCCGAGACCACCCTCGCCCCGGCCGCCCTCACCCTCACCACCACCGCGACCACCAGCCCAACCACTACGTCGACACCCACCACCACGTCGACGCCCGCCACCGCGACCGACCTCACCGCCACGTCCACCGGCACCGCGCCACCCGCACACGGCCCGCATGACCTGGATGCCCCTCCGGCCATCGCCGCAACGGCTGCCTCGGTCGCCGCACACGGCGGGGAGACTGCGCCGGTCGTGTCGGTGCTCGCACCGGCCTGCATCGCCGACACCCTTCACATCCAGGGGCTCCCCGCCGGCATCGACCCGATCGAGGTGCGGTCCACCCTGCTGGGCCCACTGCCTGCCCTGCCCGAGCTCGAGTCGACCCCCGACGGCTGGCGCGACTTCCCGGTCGCCGGCCGCACCACGACCTCCGTCTCCGCGGACGGCGATCACCCCTCCGCCTGCCTCCCCGTGACGAGGCCCGGCCACTACTACTTCGTCACCGAGTCCGACGGCTCCACCCCCGCCAGGTTGCCCGCCGTAACCGCCGAGCCGACGGGTGAGAGCGTCGATGGCGCGGACGCCTCCACCGCCGGACCGACGGGTGAGACCGTCCATGGTGAGAGCGTCGATGGCGAGTCCGTCGAGGCATCGCTGGTCCCGGCGTTCGCCGACCACCGCGTCCATGCCTCGGAAGCCGTCTCCCTCACCGCTCCACCGATGGCTCCCCCGGCCACGACCCCGCCGCCCACGGCCCCGACCTCCCCGGCTCCGCCGGTCGCGACCGGCCGCCTGCCGCTCACCGGCGCACCGGCCGGCCCCACCGCGATGGCCACCGCCACGGCGGTCGGGGCACTCATCCTCGGCCTGGCCCTGGCCGGCCTCGCGGGCGCCACCATCCCCACCCGCCGACGCCGGAGTTGACCCCACCGCCGCCTCCCGTCGGATCGGGCCCGCCGACGCCGGGGTCGACGCCCGCAGACGCTCCCGTCGGATCCGGCCCGACGACGCCGGGGTCGACTCCAAAAGGCGCTGCCAGCGGATCCGTCCCGCCAGCACCTCGGCCCCGCCGCTCACCGCCCGGTGACGCTGCGGGGCCGGCGCACGCGGGGCGGTCGACCGCCGAGCAAGACGGGGTCAGCCGCGATCGGAAGAAGTCAGCGGGTACGCGACCGCCGGTCCGCCGCAGCTCAGAGCTTCTCGATGGGGGCGATCTTGATGAGGAGCTTCTTGGCGCCGACGGCCTCGAAGGTGACGTGGGCGACGCGCTTGGCGCCCTCGCCCGTGACCTGGTTGACGCGGCCCTCGCCGAAGTCGGCGTGCTTGATGCGGTCACCGGGAGCGAGCGTCAGGTCGCCGTTGTCGCGCACCTGCCCCGTCACGCGGTTCGCCCACTCGGTCTTCGGCCGGGGCGGTCCCGGCGGCAGCCCGTAGCCGCCGTCGGCTCCGAAGCGCGGCGAACCCGAGCCGGACGACGAACCCGAGCCCGAGCCCGACCGCGACCCGTAGCCGCCGCCGTAGCTCCCGCCGCGCGATCCGTTCAGCGCCCGACTGTCGCTCCCGCCGCGCGAAGCCATGCCCGGCGACTGGATCCACTCCACCAGCTCCGCCGGGATCTCCTGCAGGTATCGGCTCGGCATCGCCACCGCGGTCTCGCCGAACTGGGCCCGCGTCATGGCGAGCGAGATGAACAGCCGCTTCCGCGCCCGCGTGATGCCGACATAGAACAGCCGCCGCTCCTCCGCGGGCCCTCCGGGCTCCCCGGCCGACATGCGGTGCGGCAGCAGGTCCTCCTCGACCCCGGTGAGGAAGACGGCGTCGTACTCGAGCCCCTTGGCGGTGTGCAGCGTCATCAGCGACACCGTTCCGCTGGAGTCGTCGAGGTCGTCGACCGCAGCCACGAGCGACACCTCGGTGAGGAAGTCGAGCAGTGTGCCGTCGGGGTTGTTGCGGTTGAACTCCTTGGTCACCGCGAGCAGTTCCTCGACGTTCTCGGCTCGAGCCTCGTCCTGCGGGTCGCGGCTGGCGCGCAGCGTGGCGACGTAGGCGCTCCGCTCCATCAGCAGCTGCAGCACCTCGCTGACCGGCGCCTCCCCGCCCTCCCGCGTCGGATCGACGAGTTCGCTCGCCTCGTCGAGCAGCCCCGCGAGCTGCAGGATCGCCCCCGTGACCTTCGGCCCGAGGCTCAGCTCCTTCGCCCGGCGCATCGCCTCGCGGTAGCTGGTCTCGTTGCGCTCGGCGAACCCGGCGAGCGCCGTCTCCGTCGCCGGCCCGATGCCGCGCTTCGGGGTGTTCAGGATGCGCCGCAGCGCCAGTCCGTCGAACGGGTTCGCTACGGCCGAGAGGTAGGCCATCGCATCCTTGATCTCGGCCCGCTCGTAGAACTTGGTGCCGCCGAGCACCCGGTACGGCAGCGCCGAGCGGATGAAGATCTCCTCCAGCGCACGCGTCTGCGAGTTGGTGCGGTAGAACACGGCGATGTCGTTGTACGCCATGCCGCCCTCGTGCAGCTTCGCGATCTCGTCGGCCACGAACTGCGCCTCGTCGTGCCCCGAGTAGCCGGTGAACCCGATGATCTTCTCGCCGTCGCCGACAGCCGTCCAGAGCTTCTTGTCCTTGCGGTCGAAGTTGTTCGAGATGACGGCGTTGGCCGCCGAGAGGATGTTCTGGGTGGACCGGTAGTTCTGCTCGAGCAGAACCACGCGAGCGCCGGGGAAGTCGCGTTCGAACTCGACGATGTTGCGGATGTCGGCCCCGCGGAAGGCGTAGATCGACTGGTCGGAGTCACCGACGACGGTCAGCGACGCCCCGCCCCCGCCGAACGACGCGAGCCCCGAGAGCTCGTTCGACTCCGGCGCCTTGGTGAGCTCGCGGATGAGCGAGTACTGCGCGTGATTCGTGTCCTGGTACTCGTCGACGAGGATGTGCCGGAACCGCCGCTGGTACTTCTCGGCCACCTGTGGGAAGGCCCGGAACAGGAACACCGTCTGGCTGATCAGGTCGTCGAAGTCGAAGGCGTTCGCCTCGCGGAGTGCCCGGCTGTAGGCCCGGAAGCACTCGACGAACATCGCCTCCTGCGGGTCGTTGAAGTTCGCCGTGCGCGCGTAGCTGTCGGCGTCGGCGAGTTCGTTCTTCAACTTGGAGATCTTCGCGGTGACCTGCGAGACGGTGAAGCCGAAGGTGTCGGCCTGCAGGTCTTTGATGATGCGCTTGACCAGCGCCCGCGAGTCGGCCGAGTCGTAGATGGTGAAGCTCTTGGTGAAGCCGAAGTTCTCGGCCTCGCGGCGCAGGATGCGCACGCAGGCCGAGTGGAACGTCGAGATCCACATGCCCTCGGCGACCTGCCCCAGCAGGTGCCCGACGCGCTCGCGCATCTCGGCGGCGGCCTTGTTGGTGAACGTGATCGCGAGGATCTGGCTCGGCCACGCCTCCCCGCTCTTGATCAGCCCGGCGATGCGGTGCGTCAGCACGCGCGTCTTGCCACTGCCCGCGCCCGCGACGATGAGCAGCGCCTGCCCGCGGTAGACGACCGCTTCGCGCTGCTCGGGGTTCAGCCCGGCGAGCAGCTCGTCGTCCTCCGGAGCACCGCCGGCGGACCCGCCCGAAGGGTCGACGACGACAGGCTGAAGACGGGGAGTAGTGGTGTCGCTCATGCTCCTACAAGTCTAGGTCGCACCACCGACGCTCATCCCCGGAGCGCCACCAGCTCCCGAGCCCGCACCGCCAGATCCGGCTGATCCGCGAACACCCCGTCGACCCCCGACGACAGGATCGCCGCGAACTCGTCCTCCCACGCCCCGAACGCCGCCTTGTCCCGCCCCAGCCGGAAGTTCCGCGGCAGGAACCGGTTCTCCGCCCTCAGGGTCCACGTGAACACCGACAGCCCCGCGGCGTGCGCCCTCGCCACCACGTCGCTCACCCCGTGCGCCGATCCCTTCAGATCCCGCGGCATGATCGTCGCCTTGTCGAGGCTGATCCCGTCGACCTCGGTCGCCAGCCCGGCCAGCCCCGCAGGCGTGAGGAACGACGCGTAGTCCGGTGCCCCGGCCCCCTGCGCCGCCACCAGATCGGCGGGCGACCCCGAGTCCTCGAGCAGGAAGATCCACTCCGCCGCCACCCCGCGCGCACGCAGCCCGGCGAGCGCCGTCTTCTCGAACGACTCCACCACGAGCTGCGACGGCCGCGCATCCCACCCCGCCGACGCGAGCTCCCCCGCCACGATCTCGGCGTAGGGCATCCCGATCGAGTCGTAGAACGCCACGTGCTTCAGCTCGACCACAGCCCGCCGCAGCCCCGAAGAAGAAGACGAAGACGAAGAAGAAGACGCCTCGTCCACGATCCGCAGCACGTCCGCCAGCCGCAGGATCCCGAATCGCCCGTCGAAGCTCCGGCTCGCCGGCCGCACCTCGGGCAGCCGCTCCCGCGCTCGCAGCGTCTGCAGCTCCGCCCAGGTGAAGTCCTCGGTGAACCACCCGGTCAGCTCGTGCCCGTCGATGTGCTTGGTGGTGCGGCGGTCGGCGAATTCCGGATGCGCGGCGACATCGGTCGTGCCCGAGATCTCGTTCTCGTGCCGCACGACCGCGACCCCGTCGCGCGTCAGCACGACGTCGGGCTCCACCGCGTCGGCGCCGAGCGCGAACGCCAGCTCGTACGCGGACGCCGTGTGCTCCGGCCGGTACCCGCTGGCGCCTCGGTGCCCGATGACGAGGGGACGCGCATCCGCTTCTCTGATCACGCCCCACACGCTACGCCCCGCCACCGGCAGCCCGCCCCTGCGCCCTCGGCGAACATCCCCGTTCAGGGCACACATCGGGCCCATGTCCAGGCATTTCCTGTAAACGGTGCACTACGTTTGTAGCAACCACGATCACCCTCACAGCACAGATTGAGAACGACATGGCAGCGTCCTCCAGCAACCCCGCCTTCGCCCGGAATCCGGTGTTCAACGGCAAGGCGGTGGCACAGACCCCCACGATGACCGCAGACGGTCTCCAGCAGCTCTACGAGCGCCCGGCCGCCGGCCCCGCCGAGACCGACCGCATGAGCTACGACGACGTCATCATGAAGACCGCGGGCCTGTTCGCGATCTTCCTGGTCACCGGCGTCGTCGGCTTCCTCGCCAACTGGCCCGTCCCCACCGTCCTCGGCCTCGGCCTGATGATCGTCGGCGTGCTCGTCGGCTTCGTTCTCGGCCTCGTCAACGCCTTCAAGCGCGAGCCGTCCGTTCCGCTGATCCTCGCCTACGCGGCCTTCGAGGGCCTCGCGATCGGCGCCATCTCGAGCTTCTTCGAGTACCAGTGGTCGGGCATCGTCATCCAGGCCGTGCTCGCCACGGTCGCCGTCTTCGGCGTCACCCTCGCCCTGTTTGCGAGCGGCAAGATCCGTGCCTCCAAGCGCGCCACCAAGGTGTTCCTGATCGCGATGGTCGGCTACGGCGTCTTCTCGCTGCTGAACCTCGTGCTCATGCTCACCGGCGTGGTCACCGACCCGTTCGGCCTGCGCAGCGGCTGGATCGGCCTCGTCATCGGCGTCGTCGTCGTCATCATGGCGGCCTACTCGCTGGTGCTCGACTTCGACATGATCCAGCGCGGCGTCAAGTCGGGAGCCCCCCGCAAGTACGGGTGGACCGGCGCGTTCGGCCTGATGACCACCATCGTCTGGCTGTACCTGGAGCTCCTCCGCATGATCGCCATCTTCCGCAACTAGCCGTCTCCCGCGACGAACCGGAGCCGGTCATCAGCGAAACGAACGGGGTCGTCCGAGAGGGCGGCCCCGTTCGCCGTTCCCGGGGAGCCGTCCGGGGGATCCGCACCGCCGCGGGCCGTCTAACCGGCCTCGACGCCGCCCGCGGCCTCGCCCTCCTGGGCATGCTCGCCGCCCACACCGTGCCCGAGGGCGACGGCGACTTCGTCTGGGACGGCCGCTCCTCCATCCTCTTCGCCACCATCGCGGGCGTCTCCCTGGGCCTCATGTCCGGCGGTTCCCGGCGACCGGCTCCGGATGCGCGTGGCCGCGTCGCCCGCGTCGTGCTGCTGCGCGGCCTGCTGCTGATCGTGCTCGGCGTGCTGCTGACCTTCCTGCAGACGCCGATCGCGATCATCCTCGACACCTACGGCTTCTTGTTCATCGTGGCGCTGCCGCTGCTCTACGCCCCGCGCTGGCTGGTGGCGGTCGTCGCCGCAGCCGCAGCGCTGGGCGGCCCGTGGCTGGTCGAGACGATCGGCGCGGCCATCGAGGGCACGACCGGAGCGACCGCGACCGCGTTCGAGAGCCCGTGGGCCTACTTCCCGGTGCGCTGGTTGATCGACGCGTACCCGGCGCCCGTCTGGCTCGCCTACCTGGCCGTCGGCATCCTGATCGCCCGCTCCGATCTGCGGAGCCGGCGCACCCAGTACGTGCTCGTCGCCGCGGGCGGGCTGGCTGCGGTGCTCGGCTACACCGTGCCCGATGCGCTCGGCGCGCCGGTGCTCGCGCACGACGACACCACCGCCGAGGTGATCGCCTCGGGCGGGCTCGCGGTCGCGGTGATCGGGCTGCTCGTCTGGCTGACCGACTCGGCGGCTGAACGAGTGCGGCGCATCTCGCGGGGCGTGCTGTGGCCGCTCCGGGCCGTCGGCTCGATGCCGCTCACGATCTACACGGCGCAGATCATCGGAATCGCCGTCGCCGTGGAGCTCGTGCCGCACGAGGAGTGGCTCGGCTGGCAGTCGGTGCCGCTGTTCTTCGTGTTCGCCATCCCGTCGCTGGTGCTCGCGTGCCTCTGGAAGCTCGCCTTCACGCAGGGGCCGCTGGAGTGGGTGTTCAGCCGCCTGACCACGCACCGCCCGTGGCCCCGGCGACGGAAGAGCCCCTCCGGCGACCCGGCCGGGGCCTGAGGCCTGGCGGATCGTCCGGAGGGGCTCTCGTCCGAGCGGGATCACTCCGGCTCGCAGGCTCCCGGTGGGATCACTCCCACTCGATGGTTCCCGGCGGCTTCGACGTGACGTCGAGCACGACGCGGTTGACGCCGCTGACCTCGTTGGTGATGCGGTTCGAGATGCGGGCCAGCACGTCGTAGGGCAGCCGCGTCCAGTCGGCGGTCATCGCGTCTTCGCTCGAGACGGGCCGCAGCACGATCGGGTGCCCGTAGGTGCGCCCGTCGCCCTGCACGCCGACCGACCGCACGTCGGCCAGCAGCACGACCGGGCACTGCCAGATCTCGGCGTCGAGGCCCGCGGCGGTGAGCTCGGCGCGCACGATCGCGTCGGCCTGGCGGAGCAGCTCGAGGCGCTCGGCCGTGACCTCGCCGACGATGCGGATGCCGAGGCCGGGGCCGGGGAACGGCTGGCGCGAGACGATCTCGTCGGGCAGACCGAGCTGGCGGCCGATGGCGCGCACCTCGTCCTTGAACAATGCCCGCAGCGGCTCGACGAGCTCGAACTGCAGGTCCTCCGGCAGGCCGCCGACGTTGTGGTGGCTCTTGATGTTCGCGGTGCCGCTGCCGCCGCCCGACTCGACCACGTCGGGGTAGAGCGTGCCCTGCACGAGGAAGCGGATCGGGTCGCCGTCGGCCGCGGCCTCGGCGATCAGGTCGGCCTGCGCCTGCTCGAAGGTGCGGATGAACTCGCGCCCGATGATCTTGCGCTTCTGCTCGGGGTCGCTGACGCCGGCGAGGGCCGAGATGAACTGCTCGCGCGCGTCGATCGTGACGAGGCGCACGCCGGTGGACTTGACGTAGTCCTCCTCGACCTGCCGCCGCTCGTCCTGTCGCAGCAGACCGTGGTCGACGAAGACGCAGACCAGCTGGTCTCCGACGGCCTTGTGCACGAGAGCCGCGGCCACCGCGGAGTCGACGCCGCCCGAGAGGCCGCAGATGACCCGGCCCGAGCCGACCTGCGCCTGGATGGCGGCGACCTGGTCGGCGATGACGTTGCCCGGGTTCCAGTCGGCGGGGATACCGGCGGCCCGGTGCAGGAAGTTGACGATGACGTCCTGCCCGTACTGGGTGTGCTTGACCTCGGGGTGCCACTGCACGCCGTAGAGACCCCGCTCCTTGTTGGCGAAGGCGGCGACCGGGGTGGACGAGGTGCGCGCGAGCACCTCGAAGCCCTCGGGGGCCTTGACGACCGAGTCGCCGTGGCTCATCCACACCGTCTGAGCGTCGGGCTGCTCGGCGAGGAGCTCGCCGCCGCCCAGGTCGTCGACGGCCATGTCGGTCGAGCCGTACTCGCGGGCGCCGGTCTTCGCGACCTCGCCACCGAGCGCCTTGGCCATCACCTGGAAGCCGTAGCAGATGCCCATGGTCGGCACGCCGAGGTCGAAGATCGCGGAGTCGAACGCCGGAGCGCCGTCCTCGTAGACGCTCGACGGCCCGCCGCTCAGCACGATGCCGGACGGGTTCTTCGCGGCGACCTCCGCGGCGGTGATGGTGTGCGGCACGATCTCGGAGTAGACGCTCGCCTCGCGCACGCGGCGTGCGATGAGCTGGGCGTACTGCGCGCCGAAATCGACGACGAGCACCGGGCGGGTCAGCTCGTCGTGATCGGGAATCTCTGCTCCGCTAATGGGATGCCTCCACGGTGTCGTTTTTCGCCAGCTCCGCTTCACGGGTGGCGAGGTAGGTCTTCACCTCGCGGGCGATGCGCCCTTCGAGGAAGAAGGAGAGGAAGGGGATGACCCCGCCGAGCGCGATCAGGACGAACCGCAGGAACGGCCAGCGCATGAGGCTCCACAGGCGGAAGTCGGAGAAGAGGTAGACGACGTAGAACCAGCCGTGCACGATCAGGATGCCCGTGCTCAGGTTCACGGCGGTGACCGTGCCGTCGGGCACCAGGGCGAGCAGCCCGTTGCGCCCGCCGAGCTCGACCTCGAGCCCCAGCGGGGTGTACTTCAGCAGCATCTCGACGCAGAGCAGGAGCAGCAGCACACCGGTGATGATGGAGGCGACCTGGTAGAACTTCAGCGCACCGCGGATGCGGGGGAAGTCCTTCGGTTTGGGTGCGAGTGGCATGGATCCAGCCTACCCGCGCCCGTCCGGGGCGAGCGACTCGTCGAGCTCCTCCAGCTCACGCTCCAGGGCGTCGCGCACGAGCCGGTACCAGAGGTAGATGGCGAAGCCGGCGAACACCACCCATTCGGCCGCGTAGAAGATGTTCAGCCAGTTCAGCTGCACCGAGCGGTCGGGCTCCGGGGAGTCGATCAGCGCGAGCGGCTGCGGCGCCGCGTCGAGCACGAGGTAGCCGCCGTAGACCTCGGCCGACTCGTCGAACTGCGACCACCGGTTGATCAGCTCCGAGACCGACATCGTGGTGGAGAGCGGGCCGCCGTCGAGCGAGGTGCCGGCCGACGGCTGCGGGGCGACCGGACCTTCGGTCGGCAGGTAGCGGCCGACGATCTGCTCGGGCGTGGTCGAGCCCGACGCGGCCAGCGTCGTGGCGGTCGCCCGCGCCTCGTCCTCCGACGCGGTCCAGCCGAGGGCCACGGCCAGGTAGGTGTCGGGCTCGTTGGCGACCTGCACCTGGCCGATCACCCAGTATCCCGGCGCTCCGTCGTTCAGCCGGTCGGCGATGTAGTCGAAGCCCGAGGGCACGAACACACCGCTGACCTCGGCGCGCTGGGCGGCCTGCTTCTCGATCACCGCCTGCTGCGGGGTGGCCACCTGCTCCAGGGGCAGCACGGTCTCGGTCGCGTCGTTCACCGAGGTGCCGGTCGACACCGCGCGGTCGAGCTGCCACTGCCCGAGCGCGGCGAAACCGGCGGCGACCGCGAGGGCGAGCAGCAGTGTCGCGATCCAGCGCGGGCGCCGCATGACGCCGCCGAGGGTGGGGCGGGCGGGGGTTCCGGTGCTGGCCGGGGTGCCGGTGGTGCTCAATACTCGCTGTCTCTCGCTCGGGGGCTCTCGTCGTCGGACTGCAGCATCGCCTGCTCGATCAGCCGGTCGATGCCCGGGTCACCCGACGAGCCGTCGTCCTCGCCGCGGCCGGGCCGGAGCGTCGTGTCGTAGTCGTCGTAGTCGCTGTCGAGGGCGTTCGCGGCCGCCCGGTCGTCGTCGAACTGCTCGTCGCCCGCCGACTCGACGGCGGTTCCGGATGCGCGGCCGCCCGCCCCCGCCACCGTGACGCCGCCCGTGCCGACCCCGACGCTGCCGCCCACCGCACCGCCGGCCGAGCCGCCGGCACCCCCGGCCGTCGCCGCCTCCATCAGGGCGATCGCCTCGTCGCGATCGAGGTCGCCCGTCGGGCCCGTCGCGCTCCTCGCGCCCGCGCCCGCGCCCGATGCGCCACCCGCCGGCGCTGCCCCGAGCGCAGCCGCAGCCGCAGCCGCCGCCCGGGCCTTCTTGCGCTTCGTGCCCAGAACCACCGACCCGATCCGCTCGGAGTTGACCGCGAGGATCGGCCCCATGATCGCCATGATCAGCACGTACAGACCGGCGAACGGCTGGATGCGCGGGTCGAGCCCCGCCCCGAGGGCGAGCGTCGCGAGGATCAGCGCGAACTCCCCCCGGTTCTGCAGGATCGCGGTCGTGTTGATGCCCGCCTGCGGCCCGAGCCCGTTCAGCCACGCCACGAACTGCCCGGCGACGATGTTCAGCGCCACGGTCATGCCGACCGCTGCGAGCACCGGCACGATCACGTCGGGGAACTTCGAGGGATCGAGCCCCAGCCCGAAGTTGAGGAAGAAGAACGCGCCGAACACGTCGCGCAACGGGATGGCGATGTGCTCGATGCGGTTGCGGTACCGGGTCGCCCCCAGCACGAGCCCGATCAGGAACGCCCCGATCGCATCCGTCACCCCGAGGATCTCGCCCAGCCCGCCGAACATGATCGCGAGGCCGAAGAACAGGATCGTGAACAGCTCGTCGTCTTTGGTGCGGAAGATGCGCGAGACGAAGCGCCCGCCCCAGCGCGCCGCGGTGAACATCACGACGAGGAAGAGGAAGGAGATGGCGAGCTTGCCGACGACCGGCCAGATCTCGGTCTCGCCCGAGAGCACGACCGAGACGATCGCGAGGTAGATCGCGATGAAGACGTCCTCGACGACCGTGACGCCCAGGATCATCGGCGTCTCGCGGTTCGCCAGCCGGTTCAGCTCGATCAGCAGCTTCGTGACGATGGCGCTCGAGGAGGTCGCCGTGATGCCGGCGATGATCAGCGCCTCACGGGTGCCCCAGCCCACGAGGAACCCGAACGCGAATCCGACCACCATGTTGATGGCGATGTAGGAGCCGCCCGAGATGATCAGCTTGCCCGCGTTGCCCACGAACTCGTCGAGGTCGAACTCGAGCCCGAGGTTGAACAGCAGCAGGATCAGGCCGAAGACCGCGATCAGCTCGATGTACTCGCCGTGCACGAAGTCGATCGGGAACCAGCCGAAGTACGGGCTCGCCAGAAGACCCACGACCATGTAGATCGGGATGGCGGGCAGGCCGATCTGCTTGCCGAGCCGCCCGAGGACGTAGGCGAGGACGAAGAGGACGCCGAGGACGAGGAGGTCGGGGCCGAGGTGCACGGGGCCGCTCAGCTTCCGGGCGGACCGTCGACGACTCCTGCTTTCGCCTTCAGCTCACCGGTGCGGAAGAAGGCGAACGCCTTGGCG
Organism: Herbiconiux sp. VKM Ac-2851; assembly: GCF_013205105.1. NCBI lineage: Bacteria > Bacillati > Actinomycetota > Actinomycetes > Micrococcales > Microbacteriaceae > Herbiconiux > Herbiconiux sp. VKM Ac-2851. The sequence continues at coordinate 477,099 of NZ_JABMLJ010000003.1, read as the reverse complement.
ACCTTCTCCGGAGAGCCGGCGACCACGAGGGTGTCGCCGGGGAAGACCTTGAAGTCGGGGGCGGGGGCGGGGTTCGCGGAGTCTCCGCGCACGACGGCGACGACCGTGAGGCCGGCGATGCCGCGATCGGCCGGACTGCCGAGGGGCTGGCCGGCGATGTGGTCTTCGTAGTCGACCGTGAACCAGTCGATGCTGAGACCCGGGATCTGGTCGAGCGCGGTCAGCGACTCGGTGATCTGGGTGCCGCCGAGCAGCTCGGCCAGGGTGTGCGCCTCGTCGTCGGACAGGCGCAGCGACACCTTCGTGGCGTCGCCGTCTTCGTCGTCGCTGAAGCTGATCAGGTCGCTGTGGCCCGAGCGGTGCGCGATGACGCCGACCTTGCCGCCGTCGCTCGTCACGAAGGTGTGCAGCACTCCGACTCCGGGAAGCTTCACGCGCTTCACGTCGACCATGGCCGTCTCCTCCTGGGATCACCGCAGGCGAGTACCCGTCGGTGATCCCAGTTTAGTGGAGGGGCATCCGGAGCCCGTCGCCTGGGGAGGCTGTTCGCACAGGGCGCACCGGTGCAGGAGAGGACGACCCGACTCAGTCGGTCTTCACGATGTCGGGCGCCTCGAGCCGCACCCGCTCGGCCGACTCGTCGTCGGGCTGCAGCTGGCTGGCCCGCTCGGCCTCGACCCGCTCGAGGTACACCGCGATCTCCTTCTCGACCTGCTCGTCGCTCCAGCCGAGCACGCCGGCCATCAGGCGGGCGGCGACCGGAGCGGCCGAGACCCCGCGGTCCCAGGCCTCGATCGAGATGCGGGTGCGCCGGGCCAGCACGTCGTCCAGGTGCAGCGCGCTCTCGTGCGAGGCCGCGTAGACCACCTCGGCCGCGATGTAGTCGTCAGCGCCGGGCAGCGGTTCGGCGAGCGACGGATCCTCGGCGATCAGGCCCAGCAGCTCATCCGTCAGCGTGCCGTAGCGGTTCAGCAGATGCTCGATGCGCACCGGATGCACGCCGAACCGCCGCGCGATCTTGTCGCGCTTGTTCCAGGCCGCCTTGTACCCCTCGGCGCCGAGCAGCGCGATGTCCTGCGTGACCGACGGCGAGATCTTCCCGTCGAGCGCGGAGACGGCGGCGTCGATGGCGTCCTTGGCCATCACGCGGTACGTCGTCCACTTGCCGCCCGCGATCACCACGAGACCGGGCACCGAGTGCGCGACGAGGTGCTCGCGCGACAGCTTCGAGGTCTGGTCGCTCTCGCCGGCGAGCAGCGGGCGGAGGCCGGCGAACACGCCCTCGACGTCCTCCCGGGTGAGCGGCACGGCGAGCACCTTGTTGACGTGCTCGAGCAGGTAGTCGATGTCGGCGGCGGTCGCGGCCGGGTGCGCCTTGTCGAGGTTCCAGTCGGTGTCGGTGGTGCCGATCAGCCAGTGCCGACCCCACGGGATGACGAACAGCACGCTCTTCTCGGTGCGGAGCAGCAGCCCCGACTTGCCCTGGAAGCGGTCGCGCGGCACGACGAGGTGGATGCCCTTCGAGGCCCGCACCTTGAACTGCCCGCGCTCCCCCACCATCGCCTGGGTCTCGTCGGTCCAGACGCCGGTGGCGTTCACGACCTGCTTGGCGCGGATGTCGAACTTCTCGCCCGTCTCGAGGTCGTGCGCGTGCACGCCGACGACCCGCTCGCCGACCTTGATGAAGCCCTCGACCTGCACCCGGCTGGCCACGTGGGCGCCGTAGGAGGCGGCCGTGCGGGCGAGGCTCGAGACGTAGCGGGCGTCGTCGACCTGGGCGTCGTAGTAGGTGATGCCGCCGATCAGCGCGTCCTTCGCGAGACTCGGCATCAGCTCCTGCACCTGCTTGCGCGAGAGGTGCCGGTGATGCGGCACCCCGGGCGGGCGGCCGCCGGAGTAGCTGAAGATGTCGTAGAGCAGCATGCCGGCGCCGATGTAGGCCCGCTCGATCACGCGCTTGTTCAGGGGGTAGAGGAAGCGCACGGGCTTCACGAGGTGCGGCGCGATGCGCTGCAGCAGCAGCCCGCGCTCGATCAGCGCCTCACGCACCAGGCGGAAGTCGAGCTGCTCGAGGTAGCGGATGCCGCCGTGCACGAGCTTCGACGACCGGCTCGAGGTTCCGGATGCCCAGTCCCGCGCCTCGACCATCCCGGTACGAAGCCCGCGGGTCACGGCATCCAGCGCGGCACCCGTCCCGACGATGCCACCGCCGACCACCAGGATGTCGAGCTCTTTGTCCTTGAGCGAGGCGATCGCGTCCCGACGTTCGTCGGGCCCGATCTTGGTGGAGTGCGATACCGACGTCGTCGTGGCCATGGGACTCTCCTTGGTGCCGAGCTAGTCGCTCGTAGCGTCCCTCTTCACGCTAGTCAACCCGGTACGGGGCGACAACCACTTCGACCCGCTGGAATTCCTTCAGGTCGCTGTACCCGGTGGTCGCCATCGAGCGCCGGAGGGCGCCCATCAGGTTCGCGGTGCCGTCGGAGACCGGCGACGGGCCGTACAGGATCTGCTCGAGCGGCGCGACCTGGCCCACGTGCACGCGCTGACCGCGGGGCAGCTGCGCGTGATGCGCCTCGGCTCCCCAGTGCCAGCCGGCTCCGGGGGCGTCGGATGCGCGGGCGAGCGCACTGCCGAGCATGACCGCGTCGGCGCCGACCGAGATGGCCTTGACGATGTCGCCGCTCGTACCGAGGCCGCCGTCGGCGATGACGTGCACGTAGCGGCCGCCCGACTCGTCCATGTAGTCGCGGCGGGCGCCGGCCACGTCGGCGACGGCCGTGGCCATCGGGGCGTGGATGCCGAGCGTCGCACGGGTGGTGGAGGCCGCGCCGCCGCCGAAGCCGACGAGCACGCCGGCCGCACCGGTGCGCATGAGATGGAGCGCCGCGGTGTAGGTGGCGGCGCCGCCCACGATCACGGGTACGTCGAGCTCGTAGATGAACTTCTTCAGGTTCAGCGGCTCGGAGTTCTTCGAGACGTGCTCGGCCGAGACGGTCGTGCCGCGGATGACGAACAGGTCGACGCCGGCGGCGACCACGGTCTCGTACAGCTCCTGGGTGCGCTGCGGCGACAGGGCGCCGGCGACGGTGACTCCGGATGCCCGGATCTCCGCCAGTCGTGCGGTGACGAGCTCGGGCTTGATCGGCTCGGCGTAGATCTCCTGCATGCGCTCGGTGGACCCGCCCTCGGGCAGGTTGCGGATCTCCTCGAGCAGCGGCTCGGGGTTCTCGTACCGCGTCCACACGCCCTCGAGGTCGAGCACGCCGACGCCGCCGAGCTGGCCGATCATGATGGCGGTCTGGGGCGAGACCACCGAGTCCATCGGTGCGGCGAGCACCGGGATGTCGAAGTGGTACGCGTCGATCGACCACGTCGTCGACACGTCCTCGGGATCGCGCGTGCGCCGCGACGGCACCACCGCGATGTCGTCGAACGAGTACACGCGGCGCCCGCGCTTGGCGCGCCCAATCTCAATTTCCATCACACCCCATCCTATCGACACCCCTCCACGCTGTATCATGAGGCATGCTCATCACTGAATCTACGTCTCCAAGCCGCTCCGGCAGCACCGCCCTCGGCCTCGCCATCGCTGCCCCTGTCGCCTCCATCGCGGTCGCCCTGCTCTCTCTGGCGCTCGGCGCCGACGGCGCCCCCGCCGGCGGTTTCGCCGCTCCGGTCCTCCAGCTCGTGCTCCTGGTCGGGGTGCTCGCCATCAGCGCCCACCTCGCGGTGCGCACCCTCCGCGGGCGCATCGTCGGTCGAGCGCGAACCTGTGCCGTCGTGGCGTTGATCGTCGACGCGGTCGTCGCACTGACCTTCGTGGCCCCGCTCGTCTATTCCCTCGCGACCCTCAACCAGTGACTGGTACACCGAAGGGCCCGGATGCGGCGTGCATCCGGGCCCTTCGTGAACGAGGCGACGGGCGGGTCAGCGGCGGTAGTTGGGGGCCTCGACGACCATCTGCACGTCGTGCGGGTGCGACTCCTTGAGGCCGGCCGCCGTGATGCGCACGAACTTGCCCTTCTGCTTCAGCTCGCCGATGGTGCGCGCGCCGACGTAGAACATCGACTGCCGCAGGCCGCCGGCCAGCTGGTAGGCCACGTTCGCGAGCGGGCCGCGGTAGGGCACCTGGCCCTCGATGCCCTCGGCGATCAGCTTGTCGTCGGAGGGCACGTCCGACTGGAAGTAGCGGTCCTTCGAGTACGAGGTCTTCTCGCCCCGCGTCTGCAGCGCGCCGAGCGAGCCCATGCCCCGGTAGTTCTTGAACTGCTTGCCGTTGACGAAGACCAGGTCGCCCGGGCTCTCGTCGCAGCCCGCGAGCAGCGAGCCGAGCATGACGGTGTCGGCGCCGGCCACGAGGGCCTTCGCGATGTCGCCCGAGTACTGCAGGCCGCCGTCGGCGATCACCGGCACCCCGGCCTCGCGCGCCGCGAGGGACGCCTCGTAGACCGCGGTCACCTGGGGCACGCCCACACCCGCGACGACGCGCGTGGTGCAGATCGAGCCCGGCCCGACGCCGACCTTGATCGCGTCGGCACCCGCGTCGACGAGCGCCTGCGCACCCGAGCGGGTGGCCACGTTGCCGCCGATGATGTCGACGTCAGCGAACGCCGAGTCGCTCTTCAGCCGTCGGATGATGTCGAGCACGCCCGCGCTGTCGCCGTTGGCCGTGTCGACCACGATCACGTCGACGCCCGCGTCGAGCAGGTTGGTGGCGCGCTGCCAGGCGTCGCCGAAGAAGCCGATGGCGGCACCGACGCGGAGCCGGCCGGCCGAGTCCTTCGTGGCGTTGGGGTACTTCTCGCTCTTGTCGAAGTCCTTCACCGTGATCAGGCCCGAGAGCCGGCCCGCGTCGTCGACGATGGGCAGCTTCTCGATCTTGTGCTGCGCGAAGATCGCGACGGCGTCATCGGGGTCGACCCCGACGCGCGCGGTGATCAGCGGCATCTTCGTCATCACGTCGCGCACGAACGTGGTCTGCTTCTCGAACGGCGAGACGAAGCGCATGTCACGGTTGGTGACGATGCCGACGAGCACGCCCTGGCCGTCGACCACGGGGAGCCCGCTCACCCGGTACATGCCGCAGAGGGCATCGACCTCGGCGACCGTCGCATCCGGAGTCGTCGTCACCGGGTCGGTGACCATGCCCGACTCGCTGCGCTTCACGCGGTCGACCTGTTCGGCCTGGTCGATGATCGACAGGTTGCGGTGCAGGATGCCCAGCCCGCCCTGACGCGCCATGGCCACCGCCATGCGCGATTCCGTCACGGTGTCCATCGCCGCCGACAGCAGCGGGGTGGCGACCTCGATGCGCTTCGTCAGCCGGGAGGAGGTGTCGGCCTCGCTCGGGATGACGTCGGTATGACCCGGCAGCAGCATCACGTCGTCGTACGTCAATCCGACAAATCCGAACGGATCCGGCTGGTCCATCGTTCTCCCTCGCGCGCAGTGTAGGTCAATCGTAACCGTTAGGCACGCACCGATATTCCGTGTAGAAATAACGGGCACGACGGAATGTCCACCTGAAACACCGTGGACACAAATCGTCTGTATGGTCTAGCAGAGTCGCTACGACCATAGGCGCGGAGAATCCACCACTGCACATGGGGTTCTCCTTCAGGAGGTGCTGTCTTGATCGCAGGAATCCGTACCGGACACGGGGTACGTCTCGTCACGATGCTGTTGGCGGTGGTCTCCCTCTGTCTCGGCATCGTGCTGGGCTCGGGAGCCCTGTCGGCCTCGGCGACCGAGACCCCCGCTCCGACCCCGACCCCCACGAGTGACTTCACGAACACGCTCACCATCAACGGTGTGCTGCGTGACGGCGACACCCTCGTCGAGGGGGCCGAGATCACCGTCGCGGGAGCCGCCGGTTTCGAGGAGACCGCCACCACCGACGACACGGGCCGCTGGGCCGTCGTCGTGCCGGAGAAGGGCGAGTACACGGTCACGCTCGACCCCGACACGCTGCCCGACGGCGTCGAGCTGCGCGACCCCGACAAGGCGACGTCCACCGTCGCCGCCGACGAGTGGCTGACGAACACGCTCACCCGCTCGTTCCCGCTGGGTGCCGACACCCGGCAGACGACGGGCTTCTTCGAGCAGTTCCTGCAGCGTCTCGCCGCCGGCCTGAACTTCGGACTGCTGATCGCCCTCGCAGCCATCGGCATCACGCTGATCTTCGGCACCACCGGCCTGAACAACTTCGCGCACGGCGAGATGGTGACCTTCGGGGCCATCGTCGCCTGGATCTTCGCGGTGCTGCTCGGCCTCAACATCTTCGTCGCGATGGTCATCGCGCTGGTGCTGGGTGGAGTGTTCGGCTACTTGAACGACTGGCTGCTCTGGCGGCCGCTCCGGCGGAAGGGCGTCAAGCTCGTCCAGGCGATGATCGTCTCGATCGGTCTCGCCATCGCCCTCCGCTACCTCTACCTGATGAACATCGGCGGCGACACGAAGACCATGAGCGTCGGGCTGTCGGATGCGGTCGTGCTCGGCCCGGTGCGCATCACCACCGGCTCGCTGCTCAGCATGGTGATCTCGGTCGTGGTGCTGCTGCTCGTCGGCCTCTTCCTCACCCGCACCCGCATCGGCAAGGCGACCCGGGCCGTCTCGGACAACCCGTCACTGGCCGCCGCATCCGGGATCGACGTCGACCGCATCATCCGCATCGTCTGGGTGATCGCCGGTGCCCTCGCGGCCCTGGCCGGCGTGATGCTGGCCCTGTACCGCCAGGTCTCGTGGGACATGGGCTTCCAGGTGCTGCTGCTGATGTTCGCCGCGGTCACCCTCGGCGGGCTCGGCTCCGCCTACGGCGCCCTCGTCGGCTCCATCGTCGTCGGGCTGTTCGTCGAGCTGTCGACGCTGTTCATCCCGCCGGACCTCAAGTACGCCGCCGCCCTGGTGGTGCTCATCGTCGTGCTGCTCGTGCGACCACAGGGCATCCTCGGACGCAAAGAACGAATCGGTTAAGGAAGGAGAGACTCATGGACTGGGGAAACATCTTCGGCAACGCCGTCGGCGAGCTGATCAGCCCGACGACCGCCGCCTACGCGCTGGCGGCCATCGGCCTGGGCATCCACTTCGGCTACACGGGCCTCCTGAACTTCGGTCAGGCGGCATTCCTCCTGATCGGGGCCTACGGCTTCGCGATCCCGACCCTCGCGGGCGCCCCGCTCGTGGTGGCGGTGATCTGCGCCATCCTCTGCTCGGTGATCTTCGCGTTCATCCTGGGCATACCGACACTGCGACTGAGGGCCGACTATCTGGCCATCGTCACGATCGCGGCCGCAGAAGTCGTGAGATACGTGGTCACCACCACGGGCCTGACCGACTTCACCGGTGCGGCGAACGGACTCTCGGGCTTCAAGGGCACCTTCGCAGCGATCAACCCGATCCCGCAGGGCACCTACGGGTTCGGGCCGTTCACCTACTCGGCCTACGACTGGTGGGTGCGCATCGTCGGCTGGGTGATCGTCATCCTGGCCAGCGTGCTCGTCTTCCTGCTCATGCGCAGCCCCTGGGGCCGCGTCGTCAAGGGCATCCGTGAAGACGAGGATGCGGTGCGCAGCCTCGGCAAGAACGTCTACTCCTACAAGATGCAGTCGCTGGTGCTCGGTGGCGTGCTCGGCTCGGTCGCGGGAATCATCTTCATCCTGCCCCGTGCCGTGCAGCCCGCGAACTACACCACGGGCCTGACGTTCTTCATCTGGACGATCATGCTCCTCGGTGGCGCGGCCACCATCTTCGGCCCGATCATCGGCTCGATGATCTTCTGGGTCGTGCTGTCGCTGACGCAGGGCATCCTGTACGGCGCGATCGAGTCGGGGGCCATCGGCTTCCTCTCGACCACCCAGGCGGGCCAGGTGCGATTCATCCTCGTGGGTGTCGCCCTGATGCTGCTCGTCATCTTCAGACCGCAAGGTATCTTCGGAAACAAGAAGGAGCTGTCCTTCAGTGTCTAATCTCCCCGCCTCCACCGCGCCGGCCTCCGGCATCCCGACCACGCACCCGCTCGTCAAGGGCGAGGTGGGTCCCGGATGCGCGAAGGTCGACCCCATCGTCATCGCCGACAGCGTGACGCGGCAGTTCGGCGGCCTCAAGGCGGTCGACGTCGATCACCTCGAGATCCCGCGCGGCAAGATCACCGCCCTGATCGGCCCGAACGGCGCCGGCAAGACGACCATGTTCAACCTGCTGACCGGCTTCGACAAGCCGAACACGGGCACGTGGGAGTTCGACGGCAAGTCGCTCGCGGGCGTTCCGGCCTTCAAGGTGGCGCGCTCCGGCATGGTGCGCACCTTCCAGCTGACGAAGTCGCTCGGCCGGCTGAGCGTGCTGCAGAACATGCTGCTCGGCGCCACCGGCCAGAAGGGCGAGAAGCTGTTCGCCTCGCTCATCCGCCCGATCTGGAAGAAGCAGGAGGAGGAGAACACGGCGCGTGCCGACGACCTCCTCGCCCGCTTCAAGCTCGACGCGAAGCGCGAGGACTACGCGGCCTCCCTGTCGGGCGGTCAGCGCAAGCTGCTCGAGATGGCGCGTGCGCTGATGTCGAAGCCCCAGCTGATCATGCTCGACGAGCCGATGGCCGGTGTGAACCCGGCGCTGACGCAGTCGCTGCTCGGCCACATCAAGAACCTCAAGGAGGACGGCACCTCGGTGCTGTTCGTCGAGCACGACATGCACATGGTCATGCACATCTCGGACTGGGTGGTCGTGATGGCCGAGGGCCGCGTCGTGGCCGAGGGCCCGCCCGAGACCGTCATGAAGGACCCGGCCGTGATCGACGCCTACCTCGGCGCCCACCACGACACCGACCTCGGCGACCTCATGGAGGACGGCCCGAACCCGGTGCTGGAGGCCGAGCGCAAGGCGCACGAGGCGCACCCGGAGGCCGAGACGACCGGCTATGGCGAGAAGGACAAGGCATGAGCGACGTAGGCCCCAACGAGCACAACGACTCCGAGAGCACCCTGTCGGCGGAATCGGCGACGACCCACACCCTCGCCCCGACCGACCGTGGCGAGGCCGTGCTGCGCACCGAAGACCTCGTGGGCGGCTACCTGCCCGGCGTGAACATCCTGAACGGATGCACGATCGAGGCGTTCCCGGGGGAGCTGATCGGCATCATCGGCCCGAACGGCGCCGGCAAGTCGACCGTGCTGAAGGCGATCTTCGGCCAGATCAAGATCCGCGGCGGACGCGTGGTGCTGAAGGGCGAGGACATCACGGGCCTCAAGGCCAACAAGCTCGTCTCCAAGGGCGTCGGCATGGTGCCGCAGAACAACAACGTGTTCCCCAGCCTGACGATCGAGGAGAACCTCGAGATGGGCCTGTTCCAGAAGCCCTCGATCTTCTCGGAGCGCTTCGACTTCGTCACGACGCTGTTCCCGGAGCTCGGCAAGCGCCGCAAGCAGCGCGCGGGCTCGCTCTCGGGCGGTGAGCGGCAGATGGTGGCCATGGGCCGTGCGCTCATGATGGAGCCGTCGGTGCTGCTGCTCGACGAGCCCTCGGCCGGCCTCTCCCCCGTACGTCAGGACGAGACCTTCATGCGGGTGCACCAGATCAACCGCGCGGGCGTCTCGGTGATCATGGTCGAGCAGAACGCCCGGCGCTGCCTGCAGATCTGCGACCGCGCCTACGTGCTCGACCAGGGCAAGGACGCGTACACCGGCACCGGCCGCGAGCTGATGAAGGACCCCAAGGTCATCGAGCTCTACCTCGGCACGCTGGCGGCCGACCAGGGCCACTGACGCGGCACACGCGATTAGGCAATAACTGCTCACGAGGGTGGGCATCGACCCGGACGTAGTCTCGGTCGGTGCCCACCCTTCTCGTTCCCCCGCTCGTCGTCACGCCCCTGATTGCCCGTGGTCGCCGGGAGGCCCGCCTCCGCACCTTTGCGGCCGCCAACGGGCTCGTCTACGACCGGCGGGCGCCCGGTGCGCCCGCACAGGGCGCCCTTTTCCAGCTCGGCCACGAACAGCGCACCTTGCGGCGCTTCCGCGGCTCCTGGGGCGGCCGGCGCTTCGAGGTGGGCAACTTCGTGCTGCGCACGCAGCCGGGGCGGCGGTGCTGCGAGGTGACGACGGGATACCTCATCCTCGGGCCGCTGCCCGTTCCGGGAGCCGCGCAGTCGTGGTGCCGGCAGGCGCCGCCCGGTGTGCTCCCGACCACGCATGTCGAGCGCAGTGCCGACACCGTCGTCGCGCACACCCTCGACCCGCTCGACTTCGCCGATCCCGGCACCTGGGAGCTCGTTCAGACGCTCAGGGTGCAGCTGGCCGGCTGACCAGCTGGCCAGCTGACCAGGCTCCGCCGCCGGCAGCGAGGCCGAGCGCCCCGGAACGCCGAAAGGCCCGGCCCCCCGAGGGGAACCGGGCCTTCCGTCTGGGGCGACTAGCCTGCCAGCGAGCCGAACTCGACGTTCAGCGGCGAGTAGGTGCTGTCCTTGCCGTACTGGTAGATGCCGATGTACGCCTCGGTCGGGTCGCCGTTCTCATCGAAGGTGATGGGCCCGGAGACGCCGTCGTAGTCGATGTCGGTGCCCGCAGCGAGCAGGTCGGCGCACTCGGAGAAGCTGGTGCACTTCGTGCCGCCCTCCGAGACCGCCTGCATGTTCGCCTGGATGACCGGACCGGTGGCGGAGCCGCCCGCGACGGCCGCGAGGGCCATCAGGTTGACCGCGTCGTAGGACTCGGCGCCGTAGCTGAAGTCCTTCAGGTCGGGGTTCACACCGAGCAGCTTCGCCTTGAAGGCGTCGTCGGCCAGCACGCCGGGCAGGGTGCCCTTCGCGCAGTTCAGCACGCCTTCTTCGAAGTCGGCCGAGTAGTCGGCGAGGTTGCCGTCGACGAAGTAGACCTTGCTGCCGTCGAAGCCCTTGGTTCCGACGAGCTCGGGGATGATGACCTTGGTCTGGTCGAAGGCGATCAGCGCGATGGCGTCGGGGTCTTCGGCCACGACGGCGTCGATCTGGGCGCTGAACTGGCTGTCACCCTCGTTGAACGCCTCGGAGGCGACGACGGTGCCACCGGCGGCCTCGACGGCCTTGGAGACGTTCTCCTCCAGGCCCGAGCCGTAGGCGTCGTTCAGGTAGATGATGCCGACGTTGGTCGCGCCGTCGTTGACGATCAGGTTGCCGAGCACGCGGCCCTGCAGAACGTCGGACGGTGCGGTGCGGAAGTAGTAGCCGCCGTCGGAGTAGGTCGAGAAGTCGGGCGAGGTGTTCGCCGGCGACACCTGGACGACCTGCGCACCGGTGACCTGGTCGATGAAGGTGAACGAGACACCCGACGACGCGGCGCCGACGATGCCGGCGACGCCCTGGCTGAGCAGGTCGGTGGCCGACTGGGTCGCGATGTCGGTGGTGGTGTCACCCGAGTCGCGGTGGATGACCTCGGCGTTGCCGCCCAGGATGCCCGACGCGGACGCGTTGATCTCGTCGATGGCGAGGTCGACACCGGCGATCTCGGGCGGGCCGAGGTAGGCCAGCGAGCCCGTGGTCGGCAGGATCGAGCCGAGCTTGAGCTTGGTCTCGCGGGTCTGAGCCGTCTCGGGTGCGACGGGCGTGATGTCGGCCGCTGCGGTCGCAGCGTCGGGGCCGCAGAGTGCTGCCGCCGCGGTGGTCTCTCCGCCGTCGCTCGCGGGCGTCGACGCGCACGAGGCCAGCAGCAGGGCCGTGGCGCTGAACGCGGCTACGCCGGCAACGATCGAGAGGGGCTTCGAGCGCGAGGCCGTGGCCTTCGCAAATACGCTCATGGTGCTCCTTATGTGAATGTGTGCAGTTTCTCGGCAGACTCGAAGAATCGGCCGTTCCATCACGCTATGCGGTGATCGGCACCGGAACAATACGCCCGTGTTACAGGCGTGTAACACAGGACAATCGTTATCTCGCGGTGACCTGGGGAGCGCTCTCAGCGCCGGGCCGCCCGGGCCATGTCGACGATCAGCACCAGCACCGCGACCCAGACGACGGCGAAGCCCGCCCAGCGCTCGGGCGGCATCGGCTCGTGCAGCACGAACACCCCGATGGCGAACTGCAGGATGGGCGCCACGAACTGGATGAAGCCCACGTAGGCCAGCGGCAGCCGCCGAGTCGCCGAGGCGAACATGAGCAGCGGCACGGCGGTGGCGACGCCCGAGAGCAGCATCAGGCCGGTGTGCACCGGACTGACTGTGCCGAAGACGAGGCCGCCCGGCAGCATCGAGACGACGATCAGCTGCACGGTCGCGAGCGGGGCGAGCCACGCGGTCTCCAGGGAGAGTCCGCTGACCGCGTCCACCCGGGGGCCGACGTGCTTCTTGACCAGGCCGTAGGTGCCGAAGGAGGCCGCCAGCACGAGGGCGAGCCACGGCACCGTGCCGTGCCCGACGGCCAGCACGAGCACGGCGACGAGGCTGATGCCGATGGCGGCCCACTGGAGCATCCTGAGCTTCTCGCGCAGTACGAGCACGCTGAGCAGCACGGTGACGATCGGGTTGATGAAGTAGCCGAGCGAGGTCTCGACGACCTGGCCCGAGAGGGTGCCGAGGATGTAGGTCTGCCAGTTGATGTAGATCAGCAGGCCTGCGAGCGCCATCAGGAACAGCAGCCGGGGCTGCCGGGCGATCGCCAGGAAGGGCCGCCAGCCGCGCGTCACCGTGAGCAGCAGGGCGCAGAACACCAGCGAGAACAGGATGCGCCAGGCGACGATCTCGAACGCCCCGGCCGGCTGCATGAGCAGGAAGTAGAGGGGGAAGACACCCCACAGCACATACGCCCCGACGGCGTAGAGCAGACCGGAACGGAAGGTCAGCGCGGGGGCGGAACGGTCGGGCACCGCGTCAGCCTACCCCTGCGCCGCGACCCGCGGAGGCGGCTGTCGGCCCGGGAACGACAGAACCCCGGATGGCCAGGCCACCCGGGGTTCTGCGTGAAGAAGGATGCGTCAGCGGACGACGACCGCGAGCACGTCGCGGGCCGAGAGCACGAGCAGGTCTTCACCGCCGTACTTCACCTCGGTTCCGCCGTACTTGGAGTAGATGACCTTGTCGCCGACGGCGACGTCGAGCGGGATGCGGTTGCCGTTGTCGTCGATGCGGCCGGGGCCGACGGCGACGACTTCGCCCTCCTGGGGCTTCTCCTTGGCGGTGTCAGGGATGACGAGACCGGAAGCAGTGGTCTGCTCAGCTTCGACCTGCTTGATGACGATGCGATCCTCGAGCGGCTTGATGGAGACCGACACGGTTGACCTCTTCTTTCTCAGTTACAAAAACGTCTGGTTAGCACCCTCACTCCGAGAGTGCTAAGTCGAGTTTAGAGGCTTCATTGGCACTCCCGCAACGCGAGTGCCAACAATCGGCCCGCGCTTGGTAGCGTGGCCGGATGGACTCCGCCGAGCTGTCGCTGCTCTTGACCACGGAGGGGCTCCGGCTCGTCGACTCCCTTCCCGAGTACTCCGCGAAGGGCGCGGTGCAGCAGGTCGCCGCCCTGCGCAAAGCGGGCCACTCCCCCGAGCTGGTCGCCGCCGCGCTCACCCAGTCGCGGCTGCGGCAGAAGGCCAGGGCCAAGTTCGGCGGCTTCGCCCACCGGCTGCTCTACACCCAGGCCGGCCTCGAGCAGGCCACCCGGCTCAAGGTCGCCGCCCTGCACGCCGGCCGCTTCCGCGACGCCGGCGTGCGGCGGGTGGCCGACCTCGGCTGCGGGCTGGGGGCGGATGCGCTGGCCATCGCCGCCCTCGGCATCCCCGTGCTCGCCGTCGAACGCGACGAGGTCACCGCCGCGCTGGCCGCCTACAACCTCGCCGCCTTCCCCGACGTCGAGGTGGTGCACGCCGACGCGGAGAGCGTCTCGCTCGAGGGCGCCGACGCGGTCTACCTCGACCCCGCCCGGCGCACCGCGGGCACCGGCGAGACCTCGCGGCTCACCCGGCCCGACGACTACTCGCCCTCGGTCGGCTTCGCGTTCGGGCTCGGCGAGCGGATGCCCGTGGGCGTCAAGCTCGGACCGGGCTTCGATCGCGAGCAGATCCCGGGCTCCGCCGAGGCGCAGTGGGTCTCGGTCGACGGGCAGCTGGTCGAGATGGGGCTGTGGTTCGGGGCGCTCGCCCGCTCCGGGGTGCGGCGCTCGGCGCTCGTGGTGCGCGAAGGCGGATCGGCCGAGCTGACCGCCGCGGCCGACAGCGTGGACGCGGAGGTGCGGCCGCTCGGGGAGTTCGTCTACGAGCCCGACGGCTCGATCATCCGCGCCCGGCTGATCGGAGCGCTGGCCGAACGCCTCGGTGCGGGAATGCTCTCGGCCGGTATCGCGTACCTGACGGCCGATTCGGTCGTCGAGACACCCTTCGCGGCGGCCTTCCGCGTGCGCGAGCGGCTGCCGGCGAGCGAGACGGCGCTCAAGCGGGCGCTGCGGGAGCGTCGGATCGGCACGCTCGAGATCAAGAAGCGCGGCGTCGACGTCGACCCCGCCGCTCTGCGCACGCGGCTCTCGCTGAAGGGCGCGGAGTCGGCGACCCTCATCCTCACCCGGGTCGACGGCGCGCACGAGGCGCTGCTCGTCGACCGGGTGGGCTGAGGGCTCGCCGCGTCGCTCGGCCGGCTCGAGCGGCCTAGTAGTAGGTGCCCGAGGTGCCCGCGATCGCGATCGCCAGCACCACGAAGACGATGTAGAAGATCACGAGCAGCACGCCGAGACCGGTGAACACGTAGCTCAGGATGAGGCCGGCCTTCGCGAGCCCCCGCCCCTGCTCGCCGGTGCGGTCGATCTGCTTCAGGGCGATGTGGCCGGTGACGATGCCGGCGATCGAGAACACGAACGCCAGGATGATCGTGATGATCGCGAGCGTGTTCATCGGCGGCGTCGCCGGAGCCTGGTAGCCGTAGTACGGCTGCTGCTGCTGGGGCGGGTAGCCGGGGGGCGGGGTCTGCTGGCCGTAGCCCTGCTGGGGCGCCTGGCCGTAGGCGGGCGGCTGGTTCTGGGCGTAGCCCTGCACGGGCGGCTGCGACTGCTGCGGCGGCGGGGCCGACTGGTAGCCGCCGACGGGCGGCTGAGGGGCCTGCGAGGCCTGGGAGTTCTGCGGGGCCGGCGGCACGGGAGGTGCGACGGGCGGGACGGGCGGTTCTCCGGCGGCCGGAGGGGTGGTGTCGCTCACGGAGGGACCCTTTCGTGTGGCGGCAGGCCGGCGGCGCTGCCTGGATCGTTAACAGAGTAGGCGCAGGCAGCCGGGAGCCGCCTGCGCCCGACGACTCAGTAGGTGGTGACCGTGCCCTGGCTGGCCGCGACCGCGAAGATCACGATGAACAGCACGATGTAGAACACGATGGTGACGGCGCCGATGATGATGGCGGCCAGCGCGAGGCCGCGGCCCTTCTCACCGGTCTTCTTGATCTGGCTGAGCGCGATCGCGCCGAGCACGATGGCGATGACGTTGAACGACAGCAGCGAGATCACGAAGGCGACGATCGCGAGGACGTTCCACTTCTGCTCGGCGACGGGGCCGGCGGCGTAGGCGGGAGGGGTGGGGTTCGTCACGAGGGGCTCCAAGGTTGCCGATAGACAGGGACGGCACTATCGTGGCGTGGCCGTGAGAATCTGTCAATCTCGGTATCGCGGGACGACGCGCGTTCAGCTCGCCGACGGCAGCTCGTCCACCTGGATCTCGGTGACCGGCAGCGTCGAGTCGGCGCCGAAGCCGAGGCCGCTCGGCCGGTGCCCCGCCGCGACGAGCTGGGCGCCGAGAGCCGCGATCATGGCGCCGTTGTCGGTGCAGAGCGACAGGGGCGGGATGCGCAGCTGCACGCCCTGGGCCGCCGCCCGTTCGGCGGCCGCCTCCCGCACGCGCGCATTGGCGACCACGCCGCCACCGAGCAGCAGTCGCGGGATGCCGAGGTCGGCGCAGGCCCGGAACGCCTTCGTCAGCAGCACGTCGACGACCGCCTCCCGGAAGCTCGCGGCGACGTCGGCCACGGGCACCTCCTCGCCGGCGTCCTGCGCCTTCTCGACCCAGCGGGCCACGGCGGTCTTGAGGCCGGAGAACGAGAAGTCGTAGCGGTGCCGCTCGAGGTCCTTCGGCAGCATCAGCCCGCGGGGGAAGCGGATCGCCGCCGGGTCGCCGCCCACGGCCGCGCGGTCGATCTGCGGCCCGCCCGGGTAGGGCAGCCCCAGGATGCGCGCGACCTTGTCGAAGGCCTCCCCCGCGGCGTCGTCGATGGTCTCGCCGAGCAGCTCGACGTCGCCGACCAGGTCGCGCACGACGAGCAGCGAGGTGTGTCCGCCCGAGACGAGCA
Source organism: Herbiconiux sp. VKM Ac-2851 (assembly GCF_013205105.1). NCBI lineage: Bacteria > Bacillati > Actinomycetota > Actinomycetes > Micrococcales > Microbacteriaceae > Herbiconiux > Herbiconiux sp. VKM Ac-2851. The sequence goes on along the minus strand of NZ_JABMLJ010000003.1, from coordinate 460,833 downwards.
GCGCCACCGTCGGGTACTCCAGCGGCGCGGCGTCGAGCACGTCGGCGCCGACGTGCCCCACGAGGTGGTTCACGGCGTACAGCGGCTTGCCCGTCGCGACGGCGAGCGCCTTGGCCGCCCCGACGCCCACCATCAGTGCGCCGGAGAGCCCGGGGCCGCTGGTCACGGCGATCGCGTCGAGCTCGTCGAACCCGACGCCCGCCTCGGCGAGCGCCGCCTCGAGCGCGGGGTTGATCGCCTCGAGGTGCGCGCGGGCGGCGACCTCGGGCACGACGCCGCCGTAGCGGGCGTGCTCGTCCATCGAGGAGGAGATGACGTTGGCGAGCAGCGTGCGCCCGCGCACGATCCCGATGCCGGTCTCGTCGCAGGAGGTCTCGATGCCGAGCACCACGGGCTCGCGGGTCATGCGCTGGTCCTTCCGGCGGGGCGGCCGAGCTCGGCCCGCATCACGACGGCGTCGACGCCGTCGGGCTGGTAGTAGTTCGGGCGCACGGCGATGTCGTCGAAGCCGAGCGAGCGGTAGAGGCCGTGGGCGACGGGGTTGTCGGCGCGCACCTCGAGGAAGATCTGGCGGGCGCGGCGCCGGCCGGCCTCGGCCATCAGCTCCGTCATCAGGGCGCGCCCGAGGCCGTGGCCGCGGTCGGCGGGGTCGACGGCGATGGTCTGGATGTCCGCGTCGGAGGATCCCGCCGGGCAGAGCAGCCCGGCGTACCCGGCGAGGCCGCCGTCCGCACGCACCGCGACGAGGTAGTGGCAGAACGGGCTCGCGAGCTCGCGCTGCATCGAGTCGCGCGACCAGGCGTCGGACGTGAACGACGACTCCTCGAGCGCCATGATCGCGTCGAGGTCGTCCTCGGTGGCCGGCCGCAGCACGGCTGCCGCGTCGGTCACCGGGTCACCCGCTTGCGCGCCCCCGGCACCGTCACGTCGGGCGAGCGCAGGTAGAGCGGCTCGGTGTACTCCACCGGCAGCCCGGCGGTCCGGCGGATGAGCGCCGCGCGGCCGAGGGCTCCGGCCGACACCTGGGTGGCGTCCACCCGCTCGAAGTCGGGGTAGGGCAGTTCGTCGGGGCGGCAGAGTCCGGGGCCGTCGGTGCGGGAGGCTCCGTCGGAGCGGAGGTCATAGCTCGACCAGTAGAGCTCGCGGCGGCGCGCATCCGTCACCACCAGCAGCGGACCGCGGGTGCCGGCCGACCACTCGTCGAGCGCCACCGCGTCGTGGCTGACGGCGGGGGTCAGCGGTCGCCCGATGCCGAGCGCGAAGGCGCGGGCGGCCGCGATGCCGACCCGCAGCCCGGTGAACGGACCCGGTCCCATGCCCGCCACGACCTCGTCGATGCGCTCGGGGCCGACGCCGGCCTCATCGAGCACACCGGCGATCATCTCGCCGATCACCTCGGCGTGGCGCATCGTGTCCTCGGTCGCGCGCTCGGCGACCACGAGGTCCACGTCGACCACGGCGACCGACGTGCCGGCAGAGGTGTCGATGGCGAGAAGCACCCCCCGAGCCTAACGCGCCCCGTCGATGCGGCGACCGGATGCCCGGCAGCACCTGTACTGGGACTAGGCCCAGCTCGCCCCGACCGCCGCCAGCGTCACCTGTCGGGGCTCGATCGGCTCGGCCCCCTCCTCGAGCGCTGAGGACTCGGAGTCGTCAGCGCCACCATCGGACTTGGCACCCGCGCCGTGCGGCCGGTCGATCGTGATCGACAGCCACGACTCGGCGAGCGCCTCGATCAGCCCGGCGCCCCACTCCACGACGACCACCGCGTGCTCGAAGTCGATGTCGAGGTCGTCGAGCTCGAGCGCGCTGCTCAGCCGGTACGCGTCGACGTGCACCAGCGGCGCTCCCCCGACGAGCGACGGATGCGTGCGCGCCAGCACGAAGGTCGGGCTCGTCACCGGTCCGCGCACGCCGAGGCCCTCGCCGAGACCGCGGGTGAACGTGGTCTTGCCCGCCCCCAGGTCGCCGGTGAGCAGCACCAGATCGCCCGCGCCGAGGCGTCGCCCGACCTCGACGCCGAACGCGTGCATCCGCTCGGGATCGCCGATGGTGAGGGCTGCCGCACCCGGGCCGGGGAGCGCGACGCCGGAAGCATTCGCAGCGCCCGGACCACCCGCACCACCCGCATCGCCCGGAACCCCGACGGCGCCGACCGCGGCCGCCAGCTCGGCGAACCGCCCCGCCCCGCTCATCGCCCGGCTCCGCCCGGCGCGCCCTCCACGTGCACCCGCTCGACGCGGGCGCCGATGCGCGCCACGATCTCGTCGCCGATGGTGTCGGCGAAGCCCGCCCACTCCTCGGCCGTCGGCTCGCCGCGGTCGCCCTCGCCGAAGACGACGACCTCGTCGCCCGGCTCGACCTGGTGGTCGCCCACGTCGACGACGAACTGGTCCATAGCGATGCGCCCGGCGATGGGGTGCCGCCGGCCGTCGATCCAGACCGAGGCGCGCCCGCTCGCGATGCGCGGGATGCCGTCGGCGTAGCCCAGCGGCACGAGCGCCAGCGTCGTCTCGCCCTCGGTGCGGTAGGCGAAGCCGTACGAGACGCCGTGCCCCGCGGGAACGCGCTTCACCGACGCCACGGGGGCGGTCAGCGTCATGACGGGACGCAGCCCCAGGTCGCGAGCGCTCTGGTCGTCGAACGGCGACACCCCGTAGGCCGCGATGCCGAACCGCACCATGTCGAGCCGCGCCTCGGGCATGCGGATGCCCGCCGAACTCGCCGCGAGGTGCAGCTTCTCGAAGCGGGCGCCCAGCCCCTCGGCGACCTCGACCGCGCGGCGGAGCTTGCCGAGCGCGACACCGTCGTCCTCGGGCGAGGCGTCGGCGAGGTGCGACCAGGCCGCGTAGAGCTTCACGGCTCCTGCGCGGTCATGCTCGAGGGCCGACGTGACGAGTGCCGGCCAGTCGGCCTCGGTGGCTCCGTTGCGGCTGAGTCCGGTGTCGATCTTGAGGTGCACGCGGGGGGCGACGGATGCCCGGGCCGCCGCGATGGCGTCGAGCTGCCACACCGCCGAGATGCCGAGGTCGATGTCGGCCTCGGCCGCCTCGCCGAACAGGGCGTCTGGATCGTGCATCCAGGCGAAGATCGGCGCCGTGATGCCGGCCTCGCGCAGCGCCAGCGCGGCCGGGATGTCGAGCACGGCGAGCGAGCTCGCGCCCGACTCCAGCGCGGCGCGGGCGAGCGGCACCATGCCGTGCCCGTACGCGTCAGCCTTGACGGCGAGCATCGTCTCGGCCGGCTTCGCCAGCTCGGACAGCGTGCGCACGTTGTGCCGGAACGCGCCGAGGTCGATCACCGCACGTCGCGCCGGAACCGCGCCCGAGTGCTCGCTCATGACTCCACCCTCTGCACGCGCCGGCCGAGCCGGGTGACGATCTCGTAGTTGATGGTCGAGGCGGCCTCGGCCCAGTCGTCGGCCGAGGGGAAGCCCTCCGCCGGGTCGCCGAGCAGCACGACCCGGTCGCCGACGGCAACCTCGTGCTCGCCGAGGTCGACGACGAACTGGTCCATCGCCACGCGCCCGACGATCGGATGCACCCGGCCGTCGACCCAGACGCTGCCCGTGTTCGACACGTGCCGCGGGATGCCGTCGGCATAGCCGAGCGGCACCAGGCCGAGCCACGAGTCGGAACTCGGCCGGTAGGTGTAGCCGTACGACACCCCCGTGCCGGCGGCCACCCGCTTCACCGAGATCAGCCGGCTCTCCACGCGCATCGCGGGCACCAGCCCGAGGGCGGCCGAGTCGGCGTCATCGTAGGGCGACAGCCCGTAGAGCCCGATTCCGAGCCGCACGAGGTCGAGCCGCGTCTCGGGCAGCCGCAGCGCCCCGGCGGTCGACGCAAGGTGACGGATGCGCGGCTGCAGTCCCGCCGCCCGCGCCAGCGCGGTCGCCTCCTCCAAGGCCGCCAGCTGGGCGCGGTCGGCGTCGGGACCCGTGTTGGACAAGTGGCTGAACAGGCCCTCGACCCGCACCCGCCCCTCGGCCTCGAAGCCCCGAGCCGTCTCGAAGAACTCCGCCCAATCGGCGCGCGCGGCGCCGTTCCGGCCGAGCCCCGTGTCGATCTTGAGGTGCAGCACCGCGGGCGACCCGGCGGATGCCGCCTCGGCGGCCCGCTCGAGCTGCCGCCGCGTGCTGATGCCGAGGGTCACGCCGCCCTCGACGGCGCTCGAGAAGTCGGGGTCGGCGTCGTGCAGCCATGCCAGCACGGGCGCGTCGATGCCGGCGGCTCGCAGCGCGAGCGCCTCGGCCACGTCGGCCACGCCGAGCATCGTCGCTCCCCCGTCCAGCGCGGCACGGGCGGCACGCTCGGCGCCGTGCCCGTACCCGTCGGCCTTCACGACCGCCATCACCGCGGCCGGCGCCACGAGCTGCGCCACCGTCTCGGCATTCCGCCGCAGCGCATCCACGTCGATGTGAGCGCGCCGGAGTGCGGGTACGGGAGCGCCCGACCCGTCAGCCGTCGCCGGCGCGCTCACGCCGCACCGCTCTCGGCGACGACGAACGCCATCGCGTTCCCGCCGTCGTGCGTCATGCTCAGGTGCAGGTGCGCGGCCCCGAGCTCGGCGAGCGCCGCGGCGACTCCGCCGGCCACGGCGAACGCCGGGTTGCGGTCGTCGTTCGAGACGATCTCCATGTCGTGCCAGCGGAACTCGGTCGAGTGCCCGACCGCCTTGATCAGCGCCTCCTTGGCGGCGAAGCGCGCCGCGAGCGATCGCACCGGGAGCCCGCGCTCCCCCTCGGTGAACAGCCGTTCGCGCAGCCGCGGCGTCTTCTCGAGGGCGCGCTCGAAGCGGGCGACGTCGACCAGGTCGACTCCGACTCCGACGATCACGACGGCCTACTCGACCGTGACCGACTTGGCGAGGTTGCGCGGCTGGTCGACGTCGAGCCCCTTCGCCGTCGCGAGCTCCATGGCGAACAGCTGCAGCGGGATGACCGTCAGCAGCGGCTCGAACAGCGGTGCCGCGAGCGGGATGCGGATGACCTCGTCGGCGAACGGCAGCACGGCCACGTCGCCCTCCTCGGCGATCGCGAGGATGCGGGCGCCGCGGGCGCGGATCTCCTGGATGTTCGACACGACCTTGGCGTGCAGCGAGTTCGGGTCGCGCGGGCTCGGCACGATGACGAAGACCGGCTGGCCGGGCTCGATCAGGGCGATCGGGCCGTGCTTCAGCTCTCCGGCGGCGAAGCCCTCGGCGTGGATGTACGCCAGCTCCTTGAGCTTCAGCGCACCCTCGAGCGCGATCGGGTACCCGACGTGACGGCCGAGGAACAGCACGGCGCGGCTGTCGGACATCCACTTCGCCAGCTGCGTGATCTCGGCGCCGTTGCCGAGAACCTGCTCGATCTTGGCCGGGATGCTCTGCAGCTCGGCGAGCTGGTGCGCCGCCACCTCGGGGTCGAGCGTGCCGCGCACCCGGGAGAGGTGCAGGCCGAAGAGGTAGAGCGCGGTGATCTGGGCGACGAACGCCTTCGTCGAGGCCACGGCGACCTCGGGCCCGGCGTGCGTGTACACCACGGCGTCGGACTCGCGGGCGATCGTGGCACCCTGGGTGTTGCAGATGGAGAGCGTGCGGGCACCGTTCGCGATCGCGTACTTGACGGCCATCAGCGTGTCCATGGTCTCGCCCGACTGGCTGATCGACACCACCAGGGTGCGTTCGTTCAGCACCGGCTCGCGGTAGCGGAACTCGTGCGAGAGCTCCACCTCGACGGGCACGCGGGCCCACTTCTCGATGGCGTACTTGCCGACGAGCCCGGAGTAGCTGGCCGTGCCGCAGGCGATAACGATCACGCGGTCGATGCCGGCGAGCATCTCGTCGAGGCCTTCGAGCTCGGGCAGAACGACCTGGCCGTCGACCACGCGGCCGAGGATCGTGTTGGCCACGGCCTCCGGCTCCTCGCTGATCTCCTTGGCCATGAAGCTCGACCAGCCGCCCTTCTCGGCGGCCGACGCGTCCCACGACACCTCGAACTCGTGCGTCTCGACGGGCTCGCCGTCGAAGTCGGTGACGGTGACCTCGTCGGCGGTGATGACCACGATCTGGTCCTGGCCGATGGCGAGGGCGCGGTGGGTGTGCTCGACGAACGCCGCGACGTCGCTGCCGAGGAAGTTCTCGCCCTCGCCGAGCCCGATCACGAGCGGCGAGTTGCGGCGGGCGCCGACCACGACGCCCGGCTCGTCCTGGTGCACGGCGAGCAGGGTGAAGGCGCCGTCGAGGCGCGAGACCACGCGGCCGAGCGCTGCGGCCAGACCGCCGCCGGCCTCGTACTCGCGGCCGAGCATCTTGGCCGCCACCTCGGTGTCGGTCTCGCTGTCGAAGACGAAGCCGTCGTCGAGGAGCTCCTGCTTGAGGCCGGCGAAGTTCTCGATGATGCCGTTGTGGATGAGCGCGATGCGGCCGTCGGCCGAGAGGTGCGGATGCGCGTTGACGTCGGTCGGGCCGCCGTGCGTCGCCCAGCGGGTGTGCCCGATGCCCGTCTGGCCGTCGGCCATCGGCGAGGCCTCGAGGTCGTCGGCGAGCACGGCCAGCTTGCCGGCGCGCTTGCGGGTCGACAGCGTTCCGTCGACGCCGATCACGGCCACTCCGGCGGAGTCGTAGCCGCGGTACTCGAGCCGGCGGAGGCCCCCGAGGAGCACCTCGAGACTGCTGTTGCTGCCGACGTAACCCACGATTCCACACATGGGTCCGAGTGTAACCGAGGCCACCGACGCCACCCTGACAGCGGCACCCAGCAGAGGCTGCGGGTGCCGCCGCCGGGCTCGGGACGGTGCAGAATAGGAGTCCTATGCCCGATTCCGCTTCGACCGGCCTCGCGCAGTTCAGCCCCTTCACCGAGTTCGACCGGGCGCACTGGGCGGCTCTGGCGCCGTCGACCCCGCTGCCGCTCTCCGAGACCGAGATCGTGCAGCTCCGGGGTCTCAGCAACCCGCTGAACCTCCGTGAGGTCGACGAGGTCTACCTGCCGCTGGCGCGCCTGATCAACCTCTACGCCACGAGCGCGAAGCAGCTGCACCGCTCGACCACCGACTACCTCGGCGAGATCTCGAAGAGCACGCCGTTCGTCATCGGCATCGCGGGTTCCGTGGCGGTGGGCAAGTCGACGACCGCGCGCCTGCTCCGCGAGCTCCTGGCCCGCTGGTCGGACACGCCCCGGGTCGAGCTCGTCACCACCGACGGCTTCCTGCTGCCCAACGCCGAACTCGAGCGGCGCGGGCTGATGCAGCGCAAGGGCTTCCCCGAGTCGTACGACCGGCGAGCGCTCCTCCGCTTCGTCACCGCCGTGAAGAGCGGCAACCCCGAGGTGCGCGCTCCCTTCTACTCCCACCTCAGCTACGACATCGTGCCCGAGGCGCAGATCGTCGTGCGCCAGCCCGACATCCTCATCGTCGAGGGCCTGAACGTGCTGCAGCCGCCGGCGAGCAACCGCCTGGCGGTGAGCGACCTGTTCGACTTCTCGGTCTACGTGGATGCCCGCACGAACGACATCGCCGACTGGTACGAGACCCGTTTCATGGCCCTGAAGGACGGCGCCTTCGCGAACCCGAAGTCGTACTTCCACCGCTACGCGAGCCTGTCCGACGACGAGGCGCGTCAGACGGCCCGATCGATCTGGCGCTCCATCAACCTGCCGAACCTGCTCGAGAACGTGCTCCCGACGCGTTCCCGCGCCACCCTCGTGCTCCGCAAGGACGCCGACCACCGCGTCAGCAAGGTGCTCCTCCGCAAGCTCTGAGCTCCTCCTCGCGAGTCGCCGAGTGGTCGGGGGCTAGAGGGAGCGCTCGACGCCCGTCGAGAGGCGCTGGCGCACGACCTCGGCGAGCGACTCCGCGATGCGGTCGGCCGTGGCCTGGTCCCCAGCCTCGACCATCACGCGCACGAGCGGCTCGGTGCCCGAGGGGCGCAGCAGCACGCGGCCGGTCTCGCCGAGATCCGCCTCGGCCTCCGCCACGGCGTTCGCGAGCACGGCGTCGTTCGACACCCCGTCGCGGTCGACGCCGCGCACGTTCACGAGGGTCTGCGGGTAGACCTTCATGACGGCCGCCAGCTCGGCCAGGCTCTTGCCGGTCGCGGCCATCCGGCTCACCAGCTGCAGGCCGGTGAGGATGCCGTCTCCGGTTGTGGCGTGGTCGGCGAAGATGATGTGGCCCGACTGCTCGCCGCCGAGGCTGAGGCCTCGTTCGTTGATGGCCTCGAGCACGTAGCGGTCGCCCACCCGCGTCTCGAGCATCGTGATGCCGTGATGCGCCATGGCGACCTTGAGGCCGAGGTTCGACATGACGGTCGCCACGAGCGTGTTCTCGCGCAGCTGGCCGCGGTCGGCCTGGGCCAGCGCGAGGATGGCCATGATCTGGTCGCCGTCGATGACGTTGCCGTCGGCGTCGACCGCGAGGCAGCGGTCGGCGTCGCCGTCGTGTGCGATGCCGACGTCGGCACCCGCGGCCACGACCGCCTCGGCGAGCTGGCCGAGGTGCGTCGAGCCGACGCCGTCGTTGATGTTCATGCCGTCGGGATCGTTGCCGATCACCGTGATGCGTGCCCCGGCCTGGTTGAAGGCCTCGGGCGAGACGCCGGCGGCCGCACCGTGGGCGCAGTCGAGCACGACGTGCAGGCCGTCGAGCCGGTGCGGCAGCGTGGTCAGCAGGTGCACCACGTAGCGGTCCTCGGCGTCGGCGAAGCGCCTGATGCGGCCGATGTCGCCGCCGAGTGGGGTGAGCTGCGGATGCCCGAGCGCCGCCTCAATGGCGATCTCGATGTCATCCGGCAGCTTCTTGCCCCCGGCGGCGAAGAACTTGATGCCGTTGTCGGGCGCCGGGTTGTGGGAGGCCGAGATGACGACGCCGAAGTCGGCGCCGATGTCGGCGATCAGGAACGCGGCCGCCGGGGTCGGCAGCACTCCGGCGTCGAGGACGTCGACGCCGGAGCTCGCGAACCCCGCCGAGACGGCGGCCGCGATGAAGTCACCGGACTGACGGGGGTCGCGGGCGACCACGGCGACCGGTCGTCGACCGGCATCCCGGGCCGCGGCACCAAGGACACGGGCGCCTGCCTGCGCGATGCGCAGGGCGAGGTCGGCCGTGACGTCTTGGTTCGCGAGCCCACGCACCCCATCGGTGCCGAAAAGGCGAGCCATAGGCTAAGCGTAGAGCCGAAGAGCGATCAGCGCTTCGAGAACTGCGACGCCTTACGGGCCTTCTTGAGACCGGCCTTCTTGCGCTCGATGACGCGGGCGTCACGAGTCAGGAAGCCCGACTTCTTGAGCTGAGCGCGGTTGTTCTCGCGATCGATCTCGTTCAGCGCACGCGCGATGGCGAGGCGGAGGGCGCCGGCCTGGCCGGAGGGGCCACCGCCGGTGATCTTCGCGACGACGTCGTAGGAGCCGATCAGGTCGAGCACTTTGAAGGGGTCGGTGATCAGCTGCTGGTGCAGCTTGTTCGGGAAGTAGTCCGCGAACTCGCGGCCGTTCACCACGAGGGTGCCGGCGCCGGGAACGAGGCGCACGCGGGCGATGGCCTGCTTGCGACGTCCCACGGCTGCGCCGGAGACGTTGAGGACGGCACGGGGGGCGCGGGGCGCCTCGTCGGCCGGGGTTTCGGTGGAGTAGCTCTCGGGAGCCACGTCAATCTGATCTGCGATCTTCGCCACGGTACTGATGAGTCCTTTGTTGTCTGAGTCTGCTGAACGAACGCGGGACGCTACTGGGCGACCTGGTCGAGGATGAAGGGGGTCGGCTGCTGCGCCGCGTGGGGGTGCTCGGGGCCTGCGTAGACCTTGAGCTTGCGGAACTGGTCGCGACCGAGCGAGCTCTTCGGCAGCATGCCGCGGATCGCCTTCTCGACGGCGCGCTCGGGGTTCTTCTCGAGCAGCTCGGCGTAGCCGACGGCGCGGAGGCCGCCCGGGTAGCCGGAGTGGCGGTAGGCCTTCTTCTGGGCCAGCTTGGAACCGGTGAGCGCGACCTTGTCGGCGTTCACGATGATGACGAAGTCACCCATGTCCATGTGCGGGGTGAAGGTGGCCTTGTTCTTGCCACGGAGGATGGTGGCCGCGTGGGTGGCCAGACGGCCGAGCACGACGTCGGTGGCGTCGATGACGACCCAGCTGCGCTGGACCTCGCTGGCCTTGGGGGTGTAAGTGCGCGTCACAGTAGTGCTGCTTTCTTGTTCGAGTGAGGAGTTCGTGAATCCCGCTCCGGTGGGTCTTGCGAACTGGATCAGACGCAAGGCAGCCGATGGAGGGCTCAACTTCGGGTGAACGGCACGAGGCGCAGACACCAAAGATCAAGAATAGGCGATACCACCCACCCGGTCAAATGAGCTCGCGACGCGCCCTCGTCCGTTCGGCCCGCCCGGCCAGCTCGGCGGCCTCGGGATAGCCCACCTCGGTGAGCACGAGCCCCTTGGCCGGCATGACGAGGAAGGCCCCGGTGCGCATCCGCTCGTCGCGCAGCCGCACCAGTTCCTCACCCGTCAGCGAGCCGTCGCCGACCGACACCGTGCCCCCCACCAGGGAGCGCACCATGCTGTGGCAGAACGCGTCGGCCTGCAGGGAGGCGACCAGCACGCCGTCGGGGTCGCGCCGCCAGGTGAACGACTGCAGGGTGCGGATCGTCGTCGAGCCCGCCCGCGGCTTGCAGAAGGTCGCGTAGTCGTGAAGGCCCAGCAGCGCCCGCGCGGCCGCATCCATCGCGTCGAGGTCGAGGGCGGTGGGATGCCGGACCGTCGTCCTCCGCAGCAACGGGTCCCGGCGGCCGTCCACGTCGCTGACGCGGTACTCGTACCGTCGCCACACCGCCGAGAACCGCGCGTCGAAGCCGGACGGGGCGATCGTCGACCCCAGCACCACCACGTCGCTGTCGGCGCCGAGGATGCCGTTTATCCGCTGCCCGAGGAGCGCGGCGAGGGCCGAGGGCTCCATGCTGCGGGCGTCGTCACCCCGGCGGCGGAGGCTGCGGAGCTGGGCGTCGTTCAGGTCGACGTGCGCCACCTGCCCGGAGGCGTGCACCCCCGCATCCGTTCGCCCGGCGACCCAGAGGTGCGGCGCGGGCGGGTAGCGGCGGAGCAGGGTGGCGAGCACCTCCTCGAGCACGCCCTGCACGGTGCGGAGGCCCGGCTGACGCGCCCAGCCGGAGAAGTCGGTGCCGTCGTAGGCGATGTCGAGGCGGAGCCGCCACTCCCCCGTCGTCGAATCCACGGCAGCCAGTCTACGACGAAGGCCCCGCCACCCTTGCGGGTGCGGGGCCTTCGAGAGGGGGTGGGAGCCTACTTGGCGTCCTTCTCCTCGGCAGCGGGCGCCTCGTCGGCAGCGGCCTCGGTCGACTCCTCGGCCGGAGCCTCGGTGGTCTCGTCGGCAGCGGCGTCGGTGGTGGTCTCCTCGGCGGGAGCCTCCTCGACGACCTCGGCCTCGGGCTCGGCGGCGGCCGGAGCCGCGGCGGCAGCCGGCTTGTTCGAGCGCTTCGGGGTGACGGGCTCGAGCACGAGCTCGATCTGCACCATCGACGCGTTGTCGCCCTTGCGGAAGCCGAGCTTCGTGATGCGGGTGTAGCCGCCGTCGCGCTCGGCGACGAGCGGAGCGATCTCGGTGAAGAGCTCGTGCACGACCGACTTGTCGCCGATCACGCCGAGCACGCGACGACGGGCGTGGAGGTCTCCACGCTTCGCGAAGGTGATCAGGCGCTCAGCGACGGGGCGGAGGCGCTTGGCCTTCGTCTCGGTCGTCTTGATGCTCTTGTGCGTGAACAGGGCGGCAGCCAGGTTGGCGAGGAGCAGGCGCTCGTGCGCCGGTCCGCCACCGAGACGGGGTCCCTTGGTTGGCTTGGGCATTTCTTATCTCCAGAGGTGAGTCAGGTGTTCAGGTGAGTCGGGGCGGGCGAACGAGCGTCTCAGACGCTCTCGTCGTCGTAGCCGCCGTAGAAGTGGGCGCCGTCGAAACCGGGGACGGTGTCCTTCAGCGAGAGGCCCAGCTCGACGAGCTTGTCCTTCACCTCATCGACCGACTTCTGTCCGAAGTTGCGGATGTTCATCAGCTGCGTCTCGGAGAGGGCGACCAGCTCCGAGACGGTGTTGATGCCCTCGCGCTTGAGGCAGTTGTACGAGCGCACCGACAGATCGAGGTCCTCGATCGGAACGGACAGCTCGGACGAGAGCACGGCGTCGACCGGCGCGGGGCCGATCTCGATGCCCTCGGCCGCGGTGTTCAGCTCGCGGGCCAGGCCGAACAGCTCGGTCAGCGTGCGGCCGGCCGAGGCGATGGCGTCGCGCGGGGTGATCGCCGGCTTGGTCTCGACGTCGACCACGAGACGGTCGAAGTCGGTGCGCTCACCGGCACGGGTGGCCTCGACGCGGTAGGTGACCTTGAGCACGGGCGAGTAGATCGAGTCGATCGGGATCTGACCGGCCTCGGAGAACTCGCTGCGGTTCTGGGTCGCCGAGACGTAGCCGCGGCCGCGCTCGATGATCAGCTCGAGCTCGAACTTCGCCTTGTCGTTCAGCGTGGCGATGACCAGCTCGGGGTTGTGGATCTCGACACCGGCCGGAGCCTGGATGTCGGCCGCGGTGACCTCGCCCGACGCGTGCTTGCGCAGGTAGGCGGTGATCGGCTCGTCGTGCTCGCTCGAGACGACGAGGCCCTTCACGTTCAGGATGATCTCGGTGACGTCTTCCTTCACACCGGGGATCGTGCTGAACTCGTGCAGCACGCCGTCGAGGCGGATGCTCGTGACGGCAGCGCCGGGGATCGAGGAGAGCAGCGTACGGCGGAGCGAGTTGCCGAGGGTGTAACCGAAGCCGGGCTCGAGCGGCTCGATGATGAACCGCGAACGGAACTCCGAGATGTTCTCTTCGGTGAGAGTGGGGCGCTGTGCAATGAGCACTGTTATTCCTTTCGGCTGAGCGTCCGCTATATGACGCTCAAGTAACGAGGTATTGAGTTGTGAGAAAGGACGAAGAACGTGCCGAAGCCCCGGGCTGGAAGCCCGCTTCAGCACCTACGCCGAGTCCCGCGGGCGTCCGTCAGGACGCCCGCGGGATTCGAGGCGCAATGAGCGCTAGACGCGGCGGCGCTTGGGCGGCCGGCAGCCGTTGTGCGCCTGGGGGGTCACGTCGTTGATCGAGCCCACCTCGAGGCCGGCGGCCTGGAGCGAGCGGATCGCGGTCTCGCGGCCGGAGCCGGGGCCCTTGACAAAGACGTCGACCTTCTTCATGCCGTGCTCCTGCGCCTGGCGGGCGGCCGACTCGGCGGCGAGCTGTGCGGCGAACGGGGTCGACTTGCGCGATCCCTTGAAGCCGACGCCACCCGAGGAGGCCCAGCTGATGACGGCACCGGTCGTGTCGGTGATCGACACGATGGTGTTGTTGAAGGTCGACTTGATGTGGGCCTGGCCCACGGCGACGTTCTTCTTCTCTTTCTTGCGCGGCTTGCGAGCAGCCGACTTGGGGGTTGCCATAATTCTCTCCTGGTCCTGTCAGTCGGCGCGCTTAGCGGCCGGCCTTCTTCTTGCCGGCGACGGTGCGCTTCGGGCCCTTGCGGGTACGAGCGTTGGTCTTGGTGCGCTGACCGCGGACGGGCAGACCCTTGCGGTGACGGACACCCTCGTAGGAGCCGATCTCGACCTTGCGGCGGATGTCGGCGGCGACCTCGCGGCGGAGGTCACCCTCTACCTTGTAGTTGCCCTCGATGTAGTCGCGGAGAGCGACGAGCTGGTCGTCGGTGAGGTCTTTGACGCGGATGTCGCCCGAGATCTCGGTGTCGGCGAGGGTCTTCAGCGCGCGCGTGCGGCCGACCCCGTAGATGTACGTGAGGGCAACTTCCACGCGCTTGTCGCGGGGGATGTCAACTCCTGCTAGACGTGCCATTGTGGCTATCTCCTGGTGATGTGTGGAGGTCTGTGACAGTGAATGTGCTCCGGCCTCCGACCGAAGGTGTCCGCCGCCCGGCTCTCACCGGGCGGCTTCTGACACTGCCATTTAGGGGTGGTACTACTTAGCCCTGGCGCTGCTTGTGGCGCGGGTTGCTCTTGCAGATGTTCATCACTCGGCCGTTGCGGCGGATGATGCGGCAGTGCTCGCAGATGGGCTTGACGCTGGGGTTGACCTTCATTGTGATTTCTCTCTTCGCTGTCCTCGTACCCGTCGGAATGCCGTCGGGCCGTTACTTTCCAGCGCTCCTCACGAGGAGGGGCCTACTTGTAGCGGTAGACGATCCGGCCACGGGTGAGGTCGTAGGGGCTCAGCTCCACGATCACGCGGTCCTCAGGGAGGATGCGGATGTAGTGCTGGCGCATCTTGCCCGAGATGTGAGCGAGAACCTTGTGGCCGTTCGTCAATTCCACCCGGAACATCGCGTTCGGGAGGGCTTCGACGACTGCGCCCTCGATCTCTATAACACCGTCTTTTTTGGCCATAGCCTCACTGTCGCTAAAAATAGATTCTGCTGGTCGTGCGAAATCGGCCCACGAAAACGGGCCGAAAACACCAAGGATCGAGCTTACGCTACGAGGGCCCTTTCTGCAAGGAGCCCATTACTCCTCGGGCGAGCGAAATGCAACCGCGGCGCGCACGGTCGCCAGCAGCCGGTCGTGCAGCGGGTGGCCCGGCTCGATGCCGGTCACCTGCACGGTGAACTCCTCGGGGGTGAGGGTGTCGAGCAGCCCGGCGAGCTCGGCCGACTGGGGGTCGGCGGGGGCGTCGAAACGGAGGGCTGCCGCCACGGCGCGCAGCAGCGCATCCGTCGGCAGACCGCGTTCGGCGAGCTCGGCGGCCGGGCCGATGAAGCGCTCGTGCCGGGAGATCTTGCGCAGCGGCTGGCGCCCGACGCGCTCGGGGGTGTCGGTGAGGTAGGGGTTGGCGAAGCGCACGAGGTTCTTCTCGAGGTAGGCCTCCTGCGTGGCCGGGTCGAATTCGTGCTTGGCGACGAGGAGCGCCTTGGTCTCCTCGAGCACCGCCTTGACCTCGGCGAAGACGCTCGGCACCGACAGGGCATCGGCGAGCGTCGTCGCCCCCTCGACCCAGCCGTGGTAGGCCACGGTCGCGTGCCCGGTGTTCACCGTGAAGAGCTTGCGCTCGATGTACGGCGCGAGGTCGGGCACGAAGTGGGCGGCGGGGATGACCGGCGGAGCGCCCTCGAAGGGGGTCTCCTCGATCGCCCACTCGAAGAAGTCCTCGACCGTGACGTCGAGCCCGTGGCCCGGCTCCTGGTTCGGCACGATGCGGTCGACCGCCGTGTTGGCGAAGACGGCGCGACCGAGGGTGCCGGCGGCGTCGTCGCCGAGCCGGCCCTCGATCTCGCCCTTCAGCACGTCGGTGGCGTTGATCGCGTTCTCGCAGGCCATCACCGTCAGCGGCGGCAGCGAGGCGTCGCGCGCCTGAAGCGCCCGGGCGATCACGGGGGCCACGAACTTCAGGATGTTCGGGCCCACCGCCGTCGTGACGATGTCGGCCGTCGCGATCTCGGCGACCACCGCATCCTCGTCGGTGCCGCTGTTCAGCGCGCGGTAGTTCGTCACCGTGCGGGTGGAGGAGTTCTCGCCCACCGCGTGCACGTCGTAGCTCGTCGAGGCGGCCAGCGCGTCGATGAGCTCGGCGTTCACGTCGGCGAAGACGAGCTCGTAGCCCGCGTCGTGGAGGATCAGCCCCACGAATCCGCGGCCGATATTGCCTGCGCCGAAGTGGACGGCCTTCATCTGGTGCTCCTTGGTAGTCAGTCGTTCACGTCGCCGAGGATCTGCAGGATCTCCTCGGAGCTTCCGGCCGCGAGCAGCTTCGCGACCTCGTCCTCGTCGCTGAACACGATGGCGATCTTGGTGAGGATCTCCATGTGCCCGCCGTCCTTGCCGGCGATCCCGACGACGAAGCGGACCTCTTCGCCGCCCCAGTCGAGGGGCTCGTCGTACCGCACGAACGAGAGCGCGGAGTCGAGGATCGTGTCCTTGCCCTCGTTCGTGCCGTGCGGGATGGCGAGGAGGTTGCCCATGTAGGTCGAGACCGTCGCCTCGCGCTGGAGCATGTAGTCCAGGTACCCGGACTCGACGGCTCCGGCGGCCACCAGGATGTCGGCGGCCTCTCGGATCGCCTCCTCCTTCGTGCGTGCGGTACCGCTCAACCGGATCTGCGAGGCTTCGATGACGGACATGGGCTCCTCCTTCGTCTGTGCGCGTCGCCTAGCTGGCGGCGTGCTGGTTCTTCAGCTTCTCGACGACCTCGTCGTAACGGGGGCTGTTCATGAAGTTGTCGACCGACACGTGCTCGGCGCTCGGGGTGCGCTCCTGCGCCCGCGGCGTGAGCTCGCGCTGCGTGATCACGAGATCGACGTCGTCATCGAGGTTCGCGATCGCCTTGTTGACGACGGTCACTCCCTCGATGCCGGCCTTCTTGATCTTATTGCGGAGCACCGACGCGCCCATGGCGCTGGAGCCCATTCCGGCGTCGCAGGCGAACACGATGTTCGCGATCGGACGCTCGTCGGTCAGCAGGGAGGTCTGCTCGGCGACGGCCTCGGCGTCACGGGCGGGGACGCCCTCGGCGCTCAGGGTGCCCAGCACGCTGGACTCCTTGCCCTTGTTGGCCTGCGTCTTCGCGATGGCGGCCGACAGGTCGCCCGCGTTCTCGTTCTCCAGGTCGCGCTTGCGGCTCGCCCGGAGGATGACGGCGGTGACGAGGAACGACACCGCGGCGGCGGCGATCACCGAGAGGATGACGCCCACATAGCTGTCGGGTGCGGTCTGCAGGAGCACCGCGATGATGCTGCCGGGCGAGGCCGGGGCGCGCAGGCCCGAGTTGAACAGCACGTTCACGGCGACGCCGGTCGCTCCACCGGCGATGGCGGCGAGGATCGTCATGGGCTTCGACAGCACGTACGGGAAGTAGATCTCGTGGATGCCGCCGAAGAACTGGATGATGACGGCGCCGGGAGCGCTCGCCTTCGCCAGGCCCACACCGAAGATGGCGAAAGCGAGCAGGATGCCGAGGCCGGGGCCGGGGTTCGCTTCGATCAGGAACAGGATCGACTTGCCCTGGTCGGCGACCTGCTGCACGCCCAGCGGGGTGAAGACGCCGTGGTTGATGGCGTTGTTCAGGAACAGCACCTTGCCGGGCTCGACGAGGATCGAGGCGAGCGGAAGCAGGCCGACCGAGATCAGCCAGTCGACGCCGGTCTCCAGCGCCTTGGACAGGCCCTGGATCACCGGCGCGATGCCGAAGAAGCCGGCGATCGCGAGCAGCGCGCCCAGGATGCCCGAGGAGAAGTTGTCGATCAGCATCTCGAAGCCGGGCTTGACCTTGCCGGCCCAGAGCTTGTCGAGCTGCTTCAGCAGGTAGGCCGCGAGCGGGCCCATGATCATGGCGCCGATGAACATCGGGATGTTCGCACCGACGATCACACCCATCGTGGCGATGGTGCCGATCACGCCGCCGCGGGCGCCGTAGACCATGCGGCCACCGGTGTTCGCGATCAGGAGCGGCAGCAGATAGGTGATCATCGGGCCGACGAGACCCAGGTACTGCGGGAAGGTGGTGCCGTCGTCGGCCTGGGCCAGGGCGGTCGCCGCGCCCGACCAGCCGATCGCGTCGGCGTTGCCGAAGCCGCCGAGGATGCCGTTCGGCAGCCAGCCGGTGGCGATGAACAGCGAGGTGATCAGGCCCCAGGCGATGAACGCCGGGATGTTGGGCATGACCATGCCCGAGAGGAAGGTGCCGAAGCGCTGGACGCGCACGCGCGCCCCGCCTCCGGTCTTGGTTTCTGACGTCGTTGTCATGACGACTGCTCCAATTCGTGTGGTTGTCGGGTGGGGATTACTTGGATGCTGCTGCGGTGGTGACCGCTCCACGGGCCTCGACGGCGCTGTTCGCCGAGAGGGCCAGTTCGGCGAAGTGCTGGGCTTCGTCGAGCGTGAATCGGGAGAGCTCCGCGCGCACGTCGGCGAGAGCCGACGGCGACATGGAGAGCGTGGTCGCGCCGAGGCCCACGAGCACCACGGCGAGAAGGGGGTCGGCGGCGGCTTCGCCGCAGATCCCGACGGGCTTGCCGGTCGCGCGGCCGGCCTTGCCGACCTCCCCGACGAGCTTCAGCACGGCCGGGTGCCAGGGGTCCTGGAACGAGGCGACCGAGCCGAGCAGCCGGTCGGCCGCCAGCGTGTACTGCGTCAGGTCGTTGGTGCCGATCGACGCGAAGTCGGCGTCGGCGAGGATGCGGTCGGCCAGGAGGGCCGACGAGGGCACCTCCACCATGACTCCGGCGGTCTTCAGGCCGACCTCGCGGGCGAGGGCGGTGAAGTAGCGAGTCTCCTCGACGGTCGAGACCATCGGGGCCATCACCCAGACGTCGGCGTCGGTCTCGGCCTCGGCGGCGGCGAGCGCGGCGAGCTGGTCGCGCAGGATCGGCTCGTTCGCCCGCAGGGCACGGAGGCCGCGGAGCCCGAGGGCCGGGTTCTCCTCGGGGGCGTCGTTGAGGAAGCTGAGCGGCTTGTCCGCGCCGGCGTCGAGGGCGCGCACGACGACCTTCTTGCCGGCGAAGGCCTCGAGCAGGCGCTTGTACTGCGCCTTCTGCTCCTCGACGGTCGGGGCGCTCGAGGAGTCGAGGAAGAGGAACTCGGTGCGGAAGAGGCCGACGCCCTCCGCGCCCTTCTCCAGCGCGTCGGCGGCGCCGTCGGCCGAGCCGAGGTTCGCCAGCAGCGGCACGAGGGTGCCGTCGGCCAAGGCTCCGGGGCCCGTCGCAGAGCTGCGGGCCGCCTTGATCTCCGCGGCCTTCGCCAGGGCGGCGGCGCGCTCCTCGGCGCTCGGGGCGACGGTCACGGTGCCGGTCGCCGCGTCGACGACGATCTCGGTGCCGTCGGCGAGGGCGAGTGCATCCGTCACCCCGACGATCGCGACGATCGACTTCTCGCGGGCGAGGATCGCGGTGTGCGAGGTGGGCCCGCCGTCGCTCGTGACGAGCGCGAGCACCTTCGACAGGTCGAGCAGGGCGGTGTCGGCCGGCGCCAGGTCGCGGGCGACGAGCACGAACGGATGCTCGGGGTCGGGCACTCCCGGAGCGGGCACGCCGCGCAGGTGCGCCACGACGCGCTGCGAGACGTCGTCGAGGTCGGTGGCGCGCTCCCCCATGTAGCCGCCCATGCTCACGAGCAGGTCGCGGAACGAGGCGAACGCCTCGAAGACCGCGCGTTCGGCGGTCTTGCCGGAGTCGAGGCGGGTGCCGATGTCGTCGATGAGCGTCGGGTCCTCGGCCATGAAGGCCTGCGCCTCGAGAACGTCCTTGGCCGAGCCGCCGGCGCGCTCGCCCCGGTGCCGGATGATCGCGGCGGTGGCCGCCAGGGAGGCGCGGGCGCGCTCCTTCTCGGCGTCGGGGGTGAGCGCCGAGGCGGTGTCCGCGGGCTCGGGCAGGGGGTCGGGCATCCGGAGCACCCCGCCGACGGCGATGCCCCGGCCGATGCCGGTGCCGGTGAGGACGGCAGCCATCACTCGGCGTCCAGGTCGGTGGCCAGGAGCGTCGCGAGCTCGTCGAGCAGCGCGTCGGCCTCGGGGGCGTCGGAGACGAGGGTCACGGTGTCGCCGTGCTCGATGCCGAGCGAGATGACGCCGAGGATGCTGGCGGCGTTGACGGCCTTGCCGTCCTTCGAGATCTGCACGGGCAGTCCCGACTTCGCGACGGTCTGCGTGAAGAGCGTGGCGGGGCGGGCGTGCAGCCCGTGCTTGGATGCCAGTTCGACGGTTCGTTCAGCCATGGGTGTCTCCTCGGTTCGTTGGTGTTGCCGCGTTCAGGTCTGCCGGTGCCCGCAGCCCGGCGAGTTCTTCGATCCGGCCGGCCGCGATCTCGGCGCCGTCCCGCCCGAAGACGTTCTCGGGGAGGAGCTCCGCCACCGCACCCGCCCGCACGGCCCGTTCGGCCAGACCGGCGTAGCGGTCGGCGAGGTGGGGGCCCACCAGCAGGATGCGCGTCGCCGCGAGCCTGTCGTCGAGATCGGCCAGCGTTCCCGCGTCCACGACCAGGTCGAGATCGCGGTCCCGGATGATCCGGCGCAGTCTCACGGCGAGGAAGGTGCTCGATGCTCCTGCACCGCAGACGATGAGCACTCTGTCCACGCACGCCTCCTCGCGTCCTGATCCGATCTCCTACGATCATCGCCAACTCATGCAGACGTATCCAGCAGGCTTGCTTCCGGCCCCTAGGAAGCCCTGCTCCGTCGGAGCGCTTAGGGTGACAGTGATGACTGCGAAGTACGAGCGCCTGCTGGAGTATCTGGCCGAGACCACCGACTGGGTCACGGCCGGCGAGCTGGCGGACCGGCTCGGCGTCACCACCCGGAGCGTCCGCAGCTACGTCACGAGCGTCAAGACGGCCGCGAAGCCCCTCGAGGTGATCGCGTCCTCCACCAGCGGCTACCGGCTGAACCGCGAGGCGTACGCGAGCTTCCTCGCCGGGCTGCGGGTGCGGGATGCGGAGCCCGGCAGTCCGCGCGACCGGGTGCACGCGATCATCCGCGGTCTCGGCGACGCCCCCGACGGGCTCGACGTCTACGACCTCGCGGCGACCATGTACGTCAGCGAGTCGACCGTCGAGGCCGATCTGCGGAAGGCCAAGCTCCTCGTCGAGGACGCCGGCCTCGGCCTCACCCGACGCGGCAGCGTCGTCGCGCTCACGGGCAGCGAGCTGAACCGGCGCCGACTGCTCAGCCGCCTCTTCCGCGACGAGAGCGCCCAGGGCTTCCTCGACCTGCAGAACATCCAGCGGGAGTTCCTCTCGGGCGACCTCACGGCGTTCAAGTCGGCGCTGATCGAGATGCTCGACGGCAACGGCTACTTCGTGAACGAGTACTCGATCGACAACGTGCTGCTGCACATCGCGATCGCGGTCGACCGGGTGGCGAAGAAGCAGTCCATCGGGCCGGGTGACGAGGATGCGCGTCCCGCCTCCGCCACGGTGCGCGACGTCGCGGCACAGCTCGACGGGCTCGTTCGGGCGCACTTCGACGCCGGGCTGAGCCCCCGCGAGCTCGACTACCTCTCGGTGCTGCTGACCACGCGGGTGCTGACCCCGGGCCACGATCAGCCGGCCGAGGCGGTAGCGGATTCCTACCTCGAGCCCGACGACCTCGCCGCGATGCGCCGGATCGTGCGGCTGGCGAGCGAGGAGTACCTCGTCGACCTCGACGACGAGGACTTCATCGTGCGGCTCAGCCTGCACATCCGGAACCTCGTCGCCCGGGCGCAGGAGAAGTCGTTCTCCCGCAACCCGATGACCCGCTCCATCAAGAGCACCTTCCCGATGATCTACGAGCTCGCCGTGTTCATCGCCAGCCAGATCCAGCGGCGCGAGGGCATCGTCATCAACGACGACGAGATCGCCTACATCGCGCTGCACGTCGGCTCGCACCTCGAACGGCAGAACCTCCGCGAGGAGCGCGTCACCTGCGCCATCGTCTGCCCGAACTACTACGACATGCACGTCATCCTGCGCCAGCGCCTCGAGGCGGAGCTCGGCTCCGAGCTGCAGGTCGACGTCGTGATCACCCGCGCCGACGTCGACTGGGCGGCGCTGTCCTCCGACATCGTCGTGACCACCATCTCGGTGCCGGCCGCGCGCGACAACGTGGTGGTCATCCAGCCCTTCCTCACCAAGGGCGACATCGAGGCGGTGCGCCGTGCGATCACCACGGTGCGCCGGCACCGTCGCCGCATGCTGCTGAAGGACGAGCTGCTGCAGTACTTCGACGAGCGACTCTTCCGGCGCAACCTGCACGCGGGCGACGAGTCGGCCATGATCCGCACCCTCGGCGACTCGATGGTGGCGCTCGGCATCATCGACGAGAGCTACGTCGAGGGCGCCATCGAGCGTGAGCGCATGTCGTCGACGGCCTTCACCGACACCATCGCGGTGCCGCACGCCATGGCCATGAGCGCCACCCGCACCGCGATCGCGATCGTGGTGAACGAGACGCCGATGACCTGGGGCGAGAACCGCGTCAACGTCATCGCGCTGATCGCCTTCAGCTCCTCGGGGCGGCGTGCCTTCCAGACGGTCTTCGACCAGCTCGTCGAGGTCTTCTCCGACCGCGACGACGTGCAGCGCATCGTGCGCCGCGCCACCGACTTCGCGTCCTTCATCGACGAACTCGTCCACGTCATGGACACCTGACCCGCCCGAGACTCCTACGGGATGGGGACGGGGGTGACGCCGAGGGGGGCCAGGGCCGCCGCACCGCCGTCGGGGGCGGTGAGCACCCAGATGCCGTCGGCGTGGACGGCGACCGAGTGCTCCCAGTGCGAGGCCATGCTGCCGTCGGCCGAGGCCACGGTCCACTCGTCGTCGCGCGTGTAGGTCTCGGTGGTGCCGGCCGTGATCATCGGCTCGATCGCCACGACGAGGCCGGGCTTCACCTCGGGCCCGCGCTGGCGCACCCGGTAGTTGAACACCGGCGGCGCCTCGTGCATGCTGCGGCCGATGCCGTGGCCGACGTAGTCGGTGAGGATGCCGTAGACCGCGCCGTGACGGGTCGACGGGTGCTCCTCGACGAACTCCTCGATCGCCTCCCCCACCTCGTTCAGATGACGAGCGGATGCGAGGCGGGCGATCCCGTGCCACATCGACTGCTCGGTCACCTCTGACAGCAGGCGTCGGGCGGCGACCTCCTCGGGGCGGGCGGGGTCGTCGAGCACGATCGTGATGGCCGAGTCGCCGTTCCACCCGCCGACCTCCGCGCCGGAGTCGATGGAGACGATGTCGCCCGGCACGAGCATCCGCCCACCCGGGATGCCGTGCACGATGTCGTCGTTCACCGAGGTGCAGACGGTGTGCCGGTAGCCGGGCACCATCTGGAAGTTCGAGACGCCGCCGAGGGAGCGGATGGTGCTCTCGGCGATCGCGTCGAGCTCGAGGGTCGTGATGCCGGGGCGGATCGCCTCGCGCACGGCGGCCAGGGAGGCCGCGGTCACCAGACCCGGCTGCACCATCAGGCGCAGCTCGGCCGGGGTCTTGTAGATGCCCTTGTTCTTGCCGAACGCCATGGTCAGCGAGCGGCGAGGGCGGCGATGATGCGGCCGGTGACCTCGTCGATCTCGCCGAGGCCGTCGACAGTCACCACGAGGCCGCGGCTCTCGTAGACCTCGACCAGCGGAGCGGTCTGCTCGGCGTAGACGTCGAGCCGCTTGCGGATGACCTCTTCGGTGTCGTCGCTGCGGCCCTGCTCCTCGGAGCGCTTGAGCAGCCGGCGCACGACCTCATCGGTGTCGGCCTCGAGCACGATGACCGCGTCGAGCTCGGTGCCGGAGACACCGAGGATGTCGTCGAGCTCCTCGACCTGCTGCAGCGTGCGGGGGTAGCCGTCGAGCAGGAAGCCGTCGGCCGCGTCGGACTGCTGGAGGCGGTCGCGCACCAGATCGTTGGTCAGTGCATCCGGAACATACTGACCGGCGTCCATGAACGTCTTGGCCTTCACGCCGAGCTCGGTGCCGTTCTTGACGTTCTCACGGAAGATGTCGCCCGTGGACACCGCGGGGATGTCGTAGGCGGCCGACAGGCGTGCGGCCTGGGTTCCCTTGCCGGCGCCGGGCGGGCCGATGAGCAGTAGGCGGAGTGCGGGCGACGCCGGACTCGCTCCTGCGTCGGTCATCGGAGCAGCCCCTCGTAGTGACGCTGCTGCAGCTGCGAGTCGATCTGCTTGACGGTCTCGAGGCCGACACCGACGATGATCAGGATCGACGCGCCACCGAACGGGAAGTTCTGGTTCGCGCCCACCGCGACCAGGGCGATCAGCGGCAGGAGCGCGATCACACCCAGGTAGATCGAGCCAGGCAGCGTGATGCGGGTGAGCACGTAGTCGAGGTACTCGGCCGTCGGGCGGCCCGCGCGGATGCCGGGGATGAACCCGCCGAACTTCTTCATGTTGTCGGCGACCTCTTCGGGGTTGAAGGTGATCGCGACGTAGAAGTAGGTGAAGCCGACGATGAGCAGGAAGTACATCAGCATGTACAGCGGGTGGTCGCCGCGCACGAGGTAGTTGTTGATCCAGGTGACCCAGCCGGCCGGGGCCTGGCCTGCGGCGGGCTGGTTGAACTGGGCGATCAGGGCCGGCAGGTAGAGCAGCGACGAGGCGAAGATGACCGGCACCACGCCCGCCATGTTGACCTTGATCGGGATGTAGGTGTTGTTGCCGCCGTAGGTTCTGCGGCCGACCACGCGCTTGGCGTACTGCACCGGGATGCGGCGCTGCGACAGCTCGACGAAGACCACGCCGAACACCACCGCGACACCGACCGCCAGCACGGCGAGGAAGGTCTCGAAGCCCTGGGTCTGGGCGATCAGCCACAGCGAGGAGGGGAAGGTCGAGGCGATCGAGGTGAAGATCAGCAGCGACATGCCGTTGCCGACGCCGCGCTCGGTGACGAGCTCGCCCATCCACATGATGACGCCGGTGCCGGCGGTCATCGTGATGACCATGAGCAGGATCGCGTACCAGGCGTCGTTGGTGATGAGCTGGCCGCACTCGGCGACCGTCGAGGTGCCGAACAGGGCGCCGGAGCGGGCCACGGTGATCAGCGTCGTGGACTGGAGCACACCGAGCGCGATGGTGAGGTAGCGGGTGTACTGGGTCAGACGGCTCTGGCCCGAGGCGCCCTCCTTGTGGAGGGTCTCGAAGTGCGGGATGACCACACGGAGCAGCTGGACGATGATCGATGCCGTGATGTACGGCATGATGCCCAGCGCGAAGATGGAGAGCTGGAGGAGCGCGCCACCCGAGAACAGGTTGACGAGCTCGTAGAGGCCCGAGGTGCCCTGGTTGGCCGCGAGACACGTCTGCACGTTGCCGAAGTCGACGAACGGTGCGGGGATGAACGATCCCAGACGGAACAGCGCGACGATGCCGAGCGTGAAGCCAATCTTTCTGCGGAGATCCGGCGTACGGAAGATCCTCGCGACGGCTTTGAACAAAAAGGGCCTCCTGCGTTCGTGTGGCTCAGTGCCAAGAATGCCGGTGACCCGATTCGTGGCCTCGACAGGCTACCTCATTCTGAGGAGGCATCTGTGTGAGGGCCGGGAATCGGGTCACCGGTCAGGGGTTCAGCTACTTGACGGAACCACCCGCGGCGACGATCTTCTGCTCGGCCGAGCCGGAGACCTTGTCGACCGCGACGGTCAGCTTCACAGCGATGTCGCCATCGCCGAGAACCTTGACCTTCTCGTTCTTGCGAACTGCGCCCTTGGCGACCAGGTCGGAGACGGTGACGTCTCCCCCGGCCGGGTAGAGCTCCGCGAGCTTCTCCAGGTTGACGACCTGGTACTCGACGCGGAACGGGTTCTTGAACCCGCGCAGCTTCGGGGTGCGCATGTGCAGCGGCATCTGGCCACCCTCGAAGCCGATGCGCACGGTGTAGCGGGCCTTGGTGCCCTTGGTGCCACGACCGGCGGTCTTGCCCTTCGAGCCCTCACCACGACCGACGCGGGTGCGCTCCTTCTTGGAGCCCGGAGCCGGACGGAGGTGGTGCACCTTGAGCACGTGCTCGCGGGGAGCAGCGGTCTCGTCGGCCTTCGGAGCTGCCTTGGCGGCAGGCGCCTTGGCGGCGGCGGGCGCCTTCGCGGCGGCCGGAGCCTTCGCGTCGGCGGCGTCGGCCTTGGCGGCAGCAGCCTTGGGAGCTGCGGCCTTCTTGGGGGCGGCGGCCTTGGCCGGCGCCTTCTCAGCCTTGTCGGCCTTGTCCGCAGCGGCCGCCTTGGGAGCAGCCTTCTCCTTGGGAGCGGCCTTGGGGGCCGCAGCCTTCTTCGGAGCCGCCTTCGCGGTCTCCTTGGCTTCTTCTTCAGCCATTAGTCAATCTCCTCGACCTTCACCAGGTGTGCGACGGTGCGCACGTAGCCCCGGTTCTGGGCGTTGTCTTCGCGCACGACGACATCGCCGATGCGCTTCAGTCCGAGGCTGCGCAGCGTGTCCCGCTGGTTCTGCTTCTCGCTGATCTTGGACTTGATCTGGGTCACCTTCAGGCTCGTGGCCATCATGCACCTGCCTTCGCAGCTAGAGCGTCCTGCTCGGCGCGCACGAGGCGGGCCGGGGCGACGTCGTCGAAGGGGAGGCCACGACGGGCGGCCACGGCACGGGGCTCCTCGAGCTGCTGAAGGGCCTCGACGGTCGCGTGCACGATGTTGATCGTGTTCGACGAGCCGAGCGACTTCGACAGGATGTCGTGGATGCCGGCGCACTCGAGCACGGCGCGCACCGGACCACCGGCGATGACGCCGGTACCGGCAGCGGCCGGGCGCAGGAGCACCACACCGGCTGCGGCCTCACCCTGGACGGGGTGGGGGATGGTGTTGCCGACGCGGGGGACGCGGAAGAAGTTCTTCTTCGCCTCCTCGACGCCCTTGGAGATGGCGGTCGGGACCTCGCGGGCCTTGCCGTAGCCGACGCCCACCAGGCCGTTGCCGTCACCGACGACCACCAGAGCGGTGAAGCTGAAGCGACGACCACCCTTGACAACCTTGGAGACGCGGTTGATGGTGACGACGCGCTCGAGGAAGTTGCTCTTGTCGGAGTCGCGGCTGCCGCGGTCACCGCGGTTGGGGTTGCGCTCGCGCCCACCCCGACGGGCCTCGCGGGGCTCGGTCGCGTTCTGACCGCTCGACGCGGCCGTCTCGACCGGCGCCTCAGCGATTGCTGCCACGTCCGGCTCCTTGTTGGTTTCGATGCTCACAGGTCCAGACCTCCCTCTCGTGCTCCATCGGCGATCGCGGCGACGCGACCGGCGTAGCGGTTACCTCCACGGTCGAACACGACGGCCTCGACACCGGCGAGCTTGGCGCGCTCGGCGACCAGCTCACCGACCTTCTTGGCCTTCGCGGTCTTGTCACCGTCGAAGGTGCGCAGGTCGGACTCGAGCGTCGATGCCGACGCAAGGGTGTGACCCTTGCTGTCGTCGACGACCTGGACGAACACGTGACGTGCCGAACGGGTGACGACGAGGCGAGGACGCGCTTCGGTGCCCTCGACCTTCTTGCGAAGGCGCAGGTGCCGGCGATCGCGGGCTGCGGACTTCGACTTTCCTCTGATTCCAGTAGCCATGGTCTACTTACCACTCTTTCCGGCCTTGCGGCGAACGACCTCGCCGGCGTACCGCACACCCTTGCCCTTGTAGGGCTCGGGCTTGCGCAGCTTGCGAATGTTGGCGGCAACCTCACCGACGGCCTGCTTGTCGATGCCGTTGACCGTGAGCTTGTTGTTGCCCTCGACGGTGAACGAGATGCCCGCAGGCGGCTCGACCGAGATGGGGTGCGAGTACCCGAGGGCGAACTCCACGCCGCTGCCCTTGGCAGCGACACGGTAACCGGTTCCGACGACCTCGAGGCTCTTGGAGTAGCCGGTGGTGACGCCGATGATCTGGTTCGCGATCAGGGTACGGGTGAGGCCGTGGAGCGAACGCGACTCGCGCTCGTCGTCGGGACGGGTGACGAGAACCTGGTTCTCCTCGACCGTCGCCGCGATGGGGGCCTTGATGGCGAGCGCGAGCTCACCCTTGGGGCCCTTGACTGCAACCTGCTGGCCGTCGATGGTGACGGTGACGCCGGCAGGGATGTCGATGGGAAGACGTCCGATTCGTGACATTGTCGGTTACCACACGTAGGCGAGGACTTCCCCACCCACGCCCTTCTTGCTCGCCTGACGGTCTGTGAGCAGACCCGAGGAGGTGGACAGGATCGCGACGCCGAGGCCACCGAGGACGGTGGGGATCTCGGTCGACTTCGCGTACACCCGGAGACCGGGCTTCGAGACGCGCTTGATCCCCGCGATGGAGCGCTCACGGTTCGGGCCGAACTTCAGGCTCAGGGTGAGGGTCTGACCGACCTTGGCGTCGGCGACCTCCCAGCCGGAGATGTAGCCCTCGGTCTTGAGGATCTCGGCGATGTGCGACTTCAGCTTCGAGTGCGGCATCGACACGGTGTCGTGGTGTGCCGAGTTCGCGTTGCGCAGTCTGGTCAGCATGTCTGCGACCGGATCTGTCATTGTCATTGTGTAGCCTTTCGCGCCTGGTTTCGACACCCTTTACGAGGATGCCGACCTGGGTCGTCGTGGATGGATGGTGCCTAGTTGGAGCTGGAGTCGCTCGACCGGAACGGGAAGCCCAGCGCCTTGAGCAGCGCGCGGCCCTCGTCGTCCGTCTTCGCGGTGGTCACGACGGTGATGTCGAAACCGCGCACGCGGTCGATCTTGTCCTGGTCGATCTCGTGGAACATCGACTGCTCCTGGAGACCGAACGTGTAGTTGCCGCGACCGTCGAACTGCTGGTCGGACAGGCCGCGGAAGTCGCGGATGCGGGGAAGCGCCAGCGAGAGCAGGCGGTCGAGGAACTCCCAGGCGCGGTCACCGCGAAGGGTGACGTGGGCGCCGATGGGCTGGCCCTCACGCAGCTTGAACTGGGCGATCGACTTGCGGGCCTTCGTGACCTGCGGCTTCTGGCCGGTGATCGCGGTGAGGTCCTTGACCGCACCGTCGATGACCTTGCCATCGCGCGCGGCCTCGCCGACGCCGGTGTTGACGACGATCTTCACGAGTCCGGGCACCTGGTGCACGTTCGTGAAGGCGAAGTCCTTCGTCAGCTGCTCGACGATCTCGTTCTTGTACTTCTGCTTCAGGCGCGGCTGGATTTTGCCAGCGGGCGCGGCAGTCTCGGTGCTCATCAGAGGTCTTTTCCTGACTTCTTCGCGTAACGAACGCGGACCGTCTTGGTGACGCCGTCCTTCGTGACTTCTTCGTTGCGGTGGCCGACGCGGGTCGGCTTCTTGGTCTCGGGGTCGACCAGGGCGACGTTCGACACGTGGATCGGCGCCTCCATGGTCTCGATGCCGCCGGTCTTGGTGCCGCGCTGCGTCTGGCCGACACGCACGTGCTTGGTGACCAGGTTCACGCCCTCGACGACGACGCGGTTGCGCTCGACGAGCACCTCGATGACACGACCCTGCTTGCCACGGTCGCCGCCGCGGGCCTGGGTCGCGCCCGAGATGACCTGCACGAGGTCACCCTTCTTGATGTTTGCCATGACTTAGATAACCTCCGGTGCCAGCGAGATGATCTTCATGAACTTCTTGTCACGGAGCTCACGGCCGACCGGTCCGAAGATGCGGGTACCGCGAGGGTCGCCGTCGTTCTTCAGGATCACTGCGGCGTTCTCGTCGAACTTGATGTACGAGCCGTCGGGACGACGGGTCGACTTGACGGTGCGGACGATGACGGCCTTGACCACGTCGCCCTTCTTGACGTTGCCACCGGGGATGGCGTCCTTCACGGTCGCGACGATGACATCGCCGAGTCCCGCGTAACGACGGCCGGATCCTCCGAGAACACGAATCGTCAGGAGCTCCTTGGCGCCGGTGTTGTCGGCGACCTTCACTCGTGATTCTTGCTGAAGCATTCTTCTACTCTTCCTGAACTAAGTAAGCCGAGGCCTACTTGGCCTTCTCGAGGATCTCGACCAGGCGCCACCGCTTGGTCGCGGACAGCGGACGGGTCTCGCTGATGAGCACGAGGTCGCCGATGCCGGCGCCGTTCGCCTCGTCGTGCACCTTCACCTTGGAGGTGCGGCGGATGACCTTGCCGTACAGCGGGTGTTTCACGCGGTCCTCGACCTCGACGACGATGGTCTTCTCCATCTTGTCGCTGACGACGTAGCCGCGGCGGGACTTGCGGTACCCGCGGGCAGCCTCGTCCTTGACATCGTGCGAGGACGACTCGTGGCCGGCCGCGACGACCTTCTCTTCGGTCTTGGCCATTACTTCGCCTCCTCAGCATCTGCAGCGGGGGCCTCGGCCTCTGCTGCCTTCTTGGACTTCTTGGTCGTCTTGGCCGGGGCCTCGACGGGGGCGGGGGTGGCACGGATGCCGAGCTCCCGCTCGCGGATGATCGTGTAGATGCGCGAGATGTCGCGCTTCACGGCACGGAGTCGGCCGTGGCTTTCGAGCTGCCCGGTCGCCGACTGGAAGCGAAGGTTGAACAGCTCTTCCTTGGCCTTGCGAAGCTCCTCGAGAAGTCGAGAATCTTCGAACGTGTCGAGCTCCGCCGGGGCGAGCTCCTTAGAACCGATCGCCATTACGCGTCGCCCTCCTCGCGCTTGATGATGCGTGCCTTGAGAGGCAGCTTGTGGATTGCTCGGGTGAGCGCCTCGCGAGCGACGGTCTCGTTGACCCCGCTCAGCTCGAACAGGACGCGACCCGGCTTGACGTTGGCGACCCACCACTCGGGCGAACCCTTACCGGAACCCATGCGGGTCTCGGCAGGCTTCTTCGTGAGCGGACGGTCGGGGTAGATGTTGATCCACACCTTTCCACCGCGCTTGATGTGACGCGTCATGGCGATACGAGCGGACTCGATCTGACGGTTGGTCACGTAGGCGGGGGTGATGGCCTGGATGCCGTACTCACCGAAGCTCACCTTGGTGCCACCGGTGGCGTGGCCACTGCGACCCGGGTGGTGCTGCTTGCGGTGCTTGACTCGACGGGGGATAAGCATGATTACGCCTCAACTCCTGCTGCGACCGGTGCGTCCGCCTTGGGGGCGGAGTTACGGCGCGGACGGTCACGGTCGCCGCGCTCGGGGCGCGAGGACTTCTGGTTGGCCTGCTCGCGGGCGAGCTCCTTGTTGGTGATGTCGCCCTTGTAGATCCAGACCTTCACGCCGATGCGGCCGAACGTCGTCTTGGCCTCGTAGAAGCCGTAGTCGATGTTGGCGCGCAGGGTGTGCAGCGGAACGCGACCCTCACGGTAGAACTCCGAGCGGCTCATCTCGGCGCCGCCGAGACGGCCCGACACCTGGATGCGGACACCCTTGGCGCCGGCGCGCTGAGCGCCCTGGAGGCCCTTGCGCATCGCGCGGCGGAACGCCACGCGGGCGGTCAGCTGCTCGGCGATGCCCTGGGCGACGAGCTGAGCCTCGGCCTCGGGGTTCTTGACCTCGAGGATGTTCAGCTGGATCTGCTTGCCCGTGAGCTTCTCGAGGTCGGAGCGGATGCGCTCGGCCTCGGCGCCACGACGACCGATCACGATGCCCGGACGGGCGGTGTGGATGTCGACGCGGACGCGGTCACGGGTGCGCTCGATCTCGATCTTCGCCACGCCGGCGCGGTCGAGCGAGGTCTTCAGCAGGTTGCGGATCTTCACGTCCTCGGCGACGTAGTCGCTGTAGCGCTGACCCTTCTTCGTGCTGTCGGAGAACCAGCGCGACACGTGGTCGGTGGTGATTCCGAGACGGAAGCCGTACGGATTGACTTTCTGGCCCATTACTTGCTCGCCTTCTTGCTCGCGCCCTCGATCGTCGCAGCCTCGTCGGGGGTTGCGAGCACGATCGTGATGTGGCTGGTGCGCTTGTTGATGCGGAACGCGCGTCCCTGAGCACGGGGCTGGAAGCGCTTGAGCGTGGTTCCCTCGTCGACGAACGCCTTCGCGATGAAGAGGTCCTGCTCGTCGAGGTAGCTGTTCGAGGCGTCTGCCTTGACCCGGGCGTTCGCGATCGCCGAGGCGACCAGCTTGTACACGGGCTCCGAAGCGCCCTGCGGGGCGAACTTCAGGATGGCCAGTGCCTCCACGGCCTTGCGGCCGCGAACCAGGTTGACGACACGACGGGCTTTCATGGGGGTGACGCGGATGTGACGCACGCGTGCGATCGACTCCACCATTTCTCTTCCTCCTTCACGTCGCCGCGGTTAGCGGCGACGGCCCTTCTTGTCGTCCTTCACGTGTCCACGGAAGGTGCGGGTCGGGGCGAACTCGCCCAGCTTGTGACCCACCATGGTCTCGGTGATGAACACCGGGATGTGCTTGCGACCGTCGTGCACGGCGATGGTGTGACCCAGGAAGTCCGGGATGATCATCGATCGGCGCGACCAGGTCTTGATGACGTTCTTGCTGCCGGCTTCGTTCTGCGTGACGACCTTGCGGTACAGGTGGTCGTCAACGAAGGGGCCCTTCTTGAGACTGCGTGGCATCTTCTACAACTCCTACTTACGCTTCTTGCCGACGGTCCGACGACGCACGATGAGCTTGTCGCTTTCCTTGTTGGGGTGACGGGTGCGGCCTTCGGCCTGACCCCAGGGGCTGACGGGGTGACGTCCACCGGACGTCTTGCCCTCACCACCACCGTGCGGGTGGTCGACCGGGTTCATGGCGACACCACGGACGGTCGGGCGGATGCCCTTCCAGCGGTTGCGGCCGGCCTTGCCCCAGTTGATGTTCGACTGCTCGGCGTTGCCGACCTCGCCGATGGTCGCGCGGCAGCGCGCATCGACGTTGCGGATCTCGCCCGAGGGCAGACGCAGCTGGGCGTAGGGGCCGTCCTTCGCCACGAGGCGCACGGATGCACCCGCGGAGCGGGCCATCTTCGCGCCGCCGCCGGGCTTGAGCTCGATGGCGTGGATGACGGTACCGGTGGGGATGTTGCGCAGCGGCAGGTTGTTGCCGGGCTTGATGTCCGCGCCGGCGCCCGACTCCACGATGTCGCCCTGGGCGAGCTTGTTGG
Source organism: Herbiconiux sp. VKM Ac-2851 (assembly GCF_013205105.1). Classification (NCBI taxonomy): domain Bacteria; kingdom Bacillati; phylum Actinomycetota; class Actinomycetes; order Micrococcales; family Microbacteriaceae; genus Herbiconiux; species Herbiconiux sp. VKM Ac-2851. The sequence goes on along the minus strand of NZ_JABMLJ010000003.1, from coordinate 428,354 downwards.
GAGCCAGGATGTAGCGCTTCGTGCCGTCCACGAAGTGGAGCAGCGCGATGCGTGCGGTGCGGTTGGGGTCGTACTCGATGTGAGCGACCTTGGCGTTCACGCCGTCCTTGTCATTGCGACGGAAGTCGATGACGCGGTACTGGCGCTTGTGGCCACCACCGATGTGACGGGTCGTGATGCGACCCTGGTTGTTGCGGCCACCGGTCTTGGAGAGTGGGCGGAGCAGCGACTTCTCAGGGGTCGAACGGGTGATCTCGGCGAAGTCCGAGACCGAGGAACCGCGACGACCGGGGGTCGTCGGCTTGTACTTGCGAATAGCCATGTGTCTTTTCCTCTAGCTTCCGGGCCTAGCCGACGGCCGTGAAGATGTCGATGGAGCCGGACTTGAGCGTCACGATCGCGCGCTTGGTGTCCTTGCGCTTGCCCTGGCCGAACTTGGTGCGACGGGTCTTGCCCGTGCGGTTCAGCGTGTTGATCGAGGCGACCTGCACACCGAAGATCTTCTCGATCGCGAGCTTGATCTCGGTCTTGTTCGAGCGGGGGTCGACGACGAACGTGTACTTGCCCTCGTCGATCAGGCCGTAGCTCTTCTCGGAGACGACCGGCGCCAGGATGATGTCGCGCGGGTCCTTGTTGAACGCGGCGTTGCTCATGCGGAAACCTCTTCCTGCTTGGCCTTCGAGGCGACGAAGCCATCGAACGAGCCCTTGGTGAAGACGATGTCGTCGGAGACGAGGACGTCGTAGGCGTTCAGCTGGTCTGCGGGCAGCACGTGAACGGTCGGGATGTTGCGCACGCTGCGGAGGCTCAGCACGTCGTCGCGCTCGAGCACGATGAGGACGTGCTTCGACGAGGCGATCGTTGCGAGGAACTCGTTCACGGCCTTGGTCGAGGGGGTCTCACCCTGCGAGAGCGACTCGACGATGTGCAGGCGGCCGCCGCGGGCCCGGTCGGAGAGGGCGCCGAGCAGAGCTGCGGCGATCATCTTCTTGGGGGTGCGCTGGGCGTAGCTGCGGGGCACCGGTCCGTGGACGATGCCACCACCGGTCATCTGAGGGGCGCGGATCGAGCCCTGACGAGCGCGACCGGTTCCCTTCTGCTTGAACGGCTTGCGGCCGGCACCGGAGACCTCGCCACGACCCTTGGTCTTGTGCGTGCCCTGACGGGCGGCGGCGAGCTGGGCGACGACGACCTGGTGGATCAGCGGGATGTTGGTCTGCACGTCGAAGATCTCGGCGGGCAGCTCGACGGTGCCGGACTTCTTGCCGGTGACGTCGAGGACATCGAGCGTGTTAGTTGCGGTAGCCATGAACTACGCCCCCTTCACTGCGTTGCGAACGAAAACGAGACGGCCCTTGGCACCGGGAACCGCGCCCTTGACGAGCACGAGGTTCTTCTCGGCGTCGACCGAGTGCACGACCAGGTTGAGCACGGTGACGCGCTCGCCACCCATGCGGCCGGCCATGCGCATGCCCTTGAAGACTCGGCTGGGCGTCGAGGACGCACCGATCGAGCCGGGCTTGCGGTGGTTGCGGTGCGAACCGTGCGAGGCGGAGACGCCCTTGAAGTTGTGGCGCTTCATGACGCCGGCGAAGCCCTTGCCCTTCGAGGTGCCCATGACGTCGACCTTCTGGCCGGCCACGAACGTGCCCTCGGCGGTGAGCTCCTGGCCGACGGTGTACTCCGCGGCGTCCGCGGTGCGGACCTCGGTGATGTGGCGGCGCGGCGTGACGCCGGCTGCCTCGAAGTGACCGGCGGAGGGCTTGTTGACCTTGCGCGGGTCGATCTGACCGCCGGCGATCTGGACGGCCGAGTAGCCGTCCTTCTCGGGGGTGCGGATCTGGGTGACGACGTTCGGGGTGATCTCGACGACGGTGACGGGGATGAGACGGTTGTTCTCGTCCCACACCTGGGTCATGCCGAGCTTCTTGCCGAGCAGGCCCTTGGAGGTCTTAGCGGTGGTTGCCATGATGATCTACTGGTTCCTTCCCGCTCAGAGCTTGATCTCGATGTTGACGTCGGCGGGGAGGTCGAGACGCATGAGCGAGTCGACGGCCTTCGGCGTCGGGTCGATGATGTCGATGAGGCGCTTGTGGGTGCGCATCTCGAAGTGCTCGCGGCTGTCCTTGTACTTGTGGGGCGAGCGGATGACCGCCACCACGTTCTTCTCGGTGGGCAGCGGCACGGGGCCGACGACGGTGGCTCCTGCGCGGGTGACCGTGTCGACGATCTTGCGCGCCGAGGTGTCGATGACCTCGTGGTCATACGACTTAAGTCGAATGCGGATCTTCTGTCCCGCCATGTGTGACTCTCTCTCTGTCTCGCGTCTTACAGCCTCGACTGCATTGGACGCCCTCTGTTTTGCTATCAAGCACCGCGCGCCCCCGCACTGAAATCAGCACAGTCTTCACCTAGGTGGAGGGAGGGTTGCGATTAAGCTCTGCTCTGCTGTCTGCGGCCCAGCTTCGGAAGCTGTGCACTGCCAAGACAGTGATTCGGGCACACGCACAGTGGCCCAAAATGTTGAACTAGACGAGTTTGCCACATCCTGAGCCCACATGCAACCCGGGCGTGTCGCGCGTGATCACGCGGAACCGGCCGCCAGCTGCAGCACCGCTGCCGCAGCTCGTTCGAGCTCGGCTCCGTACGACGGCCCGTGCCCCACCGCGTGCACCGCGAGCGGGAACAGCTGGTGCAGCGGGATGCGCTCCCGCCACCCCTCCGCGAGTGGCGCGACGTCCTCGTAGCCCCACAGGATGTCGTCCAGGAACGGCGCCCCGAACAGCCGAAGCATGGCCAGATCGGTCTCGCGGTGCCCGCCGTGCGCCGCCGGGTCGATCAGCACCACGCCCGTCGGCGTCCAGAGCACGTTCCCCGACCACAGGTCACCGTGCAGCCGGGCCGGCGCCTCGCCGTCCTCGAAGATGCCGGTGGCGATCAGCTCGCACGCCCGCTTCACGAGGCGGAAGCCGTCGGCCGAGAGGTTCCCGCGGGCGACCGCCTGCTCGGCGTACGGCATCACCCGCTGCGACGGGTAGAACTCGCTCCAGGTGGCCCACTCCCCCGTGCTCATGGCGCGCCGGCCGATGAAGCACGGTCCGGTCCACCCCTCGGGCGGCGCACCGAAGGCCGCGGCTCCGGCGTGGTGCGTGCGGGCGAGCTGCTCACCGAAGCGGCTGGCCGCCTCCCGGCTCGGTCGCGCGGGCCGCAGCTCCTCGAGCTCGATGATCCCCGGATGCACGGACTCGACCCGCACGCAGGGAGCTCCCCGCGCATCCGCCAGCCACGCCAGCCCGGCCGCCTCGGCCTCGAAGAAGCCCTCGGCCACCCGGGGATCGCTCTTGGTGAACACCCTTCAACGCTAGGCCCGGAAGATTTCAGACGGATGTCGCGGAGGGAACGTTCTCACGGAGTGCCCGGGGCCCAGACGTATCACTACGCTGGCCACTCCCGGCCGAGCTCTGTTCGCACCGTCTGGCGGCGGGCACCCGTGAGAACGAGTGCCCCTATTCTGCGCTTCTCCCCCGCGAACACAAGACTTGACTTCTCAGTCGAACAGGAGGGCGCGCAGCTCGGACTCGGCCGACCCGAGGCGGTTGCGGTCGATCGTGGTGCCGTTGCGGAAGTGGTCGACGACCCGCGGATCGACGTAGCTGGCCTTCGCGATCGAGGGGGTGTTGCCCAGCACGGCCGAGGCGTCGCGCATGGCCTGGGCGATCGCCTTCGACCGCGCCGTCTTCGACGACTGCGGGCCCGTGCGCGCGAGGCTGACGGCCGCGGCCGCGGTGCCGTGCAGCGTGCGGAAGTCCTTGGCGGTGAACTCGCCGCCGGTCTGCTCCCGCACGTACGCGTTGATCTCCTCTGCTGTCACGGGATGCCAGCGCGAGCCGTCCTTCCAGGCGATCAGCCGGGCGTTGGCCCCCCGGCGCTTCATGGAGCGCACGAAGGACGCGAGGTCGGCGTCGGTGATCTCCGAGTCCCACTCCTGGCCGCTCTTCGCGGGGAACGAGAGGTGCACCCGGTCGCCCTTGGTGGTCGCGTGGGCGCAGAGCAGCGTGGTCAGGCCGTGGCTGCCGTGCTTGGCCGCGTAGCGTTCGCTGCCGACGCGCAGGGAGCCCGTGTCGAGCATCCTGAAGCCGGCGGCCAGCGCGCGCTCCTCGGGGTAGCCGTCGCGGCGGAGGTCGATGGTGACGCGACGCCGGGCGGCCGGGAGGGACTCGGCGAGAGCGAGGGCCCGGTCGTACTTGATCCGGTCCTTCTGCTCACGCCAGGTGGGGTGGTAGATGTACTGGCGGCGGCCGGCGCCGTCGACGCCCGTGGCCTGGATGTGGCCGTTGGCATAGGGCGCGATCCAGACGTCGGTCCAGGCGGGCGGGATCGCGAGGTGCTCGATGCGCGCACGGAGCTCGGGGTCGGTGACCGTCTCGCCGGAGTGGTCGCGGTAGGTGAACCCGCGTCCGGCCTTCAGCCGATGGATCCCCCGGCCCGAGGAGTCGGAGCGTCGGAGGCGTGCCATCTCCCCAGCTAACCCCTAACGGTCGCCGACCGCCCCATCCGCCTTGCGGCGGGCCTCGTCGATCTTGTCGTCGTGCTTGCCGCCGGTGACCTTCTTGGCAGCACCCGCGAGACCCTCGAGCAGCTTGTCGCTGACCTCCTCGGCCTTCTCGCTCTTCAGTGCCTGCTGCACCTTCTCCTCGTCGAGGAATGCCTTCGCCTTGCGCGTGATGTCGTCGAATCCAGCCATGCCCCCACCCTGCACCCCTTCTCGTCCCGGGGTCAACCGCTGCGGGCCCACGCTCCCCAGTCGACCTCCGGCCGAGACTCCAGCCGGTCTCGCCACAGAGCCGCGAACGCCCTCTGACGCGCCGCCGGCTCAGGGTCGCCGTTCTGGGCGAAGCACTCCGCCGCCCGCTCGGCGGCTGAGATCGCGGTGCTCACCTCGTTCCTCCGGACGGCGACCCCGCAGACGCTCCGGAACGACGCCGCCGCCAACGTCCACATCGCGAGGCCGGCCGCCCGTTCCGCGGCAGCGGTCATGAGCGCGAGCCCGTCCCCCACTGACGCCGAATCGACCTCGATCTCCCCGAGGGCCGACGCGGCGCGAACCGAGGCGTCGACCTCCCCCGCGGCTTCCGCGCGGACGAGCACCTCGTTCAGCACCGATGCCGCGAGCGGATGTCCGGATCGATGCAGGGTCAGAGCCACGGCGAGATCGTCGTGCAAATCCGATACTGACATTTCGTCAGCTTACTCCGCGGATCGGGCACGGCGAAAGGGGCCGTGCCCGAAGGCACGACCCCTTTTGCGTGGTGTGGAGATCTACTACTTGTTGATCTTGGTGACGGTGCCGGCACCGACGGTGCGGCCACCCTCACGGATCGCGAAGCCGAGGCCCTCCTCCATCGCGATCGGCTGGATCAGCGCGACCGAGATGTCGGTGGTGTCGCCGGGCATGACCATCTCGGTGCCCTCGGGCAGCGTGATGACGCCGGTGACGTCGGTGGTGCGGAAGTAGAACTGCGGGCGGTAGTTCGTGTAGAAGGGGTTGTGACGGCCACCCTCATCCTTCGACAGGATGTAGGCGGTCCCTTCGAACTCGGTGTGCGGCGTGACCGAACCGGGCTTCACGACGACCTGGCCGCGCTCGACGTCCTCGCGCTTGGTGCCGCGGAGGAGCAGACCGCAGTTCTCGCCGGCCCAGGCCTCGTCGAGCTGCTTGTGGAACATCTCGATACCGGTGACCGTGGTCTTCTGCGTCGGGCGGATGCCGACGATCTCGACCTCGGAGTTGATGGCGAGGGTGCCACGCTCGGCGCGGCCGGTGACGACGGTTCCACGACCGGTGATCGTGAAGACGTCCTCGATCGGCATCAGGAACGGCTTGTCCTTGTCGCGGATCGGGTCGGGGATCGACTCGTCCACAGCGTCCATGAGGTCGAGGATGGACTGGGTCCACTTCTCGTCGCCCTCGAGCGCCTTGAGGCCGGAGACGCGCACGACCGGTGCGTCCTCGTCGAAGTTCTGGCCGGCGAGCAGCTCGCGGACCTCGAGCTCGACGAGCTCCAGGATCTCCTCGTCGTCGACCATGTCGGCCTTGTTCAGGGCGACGAGCAGGTAGGGCACGCCGACCTGCTTGGCGAGCAGCACGTGCTCACGGGTCTGAGCCATCGGGCCGTCGGTGGCGGCGACCACGAGGATCGCGCCGTCCATCTGAGCCGCACCGGTGATCATGTTCTTGATGTAGTCAGCGTGACCGGGGGCGTCGACGTGAGCGTAGTGACGCTTGGGCGTCTCGTACTCGACGTGCGAGATGTTGATCGTGATGCCGCGCTGGCGCTCCTCAGGAGCGGAGTCGATCGACGCGAAGTCGCGCTGAACGTTGGTCGCCGACGGGAACTTGTCCGCCAGGACCTTCGAGATGGCAGCGGTAAGGGTGGTCTTACCGTGGTCAACGTGACCGATCGTTCCGATGTTGACGTGCGGCTTGGTCCGCTCGAACTTGGCCTTAGCCACTAGGTCCTCCTCAGGACTCTCATGCCCTCGTCCGGATGCTGGATTGCATCCGGAACCAGGCGGGGGTTTGTTGATATTTTACGCGAACCTACGAGGCCCGCCGAACTCAGGTGTTACTCGCCCTTGTTCTTCTGGATGATCTCGTCGGCCACAGCCTTCGGGACCTCGGCGTAGCTCTCGAAGGTCATCGAGTACACGGCGCGGCCTGACGTCTTGGAACGCAGGTCACCGATGTAGCCGAACATCTCCGACAGCGGGACGTTGGCGCGCACGACCTTGACACCCTGCGCGTCCTCCATCGACTGGATCTGGCCACGACGGGAGTTCAGGTCGCCGATGACGTCGCCCATGTACTCCTCAGGGGTACGGACCTCGACGGCCATCAGCGGCTCGAGCAGCACGGGGCTGGCCTTGCGAGCAGCCTCCTTGAACGCCATGGAACCGGCGATCTTGAACGCCATCTCCGAGGAGTCGACGTCGTGGGACGCGCCATCCAGCAGCAGCGCCTTCACGCCGACCATCGGGTAGCCGGCGAGGACGCCGACCTGGAGGGCATCCTGGATTCCGGCATCGACCGAGGGGATGTACTCACGCGGGATGCGGCCACCGGTGACCTTGTTGACGAACTCGTACGTGGTCTCGGCGGTCACCTCCATCGGCTCGATGGCGATCTGGATCTTGGCGAACTGACCCGAACCACCGGTCTGCTTCTTGTGCGTGTAGTCGTAGCGCTCGACGGTCTTGCGGATCGTCTCGCGGTAGGCCACCTGGGGCTTGCCCACGTTGGCCTCGACGTTGAACTCGCGCTTCATGCGGTCGACCAGGATGTCGAGGTGGAGCTCGCCCATTCCCTTGATGACCGTCTGACCGGTCTCCTGGTTCTGCTCCGTGCGGAAGGTCGGGTCTTCTTCGGCGAGCTTCTGGATGGCGACACCCAGCTTCTCCTGGTCGGCCTTCGTCTTCGGCTCGATCGCGACCTCGATCACGGGCTCCGGGAAGGTCATCGACTCGAGCACGATCTGGTTCGACGGGTCGGACAGGGTGTCACCGGTGGTGGTGTCCTTCAGACCGATGACGGCGTAGATGTGACCGGCGGTCACCGAGTCGACCGGGTTCTCCTTGTTGGAGTGCATCTGGAAGATCTTGCCGATGCGCTCCTTCTTGCCCTTGGTCGAGTTCATGACCTGTCCGCCCGAGGCCAGCTGGCCCGAGTAGACGCGGATGTAGGTGAGACGACCGAAGAACGGGTGCACCGCGACCTTGAACGCCAGCGCGGCGAACGGGTCCTTCGGGTCGGGGTGACGCTCGACGACGATCTCCTCGTCGCGGATGTCGTGACCCTCGGTGGCCGGCACGTCGAGCGGCGACGGCAGGTAGTCGACGACCGCATCGAGCATCGGCTGCACGCCGCGGTTCTTGAACGCCGAGCCGCAGAGCACGGGGTAGATCTCCGAGTTGACGGTGAGCTTGCGGATCGCGGCCTTGATCTCGGCCACGCTCAGCTCCTCGCCGGCGAAGAACTTCTCGAGCAGCGCGTCGTCGGTCTCGGCGACGGTCTCGAGGAGCAGCTGACGGTACTCGTCGGCCTTCTCCTTGAGATCGGCCGGGATCTCCTCGATCTCGTACTTGGCGCCCATCTCGACGTCACCCTTGGCGTCTCCGCGCCAGGTCAGTGCGCGCATCTCGACCAGGTCGACGACGCCCTCGAACGAGGACTCCGCACCGATCGGGAGCTGCAGCACCAGCGGCTTGGCACCGAGGCGGTTGATGATCGTGTCGACGGTGAAGTAGAAGTCGGCGCCCAGCTTGTCCATCTTGTTGACGAAGCAGATGCGGGGGACGTTGTACTTGTCGGCCTGACGCCACACCGTCTCGGACTGGGGCTCGACGCCCTCCTTGCCGTCGAACACGGCGACGGCGCCGTCGAGGACGCGGAGCGAACGCTCCACCTCGACGGTGAAGTCGACGTGACCGGGGGTGTCGATGATGTTGATCTGGTTCTTGTTCCAGAAGCAGGTCGTGGCGGCAGAGGTGATCGTGATGCCACGCTCCTGCTCCTGAGCCATCCAGTCCATCGTGGCGGCGCCGTCGTGCACCTCACCGATCTTGTGGGTGATGCCCGTGTAGAACAGGATGCGCTCGGTGGTGGTGGTCTTGCCGGCATCGATGTGCGCCATGATGCCGATGTTGCGGACCTTGTTCAGGTCGGTGAGCACGTCCTGTGCCACGGATTCCTCCGAAAGGTAGAAAAGGGAAGGTGGGTCGAACGACTACCAGCGGTAGTGGGCGAAGGCCTTGTTCGACTCGGCCATCTTGTGGGTGTCTTCGCGACGCTTGACAGCGGCGCCCAGACCGTTCGACGCGTCGAGGATCTCGTTCTGGAGACGCTCGGTCATCGTCTTCTCGCGGCGGCCCTTGGCGTAGGTGGTGAGCCAGCGCAGCGCGAGGGTGTTGGCGCGGTGAGGCTTGACCTCGACCGGCACCTGGTAGGTCGAGCCACCGACGCGGCGGCTGCGGACCTCGAGCGTGGGGCGAACGTTGTCGAGCGCCTTCTTCAGCGTGACGACGGCGTCCTGGCCGTTCTTCGCCGCGACACCCTCGAGGGCGTCGTACACGATGCGCTCGGCGATGGCCTTCTTGCCGTCGAGGAGGATCTTGTTGACGAGCTGGCTGACGACCGGGGCACCGTAGACGGGGTCGGCGACAACGGGACGCTTCGGGGCGGGACCCTTGCGAGGCATTACTTCTTCTCCATCTTCGCGCCGTAACGGCTGCGAGCCTGCTTGCGGTTCTTCACGGCCTGCGTGTCGAGCGCGCCGCGGACGATCTTGTAACGGACGCCGGGGAGGTCTTTCACACGACCGCCGCGCACGAGCACCATCGAGTGCTCCTGCAGGTTGTGGCCCTCACCGGGGATGTAAGCGGTGACCTCGGTGCCGTTCGACAGCTTGACGCGGGCGACCTTGCGAAGCGCGGAGTTCGGCTTCTTGGGGGTGGTGGTGTACACACGGGTGCACACGCCGCGCTGCTGGGGGTTGGCCTTGAGGGCGGGCGCCTTGGTCTTGGTGACCTTCGGGGTGCGACCCTTGCGGACCAACTGCTGAATGGTTGGCACTACTTACTCCTTGTATTCGTAACGCTCGGTGTCAGTTCTCACTGGGTGTCGGGCACGGACTCCCGCACCCGTTCGTTCACGCCCCTGCACGCACCAGTACTGGTGTGTCGGGTTCGTCTTGATCCACCGGCGGTACGAAATGGCTCTGGTATCGCTGGTTGGAAGAGCAGTGGGGGCATCTCAGCCCTGCTTCGCTCGAAAATCTGGGCATGCAAGTATGCACACACCCGGAAAATTCTAGCCTCTTGACCCTGACGGGTCAAATGCCGCCGAACCTGAGCTCGACGACCGGCAACGCGGACCTAGGGATCCTACCAGGTCGTGATGGGAGCGGGGGCCTCGCCCGGGTTCGTTCCAGGGCGGTCGTTCTGCGCGGCGCGGTCGACGGATGCGCGGTCCTCCGCCTGCGCGCGGTCCCACTCCTCGCGGACCGCCGCGTTGCGGGCCTTGAGACGCCGGCCGCGGAGCGCGATCAGCGCTCCCGTCCAGATGGCGACCTCGCGGGCGACGATCGCACCGCCGAGGGTGAGCGGATCCATGGTGAGCGAGCGCACGAAGTCGTACTGCTCCTGCGGCTGCCACTCCCAGGCCCGGACGTGCACCAGGGCTCCCGCGATGCCGGCGAAGTAGACCAGCACGGCGACGAGGAAACCGCCGAGCACGTAGGCCCACCAGCCCGCGCGGTTGACGATCAGCACGATCAGGATGAGCGAGAGCGCGAACGCGACGACCGGCACGATGAAGGCGGCGCTGCGCAGGAAGTCGAGGAACGCGGTGATCGCCGCCTCGCCCGTGAGGTTCGCGCCGATCACGAAGAACGACACCGCGGCGAACAGCAGGGCGAACACGGCCGTGCCGAGCAGCGCGATCAGGCTGCCGGCGCCGCGGTTGCCCTTGGGCTCCGGCGGGCGGGGCGCCTGCACCGGCTGCGGGACGGGCTGGTAGGGCGGGGGGTTCTCGGAGACGGGGGCCGGGGCCGAACCGCTCTGCGCGGCGACGCTGGTCGCGGCGGCCGGCGCGAACGCGGCGGCGGGGTACGGGGTGCGGTCGGTCGGAGCATCCTGGACGGACTGCTGCTCGCGCACCGGAGCCGGCTCGGGCTCGGAGGCCGTGACGTACGGGCCGCCGATGGGCTGGTGGTCGTAGGCGGCGGTGGCCTGCTCGGCGACCGGGGCATGCTCGGCGACGGGCTCAGGTTCGGCAGCGGGCTCCGGGGCGGCGGCGGGCACAGGCTGAGCGGCGGGCACTGACGCTGTGGCGGGCTCCGGCTCAGGATGCTCGGCCGCCGGCATCTCGATGGGCTCCGGGATCTCCACGGGACGTGGCGCGCTCTCGGCGGCCGGCGCGTCGACCGGCTCGGCGACGGGGAGCGGCGGCGCCGGCTGCGCGGCGGGGGCGTCGGCGGCGGCTCCGTCAGCGGATGCCTCGTCGGCGCCGGGGGCCTGCCAGCCCGGGAACTCGGGCAGCTGGTCCTGACGATCGTCGGTGCTCATGGCGTCACTCTAAACCCGCGCCAGGGCCGCGCGAGGGAAGGGATCGGGCGCGTTCGCTGTTCCAGTGCAGATGACCCTCCCGCTGCCCGCCCGCACCCGCGTCGCCGTGATCGGCGCCGGCCAGGCCGGGCTGTCGGTCGCCCACCACCTGCAGCGTCGCGGGCTCGAGGCCGGTGAGGGCTTCCTCGTGCTCGACCGGGGGCCGGATGCGGGAGGGGCCTGGCAGCACCGCTGGGAGGCCCTGCGGCTCGGCACGGCGCACCGCGTGAACGACCTGCCCGGCATGGCCGAGCTCGGACTGAGCTTCGACACCGCCGACCGCAGCCGGGCGGCCCGCGACGTGGTCACCGAGTACTACCGCCGCTACGAGGACTCCTACGGGCTGCAGGTGCGGCGCCCCGTGACCGTGACCGCCGTGCGCGACGAGGAGCCCCTGCTGCGGCTGGACACCGACCACGGCTCGCTGACGGCCGAGGTCGTCGTGAATGCGGGCGGCACCTGGGGCAGCCCCTTCAAGCCCCACGTGCGGGGCGAGGAGGCCTTCCTGGGGCGTCAGTGGACCACGGTCGACTACCGCAGCGCCGAGGACTTCCGCGGACGCCGGGTGGTCGTCGTGGGCGGTGGCACGTCGGCGACGAACATCCTGCTCGAGCTGGAGGGCGTCGCCGAGGCCACGACGTGGGTGACACGGCGGACGCCGGAGTTCGTCGAGGGCGACGGGCTGGCGGCGGAGGCCGGGGCGGCGACGGTCGCCGTCCAGGATCGGGCCGCGCGGGAGGGCCGGGCGCTGCCGAGCATCGTCAGCGGCACGGGGCTGGTGGCCACTCCGGCCGTGAAGGCGGCGGTGGAGCGCGGGGTGCTGGTCGCGCATCCGATGTTCACCTCGATCGAGCCCGAGGGGGTGCGCTTCGCCGACGGATCGTTCGAGCCGGCCGACGACATCGTCTGGGCGACGGGGTTCCGCGCCGAGCTCGGGCACCTCGCTCCCCTGCACCTCAGGGAGCACGGGGGCGGCATCGCGGTCGAGAAGGGCCGGGTGCTGCGCGACCCGCGGATCTTCCTCGCCGGCTACGGGCCCCAGGCCTCCACGATCGGCGCCAACCGCGCCGGGCGCATCGTCGCGAACCAGGTTCTGGCGCAGCTCGGCTGACGCGTCGCCGCGGCACCGACGACGGGAGCGCGAAGGGCCCCCCACCACGGATGGTGAGGGGCCCTTCGGCGTTCGTCGGGACCTTAGTTGTAGGTGCCCGGCGTGTAGTCGTCGCTCGAGAAGCTGTCGAAGTCGACGAACGAGAGGTCGGCCTCCGAGAACACCGAGTCATCCGTGAAGATGCGGTTCGGGTAGCGCTCGGCCTTGGCCTCTTCGGTCGCCTCGACGGTGACGTTGCGGTAGCGCTGGAGACCGGTTCCGGCCGGGATCAGCTTTCCGATGATCACGTTCTCCTTCAGGCCCACCAGCGGGTCGGACTTGCCCTCCATGGCGGCCTGCGTGAGAACACGCGTGGTCTCCTGGAAGGACGCGGCCGACAGCCACGACTCGGTCGCCAGCGACGCCTTGGTGATACCCATGACCTCCTGACGGGCCGAGGCCGGACGCTTGCCCTCGGCGACCGCGGCGCGGTTCACCTCGGTGTAGCGCGACCGGTCGACGAGCTCACCGGGGAGCAGGTCGGTGTCGCTGTGCTCGACGACGGTGACCTTGCGCAGCATCTGGCGCACGATGACCTCGATGTGCTTGTCGTGGATCGGCACACCCTGCGAGCGGTAGACGCCCTGCACACCGCCCACGAGGTGCTTCTGCACCTCGCGAACGCCCTTGACTCGAAGGACCTCCTTCGGGTCGACGGCGCCGACGATGAGCTGCTGACCGAGCTCCACGTGCTGCCCGTCCTCGATGAGGAGGGTCGCACGCTTCAGCACCGGGTAGGCGATCGGCTCGTCGCCGTTGTCGGGCGTGAGGATCACCTTGCGGCTGCGGTCGGTGTCTTCGATCGTGACACGACCGGCGGCCTCGACGATGGGCGACGCACCCTTGGGGGTACGGGCTTCGAAGAGCTCCTGCACGCGGGGCAGACCCTGCGTGATGTCGTCGGCCGAGGCCGAACCACCGGTGTGGAAGGTGCGCATCGTCAGCTGGGTACCGGGCTCACCGATCGACTGGGCCGCGATGATGCCGACGGCCTCGCCGATGTCGACGAGCTTGCCCGTGGCGAGCGAACGGCCGTAGCAGGCCGCGCAGACACCGACAGCCGACTCGCAGGTCAGCACGGAGCGCACCTTGATGTTGCGCACGCCCGCGGCGACCAGCTTGTCGATCAGCACGTCTCCGACGTCGTCTCCGGCCGAGGCCACGACCTCGCCCTTCTCGTTCACCGCGTCAGCGGCCAGCGAGCGGGCGTAGACCGAGTTCTCGACGTTGTCGTCGCGGGTCCAGACGCCGTCGGCGCCCTCGTTCGCGATCGGCAGGTCGAGCCCGCGGCTGGTGCCGCAGTCGGGCTCGCGGATGATGACGTCCTGCGACACGTCGACGAGTCGACGCGTCAGGTAGCCCGAGTCGGCCGTACGGAGAGCCGTGTCGGCCAGGCCCTTACGAGCACCGTGGGTCGCGATGAAGTACTCCGCCACCGACAATCCCTCGCGGTACGAGGAGATGATCGGACGGGGGATGATCTCACCCTTCGGGTTGTTCACGAGGCCTCGCATGCCGGCGATGTTGCGCACCTGCAGCCAGTTACCACGAGCACCCGAGGTGACCATACGGTTGATCGTGTTGTCGACCGGGAAGTTCGCGCGCATGGCTGCGGCGACCTCGTCGGTGGCCTTCGTCCAGATCTGGATGAGCTCCTGACGACGCTCGAGGTCGGTGGTCAGACCCTTCTCGAACTGCGCCTGCACCTTGGCGGCCTGCTTCTCGTAGCCCTGGACGATCTCCCGCTTGGTGGGAGGGGTCAGGATGTCGGAGAGAGCGACGGTCACACCGGACCGCGTGGCCCAGTAGAAGCCCGCGTCCTTGATGCGGTCGAGCGAAGCGGCGACCTCAACCTTCGGGTACCGCTCGGCGAGGTCGTTGACGATCGCCGAGATGGCGCCCTTGTCGGCGACCTGCTGCATGTACGGGTAGTCGTCCGGCAGCGCCTCGTTGAACAGCGCGCGGCCGAGGGTGGTCTCCAGCAGCACGGGGCCGCCTTCGTAGCCCTCGGGGCCGTCGCCCTCGGCGAAGTGCACGTCGTGCATCCGGATCTTCACGACCGCGTTGAGGTCGAGCGAACCCTGGTCCTTCGCGAGGATGGCCTCGGACACACCGGAGAACGCGCGGCCCTCGCCGATCGCCCCCTCCTTCACCGTGGTGAGGTGGTGCAGACCGATGATCATGTCCTGCGTGGGCAGGGTGACCGGGCGGCCGTCGGACGGCTTCAGGATGTTGTTGGACGCCAGCATCAGGATGCGGGCCTCGGCCTGGGCCTCGACGGACAGCGGCAGGTGGACGGCCATCTGGTCGCCGTCGAAGTCCGCGTTGAACGCGGCGCAGACGAGCGGGTGCAGCTGGATCGCCTTGCCCTCGACGAGCTGGGGCTCGAACGCCTGGATGCCGAGACGGTGCAGCGTGGGCGCACGGTTCAGCAGCACGGGGCGCTCGCGGATGATCTCCTCCAGCACGTCCCAGACCTGGGGACGGCTGCGCTCGACCATGCGCTTCGCGGCCTTGATGTTCTGAGCGTGGCTCAGGTCGATCAGGCGCTTGATCACGAAGGGCTTGAACAGCTCCAGCGCCATCTGCTTGGGCAGACCGCACTGGTGCAGCTTCAGCTGCGGGCCGACGATGATGACCGAACGGCCCGAGTAGTCGACGCGCTTGCCCAGCAGGTTCTGGCGGAAACGACCCTGCTTTCCCTTGAGCATGTCGCTCAGGGACTTCAGGGCGCGGTTGCCGGTACCGGTGACGGGGCGACCACGGCGGCCGTTGTCGAACAGGGCGTCGACGGCCTCCTGCAGCATGCGCTTCTCGTTGTTGACGATGATCTCGGGGGCACCGAGATCGAGCAGACGACGGAGGCGGTTGTTGCGGTTGATCACACGACGGTAGAGGTCGTTGAGGTCGGAGGTCGCGAAGCGGCCACCGTCGAGCTGCACCATCGGGCGGAGCTCCGGCGGGATGACCGGGACGACGTCGAGCACCATCGCGGCCGGCGAGTTGCCGGTCGCGAGGAAGGAGCTCACCACGCGCAGGCGCTTGATGGCGCGGATCTTCTTCTGACCCTTGCCCTCGGCGATCTGCAGGCGGAGGTTCTCGCCCTCGGTCTCGAGGTCGAACGCCTCGAGCCGCTTCTTGATGGCCTCGGCGCCCATGTAGGCCTCGAAGTACATGCCGTAGCGGTCCTGGAGCTCGTGGAAGATCGCGTCCTCCGGCTTGAGCTCACCGACCTTGAGGTTGCGGAAGTCCTCCCAGACGCGCTCGAGCTGGGCGATCTGGTCGTCGTAGGCCTTGCGGGTCTGCGACATCTCCTTCTCGGCGCCATCCTTCGTGCGGCGCTTCTGGTCGGCCTTCGCGCCCTCGTTCTCGAGCTCGGCGAGGTCGGTCTCGAGGCGCTGCAGACGGTCGGCGATGCGGGCATCGCGCTGGTCGGACAGCGTCTTGATCTCGAGGCGCAGCTCGTTCTCGAGGCCGGGCATGTCATCGTGACGGCCGTCTTCGTCGACCGAGATGATCATGTAGGCGGCGAAGTAGATGACCTTCTCGAGGTCTTTCGGCGCCATGTCGAGCAGGTAGCCGAGACGGCTGGGCACACCCTTGAAGTACCAGATGTGCGTGACCGGGGCGGCGAGCTCGATGTGGCCCATGCGCTCACGGCGCACCGACGACTTCGTGACCTCGACACCGCAGCGCTCGCAGACGATGCCCTTGAAGCGCACCCGCTTGTACTTGCCGCAGGAACACTCCCAGTCACGGCTCGGCCCGAAGATCTGCTCTCCGAAGAGGCCGTCCTTCTCGGGCTTCAGCGTGCGGTAGTTGATGGTCTCGGGCTTCTTGACCTCACCGTGCGACCACTTGCGGATGTCGTCGGCCGTTGCGAGGCCGATCCGCAGCTCATCAAAAGTTGTTACGTCGAGCAATTTTCCTTCTCTCCTGGAAAAAGTCTTCTAGTGGCTGCCGGCTCAGATGTCGTCGATGGACGACGACTCGAAGCGGCTGGAGATGTTGATGCCGAGCTCTTCCGCGGCGCGGAACACCTCGTCGTCGGTGTCGCGGAGGCTGACCGCCGTGCCGTCGGCCGAGAGCACCTCGACGTTAAGGCAGAGCGACTGCATCTCCTTGATGAGCACCTTGAAGGACTCGGGGATGCCGGGCTCCTGGATGTTCTCACCCTTGACGATCGCCTCGTAGACCTTCACGCGGCCGAGGATGTCGTCGGACTTGATCGTCAGGAGCTCCTGCAGCGCGTACGCGGCACCGTAGGCCTCGAGGGCCCACACCTCCATCTCACCGAAGCGCTGGCCACCGAACTGCGCCTTACCACCCAGCGGCTGCTGCGTGATCATCGAGTACGGGCCGGTCGAACGAGCGTGGATCTTGTCGTCGACGAGGTGGTGCAGCTTCAGGATGTACATGTAGCCGACCGAGACGGGCTCCGGGTACGGCTCGCCGGAACGGCCGTCGAACAGACGGGTCTTTCCGGAGGAGCCGATCAGGCGCTCGCCGTCGCGAGTGGGAGTCGTCGAGTCGAGCAGACCCGCGATCTCCTCCTCGGAGGCGCCGTCGAACACGGGGGTCGCGACCTTCGTGCCGGGAGCAGCGGAACGCGCCTGCTCAGGCAGGTTCGCGGCCCACTTCGGCTTGCCGTCGACCTCCCAGCCCTGCTTGGCGATCCACCCGAGGTGGGTCTCCAGCACCTGGCCGAAGTTCATGCGGCCCGGGATGCCCATCGGGTTCAGGACGATGTCGACCGGAGTGCCGTCGGCGAGGAACGGCATGTCCTCGACCGGCAGGATCTTCGAGATGACGCCCTTGTTGCCGTGACGGCCGGCGAGCTTGTCACCCGCGGTGATCTTGCGCTTCTGGGCGATGTAGACCACCACGCGCTGGTTGACGCCCGAGCCGAGCTCGTCGTCGTTCTCGGCCGAGAACTCCTTGACGGCGATGATCGTGCCCTCTTCACCGTGAGGCACCTTGAGGCTCGTGTCACGGACCTCGCGGGACTTCTCGTTGAAGATGGCGCGCAGCAGGCGCTCCTCGGCGGAGAGCTCGGTCTCGCCCTTGGGCGTGACCTTGCCGACGAGGATGTCGCCGGGGCGCACCTCGGCACCGATGCGGATGATGCCGCGCTCGTCGAGGTCGGCCAGCAGCTCCGGGCTGACGTTGGGGAGGTCACGGGTGATCTCCTCCTTGCCGAGCTTGGTGTCGCGGGCGTCGACCTCGTACTCCTCGATGTGGATCGACGAGAGCACGTCGTCCTTCACCAGGTTCTGGCTCAGGATGATGGCGTCCTCGAAGTTGTGACCCTCCCACGGCATGAACGCCACGAGGAGGTTCTTGCCGAGCGCCAGCTCACCGTTCTCGGTGGCCGGGCCATCCGCGATGACCTGACCGACCTCGACGCGCTCACCCTCGGAGACGATGACGCGGTGGTTGTACGACGTGCCCTGGTTCGAGCGGTCGAACTTGCGCAGGTAGTAGGTGTCGGTTCCCCCGTCGTCGAGCTGGACGGTGACGGCGTCGGCCGACACCTCCTGCACGACACCGGCGTTCGTCGTGGTGACCACGTCGCCGGCGTCGATGGCCGCGAAGCCCTCCATACCGGTTCCGACCAGCGGCGACTCCGAACGGAGAAGCGGCACGGCCTGACGCTGCATGTTGGCACCCATGAGGGCGCGGTTCGCGTCGTCGTGCTCGAGGAAGGGGATGAGGGAGGTCGCGACCGACACCATCTGGCGCGGCGAGACATCCATGTAGCCGATGTCCTCCTGCGGGAAGAGGTCGACCTCTCCACCCTTCTTACGGGCGAGCACGCGGGCCTCGGCGAACCTGGCGTCGCCGGTGAGCGGCGCGTTCGCCTGGGCGACGATGTACTCGTCCTCCTCGGACGCGGTGAGGTAGTCGATGTTCGCCGTGACCACGCCGTCGACGACGCGACGGTACGGGGTCTCGATGAAGCCGAAGGAGTTGATGCGGGCGAACGACGCCAGCGAGCCGATCAGGCCGATGTTCGGGCCTTCCGGGGTCTCGATGGGGCACATGCGGCCGTAGTGGCTGGGGTGCACGTCGCGCACCTCGACACCGGCACGCTCACGGCTCAGACCACCCGGGCCCAGGGCGCTCAGGCGGCGCTTGTGGGTCAGGCCCGCGAGCGGGTTGTTCTGGTCCATGAACTGCGAGAGCTGCGAGGTTCCGAAGAACTCCTTGATCGCGGCGACGACGGGGCGCACGTTGATCAGGGTCTGCGGGGTGATCGCCTCGATGTCCTGCGTGGTCATGCGCTCGCGGACGACGCGCTCCATGCGGGACAGACCGGTGCGGACCTGGTTCTGGATGAGCTCGCCGACGGCGCGGATGCGACGGTTGCCGAAGTGGTCGATGTCGTCCACGTCGAGGCGGATGTCGACCGGCTTGCTGTCGCGCACACCGGGGAGGGTGGTGCGGTTGTCGTGCAGGGCGACCAGGTACTTGATCGTCGCGATGATGTCCTGCGTGGTGAGCACGGAGTCGGACAGCGGCGCGTCGATGCCGAGCTTGCGGTTGATCTTGTACCGACCGACCTTCGCCAGGTCGTACCGCTTGGAGTTGAAGTAGAAGTTGTCGAGCAGCGCACGCGCGGCCTCGGCGGCGACCTGCTCGCCCGGGCGCAGCTTGCGGTAGATGTCCTTCAGGGCCTCTTCCTTGGTGAGGATCGAGTCCTTCTCCAGGGTGGCCTCGATCGACGCGTAGCCCTTGAACTCCTCGAGGATCTCCTCGGAGGTCAGGCCGAGGGCCTTCAGGAACACGGTGACCGACTGCTTGCGCTTGCGGTCGATGCGCACGCCGACCTGGTCGCGCTTGTCGATCTCGAACTCGAGCCAGGCACCGCGGCTCGGGATGACGCGCGCCGAGTAGATGTCCTTGTCGGAGGTCTTCTCGGGGGTGCGCTCGAAGTACACGCCGGGGCTGCGGACGAGCTGCGACACGACGACGCGCTCGGTGCCGTTGATGATGAACGTGCCGCGCTCGGTCATGAGCGGGAAGTCGCCCATGAACACGGTCTGCGTCTTGATCTCACCGGTCTGGTGGTTCATGAACTCGGCCTCGACGTACAGCGGGGCGGCGTAGGTCTTACCGCGCTCCTTGCACTCGTCGATGGTGTACTTCTCGGGCTCGAGGAACGGGCTCGTGAAGCTGAGCTGCATGGTCTCACCGAGGTCTTCGATGGGAGAGATCTCCTCGAAGATCTCCTCGAGGCCCGAGCGGCCCGGCAGGTCTTGCCGGCCGGCCTCCTTGGCCTCCGCGACGCGTGCCTTCCACACGTCGTTGCCGACCAGCCAGTCGAAGCTCTCGGTCTGCAGGGCCAGCAGATCCGGAACGGTCAGGGTGTCGGTGATCTTGGCGAACGAGAGCCGCGATGCGGCCCGGCCGTTCTTGGGTGAAGTGGTGGTTGCGTTGCGCGCAGCAGCCAAGGAAATAACCTCCGTGGACCCCGTCGGGCCCTTGCGTTACTTACGGTCGATGTGGTGTCGAGAACTCCCGAGATATGGTCCGAACCCGCCATCTGGTTCTAGAGTGTTGCTGCACGGGACGATTCGAAGACCGTCACCAGGCAGCTGCCGACCACAATATGAAGGCATGAGTGTTCTGGGAGCGCAAAGAACCACAATAGGCGCTTTCGACACGCCTGTCCAGTCGAATTCTTGACCAGTTTGGGTTTCTCAGGTATAACGCGTGAAAGATCGAGAGATTCCCCGCGCCCGACTGGCCGACGGCCTGCTGGCGACGCTCGAAGAGGACCGGTTCCGCCCCGGCTCCCAGGTGCTCATCGTCGACGGCACGCCGCAGTCGCACGTCGACCTCGACGACCCGCGCTACCTCTCCTTCGAGTACGTGCGGCGCATCGGGCACGGCATCGACCTGGTGGCGGCTCCCGGTGCTCCCATCACGGCGGTGCACCTGGGCGGCGGCGCCTTCACGCTCCCCCGCTACGTCGAGGCGACGCGACCGGGTTCGCGCCAGCAGGTCGTCGAGATCGACAGCGAGCTCGTGGGCTTCGTGCGGGAGCACCTGCCCCTGCCGAAGGGGGCGAGCATCCGGGTTCGTCACGGCGACGCCCGCGCGGTGCTCGAGAAGCTGCCACCCGGGCTGCGCGGCACGGCCGACGTGGTGGTCGTCGACGTCTTCGCCGGGGCGCGCACACCGGCGCACGTGACGAGCGTCGAGTTCTACACCGCCGTCGCGGCGGTGCTCTCCCCCACGGGCCTCGTGGCCGTGAACGTCGCCGACGGGGCCGGGCTCGCGTTCGCGCGCAGCCAGGCCGCGACCCTCGGACAGGTGTTCGCCGACGTCGCGATCGTGGCCGACCCGCAGATGCTGAAGGCGCGGCGGTTCGGCAACGTCGTCGCGTTCGCCTCGAACTCGCCCCTGCCCTTCGAGCGGATGCCGCGGCTGGTCGCGAGCGACCCGGTGCCCGCGAAGATGGTCACCGGCGGCGAGCTGCGGCAGTTCACCGCGGGGGCCGCCGTGGCCACCGACCAGACCGCGGTGAAGTCGCCCGCGCCGGCTCGGAGCATTTTCCAGGTCGACCGGAAGAGGATGGACGACTAAGAGGAGGTCGTCATGAGCCGATCGAGGTCGTTCGCGGGTGCCGGTGCCTTGGCGCTGGCCGCGGTGGTGCTGGCCGGATGCTCGGCGGAGCCCTCGGTGACAAGGGGGCCGACGGGGGCTTCGACGGCGATGCCGTCTCCGTCTGCGTCGTCTCCTTCTGCGTCGTCTCCTTCTGGCTCGGCTTCAGCTTCGCCCTCTCCGTCTCCTTCTGCTTCCTCGGCTCCCGTCGAGGATCTCGGGCCACTGGTGCCGTCGGGGTTGCCGACGGTGGTGGCGTCGGGGCTGCCGGCTCCGTGGTCGATCGCGACGCTCGGGGACGGATCGCTGTTCGTGTCGGAGCGGGACACGGGGGCCGTGGTGGAGATCGTGGACGGCCGGGCCGTGCCCGTGACCACCGTGCCCGGGGTGTCGGCGCTCGGCGAGGGAGGGCTGCTCGGCATCACGACGTCGGAGGGGGCATCCGGAACCTGGCTCTACGCGATGTTCACCGGGGCCGACGACAACCGGGTGGTGCGGATGCCGCTGTCGGGCGCACCGGGCGCGCGATCGGCGGGCGCCGTCACCGAGGTGCTCACCGGGCTGCCCAAGGCGTCGAACCACAACGGCGGGCGGATCAAGTTCGGGCCGGACGGGATGCTCTACGTGACCGCGGGTGACGCGAGCGACGGGGCGAACGCGCAGACGCTGGACTCGCTGGGCGGGAAGATCCTGCGGGTGACGGCCGAAGGAGCTGTGCCGGCGGACAACCCGTTCCCGGGATCGCCCGTGTGGTCGCTCGGGCACCGGAACCCGCAGGGGATCGCGTGGGCGGCCGACGGGACGATGTGGGCTGCGGAGTTCGGGCAGAACACCTGGGACGAGATCAACCGCATCACGCCGGGCGCCAACTACGGGTGGCCGCTGTCGGAGGGGGTGACCGGGTCGGCGGGACTGGTGGATCCCGTGCAGCAGTGGGCGACGGATGACGCCAGCCCCTCGGGGATCGCGGTCGTCGGGGAGACCGTGTTCATGGCGGGGCTCGGCGGGGAACGGCTGTGGAGCATCCGCTTCGACGGGTCGGCCCAGGAGCACTACACGGGGCAGTTCGGGCGGATCCGCGATGTGGTGCGGGGGCCGGGTTCGTCGCTGTATCTGCTGACGAACAACACGGACGGGCGCGGGGAGCCTCGGGCCGGGGACGACGTGCTGTATCGGGTGGAGCTGGTTCCGGCCGGGTGATCGTGCTCGCGGGTGTTCGCTCGCGCTCGGTGTTGGCGCTCGGTGTTGGCGGTGTTCGCGGGTGTTCGCCGGTGTCGCGCCCGGGGATGTCCCTCGTCCTGGGTACGCTTGTCGAGGGATCTCGAGCACCAGGAGCACGAACTGAGCATCATCACGGGTTACGACATGACCACCTTGCGCGAGAAGGTCGACGTGCAGGCCGCGACGGAGCGCCTGAACGAGCTCGGCCTGCTGCGCAGCCTCAGCGCGCTCAACGAGAAGGTCGTGCTGCTGCGCCTGCTCGGCAAGCTCGACGACGCCTTCGTGATCGCGAACGAGGCCGTGCGCCAGGCGCGCTTCTCCGGCGACCGGGAGATGGCGCTCGGCGCGCGCATCCGTCGGGCGCAGGTGCAGCAGTACCAGGGCAAGTACCCGGCGGCGCTGCAGGAGCTCGGGCTCTGCGTCGAGGAGGCGCAGACGCACGAGTGGGGCGCGCTCGAGGCGATCGCCACGCTCAGCCGCGGCAAGGTGCACTTCGAGACGCAGGACTACGACGCGGCCCTCGTCGACTTCAAGGCGGCCGTGTTCCTGATGGAGCGCCAGGGCGCCTCGATCGACCAGCTGGAGAGCGCCCTCGTGGCGGTCGCCGTGACCGAGTCGCTGCTCGCGGCATAATTCCCGGATGGCCGAACTCTCGCGCGTCACGACCTGGGCGAACGCCCTGATCAGGATGCACCTCGATCCAGCGGTCTGGAGCTTCGGCTTCGACAACGCGAAGACGCGCGCGGGGCAGTGCAACTACACGGCGCACCGCATCACGGTGTCGCGTCACCTGGCGGCTCGGTACGACGACGACGAGATCCACCAGATCCTGCTGCACGAGGTGGCGCACGCGCTGGCCGGGGCGGCTGCGGGGCACGGGCCCGCGTGGGTGTCCATCGCCCGGACTCTCGGGTACGAGGGTTCGCGGCTGCATGACGGCACGCGGGCCGACGAGCTGGCGCCGTGGGTGGGCGTCTGCCCGGCGGGGCACTCCTACTACCGGCACCGGAAGCCGGCGGCGCGGCTCTCGTGCAGCCTGTGCGCGCGGGGGTTCTCGCCGGCGCACCTCATCGCGTGGACGCGACGGGACGTGACGGCGGCGCGCCGCGCCACGCCCCGCTCGGCCTGAACTGCTTCACACGTTGCCGAGGGTTTGGCGGCCTCGGTCGCTGTACCAGAGGGAGCCGTAGGAAGTGACGCCGAGGCGGTCGGGCTCGGATCCCGCGAACGGCGGGCGGGAGAACGAGACGTTGCCCCAGAGGTCGACGCGGCCGAGGCCACGGTCGCCGTCGGTGAAGGCGAGGTCGACGTCGTCGGCCGACACGAGGTGGCGCGGCACCACGGGGCTGAACGGCGGTGCCGGGATGGTGATGCGCTTGCTGACGGCGCCGTCGGTCTCGACCTTCACCACGGTGTCGATGCCGCCCACCCAGACGCCGCCCGAGGCCGCCGCGGTCAGCCCGGTGAAGCCGCTCACCCCGACCGGCACGATGTCGAGGTCGCCCGTCGCCGGGTCGTAGGCGCCGAGCGAGCCGAGGCCGTCGCGGGTGTACCAGAGCCGCCCGTCGTCGGCGGCGGCGATGCCGTACACGCCGGCGCCGGCCGGGTCGGGCACGCGGGTGATGCTGCCGTCGAGCGCGATGCGCCCGATCCCCCCGTTCGACGGATCGCCGAACCAGAGGGCGCCGTCGGGCCCGTTCGTCAGCGAGGTCGCGGTGTCGAAGGCCCCACCCAGCGGATACTCCGTCACGTCACCCGTCGCCGGGTCGAGCCGCCCGATGGCGGCGTTCAGGAAGTCGCCGAACCAGATCGTGCCGTCGCTCGCCGCGGCCAGATCGGAGATGCCCGGCGCGAGCGCCCCCAGCCGGAAGTGCTCCACCGAGGCCGGCGCGGCGGCCGGCACCTTCACGATCTCGTTCTCGAGCGTGTCGGCGTACCAGACGATGTCGCCCGGCGCCACGACCAGCGGCCCAGGACTCCCGCCCGCGGTCGCGGCCTCGTACTCGTGCCACGTCGCATAATCCCGAGGCGGCAGCTCCCACGCCCCGGCCGGCCCCGCAGCGATCACACCCGCCGACAGCGTCAATGCGCCGACGAGGACTGCTGCGGCGGTTCGCTTCCGACCGTCTCTTCTTCTGATCACGTCGTCACGACCAGAGCAGGTTGTCGGAGAACCGGTCGTTGACCCAGAGGTGGCCCTGAGGGTCGAGCACGATCGACGTGCGGGTGCCGTCGAGGCGGCTGAAACTGACCGCGCCCGAGGCGTCGACCGTGCCGAAACCATAGTTCGGATCGAGGAAGACGATGTCCGAGTTCTCGCCCGCACTGATGTCCGCCGGAAGCACCGCGGCTGTTCCCGGAGCAGCTACCGGGAACGAGGTGACGGCACCGGTCGGGGTGATCCTCGAAAAGGTCGAGACCGCGGAGGCGGCGTCGTAGCTGGCAGCCCAGACGTCACCTGTCTTCGACACGGTGATCTCCGAACCGGTTCCCGCTGTGAGCCCCGCATCCGAGAACGACCCGGTCGCGGGGTCGTAGACGCCCACACCGTCTGTTCCTCCCCGGCTGTACCAAATGCGGCCATCGGCGGTCGAGGCCACCCCGTTCACGTCGTTCGACGTCGGCTCGGCGAGAAGCGTCAGCGCTCCTGTGGTGTCGAGGCGACCGAGCTGCTCCGTGGCGGCGTCGCCGAACCAGATACTCCCATCGGCACCGACCGCGAGGCTCGTCGGCGCTTCGAGCACGCCGGTCAGACGGTGATACGTGATGGTTCCGGTGCGCGGATCCAGTGCTCCGAGCGAGGTGTTCAGCGGGTTCGAGAACCAGATGATGCCGTCGGGTGCGACCACCATGGCGATCGCCCAGGTGATGCCGCTGAATGGGTACACGGTCTGGGAGTGACTCGCGGCGTCGATGCGCACGAAATCCTTCCCGTCGGAATTGAAGTACCAGACGGCGCCTGCGGCGTCGGGCGCCAGCACTTTCACCTGCGCCGTCGGCGTGATCGACGCGAGGTCGTGCCACAGGGAGATGGGCATCGGGGGCAGGTCGAGGGCGCGAGCGCTCGATGCCCCAGCCGCCACGAGAGCGGGGGCCAGGAGAGCGACGGCGACGGTCGCGATGAGTCCGCGTGCGGCGAGGCGGCGCGCAGCCGGACGGCACGGGACAGGGGCGACAGGGGGGTGGGCGGGGGACATGGAGCTCCTCGGATCGGTCGGCGCCGGGGTGGGCGTCGACCGATCACGCTAAGGGAGGAGTGCCGCCGGGCATCCTGAGCAGTTTGTGCTCAACGATGCCGCGAGAAGGCCGGCTCAGTCGGTGACCTGGACTTCCTTCCAGAAGGCGACGTAGTCGGAGAAGTCCTTGCCGACGCGGTCGAAGGCGCCCTCGTAGGGGTGCGGGTAGCTCCAGGCGCGGTCCTTCAGGAGCTCGTCGCCGTCCTTCACGCTGAAGTACTGGCACTCGCCCTTCCACGGGCAGGTGTAGGGCGTCGGGCTCTTCTCGAGGTACTCCGAGTTGACGCTCGCGGGCGGGAAGTACCAGTTGCCCTCGATCGCGATCAGGTCGTCTTTCGGGGCTTCGGCGATGACGGTGCCGTTCAGGACAGCTTTCATGTGACCTCCAATGTCGGTCTCACGCTACGCCTTCGCGTCCGTACCTTCGAGCCTGGCTGTGAGGCGCCTGCTAGGCGATGTCGGAGGCGCCGTCCACACTGTGATCATGCGCGTACTCCTGAAGCTCGTCCTCGACTGCGATCCCGATGCCGCCTGGCGGGCCATCCGCTCCCCCGCGGTGTTCCGGGAGGTGTCGAGCCCTCTGGTCGAGATCGAGTCGCTGGCGGCCGACGGGTTCCCGACGGTCTGGGAGCCGGGGCAGCACCCGGTCGAGATGCGTGGCGGCGGGGTCATCCCGATGGGCAAGCAGATCATCCGCCTCAATTTCGAGACCCGGCAGCACGGCGACGTGCGGATCGTGCACGACTCGGGCCAGGGCGTGACGGGAGCGGTCAGCACGATCAAGCTATGGGATCACCAGATGGCGATCGCCCCCGACCCCGCCGGCACGGGCAAGACGCTCTACCGCGACCAGCTGAAGATCGGCGCGGGCGTGCTGACCCCGTTCGCCTGGTACAGCCTGTGGGCGTTCTGGCAGTGGCGCGGGCGCAAGCTGCAGCAGCTGGCGCCGACGTGGGCGTACGACCTGCCGAAGCCGGCCGACGCCGAGCCCGACGCCGACGCCGGTTCGGCCACCGAGACCGACGCAGCGGCCGAGGGGTCGGGGGCATGAACGCCCGTGCGGTCACGGCGCTCCAGACCGCAGACTGGCGGATGCGCGTGTTCGGCATCTACGAGGAGGTGCGCCGCCTCACCGCCGCCGGGCAGGTGTCCGACGCCCACGCGTTCTGGCGCGACGAACGCGACGGGCTCTTCGCCGCGCACCCGGCCACCCCGCTGCTACCCGAGGACCGCGACGGCTTCAGCGGATTGCCCGTGGCCCCCTACGACCCGGCCTGGCGCTTCGAGGTGACGATCGACGAGCCGGACGCCGACGACCCGCGGCCACGATCGTTCGAGTTCGCCACCGGAACCGACGGCGTGGTGCCGTTCGAACTGCTCGGTATCGCGCGAATCGACGGCGTCGGCGAGCTCGACGTCTGGCGCCTCACCTCCTATGGCGGCGGTCTCTTCGTGCCCGTGAAAGACGCCCTGGCCGGCAGACCCGGCGGCACCTACGGCGGCGGCCGCTACCTGATCGACACCATCAAGGGCGCCTCGCTGAACTCCGCCCTCGCCCCCGGCGCCGACCAGGCCGACGGCGCCCGGCCAGTGCTCGACTTCAACTTCGCCTACAACCCCTCCTGCGCCTACGACCCGGCCTGGGCGTGCCCTCTGGCGCAGCCCGGAAACCGCGTCGCGGTGCCGATCGGCGTGGGCGAGAGCTACGGCGACGCGCCGCTCGAGACGGGCCCGGCGGCCGATGCGCTAGACTGAAGTCACTCGAGGGCTCGATAGCGAGCCCCGTGCGTCGAAAGAACGCTCCCTCTTCTCTGGGTGTGGCCTCGTGTGCCGCCCCATTTGCAGATACTTCTTGCGGCGAACGGATGCACCGTCGGTGCGTTCGCCATCACTCCGGATGGGCTGCGGGAATGCGGCGTGTCCGGACGAATGCCTGAAAGGCAGTCACCTTTGTCCCAGACCCCCACCTCCTTCGCCGCGCTCGGCGTCCCCGCTCCCCTGGTGGCCACGCTCACCGCGAGCGGCATCACCGAGCCGTTCCCGATCCAGGTCGACACGCTCCCCGACACCCTGAACGGCCGCGACGTGCTCGGCCGTGGCAAGACCGGCTCGGGCAAGACCCTGGCCTTCTCCATCCCGATGGTCGCCCGTCTCGGCGGCACCCTCGCCGGCGGCAAGCGCCGCCCCGGCCGCCCCGTCGGCCTCGTGCTGGCCCCGACCCGCGAGCTCGCCACCCAGATCGACGCCGTGCTGGCCCCCATGGCCAAGGCCTACGGCATGACCACCACCACCATCTTCGGCGGCGTCTCGCAGTCCCGCCAGGTCGCCGCCCTCAAGGCCGGCGTCGACATCGTCGTGGCCTGCCCCGGCCGCCTCGAAGACCTGATGAAGCAGGGCTTCGTCTCGCTCGACGCCGTCGAGATCACCGTGCTCGACGAGGCCGACCACATGGCCGACCTGGGCTTTCTGCCCGTCGTCACGCGCATCCTCGACAAGACCCCCTCGAACGGACAGCGCCTGCTGTTCTCGGCCACGCTCGACAACGGCGTGGACAAGCTGGTGCGCCGCTTCCTCCACAACGAGGTGCTGCACTCGGTCGACGAGGCCAACTCGCCCGTCGCCGCGATGACCCACCACGTGTTCGAGACCGAGTCGGTCGAGTCCAAGCGCGTGCTGGTCGAGAAGCTCGCCTCGGGCACCGGCCGTCGCATCCTCTTCATGCGCACGAAGCACCACGCCAAGAAGCTGGCGAAGCAGCTCACCGCGTCGGGCATCCCGGCCGTCGACCTGCACGGCAACCTCTCGCAGGTCGCCCGTGACCGCAACCTCGCGTCGTTCAGCGCCGGCACCGTCAAGGTGCTCGTCGCCACCGACGTCGCCGCCCGCGGCGTGCACGTCGACGACATCGAGCTCGTCATCCACGTCGACCCGCCGGAGGAGCACAAGGCGTACCTGCACCGCTCGGGCCGCACCGCCCGCGCCGGCTCGGCGGGCGACGTCGTCACGATCATGCTGCCCACGCAGCGCAAGGACGTGAAGGACCTCCTCCGCAAGGCGGCCATCCAGGTCACCCCCGAGGTCGTCACGGCCGATTCCGCGTCGGTCAACGCCCTCGTCGGCGAGGTCGCCGCGTACGTCAAGCCCGTGCTCACGCCGCTGCCCGACTCGGGTCAGCGCCGCACCGGCAACGACGGCGTCTCGCGCGGCCGCAACGGCGGCACCTCGACCGGCGCCAATGCACAGCGCAAGCGCAGCGGGCGCGGGGGCGCGGGTGCTTCGGGCGGCTCCGGCTCCGGTGAAGGTGTCGGCGCGGGTTCGCGCTCGGGCGGTGCCGGCGGGAACGGTGGCGCGGGTCGCGGACGTCGTGGCGGTTCCGCCGCCGGCGGCGTCGGCGGCGGAAGCCGTTCGTTCTACAGCACCTCCTCGGGCGGCTCCGGCGCGGGCTCCTCGAGCCACGGCTCGGCGTCCGGCTCCGGCGAGGGCGGCCGTCGCGGCGGCCAGGGCGGGCAGGGCGGCGGAGCCGACCGCCCCCGTCAGTCGGCAGCCTCGTTCTCGGCCAACTCGGCCGGCGGTCGTCGCCGCTCGCGCTGATCGAGCATCCTGAACCATCGAACGGCCCGTCTCCTCGTGAGGCGGGCCGTTCGCCGTCTGCGGGTGTGCAGACAAGCGAGCGGATGCGCGGCCGCGGCAGCCCGGACGGCTACTGCGGGTACACGGTCTCGTGCCGCGCGAGCATCGCCACGAACTCGTCGATGCGGCGGGCCCGCGTCTCGGCGCGCTTGAGGTTGTGCAGACGGAACAGGATCGCGTAGCGGTTCTGGCTCGACAGCGTGGCGAAGAAGGCCTTCGCCTCGGGGTTCGCCTCGAGCGCGGCGGCGAGGTCGGGCTGCACCTCGATGGTGCGCTGCGAGTCGTACGCGGCCTCCCACCGGCCGTCGCTCTTCGCCAGATCGATCTCGGCGAGGCCTGCCGGGCGCATCCGCCCCGCCTCGATCAGGGCCTCGACACGCAGGCGGTTGACCTTCGACCAGAGGCTGCGCGGGCGGCGCGGCGTGAAGGTCTGCAGGAAGAAGTCGGCGTCGAGGGCGTTGCGGATGCCGTCGATCCAGCCGTGGCAGAGCGCCACGTCGATCGCGTCGGAGTGGGTGATCGTGGTGTGCTCGCTGCCCTTCTTCGCGATGCGCAGGCGCACGCCCGGCTCGCTCGCGCCGTGCTCGGCGAGGAAGGCGTCGAAGGCCGCGGCGTCGTCGAACTGGCGGTGCGGGTAGTCGGCGGGCACGGCGGGCTCCTTCGCGGCGGGCCGCTCGGCGTCTCGAACGGCTGCTGTCGAGACCGAACGGCTGCTGCCGAGACTAGAGCAGTCGGCCGACCGAGGCGAGGGCCGAGCGGAGCAGGCCGCCGCGGCCGCCCTCCATGTCGTCGGCGACGGCGTTCGAGGCGGCCTCCTGCGGGGTCATCCAGGTGAGCTCGAGGGCGTCCTGGCGGGGCTCGCAGGTGCCCGTGACGGGCACGACGTAGGCGAGCGAGACCGCGTGCTGGCGCTCGTCGTAGAAGGGTGAGACACCGGGCAGCGGGAAGTACTCGGCGACCTGGAACGGCACCGGGCTGGCGGGCAGCTGCGGGAAGGCCATCGGCCCGAGATCCTTCTCGAGGTGGCGGAACAGCGCGTCGCGCAGGGTCTCGCCGTACATCACCCGGCCCGAGACGAGGGTGCGGGCGATGGTGCCGCTCGGCCCGACCCGCAGCAGCACGCCGACCTCGACGACCTGGCCCAGTCCGTCGACCCGCACGGGCACGGCCTCGACGTAGAGCAGCGGCAGGCGGCGCCTGATCTCGGCGAGCTCGCCGTCGCTCAGCCAGCCGGAGTTCGGGTCGGGGGTGCGAACGCTCATACCCCATTCTTACCCGATGCCCACCCGCGTCCGCGCCGATGTCGGTGGTGTGGGACAGGATGAGGGGATGAGCGACGTGCTCGACCAGTTCTCCCCCGCGACCCGCGAGTGGTTCCGTGGAGCCTTCTCCGGGCCGACCGCGGCGCAGGAGGGCGCCTGGACGGCGGTGTCCAGCGGAGCGCACGCGCTCGTGGTGGCGCCGACCGGCTCGGGCAAGACGCTGGCCTCCTTCCTCTGGGCGATCGACCGGCTGGCGACCACGTTGAGCGACGACAAGCCGCGCAAGACCTCGGTGCTGTACGTCTCGCCGCTGAAGGCTCTCGCGGTCGACGTCGAGCGCAACCTCCGCTCGCCGCTCGTGGGCATCACGCAGACGGCGAAGCGGCTGGGTGCCAAGCCGCCGGTCATCACGGTGGGCGTGCGCTCGGGCGACACCCCGGCAGCCGATCGGCGGGGGCTCGCGAAGAACCCGCCCGACATCCTCATCACGACGCCCGAGTCGCTCTTCCTCATGCTCACCTCGAGCGCGCGCGAGTCGCTCGCCGAGGTCACCACGGTGATCATCGACGAGGTGCACGCCGTGGCGGCGACCAAGCGCGGCGCGCACCTCGCCGTGAGCCTCGACCGGCTCGACACGCTGCTCGCGCAGCCGGCACAGCGCATCGGGCTCTCGGCCACCGTGCGCCCGCGCGAGGAGGTGGCGCGGTTCCTCGCCGGTGGGCGTCCGGTGACGATCGTGGCGCCGCCGTCGACGAAGAAGTTCGACCTGCGGGTCGTGGTGCCGGTCGAGGACATGTCGCAGATCCCGCCCGCCGAGAACCGGTCGGCGCTCGAGGGATCGGCCGCCGCCGCGAGCGCGCCGGAGCAGGGGTCGATCTGGCCGCACGTCGAGGAGGACATCGTCGACCGCATCCTCGAGCACCGCTCGTCGATCGTGTTCGCGAACTCCCGGCGGCTGGCCGAGCGGCTCACCGCGCGGCTGAACGAGATCTACAGCGAGCGGCTCGCCACGGCGCAGGAGCTCGAGCGCGGCGTCGACGCGATGCTCGAGGAGGGTGTGGAGCGGCTGCTGCGCGAGGCCGGGGCCACCGTGTCACTGCCGCCGGTCGAGGGGTCGATGCCGCCGATGGAGGGCGCCGCAGCGGCTGGGGCCGGAGGGGCGGCACTCGCATCCGCGTCGCCCGCGCAGCTGATGGGGCAGGCCGGCCAGACCGAGGGCGCCGAGCTCGTGCTCGCCCGCGCCCACCACGGCTCGGTCTCGAAGGACCAGCGGGCCATCATCGAGGACGACCTGAAGTCGGGTCGGCTGCGCTGCGTCGTGGCGACGTCGAGCCTGGAGCTCGGCATCGACATGGGCGCCGTCGACCTCGTGGTGCAGGTCGAGGCGCCGCCGTCGGTCGCGAGCGGGCTGCAGCGCGTCGGTCGCGCGGGCCACCAGGTCGGCGAGGTGTCGAAGGGGCTGCTGTACCCGAAGCACCGGGCCGACCTCATCCACTCGGCGGTCGTCTCGCTCCGCATGAGCGAGGGCCTGATCGAGACGCTCTCGGTGCCCGCGAACCCGCTCGACATCCTCGCCCAGCAGACTGTCGCGGCCTGCGCGCTCGAGGCCATCGACGTGGAGGAGTGGTTCGACGTGATGCGCCGCAGCGCCTCCTTCACGAACCTGCCCCGCTCGGCGTACGAGGCCACGCTCGACCTGCTCTCGGGTCTCTACCCCTCCGACGAGTTCGCCGAGCTGCGCCCGCGCCTGGTCTGGGACCGCGACGCCGGCACCCTCACCGGCCGCCCCGGCGCCCAGCGCCTCGCGGTCACGAGCGGTGGCACCATCCCCGACCGCGGACTCTTCGGCGTCTTCATGGTGGGCGGTGAGCCGACGGATGCCGATCCGTCGACCGGGTCGGCCCGCTCCGCGCCGGGCCGGCGGGTGGGCGAGCTCGACGAGGAGATGGTCTACGAATCCCGGGTCGGTGACGTGTTCGCGCTCGGGGCGACGAGCTGGCGCATCCACGAGATCACCCACGACCGCGTGCTCGTGACGCCCGCGTTCGGGCAGCCCGGTCGCCTGCCGTTCTGGCGCGGCGAGGGCATCGGGCGCCCCGCCGAGCTCGGCCGGGCCATCGGCGAGTTCACCCGCTCGGTCGCGGCGGCCGACGAGGAGGGCGCTCGCACGCTGTCGGAGCGGGCGGGGCTCGACGAGTGGGCCGCAGCCAACCTCGTGGCGTTCATCACCGAGCAGCGCGAGGCCACCGGTCACGTGCCGAGCGACCGCACGATGGTGGTGGAGCGGTTCCGCGACGAGCTCGGCGACTGGCGCGTGGTGCTGCATTCCCCGTACGGCATGCAGGTGCACTCGCCGTGGGCGCTCGCGATCAACGCCCGCATCCGGGAGCGCTTCGGCATCGATGCGAACGCCGTGGCGAGCGACGACGGCATCGTCGTGCGGCTGCCCGACACCGAGAGCGAGCCGCCCTCGGCCGAGCTGTTCCTGTTCGATCCGGCCGAGCTCGAGCAGCTCGTCACCGAGGAGGTGGGCGGCTCGGCGCTGTTCGCGTCGCGGTTCCGCGAGAACGCGGCGCGGGCGCTGCTCCTCCCCCGCCAGAACCCGGGCAAGCGGTCGCCGCTCTGGCAGCAGCGGCAGCGCTCGGCGCAGCTGCTCGAGGTGGCGCGCAAGTACCCGTCGTTCCCGATCATCCTCGAGACCGTGCGCGAGTGCCTCCAGGACGTCTACGACCTGCCGTCGCTGCTCGCCCTCGCGCGCGACCTGGACGCCCGGCGCATCCGCGTGGTCGAGGTCGAGTCGGGCGAGCCGTCGCCGTTCGCGCGCTCGCTGCTGTTCGGCTACGTGGCCTCGTTCGTCTACGAGGGCGACAGCCCGCTGGCTGAGCGCCGGGCGGCGGCGCTGGCGCTCGACCCGAGCCTGTTGTCCGAGCTGCTGGGGCGTGCGGAGCTGCGCGAACTGCTCGACCCGTCGGTCATCGACGACACCGAGCGCGAGCTGCAGCGCCTCGCCCCCGAGCGTCGTGCTCGCGACCTCGAGGGCGTGGCCGATCTGCTGCGGATGCTCGGGCCGCTCACCACCGCCGAGGTGCAGGCCCGCTCGCAGGAGTTCGACGTCGCCGCGGCGCTCACCGAACTGGTGGCGGCGAAGCGGGCACTGCCGGTGACGTTCGCGGGGCGTCCGCAGTGGGCGAGCATCGAAGACGCCGGGCGCTTGCGCGATGCGCTCGGGGTGCCGATTCCCTTCGGCGTTCCCGATGCCTTCATCGCACCGGTCGAGCATCCGGTGATCGACCTCGTCAGCCGCTACGCGCGCACGCACGGGCCGTTCCTCGCGCACGAGGTGGCGGCCCGGTTCGGGCTGGGCGTGGCGGTGGTGACGGATGCGCTGCGGCGACTCTCGGCCGACCGACGTGTCGTCGAAGGGGAGTTCAGGCCGACCGGGTCGGGGCCGGTCTCTGCGTCGACTTCTTCCGAAGTGTCGTCCGAGGATCCGTCCGGGGACGGTACGGCCATCGCCGTGCTCGACGGCGAGCCGCTGCCGTCGGCGCTGCCGGCGCTCGGGCAGGCCGGGGGCACCGAGTGGTGCGACGCGGAGGTGCTGCGGAGGTTGCGGAGCCGTTCGCTCGCGGCGCTCCGTCACGAGGTCGAGCCGGTCGGCACGCAGACGCTCGCCCGCTTCCTGCCGTCGTGGCAGCACGTCGGCGGGTCGCTCCGCGGCGTCGACGGCGTGCTGACCGTGATCGAGCAGCTGGCCGGGGTGCCCGTGCCGGCCTCGGCGTGGGAGAACCTCGTGCTGCCCGCCCGGGTGCGGGACTACAGCCCGGCGATGCTCGACGAGCTCACGGCCTCGGGCGAGGTCGTCTGGTCGGGGCGCGGGTCGCTGCCGGGCAGTGACGGGTGGGTCGCGTTCCACACCCTCGACACGCTGCCGCTCTCGGCCACGCCGCCCGAGCCGTTCGACGAGACGCCCGTGCACGCGGCCGTGCTGGCTGCGCTGTCGCGAGGTGGCGCGTACTTCTTCCGGTCGCTGGCCGACGAGGTGGGGGCGGCGATCCTGCGGGGCGCTGTCCCCGACGACGCGTCGGAGGCGGGCTCCGCTGAGGTGGGCGGCTCCGCCGGGGCGGTCGGCTCGACCGGGGCCGCGGGTTCATCCGCATCGGCGCTCGTGGTGCCGCCGACCGACCAGGCCGTGGTCGACGCCATCTGGGATCTGGTGTGGGCCGGCCTCGTCACGAACGACACCGTCGCGCCGCTGCGCACCCTCACCGGCTCGGGCAAGGCGGCGCATGCCACCAAGCGGCCCGCCGCGCGGTCGCGCATGTACCGCGGTCGCGGCATCGCCCGGGCCTCCATGCAGACCCGCGTCGGCCCGCCGACCGCGGGCGGGCGATGGTCGCTACTGCCCGAGCCCGTCGGCGATGCCACACTGCGCGCTCACGGCACGGCCGAGATGCTGCTCGACCGCTACGGCCTGGTCACGCGGGGCTCGGTGATGAACGAGCGTGTGCCGGGTGGCTTCGCCCTGGTCTACCGGGTGCTCAGCCAGTTCGAGGAGTCGGGGCGGTGCCGGCGCGGGTACTTCGTCGAGACCCTCGGCGCCGCCCAGTTCGCGACCGGTGGCACGATCGACCGCCTGCGCGGCTTCGCCCCCGACGCGGTGGGGCGCGACAGCGGCCGCGACCGTGCGCCCGAGGCGATGACCCTGGCGGCGACCGATCCGGCGAATCCGTTCGGGGCGGCGCTGCCGTGGCCGACGGTCGAGGGCCACAAGCCCGGCCGCAAGGCGGGCGCCCTGGTGGTGCTTGTCGACGGCGCCCTCACGCTCTACCTCGAGCGAGGCGGGAAGACGGCGCTGGCGTTCAGCGACTCCGAGGAGGTGCTGGCGGTCGCCACGCGCTCGCTCGCCCACGCGGTCACGACCGGCCGCGTCGACAAGCTGGCGGTCGAGCGGGTGAACGGCGACTTCGTGCTCGGCACGACGGTCGGCGGCGCGCTCGAGGCGGCGGGCTTCACCGGAACGCCACGGGGATTGAGGCTCCGTGCCTGAGGGAGACACCGTCTACCGCACCGCGGTGCACCTCGACGAGGCGCTGGCGGGCAGGGTGCTCACGCGCTGCGACATCCGTGTGCCGCAGCATGCGGCGGTGGACTTCACGGGCCAGACGGTGGAGGGCGTGGTCGCCCGGGGCAAGCACCTGCTGACGCGGGTGGGGGCGGCGAGCATCCACACCCACCTGAAGATGGAGGGGTCGTGGCACATCTACCGGCACGGCACCGCGTGGCGGCGGCCGGCGCACCAGGCTCGGATCATCCTCGAGAACGCCGACTGGGTGACGGTGGGGTTCGACCTCGGAACGGTCGAGATCGTGCCGCGCGACAAGGAGGACGAGGTCGTCGGGCATCTCGGCCCCGATCTGCTCGGGCCCGACTGGGATGCCGACGAGGCCGTGCGACGACTCGCCGCCGACGGGGCGCGCGAGATCGACGTGGCGCTGCTCGATCAGCGCAACCTCG
This sequence comes from Herbiconiux sp. VKM Ac-2851, assembly GCF_013205105.1. Classification (NCBI taxonomy): domain Bacteria; kingdom Bacillati; phylum Actinomycetota; class Actinomycetes; order Micrococcales; family Microbacteriaceae; genus Herbiconiux; species Herbiconiux sp. VKM Ac-2851. Next base: position 392,571 of record NZ_JABMLJ010000003.1, on the reverse strand, counting down.
CGGGGCTCGGCAACGTCTATGCGAACGAGCTGTGCTTCCTCCGCGGGGTGCGTCCGCAGCGCCCTGTGGCGGAGGTGCCCGATCTGCCCGCGGTGGTGGCGCTGGCGAAGAAGCTGATCACGGTGAACCGCGACCGCGTCGAGCGCACGACCACCGGCGATCTGCGGCCGGGCAAGCAGGTGTGGGTGTACGGGCGCGAGAACAAGCCGTGCCGGCGGTGCGGAACGCGCATCCGGCACGGGCAGCTGGGGGCGTCGGAGCTGTCGCTGCGCGAGACCTACTGGTGCCCGCACTGCCAGACGTAGGAGGTGGGTGACCCGTCGAGCCTGCGGCGTCAGACAGCGCTCGGCCAGGTCGGCGTGAGGACGACCGTGGCAGGGCCGTCGGCGTCAGACGGCGGTCGACGGGTTCGGGGTGAGGCCGGCGGTGGCGAGGGCTGCGAGCTGGCGCTTCAGGGCCACCTGGCGGTAGGACGTGTCGAGCAGCTCGGCCACGAAGGCCCAGTCCGTGCGGGGGCCGAGGTCGATGGCGAGCCAGCCCGCGGGGCCGAAGTAGGGCGGCACGAAGACGTCGTCGAGCTCCGAGAGGGCGGGATGCTCATCCGTCGCCGGCTTGAACACGACGCTCTGCGGCCGGTGCATCGACGCGCCCGCGATCGCGAAGAGCTTCTTGCCGGCCCGGAACGTCGGTCTCCCCCAGGCCTCGACCTCGGCCGACTCGGGGTAGCGCAGGCAGAGCTCGCGGAGCCGCGCGACCATCGCGTCGTCGGGGTCGAACAGCCGCGGATGCTCCATGCCCGGCATGCTACGCCGGCCGCCCGCAGTGCGATAGAGCTGCCCGGTACCCGCTGTCCGCCTCCCGTCGCCTGCCTCCGGTCGCCCGAGAGCTCGGCCTGCAGCAGGGGCGGTAGATTCGGAGCATGAGCGACACGGAGCTTCGGATCGACGACAGCGCGGTGGTGTGGTCGGTGCCGCGGGAGGAACTGTCCGAGCGGCTGGTCGACGCGCCTCTCGTGATCGTCATGCACGGCCGCGGGTCGCACGAGAACGACCTCGCTCAGCTGCTGCCGATGCTGCCGGCCGACGCCGTGTACGCCTTCCTCAGGGCACCGATCTCCGGCGAGCCATGGGGCATGGGCGGGTGGAGCTGGTTCCCGCTCGACGCCCCGGGCGTCAGCTCCGAAGCCGCGACCGAGGCCGCCGTCGCCGTCCTCGGCTGGCTCGACCGCGTCGAGGCCGAGTACGGGGCGCCGCGCGCCATCGCCGCGATGGGGTTCTCGCAGGGCGGCATGATGTCGATCCAGCTGCTCAGGATGCGCGTGCACCGCTTCGCCGCGGCCGTGAACCTCTCGGGGGCGAGCGCGCCGGGCAGCCTTCCGACGGATGACGAGCTGGCAGCGGTGCGTCCGCCGCTGTTCTGGGGGCGTGACGTCGGCGACCCGATCATCGCGCCGGATGCGATCGCCCGGACGGCTGAGTTCGTGCCGTCGAGGTTCCGCGTGGTGGAGCGGCTGTACCCGGGCATCGCGCACTCCATCTCGCGGGAGGAGCTGGACGACGTGTCGGCGTTCCTGCGGGTGACGCTCGGGCTCGAGGGCATGGCATGAGCGCCGGCGTGCGGTGGCGGCCCGGTGCCTTCGGGCGCAGATGCGGTCGCACGGGGGTTCGCGCACGGTGGTGAGGAAGAAGGGCAGCGCCGCGGGTGCGGGGCCCACGACGGCGGCGACTCAGGGGCTGGTGCGGGCGGGCATCCGCTTCGTGCCGCATGTGTACGAGCACGATGCCGCGGCCACCGACTTCGGGGCCGAGGCCGCGCGCGAGCTCGGTGTGGAGGCGGGGCGGGTGTTCAAGACCCTGATGGTCGCGACCGACACCGGGTTCGGGATCGGGATCGTGTCGGTGCGCGACCAGCTCGATCTGAAGGTGCTCGCCGGGACGCTCGGGGCGAAGAAGGCGTCGATGGCGGACAAGGCGGTCGCGGAGCGGAAGAGCGGGTACGTCGTGGGCGGGATCTCGCCGATCGGGCAGAAGACGCCGCTCGAGACGGTGCTCGACGATGCGGCGCTGGAGTTCGCGACGATCTTCGTGTCGGGTGGGCGGCGGGGGTTCGACATCGAGCTGGCGCCGCTCGATCTCGTGGCGGCGGTTCGGGGGCGGGTCGCGCGGATCCGGCGCGGCTGACAGGGGCGGGCGAGGGTCAGGCGCCGAGGAGGATTCGCCTGGGAGGTCTGGCGCCCAGGAGGTCAGGCGCCCAGGTGGTCAGGCGCCCAGGAGGTCGGTCGTCCAGGTGCGGAGGAAGGCGGCGCCCGCCGCGTCGTTCGTGATGGCCGGGTCGGCTGCGGTGAGGACGGGGTAGGGCTTCTCGAGCAGGCCGTCGGCCGGGCGCACGTCGACGTGCTCGACGTGGAAGTCGTGGGCGTGCAGCCAGTCGGCCATCGCGTAGTCGGTGCGGGAGTCGCCGACCGTGTGCCAGCGGCGGGGAACCGGGCCGGTCGCCCCGATCAGGGCGATGGCGCGTTCGGCGCCGTAGTCCTTGCCGACCACGATCGACTCGATGTCCACCGAGATGATCGTGGGGTCGATGCGCTTCGTGACGCTGCCGTCCGACGCGGGGAACGATTCGGTCCTCCACATCACGCCGTAGTCGAATTCTCTGCACAGATCGACGGCGGCGCGGCAGAAGTCGTCCTGCACCGCGAGATAGTCGGTGGACTCGACGTCGGTGCGCTGCTCGACGGCGAGGGATGCACGCTTGGTGTGGTCGAAGAACATCCACTCCGCGAAGCGCTCGTCGACCATCCGCTCGACCGCGGTCGAGAACTCCTTCGTCGGAACGAGGCTCTCCGCCATGAACAGCTCCCCCGCACCGTCGGGCGTGATCGCGAACCACACGGCGCCTTTCTCGCAGACGCCGAACACGCGCGCGTCGCGGTTCAGGCCGCCGTCGACCAGGGGCCCGACGACCTCGCCCTTGAGAAAGCCGTCCGATCGCCCGGTGTTGAACGCGATCGGAATGCCGGCGTTCGCGAGCGCCACCAGGTCGGCGGCGATCGACGGGATGGCGATGGTGCGGGTGACGGGGTCGGCGATCGGCCCGTCGACGTCGAGCAGCAGGCCGAGGGCGGGGGTCTCAAGAGGCACCCGACCATTATCCCGGGCTCCGGATGCGCGTCCCGCCGCTGCTGACGGGCTCGCCACTCCGTCCGGCGCCGGCGCGCGAACCCTCAGAGCGGTCGGGCGAGTGGGATCAGGAGGGGGACGGGAGGGCGCGGCCGAAGGCCGTGTGGATGCCGGGCGAGAAGAGCACCGAGTCGGGCGGGCGGGAGGCGAGCTCGGGGAAGCCGGCGGCGGCGAGGAGCTCGTCGTCGAGGAAGGTCAGCTCGGCGTCCACGAGAGGCCAGGGCGGGTGCTCGTTCGGGATGAAGAGGGTGCGGCTGCCGCGGGCGATGTGGAGTCCCCAGCGGGCCGTGAGGAAGACGGCGAGGGGGTCGGCGGAGCGGTCGGTGGTTCCGGGGCGGGCGTCGATGCGGGAGTGCGGGCCGGGGCGGCCACCGAAGCCGTTCGCGCCGAGGCGTTCGGAGCGGTAGCTGATGGTGCGGTCGGCTGCCGTGGTGATCGACATGCGGGCCCAGCGGTAGGGAAGGCCGAAGAGCGCGTGCGCGGCCGAGACCGACGCCAGGCGCGACGACTCGAGGGAGGAGAAGACGACCCCGCGGCGGCCGTCGTCGCCGACGGAGTAGAGGCGTACGTTGATCTCGGGGAAGGTCCCGGCGTACGGGATCGGGCCGAGCGCGTGGAACCAGGGCGCCGTGGCGTTGGCCAGGCGAAAGGGGATGAGGCCGACCCAGGCCGAGCCGTCGAAGACGTCGGGACGGGTGCCGGGCGGCAGGTGCGGCGCCACGACCGCGGGGTCGACCCGCCAGTGCAGGAACGTCAGCGACTGCCAGTCCTGCTCGTGCAGGAGCCCGGCCAGCGGAGGTGCGATCCGGCTCGAGGGCTGCGGCGTGACGCCGCTCACAGCGGAAGCCGTGTCGCGGTCGTCGGAGGCGGCAGCAGACGGTGCACCGGGATCGGCGAGGTGGGCATCGGGTCAGTCGTCGGCGTCGATGCCGATGACCGTGACGTCGACGCCCGGGGAGAGGAGGATGTCGGCGCGCTTGTACCGGCCCTCGCCGACGTTGACCTCGAGCCAGGACGGGACGGCCGTCTCGACGGCGGAGCGGATCTCCTCCTTGACCTCCTCGAGGTCGCGTCCCGAGATGGAGTACTGCTTGCCTGCGTACAGGATGTTGATCCGCTTCACGTCGTGCGTCCTTCCCTCGATGCCCAGCGTACTTCTTGGACCGCGCCTCGGCTCCAGCGGATAAAGTCGGAGGGTGACCTCCGCCATCGCCACTCCGTACGAAGACCTGCTGCGCGAGACGCTCGAGCACGGCACCCCGAAGTCCGATCGCACGGGCACCGGCACGCGCAGCGTGTTCGGCCGGCAGCTGCGCTTCGACCTCGCCGAGGGCTTCCCGCTGATCACCACGAAGCGGGTGCACTTCAAGTCGATCGCGTACGAGCTGCTCTGGTTCCTGCGCGGCGAGAGCAACGTGCGCTGGCTGCAGGAGCACGGCGTGAGCATCTGGGACGAGTGGGCCGACGGCGACGGCGAGCTCGGTCCGGTGTACGGGGTGCAATGGCGTTCCTGGCCGACTCCCGACGGTGCCCAGATCGACCAGATCCAGCAGGTCATCGACACGATCCGCACCGATCCCGATTCGCGGCGCATGATCGTGTCGGCGTGGAACGTGGCCGAGATCCCCGGTATGGCGCTGGCGCCCTGCCACGCGCTGTTCCAGTTCTACGTGGCCGACGGCAAGCTGTCGTGCCAGCTCTATCAGCGCAGCGCCGACCTCTTCCTGGGGGTGCCGTTCAACATCGCCAGCTATGCACTGCTGACGCAGATGATCGCGGCGCAGACCGGGCTCGGGCTCGGCGACTTCGTCTGGACCGGCGGAGACTGCCACATCTACGACAACCACGTCGAGCAGGTGCGGGAGCAGCTCACGCGCGAGCCCTTCGCTCCGCCGACGCTGCGGATCACGGCCGAGCGGGCGAGCGTCTTCGACTACGAGTACGAGGACTTCGAGGTCGTGGGGTACGAGCACCACCCGGCGATCCGCGCGGCGGTGGCCGTGTGACGGTCTCGCTGATCTGGGCCGAGGCCCGGGGCGGGGTGATCGGCGACGGCGGGGGCATCCCGTGGCACGTGCCGGAGGACATGGCCCACTTCCGTGAGCTGACCGCCGGGAGCACTGTCGTGATGGGGCGGAAGACCTGGGACTCATTGCCCGAGCGGTTCCGCCCCCTCCCCGGGCGCCGGAACATCGTCGTGACCCGCCAGGACAACTGGACCTCCGCTGGAGCTGAGCGCGCCGAATCCGTGCAGTCCGCTGTCGATACCGGGGGCGGCTCGGCCGATGACGTCTGGGTGATCGGCGGTGGCGAGATCTATCGGCAGGCGGTGTCTCTGGCCGATCGGCTCGAGGTCACCGAGATCGACCTCGAGGTCGACGGCGACACGCGGGCACCGGCGATCGACGGGGCCGTCTGGGAGCAGAACGCCACGACGGAGGCCTGGCAGGAGTCGCGCACGGGCATCCGCTATCGCTTCGTCACGTACCTGCGCCGCTAGGCAGGGCTCGGTCAGTCGTAGACGTGGGCGACCGTCCAGTGCGGTGCCCCGTTCGGGCGGATGACGTCGAAGACCCGGCTGAGACCGGCGTCGTCGGTGGCCTGGAAGCGCCAGGCCGCGAAGTCGGGGGCATGCGTGCCCCAGTACAGCCCCTCGGGCTCGGTGGGCCGATCGCTCACCCGCCAGCGGCGACCCTGCCACAGCATGCGGGCGGGCACGGCGTCGGTGAACCACAGGGTGGCGAACTCGGTCAGGTCGATCGTACTCATCAGGCGCTCCGGGATATTCGAAGATGTGTTCGAATGTCCACTATGCAGCGACGAGGTGCGACACGCCAAGCGGCGGCCGCGCGGCGGCTCGGGGCGTGGAGTGCGAGAAAGCGGGGAGCGACCGGGATGAAGGGACGCTCCCCGCTGTGCTGAGGAGACTATCGACGGGGCGGCAAGGGCCGACACCCGTTGACAGCGGTCAGCGGCGTGCTACACGGAGGCGGGAGCGGTGGCGCCGGCCGCCGAGGCCGACCGCCGCGGCAGCACCCAGCCGGGCCGAACGTAGTGGCAGGTGTAGCCGTTCGGGTAGCGCTCGAGGTAGTCCTGGTGCTCCGGCTCGGCCTCCCAGAACGGTCCGGCAGCGGCCAGTTCGGTGGTCACCGGGCCGGGCCAGATGCCCGAGGCGTCCACGTCGGCGATGGTGTCGGCCGCCACGCGGCGCTGCTCCTCGTCGAGGTAGTAGATGCCCGAGCGGTAGCTGGTGCCGACGTCGTTGCCCTGGCGGTTCTTCGTCGACGGGTCGTGGATCTGGAAGAAGAACTCCAGCATCGCGCGGTAGTCGGTGACGGTCGGGTCGTAGGTGATCTCGATCGCCTCGGCGTGGGTGCCGTGCCGGCGGTAGGTGGCGTTCGGCAGGTCGCCGCCGGTGTAGCCGACGCGGGTGGCGAGCACTCCGGGGCGGCGGCGGATCAGATCCTCCATGCCCCAGAAACAGCCACCGGCGAGGATGGCGCGAGCGGTGGGAGCGGCAGTGGAAGAAGAAGCGTCGGTCATCGGGAGATCTCCTCGGAATCGGTGGTGCTGAACAGGGCGGCGAACTCGCCGTACCCCGAGGCCTCGAGCTCCTCCAGAGCCACGAAGCGGAGGGCCGCCGAGTTGATGCAGTAGCGCAGGCCGCCGGTCTCGCGCGGGCCGTCGGGGAAGACGTGCCCGAGGTGGCTGTCACCGTGCGCCGACCGCGCCTCGGTGCGAGCCATGCCCCAGCTGCGGTCGGTCTTCGTCACGACGTTGTCCGGGTCGATCGGAGCGGTGAAGCTCGGCCAGCCCGATCCGCTGTCGTACTTGTCGGTGGAGGCGAAGAGCGGCTCGCCGGTGACGACGTCCACGTAGATGCCGGGGCGGTGGTCGTTCCAGTACTCGTTCCGGAAGGCCGGCTCGGTCTGGTCGTCCTGGGTGACCCGGCGCTGCTGCCGGGTCAGGCGCGCGAGCGCCTCGGGGGTTACCTGGTACTCCTGTGTCACGGGGACTCCTCGGATAATGCGTCGCTGGCTGCGGCGTCATAGAGAAGAACAAGCGTTCTTCCCCGATCGTTCCGCCGGGCATCCGGAATCAGGCGACTCTCAGGAAGAGGTCGAGCGACGACGAGCGGATGCCCGACTCACCTCACACCACGGTGACGAGCGTGCGCTGCCAGCCGGCCGACCCGTTCGGAGCGATCGGGGCGCGCTCCTCGAGCTGCGTGTTGCCGGCCTTGTCGACCGCCCGCACGGCGACGTAGTGGGTGCCGGTGGTGGCCGTCCAGTCGACGAACCACTGCACCCAGGTGTCGGCGTTGATCGGCGTCGAGAGGGTCGCCGCCTGCCAGTCGCCGTTGTCGATGGAGACCTCGACGCGCTCGATACCGACCGTCTGGGCCCAGGCCACGCCTGCGATCTTCGCCGGGCCGGCACCGATCTGCTTGTCGACGCGCGGGGTGTCGATGCGCGAGGACATCTTGATGGGCGCCTCGGCGTCGTAGCCGCGCGGGGTCCAGTAGGCCTCGTCGTCCTCGAAGGTCGTGACCTTGATCTCGGTGACCCACTTGGTCGCCGAGACGTACCCGTACAGGCCGGGCACGACCATGCGCACCGGGAAGCCGTGCTCGAACGGCAGCGGTTCGCCGTTCATGGCCACGGCGAAGATCGCCTCGCGGTTGTCGTCGGTGACCGCCTCGAGCGGGGTGCTGGCGGTGTACCCGTCGACGCTCTTGGAGAGCACCATGTCGGCGCCCGACTGCGGCCCGGCCATCGCGAGCACGTCGCGGATCGGCACACCGAGCCACTTCGCCGTGCCCACGAGCCCTCCGCCGACCTCGTTCGAGACGCAGGTCATGGTGATCGAGTACTCGTCGAGGCCCATGTTCACGAGGTCCTGGAAGCTCAGAGTGACCTCCTTGTCGACCATGCCCGTGATCTTCAGGCTCCACGTCGCCGGGTCGACCTGCGGCACCGTGAGGGCGGTGTCGACGCGGTAGAAGTCGGCGTTCGAGGTGTAGAGCGGCGTGATGCCGTCGATGTCCAGCTCGGCACCCGCGGGCACGTCCACCATCGACTTCGCGGTCGGCAGCGAGAGCGAGTCCCGGATGCCGGCGAGCGACGAGGTGGCCGCCGAGACGAGACGGGCTCCGGTTCCGACCACGGCCGAGGCGGCGGCGACCACGAGGGTGCCGACGAGGAAGCGGCGGCGGTCGACGCCCACGGCGCGCGGGGCAGGGGCGCCGGCGGAGCCGTCAGCGGTGGAGGCGCCGGCCGGGGTGGAGGCGCCGGCCGGGGTGGAGGCGCCGGCCGGGGTGGAGGCGGCGGCAGCACCGGCAGTGGCCTGAGCGTCGTCGGCCGAGGGCCGGGCGTAGTCACGCGCATCCGGAGCCGTCGTCGCGGCGGCCGCAGCCCGCACGTCGTCGCGCCAGCGGGCCAGACGCCGCACCAGAAGGTGCAGCAGCACGATGCCGGCGGCGGCTCCGATGATCGTGGGCACCGACGCGAACGGGGTGGCGCCGGTGCGGGTGACGATCGCGGCGATCGCCAGCACGCCGGCCAGCCCGAACAGCACGAGACCGAGCGGGCGCTTCGCCAGCTGCAGCACGCCGGCGAGGGCGGCGGCGACGACCACCGCGAAGCCGATCGAGCCGAGCAGGAAGATCTTGTCGTTGGCGCCGAAGGTCTCGATCGCGAACTCCTTGGCCCAGCGGGGCACGATGTCGATCACGAATGCTCCGACCGCGAGCACCGGGCTGCCGTCGCGGGCGACCACGAGGGCGATCACCTCGGCGACCGCGAGCAGGGCTGCGGCGCTGACGATGCCGGCGATCGCCGCATAGAGCCAGAACCGCTTGCGCGGCACGTGCGTGCGGGTCTTCTTCGTGTCGTTGCTGTCCACGGCACCCATGGCGGCCTCCTGAGGTCGATGTTCCCCTGGTGTTCGGAGCCGCGCCCCCGAACGCTTGGCGCGGCGCGGTAGCCGACCGGCTCCGAGTGGCTCCGAGTGGCCCCGGCCGCCCCCGAACGCTTGGCGCGACGCCCCGACCGGGACAGGCTGGAGCAACGACACGCATCACCAGGAGGCCCCCATGCTCGGAACCCACCCCATCGACGTCGTGCTGCTCGTGAAGGACCTCGAGCACGCGCGCGAGTTCTACGGCCAGAAGCTCCAGCTCGCGATCGTCGACGAGGACGACTCGACCATCGCCTTCCAGACCGGAGCCACCCGCCTCAAGGCCTCGCTGAGCACCACCGGAACGAAGGACACCCAGACCCAGGCGTCCTGGCGGGTCGACGACCTCGAAGCCGAGGTCGCCTGGCTGCGCGAGCGCGGCATCGCGCCTGAGGAATACGACACCGACGAGATCACCACGGTGAACGGCATCGCCGACCAGGGCTCGGCCTGGGTGGCCTGGATCACCGATCCCGACGGCAACGTGCTGGGCGTCGAACAGGCGAAGTAGCCCATGTCGCTGTCGATGCTGCTCACGCGCTCGCTGCTGCGCCTGACGCCGAACCGCTTCCGTTCAGCTGAGCGGATCGACGCCGCCATCGCGACCCGCCGGCCGCCGGCTCCTCTCACGCGGGCGCTCCGCCGGCGCTGCGAGGTGAGCGAGGAGACCGTGCTCGGCGTGCCGGTGCTGACGCTGACGCCGCGCCGCGGCCGCCCGGGAGCCCCCGAGCTCGTCTACCTGCACGGCGGCGCCTATGTCTTCCCGCTGCAGAAGGCGCACTGGTGGATCATCGACCGGCTGATCGTGCTGAGCGGCGTCACCGTCACCGTGCCGCTCTACCCGCGCGCTCCCGAGCACTCGCTGAGCGAGGCGCTGCCCTTCCTCGACTCGGTGATGGTCGACGTGCGGCGCCGCGCCGCGGGCCGCGAGGTCTTCGTCGCGGGCGACTCCGCGGGCGCTGGGCTCGCCCTCGCCCACACCATCGTGCGGCGCGACCGCGGCGGCGAGCTGCCCGACGGGCTGCTGCTCTTCTCCCCCTGGCTCGACGCCACGATGTCGAACCCGGCCGTGCCGCGCCTCGAACGCCTCGACCCGACGCTCGCCGCAGCCGGCCTCGTGCACTGCGCAGAGCTCTGGACCCGAGGCGGCGACATCGCGGGCCGCCTGGTCAGCCCGCTGAACGACTCGCTCGAGCGGCTGCCCCCGACCTTCGTGTACCAAGGCACGCACGACGTGTTCGCGGCCGACGCGAGACGATTCGCCCGGAAGGCCGAGCAGCTGGCCAGGCGGCAGCCGCCACCGGCTCAGGATGCCCGTCCCGCCCCCTCGGCGGTCGAGCTGCGCCTCTACCGCGGCGGCTTCCACGACTTCGTGGGGGCGACGTTCACGCCCGAGTCCCGACGCGCCCTCGGTCACGCGGCGAGCGTGCTGGCGCGTCGCGGACCGGTCAGGCCACCCGCTCCAGAAGGGTGATCACCTCGACGTGCGCGGTGTTCGGGAACATGTCGAACAGCCGGGCGCGGCGCACGGTGAACGACGGCATCGCCGCGAGATCCGACGCGAGGGTGACGGGGTTGCAGCTGGAGTAGACGACGTGCCGCACCCCCGAGCCCTCGAGCCAGCCGGCGAGGTCGGCGCCGATGCCGCGCCGGGGCGGGTTCACGAGCACGAGCTCGGGCGGCTCGGTCGCCGCGAGTGCGAAGGCGGTGGCGTCGGCCGCCTCGAAGCGCACCCGGTCGAGTCCGAGGGCGGCGGCGGTCTCGCGGGCGGCGACGACGGCTTCGGGGCTGACCTCGATGCCCACGACGTCGCGCGGGCGGTCGGCGGCCGAGGTGGTCGATGCGGGCGGCGCGGGCCGCGCATCCGTCACCCCCGCCAGCAGCGAACGCCTCAGCGGCACCGCGGCGTGCAGGGCGAAGCCGCCGACACCGCAGTAGAGGTCCCAGAGCGAGGCGGGGTCGACCTCGTCGATCCAGGCGCGGGCCTGGGCGTAGAGCTCGATCGCGATGGCCGTGTTGGTCTGGAAGAAGCTCTGCGGCCTGAGGCTCAGCGTCACCGCACCGAGCCGCATCGGCAGCGTCTCGCGGTCGGTCAGCACGATCTCGCGCTCCCCCTCGACGATCGCCTTGTGCTCGGGCTGCAGGTTCACCGACACCACCACGGCGTTCGGCAGCGCGCGCTGCAGGGCGGGCAGTTCGCGACGGATGCGCGGCAGCACCTGCTCGTCGCGCACCACGAAGCGCACCATCAGCTCGCCGTCGGGCGACTCGGTGACGAGCACGTACTTCAATTCACCCCGGCGAGCGGGCACATCGTACGGCTCCAGCCGTGCTGCGGTGACGAACGCCGTCAATGCGGGCATCGCGGCCAGGATGCCGTCGGTGCAGAGCGGGCAGCGCGAGAGGTCGACGCCGCGACGCCGCTCGTCGAGGATGCCGAGCGTCGGAGCGTCGACCGTGCCGCCGACGACCATCTTCGCCTTGTTGCGGAAGCCCTCTTGCGCACTCGCAGCGGACGGCAGCCATTCGGCGTCGGGGAAGGCGGCCAGCAGCTCGCGGCTGCGCCGCTCCTTGCCCGCGAGCTGCTCGGCGTAGGACTGGTCGAGCAGTGTGCACGAGCGGCAGATGCCGGCGTCGAAGTAGGAGCACTGCATGGCCTGCCAGTCTAGGCGCGGTTGCGGAGTGCGCGGCCGGGACGGGCATCGGCTCGCGCCGACCGGCCCCCGCCTCACCTCCGCAGGCGGCTCGGGGGCAGGAGCTCGCCCGCCTCCTCGCGCATCCACCACTGGCCGGTGGCCTTCCTCTCGGCGCGGGTGGCGAAGCGGTAGAGGAAGAGGCGGGCGCGGATCCAGGTGGGGCGCGCACCGTCGAAGGGGTCGGCGCGGAGCAGCTTCAGCGTCGGACGGTCGGCTTCGAGGAGGCGCTGCACGAGCATCCGGAACCAGCCGCTGTCGGGTGAGCCGAGGGCGAGGAACCACATCAGCCAATCCAGGCGCAGTTGGTAGGGCGCGATCTGCGGCGAGCGCCGGCGCACGTCACCCGGCTTGCCCGTGAACTCGTAGGGCAGCCAGTCGGCGTCGCTGAGCGGCCGATCGGCGGTGGAGCCCTCGATGATCACCTCGTAGCGCTCCTGCGTGACCGAGCCGAAGGCGCCGTAGGAGTTGACGAGGTGCCAGCGGTTCCAGCTCGCGTTCATGCGCTGATGCTTCGAGAACAGGTTCGCGAGCGGCTTCCCGCTGAGCACGACGACCAGAGCGGATGCGGCCAGCACGATCACCACCCAGTACAGCGGCGCCGGGTCATCCGGGTAGGTGGTCGCGGCGGGGATCGCGGGCACGAGCGCGTGCACCGCCTCGTCGGACACGGCCGAGAACGCCAGCACGATCGTGATCACGTTCAGCCAGGCGAAGTTGCCGGTCAGCACGAGCCAGAGCTGCGTGACGATGACGACCGCCGCCGCGACCGAGGCGACCGGCTGCGGCGCGAACAGGAAGAACGGCACGACGAGCTGCGCCACGTGGTTGCCGAGCACCTCGAGGCGGTGCACCGGTTTCGGCAGCAGGTGCGCGAGGCGGCTGAACGCGTTCGGCATCGGCTGCGTCTCGTGGTGGTAGTAGAGCGCGGTGAGGTCGCGCCACGAGCGGTCGCCGCGCATCTTGATCATGCCGGCGCCGAACTCGAGCCGGAACACCAGCCAGCGCACGATCACGATGGTCAGGATGCTCGGCGCCACCTCGTTCGACCCGAGGAACGCCACGAGGAAGCCGGCCTCGCAGAGCAGGGTCTCCCAGCCGAAGCCGTAGAAGGTCTGGCCGATGTTCACGACGGAGAGGTAGCCGAACCAGATCGCGAGGAACGCGACCATCGGCAGCCACGGCGGGCCCAGCTGCGGGAGGCCGGCGACGAGGGCGGCTGCAATGAGGGCACCGGCCGCGCAGAGCAGTTTGAGCATCCGGTCGCTGTAACGCCAGCGGAAGAGGGTGATCTGCCTGCGGCCTCGGGTCTTCAGGAAGTGTCTGGCGGGGAGGAGCCCGTGCTCGCCCAGCAGTGCCGGGAACTGGCGCCAGGTCGAGATGAACGCGATCAGGTAGAGGGCCGCGACGCCGCGCTGCAGCACCTGGCGGGCGAACTCGTAGTGGGCGGTGCCGAACCACTCCTGCACGAACTCCATGGCGCCACTGTGCTCCTTCGCGCACGTCGGCGCACCCGGGTTGCCTTCGCGGCGGCACCGGGTTCTCGCTGCGCACCGGCGCACCCGGGCTGCCTTCGGGGCGGCACCGGGTCCTCGCCGCGCGTTAAGGTCTCGTTCGGGCCGGGTTCGGGTCGGGTTCGGTTCGCGTGCGTAGCGTCTCGGGCATGGACATGTTGCAGGACAACCCGACCATCGACACCTCCGCCCTCCCCGCCGCCGCGCCCTCCGACGGCTCGCTCGACTTCTCCTTCGACGGCGAGCGCTTCACGCTCGCGGTGCTGCACCCGCGGGTCTGGACGCTCTTCCGCGTCACCCGGTACGCGACCACGCCGCTCTTCACCATCCACGAGCTCGCGGCCTCGTCGTGGCGCGCCTACCGCCACGACGGCCGCGTCACCCGCCTCGACGCCCCCACCTTCCCGGCGCTCCTGGAGCGCGCCCTGGACTGACCGCCGTCACACCGGGGCGACATGCTCCCGCACGAGGGCGATGAAGCGCTCCGGCGAGACGCCGGCCGTCGCGAATCGTGAGTCGCGTCGGGTGATCGCCCGGAGCACCCGAGCCGCGTCGAGACGACGGCCCGCGGCCGGTTCACGGTCGAGCTTCCACCCCCCGATCGCCTCGGCTCCGTGACGATCGCGGATCTCGAGCAGGTGGTGCAGGTCGGCCAGGTCCTTCGCCGCCATCCGGTGCCGCAGGGCGTACGACTTGAGAACCGTCGCGATCTCGACCGTCGGGACTCGGACGAGCAGCTCCCGGTCGGAGCCGTCGGTGAACACCACGGTCGTCACCACCTCGATGGGTTCGGATTGGAGGGCCAGGCCGAGGCCGGGAGTCGCGTCGAACTGCCGCCCGCCGATCTCCCGCGCCCGGAAGAGGGCGTCGGGCGACTCGACGAGCAGATCGATCGTGCGGCCGTTCCGCTCGAAGCGATTGCCGGCCGACGCCGCGTAGCCCAGATCGCCGAGCCGAGCGACGACGATGTCGCCGGCAGCGATCTCGGTGCTGATCCCCGAGTCGGCATCGACAGTTCGCCGCACGACCAGGCCCGGCACCGGGAAGGCGGACAGCAGCAGTCCGACCATGTGCCCGCCGACCACGCGGGCTCCGGCGAGGCCGTCGGTGGCCGCGACCGCATCCGCCAGCGACTCGAAGGCGAGGTCGTCGGCGTTCGACGTGCACGGCACGACGGCCGACGCCCGGATCATCCGCCCTGCCGTTCCAGGAGCACTCGTCGCTTCAGCTCCGCGACGGCTTCGTCTCGTTCGGCCCCTCGTGACCGCGAGATCTCCCACGCCGTCATCACCGGATCGGTGACGGATGCGCGATCGGCACCGGGTTGCCAGGCTCGGGCGATGGCGAAGACGGTCGGGTCTTCCGGGACGACGACGGACACGGTCCAGTCGTCGTCACCGACTACCGGCACGGACCGGGCGGAGAGATCGAGATCGGTCAGCGAGTAGAGGACGGCCGTCAGGGGCCGCCGGAGCGGAGCCTGTTCGTCGGCGGCCACGTCGCCCGAGACCAGTGTCTCGACACCTGCTCGCCGGCCGGCCTCCCGAGCACGGCTCACCTGGGAGACGAGATCGGCAGCAGCGACCCATCGGCGGCGGAGGCCACCGGGGCCCGGATATTCGGTGAGGAACGAATCCCACAGCAGTCCCGGGTCTCCCGCCGTCCAGCCACGGGCTGCACGGGTCACACCGAGCGGTGCGAGGGTTCGCACCGCTGCGGCGACCGCCTGCTGGGTGATGCCCGATTCGGCCGCCAACTCCGCCTGCGAACGAGGTCTGGAGGTGCGGAGGAGCGCGCGGGCGACTGCGAGCCGGCCCCAGGGCTTCCGGCCCCGAGGCACACGGGGAGGCGGCTCGATCTCGCCGTCGTTCCATTCGTGGCGGTCGACGACGACGCGTCCCTCGTCGACCGCCGCGACGATGAGGCGCGCGTCGGCCAGGGCGACCTGCCGAAGCGACGCGGTCAGTCTCGGGACGACGTAGAGGAGCGCTTCGGCCTCTCCGACCTCGGAGAGTTCGCGCCCGACCCGTGCAGGATTCGGGGGAACGGCCGCCGCTCGGATGCGAGCCGTTCGGGTGAACCCGTGAGAGGTGACTCTGGCCAGCCCTGCCTGAGTGGGCTCGACCGAGAAGCCGGCGTCGTTACCGACGTCGTGGAGCAGGGCCAGTCCGACATCCGGGGTCATGAAGTCATGATACAAGCTTTTCGGATATTAGCCCGATTTGCTTGTAATGCGCGGCGAGGGGATGTCGGGGGTGGGTGGGACGATCGGCGGAGGCGGCGAGCGGGGAGGAGGGCGAGATGCGGGGCGAGGCGAGTGTGCTGCATGCCGACCTCGATGCGTTCTACGCCTCGGTCGAGCAGCGGGATTCGCCCGAGCTGCGGGGGCGGCCCGTGATCGTGGGCGGCGGGGTGGTGCTCGCGGCGAGCTACGAGGCCAAGGCGCGCGGCGTTCGCACCGCCATGGGCGGCCGCCAGGCGCGTGAGCTGTGCCCCGACGCGGTGTTCGTGCATCCGCGCATGGAGGCGTACTCGGCGGCCAGCAGGGCGGTGTTCGCGATCTTCCGCGACACGACGCCGCTCGTGGAGGGGCTGTCGATCGACGAGGCGTTCCTCGAAGTCGGGGGCCTGCGGCGGCTCGCCGGGTCGCCCGAGCAGGTGGCCGTGCGACTGCGCGAGCGGGTGCGCGTCGAGGCCGGGCTGGCGATCTCGGTGGGGGTGGCGCGCACGAAGTTCCTCGCCAAGGTCGCCAGCGCGGTCTGCAAGCCCGACGGGCTGCTCGTCGTCGAACCCGAGCGCGAGCAGGAGTTCCTGCTGCCGCTGCCCGTCGAACGACTGTGGGGAGTCGGCGCCGTCACCGCAGAGAAGCTGCACCGGCTCGGCATCACCACGGTCGGGCAGCTCGCCGAGCTCGAGGAGGCCACCGCCGAGCGGCTGCTCGGGCGCGCGGCGGGGGCGCACCTGCACGCGCTGGCGCGGCTGCGCGACCCGCGGCCGGTCGACGGCACGCGGCGCCGGGCGTCCATCGGCTCGCAGCGCGCGCTCGGCACGAAGCCCCGCAGCGACGAGGAGCTCGACCTCTTCCTCACCCAGATCGTCGACCGCCTGGCCCGGCGCCTGCGCGACGGCGACCGGGTCTGCCGCACGGTGGTGCTGCGGCTGCGCTTCGGCGACTACGCGAAGGCCACCCGATCCCGCACCGTGCGGCCGACCGATCGCACCACCGTGCTGCTCGAGGTGGCGCGTGAGCTGCTCGCGGCATCCCGGCCTGAGATCGCGGCCCGCGGCATCACGCTGATCGGCATCTCGCTCGCCCAGCTCGCCCACGCCGACAGCCTTCCGCCCGAGCTGCCCATCGACTGGAACGACCAGGCGCGGCTCGACACCGTGCTCGACGCGGTGCGCGACCGGTTCGGCGCCGCGTCGGTCGCGCGGGCGGTGCAGCTCGACCGCGATCCGGGGCTGGATGCTCCGCTGCTGCCCGAGCACGAGTGACGCCATGGCGCGAGGGCTGCGCGAGGCCCGCGGGGCGTGCGCGAGGCGCGAGGCGTGAGCGCGGTGCGCGCGAGGTTTGCGCGCGAAGGGCGTTGTCCGCGCGGGGGCGCAGCGCGCATCCGCTCGCCCGCCCCGAACCGAGCAGCGGATGCCCGCCCCTCACTCGGGGAGCACGATCACCTTGCCCGAGACCGGACCCTCGGCGGCCTCGGCGTGCAGCGCGGGCAGCTCGGCCAGCGGGATGCGGCGGGTGACCTCGACCGTGAGCTCGCCGGAGTCGACGAGGGCGACCAGTGCGGCGAGCCGCTCCCGGTTCGGCAGCACGAAGACGGTCGCGGCGCGCACGTCGCGGTCGGCGTCGCCCGGGGTGGCCATGAACGCGGTGGTGCTGACGACCGCGCCGCCGTCGCGCACGAGCGCCACCAGCGCGGCGAAGCGCTCGGGGTCGATGGGGGAGAGGTTCAGCAGCACGTCGACCTGGCCGTCGACGGCCGTGAGCAGGTCGGCGGCCGTGTGGTCGACGATCTCGTCGGCGCCCGCGGCCCGCACCGCGTCGATGCTGCGGGGGCTCGCCGTAGCGATGACGTGCACCCCGGCGCGCTTCGCGAGCTGCACGGCGTACTTGCCCACGACTCCCCCGGCGCCCACGATGAGCAGCCGCTGACCGGCCTCGAGCCGGCCGTCGTCGAACAGTGCCTGCCACGCGGTCAGCGCGACCGAGGGCAGGGCGGCCGCGTCGGTGAGCGGGATGCTCGTCGGCGCGGCCACGACCGCCTCCGCCGGGGCGATGACGTAGTCGGCGGCGCCCCCGTCGCGCTCCATGGGGAGGAACGCGATCACCGCGTCACCCACGGCGACACCCTCGACCCCGTCGCCGAGCGCGTCGACGACCCCTGAGACGTCGTAGCCCGGCACGTGCGGCAGCACGACCGGGATCGGCAGGAACCCGCCCCGCATGCCGGCATCGGCGGCACTGAAAGCCGAGGCCGCGACGCGCAGCCGAACCTGGCCGGCCCTCGGCTCGGGCTTCTCGATCTCCTCGGCACGGAGCACCTCGGGGCCACCGACCTGGTGAAAACGCACTGCCTTCATGATCTGATCCTTTCGTCAGTTGCTTCGAGTTCGAAGCAGTAAGGCGACCGTAGCACTGCTTCGAAGTCGAAGCAACATAGAATGTGCTCCATGGGCGAACGATCACGCGGGCTGACCGCGACCGAACTCGAGGCGTACTTCGCCTTCACCGAGGTGAGCAGCCTGCTGCGCCACTCCGTCGAGAAGCAGCTGCGCGACGCCGGCGACCTCAGCTACGTGCAGTTCCAGCTGCTCGCCCGCCTCGGCGACGCTCCCGACGGGCGACTCAGGATGACCGACCTCGCCGACGGCGTCGTCTACAGCCGGAGCGGACTGACCTACCAGGCGCAGCTGCTCGAGCAGCGCGGACTCGTCACCCGGGGGCCCTCGCCCGAGGACGAGCGGAGCACCGTCGTGACCATCACCGACGCCGGACGGGACGTGCTCGACACCGTGTTCCCGGGGCACGTCGCGGCGCTGCGGGAGCTGCTGTTCTCAGCGCTGACGGATGCGGACGTCGAGGAGCTGGCGCGCATCCTGGGCCGGGCCGCCGGTCAGCTGCGGGCGAATCCGCCCCGCTCGGCGGCGCCGCGGCGGCGGAAGGGTCAGTAGCGGTCGCCTGCGCCTGGGCCCGCGCCGGCTCCTGCGGCTGCGGCCGCGCCGGCCCCTGCGGCTGCGCCTGCGCGATGCGCGTACAGATCGCGGAGGAGCGCGATCTCGGCGCCGTGGTGCAGGATCTCCTGGTTCTGCCACCAGACGATCGACAAGAACGTCTCGTCGGCGTCGCTGCCGTACGGGTAGCTGCTGAGTCCCGTGCGGTCGTAGTCGGCCTCGTCGACCCCGACCATCGCCCGCCGCCAGTCGGCGGCACCCTCGCGGAACCGCTCGATCGCACCGGCCGCATCGGGTCGCGGTTCGTAGGACGCCCGGTCGAACATCCGGTCGCCACCGAGGTGACTCGCTCGGCCGATGAGCGTCTCGGACACGTGGTCGAGCCGCCAGGCGATCGTCGTGAAGGGCGGCGGCCACGGGCTCTCGGGCGCGCCGTCGCGGCCCCACTCGCCCGCGCCGATCAGCTTGACCGCACCCGGGCCGGGGCCGTCGCTGCGCCGGCGGACCGACCAGCAGGCGGCCACCGGCTCCCAGAGGTACTCGGTGTCGCTCAGCGCCGGCACCTCGACGGGGCTGCCGTCACCCGAGTCGCTCGCGGGGCCGGCGAGGCGGGTGAGCAGCCGCTCGACCGCCCAGTCGTACTGCTCGAGCAGCGGCTCGAGGCGCCGATCAGTCGTCATGGCGTCGAGCCTAGGCCCGCGGGGCGCGCGCGACCCCGCCCGTCCGGGGCGCGGGGCGCCGCCGATCGACGCCCGGCCCGACGGCTACACCACCGCCAGCTCGTCGATGTCCCGGATGCGGGCGAGCGGCGACAGCGCCACCCACACCACCGTCCCCAGACACAGCCCCGCCCCGAGCGCGATCCCGGCCCGCGTCCCGAGCCACTCCCCGGCGAGCCCGCCCGCCAGCGCCCCGATCGAGATGGTGCCGTAGGTCACCGTGCGCATCGAGGCGTTCACGCGCCCGAGCAGCCACGACGGGGTGCGCAGCTGCCGGATGGTCACCAGCAGCACACTCGAGACACCGGTCCCCGCCCCGTTCAGCGCCCAGACCCCGGCGAGGACCGCGATGATCGCCGGAGTGCCCCAGCTCGCGTCGACCAGCGGGATGATCAGGAGCACACCGCACTCGACGGCCGCGCAGCACAGCAGCACCCGCCCGGCCCGGAACCGCCGCGTCAGAACCGGCGTCATCGCCGCCGCGGCGAGCGCCCCCGCCGCGCCCAGCGAGAAGACGAGCCCGATCTGGCCCGCGTCGAGTCCGAGCACCCGGATGCAGTGCAGCGTGAAGAGCACCACGATCCACTGCGCGAACGGGTTGTAGAGAGCCGAGAAGCCGACGTTCGCGAGCAGGTATCGGTCGTGCACGACGTGCCTGATGCCTTCGCGCAGCTCGTCGACGAAATCTGCACCCTGGCGGCGTCCGCGGGTCGACACGGGCGCGGGCGCGGTCTCGGGCGAAGGCTCCGGGGTGCGGATGCTCGCCACAGCGCTCCCCGACACGAGGTACCCGATCGTGGTCACCGCCAGGGCGGCCGGCGCGCCGAACACCTGAGCGAGCACCCCGGCGATCCCCGGCCCCCCGATCTCGGCGGCCGAGGCGGTGGCCTGCAGCCTCGCGTTCGCACCCTGGAGCGCCGGCTGCGGCACCAGGGACGGCACCACGGACTGGTAGCAGACCTCGTAGAGCACCGCGAAGGCTCCGAGCGCAGCCACGAGTCCGACCAGCAGCGGGAGGGAGAGCGCACCGAGCACTGCGGCGATCACGACCGTCAGCATCAGAACCGCGCGCGACCACTGGCTGACGACGATCAGCCGTCGGCGCCGACTCCGGTCGGCGATCACGCCGAGCGGCAGCGCGAGCAGCAGGAACGGCAGCCACTGCACGAGGCCGATCACGCCGAGATCGGCAGCGGATGCGCCAAGCACCGTGATGGCCAGAAGAGGTATCGCGAACTCACGGATCTGCTCCCCCGTGAGCGACGTCGCCTCCGCCGACCAGAATCGCCGGAAGTCGGAGCGCCACGGTTCGCTAATGCGTGATCGCCTGTTCATGCGTTTCAGACTGGCACAAGTCACTAACGGGCGACAGATCAAAGACGCGTTAGCATCGACCATGGGCGATTTCCCTGACTCACGCAGGCGGCCCTACTCGGCCATCGCCGGGCACGCCGCTCTCGACCTGATCAACACGGTCAGCTGGCGGCTGAGTGACGATCGACGGATCGACCACCTGCGCGACTACGACGACGTGCTGGCGTGGGCGGTGCAGTTCGGCTTCGTCGACGAGACCGCCCGGCAGACCCTGATCACGCTGGCAGACGCCGACCCGGCGCGCGCCGATCGAGAGTTCCGGAAAGTGCGGGACCTCCGCGAGCAGCTCTACCGCGCGGCATTACCGGCAGACGACGGTCCCGACGCGCAAGCCGCCGCCGTCGTCGCCGCGCAGTACACGGAGGCGATCGCCGCGGCACGCCTCGAACCTCCGAGCGGCTGGCAGTTCGACGTCGACCTCGCCCTCCCCCGCCGCCGCCTGGCCCTCGCCGCCGTCGATGTCCTGACCGGCACCCACCCGGAGGCTGTGCGCCAGTGCGCCGACGAGGAGTGCGGCTGGGTCTTCATCGACGGCTCCCCCCGGCACAACCGCCGGTGGTGCGTCGCCGCCGACTGCGGCAACCGCAACCGCGTCCGGCGCCACACCGAACGAGTCCGGGCCGCCGCCGCGGCAACCGCTGCCGCCACCGGCGCGGGGCAGTGCGACCCCCGGACATGACGAAAGCCCCTGCTCAGCAGGGGCTCTCGGTGGCGGTACCGGTGGGATTTGAACCCACGGTGGAGTCTCCCCCACACAACTTTTCGAGAGTTGCACCTTCGGCCGCTCGGACACGGTACCGGGGACGAGTGTACGCGAGCGCGCCGCGTCTCGCCAATCGGGGCCGGTGCGTGCCATCCTGGGCCCAGACGGCGACGAGGGGGCGGCATGCTCGACCAGGAGCGGCACGATCGGCCAGGGGGCGGCGAGGATGCGCGGCGGCGCCGCTGGGAGACGGCCACGTCCGCGCCGCTGGCCGGCCTGTCGCTGCTGTTCCTCGTCGCGTACTCCGTGCTGGTGCTCGCCACCGGGTTGCCCCGCGGTGCGGTCGCCGCGCTGAACCTGGTGATCGCGGGCACCTGGGCCGTGTTCCTCGGCGACTACGCCATCCGCTTCGCCCTCGCCCGGCGGAAGGGCGCCTTCGTGCGCACCTCGCTGCCCGACCTGCTCTACGTGGTGGTGCCGGTGCTGCGGCCGCTCATCCTGCTGCGGAAGCTGAGGGACGTGCCGTTCTTCCACCGGCGCAGCGGCAGTGCGGTGCGAACCACGGTGGCGCTGCACGCCGCGCTGTTCGTGGCGCTGTTCGTCTACTCGATCTCGCTCGCGGTGCTGCAGGCCGAACGCGCGGCCCCGGGGGCGACGATCACCACCTTCGGCGACGCGGTCTGGTGGGCCTGCGTGACCATCGCGACGGTCGGCTACGGCGACGTCTACCCCGTCACGGCGACGGGGCGGGTGCTCGCCGTGATCCTGATGTTCGGGGGCGTCGTGATCGTGGGGGTGACCACCGCCACCGTCGTCTCATACCTGAACGAGCGCATCCTGAAGCAGCATCACGATCGGGAGAGCAGCAGCTGACCCCGACAAGGGGGCTGTCGGCCGTCCATCTGCGAGGGGAGAATCGATCTCCGACTCACTGCCGGATGTTCGCTTCGCGTTCAGATTGGCGTGCTTGAGTCGGATTGCACGACGGACGGACCTCACCCCGGAGGCCCGCACCTCACCGAATGGAAGTCCCAGTGACCTACAGAACGGCCGAGTACCCGAGGCCGAACCATTTCCTCCTGCACCTGAGCGACACCCATCTGCTGGCAGGGGGGAACAAGCTCTACGGAGTCGTCGACAGCGAGCGCCATCTGCGCGAGGTCTTCGACGAGCTCGAGGCGTCGGGTGGGCGGCCCGAGGCCATCATCTTCACCGGCGATCTGGCCGACAAGGGCGAACCGGATGCCTACAGCCGGCTCCGCGCGATCGTCGAGCCGGCCGCCGCGCGGCTCGGGGCCGAGGTCATCTGGGTGATGGGCAACCACGACGACCGGGCCTCCTTCCGCGAGGGCCTGTTCGGCGAGGTGCCGACCGATCGGAGCGTCGACCGCGTCTACGACGTCAACGGGCTGCGCATCATCACGCTCGACTCCACCGTGCCGGGCCACCACCACGGTGAGGTCTCGAGCGACCAGCTCGACTGGCTCGCCGAGGAGCTCGCCTTCCCGGCGCCGCACGGCACCATCCTCGCCATGCACCACCCACCCGTGCCGAGCGTGCTCGACCTCGCGGTGTCGGTCGAGCTGCGTGACCAGCGCGGGCTCGCCGAGGTGCTCGAGGGCTCGGACGTGCGCTCGATCATCGCGGGCCACCTGCACTACTCGACCAACGCGACCTTCGCGGGCATCCCCGTCTCGGTCGCCTCGGCCACCTGCTACACCCAGGACCTCAACGTCGAGCCCGGCGCCACCAAGGGCCGCGCGGGCGCCCAGGCCTTCAACCTGGTGCACGTCTACGAGCACACCGTGCTGCACTCGGTCGTGCCGGTCGGCAGCCACCCGACGCTCGACCACATCACGGCCGAGGAGACGCGCCGCCGGCTCGACGCCCAGGGCATCGTGATCGCCGACGCGGTCAGCTCGCGGGTCTCGCCAGAGCCGCCGATGACGATGCCGATCCTTCTTCCGACGGGAGCGTGACGGGCTCGCTCGCCGCCTTCTCCCACGGTGCGGGGAACGGGAAGTAGCGCTCGAGGAACGAGATGACGGCGCTCGTGCGCGTCTCGACGTCGATCTCGGGGTTCGAGCCGTCGTTCAGGCAGAACATGTCCATCGACCGCTTCTTCAGCAGCGTGTCCATCTCCTTCAGCGCCGAGAACAGGGTCGTCTCGATGTAGCGCACCCGCGCATCCGTCTGCACGACCGCGCGGCCGGTGAGCAGCGCGTAGTAGTGGTAGAACGAGTTGGTCACCGAGATGTCGGTGGCCGAGCGGAACGGGCTCGCCGCGGTGCGGGCGAAGGCGTCGGAGAACTCCTCCTCCATCTCGAACAGAACGCTCTTGCGCAGCGGTGCGGCACAGTGCTCGAGGTGGCGCGTGGTGATGCGGCCGAAGCGCTGCTGCAGCAGCTCGCGGTTGACGCGCGCGGCGTTCTCGAAGCCGCTGCGATGCAGGGCGTTCGCGCCGAGCCCGATGCGGGTGTCGGCCTCGACGAACTTGGTGATGCCGCCGGGCGAGAAGAACAGGTCGGGGCTGACCGGACGGCCGAAGAACATGTCGTCGTTGGAGTAGAGGAAGTGCTCGCTGATCCCCGGGATGTGGTGCAGCTGCGCCTCGACGGCGTGCGAGTTGTGGGTCGGCAGGTTCGACAGGTCCTTGAAGAAGGCCTCGCTCGGCATGATCGTGACGCGCGGGTCGTCGCCCAGCCAGTCGGGCTTCGGCGAGTCGGTCGCGATGTAGATGTTGCGCACCCACGGTGCGAACATGTAGACGCTGCGCAGGGCGTACTTCAGCTCGTCGATCTGCCGGTAGCGGGCCTCGGAGTCGTCGCCCTCACCCACCACGTAGTTCGCCATGCGGCGGGCGCGGGCGCGCTGGAACTCGATGGCCGTGCCGTCGACCCAGGAGAACACCATGTCGATGTCGAAGTCGACGTCGCTGGCGAGCTCGTTGAACATGCCCTCGATCGTCGTCCAGGTGCGGCCGTAGATCTCGACGGTGGTCTCGACCATCTCGTCGATCGGGATGGTGCGGCGGGTCAGCGAGTTCTCGACCGGCGCCTCGACGACGTTGCCCTCGCGCTTCCAGAACTCCAGCTGCACAGCGGATGACGCCCCGTAGCGCAGACGGCCGATGGGCTCGATGCGGGGCCGGTAGAGACGGAGCACGCGGGCCTTGGGGTCGCGCGAGAGCCGGCCGTCGGCGACCAGCACCGCCGGGGCACCGGGGGCCTTGGAGTAGAAGGGCTCGCTGCTCATCCGCTCGATCAGGGCCGCCTTGGCGCGCTTGCGGTCGCCCCACATCACCGCGAGCACCGGGCGCTCGTCGTTGCCGCGGACGAGCAGGAACGGGATGTGCGCCGCATCGAGGGCGTCGGCGACGAAGAACAGGTCGTCGATCATCGACTCCCGCGGCGTCGAATGCCCGTTGAGGAGGGTCAGCTGACCCTTGCGCAGGACGAGGTCGTCGCGGTCGAGCGCGATCGGGTGTTTGCTGGCACGGCGCAGCACGGTTTCGAGGTGGGGGGCTCCGGATACGTCATCGCTCAAAGTCGCCTCCTAGGTCGAGAGTGTCGGTGCTGGTCGTGGGGTGGGGTCTCCTGCCTGCATCACCAGTGCCGCCAGTTTACGCCCGGATGCTGAACGGACCGCGTGTTAGCCTTGCCTAAGTAGATCCGCCGGCCGTCGGCGCGGCGCTCTGCGGTCGAGTTCCCTGAACGAAAGGGCCCATTCCCCGATGAGCTACATCCGATCCGCGGCACTCGAGGAGACCGGCTACGTCGTTCTCGACTCCTACGACCAGTCGAAAGACCCGAAGGAGTGGCTCGACCTCGAGTACGTGGCCTGGAAGTCGTCGGGAGACACGCGGTTCGCGCCGCTCGCCAGCGCGGCCGGCGAGATGGAGTGCAACGGGTTCTGGAACCACACGCCGCCGCGCACCGACAAGGACGGCGTCTGGGTGCCCGCCAATGTCGTCAAGGCGCCGATCCTCAAGGCGCGCGCCGAGGAGCCCGGGGCGAACATCGGCCGCTGCCGCGTGATCGAACTGCAGCCCAACAGCTACGCCACGGCGCTCTACAACCTGCACCAGGACGACAACAACCGCCTGAACCCCGACGGCACCGGGTGGATCGTGCGCGGGTTCTTCAACCTCTCCGACGACAAGGACTCGTTCCTCATCCTGCGCGAGGACCGCTTCGACCCCGAGACCGAGGTGCGCATCGCGCTGCCGGCCGGGGCGCAGCTGATCGTCGACACCCAGCGGTTCTGGCACGCTGTCTGGCAGAAGGGGCCCGAGCCGCGGTACTGCCTCATCACGTCCTACGAGTCGGGGCCCGAGCTCGATGCGTACATCGCCGCCAAGCACGGTTCACCGCATGCGGCGACGGCGCCGCTCGACCCGGCGTTCGTGCAGGAGGCTCAGGCGGATGTCCGGCGGCGGCTCGCGGAGCGGGCGGCGACGCTTGCCGCGCAGGGGCGCGGGGCCTGGGTCGACGACGAGGACTAGGGCCGGTTCAGCCGCCTGCCGGTCGGTGTCGGTGGTGGATTCGGCCGCGCCTGCGCCGGTGTCGGGGGTGGATTCGGCCGCGCATCCGCCGGTGTCGGTGGCCGCCTCTAGGGTGTGATCATGGCCACCAAGTCCGCGAGCGCGTACCGCTGCACCGAGTGCGGCTGGCAGACCCCGAAGTGGGTCGGCCGCTGCGGCGAGTGCCAGTCCTGGGGCACGGTCGTCTCGTCGGCCGAGAACGAGGGCATCGGCCGCGCCGTGCGGGCGACGGTGCTCGATGCGGCCCGCATCGCCCGGCCGATCACCGAGATCTCCTCCGACGTGGCGGCGCACTGGGCCACCGGCATCGGCGAGTTCGACCGGGTGCTCGGCGGCGGGCTGGTGCCCGGCGCGGCGATCCTGCTCTCGGGTGAGCCCGGCGTCGGCAAGTCGACCCTGCTGCTCGAGGTCGCCGCGAAGGCCGCCGAGGAGCACCTGCGCGTGCTCTACGTCTCGGCCGAGGAGTCGGTCTCGCAGGTCAAGCTGCGCGCCGAGCGCACGCACTCCCTCTCCCCCACGCTCATGCTCGCGGCCGAGACCGACCTCGCCACCGTGCTCGGTCAGATCGACGCGGTGCGGCCCCACCTCGTCGTCGTCGACTCGGTGCAGACGGTGTCGAGCTCGTCGCTCGACAGCGCGGCGGGCAGCCCCACCCAGGTGCGGGAGGTGGCGTCGTCGCTCATCCGCGTGGCGAAGGAACGCTCGATCCCGCTCCTGCTCGTCGGCCACGTCACGAAAGACGGCTCGATCGCCGGGCCCCGCGTGCTCGAGCACCTCGTCGACGTCGTCTGCCAGTTCGAGGGCGACCGGCAGACCGCGCTGCGCTTCGTGCGGGCGCTGAAGAACCGCTTCGGGCCCACCGACGAGGTCGGCTGCTTCGAGATGAGCGCCGACGGCATCACCGAGGTGCCCGACCCGAGCGGTCTGTTCCTCTCCCGGGGGTCGGATGCGGTGTCCGGCACCTGCGTCACCGTCGCGCTCGAGGGGCGGCGGGCCCTGCCGGTCGAGGTGCAGGCGCTGATCGTGAAGACACCGTCGCCGAACCCGCGCCGGGTCACGAACGGGGTCGATTCCTCGCGCGTGGCGATGATCCTGGCGGTGCTGGAGCGGCGCGCACACATCGCGTTGAACGACAAGGACGTCTACGTCTCGACGGTGGGCGGGGTGAAGCTCACGGAGCCGGGCGCCGACCTCGCCATCGCGCTGGCGCTGGCCTCCGCCGCCAACGACCGGCCGCTCGCCCACGACCTCGCGGCCTTCGGCGAGATCTCGCTGGCGGGTGAGGTGCGGCCGGTGTCGTCCGGCCGCACCCGCGCGGCCGAGGCCAAGCGCCTCGGCTTCACCACGATCATCGACGACGAGTCGCGCCAGCTCATCCGTGCTCTCACCCGCGCCTTCGGCGGTCGCTGACCGGCTGACTCACGGCGGCGAGCGGTCAGGCGGCCGCGCGCCGCACGTACTCGCCGAGCACGACCCCCGAGCGGAACGCGGTCGTCTCCACCACGTCGAACTGGCGCGGGTCGTAGGCGCCCGGTTCGAACAGCGGGATGCCCGCGCCGAGCAGCACCGGGTTGCGCTTCAGCACCAGCCGGTCGATCTCCCCCGCGAGCGCGGTCGCCAGCCGCCCGCCGCCGCAGAGCCAGATGCCGCGGCCGTCACGCTGCTTGAGTTCGCGCACGGTGTCGACGGGGTCGGCGTCGGTGAAGAGCGGATGCACGTCCCCACCCTGCGCCTCGTCGAGATGCGTTCGCGTGAACACGATCTGCTCGAGGTGCCGGTACGGGCTCGTGACCCCGAACGCCAGCCCGACGGCGTAGGTGTTCCAGCCCATCAGCACCGTGTCGAAGCGCCCGCCCGACTGGTCGATGCCCGACGCCGCGGCGATGTCGGTCGGCACCGTGTCGGGAAAGCGCTCGGTGATCGCCTCCATGTGGTCGCCCTCGACGGGGAAGGCGTCGAACTGCCCCTCGGGCCCGGCGATGAAGCCGTCGAGGCTGACGGCGACATAGTAGGTGAGTTCTCGCATGCTCGCTCCGATCCATCACGACGGTGTGGTCACCAGCAGACTACCGACGGCCATCAGCGACAGCACCAGCCTCGACCAGCCGCGCGCGGCGCAGCGTGCGGAGCACCGCGAGCCAGGTCGCGACGAGGGCGAGCACGAGGAGGCCCGCCACCCAGTCCGTGAGGGCGAGGCCGAGCACGGCGCGGTCGGGCAGCACGAGCTGCGTCCAGTCGTAGGTCGAGTGGGCGGCCGCCACCACGAGGAACACCGCGACCGCGACGACGACCCGCGGCGCCGACGGACGCTGCACCGCCCGGAACACCGCGCACGCCACGAAACCCGCGAAGAGCACGTGCAGCGGCAGCCCCACCAGGTCGCGCTGCACCGCCAGCGTCACCGAGGCGGCGGCCGACCCCGCGTCGGCGTAGGCGCCGAAGACGTAGCCGGCGTTCTCCCAGATGGCGAACCCCGCCCCGACCGAGGCACCGAGGACGAGCCCCGACCGGGCCGTGCGGCCGACCCCGATCGAGAACAGCAGCGCGGCCACGAGCTTGCTCGACTCCTCGGTCAGGCCCACCCACCAGATGCCCGAACCGTCGGGGATGAGCAGCCCGTTCAGTGGCGCCGCCAGCGCGATCGCGACCGCACCGCCGAACGCCAGGGCGCGCAGCGATCCGGTGGCCAGCCGCGGATCATCGGCGACCGCGGCCCGCACGAGGAACACGAGCGCGACTCCCGGGATCGCCCCGCCTTCGACCCACCAGAGCGGCAGCAGCCGCTCCTTGGCGAGCAGGTCGATGGTCACGACGCCCGAGATCAACCACGCCAGAGCGGCGACGAGTGCCACGACGACGACCACGAGCATCCGGGATCTTGGACTCACCACGACCTCGCTTCACCGCTGGGCCGGCACCCGCCGGGCGAGGCCATGGTAGCAACGGCACCGCGACGCCCGCCCCGCAGCCGCGCGGCTTCGCCGTCGCCCCTCCGCCCGCGCACGATCACGATCACGAGCCCAGCGCGTCAGACGTGCGGCACGAACGCCTGCCACGCGATGCGCCGGCGCGCCCGCGGGTCGGCCTCGACGCGATCGGCGGCGTCGATGATCAGCGTCAGCCGCTGCGACTCGTCGTAGGCGGGCCACGCCGAGGGGTCGACCGAGCCGTCGCGGGCGAAGCGGAGCCAGTGGCCGCGCATCCGCTTGCCTGCTCTGAGGAAGGCGCGGCGCCCGCCCAGCACCGTCATCGTGCGCCCGAACCACCCGCCCAACCGGTCGAAGACGGCGAACAGCTCGAGCCCGTGGGTGGCGTCGAAGCCGGCCAGGCGCACCAGCCGAGGCGCGATGTCGAAGCGGTAGAAGTGCACAGGGGCGAAGCGCGAGTGCCGCTCGGCGACCTTCACGGTCGGGTACCAGAAGGCGTAGTCGCCCCCGAAGTCGGCCGCGGGGCGCCTGGCCGGCAGCCCGGGGTACTCGGCCTTGATCGCCTTGCGGGCGCTCTTCTTCGTGCGCTTGAAGATCGCCCGGATGCGCTTCGGCGTCGTCGCGAGGATGTCGAGCCGCCCGGTGAACAGCGAGCCCTCCCGGTCGTTGGTGCCGATGATCAGCGGCACCCGCGCGGCCCGCCCCTCCTTGAAGGCGTCGAGCGGGCGCTCGGGCAGCACGTCGCCGTCGATCACCGGCGAGAGCGCGATGGTTCCCGGATGCGCGTCGGGGGTGCGCAGCGTCAGCGTCACGGCCGCGGCCACCAGCTCATCGGCCGTCGCGTCGACGAGCACCTGACCCGCGAGGTCGTCGGACGCGGACTCGACCCCGTCGGTGTCGATCGACTCCAACAGCAGCTCGACGAACTCCTCGGCCCAGATCGCCGTGGTCTCGGGCAGGTAGACGGCGTTCGGCGGTGAGCTCTGCGCGATCGCCCGCGCGAACAGGCCGTGCGCCGCGGGGGTCGCCATCAGCGTGGTCACCGCGTTGCCGCCGGCCGACTCGCCGAACAGGGTCACGTTCTCGGGGTCTCCGCCGAAGCTCCGGATGTTCGCCCGCACCCACTCGAGCGCCGCCACCTGGTCGCGGAGCCCCAGGTTCGCCTCGATCGGGCGCTCGGGTGTCGCGTAGCGGCGGAAGTCGAGGTACCCGAGCGCGCCGAGGCGGTAGTTGAAGCTGACGTAGACGATGCCGCCCTCGCGCACGAGCGTCTCGCCGTTGTGCGGATGCTCGGCGGAGGATCCGACGCTGTAGGCGCCCCCGTGCACGAACATCATCACGGGCAGGCCCTCGCTGTCGTCGGCGGGGCGCAGCACGTTGATGCTGAGGCAGTCCTCGGCCATGGGGGTCGTGCGGGCGGCCCCGACGAACGCGCCGTCGCGGGACTGCATCGCCACCGGGCCGAAATCGCGGGCGTCGCGGATGCCCGTCCACTCCGGCACGGGCTGCGGAGCCCGGAAGCGCCACTCGCCCTCGGGCGCCGCGGCGAACGGGATGCCGCGCCACCAGCGCAGCCCCTTCCGCTCGGCACCGCGGACGCGGCCGCCGGTGACGTCGACCTCCAGCGCTTCATCCACCTCGGCATCGTAGTCGGACGGTGTGAACAGGACCGCTCTGCCGCTCGTCCGTCACGGCTCGCTGCTCGTCCGCTGGTCGTCCACCGCCCATCCATCGGGCATCGGCCGTCCATCCACTGAGCGAACTCGGAACGTCCACTGAGCGACATCGGGCGTCACCGGAGCGTCGCGATCTCCCCCGGCATCACCCGAGCGGTACGGTGAGCGCAGGTGGCGGGGTGCGTTTTGGGGACGGCTCCGCCACCGGCTTTCCGCTGCTCCGCACCACGCGCCACCTCGACACAGTAGTCGGACTCTCAGTAGTCCGACGGTTGTCGCCGAGGCGCTCCCCCCGATAGTGTCGGCGGGTCCGACCCGGCACCGCCGGCGGTCGAGATGACCGAGGCCCATCGAGGGAGCACCCACTTCCGAGGGCCGCCGGTGCAGACTTCCCGCCGGCCGAGCCCCAAACGACGCCGGCGGGGAGTCCTCCGCCAAGCCGAGGGGAATCTGATGGACCCGCTGTCCGGTCTCGTGCTCACCGTCGTCGTGGTGGTGGTCGGCTTCATCGTGCTGGCGGGCGTCATCCGCACGGCGGTGCGGAAGGGCGTCGAGGACGTGCTCTACAAGCAGAACCCCGACAAGACCTGGTCGGCGCACCCCTGGCTCCTGGCCGCCGTCCAGCAGGCCGTCGCGGAGGCCACGACTCCCGACGCCGCCCCGCGGCCGGACGCCGCCCCGCCGCCGTACGACGCCCCGCCGCGCGACCAGTGATGCAGCCCCTCAACTGGCTCCTCCTGGGGGCGGGTCTGGCCCTGTTCCTCCCGACGGGTATCTGGACCATGAGGAACCCGCCGACCAAGGGTCAGCCCTGGACGCACAAGCGCAAGCTCATGATCGCCCTCCAACTCACCGGTGCGGCCCTCCTCATCGCCAACTTCGTCCTCCACGTCTTCGGCTAGAGCCGCGGCGACTCACCTACGACGACGACGCACGCGGCCGAACGATTCGGCATGGCGCGCGAAGACGACCGCGCCGACCCCGAACACCACGGCCATCGTGGTGACCCACCACTGGTCGGCGACGACGGCGGCCGCGACGAACAGCAGCGACACGAGCCCGCAGATCACCGCGAGCAGCACGGCGATCCATCTGCGCGGAGCCATGCCCCTGATCCCCCTCACTTCGGTGTCCTCCGGAACACGTTGACGGCCAGCAGCAGGAAGTAGACCCCCGCGATGACCGCCAGGATCCCGAGCGGGCCCGCCGGCAGATGCCGCAGCTGATGCCAGAACGGCATGGCGAGCAGCAGCCACACCCCGCCACCGAGGGTGACCACCCCGAACAGGATGAGCCCGCCACCCGCTTCTCGATAGGAGCCCCGCCCGACCGGCGCGATCCGATCGAGCCAATCCCGAGCCTGGCCCGACCCACCTGTCTGCGTGGCACTACCCGCGCCGTCGACAGCATCGAGGGCCGCCTTGTCCCGCCGGTACAGGCGCACCGTGATGACGACGAGGACGATGGTTGCGGCCGTGAGGAGAGCAGCGAGGATCCACCGGATCGGTCCGCCCTCGAGGGTGGCAGCGATGGTGGCGCCGATCGCGGGAAACGCGACCAACCCGGCGAGCAGCAGGAACCCGCGCCACGCCCCCGCATCCCTGCCCGTCTCACCGTCCCACATGGACGGGACCCTACTCCCGGGCGACTGGTGCGCCCGGGAAAGCGAGCTGCCGAGCTGCCACGAGCGACACCCGCCGAGGCCGCTGAGCCGTCGCGGCCGTCGAGCCTTTAGTTGAGGATGAACTGCTTCGAGTCGGACGAGGCGATGCCCGCGACCGAGACGTCGAGGTGGTAGGAGGCGCCGGCGCCCGGGACGAGCGGGCGGTCGGGCGAGGAGCAGGTGTCGGCGGACGAGCGGGTGCGGTCCCAGGTGAAGGGCGTCGACGAGACGGCGACGCCGGGCTGGAGGACCGCCGTGGTGTCGGAGGGGTCGGTCTGGCAGTCGGTCGAGACCCAGTAGGTCTCGCTGCCGCTCGTGATCGTGTAGATCTGCTGCGAGGTGCCGGCGTTGATGGAGCAGGGCTCGGCGCCGGTGTTCGTGATGGTGAACGAGAGCTGGGGCTTGGCCGCGGCGTCGTAGGTGTCGGCGTCCGTGACCGGGGTCACCTGGATGTTGCCGCCCGCACAGGCCACGACGTCTCCCGACGCGGCGGCGCCGGCGTCGGCACCGGTGTCGACCGAGCCGGGGGTGGCGGCAGCATCCGGAGCCTGATCGGACGAGGTCGCGGCCGGCGAGGCGGTGGGCGCCGGAGCACCCCCGGTCTCGGCCGCACCCGAGCCCGGGCGCACCACGATCAGCACCACGACCGCGATGATCGCGGCGAGTATGAGCAGCACGAGGAGCCTCCGCCGCCAGTAGACCTTCTTCGGCTGCGGACCCACGGGATGCCTGAGCGTCGACATGTCCTCAATCTAACGAGCGGATGCCCCGATCACGGGGCGGATGCGCCGCGAGTCACAACACCGCCTCGCGAGTCACGAGGCCGAGGGCCGAGAGTTCATGGTCGTCGAGCATCCGCGACCGGATCAGGAACCGCTTGCCCTCGGGCGCCTCTATCGAGAAGCCGCTGCCTCGGCCGTCGACGAGGTCGATGGTGAGGTGGGTGTACTTCCAGTACTCGAACTGCGAGCGCGACATGTAGACCTCGACGGGGTCGATGCCCTCGACGTCGAGGGTGCCGATGTGGATGTCGGAACCGCCCGTGCGGAACATGCCGACCGGGTAGCACATGGGGCTCGAGCCGTCGCAGCAGCCGCCCGACTGGTGGAACATCAGCGGGCCGTTGGTGGCGGCGAGGTGCCGCAGCATGTCGGCTGCGGCACCCGTCACGTCGACCCGCGAGACCCCGAACGGGGAGGCAGCGGGGTCTGGCATCAGAAGAACCCCATCGGCCCGTCGGCGTACGACACCAGCAGGTTCTTCGTCTGCTGGTAGTGGTCGAGCATCATCCGGTGGTTCTCCCGCCCGATGCCCGACTGCTTGTACCCGCCGAAGGCCGCGTGCGCCGGGTACTGGTGGTACGTGTTCGACCACACCCGCCCCGCCTCGATGGCCCGCCCGGCTCGGTAGAGCTGCGAGCCGCTCCGCGACCAGACGCCGGCGCCGAGCCCGTAGAGGGTGTCGTTGGCGATCGAGATGGCGTCGTCGTAATCGTCGAAGCTCGTCAGGGCGAGCACCGGTCCGAAGATCTCCTCCTGGAAGATGCGCATGTCGTTCTTCCCCTCGAACACCGTCGGCTGCACGTAGAAGCCGCCCGAGAGCTCACCGCCGAGGTCGGCCCGCTCGCCGCCGGTCAAGAGCGTGGCACCCTCCTGCTTGCCAATGTCCATGTAGCTCAGGATCTTCTCGAGCTGGTCATTCGACGCCTGCGCCCCGATCATCGTGGTGGGGTCGAGCGGGTTGCCCTGCTTCACCTTCGCCACCCGGTCGAGCCCGTCGGCCACGAAGCCGTCGTAGATCGAGCGCTGCACGAGCGCGCGCGACGGGCAGGTGCACACCTCGCCCTGGTTCAGCGCAAAGAAGGTGAAGCCCTCGAGCGCCTTGTCGTAGAAGGCGTCCTTCTGGTCGGCGACGTCGGCGAAGAACACGTTCGGGCTCTTGCCGCCGAGCTCGAGCGTGACCGGGATGAGGTTCTCGCTCGCGTACTGCATGATCAGCCGGCCGGTCGTGGTCTCGCCGGTGAAGGCGATCTTCCGGATGCGCGGGTGCGACGCCAGCGGCGCCCCGGCCTCGATGCCGAAGCCGTTGACGATGTTGAGCACGCCCGCGGGCAGCAGGTCCTCGATCAGCCCGAGCAGCACATGGATCGACGCCGGCGTCTGCTCGGCCGGCTTCAGCACCACGCAGTTGCCCGCGGCGAGCGCCGGCGCGAGCTTCCACACCGCCATCAGGATGGGGAAGTTCCACGGAATGATCTGCCCCACGACCCCCAGCGGCTCGTGGAAGTGGTACGCGATCGTGTCGTGGTCGATCTCCGAGATGCCGCCCTCCTGCGCCCGGATGCACCCGGCGAAGTAGCGGAAGTGGTCGATCGCGAGCGGGATGTCGGCGGCCAGCGTCTCCCGCACCGGCTTGCCGTTCTCCCAGGTCTCGGCGACCGCGAGCAGCTCGAGGTTCGCCTCCATGCGATCGGCGATCTTGTTCAGGATGACCGCCCGCTCGGCCACGCTCGTCTTCCCCCAGGCCTCGAACGCCTTCCACCCCGCGTCGACCGCGGCGTCGACGTCGGCGGCGGTTCCCCGCGCGACCTCGGTGAAGGTCTGGCCGGTGATCGGCGTCGGGTTCTGGAAGTACTGGCCACCCGCCGGCGGCACGTAGCGCCCGCCGATGTAGTTGTCGTAGCGCGGCTTGTAGCTCATCACGGCCCCGGGCGAACCGGGGTTGGCGTAGACCGAGGGCCCGCTCGTGGCGGGCGCGGTGTCGGTCTCGGCTTCTGGGCGATCGATGATGGTCATGAGTGCTCCTTCTCGACGACGGTGTCGGATGCTCGCACGCTACGCCGGGGAAGGTTGCAGACGGTTGCGCCCGGCGAGAGCGCCGGCGCTCAGCTGCCGAGCAGCGCCTCGAGGTGCATGACGATCCCGGCCCGCTTCGGGGAGCGCGCGGGCAGCCGCTGCAGGGCCGCCGTCCAGACCTCCGTGTCGTGCTGCCCCTCGGCCGTGGCGGCGTAGGCGAGGAGCACGTCGACGGCGGCGTCCGCGAGCATGGCCTCGCGCATCCTGAGCCGCACGGTCTCCCGGATCGAGGCGATGCCCGGCGCATCCGACCCCGGGAGAAGGGGCCCCGGATGCGCGGCGAGCGCCACCCGGTGAGCCCCGCGGTCGAGCAGCGAGAGCACGCGCTGCGCGTCGAGCTCGACCGGCCCGTTGAGGCGGTAGGGCCGTGACTCGACGGCGACGCCGAGCGAGGGAGCCGCCTGCAGCAGCCGCCGCAGCCGCACGATCTCGGCCCGCACCGTGACGACGGCCGCCTCGTCGCCGTGGGCGAGCTGCGCGAGTCGCGCGGCCGAGAGACCCTCCCGATGCCAGGCGAGCAGGGTGAGCAGCTCGGCGTGGCGGGGGCTCAGTTCGAGCGCCGCGCCCGGGGTGACGAGCTCGCCCGTGTCGCGGCCGAGCACGTGCAGGGCGGCGGGGCGGGGTGCCGCGGGGCGGGGTGCCGCGCCCGGAGCGGCGGCCGGGCGGCGCGCGGAGGAGGGCGCCCCGGGGAAGCCGGTCACGCGCATCCGCTCGCCCGCCCCCGCGCCCCGGTCGCGCTGGGCCTTCAGCCGCAGCACCATCAGCTCGGCCTCGACGGCCGCGGCGGTCGCCTCGATCAGCGGGAGGGTGTGGGGGTCGACGGCGCGGGCGTCACCGGTGAGGTCGATCACGCCGAGGATGCGCCGGGTCTCGGGGTCGTGCACGGGGACGGCGGTGCAGCTCCAGCCGTGCACGAGCCTGTTGAAGTGCTCGGAGTCGTGGATCTGGATGCCGTGGTCGAGCTCGAGCGCTGTGCCGGGCGCCGAGGTGCCGACGCGGGTCTCGGCCCAGCCGGCGCCCTCGACGAAGCGCATGTCCTCGGCGGCCCGCTTGGCGGCGCTGTCTCCCTCGACCCAGAGCAGCCGGCCCATCTCGTCGCCGACCGCCACGAGCAGGCCGGAGCCCTCGGCGTCGCGCACGAGCAGCGAGCGGATGACCGGCAGCACCGGGTCGAGTGGATGCGCGTGCCGGAACTCCGCCAGCACGTCCTCACCCACCTCGAGCGCGGGCAGCAGATGCTCCGGGTCGAGCGCATGCCGGCGGGCCCGCTCCCACGACTCGCTGACGACCCGGCGCGGACGGCGGCGCCCGGTCTCACCCGGGAGCGCCAGCCAGGGGCTCGTCATCGCACCGCCAATCGTCGTCGATCGCTGACAGTATCCCCCGCGGGCGCCGGCGAATCCAGAGCTCGGGGTGACCCGTCAGCCTTCCTCCCTCTACGGTGGAGGAGACACCTCCCGGCGGCCCGACGCCCTCCCGCACCACCCCGGAAGGACCCATGGACCGCCAGACCCAGGATTTCGCCGAGCTGTTCCGCCGCTTCCTCGAGGAGATCGTGCACCGGGAGCCGGAGGGCGGCACGACGCTGTCGCCGCTCGGCGTGCAGCTGCAGGAGTTCCTCGGCGCCGAGGTGGCGGCACTGCCGGTCGTCACGCATCCGATCGCAGCCCACCGGCTGGTCGACGCCGACGTCGCGCTGGCCGACCTCGCGGCCGAGAGCGGCTCGGAGCCCATGGGGGTGTCGGGCGGCCAGATGCGCGAGCAGTCCTCGCTGGCCGAGCTGGTCGCGCCGCCGCACCGCTTCCCCTACCGCACCGGCCCGATCGACTACGTCTCGGTGCCGAGCGGGCCCGAGAGCACCCGGCGCGTGATGTCGTTCGGGATGCACCTGCTCACCTTCCAGGGCACGCCCCTGGTGGCGCTGCAGCGCGCCGCCAACCCCGAGCGCGGCCGCGCCGCCGCGAGCCTCGAGGTTCTGACGGCCGACCCGGCGACCGCCGACGCCTTCATCGCCGAGTTCGGCCGGCGGATGCTCGCCCTCTCGGTGCTGCGCGGCCAGGTGCTCTCGTTCACCGGCAACGAGTACGGTCAGAGCGCCGCGGGCGCCACCTTCCTGCCCCGTCCGACGGTCTCGGCCGACGACGTCGTGCTGGCACCGGGCGTGCTCGACGCGGTGGTGCGGCACGTGGTGGGGGTGGGCGAGCAGCGCGAGCGACTGCGGGCGCAGCACCAGCATCTCAAGCGCGGGGTGCTGCTGTACGGGCCTCCCGGCACCGGCAAGACGCTGACCGTGCGGCACCTGCTCGCCCGCACCCCGGGAACGACCGCGGTGCTGCTGACCGGCTCGGGCATCCGCTTCGTCACCGAGGCCGCCGAACTGGCGCGGGCGATGCAGCCCGCTCTGGTGGTGCTGGAGGACGTCGACCTCGTGGCGAGCGACCGCATGATGCACCACGGGCCGCAGCCGCTGCTGTTCGAGGTGCTGGACGCCCTCGACGGCCTGGACGGCGACGCCGACGTGGCCTTCGTGCTCACCACGAACCGGGTCGAGGTGCTCGAGCGGGCCCTCGCCGACCGGCCGGGCCGCGTCGACCTCGCGGTCGAGATCGCGCTGCCCGACCAGGAGTCACGACGGCGGCTGTTCGCCCGCTACGCCGACGGTCTGCCCTTCGGTGCGGCCGCCGTCGAGGCCGCGGCCGATCGGGCCGAGGGCACCACCGGGTCGTTCGCCAAGGAGCTGGTGCGGCGGGCGGTGCTCAGCGCAGCCGAGGCGGGCCGGGAGGTGAGCGACGACGACCTGGCCGCGGCGCTGGACGGGCTGCTCGACGACCGGTCGCGGCTGACGCGGAGCCTGCTCGGGACGCCGTCGGGCTCGGAACCGGGCGAGGCCGAGGCCGGGGCCGGGGCCGACGGGATGTCGGGGGGCGGCTCGTTCGTCTCGTACACGGCCGGGTACTGAGGCGAGCCGCTCAGAGTGCGGCTCGCAGCGCCTCCGCGTCGTCGTAGGTCTCGGTGGCGCCCGCCTCGACGAGGGCCTCGCGGTCGACACCGCCGCTGAGCAGCCCGATGCCCCGGATGCCCGACCGCCCGGCCGCGACCATGTCCCACCGGGCATCCCCCACCATCACCGCGTCGGAGGCGTCGACCCCGGCCCGCTCGAGCGCGACCTGCAGGATGTCGGGCTCCGGCTTCGCCGTCTCGACGTCGTCGGCGTTGGTCGTGGCGTCGACCCACTCGTCGGCGTCGAGCACTCCGCGCAGGATCTCGAGCTCGTCGGAGGGGGCGGAGGTGGCGAGCACGATCGTCTTGCCCTCGTCGTGCAGGGTGCGGAGCAGCTCGCGGGCGCCGGGGAGCGGGCGGAGCTGGTCGGCCGACTCCCTGTAGTACTGCGCGTGCAGCTCCTTGGCGCGGTCACCCAGCTCGTCGACCGCGTCGCCCAGCAGCTCGTCGAGCAGCTTGCTCGAGTCCATGCCGAGTGCCTGGTGGATGCGCCAGGCCGGCACGGGGTGGCCCACCTCCACGAACGCGCGCACCCAGGCGCTGACGTGCTGGTAGTTGGAGTCGACGAGCGTTCCGTCGACGTCGAAGAGCACGGCGCTCTCGGTGATGGGCATGGGGTCTCCTTCAGGGTCGTCCTCCAGCCTGCTCCCGTCGGCGGTGGGTGACGAGGGGGTTCCCCGGCCCGACGCTCGCGACTAGGCGATGCGGGCGAACCGAGGGCCGCTGTAGCCGTCGCGGTCGACGTGCTCGGTGAACATGGCCAGGGGACGCACCCAGAAGGAGTAGTCGTCGTAGAGCTTGCGGTAGAAGACCAGCTGCTCCTCGGTCTCGCTGTGCCGGCCGACGCCGACCACCTCGTAGCGGGCGCCCTTGAAGTGCTGGTAGATGCCGGGTTCGGGGTCGGTGGTCTGCTGCATGCTCGGATTCTAGG
This sequence comes from Herbiconiux sp. VKM Ac-2851, assembly GCF_013205105.1. Classification (NCBI taxonomy): domain Bacteria; kingdom Bacillati; phylum Actinomycetota; class Actinomycetes; order Micrococcales; family Microbacteriaceae; genus Herbiconiux; species Herbiconiux sp. VKM Ac-2851. The sequence goes on along the minus strand of NZ_JABMLJ010000003.1, from coordinate 353,658 downwards.
CGGGCTCCGGCCGCGCATCCTGCACGAAGCGCCCCGCCGGCAGGTTCTGCACCTCCTGCACCTCTTCGATGCGCCGCATGCGCCGCACGGGCGACAGCGCGACGGGCGCCGTCGCGAGCGCCATCAGCCCGGCACCGAGCATCCCGGCCGCCCAGGGGCCGAGCGCCGTGACGAGCACTCCCCCGGCCAGCGCCCCGATCGACAGGGCGCCCCACGACACCAGCCGGTAGCCGGCGTTCGCCCGCCCACGCAGCGACGGTTCCACCGCGAGCTGCCGCAGACTCACCGCCTGCGAGTTGGCCACCCCGATGCCGAGCCCCGAGAGCACGAAGCCGGCCGTCAGCACCACGAGCGAGGCGACGGATGCGGACCCCGCCCCGAGCAGTGCGACCACCGGGGCCGAGTTGCCGACCAGCATGGCCGCGACGAGCGAGCGGCCGTAACCGAACCGTGCCGTCAGGCGTGCACTGAGCAGGCTGCCGACGAACGCGCCGACGCCGCCCGCCATCAGCACCAGGCCGAGCGCGGCCGGGCCGAAGCCGTAGCTGCGGAGCACCAGCAGCGCGAGCGCGAGCATGAAGATCTCGTTGCCGAGATTCCACAGGGTGGCCTCGGACAGCAGCGCGCGGAGCACGCGGTGGCGGAGCAGCACGACGACGCCCTCCCGCGCCTCGCGCACGGCGGACCGGCGTCCCGCCCGCCGGGTCGGCACGCTCTCGACCACGCGGAGCCGCAGCAGGAGGACACCCGAGACGAGGAAGCCCGCCGCGTTCAGCAGCAGCGCGAACGGCGCGGTCACGAGCTGCACCAGCAACCCGCCCGCTCCGGCCCCGGCCACGCCGATCGCGGACTGCGCCGCCGTGATGCGGGCGTTCGCGTCGATCAGCTGCTCCTCCTCGACCACCTGGGGCACGAACGAGAACTCGGCGAGGGTCGAGAGCACGGCGAACGAGCCGAGCAGCGCCGCGGCGGCGACGAGCAGCGGGATGCTCAGCCACCCGGTCAGCGCGAGACCGCACACCACCGCCAGCAGCAGCCCCCGCCCGAGGTCGGCGGCGACCAGCAGCGGACGGCGGGCGCGTCGGTCGACGATCACGCCGAGCCAGAGCGTCAGCAGCAGGTACGGCACCAGGAGGGCCGCCCGCACCAGCGAAAGCTCGGCGGCGGAGGCCGCGAGCGTCACCACCGCCAGCACCGGCACGGCGAGTTCGCCGATCTCGCTGCCGAGGCCGGACACGGCACCGGCCGTCCAGACCCGCCGGAAGGGCTTGGACCGCCACGCGCTGCTAACCGTCGTCATGCTCTGGGAGGTTACTACCGCACCATCGTGAGGGCAATGGTGGTTATATGGATCCATGACGACCACCGGCCCGCAGGCCCCGGGCGAGCTCGAGTCGGTGCGGGCCTTCGTGAACAGCGTCGACCTCGAGACGGGGGTCGACGCACTGCGCGACGACGCGTCCTGGCGCGAGTGGGCCGGCACCCAGGGGCTGGACGGCGCCCCGGCCGGGCCGGCAGCCCTCGCCCGCGCCCGCGCGCTCCGCGAGGAGCTCCGGCTCGGCCTGCTGGCGAACCACGACCGGGAGCCCCTGCCCGACTCGACCGCCTCGGCCCTCACCTCGGCCGCGAGTCGATCCCGGGTTCAGCTGCGCTTCGGCGCCGACGGGGTCGAGTACGCGGGCACGTCCGACGGCCTGGACGGCGTGGTGGCCCGCGTGGTCGCCGCCACCGCGCGGGCACTGGCCGACGGCACCTGGTCGCGCCTGAAGGCCTGCCGCAACGACGCCTGCCGGTGGGGGTTCTACGACCACTCGCGCTCGCGCACCGGCCAGTGGTGCTCGATGGCGATCTGCGGCAACCGGGCGAAGCAGACCCGATGGCGTTCAGGGGGCGCGCGGGTCGAGTGACTCCTCTTGCCGAGTGAGTGCTCACTCAGGTAGGGTCGGCGCATGGACACGTCACCGCTCGAGGCGATCGCGCGCCGGGCGCCGGCACTTCCGCTGGCCGACCGGCGCGAGATGATCATCGACGCGGTGGTGCCGCTGCTCGTCGAGCACGGGCGCGACGTCACCTCGCGCCAGATCGCCGAGGCCGCCGGCATCGCCGAAGGCACGGTGTTCCGCGCGTTCGGCGACAAGGAGTCGCTGCTGAAGGCCGCCGCCGAGCGCTTCTTCGACGGCCAGACGGTCTGGAACGGGCTGCGGGGCATCGATCCGGGCGATCCGGTCGAGGTGAAGCTGGCCGAGATCCTCCGGTTGATGCGGGCGCGATTCTCGGGGGCCATGAAGGTCATGCCGATCCTCGGCGGCGAGCGCCCGGCTCCCACGAGCGACCCCGCCGAGCTCGAGCGCGTCGTCACGGCGATCTTCGCGCCCGACGCCGAGCGGCTGGCGTGGCCGCCGTCCCGCATCATCCACCTCGCGCGTCTGCTGTCGTTCGCGAGCTCCATCCCCGACATCGCCGCCGTCGACACCCCGTTCACCGTCGAGGAGCTCGCGGCGCTGATGACGTACGGCGTTCTGGCCGCGCCTCCGGCCGCTGCCGCCTCACCCTCCGCTCCCACCGAAAGGCACCGCGCGTGACCCTCCTGCGCCTCCTCGGCCGCTACCTCCGGCCGCACTGGCGGCCGATCGCGCTGGTCGTGCTCTTCCAGCTCGTGCAGTCGGTCGCCTCGCTCTACCTGCCGACACTGAACGCCGACATCATCGACCAGGGCGTGGCCCGGGGCGACACGGCCTACATCCTCTCGACGGGGCTGTGGATGCTCGGCATCACGGTCGTGCAGGTGGCCGCCGCCATCACGGCCGTCTACTTCGGCGCGAAGGTCGCCATGGCACTCGGCCGCGACCTGCGCGGAGCGATCTTCCACCGCGTCGGGGAGTTCAGCGAGCGCGAGGTGTCGAAGTTCGGCGCCCCCTCGCTCATCACCCGCTCCACGAACGACGTGCAGCAGGTTCAGATGCTCGCGCTGATGACGTTCACCCTGCTGGTCTCGGCGCCCATCCTCGCGATCGGCGGCATCGTCCTCGCCCTCCACCAAGACCTCGAGCTGAGCTGGATCATCGCCGTCAGCGTGCCCGTGCTGCTCGTCTCGCTCGGCGCGATCATCGTGCGCATGGTGCCGCAGTTCCGGCGCATGCAGGCCCGCATCGACACGGTGAACCGGGTGCTGCGGGAGCAGCTGACGGGCATCCGCGTGGTGCGTGCCTTCGTGCGCGAGGGCATCGAGACCGAGCGCTTCGCCGAGGCCAACGCGGCCGTCACCGACTCCGCCCTGCGGGCCGGCCGGCTGATGGCGCTGATGTTCCCGACCGTCATGCTCATCCTGAACGTCTCGAGCGTCGCGGTGATCTGGTTCGGCGCCTTCCGCATCGACGAGGGCTCGATGCAGGTCGGCACCCTGATCGCCTTCCTCAGCTACCTCGTGCAGATCCTGATGGCGGTGATGATGGCCACGTTCATGGCCATGATGATCCCGCGTGCCTCGGTCTGCGCCGACCGCATCACCGAGGTGCTCCAGACCGAGACGTCCGTCACCCGGCCGGCGAACCCGGTGCACGAGCTGCGCGGCCACGGCACGGTCGAGCTGCGCGGAGCCTCGTTCTCCTACCCGGGTGCCGAGCAGCCGGTGCTGCGCGATCTCGACATCACGATCGAGCCGGGCCAGACGCTCGCCATCATCGGCTCCACGGGCGCCGGCAAGACCACGCTGATCAACCTGCTGCCGCGGCTGTTCGACGCCACCGGCGGTCAGGTGCTCGTCGACGGCGTCGACGTGCGGCAGCTCGACCCCGACCTGCTCTGGTCGCGCATCGGCCTGGTGCCGCAGAAGCCCTACCTGTTCTCGGGCACCGTCGCCTCCAACCTCCGCTACGGCAAGCCCGACGCCACCGACGAGGAGCTCTGGCACGCGCTCGAGGTGGCCCAGGCCGCCGACTTCGTGCGGGAGATGGACGGGGGTCTCGACGCCCCCGTCGCCCAGGGCGGCACCACCGTCTCGGGCGGGCAGCGGCAGCGGCTCGCGATCGCCCGGGCCCTCGTGAAGCGCCCCGAGATCTACGTCTTCGACGACTCGTTCTCGGCGCTCGACCTGGCGACGGATGCGCGGCTGCGGCAGGCCCTCCGAGCCGACGTGAGAGGAGCGACCATGGTCATCGTGGCGCAGCGGGTCTCGACCATCGTCGACGCCGACCAGATCATCGTGCTCGACGACGGCGTGATCGTCGGTCGCGGCACCCACGACGAACTGCTCGAGACGAACGAGACCTACGCCGAGATCGTCTCGTCGCAGCTGACTGCGGAGGAGGCGGCATGAGCGGCTCGGGGAACGGCGCCCAGCGCGGCCCGGTGCGTCGCGGCGGGCCCGGCGGGGGCGGCCCCTTCGGCGGGGCGGGCCTTCCGACCGAGAAGTCGATGACCTTCGGTCCGTCGGCGAAGCGGTTGATCCGCCGGCTCGCCCCGCACCGGGTGCCGGTGCTGGTCGTGATCGTGCTCGGCATCATCAGCGTCGTCGCCACGGTGCTCGGCCCGTGGCTTCTCGGTCAGGGCACCAACATCATCTTCGCGGGCGCCTTCGGCAAGGCGCTGCCCGCCGGCTCCACCAAGGAGCAGATCGTCGAGGGCCTCCGCGCGAGCGGCGACCAGAGCCAGGCCGACCTGCTCTCGGGCATCGACCTGGTGCCCGGCCAGGGCATCGACTTCGACCGCCTCGCCATGGTGCTCGGGCTCGTGCTGGTGCTCTACGTCGCCGCCTCGATCTTCTCCTGGGTGCAGGGGCGCCTCCTCAACACCATCGTGCAGCGCACCACCTACTCCCTGCGGGAGGAGGTCGAGACGAAGATCAACAAGCTCCCGCTCGGCTACTTCGACCGCATGCCCCGCGGTGAGCTGCTGAGCCGCGTCACCAACGACATGGACAACGTGGCCCAGAGCCTTCAGCAGACGCTCTCCCAGCTGCTGACGAGCATCCTGACCGTCGTGGGCATCCTCGTCATGATGTTCGTCACCTCACCGCTGCTCGCCGTGATCTCGCTGGTCACCATCCCGCTCACGATCGTGATCACCACGGTCATCGCCAAGCGCTCCCAGAAGCTCTTCGTCGCCCAGTGGGCGAGCACGGGGCAGCTGAACGCCCAGGTGGAGGAGAACTTCACCGGCCACGCCCTCGTCAAGGTGTTCGGCCGTCAGCGCGAGACCGAGGCGGCCTTCCGGGCGAAGAACGACGAGCTCTACCGGGCGTCGTTCGGGGCGCAGTTCGTCTCGGGCATCATCATGCCCGCCATGATGTTCGTCGGGAACCTGGTCTACGTCGTCATCGCCGTCGTCGGCGGCCTGCAGGTCGCCACGGGCGCACTCAGCATCGGCGCCGTGCAGGCATTCATCCAGTACTCGCGCCAGTTCACCCAGCCGCTCACCCAGCTGGGCTCGATGGTGAACCTCCTGCAGTCGGGGGTCGCCTCGGCCGAGCGCGTCTTCGAGCTGCTCGACGCCGACGAGCAGGTTCCGGATGCCGTGCCCGCCCTCAGCCCGTCCGAGAACCGCGGGCGGCTCGTGTTCGACGACGTCTCGTTCCGATACCTGCCCGACAAGCCGCTGATCGAGCACCTCTCGCTCGTGGCGGAGCCGGGCCAGACGGTCGCGATCGTCGGCCCCACCGGAGCCGGCAAGACGACGCTGGTCAACCTGATCATGCGCTTCTACGAGCTCGACGCCGGGCGCATCACGCTCGACGGCGTCGACATCGCGCAGATGACCCGGCGCGACCTGCGCTCGCGCACCGGCATGGTGCTGCAGGACACCTGGCTCTTCGGCGGCACGATCCGCGACAACATCGCCTACGGCAACCCCTCGGCGAGCGAGGAGGAGATCCTCGACGCGGCGCGGGCCACCTACGTCGACCGCTTCGTGCACTCGCTGCCCGAGGGCTACGACACCGTGCTCGACGACGAGGCCTCGAACGTGAGCGCCGGAGAGAAGCAGCTGCTCACCATCGCGCGGGCGTTCCTCGCGAAGCCGAGCGTGCTGATCCTCGACGAGGCGACCTCCTCGGTCGACACCCGCACCGAGCAGCTCGTGCAGAAGGCGATGTCGGCGCTGCGGGCCGACCGCACGAGCTTCGTCATCGCGCACCGGCTGTCGACCATCCGCGACGCCGACCTCATTCTCGTGATGGAGTCGGGCTCGATCGTCGAGCAGGGCAGCCACGCCGAGCTGCTCGCGGCGGGCGGCGCCTACGCCGCGCTGTACGAGGCGCAGTTCGCCTCGGCGACGTCCTCCGCCGACTGACCTCGGCACCGCGGTCGACCCCGTGTCGGCCGCGGGCAGGCGGCTGCGGTCGGCGGGTGCCGCGTCACCAGGCGGCGGGCGCGTAGTCCTTCAGGAAGACGCCGAACAGGTCCTCGCCGGCCTCGCCGCGCACGATCGGGTCGTAGACCCGCGCGGCTCCGTCGACGAGGTCGAGCGGGGCGTGGAAGCCCTCCTCGGCGAGCCGCACCTTGGTGGGGTGGGGTCGCTCGTCGGTGATCCACCCGGTGTCGACGCTCGTCATCAGGATGCGGTCGTTCTCGAACATCTCCCGCGAGCTCGTGCGGGTGAGCATGTTCACCGCCGCCTTCGCCATGTTGGTGTGCGGATGCCCCGGCCCCTTGTAGCCGCGGGCGAAGACGCCCTCCATCGCGCTCACGTTGACCACGTAGCGCCGCCGGGCCGGGCTCGCGGCGAGCGCCGACCGCAGCCGGGAGATCAGGATGAACGGCGCCGTGGTGTTGGCGAGCTGCACTTCGAGCATCTCGAGCGGGTCGACCTCGTCCACGCGCTGCGTCCAGGAGTTGACGTCGTGCAGGTCGGGCACGAGTCCGCCCGCGTCGATCGCGGTGCCGGCCGCGTGCCGGGCCAGCGAGCTCGACCCCGGTGCCAGCGCTTGAGCCGTGAGTTCGTCGGCCCGCGCCGCCAGCAGCCCGGCCCGGGCGCTGATCGCATCGGCCGCCGCGGTGAGCCCGTCGGCCTGGGCCGCAGCCGCGGCGAGGATCGGATGCGCGCTCACCGAGCGGGCCAGCGCCTGGGGGTGCTGGTCGTTCGTGTGACCGAAGGTCACCAGCTCGGGCAGGGGGCCGTCGGGCAGCGGGGCGAGCTCGGCGTCGACGAGGGGCTGATACGCGCCCGGCGACCGCCGCACGGTCTGGGTGGCGTTGTTGATCAGGATGTCGAGCGGCCCGGCGGCGGCGACCTGGTCGGCGAGCCCGATCACCTGGGCCGGGTCGCGGAGGTCGATGCCGACGACGGTCAGCCGGTGCATCCACTCGGACGCATCGGGCAGACTCGCGAAGCGACGCACGGCATCGCGCGGGAACCGGGTGGTGATCGTGGTGTGGGCGCCGTCGCGGAGCAGCCGGAGGGCGATGTGCATGCCGATCTTGGCGCGGCCGCCGGTGAGCAGGGCGCGCCGGCCGGTCAGGTCGGTGCGGGCCTCCCGCTTGGCGTGGCTGAGCGCCGCGCAGGAGGGGCAGAGCTGGTGGTAGAACCCGTCGACGAGCGTGTACGGCTGCTTGCAGATGTAGCACTTGCGGGCCTTCAGCAGCGTGCCCGCCGTGGCCGCCGTGCTCGACCCGCCGATGGCCAGACCCCGGGTCTCGTCGTCGATGCGGTCGGGGGCGCCGGTGGCCGTGGCCGCCACGACGAGGCGGTCGGCCTGGGCGATCTCGGCACGGATCTCGCGGCGCCGCTTGTGCTTGACCGCCTTCACCATCTTCGCCGTCGCCCGGCGCACGGTCACGAAGTCAGGGTGGTCCTCGTCGAGTTCCACCATGTCGGCCAGCACCTTCAGGGCGATCGCTAGCTCGGCCGGGTCGATGGCATCTGGAGAGGCGGCGGAATCGGTCAGGTCGGTCGTGGAGGGCACACGCGATTGTACGGGCTCAGCGGCCGTGGTACGCGGGGTCGTGCAGCTCGTGGGAACTGACGGTGGCGCAGTCCTCCCCGAAGGTGAAGTCGCCGAGCACCCGCTCCCCCGCGAGCACGGCGGGCAGCCAGTACTTCGCGTCGTCCCACATCGCGGAAAGCGGCAGCTCGTCGATCGGGAACCAGTCGGGCGAGACCTCGTCCGACTCCTGCGGCTCACCCGTGAAGCGCGAGGCGACGAAGACCGTCGAGTCCTGGCTCCAGTTCTCCCGGTACGGGAACGCGAACTTCACCAGGCCCATCTCGGTCAGGTCGCCGGGTTCGACCACGAGGCCCGACTCCTCCTCGATCTCCCGCACGATCGCCTCGAGCGCGGTCTCGCCGGGCTCGAGCTTGCCGCCGAGACCGACGATGTTGCCCGAGCCGAGGCCGGTCTTCTTGCGGCCGAGCAGCACCTCGGTGCGGCCGTCGGCACCCGCGCGCGTGAGGAACGCGACGCAGACCTGGTAGGGCGAGACGGGAGACACCCGTGGATCGTATCCCGCCCATGTGTTCGGAATGTTTCGGGCGTACGCTCGAGCGCATGAGCACCTTCATCGAACCCACCGAGCCCGAATCCTTCGAGCACAACGGCCAGAAGCCCGAGGTCGACGTCACCGAGGCCGAGGCCCTGGACTCCGAGAACGTGGCGGCCCGCTCGAACGGCGACGAGACCGACCAGCCCGACTCCTTCGACGAGAACCTCGAGCAGGAGTTCAAGGAGTTCATCGGCGATGCCGAGCCCGCCGACGGCCCCGCGCCCGCGGGCTGACGACCGGACGCGATCACGAGCGACGACGTCCGGGCCCGCCTCGAGCGCGCGCACGACGCGGCGCGCGCCGACATCACCGAGCTGACCGCGACGATGGCGACCCTCCGCACGACGCGGGAGACGTCACCCGACGACGACGAGCACGACCCGGAGGGCCCGACGCTGTCGAGCGAGTGGTCGCGCATCCGGGGCCTACTGCTCGCCGCCGAGCTGCGACTCGGTGAGACGGATGCGGCGCTCGCCCGCGTCGACGACGGCAGCTACGGCGTCTGCCTGGTCTGCCATCGCCCGATCGCGCCGGCCCGCCTCGAGGCGCGGCCGACCGCCTCGCTCTGCGTGAAGTGCGCCTCGCGCCTCTGACCCGCGTGACCCGGCGTCAGCTCTCGGGGCGCTTCTCTCCGCCGAGCTCCCACGGCAGCTCGCCGTCGAGCTCGACCGGCTCCTCGGGCGGCTCGTCGAAGCCGCCCGGGCGCTGCACGCGCCCAAAGAACCCCATCTGGTTCACCTTCGGCCGAGCGGATGCGGCCGGGCCCTCATCGGCGTCGGTCCCACCGGCCGGGCGCCGGCCGTAGAACCGGTCGCGGAGCTTCTGGTTGAAGCTGCGGTGGTCGGCGGGGTCGCCGTCGCCGCGCATCCGCTCGTCACCGACGCTGCCGGAGTCGTCGCTGCCACGGTCGCCGCCGTCAGGCCCGTGCTCGCTCATCACATCACCTCAAGTGCTTCAGCATGCGGGTGTTGCCGAGGGTGTTCGGCTTCACGCGGGCGAGGTCGAGGAACTCGGCGACACCCTCGTCGGGAGAGCGCACGAGCTCGGCGTAGACCTCGGGGTCGACGAGCGAGAGCGGCGACGCGGTGTAGCCGTTCCGCTCGAAGAAGGGCACCTCGAAGGTGAGGCAGAACAGCTTCGAGAGGCCGAGGTCGAGCGCGTCGGCCTCGAGCTGCTGCAGCAGGGCGCTTCCCACCCCCTGGCCGAGCCAGCCGTCGTCGACGGCGAGGGTGCGCACCTCGCCGAGGTCCTCCCAGAAGACATGCAGGGCGCCACAGCCCACGGGCGTGCCGTCGGGAGCGACCGCGATGCGGAACTCCTGCACGGCCTCGTAGAACACGACGGCGTCCTTGCCGAGCAGGATTCGTCGCTGCACCAGGGGCTCCACCAGACCTTGGATCCACGGGACGTCACTGGTGCGCGCCCGCCGCACGGTCACGGGCGTCTTCTGCTCTGGCATCCGACCAGCGTAACCTCCCGGCGGCGTGAGCCCGCCCGGGAACGACGAAGGGCCGGGCACCGTGAGGTGTCCGGCCCTTCGAGGGGGGTGACTAGTCGAGGTCGCCGAGAGCGGCGGCCGCCGCGGCCGAGGAGGCCGACGAGTCGGCGCCCGCGCCGATCGCGACCGGCTCGCGCGACGTCGTGACGAAGGTGAAGGCCCCGTTCTCGAAGTCGACGTGCACGTGATCGCCCGCGTTGAGCTCACCCTGCAGGATGCGCTCGGACAGCTGGTCCTCCACCTCGTGCTGCATCGCGCGACGCAGCGGGCGCGCACCGAGCGAGGGGTCGAAGCCGACCTCGATCAGGCGCTCCTTCGCGGCGAGCGTGAGCTCGATCGTGAGGTCGCGGTCGAGCAGACGGTCGCGGAGGCGCTTGATGAACAGATCGACGATCTGCAGCAGCTCCTCCTTGTCGAGCTGCGGGAACACGATGGTGTCGTCGACGCGGTTCAGGAATTCGGGCTTGAAGTTCTTCTTCAGCTCCTCGGAGACCTTGCCCTTCATGCGCTCGTACGACGTCGCGGTGTTGCCGGAGGCCTGGAAGCCGATCGGTGCGCCCGTGATGTCCTTCGTGCCGAGGTTGGTCGTCATGATGATGACCGTGTTCTTGAAGTCGACGACGCGACCCTGACCGTCGGTCAGGCGCCCTTCCTCCAGAACCTGCAGCAGCGAGTTGAAGATGTCGGGGTGGGCCTTCTCGATCTCGTCGAACAGCACCACGGAGAACGGCTTGCGGCGCACCTTCTCGGTGAGCTGGCCGCCCTCCTCGAAGCCGACGAACCCGGGAGGGGCACCGAACAGTCGCGAGACCGTGTGCTTCTCGCCGTACTCCGACATGTCGAGGGAGATCAGCGCGTTCTCGTCGTCAAACAGGAACTCGGCGAGCGCCTTGGCGAGCTCGGTCTTGCCGACACCCGTGGGGCCGGCGAAGATGAACGAGCCCGAGGGGCGCTTCGGGTCCTTCAGCCCGGCGCGGGTGCGACGGATCGTGCGGGACAGGGCGGCGATGGCCTCGTTCTGGCCGATGACCCGCTGGTGCAGGGCCTTCTCCATGAACACGAGGCGAGCCGACTCCTCCTCGGTGAGCTTGAACACCGGGATGCCCGTGGCCTGGGCCAGCACCTCGGCGATCAGTCCCTCGTCGACGATGCCGGAGGTCTGCACCTCACCGGCCTTCCACTGCTTCTCGAGACGCAGGCGCTCACCGAGCAGGTTCTTCTCCTCGTCGCGGAGCGAGGCGGCCTTCTCGAAGTCCTGATCCTCGATCGCGGCCTCCTTCTGGCCGCGCACGGCGGCGATGCGCTCGTCGAACTCGCGCAGCTCCGGCGGGGCGGACAGGATCGAGAGGCGGAGGCGTGCGCCGGCCTCGTCGATCAGGTCGATCGCCTTGTCGGGGAGGAAGCGGTCTTGCACGTAGCGGTCGGCCAGGTTCGCCGCGGCGACGATGGCGCCGTCGGTGATCGAGACCTTGTGGAACGCCTCGTACTTGTCGCGCAGCCCCTTGAGGATGTTGATCGCGTGGGGCAGCGACGGCTCGGCCACCTGGATGGGCTGGAACCGGCGCTCGAGCGCCGCGTCCTTCTCGAAGTGCTTGCGGTACTCGTCCAGCGTCGTGGCACCGATGGTCTGCAGCTCACCGCGGGCGAGCAGCGGCTTGAGGATCGACGCCGCGTCGATCGCGCCCTCGGCGGCACCCGCACCCACCAGGGTGTGGATCTCGTCGATGAACGTGATGATGTCGCCGCGGGTGCGGATCTCTTTCGTGACCTTCTTCAGGCGCTCCTCGAAGTCACCGCGGTAGCGGGAGCCGGCGATGAGCGAACCGAGGTCGAGCGTGTAGAGCTGCTTGTCCTTCAGGGTCTCGGGCACGTCGCCGCGCACGATCGCCTGGGCGAGGCCCTCGACGACGGCGGTCTTGCCGACGCCGGGCTCACCGATCAGCACGGGGTTGTTCTTGGAGCGGCGCGAGAGGATCTGCATGACCCGCTCGATCTCCTTCTCGCGGCCGATCACGGGGTCGAGCTTGTTGTCGCGCGCGGCCTGCGTGAGGTTGCGCCCGAACTGGTCGAGGATCTGCGAGCCCTTGTCGGGGGCCTGGTCGTTGCCGCCGACCGCGACCTGCTCCTTGCCCTGGTAGCCCGACAGCAACTGGATGACCTGCTGGCGCACCCGGTTGAGGTCGGCGCCCAGCTTCACGAGCACCTGGGCTGCGACGCCCTCGCCCTCGCGGATGAGGCCGAGCAGGATGTGCTCGGTGCCGATGTAGTTGTGGCCGAGCTGCAGCGCCTCGCGGAGCGAGAGCTCGAGCACCTTCTTCGCGCGGGGCGTGAAGGGGATGTGCCCGGTGGGCTGCTGCTGGCCCTGGCCGATGATGTCCTGCACCTGCTCGCGCACCGCGTCGAGCGAGATGTTCAGCGACTCGAGCGCCTTGGCGGCGACACCCTCGCCCTCGTGGATGAGACCGAGCAGGATGTGCTCGGTGCCGATGTAGTTGTGGTTGAGCATCTTGGCTTCTTCTTGCGCCAAGACGACGACGCGACGGGCTCGGTCGGTGAATCTCTCAAACATGTCTGTCTCCTTGGTCGCCAGGGCCGGTGGTTGGCGACCGATAGGAAGAGACTAACCAGCGAAGCAGGGGACGACAGCCCCTGTTCGCCGTGGGCGTGACGGCAGAACGTAGGATGCGAGCATGAGCAACCTCGAGCGCCGCCCCGACGAGACCTGGGCCGCCTGCGACACCGCCACGAGCGCCGCTCCGCCCGAGATCGTGACCGCCCGCGAGGTGCCCCTCGGCGGCCCCCGCGCCATGACCGTGCACCGCACCCTGCCGAGCAAGCAGCGCACGATGGTGGGCGCCTGGTGCTTCGCCGACCACTACGGGCCCTCGACGGTGTCGGAGACCGGGGGCATGGTCGTGCCGCCGCATCCGCACACGGGGCTTCAGACCGTGAGCTGGCTGTTCGAGGGCGAGATCGAGCACCGCGACAGCGTCGGCAGCCACGCCATGGTGCGACCCGGCGTGCTCAACCTGATGACCGCGGGGCGGGGCATCTCGCACTCCGAGGTGTCCACGCCGGCCGCCACCGTGCTGCACGGGGTGCAGCTCTGGGTGGCGCTGCCCGAGGCGTCGCGCCAGGTCGAGCCGTTCTTCGAGAGCCACGACGCCGTCGAGGTGCAGGTGGCGGATGCTCGGCTCAAGGTCTTCGTCGGTGAACTCGCGGGCGCGGGCGTCCCGGCCACGACGTTCACCCCGCTCGTCGCGGCCGAGATCACGCTGCCCGCGGGCGGCGCGGTGGAGCTGCCCGTCGACCCCTCCTTCGAGCACGGCGTGCTCGTCGACGCCGGCCCCGTCTCGGTGGACGGCGTCACCGCCACCCGCACCGAGCTCGCCTACGTCGGCGCCGGGCGCAGCACCCTGTCCCTCCGCGCGGGCGACGAACCGGTGCGCGTCGTGCTGATCGGCGGCGAGCCGCTCGGCGAGAAGATCCTGATGTGGTGGAACTTCGTCGGCCGCAGCCACGACGAGATCGTCGCCTACCGCGCGGCGTGGCAGCGCGAGTCGGGTTCCGCCGAGCCCGACGGCTCGACGCCCGCGGCCGCCGCCGAGCATCCGGATGCCCGCCCGCGCTTCGGCGCGAGCGACCACCACTTCGAGGGCTCACCGCTGCCGGCGCCCGTGCTGCCCGCCGTTCGCCTGCAGCCCCGCCCGTGAGGCGTTACTGCAGGCCCGAGGTGAGGCGGGCGAGGTTGTCGAGGACGGTGGAGCGGAGCGGCTGCTTGTGCCACTCGTCGAGGGTGAGCTCGCGGCTGACCTTTCGGTAGCCGTCCTCGACGCCGCGCATCGCCGTGACGAAGTCGCGGCCGCGCACCATCAGCGAGACCTCCATGTTCAGGCTGAACGAGCGCATGTCCATGTTGCTCGACCCGATCACCGCGACCTCGTCGTCGATGGTGAAGTGCTTCGCGTGCAGGATGTACGGCGACTGGTACATGTAGATGCGCACGCCGGCCCGCAGCAGCACCTCGTAGTACGAGCGCTGGGCGTGGTAGACGAGGGCCTGGTCGCCGATCTCCGAGACGAAGAGGTCGACCGTGACCCCGCGCTGCGTGGCGGTGGTGATGGCGTAGAGCATGGCGTCGTCGGGCACGAAGTAGGGGCTCGTGATGACGATACGCTCCTGCGCGTTGTAGAGCAGCGCCAGGAACAGGCGCAGGTTGTTCTCGCCGTCGAACCCGGGGCCCGAAGGGACCACCTGCATGTCGAGGGCATCCGGCTCGTCGTCGATGATCTCGTCGGTGATGGCGCGCGTCTCGCGGAGCAGCAGCTCGTTCGACTCGCTGTACCAGTCGGTGATGAAGATGGCGTTGATGCCGGCGACGATCGGGCCCTCGAGGCGGGTCATCAGGTCTTGCCACATCAGCCCGCGGCGCAGGTTGCCCTTCTTGTTGTAGCTGCGGTCGACCACGTTCTGCGAGCCCATGTAGGCGACGTCGCCGTCGACCACGAGGATCTTGCGGTGGTTGCGCAGGTCGGGGCGCTGCCAGCGACCCTTCAGCGGCTGCACGGGGAGCATGAAGTGCCACGTCACCCCGATGCGGTCGAGCATCTTCACGGTCTTCTTGTGCCCGGGCGCGCGCACCGAGGCGATGTGGTCGAGCAGCACGCGCACGGTCACCCCGCGCTTGACGGCGGCCTCGAGCGCCTCGAAGAAGGGCTTGGTGGTCTGGTCGTAGGACAGGATGTAGAACTCGGCGTGCACGTAGCGGCCCGCCTTGTCGATGTCGGCGGTCATCTGACGGATGCTCTCGTCGTAGTCTCCGACGAGGGTGGCGTTGTTGCCGCCGACCAGGGGCATCGCGCCGAGGGTGCGGTTCAGTTCGACGACGTTCTTGAACCACGGCGGCCAGGGCGTGTTCTCGCTGACGCGCTCGATGCCCTCGGTGGTCTCGACGATGAACTCGTTGATGGCGTGCTGCTTGTCGCGCCGCGACTTCGGCAGCTTGTACGAGCCGATCAGGAGGAACAGCAGGAAGCCCACGTAGGGGATCAGGAAGATGGCCATCAGCCAGGCGATCGCCGTGGACGGCCGGCGGTTGCGTGGGATGACGATGATCGACCCGATGCGGATCGCGAGATCGAGCAGGAGGAGCAGGAGCGCGACGATGAGCGCGACGTCTCCACCTGTCACTGCGGCCTCCTCGGTTGCCCTCAGAGCTACCGTATCGGTCTGGCGGCTACTCCGCGGACGCCTTGGCCGGCAGGCCGAGCCGAGCGCGCTCCTCGGCCTCGATCTTCGCCTTGGCGCGACGCTCGGACTTGTCGGCCCGGAGCACCGCGCGCATGATGAACCAGAACACGAGCCCGATCAGTACGGTCGGGGCCAGTGCGGAGAGCGCGGGCAGAAGGACGTCCATGTCCTCCATGGTACGTGCTCGGTCGCGGCTCAGTGCGTGAGGATGCCGAAGATGCCCGAGCCCACCAGGTAGAGCCCGACGCCGCCCACGATGATCCAGATGGCGATGCGCGTGGGCGTCGGCTTGTTCGGGTTGCCGGTGCCGTCGCCCTTGCCGCCCTCGTTGTTCTCGCGCTCGCTCTTCCCGGGCTCGAGGGGATCGTTCTTCTTGCCGCCGAACATGCTCATGCCGGACTCCTCTACTTCACCAGGGGGAACAGGATGGTCTCGCGGATGCCCAGGCCCGTCAGCGCCATCAGCAGCCGGTCGATGCCCATGCCCATGCCGCCGGACGGGGGCATGCCGAACTCGAGGGCGCGCAGGAACTCCTCGTCGAGGCGCATCGCCTCGACATCGCCCGCCGCGCCCTGCTTCGCCTGCTCGACGAAGCGCTCGCGCTGGATGACCGGGTCGACCAGCTCGGAGTAGCCGGTGCCCAGCTCGAAGCCGTTGATGTAGAGGTCCCACTTCTCGACGACGCCCTCGATCGAACGGTGCGCGCGGGTCAGCGGGCTCGTCTCGACGGGGAAATCCATCACGAAGGTGGGGCTCGTCAGACCGGCCTTGACGAAGTGCTCCCACAGCTCCTCGACGAGCTTGCCGTGGTTCGCCAGGTGCACCTCGACGCCCTCGCGGTCGGCCAGCTGCTGCAGCTCGGCGACGGAGGTCTGCGGGGTGATCTCGATGCCGGCGGCCGCGCTGAGCGAGCCGTACATGCTGATGCGATCCCACTCGCCGCCGAGATCGTACTCGGTGCCGTCGGCCCAGGTCACGACGTGCGAGCCGGCCACGGCGAGCGCCGCGTTCTGCACCAGCGTCTGCGTGAGCTCGGCGATCGTGTTGTAGTCGCCGTAGCTCTCGTAGGCCTCGAGCATCGCGAACTCGGGCGAGTGCGAGGAGTCGGCACCCTCGTTGCGGAAGTTGCGGTTGATCTCGAACACGCGGTCGATGCCCCCGACGACCGCGCGCTTGAGGAACAGCTCGGGCGCGATGCGGAGGTACAGCTCGGTGTCGAAGGCGTTGGAGTGAGTGACGAACGGGCGCGCCGCGGCTCCGCCGTGGATCGTCTGCAGCATGGGCGTCTCGACCTCGAGGAAGTCGCGCTCGGCGAAGGTCGTGCGGAGCGACGCGTTGGTCAGCGCGCGGGTACGCACCATCTGCCGCGCGCCGTCGCGCACGATGAGATCGAGGTAGCGGCTGCGCATCCGTGTCTCTTCGGACAGCTCGGTGTGCAGGTTCGGCAACGGCAGCACGGCCTTCGACGCGATCTGCCACTCGGTGGCCATGACGCTCAGCTCGCCCCGGCGCGAGGAGATGACCTCGCCCTTCACGAACAGGTGGTCGCCGAGGTCGACGAGCTCCTTGAAGTCGGCGAGCGACTCCTCGCCCACGTTCGCCTGGGAGACCATCGCCTGGATGCGGCTGCCGTCACCCGACTGCAGCGACACGAAGCAGAGCTTGCCGGTGTTGCGCAGGTGCACGATACGGCCCGCGAGCCCGACGATCTCGCCGCTCGTCTCGTCGGCGGCGAGGTGGCCCCAGGCGGCGCGCACGGCGGGGATGGTCGTGGTGACCGGCACCGACACGGGGTACGCCTCGGCGCCCGACTCGATCAGCTTCTCGCGCTTGGCCAGGCGCACGGCCTTCTGCTCGCTCGCCTCGGCGGCGGCCTCCGCGGCCGTCAGCTCGGATTCGGTGGGCGGCATCTGGGCGTCAGTCATTCGAACGGGTCTCCTCGAGGTCGGCCCCAGTTTACCGGGCCGGGCGGGGCGGCTAGGGTCGAGGCAGGGGTGCGGGGGCACCCGGCAGGGGGAACCGGATGCTCGACGCACACACCACCGCTCGCCGACGCGCGGGCGCCGCCCTCCTCGCGGCCCTCGGCGCCGCCCTCCTCGCGGGCTGCACCTCCCCCGCGCCCGCCCCGGCCCCGCCCTCGGGCACCTCGTACTCCATCCCGAGCTCGACGAACCGGGCCCCCGACCCGCCACTGCCGAGCGACTACGACCAGGACACGAACAACGAGCTCACCGCCGAGGAGGCGTCCCTCCCCCAGCTGTGGGCGCTCGCGAACTCCGAGGTCGACCCGTCGGCCAGCGAGGCGCCGCAGCAGGGATTCGCCGACTTCTCGGCGGCGATCACCGCGCGCTGCTACCCGATCCTCGACCCCGCCGATGCCGCCGAGCTCGAGCAGCTGCACGCCGCCTACCTGCCCCTCACGGGCCCCGACGCGGTCACGGCCGCCCGCGCCTACTTCGACCGCGCCACCGCCCTCTGCATGTGACCTCCGGGGTCAGCGGCCGAGGTAGAGGGGGGCGTTGTCGATGAGGCGGGTGTCGCCGACGCGGGCCGCGACGATGGCGCGGGCCGGGCCCGTGTAGTCGTCGTCGACCGGGAGGAAGGTGTCGGGGTGCACGACCGCGAGGTAGTCCATCGCGACCAGCTGCTCCCCCATGGCGGCCGACTGAGCGGCGGCCAGCACCGCGTCGATGCCGCGGTCGGACGCCGAGACCGCCGCTTCGAGCACGTGCGGCAGGGTGACGGCGGCGCGGCGCTCCCGGGCGTCCAGGAAGCGGTTGCGGCTCGAGAGGGCCAGGCCGTCGTCGTCGCGCACGGTCTCGACCTCCTCGACCGCGACGGGGAGGTTCAGGTCGGCGATCATGCGGCGCACGAGGAAGACCTGCTGCGCATCCTTCTCGCCGAAGAGCACGAACTGCGGCCCGACGATGTTGAGCAGCTTCGCGACCACCGTGAGCACGCCGTCGAAGTGGCCCGGGCGGCTGCGGCCCTCGAACAGGCCACCGACCTTGCCGGCGGTGACGCGGGTGGCGGTGTCGCCACGCGGGTAGAGCTCGGTGACGTCGGGGGCGAAGACGAGGTCGGCGCCGTGCCCGGCGAGGGTCGCGAGGTCGGCGTCGAGGTCGCGGGGGTAGCGCTCGAGGTCGGCGGGATCCGTGAACTGGAGCGGGTTCACGAAGACCGACACCACGACGATGTCGGCGAGCTCGGCCGCCCGGTCGACCAGGGCGAGGTGGCCCTCGTGCAGGGCGCCCATGGTGGGGACGAGGGCGACGCGGGGCCGCGCATCCGTCGCCCGTGTCTCGAGCTGGCGCCGCACGTCGTCGATCGTCGTCACGACGACCGGAGGCCGGGGGGCGGTTTCGGCCTGGGTCACCGGTGGAACTCCTTCGCTGTCGGCCGCCTGCCTCGCAGACCGCCACGACGATGCTACCCGGGCCGGGCCGCTCACCGGCCCACCCTGGGCGAAGGTCAGACCGGGGGGATGCCGCCGCCCGCCCGCGCGAGGGCGTTCTCGACGGCCGAGCGCACGAGGGGGGCGAGCACGCGGCCGGGGGCGTCGACGCCGATGGCCTCGAGAAGCCCGGCGGCCTGGTCGACGATGGCGCTCGAGAAAGTCGTGGCGGTCTCGACGGCCTCCGCGTAGGCGGGGCGGTCGGCCTCGGCGACGATCACCGGCTCGCCACCCATCTCGACCACGAGGGCCTGCGCGATGGGCAGCACGGGGGTGGGCGCGGTGACGGCGAAGTGGGTCCCGGCGAGGCGGGCGAGGTCGACGCTGGTGCCGGTGAACGACATGGCCGGATGCACGGCCAGCGGGATCACGCCGGCCCCCCTCGCGGCGGCGAACACGTCGGCGCCGAACTCGGGGGCGGTGTGCAGCACGAGCTGTCCCATCTGCCAGGCGCCGGTCTCGGCCAGGCCGGAGATGAGGGCGGGAAGCTCGGCCGAGGGGACGGCGATCAGCACCAGTTCGCTGCGTTCGACGAGCTCGGGGATGGGGAGGATCGGGGCTCCGGGGAGCATGACCTCGGCACGCTCGCGGCTGGCGTCGGAGATCGCGGAGACACCGACGATCGCGTGGCCGGCGTTGGCCAGGGCGGCACCCAGCACGGGGCCGACGCGGCCGGCGCCGATGATGCCGACGCCGAGGCGGCCGGTGCGCTCGGAGGGTCTCATCGGGGGTCTCCTTCGGGGGTGGGAGTGGAGGCATTGGGTCGGGTGGCCCAGCGGTGGGAGGTGTCGGTGGAGGCGGCGTCCACGACTCGGGTGGCCCACAGCTCGAAGGCGGCGGTGCCCGCCACGCGGTCGGCCGCCGGGACGGTGGCGCGGACGGGGCCCGCGACGGTCTGCACGGCCAGATCGACGAGGTCGAGCATCCGGAGCAGGGGGCCCTGGGTGATGCGGAGGCTCTGCACGCGCGCCAGCGGGACGACGGAGAGGTGCCGCCAGACGAAGCCCGAGCGCAGCAGGATGGCGTCGTCGGTGACGGCGAATCCGGTGCGGCGCCACGAGAACGGGCGGATGGGCCAGGCGCGGCGCGGGGCGTCGGTGAAGCCCTCGCCGGCGCGGGCGGTGAGGCCGGCGAGCACGATGTCGCGGGTGCTGACGGGCGCGGCGGGCGCCTCGTAGGCGTCGGTGGGCGCGGCATCGACGGCGGGCTTCGCCAGCGACGGGAGGAGCAGACCGAGCACGGTGCGCACGTCGTCGAGCGTGCCCACCGGGAGCATCGTGGTGCTGGTCTGCGCCGAGCCCTCGCCGGCGGCGCCCGCGCGGTTGATGCGGATCATCCACCAGCCGGCCGGCCGCCAGAGCAGCGGCTGGCTCACCTCGATCGCGTGGATGCGCCCGGGCGGCAGCGTGTCGTTGCTCGTCGAGAGCAGCCCGAAGCCCACCCGCACCCCGTCGGGCGTGCCCGCGATGCTGTACCGCAGCGACTTCGTGAAGCGGTTGAAGTAGTAGCCGATCGCCGCGGCCAGCCCCGGCACGATCAGGATGACGAACAGCTCCCGCCGCCCCATCATCGAACTCACCACGATGAACACGGCGACGATCAGCAGCACCACGGTGAATCCGCTCAGCACGAGCGACAGGATCAGGCGGCCCGGCGGGATCTTCACCACCGATGAGGGGGCGGCGAGGGCGGGGTCGAGCTCGGGGGCGAGCAGTTCGCGCATCCGCTGGTTGACCAGGCCGGGGTGGTGATCGGATGCGCCGCCCGGGCCGCCCGGGTCGGTCCCCTCATGAGCGGGGTCGGCCTGGGCGACGGTGCCTGCGCGGCCGTCGGCTCCCGCGGGCCCGCCGGCCGCCGCCTGGGCCGCGGCCACCGCCGCCGGATCGAGGGGCAGCGCGATCGGCGCCCCCGTCGCCTGGGCGCGGGCCAGCTGCGCGCCCGAGGCGAGCAGCAGCACGTCGCGGCGGAGGTCGTCGGCCTGGGCGCTGCCGAGGTAGGCAAGCTGCACCTTGGCGTCCTGTCCGGCGACGCTGACCTCGAGGCGGGCGGCGCCGAAGAGGCGGGCGAAGAACGGGCGCGAGATCGACACCCCCTGGATGCGATCGAGCCGGGCCCGGCGGTGGGTGCGGAAGAGCACCCCGCTGCGCACCTCGACGACGTCGTCGCCGACCCGGAAGGTGTGCAGGCGCCAGGAGACGTAGAAGCTGACGACGCCGACCACCAGCGCCACGACGGCGATCAGCGAGAGCCAGCCGATCTGGCCGCGCTCGTAGGCGGTCTGCAGCGGGTCGCCCGGCAGCTCGGGGGCGCCGAACACCCAGTCGACGAGCCGCTCGCGGAAGTTGGCGAGCACGAAGCCGAGGATCGCGATCAGCACGATACCGCCCCGCAGCAGCGGTGTCGCGGGGTGCAGGCGGTGCCACTCGCCGTCGGTGAGCTCGGTGGTGGGGGCGGGTTCGAGCGGGGTCGCGGCGGCGGGTGGGGTTGCAGCGGCCGGCGGGGTTGCAGCGGCCGGCGGGGTCGCAGCGGTGGGTGGGGTGGGGTCGTCCGAGGGGTCGGAGGGTCGCGCATCCGGAGCCGTCATCGGCGCTGCCTCACAGACCGACGCGGCGCGACTCGGCGAGCTCGACCAGGCGGTCGCGCAGCGCATCGGCGTCGGCGGCGACGAGCCCCGGGATCGCCACGCCCGTCGCGGCCGCTGCCGTGACGAACTTGAGCTCGGCGAGGCCGAGGGCCCGGGCGACGGGGCCGCGGTTGATGTCGATGAGCTGCATGCGTCCGTACGGCACGGAGACGACGCGGTGGAACATGATGCCGCGGCGGAAGACGAGGTCGTCGGCGCGCAGCCGGTAGCCGATCGCCCGCACCCGGCGCGGGGCGAGGGCCAGCGTGACGATCGTGATCACGACGGCGACCGCGAGCGCCGGCCAGCCGAACCAGGTGCGCAGCAGGATGAACGGCACCGTGATGGCGCAGAGCACCAGCCCGCCGACGAGGCTCGACACGAGCTCGACGCCGACGAACTTCGGGCTGACGCCGCGCCAGCCGTCGCCGATCGCGTCTGCCCCCGTGTGCGCCGCGTCGGGCGCGGCGGGGTTCGGCGCGGCGGGGTCGAGCGCGTTGGCGTCGGGCGCGGTGGCGTCGGGCGCAGTGCCGGGGTCCGGCGCAGCCGCGGGGCCGGGCACGGCGTCCGGGTCGGGCGGGACCGGGTCGCCGGCCGTGAGCCGGCTCATGCGGCGCCCGCCCCGGCCGCGTCATCGGGTTCGTCGGGTGGGAGGGTGCAGAGGCGCTCGGCGACGAGGCCGGCCACCAGCAGGGCCACCCCCGAGATCGCCGCGGCGATGCCGGGCCAGATCGAGCCGACGTCGGCGATGACCGGCCGGGTCACGAGGAAGATCACGATGCCCGCCGAGAGCCCCGCGATCAGGCTGCCGACGAGGCTCGACGCCTTCGCCAGGACGACGGTGCGCATGGCGCGGAACGGGTTGATCCTTGTGGTGGAGCGGCCCCGCAGCGCCCGCGCGATCGGGATCGCCAGCACCACCACGATCGCCGCCGCCGCCACGAGCGTGATGGTCAGCGTGTACGGCGGGATCAGCACCGGCTGCCCCGCCGACGCGAGCGCCACCTCCAGCACGAAGCCGAGGGCGAGCCCGACGGCCGCGAAGGCCAGCAGGGTGAGCGGTCGGGTGTGCCTCACCGCGACTCCCCCACGTAGGGGCGCAGGGTGGTCTGGGGGATGGAGCTGAGCAGAGCATCCGCTCGACCGATGCCGGGCAGGGTCGCGTTCGGGTCGATCTCGAGCCACGGGACGAGCACGAAGTCGCGTTCGGCCGCGCGCGGGTGCGGGAGGGTGAGGCGCGGGGTGTCGCGCACGATCGAGGCGAAGGTGACGATGTCGACGTCGAGGGTGCGGTCGCCCCAGCGCTCGGTGCGCACGCGGCCGTGCTCGTGCTCGATGCGGTTGACCTCGCCGAGCAGCTCCTCGGGGTGCAGGCTCGTGCGGATCGTGGCGGCGGCGTTGAGGTAGCCCGGCGCGTCGACGTCGATGCCCTGGGGCTTCACCGCGACGGTCTCGTAGAGGCGCGAGACCTTCTCGACCACGATGCCGGGGGTGGCGCGGAGGTCGTCGACCGCGGCGAGGATCGTCGCCTCGCGATCGCCGAGGTTGCTGCCGAAGGCGAGCACCGCCGGCAGCCGGATGATGCGGCGCTCGACGCTGCCGATGGGGCGGGGGTTCATGCGGGGGCCGTTCTCGTGGGGCTGGGAGCGGGCGTAGGGGCGGCCGAGGCGGCTGGCGTGGCCGTGGCGGCCACGGGCGGCGTCGCGGCGGGAACGGGCGCGGTCCGGGCATCCGCGGCGAGCGGCGGCACGGGCGGTGACACGGGCGCACGGCGGCGGGTGATCGTGATGCTGACATCGGCGAACGGCACCGTGATGGGCGCGTCGGGCTTGTGCACGACCACGCGCGTCTGCCGCACCGGCGGATGCGCGAGCACCACGCCCGCCACCCGCTCGGCCAGCGTCTCGATCAGGTCGACGGGGTCGTTCGCCACCGCCGCCTCGATCTCCTCGGCGAGCTCGCCGTAGTGCACCGTCTGCGCGAGGTCGTCGCCGCCGGCCGCACCCGCGGTGTCGAGCCAGAGCTGCACGTCGAGCACGAACAGCTGCCCGTTCTCGCGTTCGAAGTCGAAGGCGCCGTGGTGCGCGAACACCTCGAGCCCCGTCAGCGTCAGCACGTCGAGCTCGTCGATCGTCGGCTGCGTGCTGCGGTCGGTCGTCATGTGATCCAGGATGCTCTCCCCCGCCGTCATCGTCGCCGCCCCGTTCCCGGCCGCTCGGCCGTGCTGCCCGTCGCAGCCGCCGCGGCGCCGCCGTCCCGCCCCCGGATCCACGCCTCGGCCACGTCGACCGCACCCCGCGTGAGCGACACGTCGTGCACCCGAACCCCCCACGCCCCGGCGTTCACCGCGAGCGCCGCCACCGTCGAGGATGCCAGATCCCGCTCGACCGCGGTGGCCCCGCCGGGCACGAGGTCGCCGAGGAACCGCTTGCGCGACGCCCCGATCAGCACCGGCAGCCCGAGGCCGACGAGGCGGTCGAGCCGGCCGAGCACGGCCCAGTTGTGGTCGGCGTTCTTCGCGAAGCCGAGCCCCGGGTCGAGGATGAGCCGCTCGGGGTCGACGCCCTTCACGATCAGCTGGGCGGCCCGCAGCTCGAGCTCCGACACCACCTCGGAGACGACGTCCCGGTAGCGGGCGAGCTCGTTCATGCCCTCGCTCGGCCCGCGCCAGTGCATCACGACGAAGCGCGCGTCGCTTCCGACGATCAGCTCGTCCATCTCGGGGTCGGCGAGGCCGCCCGAGACGTCGTTGATGATCGTCGCGCCGGCCTCGATGGCGGCGGCCGCGGTGGACGCGTTCATCGTGTCGACGCTCACGGTGACACCCTGGGCGACCAGGTCGCGCACGACCGGAAGCACGCGCCGGCGCTCCTCCGAGATCGCGACCCGCTGCGCCCCCGGCCGGGTCGACTCGCCGCCCACGTCGATGATGTCGGCACCGCGGGCGACCATCCCGAGGGCGTGCTTCACGGCGGCGTCGCGGTCGATCCACATCCCGCCGTCGCTGAACGAGTCGGGCGTGACGTTCAGGATGCCCAGGATGCTCGTCACGCCCCGGCCTCCGTGTCGGCTGCCGGCGCATCCGGGTAGCTTGCGGAGAGGCCGCCCTCGACGGGCCGGCGCGGTGCCGCGATGAGCGCGGTGAGTTCGGCGCGGGCGGCCGGATCGGCGAGCTCCCCGCGGGCTGCGAGGGTGAGGGTCGTGCTCCCGGTCTGGCGGGGGCCGCGTGCCGTGACGCAGCCGTGGCGGGCGTCGAGCACCACGAGCACGCCGCGGGCTCCGAGACCGCGCTGCAGCGCATCCGCGATGTCGTCGGTGAGGCGCTCCTGCAGCTGTGGCCGCGAGGCGGCCGACTCGACCACGCGGACGACGCCGCCGAGCCCGGCGACCTGCTCGCCCGGGAGGTAGGCCACATGGGCGACGCCCTCGAACGGCAGCAGGTGGTGCTCGCAGACCGAGCGGAAGGCGATGTCGCGGATGAGCACGGGACCGGCCGGCTGAGCATCCGCTCGCCCGGACGGTGCACCTGATGCACCCGCTGCGCCCGGCGCACCCGCTTCGCCGGCGGTGAACGTGGTGCCGAGCGCGTCGGCCGGGTCGAGGCCCGTGCCCGCGTAGAGCTCGGCCAGCAGCTCCCCGACGCGGCGGGGCGTGTCGACGAGACCCTCGCGGCCCGGATCGTCTCCGATGGCGGCGAGGATCTCGCTGACGGCGGCCTCGATCCTGCCGCGGTCGACGGTCACGTGACGCCTAGGCGGTGGCGGGCCGGGGGTTGATGCGCGGAGTGCGCTTCGACTTCGACTCCGGCTCCGGCTCGGAATCGACACCGCCATCGACGGCGCCGCCGTCGATCGGGGCCTTCGCGGTGGGGAAGGCCACGGGCGGCAGCGTCGACACGGGACGGTTCTGGCTCGACAGCCACTGCGGGCGAGCAGGCAACTTCTTGATGCCGGTGAAGATCTCGGCCAGCTGGTCGTGGTCGAGCGTCTCCTTCTCGAGCAGCTCGGCCGCCAGCCGGTCGAGGATCTCGCGGTTGGCGTTCAGCACCTGCCAGGCCTCGTCGTGCGCCGCCTCGATGAGGTTGCGCACCTCGGCGTCGACCTGCTGGGCGAGGTTCTCGGAGTAGTCGCGCTCGTGGCCCATGTTGCGGCCGAGGAACATCTCACCCGAGGCGCTGCCGAGCTTCACGGCGCCGAGCGAGGCGGTCATGCCGTACTCGGTCACCATCTTCTTGGCGGTGCCGGTGGCCTTCTCGATGTCGTTCGACGCGCCCGTGGTCGGGTCGTGGAACACGACCTCCTCGGCGACACGGCCGCCCATGGCGTAGGCGAGCTGGTCGAGCAGCTCGTTGCGGCTGACCGAGTAGCGGTCTTCGAGCGGCAGCACCATCGTGTAGCCGAGGGCGCGGCCACGGGGAAGGATGGTGACCTTCGTGACCGGGTCGGTGTTGTTCATCGCCGCCGCCACCAGGGCGTGGCCGCCCTCGTGGTACGCCGTGACCAGCTTCTCCTGGTCGCGCATGATGCGGGTGCGGCGCTGCGGGCCGGCGATGACGCGGTCGATCGCCTCGTCGAGCGCGCGGTTGTCGATGAGCTGAGCGTTGCTGCGCGCGGTGAGCAACGCGGCCTCGTTCAGCACGTTCGCCAGGTCGGCGCCCGTGAAGCCGGGCGTCTTGCGGGCGACGACCTCGAGGTCGACGCCGGCGGCGAGCGGCTTGCCGCGGCCGTGCACCTCGAGGATCTTCTTGCGGCCGTTGAGATCGGGCGCGTCGACACCGATCTGGCGGTCGAAACGGCCCGGGCGCAGCAGCGCGGGGTCGAGGATGTCGGGGCGGTTGGTCGCCGCGATCAGGATGACGTTCGTCTTGACGTCGAAGCCGTCCATCTCGACCAGCAGCTGGTTGAGCGTCTGCTCGCGCTCGTCGTGACCGCCGCCCATGCCGGCGCCGCGGTGGCGGCCGACGGCGTCGATCTCGTCGATGAAGATGATGGCGGGCGAGTTCTCCTTCGCCTGCTGGAACAGATCGCGCACGCGGCTCGCGCCGACACCGACGAACATCTCGACGAAGTCGGAACCCGAGATCGAGTAGAACGGCACGCCGGCCTCACCCGCGACGGCGCGGGCGAGCAGGGTCTTGCCGGTTCCGGGAGGGCCGTACAGCAGCACGCCCTTGGGGATGCGGGCGCCGACCGCGAGGAACTTGGCCGGCTCCTTCAAGAAGTCCTTGATCTCCTCGAGCTCCTCCAGCGCCTCCTCGGCACCGGCGACGTCGGCGAAGGTGACCTTCGGCGACTCCTTCGAGACGAGCTTCGCCTTCGACTTGCCGAACTGCATGACCTTGTTGCCGCCGCCCTGCATGCCCGAGAGCATGAACCAGAAGAAGGCGCCGATCAGGAGGATCGGCAGCAGCAGGCCGAGGGCCGACAGCAGCCAGTTCGGCTGGGGCACCTCGTCGTTGAAGCCGTCGGCGGGCTCGGCGGTGGTGACCGCGTTGACGACCTCTTCACCGCGCGGGGCGACGTAGTAGAACTGCACCTTCGTGCCGTACTTGTCGTCGGCGTTCGCCAGCGTCATGTCGACGCGCTGCTCGCCGTCGATGATGGTCGCCTCGGAGACCTTGCCGCTCGAGAGGAACCCGAGCCCCTCCTGCGTGGTGACCTGCTGGTAGCCGCCGCCGGTGATGAGGCTGAACCCGATCCAGAGCGCGATGGCGCCGAGCAGGATGTAGGGAATGGGAGATCGAAGGATGCGTTTCGCGTTCATGACTCTTCTACGCTCGGTGTGCCGGTGGCGGCGGCACGATGCCTATGTCGTGCTGCAAGGGTACCCGTCGCGGACTGGGCGCCGCCTCCATGTTCCCCGTGGGCGTAACGGGGCCCGAACGCCCTCCCGAACCGCCCTCAGCCCACCGCCAGCGTGACCGTCACCGCGTTCGAATAGGCGCCGCCGTCGGGCCCGGTGAGTCGGTAGCGAATGGTGTCGACCCCGGTCGCACCGGGTCTCGGGGTGTAGACGAACGACCCCATGACCGTGTCGATCTCGATCGTGCCGAGCGCCGGCGGGGTGCTACCCTGCTGGATCAGCCAGCCCTCCGTCGGAACCTCGTCGTTCGCCAGCAGGCTGACCGGCGAGTCGAACCGGGCTCCCGCGGGCACAGCGTAGGCGTCGGCCCGTGCCACCGCGGGCGCGACGACCTCCACCTCGAAGCCCGTGCGGTACATCGACGGGCGGCCCCCGATCGTCACCACCGCCCAGATGGTGTCGACGCCGAGGAATTCGGGATTCGAGCGATAGCTCACCCGCCCGTGGTCGTCGATGATCGCGTCGCCGTGCTCGGCGACCATCAGCAGCGGCCGCGGGATCATCGACGTGCACCACGTCGAGAGCCGCGTGGTGAGCAGCGACACCACCTTCTGCGGCGGGTCGGCCGTCGTCTCGCACGTCGGCCACGGCAGAAGAGCGGATGCCCGCCCCGGCGCCGCCCCCAGGCCCGCCCCCACCAGCAGAAGTGCGGCGACGGGCACCGCGAGCACCCGCCACCCGGGCCGAACCGCCCTCATCGCTCCACCAGGCCGACCAGGATGACGGCACCCGGCCCCGAGGGGCCGACGCCCGCCAGGTGCACGGTGAGCTTGTCGTACCCGTCTCCCGGCTCGTCGGCGCGGTAGACGAGGGTGCCGAACAGGGACGTCACCGACCCGTGCATCGCCGTGACCGCGAGCGGTGCTCCGCTCGGGCTCGTGCAGCGGGTGGTGATGGCGGTGAGCTCGCCGACCACGACGATCTGCGGGTCGGAGGTCAGCGCCGTGCAGCGTGGTGCGCGCGGGTCGGCGAAGCCGGGCTCCGCGTGTGCGGGTGCGGCGACGGCGACCGCCGCGAGGACGAGGGCGCCGGCCGACACGGTTCGGAGGAGCGGGCGGGGTGAGCGCATGGGACGGCCTTTCGTCGGCCCACCCATGAGGAGGCTAGCGCATCCGCTCGCTTAAATCGAGGGTTGCTCAGGAGTAGACGTGCGGAGCCAGCACACCGATCGACTTGAGGTTGCGGTACCGCTCGGCGTAGTCGAGGCCGTAGCCCACGACGAAGGCGTTCGGGATGTCGTAGCCGACGTAGCGCACGTCGATCTCGACCTTGACGGCCTCGGGCTTGCGGAGCAGAGCGCAGATCTCGACCGAGGCGGCACCGCGGCTGCGGAGGTTCGCGAGCAGCCAGGAGAGAGTGAGCCCGGAGTCGATGATGTCCTCGACGATCAGCACCTTGCGGCCCGTGATGTCGGTGTCGAGGTCTTTCAGGATGCGCACCACACCGCTCGACTGCGTGCCGGAGCCGTACGACGAGACGGCCATCCAGTCCATGTTGAGCTGCAGGCGCAGTTCGCGCGCGAGGTCGGCCATGACCATCACCGCGCCGCGGAGCACACCGACCAGCAGCACGTCGTCATCGTCGTTGTAGTCGGCCTCGATGCGGCGGGCGAGCTCGGCGATCTTCTCGGCGATCTGCTCCTCGGTGAGCAGCACCTCGGTGATGTCGTCGCGGACGTCGTCGATGTCCATGCGGATCCTCTCGGGTCTGGTGTTGCGGGTCTCGCGCCCGGGCTTGTGGGGCCTCGGGAGCGTGGCCGTCGGGGCGAGTGCTAGGCGCGGGCGAACTCCAGCAGCGCGCCCCGCCGCACCACTCTAATCCCTGGCAGATCGACGCCCTTCTGACCGTGCCAGTCGGTCACCAGCGCCGCGACCGCGAGGGTCTGGGCGCGCGAGAGCGACACCCCGAACTCGCTGTCGACCACGTAGCGGATGATCCGGTTGCGCAGCGCCGCCGGATTCGCCTCGAGCGCCGGTGCCGAGATGGCGATGCCCGCCTCGGCGTGCTCCACGAGGTCTTCGATGGTCTCGATCGCCATGGCGTGCAGGGTGTCGTCGTCCTCGCGCAGCTGCTCGGCGGTGCGGGCGAGCGCCTCGGCGACGCCCGGGCCGAGCTCGCGCTCGAGCAGCGGCAGCACCTCGTGGCGCACGCGCACCCGCGTGTAGGCCGCGCTGTCGTTGTGCGGATCGTGCCACGGCTCGAGCCCGGCGTCGCGGCAGAAGTCGTGGGTCTGCTGACGCCTGATGCCGAGCAGGGGGCGGATGCGCGTTCCGCCCGACTGCTCGGCGACCGCCGCCATGCCGCGGAGGCTGACCGCTCCCGATCCGCGGCCGAGGCCGAGCAGCACCGTCTCGGCCTGGTCGTCGAGCGTGTGGCCGAGCAGGACGGCGGCGGCACCGGTCGCGGCGAGCGCCTCGTCGATGGCGGCGTAGCGGGCGCTGCGGGCGGCCGCCTCGGGGCCACCGGCGCCCGTGACCTCTGTTCTGGTGATGATCACGGGGGTGAGGCCGAGCTGCTCCGCCTGGCGGGCGGCTCGGGCGGCGACGTCGGCGGAGCCCTCCTGCAGCGCGTGGTCGACGATCACGGCGCCGGCGCGGAGGCCCGCCCGGGGGGCTTCGAAGGCGGTGGCCGCTGCGAGGGCGAGGGAATCGGGGCCACCGCTGAGGGCGACGAGGACGTCGGCTCGGGCATCCGCTCTGCCGGTGCTCGTGCTGTCTCGGCCGGCGATCTCAGCGAGACCCTCGCGCACGGCGCGGCGCACGTCGGCGATGGCCGGGGTGAGGCGCGGTCGGCGGCCGTCGGTCTGCATCCAGTAACGTTATTGCAGTTTCGCGGCGCGCATCCGGCGCCGTCGTCCACAACGAGGGAGCAGCAGATCATGGCCGAGTACGACGTCGTCGTCGAGATCCCCAAGGGGAGCCGCAACAAGTACGAAGTCGACCACGAGACCGGTCGCGTGTACCTCGACCGCGTGCTCTTCACGAGCTTCGTGTACCCCACCGACTACGGCTACTTCGAGAACACCCTCGGCCTCGACGGCGACCCCGTCGACGCGCTGGTGCTGCTCGAGTACCCCGTGTTCCCCGGCGTGGGCGTCAAGGTGCGCCCCGTCGGCGTGCTCAACATGAGCGACGAGGCGGGCTCGGACGCCAAGGTCGTCGTGGTTCCCCACAAGGACCCGCGGTGGGCGCACATCCAGGACATCACGGATGTTCCGGAGCAGACCCGCAAGGAGATCGAGCACTTCTTCGCCCGCTACAAGGACCTCGAGCCCAACAAGTGGGTCAAGATCGAGGGCTGGGGCGACGCCGCCGAGGCCGACGCGATCGTGCAGGCCGGCATCACGAAGCTCGCGGAGGAGGGTCACTGACCTTCCGGCCGCTCTGACGTCGAACGCCCCGCTCCTCGGTTCGAGGTGGCGGGGCGTTCTGCGTTGCGGGGTCGTCACGCGGCGGGGTGGCGCGTCACGCGGCGTCGGGGGGGGCTGCGGCGTTGCGCGGTGGGGTGCGGCGTCGCGCGGCGGGGTGGCGCCGGCTCGTCGGCGTCAGAATCCGACGAAGTTGCGGGGGTTCTGCGAGACGCCGCCGACGCGGGTCTCGAAGTGCACGTGGCAGCCCGTCGAGGAGCCGGTGGTGCCGGCCCAGGCGATGAGCTCGCCGACGCCGACGTCTTGCCCGCGGCCCACGTTGAGCGAGCTGTTGTGGCCGTAGACGGTGGTGAGGCCGCCGCCGTGGTTGATCGTGACGGAGTTGCCGAGGCCGCCGTTGTAGCTGGCCTGGCTCACCGTGCCGGTCGCCGCCGCGTACACCGGGACGCCGCAGGTGCCGCCGGGCGCCACCAGGTCGATGCCGGCGTGCAGCCGCCACTCGTGGAAGATCGGGTGGAACCGCTGGCCCCACTCGTCGGACACCCTCCAGCTCGCCAGCGGGCTCGTCCACCCGTCGACGGACGCGATCGGGCCTCCCCCGCCGCCGCCGGCCTCAGCCGCCTCCTGCGCGCGGCGGATCGCCTCCTGGCGGGCCCGCTCCCGCGCCTCCTCCTCGAGGCGCTTGCGCTCGGCGACGCCGGCCTCGTAGTCGGCGACGGTCTTCGCCGTGCTCTCCTGCAGCGCCTTCAGCTGCTCGTCGAGCACGATGCTCTGGGCCTCCTGCTCGGCGAGCGCGCCCTCGAGCTGGGCCTGGGCCTCCTGGGCCTCGGCCAGCGCGGCCTCGGCGGCGTTCTTCAGGCCCTCGAGCTCGGAGCGGGCGACGACGGCCTGGTCGGTGAGGGATTTGGCGGTGTTGCGGTCTTGGGCGGCCTGCTCGTAGAGCCGCACGGACTGCTCGGAGAGCTGGCTCATGGCGCCGAGGCGGTAGAGCAGGTCGCCGGACGCGTCGCCGCTGACGATCAGGTTGAGCGTCAGGTCGGTGCCGCCGGCGCGGGAGAGCTGGCTGATCAGCTGGCCCGCCTGTCCGTTGGACTGCTCGGCCCGGCCGGTGGCCTCGGCCGCCTGGCGGTCGAGCTCGTCAGCGCGGAACGTGGCGGTGTCGTACGCGTCTTGAGCGGCCGAGTACTCGTCGGCCTTCTGGGCGGCGAAGGCCTGCGCGGCCTCGACCTCGGTCTGCAGCTGGGCGACGAGGCCCTGGATGCGCTCGACCTCGGCCTGCTTCGCCGACTCGCTGCCGCGGGCGGCCAGCACGTCCTCCCACGAGGGGTAGTCGATCGCCGAGGCGGGCTCGACGCCGCGCAGCACCTCGACGCAGATGATCGCGAGCGCGAGCACCACGGCGGCGACCCACGTGTGCACGGGGCGCTTCGCCCGGGCGCGCGCCCGGCGGGCGGCAGCGAGGGCGGGGGGCGGGGTGGGGATCGCGGTGCTCATCGTCGGGACTCGCTCAATCGTCGGTGGGCTCGGAGGCGGGCGCGGGTCATGGTCGGCCTAGCCGAACTCGATGCCCTGGGCCGCCATGAAGGGGCGGGGGTTGATGGCGGTGCCGTTCTCGCGCACCTCGAAGTGCACGTGGCAGCCGGTGGAGTTGCCCGTGGTGCCGGCGTAGGCGATCGGCTGGCCGACCGAGACGTAGGTGCCGTTGCCGACGAGCAGCGTGGTGTTGTGGCCGTAGGCGGTGGCGATGCCGCCGCCATGGTCGATCTGGATGAAGTTGCCGTAGCCGCCGTTCCAGCCGGCGTAGTTCACGATGCCCTCGGCGGCGGCGTAGACGGTGGCGCCGCAGGTTCCGCCGTTGTAGACGAGGTCGATGCCCGAGTGCAGGATGTACGCGCCCGACACCGGGTTCACCCGCATGCCGTACTCGTCGGAGGAGAACGCGCCCGGGAACGGGCTCGCCCACCCGCTGGCCGCGATGTACGGCAGCGTCGACAGCCCCGCTGCCGCTGCCGCGCGGGCCGCCTCGGCCCGGGCGTCGACGCCCTTCTGGTAGTCGGCCTCGGTGGCGACCCGGTTCTCCTGCAGCACCTGGAGCTGGGCCTGCAACTCGACCTGGTGGTCCTCCTGCTCCTGCAGCGCGGCCTCGGCCTGCTGCTGGGCGGCGACCGCCTCGTCGCGCAGGCGCAGCGCCTCGTCGGCGAGGCCCTTCAGCTCGTCGCGGGCGACCTCGGCCTGGGCGGTGAGGGCGGTGGCGGTGTTCGTGTCTTGTTGCGCCCTCGCGTAGATCTGCGAGGTCTTCTCGGCCAGCTTCGACATGGCGCTGAGCTGGTAGAGCAGGTCGTTCGAGAGCTGCTCGCCGCCGACCAGCAGGTTGACACTGAGGTCGTTGCCGCCGGTTCGCGCCAGCTGCGCGGCGAGCTGGCCGGCTTGACGGTTCGAGGCCTCGGCGGTCGCCCGAGCATCCGTCGCCTGCTGCTCGAGCTCGGCCGCCACGAAGTTCGCCGTGTCGAAGGCCTCCTGCGCCTTCTGGTACTCGCTGCCGCGCTGGGTGGCGAGCTGCTGGGCCGCGGAGACCTGGGCGTTCATCTCGGAGATGAGGCCCTGGATGCGCGTGACCTCCTGATCTTTCGCCTCGGCGTTGGCCTGGGCGTTCTTCACGTCGTCCCACGTGGGGTAGTCGTCGGCGAAGGCCGGAGCGACACCCGCGCCGAAGACCACCGCGGCGGCGACGGCGAGACCGGCGGCCGCAGCGACGACGGCCACCCGCAGTCGCGCGAGGCCGGTGGAGATCTGGTCGGTGCTCATATAACTGCGAATCTAACCTGCGGGGGGCTCGGGGGTCGGTTCATCCCTCAGCATGTGGACAACTTCGGCCGAATTGGCGACTGTGCCGGAGATGTGGCATACTCGACGAGTTGTCGCGCCGCGGCCCCATCGTTTAGCGGCCTAGGACGTCGCCCTTTCACGGCGGTAGCACGGGTTCGAATCCCGTTGGGGTCACAAGCTCCAGTGCGAGAACACATACAATAGGAACACAAGTAAGGCCCTGTAGCGCAGTTGGTTAGCGTGCCGCCCTGTCACGGCGGAGGTCGCGGGTTCAAGTCCCGTCAGGGTCGCCATGGCGTGAAAGCCCTTCCACTCGGAAGGGCTTTTCGCTAGAAGCGGCGCATTCCGCCGTTTCGGCTCTGTAGCTCAGTTGGTAGAGCGCACGACTGAAAATCGTGAGGTCACGGGATCGACGCCCGTCGGAGCCACTGAAACCCTCGACTAGCTTCTACATGGCGGGGGTTTCTTATTTTCCCGGGCCGATCTCATCTTCGCGGTCTCGCAGCTGGACGGTTTTCCACAGGCCCCTGAACCGGGTCGGTCGAGAAGCCGGCAGAAAGTCGTCGCCTTCCGTCTGCAGCAGCTCACCTTCGTGCGGAATCGGGCAGCTCATCACGAGCCCATCCATTCGAGGGATCTTGGCCGCGATCTGCGGTTCGCCGTCGACCTCGCCGCCTGGATCCGTCCGTCGGCCGGCGAGTGGGTCGATGCGACCTCTTCGCTCGCGACGCTGATCGAGTGCAGGCCATCGCCGACACGTCGGAGGTGAACATCGGCTGAGGGGCGGTGGGCGGCGGCGGTGGTGCGTGGTCGACTCGGGGCATGAGTGGTTATGACGAGGGGTTCCTGGGGATCGAGAGCGGCGGCGGCACGGGTGGTGGCGAGCCGGGGGGCGCGGGGGCGGTGCCGATGCCGGCGGCGCGCGGGGAGGCGGCGGGGGCGCGCATCCGGCGGCTGGAGTACGTGCATTTCACGGTGGCGCTCGATACGGAGCGGCGGCTGGCTGCGGCGACCGCCGTGAACATCGACGGGAGCGCGCTGCTCGATCTGGGGCGGGGTGACGACTGGCACCTCGACGAGCGCGTGGGTGCCGACGAGCAGGCCGGGCCCGAGCTGTACGCCCGGAACGACCTCGACCGTGGGCACCTGGTGCGGCGGCGGGATCCGGTGTGGGGCGACGTCGAGATCGCCTCCGAGGCCAACTTCGACAGCTTCTGCTATACGAACGCCGCCCCGCAGGCGGCCGTGTTCAACCAGTCGATCGAGCTGTGGAACGGGCTCGAAGATCTCGTGCTCCAGTACGCGAGCGCCAATCGGCTGCGGCTGAGCGTGTTCACCGGGCCCGTGTTCGCCGACGACGACGAGCCGTACCGCGGGGTGCGCATCCCGAAGCAGTTCTGGAAGGTCGCCGCCTGGGCGAGCGAAGGGCGACTGCGGGCGAGCGGGTACCTGCTCGACCAGTCGCCGCAGCTGGGCGACATCGATCTGAACGAGCAGACGGCGACGGATGCTCCGCCGCCCCTCGGGCCCTTCCGCACCTTCCAGGTGCCGGTCGCCGACCTCGACAAGCTCACCGGGCTCGACTTCGGGCCGCTCGTGGCCGCCGACGTGCTCGCGAGCAGGGTGCCCACGGCCGCCGTCCATCGCGAGCTGTGGATCGAGCTGACCGACGCCGCGCAGCTGCGCTGGTGACGAGGGCGCCGGCGAGCGCGAGAATGGGCGCATGGACGCGCTGACTCCCGTCGCCATCGGGCTGACCGCCGTGAGCGCGCTCGGCGCCGGGCTCGTCGGCGGCGTGTTCTTCGCTTTCTCGGCCTTCGTGATGCAAGGGCTCGCGGATGCGCCGCCGACGGCCGGCCTGGCCGCCATGCAGGGCGTCAACCGGGCGGCCGTGCGCCCGCCGCTGATGGTGGCGCTGTTCGGCACGCTCCTCGTGGGAGCGGCGGCCGCCGTGCTGCTGGCCGTCGACGGCGCCGGGCACGCGGTCTGGTGGGCGGTCGGCGGCGCGGTCGTGTACCTCGGGGCGGTGGTGGGGGTGACGATCGGGTTCCACGTTCCCCGCAACGAGGCGCTCGCCCGGGTGGGGGTCGATGATCCGGATGCGGTGGT
Source organism: Herbiconiux sp. VKM Ac-2851 (assembly GCF_013205105.1). Lineage (NCBI taxonomy): Bacteria > Bacillati > Actinomycetota > Actinomycetes > Micrococcales > Microbacteriaceae > Herbiconiux > Herbiconiux sp. VKM Ac-2851. Next base: position 318,195 of record NZ_JABMLJ010000003.1, on the reverse strand, counting down.
CGCCTGGTCGCGCTACGTCACCGAGTGGACGCGGGGCAATCACGTGCGCGCGGTGGGCGGGGCGCTCGCGGCGGCGCTGTTCGGCGTGGCGGCGCTCACGGCGCTGCTCTGAGGCTGCGGCCGCACGGATGTCACCGGCAGCACCGATGTCGGAGGACGTCGCCATACTGGGCGCATGAGCAGACGCATCCCGGCGGGTGAGCGCGAGCTGCTGCAGCGCCGACTGGTGTCGCAGTGGCTCGCGCCCGGCGGCGGCGAGCGCAACCCCGGCGAGCGCGGCGACGGCGGTGGCGACCGCGACGGCGGTGGCGACGGCGCCGCGCGCATCGCCGCCGTCGCGCGGCACCTGCTCGCCACGCAGGCGCAGGACTTCGGGCAGGGCGTCTGGGCGCTGGGCGTCCGAGCGCCGGGGAGCACCCGGCGGGATGTGACGAGAGCGCTCGACGACGGCTCCGTGGTGCGGTCGTGGCCGATGCGCGGCACGCTGCACCTGATCGATCCCGACGACCTGCGCGGGTTCCTGTCGGTGACGGCCCGCCGCACCGTGATGGGTGCGGCCGCCCGTCATCGCGGACTCGGCATCGACGAACAGACCGTCGCGCGGGCCCGCGACGTCGCGAGCGGGCTGCTCCGCGGCGGCGGGCGGGCGACGCGGGAGCAGTTCACCGTGGCGCTCGAGGGCGCCGGGCTCGAGCCGGCCGGGCAGCGGGGCATGCACCTGATCTGGCTGCTGGCGCACGAGGGTCTGATCTGCTGGGGTCCGATGGCCGAGGGCGGCACGCAGCAGGCGCTGGTGCTGCTCGACGAGTGGGCGCCGGCGACCCGCGACTGGTCACCCGACGAGGCGCACGACGAGCTGCTGCTGCGGTACGTCCGGGGGCACGGGCCCACCACGCTCAAGGACTTCTGCCACTGGAGCAAGCTGCTCGTGTCCGACTCCGCGGCGGCGCTCGCGCGCATCCGGGACCGGCTGGAGGAGGTCGAACTGGGCGGTGCGAGCTACCTGGTCGAGGCGGGAGACACCGAAGCACGAGCCAGGGAAGCGGGCACCGCTCCGCAGCAGCTGGCCCTCCCCGGCTTCGACGAGTACCTCCTCGGCTACCGCTCGCGTCAGCCCGCCCTCGCCGCCGAGTTCAGCGCCCGGGTGGTGCCGGGCGAGAACGGCATGTTCCTCCCCATGCTCGTCTCGCGCGGTGCGATCGTCGGCACCTGGAAGCGCAGCATCACCGCGAAGGCCGTCACGGTCACCACCGATCCGTTCGAGCCCCTCACCGGCACCGAACAGAAGGGCTCCGAGCGCGCCCTGAGACGGTACGCCGCCTTCCTCGAGCTCCCGCTGACGGTGAGGGGCGAGAGATGACCGCTGACGAAACGGTCGCCCGACGGCGACTGCGCGAGACCGGTGAGGAGGCCGTCATCCGCCGCGACCCCCTGATGCCCGGCGCCTTCGAGCTCGTCATCGGCGGCAGCCCGCAGTCCCACGTCGACCTGGGCGACCCCGGGGCGCTCTTCCACGACTACGTCCGCCGCATCGGCGCCGTCATCGACCGGCTCCGGATGCCCGGCGAACCCATCACGGCCGTGCACCTCGGCGCCGGCGCCCTCACCCTCCCCCGCTACGTGCAGGCGACCCGTCCCGACTCCGAGCAGCACGTGGTCGAGCTCGCGGAGGAGCTGGTGCCCTTCGTGACCGACACGCTGCCCCTGCCGGAAGGCACTCGGCTCACGACGCATCCCGGCGACGCCGCCCGCGTGCTGAACGGGGGCGACCTCGCCGGCGTCGCCCACCGCGCCGACCTCGTGATCGCCGACCTCTACCAGGGCACCACGACGCCCGCCCACCTGCGGACGACCGGCTTCTACCGGGCGGCATCCACTCTGCTGGCGCCCGAGGGCGTGCTCGTGGTGAACGTCGCCGACGACGACGACGCCCCCGCGCTGCACGCCCACCTCGAGGCGCTCGAGCCGGTGCTCGGCCACCTCGTGCTGTCCGGCCCGTCCTCGGTGGTGACGGAGGCACGGGCCGGCAACGTCGTCATCCTCGCCTCCGCGTCGTCCGCTCTGCTCGGGTGGCTTCCGGCGCTGCGCGCAGCGGGCCCGCACCCCGGAGTGGTCCACCCGGTGGGAGCATGATGGAGACGGACGAGAGGAGCGATCATGTGCGGACGGTTCGCGATGAGCGCCGAGACCGATGAGCTGATCGCCGAGTTCGTGGCGCGCGGCGGTCGCCTGGAGGACTGGCGGCCCTCCTACAACGTCGCCCCGACCGAGGAGTCGCCGATCGTGCGCGAGCGCCTGATCGACGGCGAGCTCGTGCGTCAGCTCGACGCGGCGAGCTGGGGCCTGAAGCCGTCCTGGGCGAAGCCCGGCGGGCCGGCTCCCATCAACGCCCGGCTCGAGAGCGTGTCGACGAACGGGCTGTTCCGCAACGCCTTCGCCCAGCGCCGCTGCATCGTGCCGATGAACGGCTACTACGAGTGGGAGGCGACCGAGCACGGCAAGCAGCCGCACTACATCCACGCGCCCGAGAGCGTGCTGGCCGCGGCCGGGCTCTACGAGGTGCGCAAGGTCGGCGAGGAGTGGTCGGTCTCGTTCACGATCATCACGCGCGAGGCGGCCGACGCCTCGGGCGAGGTGCACGACCGGATGCCCGTGTTCCTCACTCCCGACACCTGGGAGCCGTGGGTCGAACCGATGAAGCTCGAGAAGAGCGACGAGAAGGAGGAGCTGCTGGCCATGCTCGACCGCTCCTCGCTCGCGGTGGCGTCGACGATCACCACCTACCCGGTCTCCAAGCGCGTCAACAACGTGCGCGACACCTCGGTCGCGAAAGACGACCCGACGCTGATCGAGCCCCTGACGGCGGCCTAGCGGATCACTCCGCGACCGGCCCGGTCGTCCCCCGCACCACGAGCTCCACGGGCAGCTGCACCGACGACAGCCCCTCCATCGTCCCGGCGGCCAGCCCCTCGATCAGCAGCCGGGCCGACTGCCGGCCGATCTCGAGCATGTCCTGCCGCACCGTCGTCAGCCCCGGGGTCACCACCGACGCCATGTCGACGTCGTCGAACCCCACGACCGAGACGTCCTCGGGCACGCGCAGCCCCTCCTCCCAGAGCCGGCGCATCGCGCCGATCGCCATGAAGTCGTTGCAGGCGAACACCGCGGTGAACTTCACCTCGTGCGCGATCAGGTCGCCCATCAGCTCGTAGCCCGAGCGGATCTCGAAGTCGCCGTGGATCGCCAGGGCGTTGGGGAACGACTCGCGGATGCCGCGCATCCGCTGCACCGTCGAGTGCAGCCCCGGGAAGCCCGCGATGATGACGGCCTTGGTGTGGCCGAGCGACCGCACGTGCCGGCCGAGGTCGCGGGCTCCCGAGTAGTTGGTCGAGGTGACCGACGGCAGGCCCTCGAGCTCCTCGATGTCCTCGTCGGCGAGCACGATCGGGGCGGGCGAGGACGCCATCGACATCAGCTCGTCGGTGGGCTTGATCTCGCGGCTGGCGGTGTAGACGAGGCCGTCGATCGCGCGCGTGCGCAGCATGTTGAAGTAGCGCTTCTCGCGCCGGGGATCGGAGTTCGAGGTGCTCGCGATGATCAGGCCGTAGTCGTGCTCGTTCGCCATCTCCTCGACGCCCCGGGCGATGCGGCCGAAGTACCAGTGCGAGATGTCGGGCACGGCCAGCCCGATCATCTGGCTGCGCCCGGATTTCAGGCGCCGGGCCCCCGCATCCGGCACGTAGCCGAACTCGTCGATCAGCCGGTTGATGCGGAGCGCGGTGTCGGGATGCACGGGCCGTTTGCCCGAGAGCGTGTGCGACACCGTGGTCACGCTCACGCCGGCGGCCAGAGCGATCTGCTGCATGGTCCAGGGCCGGGGTCGGTCGTTCACGCCCTCAGAGTAGCCGAGCGGGCGGCGCCCCGACGCCGGTTTCGCAAAACGTGTTGCACAGCATCCTGAAATCACGGCGGCCGGATGCGCGGGCGTTTACACCCCCGAAACACCGGGTAATGGCGCCGAAACACCGACGCTCTAGGTTGGGGCCACGCACCCGCCGCAAAACGGTTTGCAGACCCACACCAGCACCCACAGCACCACAGCCCGAAAGCACCTCCCCCGGTTCCGCCTCCCCTCCCGAGACTCCTAGGAGAACCCCATGTCCTCACTGCCCTCACGCCGCACCCGCCGCGTGCTCGCCGCCGCGACGGCCGGCGCCCTCAGCCTCGCCGTGCTCGCCGGCTGCGCCTCCTCCTCCAGCGGCGAGACCGCCTCGGGCGACGCCGTGACGCCGCTCACGCTGCAGACCTCGTGGATCCCGCTCGTGCAGTTCGGCGGCAGCTACGTCGCCGACAAGGAGGGCTACTACGAGAAGAACGGCGTGGACGTCGACATCCTCCCCGGCGGCCCCGACGTCGACTCGATGGCCGCCGTGGTCTCGGGCCAGGCGGACATCGGCATGGGCAACGCCGACACCGTCGCCCGCGCGAACGAGCAGGGCGCCGACCTGGTGATCATCGCCGCCGGCTTCCAGAAGAACCCGCTCGCCATCCTGTCGAGCCCCGACAAGCCGATCGCGACGCCCGCCGACATGACGGGCATGAAGATCGGCGTGCCCTCGGGCGACGAGGCCGCCCAGGAGGCGCTGCTCGCCGCGAACGACGTCGACCCCTCGAAGGTCACGAGCGTGCCGGTCGGCTTCGACGTCGCCCCGCTCGTCTCGGGCGAGGTCGACGGCCTCTGGGTGTTCTACTCCGAGCAGCCGATCGCCTACGAGGAGGCCACCGGCAAGGCCGGCACCGTCTTCCTCACCGCCGACTACGGCCTCGACATCTACGCCCAGGTCTACGCGGTCACCCGCGAGAGCCTCGAGGACGACAGCAAGCGCGCCGCCATCGAGGGCTTCCTCAAGGGCGAGATCGAGGGCTGGCAGGACTACGTCGCCGACCCGACCGAGGCCGTCGAGCTCACCGTCAACGACTACGCGAAGGACGGCGGCCTGACCATCGAGGAGCAGACCAAGCAGGCCCAGCTCCAGATGGACCTGCTCGTCACCGACGAGACCAAGGAGAACGGCCTGCTCACGATGTCCTCCGACGCCATCGCGAAGAACGTCGCGACCCTCGACACGCTCGGCATCACCGGCGTCGACGACTCGCTCTTCGACACCTCGGTGCTCGACGAGGTCTACGCGGGCTCGAACACCATCAAGTAGCACCGACCCGGGCCCTCCTCCCGCACGATCTCGTCGCGGGAGGAGGGCCCGGGCTTCACCACCAGCACTGGAGGCGCCGTGACCGGCTCTGGCTTCACCCTCAGCAATCTGACCAAGGTCTACTCGTCGAAGAAGAGCGACGTGCTCGCGCTCGACGACGTGTCGCTCGCCGTGCCGCAGGGCTCGTTCACCGCGCTGCTCGGCCCGTCGGGCTGCGGCAAGTCCACGATCCTGCGCATCCTCGCCGACCTCGAGTCGTACTCGGCCGGCGAGGTCACGATCCACGGCGAGACGCCGGCCGCCATCCGCTCGGCGCACCGCCTCGGGCTCGCCCTGCAGGACCCGTCGCTGCTGCCGTGGCGCAGCGTCCGCGACAACATCCGGCTGCCCGGCCAAGTCATGCGCACGCCCATCCCGGCCTCGCGAATCGACGAGCTGATCCGCCTCGTGGGCCTCGAGGGCTTCGCGGATGCGCGTCCCGCCCAGCTCTCGGGAGGCATGCGCCAGCGCGTGGCGATCGCCCGCGCCATCGTCGCCGAGCCCGAGATCCTGCTGCTCGACGAGCCGTTCGGCGCCCTCGACGAGATCACCCGGCAGCGGATGAACGAGGAGCTGCAGAAGCTCTGGTCGGCCACCAAGGCGACCGCACTGCTCGTCACCCACTCGATCTCCGAGGCGGCGTTCCTCGCGGACAAGGTCGTGGTGATGTCGCCGCGGCCGGGCCGGATCGTCGGCGAGATCGACCTCGACTTCGCGCGGCCCCGGCGGCGCGAGCTGCTCGCGACGCCCGAGTTCCATGCCGTCTGCGACGAGCTGTCGCGGATGCTGCACGCCGGCACCGACGACGACCCCGACGACCTGGTGAGCGACGGCGAGCTGGCCTCGGTCGCCCCGGCGGAGGCGTGAGCGTGAGCACGGGCACGGCTGCGCCCGCTGACACCGCAGCCGCTCGGGCCGCAGCCGCCGAGCGCGCCGCGAGCGCCATCGCCACCGAGCGCGCCCGCTCCCGCCGCGACTCCCGCCGCGGCGCCCTGAACGGCTGGGTCGTCACCGCCCTCGTCAGCGTCGCCCTCGTCGTGCTCTGGGAGATCGCCGCCGAGCTGTGGCTGACCCGCCTCGGCGTGCTCGCCTCACCGACCGCGATCGTGCAGAGCCTCGTCGCCGACTGGCCCGTCTACCTCAACGCCTTCTCGGCCACCGCCTGGGTGGCGGTGCGAGGCTGGTTCTTCGGCAACCTCGCCGCCGTCGTCGTGGCGGTGCTGTTCGTGCAGCTGCCGGCGCTCGAGTCGCTCTTCCTGCGCCTCGCGCTCACCCTGTTCTGCCTGCCGCTCGTGGCGGTGAACCCGCTGCTGCAGCTCACCTTCGACCCCGACACCGCGAAGGTCGTGCTGGCCGCCCTGTCGGTGTTCTTCACCACCCTCGTCGGCACGATGCTCGGCCTCCGCTCGGCCGACGGTGGGCCGCTCACGATGGTCACCGCCTGGGGCGGGCGCTCGCTCTCGGCGCTGCGCTTCGTGCGCTTCCCCTCGGGGATCCCCGCCATCCTGACCGGCCTGCAGATCGGTGCCGCGGCGGCCGTGCTGGGCGCGATCTTCGGCGAGTTCATCGGCGCGAAGGCCGGCCTCGGCGTGCTGCTGATCAACGGTCTGATGTCGCTCGAGCTCGGCCGCGTCTGGTCGGTGGCGGTCATCGCGACCGTGATGGCCGCGGTGCCCTACGGCGTGTTCGGGCTGCTGCGCCGGTGGCTCACCCCGTGGTCGGCGTCGATCTCGACCGCGCAGGCCGCCGCCCCGGCCCGGCGCGGGCCGCTCGCCGCCCGGCTGCTGCGCACGGTGGCGTGGACCGTCGGCTCGATCCTCGTGATCCTCGCCGCCTGGTGGGCCTACCTGATCGCCTTCGACATGTCGCCGTTCGTCGGCAAGTCTCCGCTCGACGTCTTCGCGTACCTGTTCACGAGCGAGGATGCGGCGGCGAATCAGGCCGTCATGCTGAAGGCCCTCGGCGAGACCCTCGTGCACGCCGGCGTCGGCTACGTCGCCGGTCTCGTGATCGGCATCGCGGCGGCCGTGGCGTTCGTCACCTTCCCGGTGGTCGAGCGGGTGCTGACACCGCTCGCGGTGGGGCTGCGCTCCGTGCCGATCATCGTGCTGATCCCGGTGCTCATCCTCGCGCTCGGCCGCGGGCTCGGCGGGGTGGTGGCGATCACCGCGATCGTGACCTTCTTCCCGACGCTCGCGAACACGCAGAGCGGGCTGCGCCGGGTGCCGTCGGACGCGTTCACCCTGATGCGCAGCTACGACGCCTCGATCTGGAGCAACCTCTGGCGCCTGCAGCTGCCGTACACGCTGCCGTCGATCTTCGCCTCGGCGCGCATCGCCGCCCCCACCGCCGTGCTCGCCGCGACCCTCGCCGAGTGGCTGGCCACCGGCGACGGGCTGGGTCACGAGATCGTGGCCTCCCGCGCGCACTCCGACTACACCGGGCTCTGGGCGGCGGCCGCGATCCTCACCGCCGTCTCCCTGATCTTCTACAGCCTCGTCAGCTGGGCCGAGCGCGCGGTGCTCGCGAAGTACTCGCCGACCCAGCTCGGCTGACCCACACGGCGCGCCGCGCATCCGCTCGACGACCCCGCCCGACCCGCCCGCACCATCCCCTTCGGAAGGAACATCATGCCCACCCCGCACATCGGCGCCCTCGACGGCGACTTCGCCCCCGACGTCCTCATGCCCGGCGACCCGCGCCGCGCCAAGCTCATCGCCGAGACCTTCTTCGACTCGCCCCGGCTGGTCACCGAGGTGCGCGGCATCCTCGGCTACACCGGCACCTTCGAAGGCCGGCCGGTGTCGGTGCTCGCCTCGGGCATGGGCATCCCGTCGATGTCGATCTACAGCACCGAGCTCGCGCGCCACTACGGCGTGAAGCGCATCGTGCGCGTCGGCACCATCGGCGGCATCGCGCCCTACCTCGAGCTCGGCGACGTGATCGCGGCGAGCGCCGCCCACACCAACTCGGCGATGACGAGCGAGTGGGTGCCCGGTGTGACCCTCAGCCACGCGCCGTCCTTCGGGCTGCTGCGCAAGGCCGTCGAGTTCGGAGAGGCGACGGGCAAGCGGATGCACGTGGGCCCCCTCTTCACGACCGATGCCTTCTACAACCCCGACGTCGACCTGGTTCCGCGGCTGCTCGCCTACGGCACGATCGGCATCGACATGGAGGCGGCCGGGCTCTACGCCGTGGCGCTGAAGGAGGGCTTCGAGTCGCTGATGGTCGGCACCGTGAGCGACCTGCCCGGCTCGGAGATGACCGCCGCCGAGCGCGAGGCCACCTTCGAGAACATGGTGTCGTTCGGGCTGGCGGCGCTGGCATGAGCGGATCCGCCCTGAGCGGTTCGGGCCCCAGCGGCTTCGGCCCCGGCGGCTCCGCCCTCGGTTCGCCCACGAGCTCTCCCGACCTCGGGCCGGCCGACCTCGTCATCACCGGCGCCACCGTGCTGCGGCACGACGAGACGGGCGCCATCTCGTTCGTGCCCGACCAGATCGTCGCGATCCGTGACGGGGTGTTCGAGTCGGTGACGGATGCGGTGGACTCCCGGGGAGCATCCGTCGCCCCGCCCGCGGCTCGGGAGACCATCGACGCGCGCGGCAAGGTCGCGATGCCCGGCTTCATCAACTGCCACACGCACTCCCCCATGGTGATGTTCCGCGGAGCGGCCGAGGACGTGCCGGCCGACCGCTGGTTCAACGACTTCATCTGGCCGATGGAGGTCAACCTCACCGACGACGACGTGGAGCTGGCGACCCGGCTCGCGGCGGCCGAGATGATCCGGCACGGCGTCACGACCTTCGCCGACCACTACTTCAACATGGACCGGATCGCGAAGGTCACCGACGAGACCGGCCTCCGGGGCGTGCTCGGCTCGACCTACTTCTCGAGCGACGGGCAGGCCGGGCTCGAGCAGTCGCTCGAGTTCGCGACGCGCTGGCGGGGCGCGGCGAACGGCCGGATCAGCACCGCGCTGGCCCCGCACGCGACCTACACGCTGAACGACGACGACCTCGCCGCGACCGCGCGGGCGGCGCAGGAGCACGACCTGCTCGTGCACATCCACGCCGCGGAGGGCCGCTCACAGACCGTGCACAGCCGCGAGCGCACGGGCCGCACGCCCATCGGGGTGCTGCACGACACCGGGCTGCTCGACGGCAAGGTGCTGATCGCGCACGGCATCGGCATCGTTCCGGAAGACCTGCCGCTGCTCGCGCCCGCCGCGGCCGACGGCCGGGTCGGCGTCGGCAGCGCACCGAAGGGCTACCTCAAGCTCGGCTTCGACACGACGCCCGTGCGGCTGCTCGCCGCGGCGGGCGTGCCGGTCGGGCTCGCCACCGACGGTGCCGCCTCGAACAACACGCTCGACGTCTGGGAGTCGATGACCTTCATGGCCTATGTGCAGAAGGCCACCGAGCTCGACACCACGTGGATGCGCGCCGAGGAGCTGCTCGACCACGCCACCACCCAGAGCGCCGCCGCCGTGCAGCTCGCGGGCGTCGTCGGTCGGATAGAGCCCGGCTACCGGGCCGACCTGATCCTCGTCGACCTCAGCGATCCGCGGGTGCAGCCCGTGCACGACCTGGCGAGCACGCTGATCTACAGCGCGCGCTCGAACGACATCGACACCACGATCGTGGACGGCCGGGTGCTGATGCGCGACCGCCGGCTGCTCACGGTCGACGTGCCGGGCGTAGTCGCGGAGCTGGCGCCGCGCCTGGCCCGGCTGACCGACCGGTCGCACGGGAAGAGCATCCAGAACTACGACGCCTAGGGCGCGCGGGCGCGCGGGCGCGTCTTGCGGGCGACGGCCGGCGGGATGAGGGTGGAGGGGAACGAAGGAGACGATCATGCCAGCATCGGAGGAACTCCCCTCAACCCTCGCCCGCTCGGAGAAGCACGCGCAGGCGCTCTGGAGCAAGGCGCACGACTCGGCCGTCGACAGCTACGGCGAGGGTGAGCGAGCGCATCGCACGGCGTTCGCCGCGCTGAAGCACGAGTACGAGAAGGTCGGCGACCACTGGGAGCGGAAGGACGAGTCGGGGCCGTCGGACAAGAAGGCCGCGGGCGGACGCGGGTCGGCGGGAGAGACCCAGGAGGGCGTCGACGCCAATGCCTCGAAGGCGCACCTGATGGAGCTGGCGAAGCGGCTCGACATTTCGGGGCGCTCGACCATGAAGAAGGACGAGCTCGTGGACGCGATCAAAAAGGCGAACCGGCGCGAGACGGCCCGCAGCCGCTGAGGCGCTCGCTCGCTGCGGCGCCGGCCGTCGGGCACCTGATGTGCTGAGGCGCTACTCGGCCCGGCGCGCGCGCAGACGGACCGAGGACGCGAGGTACACCACCGCCGCGATCCCACACGCGGCCGTCATAGCGGTGACCGACGCGGTGCCGCCGTCGTCGCCGGCTCGACCGCGGTCGCCCAGCACCAGCGTGAGCTGATTCGTGATCGCCTGCAGCGCGAACAGGGCCGCCAGCACGAAGCCGGCGGTCGGTCGCCCGGTGAGCTTCCACCACGGCCGCGGCGGCTCGATCGGCTCCTCGGGCACCCGGAAGATGCGCGCGCCGACGAGGATCCAGCCGAACAGCACGACCACGTACAGCACCGGGCCGACGACCGGCCCGACCAGGGCGGCGACGAGCAGATTGAGGAGCACGACGGCGATCCCGCCGATCAGCACGTAGAGGAACTTGCCGTAGGGGTTCAGGATGCGCGGCGTCATCCCAGCCACCCTGCCACGATCAGCGGCCGCGCGTCAGAGCCCCGTGGCGGCCGGCCCGGTGGCGGCCGGCCCGGTGGCGGCCGGCCCGGTGGCGTCCTGCCCGCTGACGTCGTGCCCCGTGGCGTGCTGATCCTCGACGGCGCGGGAGAGCCACTCGGCGAGCAGCCGGCGTTCGGCGGACGAGAGCGCCGGAAACGCGTCGAGCTGGGCCGCCAGCGCGATAGCGGCGGCTCGCGGGCCGTCGAGCGCCGCGCCGGGATGCTCGCCCGCCCTGTCGGCTCCGGGGACGAGGATGCGACCGAGGACGGCCTCGAGCATCGCCTCGGCGAGGCCCTCGTCGCGGTCGTCGGGCGGGCTGTCGAGCAGCTGCTGCACGGTGCCGGTGGCGGCCGCGCGGATGACGCCGAGCGCGCGCTGCTCGTCGACCCGGAGCAGGCCGGCCGCGGCGAGGGCGTGGATGCGCGCGCGCAGCACCGCGAGCCCGGCATCGAGCGCCGGGGAGCGGCGGCTGCGGCCGGCCTCGCCGAGCAGCCGGTGCAGCTCGGGATTCGTCAGGGCGTAGTCGAGCTGCTGGCGCCAGCCGTCGCGCAGGGCCTCGACCGGGTCGGTGCCGGTGGGCAGGGCCGTCTTGCGGGCCACGAACTCGCCGAGCACGTGCTCGGCCACGGCGTCGACGAGCCCGTCCTTGTCGCCGAACAGGCGGTAGATCGTGGGCGCCTGCACCCCGGCGGCGTCGGCGACGCGGCGGGTGGTGAGGGCCGCGGCCCCGCTCTCGCGCAGCATCTCGGCGGCGACCTCGACGATGCGCGAGCGCACAACACTCCGCTGCGGCTGGGTGGCCACGGGGGCGGACTCGTCGACGCTCACGGATCAACGATAACAGTGACTTGCGATCAACGGAAACACCCTGCTACCGTCTGTTACCACTGGAAACACGATAGGAGTATCAATGATCATCATCACGGGAGCGACCGGGGAACTCGGCTCGCGGATCGTCGACCGGCTCCTCGAGCGGGTACCGCCGGAGACCGTCGGCGTCAGCGTGCGCGACGCTGCCCGGGCGCAGGCGCTCGCCGACCGCGGTGTGCGGGTGCGGGCGGGTGACTTCACCGAGCCCGAGACCCTCGCGCACGCCTTCGAGGGCGCTGACCGGGTGCTCGTCATCTCGGCCTCGATCCGGGGCGACGCCGCGGTGGGAGCGAATCTCGCCGCCGTCGACGCGGCGGTCGCGGCCGGCGCCGGGCGCATCCTCTACACGAGCCATCAGGCGTCGGCTGCCGACTCGCTGTTCGCACCCCAGGCCGTGCACGCGGCGACCGAGCAGCATCTCGCCCGACTCGCGGTGCCCACCACCGCGCTGCGGAACGGCTTCTACGCGAACACCCTCGCGTTCCAGCTCGACGGCGCGCTGACGACGGGCACGATCGCGGCGCCGGCCGACGGCCCGGTGTCCTGGACGGCGCACGACGACCTCGCCGAGGCCGCCGCGATCCTGCTGGCGGCCGAGCACCCGGGCGACGGGGTGACCGCTCCGCTCACGGCCGCCGAGGCGCTCGACCTGGAGCAGGTGGCCACCGAGCTCAGCGCCCTGACCGGCCGCACCATCACCCGCACGGTCGTGGACGACGAGGAGTGGCTGGCCTCGATGATCGAGCACGGCATGCCGGCGCCGGCCGCCGAGTTCACGCTCGGGCTCTACCGGGCCGCGCGCCGCGGCGAGTTCGACGTGGTCGACCCGGCGCTCGGCGAGCTGCTCGGCCGTGCGCCCCTGCCGGTCTCGGCGACCCTGCGGCGCCTGCTCGGCTGAGCGGGCGGAGAATGACCGACGGCCCTCCCCCGTGAGGGGAAGGGCCGTCGGGGACGAGCCACCGGCTGCGTCAGCCCGCGTTCCGCGCGCCGCGCCGGCGCACGAGCACCGTCACCGCGCCGCCTGCCACGAGGAGCAGCGCGAGGGCGGCGATACCACCGGCCGCGAGGCCCGTGGAGGCGAGCCCGCCCGCCGGCGACGACCCGGCACCCGGCGCCGGCGAGGCGGAGGGCGACGAGGACGGAGTGGGCGACGGCGACGGCCCGGCCGCCGCGTAGTCGAACGTCCCCACCGAGCTCACCAGCCCCGCCACATCGGTGGCGCGGAAGACGATCCGCTCCCCCGCCGACGCGACCGGCACCGGCCCGGTGTACGCCTGCCACGAGGGCGCGTCGGCCGCGACGGCCCACTCGACCGAGGCGACGCCGGAGGCAGCGTCCGTGGCCGCCAGCACGATCGCACCCGCCGAGCGGTCGGCCGACGCCGAGACGGTGGGCGCGGTGCGGTCGACCGGGAGCAAGACGCTCGTGGAGGGCGAGACGGTGCCCGCCGCATCCGTCGCCCGCACCTCGAGGGAATGCGCCCCGTCGGTAGAGACCGTGACCGTGCCGCCGTCGACCCAACCGGCCCCGTCGAGGTTCGTCGAGACGACCGGAGCCGGGTCGACGTCGTCGACCGCGGTGGCCGTGACCGTGACGGGCGAGACGAACCAGCCCGCCGCGCCGTCGGGCGCCGAGGGCGAGGTCGCCACCGAGACGACCGGCGCGGTGCCGGCGGTGTCGACCACGACCGAGCCCGTGAGGGGCAGCTCGCGCGACGACGACCCGACCGACACGGTGAAGCCGCCGTCGACGACCTCCCACGCGTCCGCGTTCACGTCCCAGATCGAGAACGGGTGGTCGGCCGACTCCGACGAGATCGTCGTCGTGACCCGCTGGGAGGCGCCGGGCTCGAGGGCGACCCGCTCGTAGCCGACCAGCCGCTTGCCCGGCGCTTCCGCCGACGACGGCAGCGTGAGGTACACCTGCGGCACCTCCGTGCCCGCCACCGACCCGGTGTTCGTCACGGTGAACGACGCGGTGGTCGAGACCGTGCCGCCCGAGACCGTGGTCGACAGCTCGAGGTCGGAGTAGCCGAACGAGGTGTACGACAGCCCGTGCCCGAACTCGAACAGCGGGTCGATGCCCTGCTCGTCGTACCACTTGTGCCCGATCGCGAGGCCCTCGCTGTAGTCGACCTGCGTGATTCCGGACGCATCGACGACGCCCGGGTACTGCTCCGGGGTGGAGGTCGGGGTGTCGGCGAGCGACTTCGGGAAGGTCATCGGCAGCTTGCCCGAGGGGTTCGTGTCACCCCAGAGCAGCGACGCGAGCGCGGGGCCCTGCTGCTCACCGGGGTACCAGGCCTGCAGCACGCCGTCGACCTGGTCGAGCCAGGGCATGTCGGTGGCACTGCCGGTCTCGAGCACGACGACCGTGTTCGGGTTCGCGGCGGCGACGGCCGCGATCAGGTCGTCCCCGCCGTCGGCGAGCCCGAGGCCCGGGATGTCGCTGAACTCGCCCGAGCGGTAGTAGCCGAACACGATCGCCACGTCCGCCGAGGCCGCGGTCGCCGCAGCGGCCGCCGGGTCGGCTCCGTTCGACACGACGACGGATGCTCCCGCCTCCGCAGCACGGGAAGCGAACGCCGTGTCGGGCGCGACCACGTCCTCGCAGGCCAGCGTGTTGGGGCTGCCGAAGCGCCACGACATGCTGCAGACCGACGAGGCGCTGATGCCGTTCGTCGGGGTGTTCGACACCGTCGGGCCGATCAGCGCGATGGTGGAGCCGTCGGAGGCGTCGAGCGGCAGCAGGCCGTCGTTCTTCAGCAGCACCGAGCCCTCCTCGGCGATGCTCCGCGCGAGCGCCTTGTGCTCGGGCGTCGAGGCGTCCTCCACGGGAGTCTCGGGCGCCGGCTTGTCGAACAGTCCAGCGCCGATGTACGACTTCACCACGGTGTACGCGGCGGTGTCGACGGTGGCCTCGGAGAGGGAGCCGTCGGCGATCGCCGCGTCGAGCAGCGCGGGCGTGTAGTGGATGGGACGGTTCAGTTCCTGGTCGAGACCGGCGTTCAGCGCATCCGCTGTGCTGTGAACGGCCCCGAAGTCGGACACGACGTAGCCGTCGAAGCCGAGCTGAGCCCGCAGATCGGTGTTCAGCAGCGGGTTCTCGCAGCCGTACACGCCGTTGATCTGGTTGTACGAGCACATCACGCCGGCCGGCGCCCCGCCGTCGACGAGGATCTCGAAGGGCAGGTCGTAGGCCTCTTTCAGCGTGCGCTCGTCGAGGTTCGACGAGCTCGTCTGGCGGGCCTCCTCCTGCTCGTTGCCCACGTAGTGCTTGAGCACGGCGAGGGTCGGCTTCTCGGGGTCGCCCTCCTCGAGCCCGCGGGTGTTCGCGGCGCCGAGGGTGCCGCTGAGCAGCGGGTCCTCGCCGAGGTACTCGGCGGTGCGGCCCGAGAGCGGGGTGCGGCCACTGGCGATTCCGGGGCCGAGCACGCCGGCCTTGCCCGTGTCCCACGCCTCGGCGGCCTGGGCGGCGCCCTTGTCGAAGGCGAGGTCGGCGTTCCAGCTCGAGGCGAGCGCGATCTGGGCGGGGAACGCGGTGACCCCTTCGGTGAAGCGCACGCCGTCGGGGCCGTCGGTGTAGACGATCGTCGGGGTGCAGCCCACCTGCTCCGGGTACGAGACCCCGCTGAACTCGGTCTGCCGGGGCGTGTTCGCCGCCTGCTCGTTCAGCCAGCGGTACTTCTGGCCGAGCGAGCTCGCGTCCAGCAGCAGCCGGGCGCGCTCGTCGGCGCCGAGGGCGGTGTCCATCCAGGGGCACTCGGCCAGGTCGACGGATGCTCGTGCCGCCGTCACTCCTGACGCCGCTGCCGTGCCGGCAGTCGCTCCGGCCGTCGCGTCGGCAGCTGATGCCGGCCCCGCCGCCAGGGCCGAACCGCCCGCGGCCAGCGCCAGCGCGAGCCCCCCGGCCAGCAGTCCACGCCTCGATCTCTTCGATGAATTCATGCCACTCCAATGTGACTAGAGGTGTTGTGGGCGCCGTATTGAAGCGCTTCAAGTTAAAGTAGGCGGCGGGTCAGCGTGTGTCAACAGGAGTCGACGGGAAATTCCCTAAGCTGGCTGGAGCCCGGAGCGGAGCTCCGGCTGCACCCCGAACTTCAGTCGCGGAGAACGATGTCGACCAGCAGGAGCATGCCGAGCATGAGCGACGTGGCGGCGCGCGCCGGCGTCGCCCTCGGCACGGTGTCGAACGTGCTCAACCACCCCGACAAGGTGGCCGAGGCCACGCTGAAGCGGGTGCACACGGCGATCGACGAGCTCGGCTTCGTGCGCAACAACCAGGCCCGCTCGCTCGCGATGGGCCGCAGCACCACCCTCGGCCTGGTCGTCACCGACATCGGCAACTCGTTCTTCGTCGACATCGCCCGGGGCGCCGAGGAGGGCGCGGCCGCGAACGGCATGACCCTCCTGCTCGCCAACAGCGACAACGACTACGCCAAGCAGGAGACCTACCTCGACCTGTTCGACCAGGCGCGCTTCGCGGGCATCCTGCTCGCCCCGTTCGAGGCGGCACCCGAGAGCGCCCACCGCCTGCGCGGCCACGGCCGCCCGGTGCTGCTGCTGAACGTCGCCGTGCCGATCGACGAGGGCTGCTCGATCGTGGTCGACAACTTCCAGGGCGGCTACCTCGCCGCCCGCCACCTGATCGACGAGGGCCGCCGGCGCCTCGCCTTCGTGGGCGGGCCCGACCGGCTCGAGCCGCTCCTCGAGCGCCGGCTCGGGGCCGAGCGCGCGGTGGCCGAGACGAACGGCGGCGTCACGCTCGAGGAGATCATCGTGGGCGCGGTCAACGCCCCCGAGGGCCGGGCGGCCGGCTCGATCATCCTGGACCGCGCGCCCGAGGAGCGGCCCGACGGCGTCTTCGCCGCCTCCGACCTGCTGGCCCTCGGGCTCGTGCAGACGCTCTCGGCGGCGCTGCGCATCCCCGACGACCTCGCGGTGATCGGCTACGACAACAACAGCGCCGTGCGCGAGAGCGCCATCCCGATCTCCACCATCGCCCAGCCCGGGCGAGAGATGGGCGAGATCGGCGCCCGCCTGCTCTGGAGCGAGGTCGCCGACGAGGGCCACGAGCACGAGCACGTCGTGCTGGCACCGGCCCTCATCGCCCGCGCGAGCTCGGTGCGGCGCTAGCGCGCAGCCCCGCGTCAGCCCAGCGTGTGCGCGTGGTCGGGCACGTACTGGAACCGCTCGCGCGCCGGCCGCTCGTACGAGTCCGACACGGGTCGCCCGGGGATGTCGATCGGCTCGGGCTCGCGGTGCTCGTAGGGGATGCGGGACAGCAGGTGGTTGATCGCGTTCAGTCGCGCGGCCCGCTTGTCGTCGCTCTCGATGGTCCACCAGGGCGCGTCCGCGTGGTCGGTGGCCTCGAACATCTCGTCCTTCGCCCGCGAGTAGTCCTCCCAGCGGGTGATCGACTGCAGATCCGTGTCCGAGAGCTTCCAGCGGCGCATCGGGTCGTCCAGCCGCGAGCGGAACCGGTCCTCCTGCACGTCGTCGGAGACCGAGAACCAGTACTTGATCAGGATGATGCCGTCCTCCACGAGCATCCGCTCGAACACCGGGGTCTGACGCAGGAACAGGCGGTACTGCTCAGGGGTGCAGTAGCCCATCACGCGCTCGACGCCGGCGCGGTTGTACCAGGAGCGGTCCATCAGCACGATCTCGCCCGTGGTGGGCAGGTGCTCGATGTAGCGCTGGAAGTACCACTGCCCCTTCTCCTGCTCGCTGGGCGTCGGCAGCGCCACGACCCGGGCCGAGCGGGGGTTGAGGTACTGCACGATGCGCTTGATCGCGCCGCCCTTGCCCGCGGCGTCGCGGCCCTCGAAGAGCACGACCACGCGGGCGCCGGTCTCGATCACCCAGCGCTGCATGGTCACCAGCTCGATCTGCAGCCGCTCCAGCTCCGCCTCGTAGAGGTCCTTGCGGATGCGCTCGACCTGCGGGCGGGGTTTCTTCTTCGACATGGCGCGTGATCCCAGCTGTCCTCGACGGACCTCGGCGGACGCCGGATCGGCGCCTTCGTCACGCTACGCCCGACACCGCCTCGACGCTCGCCCGGAACGCGTGGTCGCCCGGACCCACCTCGGTCACCGTGCCGTCCGGCAGCTCGACGGCCCCGGTCACGCCGGTGGGCAGGTGCACGAGCAGGGAGAACTCCTCCCCCTGCACCGACCACTCGGTCGTGATCGGCCCGTAGCCCGATTCGAGACGAGCGGATGCGCGCTCGAGCGGCCCCGGACGCGGAGCGATCCGCACCGTGCGGTACCCGGCCGAGGTCGCCTCGATGCCGCCGATCACCCGGTGCATCCAGTCGGCGACCGAGCCCAGCGCGTAGTGGTTGAACGACGTCATGCTGCCGGGATTCACCGTGAGGTCGTCGAGCAGGCTGTCCCAGCGCTCCCAGGTCGTGGTGGCGCCCTTGTCGACCATCGACAGCCACGAGGGGCTCCGGTGCTCGAGCAGCAGCGCGAAGGCGGTGTCCGCGTGACCCGTCTCGGTGAGGGCGTCGCTCAGCAGGTTCACGCCCGCGAAGCCGGCTCCGACCCGGTGTCCGCCGTCCCGCACCAGCCGCGCCAGCGCGTCGCCCGCCTCCTGGCGGCGGGCCGGGTCGCGGAGCAGCCCGAAGCGCACGGCGAGTGCCAGCGCGGTCTGCGTCTGCTGATCCAGCGGCCGGTCGGCGCCGCCCCACTCGGCCGTGAAGGCGTCGGCGATCTCGAGGTGCAGGCGGTGGTAGCGCTCGGCATCGGCGGTCAGCCCCAGGGCGGCGGCCGTCTGCGAGAGCGTCTCGGCCGACCAGGCGAAGTACGCCGTGGCCACGAGGTACGGATCGGTGACGGCGAGCGCCGGGTCGTCCGGCGGCGCGTTCGGGTCGAGCCAGTCGCCGAGCTGCATGCCCGTGTTCCAGAGCCGCGACGGGCCGGCGAGCCGGGTGACCTGGTCGACCCAGGCCGAGGCGCTCGGGTACTGCCGCGCGAGCAGCTCGCGATCGGCGAAGGCCCGCCAGAGCGCCCAGGGAGTGAGCACGGCGGCGTCGCCCCAGACGGCGGCCGGCTGGATCGGCGTCCACATCGGTGCCCCGGGGATGACCGGCACGTACCAGGGCACCGTGCCGAACCGCTCCTGCTCGGCCGAGAGGTCGCGCAGCCAGCTGCTGAGCAGGCCCGAGCAGTCGTAGAGGTAGCTCGCAGTGGGTGCGAACACCTGGATGTCGCCGGTCCAGCCGAGCCGCTCGTCGCGCTGCGGGCAGTCCATCGGGATGTCGACGAAGTTGCTGCGCATGCTCCAGCGGATGTTCTCGTGCAGCCGGTTCAGCCCCTCGTGCGAGGTGCTCAGCCAGCCGGTGCGCCGCATGTCGGAGTGGTAGACCCGGCCCACCACGTCGAGCTCGTCGAGCGGGCCATCGTAGCCCTCGATCTCGGCGTAGCGGAAGCCGTGGATCGTGAACCGCGGCTCCCAGTCGATCGCGCCCGTCGACCCGCGGTACTCGTCGACCGAAGTCGCGTCGCGCAGGGTGCGCGTGTAGAGCTCGCCGTCCTGCAGCACCTCCGCGTGCCGCAGCACGAGCCGCTCCCCGACCCCGGTAGCGGCGCGCACGCGCAGGCGCCCCGAGAAGTTCTGGCCGAAGTCGAGCACGACCGAGCCGCGCTCGGTGCGCCGCACGGACACCGGCGCGAGCTCCTCGGTGCAGCGCACCGGCGGGCCCTCGGCGGCCACGAAGGTGCCGGGGGCGAACTCGGCGACCTTGGCGGGCTGCCACGCCGAGTCGTCGAAGCCGGGCTTGGTCCACCCGTGCGGCACCAGCGTCGCGTCGAAGGTCTCGCCCGTGTAGAGGCTCGACTTGACGATGGGCGACGGATGCGCGACCCAGTCGGTTCCCGTGCCGATCACCTCGACCGTGCCGTCGGCCCGCTCGATCTCGAGCTGCGCGAGCAGGGCGATGTCGGTGCCGTAGATGTTCAGCGTGCCGCCGTCGAAGCCGTAGCGTCCGCGCCACCAGCCGTCGGCCATCCATGCGCCGATCGCGTTCCCGCCGGCGGTGAGATGGTCGGTGACGTCGTAGCTGAGGGTGCGCAGGCGGTCCTGATAGACGGTCCAGCCGGGGGCGAGGATGTCGTCGCCGACGCGTCGCCCGTTGATCTCGAGCTCCGTCAGGCCGTGGGCCGTGACGTGCAGGCGGGCTCGGCGGGGTGCCTCGGCGAGCTCGAACTCCCGACGGAACAGCGGCGGCCGGCGGTCGTCGTCGGAGTGGTCCTCCGGCCAGGGCGGCTGGATGCCGGTCGCGGTCCAGTCGAGCGGATCGAGGAGCCCGGCCTCGAGCGTCAGCGGTGCCGACCAGTCGGAGGCCGCACCGTCGGCGCCGATCACGCGCACCGCCACGGTGACCATCTCGCGCGAGCGCAGGGGCGCAGCCGGCCAGCGCACGAGTAGCTGCTCGGCTGAGTCGACGGCGAACCGCTCCTCGCCGACACCCTCGCGCCACACGCTCAGCTCGTAGCCGTGCTGGCTCCAGGTGGGCGCCGCCTCGGTCTGCCAGCTCAGGCGGGGAACGGCCGTGCCGAGGCCGAACGGCACGTCGAGGTGCTCGGCCGAGACGCGGATGACCACGGGGGCGGCCGGCGGGTGGGCGCGGTCGAGCATCCGGGCCCCCGCGGGGGAATCGTCGAGGCGGGTCACGTCAGCCCTTCACGGAGCCGGCGGTGAGGCCGCGCATGACCCGCTGGTTCAGGAACAGGTAGAGCACGAGGATGCCGACCACGTTGATGCAGATCGCCGCGAAGGTCGGGCCGTACTGCACCTGGCCGAACTGACCGGTGAAGTTGAGCAGGCCCACCTGGATGGTCTGGAAGTCGCCCACGCTCGTGAAGGTCAGGGCGATCAGCAGGTCGTTCCAGATGAAGAAGAACTGCACGAGGGCGACCGTGAAGACGGCGTTCCGCACCATCGGGAAGCCGATCGAGAGGAAGGAGCGGTAGATGCTCGCCCCGTCGATCGCGGCGGCCTCGAAGATCTCACGCGGCACGGCGCGGAAGTAGGTGGCCATCATGAACACGGTCAGCGGCAGACCCGTGGCCGTGTAGGTCAGGATGAGCGGCCAGATCGTTCCCGTCAGGTGGGTCTGGAAGTAGGCCGAGAACAGCGGCAGCAGGATCATCTGCCCGGGCACCATGATGCCGGCGAGGAAGAGCAGCAGCACGCCGCCGCGACCCCTCCAGATCAGCACCTCGAGTGCGAAGCCCGCGGCGACGCCGAGCACGACGATCAGGGCGAGCGACGGGAACGTCGCGAGCGCGCTGTTCAGGATGTACCGGCCGATGTCGCCGTCGACCCAGGCCACCTGGTAGTTCTCGAAGTTGAGGAAGTTCTCGGGCAGCGCCCACGACGGGCTGTTCAGCCATTCGGTCTGGGTCTTCAGCGACCCGAGCAGCAGCCAGATCAGCGGCAGCACGGTGATGGCGAGCAGGAAGCCGATGACGAGGGTCTTCAGGGCGATGCTGCCGGCACGGCGCGGGGTCATCCGGCGACGGATGCGCAGCGGGCGGCCGGGCTTCGCCGACGTCGGGCGGCCGGGGGCGGAGGCGGTGGTGGTCATGGGATCAGCCCTTGGTCAGGTCACGTCGTGACGAGCGGAAGATGAAGATCGTGACCAGCAGGCAGATCACGGTGAGCAGCAGCGCGATGGTGCTGCCGTAGCCGTAGTCGCCGTAGCTGAAGGCCGTGCGGAACATCAGCAGGGTCAGCGGGGTGGTCGAGGATCCCGGCCCGCCGTTGGTCAGGGCGAGCACCGAGTCGAACACCTTGAGCGTGCCGTTGATGCTGAAGATGATCGAGGAGAGCAGCACCGGCAGCGACATCGGGATGACGATGCGGCGGATCAGGGTCCAGCCGCCGGCGCCGTCGAGGCGGGCCGACTCCATCACCTCCTCGGGGATGTCGAGGAGACCGGCGTACAGGAGCACGGCGTAGAAGCCCATCGAGCGCCAGATGTCCATGATCACGAGCACGAGGAACGCGGTGTCGGGCGAGCCGAACCAGTCCACGGAGGGAAGCCCGAAGAAGTTGATGAACTCGTTGACGATGCCGTTCTGCGGGGCGACCTCGAACATCTTCTGGAACAGCAGCGAGACCGCGACGGTGGGCAGCACGATGGGGAAGAAGACGAGCGTGCGCACGAGGCTCGAGGCCTTGCGCAGCCAGAAGACGTAGAGGAGGGAGAGGGCGTAGCCCACCAGCACCTGCCCGACCGTGAGGATCACGGCGTACTTCAGCGTGAAGAGCAGCGCCTCGCCGACCTTGGGATCGCTGAACAGCTTCGCGAAGTTGTCGAGGCCGGAGAACTCGAACCCGGTGATGACACTGCCGGTGAAGAGCGTGTAGCCGAGCGACCAGAGCACCGGCACGAGCATGATCACGGTGTAGATCAGCAGCGCCGGTCCGACGAAGACGAGCACGGCGCGTTTGTTGCCGAAGACGTTGTTCATGGTGGGCCTTCTGGGTGAGGGCGGCGGAGCAGGGCTCGCTCCGCCGCCGGGTGGATCGACCGGGCCGGGCCGGTCGGAATGCCGGCCCGGTCAGCGGGGTCAGTTGCCGAGGTCGGCCTGCACCAGCTCCATGAACTGCTCGGGGGTGATGGCGCCGGTGACCAGCTGGGCCGCGTTGGTCTGGCTGGTCGTGGTGGCCTGCGCGTCGAACAGCGCCTCGAACCAGAGCACGCTGTCGCTGGACTCGTCGATCGTGGTCTGCAGCTCCGCGGTCAGCGGCGGCACCTCGACCGCGTCGTCGTTCACCGTGAAGCCGCTCAGCACACCCTGGTCGCCCAGCGACGCCGCGCCGTAGTTGTCCGCGATGCAGCTCAGCCACGCGCCGACCTTGTCGTTGTAGGCCTTCTTCGACACCGCGATCGGCACACCCACGTTGGCGGCGAGCTGGGCGTTCGAGCCCTCGCCGCCGGCGACGTCGGGGAACGCCACGAAGCCGATGTTGTCGGCGCCGATCTCGTTCGTGTCGGCGTTGAAGGCGCTGAGCGCCCAGCTGCCCATGTAGAGGAACGCGGCCTTGCCGGTGGTGAAGGTGTTCAGCGAGGTGTCGTAGTCGATCGATCCGACGCCCTCGCCGAAGTAGCCCTCGGAGCCCAGCTCCGCCACGGCGGCGGCGGCCTCGACGTACTCGGGGTCGGTGAGCTTCGCGTCGCCGTCGGCGACCTTCTGCAGCGCATCCGGCCCGATCGTGCGGAACAAGTAGTTGCCGACGAGGCGGGTCAGCGGCCAGCCCTGTTCGCCCGAAGCCGAGAACGGCTGCACGCCGGCGGCCTTCAGGGTCGCGGCGGCGTCGGTCAGCTCGTCCCACGTGGTGGGCGGGGTGATGCCGTTCTGCTCGAGGATCTGCTTGTTGTACCAGAGGCCCTCGACATTGAACTCCGTCGGCAGGGCGATCACCGAACCGTAGAGGCTCTCGATGGTCGAGGTCGCGGCGGGCAGGAGGTCGTCGGAGACACCGAGGTCGTCGAAGGTGCTCTGGATGTCGAGCAGCTGGCCGTTGTCGTTGAGGTCCTTGGCGAGCTGCGGGGTGTTGCCGGCGGCGAAGATCGTGGGCAGGGCGTCCTGGCCGGCGAGCAGCTGGAGCTGCTGGTCGAAGCTCGCCTGCGGCTGGTTCGTGATCTTCAGCGGCAGGGCGTCGTTCTCGGCCTTGCAGGCGCCGGTGCTGAGACCGGTCAGGATGTCGGCCACCGCGGTGTTCTCGGTGAGGGACAGGTAGGTGAACTCGGAGGCTCCGTCGCCGGAACCCTCTGAGCCTCCGCCTCCCGCCGAGCATCCCGTCAGAACCAGGGCGCCGGCACCGGCCAGCGCGACCATGGGGACGAGGGAGCGGCGGAGACGAGCGGTGCGTGCTGTGGTCACAATTCCTCCTTGAAGTGCGAGCCTTCGTAATTGAAGCGCTTCAAGTGACCACCATAAGAACGCCGGGGATCGCTGTCAAGCGCGGACTTCTTTCCGGTATAACGATTCAACCCGGCTGGGTCAGTAGCCCTCGGGCTTGGTGGCGACACCGTCGAGCCAGAGGTGGTCGTTCGGATCGCTGTGAGCGGTGCCGGAGCCGACGTGCTTCGACGCGATGCGATCGCCCTTGGTGATGACGTGCACCATGGCCATGCCGTGACCGCGGCCGAGGCCGTAGTCCTCGGCGAGCCAGGCGAGGATGGGGCCCGCCTTGGTGTCCGGGCCGAAGCCGCGCTCGGTCGCCTGGGCGACGAGCTCGCGGGGGGTGAGGCCGGTCTTCTTCTCGACGGTGTCGAGGTAGGCCTGGAACGACATGGGTCCTCCTTGGTGGTCGGCCTCCTGCCGGCCGTGGTGGTGCCAGTGTGACGCATGGTGGGTGCGGCGCGGAAGCGGGCCGGCCGCGGGCGGGCCGGGGCGGGCCATGGCCAGAAAGGCCGGGTAGGGTCGCGCTCGGAGCGGCTGCACGGGCCGCATCAGCGAGGAGTCAGCCATGTCGGATCAGCCCGGAATCCCCGACGCCGAGTCGCTCGGCCGCGAGCCGCGGAGCATCGCCATCCTCGGCGCCGGCGGCGACCTCACCGAGCGGCTGCTGCTGCCCGGGTTGGGGAAGGTCGCGGAGCTCGCCGGCGGGCTCGAGATCACCCTGATCGGTGCCGCCCGCACGCCGCAGAGCGACGAGGAGTGGCAGGGCCTGGTGCGCCGCAGCCTCGAGGCGGCCGAGATCGCGCCGGCCACCGTCGACGCCCTGTCGAAGGCGGCGCGCTTCGTGGCGACCGACGCCTCCGACCCCGAGCAGCTGAAGGCCCTGCTCGACGCCTGCCCGTCCTCCCCCGTGCTCTACGTGGCCCTGCCGCCCGCGATGGGGCACGCCGTCGCCGAGTCGCTCGCGCAGCTCGAGCTGCCCGACGACCTCGTCGTGGCGATCGAGAAGCCCTTCGGCGAGGACCTCGACGACGCCCGCGCGCTGAACGAGGCGCTGGCCACCGTCATCCCCGAGGACCGGCTCTGGCGCATCGACCACTTCCTCGGCAACGCCACCGTGCTCGGCATGCTCGGGCTCCGCTTCGGCAACCGTCTGCTCGAGTCGGGCTGGAGCGCCGACGAGATCGAGAAGGTCGAGATCGTCTTCGACGAGGAGCTCGGGCTCGAGGGCCGGGCCGCGTTCTACGACTCCACGGGCGCTCTGCGCGACATGCTGCAGAGCCACCTGCCGATGGTGCTCGCGCTGACCACGCTCGAACGGCCCGACCGCATCACGGCCGACGACGTGCACGACCGGATGGCCGAGGTGCTCGGCGCCGTGCGGCTCTGGCGCGACGATCCGCACACCGCCCGCCGCGCCCGCTACACGGAGGGCCGCGTCGACGGCCGGTTCTTCCCCTCGTACGTCGACGAGGACGACGTCGATCCCGCCAACGGCATCGAGACCCTCGCGCAGCTGCTGCTGCAGGTCGACACCCCGCGCTGGGCCGGCGTGCCGTTCGTGCTGCGCTCGGGCAAGGCGATCGGCTCGCCGCGCGCCGAGGTCGCGGTGCACTTCCGGCCGTCGGTTCCCCCGGAGGGTCTCGGCGGCGCCGACGCGGGCGAGGGCACCGTGCTGCGGATGTCGCTCCTGAATGGCGACGTCGACCTCGACCTGTTCGTCAACAGCGCCGACGACACCGACCGGCTCGAGCGGGTGCGGCTCGAGGCGCGGCCCGGGGAGGCCGAGCTCGATGCCTACGGGCAGGTGCTGGCGGGCATCCTGGCGCACGACCGGCTGCTGTCGGTGCGGGGCGACATCGCCGAGCAGTGCTGGCGCATCGTCACTCCGGTGCTGAACGCGTGGGCCGCGGGCGAGACGCCGCTCGAGGAGTACGAGGCGGGGAGCGCGGGGCCGGCGGACTGGTGAGGCTCCCGGCCGCATCGCTCAGCGCGAGGGCAGCCCCGCGATGAAGTCGGCGAGCACAGCGAGCGAGCCCTCGACGGTGGCGGCGAGGATGTGCTCGCCCTTGGCGGCGGTCGCGTGCGACGGGTCGCCGAAGACGCCCGTCGGCGAGAACGGGTGCAGCTGCATCGGCCGCGTGCCGAAGTCGCTCGGGAACCCGGGGTACTCGGCCGCGTAGCGCTCCGGATGCACGTGCCCCGGCTCGAGGGCCAGCATGATCGACGTCTCGACCTCCTCGGCGTGGTTGAGCCCCGGGGCGGCGCCGCGGCTCGTGCGCACCTCGGCGACGGCCTCGTCCATCCCCGGGTAGTCCAGCGCGAGAGCGGGCAGGATGCGCTCGGCGTTCAGCCGCCGCACCGCCGTGTAGAGCGGCTGTCGGTTGCCCCAATCCCCGTTCACGACGATCAGCGCTCGGGCGCCCGACGCCGCGAGCGAGCGGCCGATGTCGACGGCGATCGCCGTGACCGTCTCGGGCGAGAGGGACACGGTGCCGGGGTAGCCGGCGTTGTTCCAGGTGTCGCCGTAGTGGATCGGCGGCAGGAGCAGGGCGTCGAGCCGGTCGGCGAGGCGCTCCGCGACCGCGACGGCGGTGGCCGTGTCGGTGCCGAGCGGGAGGTGCGGGCCGTGCTGCTCGAGCGCGCCGAACGGCAGCAGCGCGAGCCCGTCGCCGGTGGCGAGGTGGCGAGCCACGTCGGTCCAGGGCGTGGAGTAGGCGTCAACGCGGGTCATCGGCCGGCCTCCCGGCGTGTGCGCGCGGGCAGGCACAGGGGCGCTCACGGGGCGTAGTCCTGGATCGTGCCGCGAGAGCGGTCGGTGAGCTCGGGCAGGCGGCGGTTGAGCTCGGCGATGGTGTCGGCGAGGTCCATCGTCACGAGCCGGCCGTGCTCCACCACGAGCCGGCCGTCGACGAGCACGGTGGTGACGTCGCTCGACTTCACGCTCAGCGCGAGTGCGGCTGCGAGGTCGTGCATCGGCTGCAGGTGCGGCTTCTGCAGGTCGATCAGCACCACGTCGGCCTTGTAGCCCGGCGCGAGCACCCCGAGCGAGTCCTGCAGCCCGAACGCCGCAGCACTCTGCCGGGTGGCGAGGTCGAGGGCGTGGGCCGAGGTCAGCCAGGTGGCGTCGAGGTGGTCGTCCTTCTGCTTCAGCGACATCATCCGCATGCTCTCCAGCACGTCGAGCGTGTTGTGCGACGCCGGACCGTCGGTGCCGAGCCCCACGGTGAGACCCGCGTCGTGCAGCATCCGCACCGGCGTCGTCGTGTGCGCGTGCTTCATGTAGACCTTCGTGCACGAGGCCACCGCGACCCGGTCGGCGAACGGCACCAGCCACTCGAGGTCGCTCTCCACGATGCCCGCGCCGTGCGCAATGATCGCACCGGTCTCGAGGATTCCGGTGTCGTGCAGCACCTGCACCGGCGTGCGCCCGTGCCGCTCGAGGCTCGACTCCGTCTGGTTCATGCTCTCGGCGGCATGGACGTGCGTGCGCACCCCCAGCCGTCGGGCGTGCTCCGCCGTCGCCTCCAGGTCGGCGTCGGTCACGGTGTAGGTCGCGTGCGGTCCGAGAGCGGTCGTGATGCGCCCGTCGGCCGCCCCGTTCCACCGCTCGGCGAAGGCGGCCGAGCGCTCGAGCCCCTCCGTGCCCTGCGACGAGAAGAACGTCGAGGCGAGGTGCCCGCGCGCGCCGCTCTCCGCGACGACCTCGGCGATGCGATCCGTGAAGAAGTAGTGGTCGGCGAAGTTCGTCACCCC
This sequence comes from Herbiconiux sp. VKM Ac-2851, assembly GCF_013205105.1. Lineage (NCBI taxonomy): Bacteria > Bacillati > Actinomycetota > Actinomycetes > Micrococcales > Microbacteriaceae > Herbiconiux > Herbiconiux sp. VKM Ac-2851. The sequence goes on along the minus strand of NZ_JABMLJ010000003.1, from coordinate 290,632 downwards.
ACCGAGCAGCATCTCGCCGACGGCCAGGCGGGCGCCCAGTGTCACGTCGCGCTCGGTCAGGTTCACCTCCATCGGCCAGATGTGCTTGTTGAACCAGTCCTTGATCGGAACGTCCTCGGCCGAACCGCGGAACATGGTCATCGGCGAGTGCGTGTGCGAGTTCATCAGGCCCGGGATGGCGACCTGCCCGCTGCCGTCGATCACCGCCGCCTGCGCGAGAGTGGCGGCCTCGACCTCGGCCGCCGGCCGGATCCAGGCGATCACCCCGTCGCGGATGCCGATCGCATGCCCCTCGAGGAATGTGGCCGTCCCCCGGGCGGCCACGTCGTCGCGCGGCAGGTCGGGGTAGCCCGGCGCGGGCCGCGTGGTGCCCGCCAGCACGGTTACCGGCGTGATGACGGTGTCGACGGTGTCGGAACCGTCGGCCAGCGTGACCGAGTCGGCGCGCATCCGCTCGTCGCCGCTCACGCGGACACCTCGCTCGTCGCGCCCGCGGCCAGCTCGGACGTCAGCGGGAGCTGCTCCCCCGCCAGCCACCGCACGAGCCGGTCGAAGAGCGTGGCGTAGCCCGGCCACTGCACGAAACCGGGCGGCGCCCAGTGCGGCGCGATGTCCGAGCTGAACGCAGCGGTGCGGCCCTCGCCGTAGGCTCCGACGACGAGCAGCGGATGCCCGCCGCACCGTGCGAGCTCCACCGCTCCTTTGCGCACCGTGACCTCGTTCAGCCCGAGCAGCGCCGGCCACTCCCCCTCGAGGCCCGCCGTCACCGGATGGGCGGACACCGTCGACGGCGCCGCTCCCGACGGCAGCTCGACCCGGTCGTCGCGGTCGAGCACGCCCACCGGCAGCACCTCGGCGAGCGCGGTGCGCCCCCACCGGGCCTTGGCGTCGATGCCCGAGAAGGTCATGTACCCGCCCGCCATCATCAGCCCGCCGCCGAGCTCGGTGAAACGCTGCAGCACCTCGATCAGGTCGACCGTCGTCTCCGAGCGGCTGAACGTGGCCGGCGGCAGCTGGAAGGTGTTGGCTCCGACGTCGGAGATCACCACGACGTCGGCGATCGCACGCAGCCCCTCGGCCGTGCCGGGCAGCCCGTCGACGATCTCGTGGCAGGGGAGGTGCGTCACCTCGTGGCCCGCCTCGCGCAGGGCGGCGGTGAACTCGGCACCGCCGAGCGTGAACTCCGAGGTGGTGAAGGAGTCGAAGCCCTTCTGATGGATCGAGTGCACGAACCACGACTCTCCGAGCAGCAGGATTCGGGTCACGGGGTCTCCTTCAAATGAGGGGTGGTGGCGGTCGTCGTCGGAACGGCGACGAGGGGTTCGGGAACGGGGTGCTCGCGGGTGGACTGACCGGGCACGAGCTGCGGGGCGAGACTGACGCGGCGGGCGATGCGCTCGGCGGCGGGCCCGCGCCCCCGCTGCTGCGAGTCCAGCAGCAGGCGCACCGCCTCCCGCCCCATCTCGGGCCACGGATGCCGCAGGGTCGTGACCGTGAGATCCTCCCGGCCGGGCGACAGATCGAGCAGGCTGGCGACCTGCACCCGAGCGGGAACGGCGAGGCCGCGCATCCGCAGCACGGCCAGCACGCCCGCGGCCACGTCGTCGTTGGCGCAGACGATGGCGTCGGGGAGGGCAGCTGGTCCGGCCGCCCCGAGACGTTCGGCGGCACGGATGCCGCCGTCGAGCACCGCCGGGGTGAAGGGGGCGACGTCGACGACCGCCGCGCCCTCGGCGGCGCCGCGGAGGGCCCGGATGCGGCGCGCGTCGGCGGGAGCATCCGGATCGAGCCCGACGACGAGCATGCGCCGGGCCGCCCGCTCGACGAGGTGCGCCACGAGCATCGCGGTCGCGCGGTCCTCGTCGAGGCCGACCGAGTCGGAGCGGTCGGTGATGACGAAGCGGCCGACCTGCACGATCGGCACGGAGCCGGCGGCCTCGATCGACTCCTGGCTCGCCTCGAGGGAGGAGGGGCAGATGATGATGCCGTCGACGCGGCGCGCCATCAGCGACTCGACGTTGCCGACGTCGTGCAGCGCGTCGGGCTCGGAGTAGCGCAGCACCAGCGACAGGTCGTTGCGCTCGAGGCCGTCACTGACCGACTCGATCAGGGCCGAGAGGAAGCCGGTGGTGTACCGGGGCAGCACCAGGCCGACCGTCTCGGTGCGCTGCAGGCGGAGGGCGCTCGCCACGGCGTTCCGCCGATAGCCGAGCTCACGGCTGGCGTCGCGCACCTTGCGGTGCAGGGTGTCGCTGACGGGCCGGGCCCCGGTGAGCGCCCGCGAGGCCGTGGCCACGCTGACGCCGGCGCGGGCGGCCACGTCGGCGAGGGTCGGCTCGGGGGTCTGCATGCCGACAGCATAGGCTCTCCGGGGCCGCGCTTCGGGCAATTCTCGGCAAACGATTGCAGTGCCTTGCCGACGTTAAACATGCTAGAAACATTCGAGAAATGCGGTGGCAACGGCGCGGGCGAACACTGAGTCTCGCACCGGTTTCCGTTCCTCTCACCCGACGTTTCTGCAAACGATTTCCAAGGAGCCCCATGACGTTCTCCCGCAAGGCCGCCGCCCTCGGCGCCACCGCCCTCACCGCAGCCCTGCTGCTCTCGGCCTGCTCGGGCAAGACCGCCACGGTGCAGCCGAGCGCCGACGCCGATCTGCCGAAGGTCGCGATGCTCTACGGCACCACCGGCGACTTCTCCTTCATGGACAGCGCCTACAAGGGCTTCACCGACGCGCAGTCGGAGTTCTCGTTCACCCCGCTCGACTTCTCGAGCCCCAACACCGACGACTACCAGGACCGTCTCGACCTCGCGATCTCGCAGGGCGCCGGTCTCGCCATCGGCATCGGCTTCCAGTACGCCACCCCGATGGAGCAGACCACCGAGCACCCCGACACGCAGTTCGTGGCCGTCGACATCGACAAGGGCACCTCGATCCCCGACGTCACGACCATCTCGTTCGCGGCCGAGCAGTCCTCCTACCTCGTCGGCGTGGCCGCCGCCCTCACCTCGAAGACCGGCCACATCGGCTTCATCGGCGGCGTCGACCAGCCGAGCATCCAGAACTTCTTCGTGGGCTACGAGGCCGGTGCGAAGTCGGTGAACCCGTCGATCACGGTCGACACCACCTACCTCTCCCCCCTCGGCGACTTCACCGGCTTCTCCGACCCCACCAAGGGCAAGGAGGCCGCCGCCTCGATGTACGCCGGTGGCGCCGACGTGATCTATGCCGCCGCGGGCGGTTCGGGCCAGGGCGTCTACGAGCAGGCCGCGGCCTCGTCGACGGATGCGCAGAAGAACTGGGCCATCGGGGTCGACGGCGACGTCTACAACCAGGTGGACGAGTCGATCAAGCCGTTCATCCTCACCTCGGCGATCAAGAACGTGAACGTCGCGGTCGAGGACTCGATCAAGTCGTTCCTCGACGGCAGCCTTGAGGCGGGCGAGCAGGACTTCGACCTCTCGAACGACGGCGTCGGCTACTCCACAAGTGGCGACTTCCTCGATGCATACACAGACCAGCTCGAGAAGGCCAAGCAGGACATCATCGACGGCACCATCGAGGTGCCGAGCGCGGTCTGATCCGCGCACCCAGACGGCGCCCGGTCGCCGGCGGCCCCACACCGCCGGCGGTCGGGCGCTTCCACTCCCCCCGCCGCCTCCGTCCCCCGTTTCCCTCCCCCGACAGGAGCACCCGATGAGCGAGACAGCCGAGAACGACGTGCTGGTGCGGTTGACGGGCATCGTCAAGCGCTTCGGCGCCTTCGTGGCGAACGACCGCATCGACCTCACGGTGCGCGCCGGCACGGTGCACGCGATCGTGGGTGAGAACGGGGCCGGCAAGTCGACCCTGATGAAGATCCTCGCCGGCGAGGAGCGGCCCGACGAGGGCACGATCGAGATCGCGGGCTCCCCCCGCTCCTTCTCCTCGCCTCGGGATGCGCAGCAGGCCGGCATCGGCATGGTGCACCAGCACTTCCTGCTCGCCTCGGCGCTGCGCGTGTGGGAGAACGTGGTGCTGGCCGACGAACCCGGATCGGCCTTCCGGCTCGACAGCGCCGCCGCCCGGTCACGGGTGGCTGCGCTCGCGACGCGCAACGGCTTCGAGGTCGACGTCGACGCGGTCGTGCGCGATGTCGGGGTCGGCGGCCGCCAGCGGGTCGAGATCCTCAAGGTGCTCTACCGCGACGCGCAGATCATCATCCTCGACGAGCCCACCGCCGTTCTCGTGCCGAGCGAGGCGGCATCCCTGTTCGCCGCCATGCGCCGCTTCACCGAGGCGGGCGCCGCCGTCATCTTCATCTCGCACAAGCTCGACGAGGTGCTCGACTTCGCCGACGAGATCACCGTCATCCGCGCCGGCGCCGTGGTGGGGCACACCACCCCTTCGGAGTCCTCCGCCTCCGACCTCGCCGCCCTGATGGTCAAGGTCGCGATGCCGGCGGTCGCCCCACGGGCGGTTCCGCCGGGCACCGACGTGGTGCTCGCCGCGCACGGGGTCACCGTCGGGGAGGCCGGCGAGGTGCCGGCGCTCGACGACGTCTCGCTCGAGGTGCACTCCGGCGAGATCGTGGGCATCGCGGGCGTCGAGGGCAACGGGCAGTCGGAGCTCCTGCTGGCCCTGCTCGGCCGCGTCACGCACACCGGGCGCATCAGCATGGGAGGAGAGCGCATCGACGCCCTCCCCACCGAGACCCGGCGGGCCCGCGGGCTCGCCTACATCCCCGAAGACCGGCACCGCGACGGCGTCGTGCTGTCGATGGCGCTGCGCGAGAACGCCGCCCTCGGCTACCACGGCCGGCCGCCGGTGAAGCGCGGGCCGTGGTTCAGCCGGGCCGGTGCCGCAGCCCAGGCCCGGGCCATCATCAGCCGCTTCGACGTGCGGGGCGGCGACCCGTCCACGCCCGCGTCGGCGCTCTCGGGCGGCAACCAGCAGAAGTTCATCGTGGGGCGGGAGCTCGGCAGCGATCCGCGCGTGCTGATCGCCGCGCATCCGACCCGCGGTGTCGACATCGGCGCCCAGTCGGCGGTCTGGAGCGAGCTCACCGCTGCCCGCGACCGCGGTCTCGGCACCCTGCTCATCTCGGCCGACCTCGACGAGCTGCTGGCGCTGAGCGACCGGCTGCTGGTGTTCTACCGCGGGCGCATCGTGGGGGCGCTCGACCCGCGGCGGGTGGATGCGCAGGAGCTCGGGGAGTACATGACCGGGGTGCGAGGCCACACGAAGAACACAGCCGAAGGAGGTGCCGCATGATCCGGCGCATCGCGGTCACCTTGGCCGGCCCCGTCGTCTCGGTGCTGCTCGCCCTGCTCGTCACCACCCTGTTCCTCACGATCGGCGGCTACTCGGCCACGAGCGCCTACGAGGTGATGTGGAACTACGGCATCGAACCCGCCTCGCTCGTCTCGGCGCTGAACAACGCCGTGCCGCTCTACCTCGCCGGCGTCGCCGCGGCCTTCGCGCTGCGGATGGGCCTGTTCAACATCGGCGTCGACGGCCAGTACCGGGTCGCCGCCCTGGCCGGCGCGGTCGTCGCCGCCAACCTGCCGCTGCCGCTCTACCTCCGGCTGCCCATCACCCTGATCGTCTGCTGCGTCACCGGCGCCCTCTGGGCCCTCGTGCCCGCGCTGCTGAAGGTCTACCGGGGCGTCAGCGAGGTCATCACGTCGATCCTGATGAACGCGATCGCCACCACGGTCGTCGCCATCCTGCTGGCCGACGTCTTCCGTTCGGGCGGCGGTCAGAACACCGGCACCGCGATCATCGGCGACGAGGGCGCGATGCCCGTGCTTATCGACCTCGGAATCGGCAACCGCACCTCGATCACCGGGTTCCTCGTCGTGGCGATCGTGGTGGGCATCCTGTTCTACCTGATCCAGTACCGCACCGTCTTCGGCTTCACCCTGCAGGTCGCGTCGCGCTCACCCGAGGCGGCCGAGTCGGCCGGCATCAAGGTGAACCGGCGCATCATCTGGGCCATGCTCGGCTCGGGTGCGATCGCGGGGCTGGTCGGCATGCCGCACGTGCTGAGCACGGCGTTCCGCTTCGACGGCACCTTGCCCACCGACCTCATGTTCACGGGGCTGGCAGCCGCGCTGCTCGGCCGCTCGCACCCGATCGGCATCGCGGCCGGCGCCTTCGTGCTCGCCTTCGTCGAGCGCAGCTCGCAGGTGCTCGGTCTCGTGCAGCTGCCGACCGAGGTCGGCTCGGTGTTCATGGCCGTCATCCTGCTGAGCTCGGCGGTCGGCTACTGGCTCACCGAGCGCGCCGACCAGCGCGTCGCTCTCTGGAACGCGCTGCGCCGCCGTCGCCGCGAGACCCCGCCGCCCGCCGCTCCCCTGCCGACCGGAATGGAGGCCTCGCGATGACCGACACCGTCGAGCCCACCGCCCCCACCGCCCCGGCGGCCGCCCCGCGCTCGCTGGCCCCCAGCCGGCAGCGGCTGCGCGCCGGCCTCCGCTGGGGCCTGCTCGGCCTCGGCCTCATCATCGTCGCCCAGTACGTCGCCGACGCGCCCGGCATCGCGGCCTCGTCCACCTGGGGCTCGGCACTGCGGCTCACCGTGCCGATCGCGGTGGTCGCCATCGGCGGCCTCTACTCCGAGCGGGCCGGCGTCATCAACGTCGGCCTCGAGGGCATGATGATCGGCGGCACCTGGATGGCCGGTGTCTTCGGCTGGCTCTGGGGCCCCTGGGCCGCCCTCGGCGGCGGGGTGGTCGGCGGCCTCGTGTTCGGGCTGCTGATGGCGGTGCTCTGCATCGAGATGGGGCTGAACCAGCTCGTCGTCGGTGTGGCCATCAACGTGATCGCCGGAGCGTCGGCGCGCTTCGCCAGCGACATCGTCTTCAACGGGGTCGACGGCGGCACGATCGCCCGCTCGCCGCGCATCGACGGCTCCTTGCCGGTGCTCAGCGTGCCGTTCCTCTCGGGCGGGCTCGGCACGCCCGACCTCACCGCCACGATGGAGCAGTCGGGCATCCCGGTCGTCTCGCAGCTCGGCGGCATCGTCGGGGGGCTCACCCACGACGTCTCGCTCGCGGCCGTGATCGGGCTGCTGCTCATCCCCGCCACGGCCTACGTGCTCTGGCGCACCAAGTTCGGCCTGCGCTGGCGGGCCGCGGGTGAGGAGCCGGCTGCGCTGCAGGCGCTCGGCGGCAAGGTGCACCGCACCCGGTACATCGCCGTGCTCGTCGGCAGCGGGCTGGCCGGCTTCGCCGGCGGCTACCTCGCGCTCATCTCCCAGGCCTACGTCGAGAACCAGACCGCGGGGCGCGGCTTCATCGGCCTCGCGACGCTGATCTTCGGCAACTGGATGCCCTCGGGCGTCTTCCTCGGATCGTCGCTGTTCGGCTTCTCCGACGCCGTCGGGCTGGGGCGGCCCGAGACGTTCCGGGCGCTGCTGTTCATCCTCGCGGTGATCTTCCTCGTCGTCGGAGCCCTGCGGTTCTGGCGCGGCGCCCGTCGCTCGGGCATCGCCCCGCTCGCGCTCGGCGCGGTGCTCGTGCTGGTGTTCCTGTTCGTGCCCCTGCCGCCCGAGCTCGCCACGGCGGCGCCCTACCTCGTCACTCTCGCGGTGCTCGTGGTGGCGGGCACCACGATGCGGCCGCCCGCGGCCCTCGGGCACCTGTTCCCCCGCCGCACCTCTCGCAGCTGACCCGCCGTTCCGCCTGCCCGCCCCGATCGCCCCCGCCCCATCCGCCCTGCTCGCCGCCGATGCTGCGGCCCTCACCACCCGTCAGGACCCCATGAACCACTCCCTCACCGCCGAGCTCTGGGACGGCACCTCCGCCCGCGGCACCGTCACCCTCGACTGGACGGTCGACGGTGTCGACGGAACCATCTCGGGGCTGCGGCCGGCTGATGGCGGCACCACCGCATCCGCTCTGCCCGCATCCGCTCTGCCGGCCGGGCTGAGCATCATCCCGGGGCTGATCGACACCCACGTGCACCTCGTCGGCCACGCCGGCCACGGCACCAGCGACTTCCTCACCTGGCCGCTCACCACCCGCCCCGAGGAGCAGACCCTGCACGGCCTCGCCAACGCGCGCGCCGCGCTTCGTGGCGGGGTCACGACGCTGCGCGACCTCTCGGCCGACGACATCCAGTTCTCGCTGCGGCGGGCACTCGATCAGGGTGTCGTGGAGGGTCCACGGCTGCAGGCGCACGGCATGGTCAGCATGACCGCCGGGCACGGCGACCTGTTCATCCCGCCGGCGTTCCCGTTGCGGAAGCCGGTCGCCGACGGCCCCGACGAGTGCCGCAAGCTGGTTCGGCACTGGGCACGCGCCGGCGCCGACGGCATCAAGATCGCCACCAGCGGCGGCGTGCTCTCAGTGGGCGACAAGAGCGCCTGGCGCAACTACACCGCGCCCGAGATCGATGCGATCGTCGACGAGGCGCACGCACTGGGCCTGCGCGTCGCCGCCCACGCCCACACCGAGGCCGGCATCGACGCGGCCATCTGGCACGAGGTCGACTCGATCGAGCACGGCACGCTCCTGAGCGCCTCCCAGGCCGGCCGCATCGTCGGCCTCGGCATCACGGTCGCCCCTACCCTGCTCATCAACGACCGCATCGCGGCCGGCCGGGCCGGGGTCTCGGCCGAGCAGGCCGAGAAGGCGGCTGCCCTCGTCGTGGAGCGAGACTCCCGGATGCGCGAGGCCGCCGACCTCGGCGTCGACTTCGTGCTGGGCACCGACGCGAACGGCCACCACGTGGACTTCGGCGACCAGATGGAGGAGGTGCGCCTGATGGCCGCGACCTTCGGCTGGTCGCCGGCGCGGGCGCTGGAGTCGGCGACCTCCCGCGCCGCCCGGGCGATCGGCGAGGAGGGCCGGCTCGGCACCCTCGCTCCCGGCGCGGCGGCCGACTTCCTCGTGATGGAGGGACGACCCTGGCAGAACCTCGCCGAGCTCGACACCTCCCGCATCGTGGCGGTGATCTCGCGCGGCCGCGTCGTGGCGGGCGCCCTCCCCGCCGCCTGACGACCGTCGTGCAGGGCCGAGGAGCGGTAGGCGGGATGGGGCTCGGGCTCGAGCTCAAGCTCGGGCTCAAGCTCGTCCTGGTCTGACCGGTGGCGGCGCGGGCGTCGGGGTCGACGTCGGCGTCGACGTCGGGGCGCGCTACTCCTCGAGGGCGGCCCGCAGCAGGCGGATGGCCTTCGGGCCCACCCCGTGGAGCGCCGCCAGCGCGTCGAGACCGAACTCCTCTGCGTCGTCGAGGTCGTGCACCCCGGCCTCGGCGAGCGCCCGGACGGCCGGGGCGCCGATGCGAGGCAACGGCCGTCGAGCATCCATGCCCGGAATAGTACCCGTGGTCACCGCTGCGGAGGGGCGGCGTCCGTCTCGCCTCGGAGGGACGCGACCGAGCGGGCCAGGAGCTCGCCGAAGGTCGCCCGCTCGGCCGGGCTCAGGCCGGAGACCATCCGGTCCTCGACCCGTCGCACGGCGGCGCTGGCCGCGGCCAGCCGACGGCGCCCCTCCGGCGTGAGCTCGGTCGGCAGCACGCGACCCGACGACGGCTGCTCCGGACGGGTCACCTGCCCGTCCCGTTCGAGCGACTGCAGCAGCACGTTCATCGACTGCCGCGTCACGAAGGCGCCGCGCGCCAGCTCCGAGTTCGACAGCCCCGGTCGCTGGGCCAGCAGCTCGAGGCAGGAATAGTGCGTGACACTCATCCCGAGCGGACGCAGCACCGCCTCCATCGAGACCCTCAGCGCCGTCGCCGCCTCCTTCAGGAGGTATCCGACCGATGTGGGCAGTTCGATACCGAGGGATTCGCTTTTCATGTCAGTATTCTGACATAGTCGAACATGTCAACAAACTGACATCAACGAAAGCGAGCTCCCATGACCTCCTCCGGCCCCGGCTTCATCTCCCTCCAGGTGCGCGACCTCGACGCCTCCGCGGTGTTCTACGAGACGCACCTCGGCTTCACCCGCCAGGCGGGCCCTCCCCATGCCGTCGTCTTCGCGACGACCCCGGCGGCCTTCGCGGTGCGGAGCGCGCTCCCGGGCGTCGACCTCGACACGATCCCTCAGCCGGGCATCGGCGTCGCCGTCTGGCTGCACACCCCCGACACCCAGGCCGTGCACGACGCCCTCGTCGCGGCCGGTGTGACGATCGTGGCGGAGCCGATCGACGGCCCCTTCGGCCGCACCTTCACCTTCGCCGACCCCGACGGCTACCAGATCACCCTGCACGACCGCGCCTGACGGGCCCCGCCGACACGCGCCGGCACCCTCGCCCGAGTGCGGCGGTCATGGCATGATCGGATGACCGGGTTCCGTCGTGGTCCCCGGCCACCCGGATCATCCGTCCACCCGTTGCCACCCACTCAAAGGCGAGAACCCATGGCGATCGACATCCACACCGCTTACCCCGACATCGCACGGCACCAGGTCCGCGAACGCCGCTCGGCGGCTCTGAAGGCCCTCGCGGTCTCGGCGTCGGCCGTCGCCGCGCTGGTGCTGAGCGTCCTGGCGCTCTGGGGCCGTCCCGGCGTCTAGCCGGCCTCCCCCGCATTCCGGGGCTGGCCGGCATTCCGGGTCGGCTCCGCGTGCTCCGGCAGCGTGCCGTCACGGTGCCGCCCCCGCAGCAGGTACCACGCGAGCCCAAGCACCACGACCGCGCCGATCACGATCACCGCGATGTACTGCAGCAGCCCGTCGGAGCCGTAGACCTCGACGCGCGGCCACGCCAGGTTGACCGCCATCGCCGCGCCCCAGAGTACGGCGAGGATGTTGATCGGCAGCCCGAGTCGGCCGAGCGAGAAGCGGCCGGCACGAGCATCCGTCGACCGGAATTCGCCGCGCAGGCGCCTGATCAGCAGGGGCAGCGTGACGAGCAGGTAGGCGAGATAGATCAGGATGACCGCGACGCTCGTGACCGCGGTGAAGATCTGTGGGGTGCCGATGTTCACGGCGAGGATGAGCACGGCGAGCACGCCGATGACGATCGCCGGGATCAGGGGCGTTCGGCGGCGAGGGTCGATCCTCGCGAGGGCGGCGCTGGCCGGGAGGGCGTTGTCGCGGGCCATCGCGAAGACCAGACGGATGCCCGCCGTGTGCACCGCGAGCGCGCAGACCGTGATCGCGACGACGATGCAGCCGAGGAAGACGGAGCCGAGCGGGCCGCCCAGCACCTGCAGCACGATCAGCTGCAGCCCGCCCGAGGGCTCGCCGAGGGCCGGATCGGCGAGGTCGGGCGCGGCCAGGATGCCGAAGAGCAGGATCAGCCCGCCGATCACGAACGACGCCACGACGGCGCGGAGGATCGCGGTGGGCGCGGTGCGGCGGGGGTCGATCGTCTCCTCGCCCAGGGAGCTCGCGGTGTCGAAGCCGTACATCACGTAGGCCGACGCGATGGCCGCGATCAGGAAGGCGCCCGCGTAGCCGCCGGGCATCCCGGTGCCGAAGCCCTCGGTCTCGACGAGCACCGACGGCGGGTTGACGGCGTTCGCCGCGAGCACCACGACGAGCAGCACGGCCGCGACCAGCTCGATCATCACGCCGATGCTGTTGATGCGCGCCATCAGCGTCACGCCGACCGCGTTCACCACGGTGGTGAAGACGACCAGGATCGTTCCCCAGATCACCGCGCTGACGCCGAAGCTCGCGCCCGTGCCGTCGCCGACCAGCTGGAAGCCGCTCCAGATCTGGGGCAGCGTGACCTGGTAGGCGAGCACGACGGCGGCGAGCGAGACGATCGACGCGATCACCATCAGCCAGCCGGCGAGCCAGCTCACGGTGGGGCCGGCGACTCGCTTGCTCCAGTTGTAGACGGATCCTGCCACCGGATAGCGGGCGGCCAGTTCCGCGAAGCAGAGCGCCACCGTGAGCTGGCCGCCGAACACCAGCGGCCACGACCACCAGTAGGCCGGGCCGCCGTTGAGGAAGCCGAAGTAGAACAGCTGGAACGTGCCGGTCAGGATCGATATGTAGCTGACGCCGGCGGCGAAGCTGGCGAAGCGGCCGATGCTGCGGGAGAGCGTGGGGCGGTAGCCGAACTCGGCCATGCCGTCGTCGCTCTGCGTGCCGGCGGTGCTCGCCGGGGGCCTGCCGCTCGCACGCCTGTGGTCGCTGTGCCCGCTCACCGCACCCCGTCCCGGCCGTCCGCCCCTGTGCACACAGTAGGGGAACCGGGCCGCCGCCGCGCCCCACCCGTTCGGGGCGACGCGGCGGCGACGCCGGCCTCAGGGGCGGGCGCGGGCAGGGGTGGGGCGGGGGCGGCGGGTGGCCGTGAGGGCGAGGGCGATGCCCGCGGCCGCGGCAAGGGCCGCCAGGGCGAGGGGGGCGAACTCGGGGCGGTCGTCGGGCATGTCGATCGTCATCCAGACGAAGAGGATGACCGCCGCCAGGCCGAGGGCCGGCGCCAGCCAGCGCACGAGGTCACGGGCGAGGCCGGGTGTCGTGAGCGACGCGAGATGCCGGCGCCGCAGCAGGAGGCCGGCGAGGCCGATGAGCAGCGCGAGGCCGCCGAAGGCGCCGACCACCGCGACCGGGAGCACGGCGGCGGCCCGGGTCGCGGCGAGGGCGTCGGGATCGGGGCCGGCGAAGGTTCCGGCCGGGAAGTCGAGGCGGGCCCCGAGGTCGTCGGTGGTGAGCTCGAAGGGCCAGCCGGCGTCGCCGTCCTGCTTCAGGTCGAGCACGTAAGAGCGCATCCCGTCGGTGGTCGCGGTGGAGTCGCTGGACGGGGCGAGGTCGTCGCCGACCGCGCCGAAGGGGATCACGTCCTCGGCCCACTGACTCGGCTCGTCGGCCGAGTCGGTGTCGAGGGTGATCCAGCCGCCGGCGATCGCCTCGGAGGCGAGGGATTCGGGCATCCGGAGCTCCAGGCGCAACGGGTCGAGGCCGGGGTCGTCGCCCCAGTTGGAGTCGTACTCCCACGACTCGAGGAGGGCGGCCCAGCGCACCGAGTCGACCACCGCGTCCGAGCCCGAACCCGCGCCGGCGCCCGCATCAGAGCCCGCGCCCGCATCAGAGTCCGCGCCCGTATCAGAGCCCGCGCCCGAACCGGACGCCGCACCCGACCGGGCCGCCCCACCCGACACGGGCCCCGCCGCCACGGCCGCCGACCCCAGCACGTACTCGACCTCCACCTCGTGCGAGCCGTCGAGCACCTCGACCATTCGCGTCACGACGAGCAGCGTGTCGCCGTCGGTCCTGGTAGTGAAGGGCACCGAGTCCCCGTCGACGCGCACGTCCTCGACGCGGAGCCCGAGGTCCTGCCCGTCGACCTCGCGAGGCCACTGCTGCGCGAACTGCGGAACCCGCGATCCCTCGTCGTCGAACGTGACGTCGAGGGTCTCGGTGACGGCGAGGCGGGCGGTGCCGTCGTCGTCCCGCGTGAGCTCCGCGACGGCGTCGAGCGACTGCACCGTCGTGAAGAGGGCGCCGGGCACATCGCCCGAATAGGTGGCGTAGTCGTAGGAGCGCGGGAAGGGCGTCGGCAGGAAGGCCACCGCGGCGACGGCGCCGGCCACGAGGAGCAGGGCGAGCATCCGGAGACCGATGCGGCCGCCGCCGAGGAACGACCTCGACCGCCAGCCGCGGCTGGAGTCCTCGCCGAGCTCCTGGTCGATCAGGGCGATGACGCTGCGGCCGGCCTCGCGCGGCGGCGACTGCAGCACGGCGTACGCCAGGGCGTCCTCGCGGAGGGGGCCGCGGGCGAGCATCCGCGTGCGCTCGGCGTAGACGCCGACGCCCCGCAGGTGCTGCTTGAGCAGGGCGCCCTTGCGGGTCAGCGGTCGCGAGGTGAGGGCGATCGCGAGCACGACGACGGCGATGGCCGACGAGAGCAGCACGAACGCGACCGGCCACCACACCACCGCGAGCACGGTCTGGTGCGAGAGCTGCCGCACGAGCCCCCACTGCACCACGGTCAGCGCGAGCGGGGCGGCGATGAAGAGGTCGCGCACGAAGCCGCGGGGTATGCGACGGATGCCCTCCCGCAGCTGCCCCGCCCGCTCCGACGCCGTGAGGTACCGGCTGAGGGCGCGGGGGCGGTCGCCGAGCCGGCCCGTGCGCGCGGCGACGCGGGACGCCTCGCGCAGCAGTCGCTGGCGGGCGGCACTGGGCGCCGGCGGAGCGGTGGTGCCGGTCTTCTTCCGGCGACCCCAGCGGCGCTTCGCTGTGGCCGTGCGCGGAGCCGATCGGGCCCGCGCGAGCGCCTCGGCGAGCTCGAGCGCGGCCGGCTCGCGGAGGATCTGCGCGGCCATCCGCACCGAGACCCCCGCCGGCGGGTCGTACTGGGCGATGAACCAGGGGCGACCACGAGCGTCGCTCCAGGCGACGGCGCGGGCGGCGAGCGCGAGCAGGAGCGTGGCGGTCAGGATCGCCAGCGGCGCCAGCGGTCCGTACGTCTGCAGCCAGAACAGCGCGGTCGGCGCGGGCATGGTGAAGGTGCCGGGCTCGAAGACCATGCGGAAGCGGGCCTGGGCGTAGGGCGGCATGTTCTGGTCGTTGCTGAAGCCGTAGGTGGTGGTGCCGGGGTCGGGGCCCGGCTCGGGCTCCAGCCACTCGCCGCCGCCGATCAGCAGCCACGCGAGCGTGCCGCGGGGCTGCTGCAGCAGCTGGGCGTCGAGGTCGTCGGGCAGGGTGACCGAGACGTCGAGGCCCGCGAGGGCCTGGCGCCAGTCGGGGCCGAAGACGTCCCACTCGAGCAGGTCGACGGGGGCGGTGTCGGGGTTCTCGTCGTCGGCGGTGTTCGAGGCGTCGGCCTGGGTGGTGACGTAGGCGAGGTCGTGGAGGTCGTAGGTGATGACGAAGACGTGGTCGCCCTGGAGCGCGGCGCTGCCGTCGGCGCTGCCGTCTCCGGCGGGCGGCTCGAGGTCGAGGGCCAACTGGTCGGTCGTCTCGCTGCGGCGCGGCTCGACGGCCACCCCGTCGACGGTCGCCGTGACGTCCGAGGGCTCGAGGGCGTGCCCCTGGTACTGCGTCGCCAGCACGCGCCGGATGCCGGTCTCCTCGGCGTCGTCGGGGAAGAACGCGGTGATCGTCTCCTCGACATGGGCGGTCAGGCGGCCGTCGTCGCCGCGCTCGACGGTGTAGTCGACGTCGAAGTCGCGGGCGATCCAGGTGTCGGTGGCGGTCTCGGCGGATCCGGTGATGTCCTCGAGGCTCAGCGGCTCGTTGATGACGGGGCCGAACAGCAGCACGAGGCCGCCGACGGCGACCAGCGCCCAGAACGCCCGGATCCCGTTCCGCAGCCGGGTGCCGCCGTGCGACCGCAGCCACGCCTCGGCGCCGAGCAGCCACCGCGAGAGCACGACCCAGAGGGCGGTGTGCTGCGGCGGAGCATCCGCCACCCGCTCTTCGCGCAGGGCACCCTCGCCCGAACCGGTCGCGGCCTCGGCGTTCGTGTCGGGGCGGTCGTCCCCGCGGCCACTGCTGTCGTCGCTGCTGTCGTCGCTGATGTCGTCTCCCCCGTCATCGTCGGCCCGCCGCGTCCGGCCCACCCGCCGAGCGGCCACGGCTCATCAGTCGAGCCTACGAGAAGCGGGCCGCATCCGCCCCATCGGCCGCTGGCTACAGTGGGGGCATGACCGTCGTGCACCTGTCCGGCCGCCTCGTCTGTGCGGATGCTCGTGACGCGTCGATCGTCGCCGAGCACCTCCCGGCGCATCTCGCGCTCACCCGCGCGGAGCCCGGCTGCCTCTCGTTCGAGGTGGCGCCGACGGCCGACCCCCTCGTCTGGACCGTCGAGGAGCGCTTCGACGGCGAGCCCTCGTTCCGCGCCCACCAGTCGCGCGCGGCGGAGAGCCCCTGGGGCCGCGCGACGGCGCACCTCGCCCGCGACTACACGATCACCGGCCTCCCCGCCTGACGCAGCTCGGCCCGTCACCGCATATGACCGCGGGCCGATCGGATGCGCGGCTATCCTCGAGCGGTGGACGACCGGACCGTACAGAGAGACGACCAGATCGGACATCGAGCCGCGGCGGCACTGTACCGACGCGTGGCGATAACAACGGTTGCGCTCCTCGCGGGGATCGTCGCGGCCTGGACCTTCGCGCTTCCGGCGCTCGAAGAGGCTGGCGTCGAAGCCGTGCAGAGCGGGGCGATCGTGGGCGGCTGTCTGCTCGCCGCCGTCGGCGGGTTCGGCGCCTCGGCGCTGTTCTGCGCTCGCGCCGTCGTGCGGATGCGCGAGTTGCGTCGACCAGGCACGATCACGTTCACCAGCTCCCGTACCTCGCAGCTCGAACGATCGCTGTCCACGCTCCGACGAATCGGGGGGCCGGCGTCGACGGAGCTGCCTGATCCGGTGCCGTACGTCTTCGGAGTGGTAATGGACTCGGCCGGTCTCGTCCTCACCACCGCCGGGCGCTCGGCCGAGCCGTTTCTTCGTCTTTCCTGGCTCGATGTCGCGCGGGTGGATGTGGCTCCGAGTCGCGACGGGTTCCGGCGCACCGGCGGGCTCGTCGTGGAGCTGTCGATCGAAGGACACCCGCTCCGGATTCCGCTCACGGTCGACAGCGACTCAGTCCTCCTGCGGCAGACCGTGCCGCCTCAGCAGCTTCGCGCCGTGGCCTTCGAGGTGGAACGGCTGCGTCAGCTGACATGACCGTGCGATCGGTGGCCGGCGACCGGGCCGTGGCTAGCGGGCGGTGATCGTGAGGGTGGGGGCGGTCGGCGCCTTGGGGGCCACGACCTGGAGGCCCACGCGGACGGATTGGCCGGGGGCGAGCGCGGCGGCCCAGTCGGCGCCGGTGCAGGTGATCGAGGTCTTCGGGACGGCCGTGCAGCTCATGCCCCAGGAGTTCGCGACGGAGGTGACCGCGGGGTCGGGCCAGGTGACCGTCCAGCCGGAGACCGTGGACGTCGCCGACAGGGTGAGGTCGGCGACGTAGCCCTCGCCCCACGCGCTCTGCAGCGCCCAGGCCGCCGCGACCGGGGCGCCCGGCGCGGGGGTGCCCGGCGCGGGGGTGCCCGTCGGCTTCGGGGTGGCGGTGGGGGAAGGGGCCGTCGTGGGCTTGGGGGTGGACGTGGGCGCGGGAGTGGTCGACGGCTTCGGGGTCGGCGCCGGAGTGGGCGTGGCGGTGGGCTTCGGGGTCGGCGTCGCGGTCGTGGTCGGCTTCGGAGTCGGCGCCGGGGTGGACGTCGGCTTCGGGGTCGGTGCCGGGGTGGACGTGGGCTTCGGGGTCGGCGCGGGGGTCGGCTTCGGCGTGGTGGGCGCCGGGGTCGGCGTGGGCACCGGGACGCCGGCTCCGAGGAGGGGGCGGAGCGCGGTGAGCTTGGCCGACTGCGGGGTGACCCAGTCGTCTTTCACGAGCCCGCCCGTGTCGCCGCTGTTGGGGTTGAACGACCAGTAGGCGAAGCTGAGCTTCTTGGCGGACAGGTAGCCGACCAGCTTCGCGAGCCACTGCTGATCGCTGCGGGTCTCTAGCTTCGTGCCGAACTCACCCAGGAGCACGGGGGCGATCTTCTTCGTGGCGATGAAGCCCCAGTTCTTCTCCCACACGGCCGGCAGGTTCGCCGGGTAGTCGGGCGCCTGGAACCAGCTCTGCGCGAAGACCGTCGACGGGTAGTCGTGCGGCGAGTAGACGACGCGGTTCGCGACCGAGAGCCTGACCGGCTTGCTCGCGACGCCGGAGAGCCCGCCGCCCCACCAGGTGGAGCTGCCGTCGGGCTGGCGCTCGACGCCCTCGACCACGATGAGCAGCTTCGGATTGACCGCGAGCACGGCGTTGCCCGCCCGCGTCGCCGCGGCCTGCCAGTCGCGGGAGGCGTCGCCGCAGCCCCAGCACGCGCTGCCGTGCGGCTCGTTGTGCAGGTCGACGCCGATCACGGCGGGGTTCGACTTGTAGCGGGTGGCGAGGGCCTTCCAGTCGGCGATCCACTTCGCCTCGCTGTACCGCCCCGTGTACCAGAGCTCGGACTGCCCGCCCGAGTCAGGGCGGTGCCGGTCGAGGATGACGTTCAGCCCGTACGCGTTCGCCCGCGCCACCACCCGGTCGAGCAGCTGCAGCACGGTCAGCTTCGACAGGCCCGGGTTGACCTGCTCGTTGATCGAGTTCGGGGCCGCCTGCGCGAGACACTCGTTCGAGAACGGCAGCCGGATGGTGTTGAACCCCATCGATGCGATCTGCCCCATGCCCGCGTCGAGCGAGATGGACCACAGACCGTGCGGGGCGCAGTTCGAGGTCTCCATGCCGAACCAGGCGGCGGCCTTGACGACGTAGGGCGCGTTCGAGGCGGTGACGATCTGGGCGCCGCTCGTGTGCAGCCAGCCGGGCAGCGAGGCAGCCTGGGCCGACGGCGCCGGCATCGTCGGAGCGATCAGCCCGGCGACCACCAGGGCAGCGGCGACCAGCGACGCGGCGAGCCTTCGCCCGATTCGGTTGCGTGCGCTCATCACTCCCCTTCCCCGGCACCCCCGAGGCCGGGAGTGGGTTCATGGTAGCCGACGGCCGCATCCGACGAGGGGGCTGTGGACGAAAAGCGGTCGGGGTCAGGTCGTGATGAAGAAGAACATCAGGATGAACGGGATCGCCGACGCCGCGATGCCCACGGTGCTCACCCAGCGCGCGGCCGACGGGCGCGAGCGCAGCACCGAGATCATGCCGATGAACAACCCGACCGAGGCGAGGATCAGCGGCAGCCAGGTGGGGATGCCGGCCACGAGCAGCACGATGGCCGCGAGCCCGGCGACGATCGAGACGATGGCGGTGGCGTCGATGCCGCCACGCGGGGCCTGCAGGGTCTGGGGGCGCTGGGTGGGGTCGTCGAGATCCGACATGCGGCTCCTCCTTCGATGGTGGGCGGTCCTCCCAGTCAACGGGGGGCCGACGGATGCGGCAAGGGGGTCGCCGCGCAGCCAGGGCGGCCGGGGCCGGCGGGCAGGCTCCCGCGGCGCGCACCTGTCGGCCGTCGGTGGCAGGCGCTAGCGTGCCGCACGTGCCGCTTTTCATCGAGGAGCACCACGGCCAGACCCCCGACGACGTGCCGCAGTGGGAGGTGCCGGGCCGGGTCGTCTCGATCGAGGCCGTGCGCTACGGGCGACGCGAGCGCCCCGGTCAGCCACGGGTGCACGAGCGGGACGAGGATGAGCGCGACGCGCATCCGCTCGACACGGTCGCCGCCCGCGCCCAGGGGCCCGACGAGTACCGGGTCACCCTGGAGGTCGACGACGGCGCCGCCCTGCCCGAGTACCGGCGCAGTGTCGAGGACGTGAAGCAGGAGCGGTTGCGGCTCGAGGCCGCGCACCGCGCCGAGCGGCGGGCGGGCGACCCGGTCGGCGTGCGACTGGCTGCGCTCGCCGACCACCTCGACCAGCACTGGGGCGATGCCGGTGTGACCGCGCGATCCTCGACCGGGGCGCACCTCAGCTTCACGCCTCACGCAGCCGGCGCCCACCTGTCCTGGTCGAGGAGCGACGCTCCGCAGGACGCCCTCGGCGTGGAGCTCGGTGACGGGCGCTTCGCCCTCGCCGCCGACGACGACGGGGTGCGGATGCTCGAGGCCTTCGTCGAGGCCGCAGCCACCGGTCAGGTGCAGGAGCGGGTGCGCGACATCCCCGAGGGCGTCGAGTTCACGACCGAGGTGCTGGGTGGAGGCGGCGTGCTCCACAGCGCGACCCGCACGGCGAACATCTTCCGCTCGGGTGACGTGATGGTGGCCCGCCCCGTGAAGGAGCGGCTGGACCGCGGCGACCACCGCTGGGCACCGTGGCGCGTCGGAGAACCCCGGTAGCCTGGGGCCGTGGACATCAGCGCGCTCCGTCACTTCCTCGCCGTCGCCGACGAGGGCGACTGGTCGCGCGCCGCGAACGCCGAGCACGTCTCGCGGGCGACCATCCAGGCCTCCGTCGCCGCGCTCGAGGCCGACCGCGAGGAGCAGCTGGTCGTCGCCGACGACGAGGGCGTGCGGTTGACGGATGCGGGGGTCGCCTTCCGCAGCGAGGCGCGCGGTCGCGTGGCGAAGGCCCCGGCCCCGGCCCCGAAGGCCGGCGGCAAGGCGAAGGCCTCGAAGGGCAAGGGCCGCGCCCCCATCGTCAAGGGCCAGCCCAAGCCCTACCCCAAGCGCCAGGGCCGCTAGCCCCGCCGGCCAACCGGCGCTCGGGTCGCTGACCATCGCCGCACGGGAACGAGCAGGGGCCTACGGGCGACGACGACGGATGCGGATCGGACCCTTCGCCGTGGACGGATCCACGACCGAGCCGCCCTGCGTGATCTCCACCTCGCCCGCCGCGACCAGCCGCCGGGCGGCCTGCCGCGCCGGCTCCATGAGTTCGCGCCAGGTGTCCTCCTCGCCCACCGCCCGCGCTGCGTCGGAGGGGCAGATCGTCGAGGTCGCCGCCCGGGCGGCGAGCAACTCCAGGATGGTCGCCTCGAGCTGACGGTCGACGTCGGCGATGCCGCGCTTCCGGCACGCGTCCGAGCAGTAGCGCACCTCGGACCAGTTCGCGGCCCACTTGGCCCGCCACTGCATCCGCCGCCCGCAGACGGCGCAGGTCTTCTCGTCGCCCGGACCGCCCTGCCCGGACGCCCCGGATTCCCGGGCCTCCCCCGCCTTCACCTGCTGCCGATGCGCCACCCCTCCAGTCTCCCCCTCCGGCGGGGCGGCGGGGCCGGCTGACGGTGAAGGCCGGTCAGTCCTTCGCGACGCGGCCGAAGCCGAAGCGCACCCGGCGGGCGATGACGAAGGCGGCCGTCGCGACGACGAGCCAGACGCCGAGCACGATGTACGGCTCCGGATGCACGGCGCCAGGGAAGTAAGCGAGGTCGCGGAGGGCGCGCACGGTGGCGCCCGTCGGCATCCACCGGCCCATGAACTCGTAGAACGGCGGGAGCAGCTGCGGGGCGACCGCCCCACCGGACGAGGGATTGCTGATCAGGATGAACAGGATCCAGGTGGGCATCAGCGCCCACTTGCCTCCCACGAGCACCCGGAAGAAGTTGTAGACGGCGCCTGCGATGAACACCTGCATCGCGAGCACGATCCAGACCGGCACGAGCGGGAACGTCTCGAAGCCGAGCACCGGCCCGGTGGTCAGCGCGATCACGAGGCCGACGAGGGCGGCCCGGCCGGCGTCCCAGCCGAGCTCGCCGCGGATGGTCATGCCGCTGGCGTTCACCCGGGTCTGGATGGCGCCGACGAAGCCGATGATCGTGGCCGCGAGCGCCAGGTAGAACAGCACCAGCCCGCTCGGGTCGTTCGGCCGCAGCGGATTGACGTCGGTGATCGTGACGGTGACACCGAACGACGATCCGAGCACCGGTGCCTCGCTGCGGATGAGGGTGGCGATCGAGGCCCCGGAGGCGCTGGAGACCAGCACCGTCGCCGTCGACCCGCCGCCGGTGATGAGGGCGCCGTAGATCTGCTGCTGCTCCAGAGCGGTCTCGGCCGCCGCCTGGTCGGGCAGGCGCACCACGTCGAAGGTCGTCCCGGTCGCCGCGTCGATCGCGGAATCGAGCTGCTTCGGCGCGATGGTGTCCGAGACCACGGCGACCGGGATGTCGTGGGGCTTGGGGTTGCCCATCGCGAGGCTGTAGCTGGTGACGAAGAGCGCGGCGAACACGGACACCAGCAGCGAGACGACGAGCGCCGACTTGTTCGGGCCGGTCACCAGGCGCCGCATCGGCGACCGCGGCGTGGGGCCGGTGGCGTCGCTGGTCTCGTCCATGGCACCAAAGTAGCGCCATCGCGCTGCCGGAAGACGGGGCTTGCGCGGGGAGGTGGCGAAAGAACCATCTAGGTAATAAAGTTACTAAGGTAGTTAGCGAAATCGACGGACGGAACGAGGAGAACTGGCGATGAACGAGCCCAATGGAGCCGACCGGGTGCGGCAGATCGTCGTCATCTCCAGCGCGGTGTTCGCGGTCATCGGGTCATTCGTCGGCTCGGGTGCCGCCGGAGGAACGCCGATCCAGAGCGCCGCCGGTGGTGCGCTGAGCGCCGACTCCACGCTGATCGCGCCGGCCGGCCCCGCCTTCTCGATCTGGTCGGTCATCTACGCCGGGCTCATCGCCTACGCGATCTGGCAGGCGCTGCCGAAGCAGGCCGCACGCGAACGCAACCGTCGGCTGGGCTATCCGATCGCCGTCACGCTCGTGCTCAACGCCGCCTGGATCCTCAGCGTGCAGGCCGGGCTGCTCTGGCTCAGCTGCATCGTGATCGTGGTGCTCCTCGTCGCCCTCCTCGTGACCTTCGTGCTCGTGCTGCGCACCCGCCGCCGCCCGCAGGGCATCGTCGAGTCGGTCGTGCTCGACGGAACCGTCGGCCTCTACCTCGGCTGGGTGTCGATCGCCACCGCGGCCAACCTGACCGCGGGCCTGCAGACCGCGGGCTTCGACGGCTTCGGGTGGGCCCCGGATGCCTGGGGCATCCTGATCGTCGTCGTCGCCGGGCTCGCCGGGCTGGCCCTCGCCCTCTACGGCCGCGGCCGGCTCTCGCCCACGGCGTCACTCGCCTGGGGCCTCGCCTGGGTCGCCGTCTCGCGCACCACCGGCGAACTCGTCTCGGCGCCCGTCGCCACCACTGCCGCGATCGTGGCGATCTCGCTCGTCGTCGCCACCGTCGTCATCCGCCTCGCCCTCGGCCGCACCGCCCCGAACCGCACCACCGGCACCCGCGCATGACGACCGCGCGCCCCACGCCCGGAGCACCCACCGCACCCTCCTCCCGCGCCCGCTGGGCGGGCCTCGTCTTCATCAGCATCGCCGTGGCGCTGATCATCGTCGATTCCACCATCGTCAACGTCGCGATCCCGTCGATCATCGACGACCTGGGGATAACGTCGACCCAGGTGCAGTGGGTGCAGGAGTCGTACACCCTCGTCTTCGCCGCCCTCCTGCTGGTCTTCGGCACCCTCGCCGACCGCTTCGGGCGCCGCCGCATGCTGATCATCGGTGTCGCCGTGTTCGCGGCATCGAGCATCCTGGCCGCGACCGCCGCGACGGGCGACCTGCTGATCGCGGCCCGCGTCGCCCAAGGCGTCGGCGGCGCGATGGTGCTGCCGACCACGCTCTCGCTGATCAACGCCACCTTCCGCGGCCGCGAGCGGGCCCTCGCGTTCGCCGTCTGGGGCTCCACGATCGGCGGCATGACGGCCGTCGGCCCGCTCCTCGGCGGCTGGCTCACGACCTACTTCTCCTGGCGCTGGGCCTTCGGCATCAACATCCCGCTCGGCGTGGTGATCATCGTCGGCGTGCTCGTGTTCGTGCGCGAGTCCAAAGAGCCGCTCACCGCCTCCGGAACCCCGCGCCGCGTCGACGTCGTCGGCGCCCTGCTGTCGGTGGTGGCGAGCGCGACCCTCGTGTTCGGCCTGATCGAGGGCCGCACCTACGGCTGGTGGCTCACCGACACGGCACCGCAGCTCGGCGACTGGACGTGGCCCTTCGCCCTCTCCCCCGTGCCCGTCGCGTTCGCGGTGGCCGTCGCGAGCGGGGTCGGCTTCGTGGTGTGGGGCCGCTCCCGTGAGAAGCAGGGCAAGAGCGCGATGCTCGCGTTCGACCTGTTCCGCATCCCGAGCTTCCGCAACGGCAACCTGGCGGCGATGATCGTATCGCTCGGCGAGTTCGGCATCATCCTCTCGCTGCCGCTGTGGCTGCAGAACGTGCTCGGCTTCGACGCGCTGCAGACCGGGTTCATCCTCGTGGCGCTCGCGGTGGGGTCGTTCGTTGCGTCGGGCTTCGCGGGTGCGTTCGGCAACCGCATCCGCGCCGTGGTGATCGTGCGGGTCGGACTGGCCGCCGAGATCGTGGGCGTCGCGGGGCTCGGGCTCGTGATCGGTCCCGACACCGCGTGGGGCCTGCTCATCCCGTTCCTGTTCGTCTACGGCTTCGGCGTGGGCCTCGCCACCGCGCAGCTGACGGGCGTCGTGCTGCGCGACGTGCCGGTCGAGCAGAGCGGCCAGGGCTCGGGCACGCAGAGCACGGCGCGGCAGATCGGATCGGCGCTCGGCATCGCGGTGCTCGGCACGGTGCTGTTCACGACCGCGTCGCTGCAGCTCGACGCGCGCCTCGCCGACAGCGGGGTTCCGGATGCTCAGCGGCAGCAGATCGTCAGCCAGGTCGTCGACAGCTCGGGGGCCGCGATCGCGGGGCTCGAGAACGACCCGGCGATGGCCGATGCGGTGACGGATGCGAAGGCCGCCTTCTCGGAGGGCACCCGCTACTCGGCCTTCGCGGCCGCGGGCTTCCTCGCCATCGGCTTCCTCGCCACCCTGCGCCTCGGCGCCGGCCCCGCCGCACTCGGCCGCCGCGACCGCGACGACCGCGACGACGAGCCGGGCGGCGACCCTCAGAGCCGGTAACCCTCAGAGCCGGTGACCCTCAGAGCCGGTAGAAGTCCCCCACCATCGCGACGATGCACAGCGCCGGCGCCAGCACGAACAGCAGCAGCCCGGCCCGCAGCAGCCAGGTGATCCGCTGCACGCTGCGCCGCGCATCCGCCCCACCGGGCACCGCGGCGGCCGCAAACACCGCCACCATCAGCCCACCGAGCAGCGCACCCGCCCAGAACACCCGCTCCCAGCTGTCGACGAGCACGCCCGCGAACCAGCCCGAGACGATCACCGCTCCGCAGATGACGGCCATGACCAGCGCCGAGGCGGCGAAGAGCACGGCGGCGTGACGCTCCAGCTCGGCCCGACGGAGGTCGAGCCGAGCAGGCGCCGAAGAAGAGGAGGAGGCAGAGGCAGAGGCGGAGGCGGCGCCCGCCAGACTCACGTCAGCGACGGAAGCTTCGCCAGCGCCTCGTCGGCCTTCTCCTCGCTCACCCCGAGCTTCTCGACGAGCAGCGACCGCGCCGGCCCCTGATCGCCCTGACGCAGCGACTGGTAGGCCGCGTCGGCCTCACGCCCGAGCTCAGGCGTCGGGCGCTTCGAGACGCCGAGCTGGTCGGCGAGCTCCTGCGCGGTGCTGACGCCGTAGGCCTTCTGCAGAGCCGAGGGGAGGCGGTAGCCGCCGAGGGTTCCGAGATCCATGGGGGAGGTTCCTTTCGAGGGGTGGGTGAAGGGGGTCAGCGACGGAGCAGGCGCCGGGCGAGCATCCACGCCACCCCGCCCGCGAGAAGCCACGGCCCCGCGACGATCACGGGGTCGAGCACCTGGTGGCGCACGTCGACGCGGCCCCGGCGCGAGGCGATCGGATGCCGGTGCAGCTCCGAGAGCACTCCCGTCTCCGTGACGGGGTTGTCGGGCCGGAGGGTGACGAGCGAGCGCAGGTGCGCGCCCGTCGACTCGACGCGGTCGCCCGCGACGAGCAGCAGCCAGTGCGCGGCCCGCCCCTCGCTGAAGCGGTCGTAGGCGAAGCGGCGGATGGCGCCGGAGAGCCCGTGCAGTGGCTGCGCGGTGCCGAACACGGGCGTGAGCTGCAGGTGCTCGATGCTCTTCTCGCGACCCTCGCGCGGCTGCTGCTCGTCGGGGTACTCCCAGTGGGCGCCGCTCACCCCCGGGGCGAAGCGCTCCTTCGGCCAGGCCGGGCGGTCGGCGTGGTCGAGGTCGGCGCCCCAGCCGGGCACGCGGGCGCGCAGCTCCTCCGCGGTGGGCGGCGGGACGGGCTTGTCTGCGGTGTACGGCATCGGAACTCCTTAGGAACCCGGCACGACGACGGTCTTGATGCAGCCGTCGAGCTTCGACGAGAACATGTGGTACCCCTCGGCTATGTGCTCGAGCGGGATGCGGTGGGTGATCATCTCGGACGGCTTGAGGTACCCGGCCTTGATGTGCTCGAGCAGCCGTGGCCACTGCCGCTTCACCGGCGCCTGGTTCATCCGGAGCGTCAGGCCCTTGTTCATGGCGTCGCCGAACTTGACGGCGCTGAACAGCGGACCGTAGGCCCCCATCACCGAGATCGTGCCGCCCTTCCGCACACCGTCGATCGCCCAGTTGAGCGCGACGGGCGAACCGCCCTGCAGCTTCAGCTTCGCCGAGGTGACGTGCTGCACGAGGTTGCCATCGGCCTCGGCCCCCACCGCGTCGATCACGACGTCGGCGCCGAGGCCGCCGGTGGTCTTCTTCATCTCGACCACGATGTCGTCGTAGTGGGTGTAGTTGCGCGTCTCCGCGAACGCGAACGACGCCGCCTTCTCGAGCCGGTAGTCGAGCTGGTCGATGGCGATCACGCGGCCGGCGCCCATCAGCCAGGCCGAGCGGGCGGCGGCGAGGCCCACCGGGCCCGCGCCGAGCACCACGACGGTGTCGCCCTCGACGATGTCGCCGAGCTGAGCGCCGAAGTAGCCCGTCGAGAACGCGTCGGTGAGCAGCAGAGCATCCTCGTCGGCCAGCCAGTCGGGGATGACCATCGGCCCGACGTCGGCGAACGGCACCCGCACGTACTCGGCCTGCCCACCGTCGTAGCCACCAGTTGAGTGGGAGTAGCCGTAGATGCCGCCGATCGCGGTGGCGTTCGGGTTGACGTTGTGGCAGTTGGAGTAGAGGCCGCGGGCGCAGAACCAGCAGGAGCCGCAGTAGATGTTGAACGGCACCATCACCCGGTCGCCGACCTTGAGTCCCTCGACCGACGACCCGACCTCGTCGACGACGCCGATGAACTCGTGACCGAAGGTGTGCCCGATCCTCGTGTCGGGCATGAGCCCGTGGTACAGGTGCAGATCGGAGCCGCAGATCGCGGCCAGCGTGACCCGTACGATCGCGTCGTTCGGATGCTCGATCCGCGGCCTGTCCTTCTCCTCGACCCGCACCTTGTACGGGCCCCGGTACGTCATCGCTCGCATGCGTCCAGCCCACCCCGCTTCGCGACGTCCGGCAGGGGCTTGACAAGGCGAGGGCCGACACGCAGACGGCCGGCCGGCAGGACGCGAGCTAGGACGCGGCGTCGGCCATCGCACCGCGAACCGGCAGCACGGGCGCCAGGCGCACCGTGAACGTCGTGCCCGCCGGCGAGGAGTCGACCGTGATCGAGCCCTCGTGCGCCTCCACGATCGACGAGACGATCGCCAGGCCGAGGCCCGTGCTCCCCGAGCGGCGTGAGCGCGAGGAGTCGCCCCGCGCGAAGCGCTCGAACAGCTCGGGCACCAGCTCGGCCGAGATGCCGGGTCCGTCGTCGGTGACCGTGAGCTCGATCGACGGATGCGCGTCCGCCCCCTCGACGACCGCGACCGCCGTGGCGACGTGCGTTCCCGCGGGCGTGTGCACGGCCGCGTTCGAGAGCAGGTTGAGCACCAGCTGATGCAGCCGCTCCCGGTCGCCCAGCACGGGCACCGGCTCATCCGGAACCGACAGCGACCAGGAGTGGCCGGGCCAGGAGGCGCCCGCG
This sequence comes from Herbiconiux sp. VKM Ac-2851, assembly GCF_013205105.1. Classification (NCBI taxonomy): domain Bacteria; kingdom Bacillati; phylum Actinomycetota; class Actinomycetes; order Micrococcales; family Microbacteriaceae; genus Herbiconiux; species Herbiconiux sp. VKM Ac-2851. The sequence continues at coordinate 263,412 of NZ_JABMLJ010000003.1, read as the reverse complement.
TCGCTGACCGCGTTGATCACGATCTCGCCGAGGTCGACGCGGTCGAGGTGCAGGTCCTGCCCCTCGTCGAGCCGGGCGAGCAGCAGCAGGTCGCTGACGAGCGAGTTCATGCGCTTCGCCTCCGACTCGATGCGCGCGAGGGAGTACTCGGTCATCTCGGGCAGCGAGTCGGCGTCCTGCCGGGTGAGCTCCGCGTAGCCCTGGATCGCGGCCAGCGGCGTGCGCAGCTCGTGACTGGCGTCGGTGACGAAGCGGCGCATCCGCTTGTCGGTCTCGGCGCGCACCGCTAGGGCGTCGTCGACGTGCGCGAGCAGGTGGTTCAGCGCCTCGCCCACCTTGCCGACCTCGGTGCGGGGGTCGGTGTCGGCGGCGTCGACTCGGGGCGTGATGGCCACCTCGCCGCGGTCGAGCGGCATCGACGCCACCTCGGCGGCCGTCGCGACCACGCGGCCGAGCGGGCGCAGCGCGAGGCGCACCACCACCACGACGCCCACGATGATGATGGCGAGGCCGACGAGCGAGAGCACACCGATGGTGATCGCCTCCTGCATCACGGCCGACTGCACGGTGGCCAGCGAGACACCCGCGACGAGCAGGTTGCCGCGGCTGTCGAGCTCGGTCGCCACCCGGTACGAGCCGAGACCGTCGAGGTCGACGTTCTGGTGCTCGCCCACGTCGAAGGTCGCCGACTCGAGTTGCTGCACCACGGCGTCGTCAAGCGGAGCCGCGTCGGAGTCGGAGAAGATCGCCGAATCCTCCACCGTGCCGTTCGAGATGAGGGCGATGAAGCCGCCCGGCCCGTGGCCGACGTAGTCGACGAAGGGCTTCACCGGCTTCTGGTCTCCGGATGCGCTCTGGTACGCATTGGGGTAGCGCACCCGTTCGACCGTGTGGTCGAGGGCCGACATCGATCCCGTGAGCTGGGAGTCGACGACGGTGGTGACGGAGGCGGAGAGGGTGATGACGCCGAGGATGCCGACGGCCGCCAGCACGGCGGCGACGACGGCGGCCGTGCCGACCACGAGACGCCGGCTGATGCTCCACGGGCGCCGCCCGCGCGTGACGGCGGGGCCTGTGGAGCCGACGGGGCCGGCACCGCCGGCCGTCGTGTCGCCCGCCGCGGACGCCCCGCTCACTCGACGGGCCTGAGCACGTAGCCCACGCCGCGCACGGTGTGGATCATCGACGGCCGGTCGGCGTCGATCTTCTTGCGCAGGTACGACACGTACAGGTCGACGATCGACGCCTTGCCCGCGAAGTCGTAGTTCCACACCCGGTCGAGGATCTGCGCCCGCGAGAGCACCCGCCGGGGGTTGCGCATGAAGTAGCGCAGCAGCTCGAATTCCGTCGTCGTCAGCGCGATGCTGTCGCCGCCGCGGGTCACCTCGTAGCTCGACTCGTCGAGGGTGAGGTCGCCGACGGCGATGTGCGAGTCATCCTCCGAGGTCGTCGTGATGGAGCGGCGCAGGAGACCGCGGAGCCGCGCCACGAGCTCCTCGAGGCTGAACGGCTTGGTCATGTAGTCGTCGCCGCCGGCGGTGAGGCCGACGATCCGGTCGTCGACCGAGTCGCGCGCGGTGAGGAAGAGGGTGGGGGCTCCGCCCTCGAGCTCGCGCAGCTGACGCAGCAGCGAGATGCCGTCCGTGTCGGGCAGCATGATGTCGAGCACGACGATGTCGGGCCGGGAATCGCGGTAGGCCTGCAGCGCGCTCGCTCCGTCGTGGGCGATGTCCACCGTCCAGCCCTCGTAGCCGAGGGCGAGACTGACGAGGCTCGTGAGCACGGCCTCGTCATCGACGAGCAGCACGCGGATGGGTGACCCGTCGGCCCGGTACATCCGGGGCAGCTTCGCGAGCACGGCACGACGGCGGCCCGAGGAGAGCAGGTCGTCGGGGGCAGGGGTCGTCACCACCCCATTGTTCGCCCTGCCCACGCCCCACTCCAGTCGGCCGCCCCTTTTCATAGGGACCTCAAATGATCTCATCACCCCCTCATGCGGGGGGCGTCTACGGTCTCCGCATGACCCAGCTCACGGCCCGACACCCGACCCGGCCCCGCACCCCGGCCTGGTCGAACCCGCTGCCCGCCGTCAAGGACGCCCTCGCCTCGGCCGGGCTGCACCGGCCGCGTGCTCTGCGCGGCGAGCGCATCGAGCACCCGGTCGACGCTCCCGTCCTCCGCACCGAGCGCCTCGTGCTGCGCCCGCACCGCTTCACCGAGGCGGATGCCGCCGACTGGCACGACCTCCAGTCCGAGCCTGCGGTGCGCGAGTTCCTGCCGTGGCCCGAGCGCGACGCCCGCCGCTCGGCCCGGCACCTGCGCGACCGAACGCGGCACACCCGGCTCTGGCAGGCCGACGACTTCCTGGCCCTCGCGGTCGAGCTCGACGGTCATGTGATCGGCGACGTCTCGCTGCACCTGCGCTCGGTGGCTGCCTCGACGCGCACGGTCGAGATGGGGTGGGTCGTGCATCCGTCACTCCGCGGCCGCGGCTACGCCACCGAGGCCGCGGCAGCCCTGCTCGACTTCGCGGCGACCACCGTCGGGGCGCAGCGGGTGACGGCGGTGACGGATGCGCGCAACACACGCTCGGTCGCGCTGGCCAAGCGGCTCGGCCTGGTCGCCCAGACGGCCCGGGCGGTGGGCGATCCCGAGGTCGCCCCCGGCGAGACGCTGCTCGCCGTCAGCGTCGCGCCGGCTGCGGCCCCGAGCGCCGAGCGGGCCTGAGCGAGAAGAGCGAGGGGGCGCGGATGCCCTCGGTGAGGTCGGCGAGCATCCGCCCCACCACCGGCACGAACTTGAAGCCGTGCCCCGAGAAGCCGGCGCCCACCGCCACCGGGCCCACGCGGTCGATGACGAACGCCGAGTCGCGGGTGGAGGTGTAGGTGCAGCTGATCTCGGCGAAGTCTGAGGGGTCGGCGCCGGGAAGCCACTCGCGCACGTAGTGCTGCAGCGGGGCGAAGCGGCGGCGGTCGGTGCGGGCTGCCGGTGAGTCGGGATCGGTGATCGGGCCGGCGCCGTGCCAGCCCACCTTGATGCCCTCCCCCGGCGTCTGCACCCCGTAGATCGGCGCCGGCCAGTAGCCGTACCGGCCGTCGCCGAGGTCGGGGACGTGGTTGAAGCCGGGCCAGATCGCGGACTCGTCGACGGGGCGGAAGTGCGCCGGCTCCTCGCGGGTCACGGTCAGCCGGGGCAGCACGAGCACGGGACCGAGCAGGCGCGTGGTCCATCCGCCGAGGGTCACGACGAGGCGGCGGCACTCGAACAGCTCGGCGTCGCCCGCGGGGTCGCCCTGGGCATCCTGAGGCGTCACCTCGACGGCGGCGCGGTCGTCGCCGAGCACCCGGATGCGCGTGACCCGCGAGCGGTGCGTCACGACCGCACCCCGGCCGGCCGCGGCCTGCTGAAGCGCCGCGACCGCGCCGTCGGCGTCGAGCCGCCCGGCCTGCGGAACCACGAGCGCGCGCTGGTCGAAGCGGATGCCCGGCCACCGCGCCTCCGCCTCGGCGGGCGGCACGATCTCGGCGTCGAAGCCGAAGTTCGGCAGCACCCGGGCCATCTCGTCGAACCCCGGGTGGTGGCCGTGGCTGACCACCCCGGTCTCGGTCAGCAGCGCGCGGCCCGTCTCGGCCTCCAGCTCGCGCCAGAGCCGGGCGGAGTCGCTCAGCATCCGGAGGTGCACGGGGTCGGCGTAGGCGAGGTTGAAGTTGCGGGAGCGGCCGTGGGAGGCCCCGTGGGTGTGGCCCGGCTCGAAGCGCTCGAACAGGGCGACCTCGGTGCCGCGGCCGGCGAGCTGCCAGGCGGCCGCCGAGCCCATGGCTCCGCCGCCGACGACGATCGTGTCGATGAAGGTGGCCATGGGGCGACAGTAGGCAGACGCCCCGGCGCCGCGCACGCCGGGCGACACACTGTGTCGCCGCGTTCCGCCGTGTTACGTGCCGGTTGCGACCCCCGTTCGGGGTGCATCCGCTCTCCATCGCCGCTTCACCGTCGAGTCGGCCCCTGTTCACCCCGTGTTGGCCGGGCGACGATGAGCTTGGGCCTCGACGCCCGCTCGGGCGCCTTCGGGATAGAACACTGGGGAACACCATGTCTTTCATCACACCCACCCGCCGGAAGGCGCTCGTCGCCGCGGCGGCGCTGCTCACGGCGGCGAGCATCAGCCTGCCGGCCGCAGCGTTCGCGGCCTCGGCCGACGGCGACCTCTCGGTCAACGGCGGGGCGCAGCGCAACAGCGGCGACAAGACCGCCGACCTGCGCGCCTCGATCGTCGACGGCCCGGCGAAGAACGTCATCCTGCTGATCGGCGACGGCATGGGCGACTCCGAGATCACCATCGCCCGCAACTACGCCTACGGCGCCGCGGGCGAGCTGCCCGGCATCGACGCGCTGCCCCTGACCGGTCAGTACACCACCTACTCGCTGCACAACGAAGGCGACGAGAAGGGCCTGCCCGACTACGTGCCCGACTCGGCCGCCACCGGCTCGGCCTGGTCGACCGGCACCAAGACCTACGACGGCGCCATCTCGGTCGACATCGACGGCACCCCGCAGCAGACCCTGATCGAGATCGCCAAGGCCAACGGTCTGAAGACCGGCAACGTCTCGACCGCCGAGATCCAGGATGCGACTCCCGCGGTCGAGGTCGCGCACGTCGACGCCCGCAAGTGCTACGGCCCCGACAGCGAGGTGTGCGGCGACGACGCCCTCGTCAACGGCGGCCTCGGCTCGATCAGCGAGCAGCTGCTCGACACCCGCGCCGACCTCACCCTCGGCGGCGGCTCATCCTCGTTCGAGCAGACCGCCAAGGCGGGCCAGTGGAATGGCGAGACCCTGTTCTCCCAGGCCACCGACCGCGGATACCAGGTCGTAGGCGACGCCGACGGCCTGAAGGGCCTCTCGGTCGCCGACCAGAACCAGCCCGTGCTCGGCCTGTTCACCCCCGGCAACTTCCCCACCCGCTACGCGCCCACCACGGCGACCGTCGGCGGCGGGGACGAGGCTCCCGTGACCTGCCAGCCGAACCCGGCCCGGCTCGACACCGGTCTCTCGCTCGCCTCGCTGACCGAGAAGTCGATCGGCCTGCTGAACACCGGCGACGAGGGCTTCTTCCTGCAGGTCGAGGGCGCCTCGATCGACAAGCAGGACCACGCGGCCGACGCCTGCGGCCAGATCGGTGAGACCATCGACCTCGACGAGGCCGTGCAGGAGGCCCTCGAGTTCGCCCGCGCCGACGGCAACACGCTGGTCATCGTGACCGCCGACCACGCCCACTCGAGCCAGATCGTCGACGACGCCCCGCCCGCGACCCTGAGCACCGCGCTCACCACGGCCGACGGCTCCACGATGAAGGTCGCCTACGGCACGGCCGAGGCCGGCGGATCGCAGCAGCACACCGGAACCCAGCTCCGCATCGCGGCGTTCGGACCGGGCGCGGCGCAGGTCGTCGGGCTGACCGACCAGACGGACAACTTCTTCACGATGGCGAACGCGCTCACCCTGAACCGCGACACCGCGAGCTTCAGCGCCGGCGCGACCGCCACGCTCAACGCGACGACCGTCGCCCCCGGTGACTCGCTCGTGCTCGACGCGAGCGGCTTCCGCGGCGACCGTCAGCTCGACCCGACCTCCTCGGCGGTGCAGCTCGCCTCCGAGGACTCGGTGAACGGCGCGGCGCGCTTCTCCTTCGAGGCCCCGACCGCGGAGGGCTCGTACTCCCTGACGGTCAGCGGCCGCCAGAGCGGCGTGACCGCGACGGTCGACTTCACGGTCGCCGCGGGTGCCGAGCCGGCACCGAGCCCCACTCCGGCACCGACCGCTCCGGCGGGCGCCCCGGGCGCTGACGGCTCGGGCGGCACGGGGTCGGCCGGCACGGGCTCGGGTGCCGGGTCCGGTTCGTCGGCGCTCGGCTCGACGGGCGCGGTGGTCGCTCCGATCCTCACGCTCGGCGCGCTGCTCCTCGCCGCCGGCGGGCTGCTCCTGGTGCGCCAGCGCCGCCGCCAGCACGCCGCCTGACCCGCAGTTCTGCCGCTGCGGTTCTACCGCTGCACCGGATGCGCGGCACCTCTCCCCTCGGGGACGGGGTGCCGCGCATCCGCGTTTCAGGCCCTCAGACCCTCAGCCCTCGCTCGGCCCACCCGACCCGAGGAACTCGACCGCCCGCGGCGCGAAGTCGGCGTGGTACTGGAAGATGCCGCCGTGGCCCGAGTCGGGATAGATCACGAGCTCGGAGCCGGGGATGCGGCGGTGCAGGTCGTCGGAGAGCACCGACGGCACCATGCGGTCGTTGTCGCCGTTGGCGATCAGGGTCGGCATCGTGAAGACCGAGAGGTCGCTCGGTGCCGAGCGGCCGAAGCGCTGGATCGCGCGCAGCTGCGTCTGGAACGCCTTCAGTCCGATGGCCGCGTCGCGCTCGGCGGTGCGCTCACCGAGGCGCTTGATGAAGGCCTTGCCCGCGCGCTTGCCCACGAGGTCGCGGTTGAAGAAGAGGAACTCCTTCGGGTCGCTCCGGGTGAGGGTCGCCCGCAGCACGTCGTAGTAGGTGGTGCGGAGCACCTTGTCCATGTCCTTCCCGCCGCGGGGGCCGGTGCCCGTGAGCACGAGCCGGCGCACGAGGCCCGGATGCGCGACGATCAGGTCCTGGGCGATCATCCCGCCCATCGAGAACGAGAACACGTCGATCTCGTCGAAGCCGAGCGCCTCGATGAAACGGTGGGCATCGGCCGCCGCCTGCTCGATCGTGGGCGGCACGGTGCCCGAGGAGCCGCCGACGCCGACGTTGTCGAAGGCGACGACGTGGCGGGTCTTCGAGATCGCGTCGACGATCCGCGGGTCCCAGTTGTCGAGCGTCGCGGCGAGGTGCACGAAGAACACGACCGGCACGCCGCCCTTCGGGCCGAGCTCGCGGTAGGCGAAGGTCGTGCCACCCGTCGTGAGAGTGTGGTTCGGCGCCTCGGCGTAGGACGTCATGACGGGCTCGTCGGCACTCATGATCGTGCCTGCCCGGGCTTCAGCTCGGGGTAGAGGGCCTCGACCGGGGCGCTCAGGGCGCCCTTGACCGAGGCGGTGAGCTCGTCGGCGATGACCTCGTAGCCGCCCTGCTCGACCGTGTCGAACACCTGGGTCACCAGCTCGGCGGGGAGCAGCTTCGGGCCGTCGGCGTGGGCGGCCATGGCGGTGTCGACGTAGCCGACGTGCACCCCGACCACGTGCGTGCCCTTCGGGGCCAGCTCGAGGCGCAGCGAGTTCGTGGCCGACCAGAGGGCCGCCTTCGAGGCGCTGTAGACGCCACCGAACGCGTACCAGCTGGCGACCGAGTGCATGTCGACGAGCACCGACTCCGGATGCGCGGTCAGCACCGGCGCGAAGGCCGTCGCCACGAGCACCGGCGCCACGAAGTTCGTCTCCATCGTCGCCCGGAGGTCGTCGGCCGAGAGCTCGAGGAAGCTCGCCGTGGGCGGCAGCATGCCGGCGTTGTTGATCAGCACGCTCACGTCGGCGGCCTGCTCCACCGCGGCGGCCACCGAGGCGGGGTCGGTGATGTCGAGTGCGAGCGGGACAATGCGGTCGTCGTCCCAGCTGCGCGGGGTGCGGGCGGACGCGTAGACCTTGGCGGCTCCGCGGGCGAGGGCTTCGGCGACGAAGGCCGAGCCGATTCCGCCGTTGGCTCCGGTGACGAGCACGACGGCTCCGGTGAGGGTGGGCATGGGGACTCCTTGGGTGTGGGGTGTGGGGTGTGTTGGGGTGAGGTGGGGTGCGAGCGTCGTCACCCGGCGAGGTCGATGACGACCTTGCCGCGGAGGCCCCCGCGGCCAAGCGCTTCGAGCGCCGCCGGGGTCTCGGCGAACGGGAAGACCCGGCCGACCACCGGACGCAGCGCACCCGCGTCGACGAGGGCCGTGATCTCGGCGAGCTGCTCGCCATCCGCTCTCATCCAGAGGAAGGAGTAGCGCACCCCGAGCCGCCGCGCCTGCCGGCGGATCTTCGCGCTCAGACTGCCGACGGCCAGGCGGACGGCGGGGTTCAGGCCGAGCTGCCGGGCGAAGTCGGGGTCGGGCGGGCCGGCGAGCCCGATGGCGATGCCGCCCGGCTTCAGGATGCGCAGCGAGCGCTCGAGGTTCTCACCGCCCAGGCTGTCGACCACCACGTCGTAGCCGCTCAGCAGCTCGTCGAAGCGCTGGGAGCGGTAGTCGATCACCTCGTCGGCACCGAGCTCGCGCAGCCAGTCGGCGTTCGATCCGCTCGCGGTCGTGGCGACGTGCGCGCCGAGGTGCTTCGCGAGCTGCACGGCGATCGAGCCGAAGCCACCGGCGCCGCCGTGGATCAGCACCTTCTGGCCCGGCTGCACCTTCGCCTTCTCGACCAGGGCCTGCCACGCCGTGAGCGCGACGAGCGGCAGCGACGCGGCCTCGACCATGCCGAGCGTCGTGGGCTTCAGGGCGATGTCGGCCTCGTCGACGGCGATGCGCTCGGCGAAGGTGCCGATGCGGAAGTCGGCCGGGCGGGCGAAGACGTCGTCACCGACCGCGAAGCGGGTCACCGCGGGGCCGACGGCCTCGACGGTTCCGGCGAGGTCGTGACCGAGGGTGAGGGGCAGCTCGTACTTCAGCAGGGCCTTGAACTCGCCCTCCGCCAGCTTCACGTCGAGCTGGTTCGCGGAGGCGGCGAGCACTCGCACCAGGACGTCGCGGGCGCCCAGGACGGGCTCACGCGCATCCGTCTCTCTGATCTCGCCCTGGTACCGGTCGATGCTGAACGCCTTCATCGTCTTCTCTCGTTTCGTCTTAGTTTTCTGAGCGTAGTCATATTCGAGTACAATCGCAAATGAGCGGATACCTCAGTGCAGTAGACTCGCCTCCTGATGACCACCCCCGCCACCACCCCCGGGCGCCGCGAGCGCAACAAGCAGCAGAAGCTCGAGCGCATCACCGCCGCCGCCACCGAGCTCTTCGACCGCCACGGCATCGACGAGGTCACGACGCAGCAGATCGCCGACGCGGCCGACATCGGCACCGGCACGCTCTTCCTGTACGCCAAGACGAAGGCCGAGCTGCTGCTGCTCGTGCAGAACGTGCACTACGCCGAGGCGATCGAGGCCGGGCTGGCCGCCGCCCCCCGCGCCGCGTCGCCCCTCGACGCCATCATGGCGCTGATCGAACCGGTGGTCGCCTGCAACCGGCGGCAGGTCGAGAACGGGCGCACCTACCTGCGCGAGCTCGTCTTCGGCGACCCTGAGGAGCCGCACCACCGGGTCGGGCTCGAGCTGATCGCGCGGGTCGACGAGGCGTTCGTCGAGATCCTCGAGCGCGACGCGGGCGTCACGGCGCACGACGCGGCGGTGCTCGCCCGCACGATCTCGGCGGCGATGTTCGTGACGCTGTCGTCACCGCTGAACGTCGCGGCGAGCGATGCGGCGCTCGGCGCCGACATCCGCGAGCAGGTCGCGCTGGTGCTGCGCTAGCGTCGGGGCATGACACGGTTCGTGGCGCTGCTGCGCGGGGTGAACGTCAACGGCATCACGGTGAAGAGCGCCGAACTCGCCGAACTCTTCCGCACACTCGGCTTCTCAGACGTGCGAACGGTGCTCGCCTCCGGCAACGTCGTGTTCGAGACGACGGATGCGCGCGACACCCTCACCCTGAAGCCCACCATCGAGGCGGCCCTCCGCACCCGCTTCGGCTACGACGCGTGGATCGTCCTCCTCCCCCACGACCGCCTCGCGGCGGCCGTCGCGGCCTACCCCTTCCTCGAGGACGACGCCACCCACCCCTACGTGGTCTTCACCTCCTCCCCCGACGTCCTCGCCGACGTCACCGCCTTCGCGTCGACCCTCGCGCCCGACGGCGGCGTCGAGCGGGCGGAGCCGGGCGACGGCGTCCTCTATTGGCAGTGCCCCCGCGGCTCGAGCACCGACACCCCGCTCGCGAAGCACCTCGCCCGCGCCGCCTACCGCGCCACGACGACGACCCGAAACCTCCGCACCCTCCGCAAGCTCCTCTGACTTCTCCACAGATCGCTTCGAGCGGCCCGCCGCCGCAGTCTCGACCGGTAGCGTCGCCCGATCATGACCGTCTCGCGCCTGCTCTACGTCGATGACTCCGGCTCCGTCACCTCCGGCCTGATCGTCTACGGCTGGGTCGAGTGCGGCCCTGCCCGGTGGCGGCACGCGCTCCGCGGCATCCTCGAACTGCGCAAGCGCCTCTACCGCGCCCATTCGGTCCCGCCGTCGACCGAACTGCACGCCACCAAGTTCGTCAACGGCCGAGCCCGCATCTCGACCGCGATCGACGACGCCGTCGAATGGAAGACGCTCGGCCGCGCCGTCGCGCTCGACTGCTTGACCGCACTCGCCGAGCACGAACACCTGCGCATGGATGGCAACGGCACCGACTCCAGCTACACGGAGGCCCATCGCGAGCTCGAGCTCGACACCCGTCACATCATCGAGGATCCGACCTTCTACGACTCGCGTCGGTCGCAGTTCGTGCAGATGGCGGACCTGGTGGCCTACTCGGCATTCGCGAGCCTGAACAGACACGAGGGCAATCGGTTCGCATGGGAGTGGTACGCAGAACACCTGGCGTCGGCGGATCCGCACGGAGGCCCGCAGGAAGTGTGACGGAGGGAACAGCTAGACCCGCCTGTCCACGTGTGTGGGGCGGGTCCGCTCCATCAGCTTATCGACTGAGGATGGAATTAAGCAATATTCACTTAGCGGTGAATCCCGATGCGCAAGCCCGGGGGCGCGCCGCTGTTCGTGATCGCACCGCTCGTGGCCAAGACCCACCGGAGCCCAAAGGCGCTCGCCTACTGGATCGCGACCGGGGTGGCGCTCGTCGTCGTCCACAACCTGACCGACTGGAAGGCCGGAAGCGAGTAGGACCACGCGGTCGGCGGACAGGGCGGGGGCCGGCGGAGGGGCGGGGGCCTAGAGTTCAGGCATGAGCGCAGAGAGCGGGCGGCGCACCGTCGCCGTCGTCATCAATCCGAGCAAGTTCGACGACGTCGAGGCCGTCAAGGCGGTCGTGGCCGCCGGCGCGCAGCGCGCGGGCTGGAACGAGCCGCTCTGGTTCGAGACCAGCGTCGACGACTCCGGCACGGCCGCCGCGAACTCGGCGCTCGAGGCCGAACCCGACGTGGTGTGCGCCATGGGCGGCGACGGAACCGTGCGCGCGGTCGCCGCGGTGCTGCGCGGCACCTCCGTGCCCTACGGCCTGCTGCCGAGCGGCACGGGCAACCTGCTCGCGCGGAACCTCGGCATCCCGCTCACCTCGGTCGAGGACGCCGTCGAGATCGCCCTGCTCGGCCAGGACCGCGCCATCGACGTCGGCCTCGCCACCTTCGACGACGGCGAGGAGCGCGTGTTCGTCGTGATGGGCGGCGTCGGCCTCGACGCCGAGATCATGGACAAGACCGACGACGACCTGAAGAAGAAGGTCGGCTGGGGCGCCTACGTCGCCGCCGGTGCACCGGCCCTGCTGAAGGGCGGCTTCGAGGCGACGCTGACGATCGACGGCGAGGCCGAGGAACCGGCGAAGTGCCTGATGGTGCTCGCCTGCAACTGCAGCTCGGTCGTGGCGAACATCGAGATCGCCACCGGCGCCGTGCTCGACGACGGCGACCTCGAGCTCGTCATGCTGCAGCCGAACATCGTCGCCGGCTGGGTCGGCGTCGCCATCGACGTCGCCACCCGCAACCGCAACGGCCTCGCTTCGCTCAAGCAGTGGCCCGGCCGCGAGTTCGAGTTCGAGCTCGACGCGCCGGTGCTGGCCGAGCTCGACGGCGATCCCGTCGGCGAGACCACCCGCGGCCGCTTCGGCGTCGACCCGGGCTCGCTCATCGTGCGCCTCCCGGTGCCGGTCGCGCAGGCGCCCGGCCTGTCGCCTCGCACCTCCGTGACGCTCGACAGCCCGACTGCCGACACCGTCGACAGCGGCGAGGCGGGAAAGCCGGCCCAGCCCGCGCAGCCCGCCGAGTAGACCAGGCCCCGAGGAGAGAGCTAAACCTCGGCGGCCTGCCGAGCCCGATACGCGATCACGTTCATCCGGTTCCCGCAGTTCCCGATGTCGCAGTACCGCTTCGACCGGTTGCGCGACAGGTCCACGAGCACCGCAGAGCAGTCGCTCGCCTCGCACACCCGCAGCCGGTCGAACTCGTCGGAGCGGATGACGTCGATGAACGCCATGGCGAACTCCACGCGCATCCGGGTGGCCAGCGGCGCATCGGCCTCGGTGGCGTGCAGGTGCCAGTCCCAGTCGTCGTGCCGCACGAGCTGCGGCAGCGCCTGCGCGTCACGCAGGATGCCGTTCACCAGCGCCACCGCCTCGTCGCGCGAGACCTCCCAGAACCGCCGGAACTCCGGCCGCAGCGCCCGCACCTCGTCCAGTTCGGCCGTGTCGAGGTCGCGCCGTCCGGAGTAGCCGTGCTCGTCGAGCATCCGCTCGAGGTCACCGACGTCGGCGAGGCCCTCGGGGTTGCCGTTCGAGATGCCCCCGGTCGAGTCGATCAGCGCCGAGGCGAACACGAGGGTCGCTTCGGTGTCATAGGCAAAGACCATGTTGACTCCTGACAGATCGGGGGTTACTGTCACTAGCGTAAGCCCTGACACTCCTGACAGGGCGATGCCCCGATGACGACGAGAGGATGCGCGGATGCCCGCTCCCGCGACACACCGCGCCTCGGGGCTGATCATCGCCCTCGCGGCAGCCGCCGCCTTCGGCACGAGCGGCCCGTTCGTCAAACCGCTGCTCGACGCCGGCTGGTCCCCCGCCGCGGCGGTGGCCGTGCGGGCCTTCGCCGGAGGCCTCGTGCTGCTGCCCGCCGCCCTCGTCGCCCTGCGCGGCCGCTGGGGTCTGCTCGCCTCAGCCTGGCGCCTGATCCTGGCTTACGGCCTCGTCGCCGTGATCGGCGCCCAGGTGTTCTACTTCGCCGCCATCTCGCGCATGCCGGTGGGCATCGCGCTGCTGATCGAGTACACGGCGCCGATCCTGCTGGTGCTGCTCGCCTGGGGGCGCACGCGCATCCCACCGGCGCTGCTGACGATCGTCGGCGCGGTGCTCAGCGTCGCCGGCCTCGCCCTGGTGATCAACCCCTCGGGCGCGGGCGGGCTCGACGTGCTCGGCGTGGTGTTCGCGCTCTGCGCCGCGCTCTGCCTCGCGGGCTACTACCTGATCGCCGCCCTGCCGACGGGCGACCTCCCCCCGGTCACGCTCGTCAGTGCCGGGCTCGTGCTGGGCGGGCTGGTGCTCGGCGGCATCGGCGCGATCGGCCTCGTGCCGTTCACCTTCTCGTTCGAACCGGTCGACATGCCGCTCGTCGGCGAGGTGTCGTGGATGCTGCCGATGGCCGTGGTCGTGCTCGTCGCCACCGCGTTCGCCTACCTCACGGGCATCATCGGGGCGATCCGCCTCGGCTCCCGTGTCGCCTCGTTCGTGGGGCTCGTCGAGGTGCTGTTCGCGGTGCTCTTCGCCTGGCTGCTGCTCGGCGAGGTGCCGACCTGGCTGCAGCTGATGGGCGGCGCTCTGATCGTGGCGGGCGTCGTGTTCGTGAAGCTCGAGCGCGAGGGGCCCGACGGGAGTACCGTCCAGCCCATGGCGAAGAAACTCTCGAAAGGCGACCACGTCGAGTGGTCCACCCACGGCACCACCACGAGCGGCGAGGTCGAAAAGTCGATCACGTCGGACACCGAGGCGGCGGGACGGACGGTCCGGGCATCCGATGACGACCCGCAGTACCTCGTGAAGAGCGACAAGAGCGGGCGCGAGGCCGTGCACAAGCCCGAGGCGCTGAAGAAGACCAGCTCGTGAGCGGCGAGTACCCGCAGCCTGAGTACCGGCAGCCGCAGGGCGGGCCGCAAGGGCAGCCGCAGCCGCAGCCGCAGCCGCACGACGATCGCGTCGCGAAGCCCGGCCGCAACCCGCTCGGGCTCGCGTCCCTGCTGATCGGCGCCGCGATCTCGCTGCTCGGTCTGCTGTTCCTCGTCATCCAGGCCGCGGTGATCACGACGGCCGACCCGCAGGCCCTCGGCGCGGTCTCGGCGGTAAACGGGGTGCTGTCGGCGCTGCTGGCGATCGCGGCGATCGTGCTGGGTATCGTCGCGATCACCCGCCGCGGGCTCTCCAAGACGTTCGCGGCGGCGGGCATCGCGCTCGGCGCCGCCGCGCTCGTCTCGGTGTTCGGCTCGTTCAGCTACGGACTGCTCGTGCAGTTCCTCTACAGCTTCTCGTCCAGCTTCTAGCCCGCGACCTTCAGCCCCGCTTCTAGACCGCGACCTTCAGCCCCGGCTTCAGCACGACCTTGATGCAGCCGTCCTGCTTGTTCTTGAACAGCTCGTACATCTCGGGCGCCTCCTCGAGCGACACGGTGTGCGTAACGAGGTCGTCGATGCCCAGCGGGTCGGCCGGGTCCTCGACCAGGGGCAGGATGTCGTCGCGCCACCGGTGCACGTTGCACTGCCCCATCTTCAGCGTGATGCCCTTGTCGAACATGGTCATGAACGGCAGCGGGTCGCCGGCTCCGGCGTAGACGCCCGAGAGTGAGACGGTGCCGCCGCGCCGCACGGCGTCGAGGGCCAGCAGCAGGGCGGCCAGCCGGTCGCTGCCGAAGGTCTGCATGGCCTTCTTGGCCACCGCATCCGGGAGTAGGCCCACCGCGTACTGCGCGAAGGATGCCGCCGGGTTGCCGTGCGCCTCCATGCCCACGGCGTCGACGATCGAGTCGGGCCCGCGGCCGTCGGTCAGCTCGCGCAGCCGGTCGACCACGTCCTCGGTGAGGTCGAGGGTCTCGATGCCGTGCCGCTCGGCCATGGCACGACGCTCGGCGACCGGCTCGACCGCGATCACGCGGTGGCCGCGGTGCCGGGCGATGCGCGCGACGAACTGGCCGACCGGGCCGAGGCCGATGACGCCCAGGGTGCCGCCCTCGGGCAGCTCGGCGTACTCGACGCCCTGCCAGGCGGTCGGCAGGATGTCCGACAGGAACAGGTAGCGCTCGTCGGGCAGCTCGCTGCCGACCTTCTGCGCGTTGAAGTCGGCGAACGGCACGCGCAGCAGCTCGGCCTGGCCGCCGGGAACCGAGCCGTACAGCTCGGTGTAGCCGTAGAGCGAGGCGCCCGTGTCGGTGGCCCTGTTCTGGGTGGTCTCGCACTGGGTGGTGAGGCCCTGCTTGCACATGAAGCAGTGGCCGCAGGCGATCACGAACGGGATGACCACACGGTCGCCGACCGCGAGCCGGGTGACCGCCGAGCCGACCTGCTCGACGACGCCCATCGGCTCGTGGCCGAGGATGTCGCCCTTGTCCAGGAACGGCCCGAGCACGTCGTAGAGGTGCAGGTCGGAACCGCAGATCGCGGTCGAGGTGACGCGGATGATCACGTCGGTGTCGTCGATCAGAACGGGGTCGACCACGTCTTCGACGGTGACCTTCATCGTTCCCTGCCAGGTGAGTGCTCTCATGCCTTCCTGCCTACGCCGGGCAGGCCGCCGCGGCCAGTGGTTCGGAGGTGCCGTGCAGTGGGCGACAGTTTCGATGACCCGTGCGACATCCGCTCACCAGGCCCTTGGCCACGCCCACCCCCGCTGGGCACACTCGAGCCACAACTCACGCGACACCTGTCGCTCAAAGGCGCCCGCACGGTGTGGCGCGAAAGGATCTCCCCTCATGAACAAGCTCACCAAGGGCGCAATCGCCGCAGCAGCCGGAGTCGTGCTCCTTCTCGGAGGGGCCGGGACCTTCGCCTTCTGGAACTCCACCGCGCAGGTCGCGGGCGGCACGATCACCGCCGGCAACCTCTCGGTCTCCAATGCCGACGGCCCGGGTGTCTGGACCGACCAGAACGGCACGGTCGTCAACATCGCCACCTACCGCATCGTGCCCGGCGACACCCTCACCTACACCGACACCCTCAGCGTCGTCGCGGTCGGCGACAACCTGGTGGCGACCCTCGGCATCCAGCCCGGCTCGATCGCCCCGGCCGTCGCGGGCAACACCGCCGACATCGCCCTGGCCGCCTACCTGAACGCGGGCGCCACGAACACGCTGACGGCGACCGGCACCGGCATCTCGGGCACCGGCCCGACGTACACCGTCACCGCCGGCACCGCGGGCGTCAGCCAGAACGTCACGGCCTCGGTGGCGCTGAAGTTCCCGAACGTCAACACCGCCGGCGCCGAGAACGCGGCCAAGCTCGGCGCGGTCAACCTCAGCAACCTCACCCTGACGCTGTCGCAGACCGCCCCCGCCGTCACCCCGTGACCCCCCGCGGCTCCGGGCGGCGCGTTCGCGCGCGTCGCCCGGAGCCATCCTCGTTCCGTGGCTCCTCCGCGTCACCCTCCCCGGTGAAGCGGATGCTCGTCGCGACCGCCCTCGCCTGCGGCGCCGTCCTCCTCGGCACCGTCGCCTCGGGCAGCACCTTCGCGCTGCTGAACTCCTCCGCCACCAGCCCCGGTGCGGTCGTGCGCTCGGGCACCGCCGAACTCGGAGTCAGCACGGCCCTGTCGCTCGCCGCCACCCCGCTCTACCCGGGCGCGACAGTCTCGGGCTCCGCCGTCGTGACCAACTCGGGACAGGTGCCGCTGTCGGTGCGGGTCGCGGGGCTCGCCCTGACCGGCACGGCGACCACCTTCTCCTCGGCCCTGACCGTTCACGTGTCGGCGATCACGACCGGCAGCTGCCCGGCGGTGCCGACGGCCTGGCAGGGGACGTTCGCCTCGTCGACACCCACCGATCTCGCGGTGCGGGTGGCGCCCGGCGCGAACGCCCGGATCTGCGTCGGCGTGACGCTGCCGGCGTCGGCCCCGGCGGCCGCGGCCGGCGCAGCGCCCGCGGCGTTTACCCTCTCGATCGACGGCCGGCAGGTGGCCTGACATGGCTCGCCGTCGTCGTCGTGCGGGTGCTGCGGTGGTCGCCGCGTCGGCGGCGCTGCTCGCGGTGGCGGCGGCCCCGGTGGCGGCATCGGATCTGCCTGCGGCCGTGGCGGCAACGGGTCTGCCCGCGGCCGGAGCGGCCGATAGCGAAGGGATCGTGGTCAGCGTCGACGGGGAACGGTACGACGACGCCCCGGCCGAGCCGTTGTTCGCGGCGCCGCCCGTGATCGTGCCGGGCGACGTCGTCACCGAGACGCTCTGGGTGCGCAACGACGGCGACGTGCCGGCCACCCTGCGCATCGACGCGACGGATGCCCGCGCCACCGTCGCCGGGTTCGCCGACGCCCTCCGGGTCTCCGCCGCCATCCCCCCGCTCGATGCGGGCGCAGTGCCGTTCGCTGACGCCGCCGACTGCGCGGTGCTCCTCCGCGGCCCGGTGCTCGAGCCCGGCGAGCTGGTCGCCGTCGCGGTCTCGCTCTCCTTCTCGGCGGCGACGCCCGACCGGGTCGGCCACGACGCGCGCGCGACGCTCGACTTCACCGCGTCCCTCCGCGACCAGGCCGCCGAGGCCGCCGACGCCGGCTCGTGCGGGGCGGGCGTCGCTGTCCCGGGGCTGCCCGACGGGCCCGGCGCGGGTCCCGGCGGGCTGCTGTCGGACACCGGGGCCCTGCCGCCACTGGCCGCGCTGCTCTGGGGTGCGGCGCTGGCCGTGAGCGGTGGCCTCGTCGTGGCGCTGCGGATCGGCGCCGCGCGATCCCGCCGCGACGACCCGGAGCGGCCACGATGACCGGCCGGCGCGTGCTCGAGGCGCCGTCCCGCGAGCGCGGGGTGCTGCACGCGATCGGGGTCGGGCTGAGCGCGGGGCTGCTCGTGCTCGTGCTGGGGCTGGCCGTGGTGACGATCCTGCTGCCGCTCGCCGTCGGCGGCCGGCCGCTGACCGTGCTGACTCAGTCGATGGAGCCGGGGCTGCCGCCCGGAACGCTGATCATCGTGAAGCCGGAGCCGGTCGGCGAGATCCGGCTCGGGGACGTCGTGACCTACCAGATCGAGTCGGGCAAGCCGGGAGTGGTCAGCCACCGCGTGGTCGAGAAGACCTTCGCGACCGACGGCTCGACGACCTTCCGCACCAGGGGCGACAACAACGACGCGGTCGACGAGCAGCCCGTGCGCGAGGTGCAGATCGTGGGGGTGCTCTGGTACAGCGTTCCGCTGCTCGGCTGGGTGAACACCGCGGTCAACGGCGAAGCGCGGGCTCTGATCGTGCCGATCGTGGTGGTGGCGCTGTTCGGGTACGCCGCCTGGGCCTTCGGCTCGGCGCTGCTCGCGCGCCGCCGCGCACGCACCCGCGCGCGCCACCCTCACCGCGCCCGCTCCTGAGCCACGGTCGCGGATCAGCGCGGGTCGAGTGCCGGGCGCAGCAGTTCGCGCGCGCGGGCCACCGCTGCCGCCCGCTGCGCCTCCGGGGTCGTGGCGAGCAGCCCCGCGAGCATCGACACCACGAGGAACACGTCGTCGGCCGACACCCCCGCCCGCACCCGCCCGGCCGCCTGCTCGCGCGAGACGACCTCGCCGACGACGCGCAGCATCCGCTCGCTCAGATGGTCGACCCGGTCGTCGTCGCGCTCGGCGCGGATCATGTCGATCATCGCCGTCGATACCAGCGCCTGGGCCACGACCCCGTCGAGCAGCGCGTCGACGGTGGTCTCCGGATGCGCGGCCAGCGCCTCGAGCTCGGTGATGTTCTCGTCGAAGACCGCGATCGCGAGCGCCACCCGGTCGGGGAAGTGGCGGTACAGGCTGCCCTGCCCGACGCCGGCCCGGCGGGCCACCGAGCTGAGGGGAGCCGCGTAGCCGTCACCCGCGAAGATCTCGCGGGCCGCCGCGATCAGCGCCCGTCGATTGCCGGGCCCGGCACTCGGGCCGCGATTGGGTTTCGGAGCCGTGGGCACGACGTGTAG
Organism: Herbiconiux sp. VKM Ac-2851; assembly: GCF_013205105.1. NCBI lineage: Bacteria > Bacillati > Actinomycetota > Actinomycetes > Micrococcales > Microbacteriaceae > Herbiconiux > Herbiconiux sp. VKM Ac-2851. The sequence goes on along the minus strand of NZ_JABMLJ010000003.1, from coordinate 244,592 downwards.
CCTACTAGCGGACAAGGTTGTCCGGTTGCTCGTTCGAGTCGCCGCCCGTCAGGCGGGGGGTGCCGAGGACGGCCGCCGACTCGCCTCGTCCGACCGTGTCATCACCCGAGAAAGCGAGACCACCATGCCGTCCTCCTCCGCTCCCCTCAGCGCCGACTCCTCGATCGCCACCTGGCTCGAGCATCCGATCGGCGGCCCTCTCATGCGCGAACTGCTGGCCCAGGGCGGACAGGACGCGGATGCGCTGCGGCCCGTTCGGCGCCTGGCGCTGAAGCGGCTGGTCACCCTGAGCAAGGGGCAGTTCCCCGCGGAGCTCGTGGAGCAGCTCGTCGCGCGGGCCGCCGCCGGCGAGGTGCCGGACGGGGCGGGTTCGGGGGAGGCCGGGAGTGCCGCCGGGGGTGCGGGAGCATCCGGAGACCAGCGCACCGCCGGTGACCTCGGCAGCACCGAGGAGGGCCTCGTGCCCGTCGAGCGGCCGGAGTGGGTCGAGCGGCTCGACGGCGGGCGCTTCGCCGGCCAGACCGTGATCGTGACGGGTGCCGGCTCGGGCATCGGCCGGGCCACCGCCTCGCGGGTCGCGCGCGAGGGCGGACGCGTGATCGCCGTCGACATCTCGGCCGAGCGCCTCGACGACTTCGCCGCCTCACTACCCGAGGCCGACATCACGCCCGTCGCGGGCGACATCACCTCGGACGAGGCCATCGCGGCGATCGTGTCGGCCGCGGGCGAGCGGATCGACGGTCTCGCGAACGTCGCGGGGATCATGGACGACATGACGCCCGTCGGCGAGGTCACCGACGAGGTCTGGAACCGGGTCTTCGCGATCAACGTGACCGGGACGATGAAGCTGACCCGCGCGGTGATCCCCGTGATGCTCGCTCAGGGCAAGGGCTCGATCGTGAACGTCGCCTCGGAGGCGGCCCTCCGCGGCTCGGCCGCCGGCGCCGCCTACACCGCCTCGAAGCACGCGGTCGCGGGGCTGACGAAGTCGACGGCGTTCATGTACGGGCCGTCGGGCGTCCGCGCGAACGCGGTGGCGCCCGGGCCGACGATCACGAACATCGAGGCGCGCTTCGCGTCGCCGCTCGGCGCGGAGCGGGTGCGTCAGGCCATGGCGATCCTGCCCGACGCCGTCGAGGCCGACGCGCTGGCCGCGTCGATCACGTTCCTGCTCTCGGACGACGGGGTGAACGTCAACGGCGCGATCCTCCCCTCCGACGGCGGCTGGTCGGCGGCCTGACCCGAGGCCCCGCCGACCGACCGACACCTCACCTAGGCTCGCAGCCCGCGCAGCCCGGTCCGGATCTCGCTCGCAAGGAACGCGGGCATCTCCAGTGCGGCGAAGTGTCCGCCGCGCTCCGCCTCCCCGACGTGCACGAGGTCGCTGTACGCGTCCTCGATCCAGGTCCTCGGCAGCACGGGGATGTCCCGCGGGAAGACTGTCACGGCGACGGGGAGATCGAGGTGTGGACCCGCCATCGTCGCCGTGCGGTTCTCCCAGTAGATGCGGGCCGAGGACGCCGCGCTGTTCGTGAACCACGAGATCGCGATGGTGTCGAGCATGCGGTCGATGGCGATGGGGTCCTCGGCTCGACCGGCGTTGTCGGTCTTGGACTCGTACTTGTCCCAGATCCAGGCCGCCTGGCCCGCCGGAGAGTCGGCGAGTCCGTAGCCGACGGTCTGCGGAACGGTGCCCTGCACGTGGTTCGCACCGCCGAGCGACCCCGCGTACTGGGCGAGGCCGTCCACAGCTCGTCGCTCCGCCGGGCTCAACGCGCTCGGGATCTCCGCCGGAAAGGCGTAAGGCGTGCTGAGGTGCACGCCGAGCAGTCCGTCCGGTCGCCTGGCACCGAGCGCGGTGGTGACCGCCGCTCCCCAGTCTCCGCCGTGGGCCGCCCACTCCCGATAGCCGAGTCGATCCATGAGCACCGCCCAGGCTGCCGCGATCCGGTCGACGCTCCACCCGGGTGCGGTCGGCTTGCCGGAGAAGCCGAAGCCGGGCAGGGACGGAACGATGACGTCGAACGCGTCCTCGGCGTGGCCACCGGATGCGACGGGGTCGGTCAGCGGTCCGATGAGGTCTGCGAAGTCCGCGACAGAACCCGGCCAACCATGGGTCAGGAGCAGCGGGAGCGCGTTCGGGTGCGGGGACCGGATGTGGAGGAAGTGCACCTCGAGCCCGTCGATGACCGTCGTGAACTGGGGGAAGCTGTTGAGCCTGGTCTCCGTTCGGCGCCAGTCGTAGCGGTGCCGCCACCAGTCCACCAATGCCCGGGCCTGCTCCGTGCGGACCCCTTGGGAGCCGTCCGGGACGGTCTCGGGGTCGGGCCAGCGCGTGGCGTCGAGTCGGCGGTGCAGGTCGAGGATGTCGACGTCCGGCACCGCGATGCGGAACGGGCGGATCTCGTCGTCGGCTGCAGATCTGGTGTCGCTCATGGGTGGTTCTCCCCTGCTCATCGTTCCGGTCCGCTCGATTGCACACCGCTGTGCAATCGAGGATAAGCGTTTTGCACACGTGTGTGCAATGATCGATCGGGACGGACGGCGGACGCGAGGAGGAGACGTGACGACCACCGAGGAACGGATTCTCGACGCGGCGACCGACGTGCTCGGGGGCGACCCGAACGCGGGAATGGATGCGATCGCAACCGCCGCCGGAGTGGTTCGGCGCACGGTGTACGGCTACTTCCCGTCGCGGTCCGACCTCGTTCTGGCACTCACTCGCCGTGCGGCCGGGGAGATCGAGGTGGTGCTCGCCTCGGTCGACGACGGCGGTCCGGCGGATGCGACCTGGGTGGCCTTCCTCGACCGGGTCTGGCCGCTCGTGCGCCGGTACCGGGTTCTCGTCGTCCTCCGCCGGGGTCCGTTCGGCCCGGACATCCACGCACTGCTCACGCCGGTGGACCGGACACTGGCCCAGCTCGTGGAGCGGGGGCAGGATGCGGGACAGTTCGGCCGGCACCTGCCCGCCGCAGTACTCGCGCAGGTCGCGTGGTCGGCCCTCTTCACGATCGCCGACCACGACCTGACACTGGATGGGCTGGACGCGCGCGCCGCGACGACGTCGAGCCTGCTGCTGCTCGGCGTCCCGGCCGACCGCGCATCAGCCATCCTCGCTGACGCATCGTGACGCACGCCGCTCCTGCCCGGCCGCGCATCCGCCCCTAGTCGACGAGGCGGCGGAGGAAGCCCGCGAAGCCGCCCGAGGTGCGCCCGTCGAGGCGGTCGGACGTGACCGCGACCCCGTCGACGGTCGCGATGCGCCCGCCGGCCGGCTCGGTGCCGTGGGACTCGAGCCCCTCGATCGCCCGAACGAGCTCCTCGTCCTCGCCTACCCGGATCGGCGGGAACCCACCCGCCCGCAGATAGGCATCCGCACGCACGCCGAGGTTCGCCCCGTACACGTGCCGCACCGCCTCGTCGTCGTGCGCCCGGTGCCACGCGGCGAGCGCCTCGGGCGGCAGCCGGTCGCCCCGCGGCTCGACCCGGCCGAGCCCCACGTAGGCCCCCGACTGCGCCACCGAGAAGTGGTCGATCAGCCAGTCGGCGGGCACGACGGTGTCGGCGTCGGTGGTGCAGATCCACTGCTCGTCGGGCCGGTCGAAGCCCGCGAGAGCGTGCCGCACGCCGATCCCGCGGGCCTGCCCGACGTTCCCGGCGGTCGACTCGAGCACGGTCACCGCGTCGCCGAACGACTCGGCGACGTCGATCGAGTTGTCGACGCACGCATCCAGCACGACGACCACCCGGCAGCGCACCAGCGGCGTCGGGTCGAGGTGCAGCAGCGCCTTCCGGCTCGCCAGCACCGCGCGGATGCACTCACCGAGCGACTCCTCCTCGTCCCGGGCCGGGATCACCACGTCGATCGCCCCGATCACGCGAGCCCCTCCCGCGCCGCGATCGAGACGGCCGGTGGGCGCACGACGACATCGAGCACGAAGTCCTCCTCCAGGTGGCGGGCGAGCCGCACGAACTCGGGCCGCCGCTCGAGCACGGCGTGCACGTCGTCGCCGGTCAGCGCGCGGTCGACGATGGTGTGCCGCCAGTGGCAGAGCACGAGGGCGCCGGCGGGGGCGAGGGCGGCGGCGATCCGGTCGAACAGTGCGGTGAGCGACGCCGGGTCGAGGTAGTAGCCGACCTCGGACACGACGACGAGGTCGAAGGTGCCGTCGGGCCAGTCGGCGGGCACGGTCATCCGCTCGAAAGTGGCGTGCGGCAGGTCGCGGTTGCGCTCGGCGGCGCGCGCCAAAGCCACCTCGGAGACGTCGACGCCGACGAAACGAGCGGATGCGCGAGCTGCGAGTTCCCGCGAGAGCACCCCCGTCGAGGTGCCGACCTCGAGAACCTCCCGGTACTCGCGATCGGGCAGGCTCGCGAGCAGGATCGCCCGCTTGCGCTCCTCGTACCAGCGCGACTCGAAGCCCCACGGGTCGTCGGCGGACTCGTGCAGGGCGTCGAAGTAGCGGGCGCTCGCGTCGCGCGGCGCCTCGGGCTGCTCGGCCGGTGTCTCGGCGTCGCTCTCGGCCGGGGCCTCGACCGGCACATCGACGAAGAGCTCGAACGGCCGCTCGAAGTGCGCGAGCATCCCCGGATGCAGCAGCACCTCGTCACCCGTGTGATCGCTCAGCGGCTCGACCTGGCTGCGGTGCACGGCGAGCGCCCTGCGCTTCGCCGCGAGCGTCGCGTCGTCGAGCGGCAGGCGCACGAGCGCGGCCCACGGCAGGTCGTCGCCGTCGGGCGCGCCCCAGTGCCAGAGCCACACGGGGTAGGCCAGGCTCCGGATGCTCATCCCGCCCGCCTCGTCGGCCAGCCGCCGCACGGCCTCGGCCACCGCCGCGGCGGCGGCCTCGTGGTCGGGGTGGCGGTCACCGTTCCACGGGGCGACGAACCAGGTCTCGGCGACGGGAGCCGCGTCGCCAGTGCCGTCGGCATCCGATTCTGCGCCGGCACCGGATGGCTCGTCGATCGGCTCGTCGATCGGGGACTCGACCGGCTCGTCGACCGGGGACTCGCCCGGCGCCTCGGCCGGGCCGGTGCCGCTGCCGTGAACCGCCGCGAGCAGCGCGGCCGTGAGTGCCTCGCGGTACTCCGGCTCGCCGAGCCGGCCGTCGGGAGCGCGCAGGAACGCGACCGTCGCCCCGGGGTCGATCGACGCCACGGCCGCGGCCGTCTCCTCCTCGCGCAGCCGGGCGAGCTCCTCGGGCCGATGCGTCGTCGACGCGGGGTGCGAGGCCTCCCCCGAGGTCGCGACGATCACCGTCGTGCGCACCCCGGCGGCGTAGGCGCGGGCGAGCAGCCCGGCGGCGCCGAGAGTCTCGTCATCCGGATGCGCGGCCACCACCACGAGGTGCCCCAACTCCGCCAGCTCGCCGACGCCGATCTCGGGCTGCGCGTCGCCCCGTTCGGCGAGGGCCCCAGCCCATCGCTCTTCGTCGGTGCCCTGGTCCTGATGCGTGAAGCCGCTCATCGGATCCCTTCCTCGACACCCGGCGCCACCGCGCCGGCCTCCCGTCGTGCGCGCTCGACGAGCATCCGGCCCAGGCGCAGCTCGTCGCGGGCGCCATGATCCTGCAGCAGGTACAGCTCGAGGTCGGCGACCCGCGCCGCGTACGCGGCATCGAGCGCGAGCGGCGCGGGCCCGAGCGCGTGCGCGGCCTCGCGCAGCACGGTCTCGCAGGCCTCGCGGACGACGCTTCGCACCCCCTGTGCCAGCTCCCGCGCCTCGTCCCGCCCCAAGCCGGGCGCGTCGATGCGGGACGCGTCGATCCGGGACGCACCAACCGGAGTCGCATCGATCCGGGTCGCGGCCGCCGCGAGCACCGAGCGGGCCGCGAAGAGAGCCGCCGCGCAGCGGCCGGCGTGCAGCGCCCCGAGGTCGTCGTCACGGCGGCCGGCGGCATCGAGCACCCGCCGCGCCACACCCACCGCCCCGCCGAACCAGCACGCGGCGACGCCGATGCCGCCCCACTCGAAGCCGTCCCGCTCCAGGTACCACCCCGGCGCCCCCACGGGCACGGCGGGCACGGCGTCGAAGTCCACGGGGCCGCTCGGCACGGTGGGCATCCCCCGCGAGACCCAGGCCTCCGGATGCACGACCACCCCACCCCGCTGCAGCGCCACCGCGAACAACCGCCGCTCGCTCCCGCCGTGGGGAAGCTCCACGTGAGCCGTCACCAGCGCGTGACTCAGGTCACCGGCGAGGGAGCACCAGGGCTTCGTGCCGCTCAGAACCCAGCCCCGCGCATCCGGAACCGCCGTGAGCCGCGCCCCGGGGCCCTCGGCCGCGAACACGCCCCAGGTGCTGCCGGCGCCGGCACCGATGGCGGCGAGGTCGACGGGGTCGGGGCACTCGGCCAGGATCGCGAGCGCGTCCAGCTGCGGCTCGACCACCCGCGCCACGGACACGTCCGCCGCAGCCAGCGTCGCCAACGTCTCGAAGTAGTCGGCGGTGCGGCCTCGGCCAGGCGCCGGAGCATCCGCCCCCACCCGCCGGGCGAGCTCCACCGCCGGCACGACACCGCCCCCGGCGTTCCACCGCTGGAGCCATCTGGCGAAACCGCCCGTCGCGGCAGCACCGGCTGCATCAGAGCCATCGGCCTCGCCGGCTCCACCCGCCGCACGTGGCGCCGCGTCCTGAGGGCCCGCCGCTCCGAGCGCCGCCGCGAACAGCGCGTCGAGGGCGGCGTCGCCCCCGGACCGGCCGTCGAGCGTGACTCCCTGCTGCATGTCGCCGCCTTCCGTGTTCGGGCATCCGCTTCTCATCGAACCCCGATCGGGCCCGACCCGGTAGGTCGCCCACCCCCCGAAAGCCTGAGCGCCCACCCCGTGCGTGCCCGCGCGGCCCGGCGTAGCGTCGGCCGCATGGACCTCGGCATCTCCGGCAAGACCGCCCTCGTGAGCGGTGCAGACTCGGGCATCGGCTGGCACACCGCGAAGCTGCTGCTCGAGGAGGGCGCCTCGGTCGTCATCACCGACCGCGACCCCGCGAAGCTCGAGGGAGCCCTCGCCGAGCTGCCGACTCCGCGCCAGGGCGCGACGCTGCACGGCTTCCCCGCCGACATCACCCGCCTCGACGACCTCTCGACCCTGCACGAGCAGGTTCAGGATGCGGTGGGCGACATCGACATCCTGGTGCAGTGCGCCGGCATCACCGGGGCGCAGGGCCTGTTCCACGAGATCGACGACGAGGGCTGGACGAGCACCATCGAAACCGACCTGCTCGGGCCCGTGCGACTCGTTCGCACGTTCCTCCCGTCGCTGCGGAAGGGCGGCTGGGGCCGAATCGTGCTCACCGCCAGCGAGGACGCCGTGCAGCCCTACGACGACGAGCTCCCCTACTGCGCCGCCAAGGCCGGTGTGCTCGCGCTCGCCAAGGGCCTCTCGCGCAGCTACGCGACGGAGGGGCTGCTGGTGAACGCGGTGTCGCCGGCCTTCATCCACACGCCGATGACCGACGCGATGATGCAGAAGCGCGCCGACCAGCGGGGCACCTCGGTCGACGAAGCGATCGCCACATTCCTGGACGAGGAGCGGCCGTACCTCGAGCTGAAGCGCCGCGGGGAGCCGGAGGAGGTGGCCGCGGTGATCGCGTTCCTCTGCTCCGACCGCGCCTCGTTCGTGAACGGCTCGAACTACCGCGTCGATGCGGGCTCGGTCGCGACGATCTGAGCGTCTCGCCCGGCGCCACCCGACTCCGACCGGCTCCGACCGGCCTCGGCCCGGCTCGGCCCTGCCGGGCCCGGCTCGTAGACTCGCTGCATGAGCGACGAGACCGGGCGGGCGACGGATGCGCAGCTGCTGTTCTCCTACGGCACCCTCCGCCAGGAGTCTGTGCAGCAGGCCGTCTTCGGCCGCCTGATCGAGGGCCGCGACGCGTCGATCGTGGGGTACGCGCAGGAGTGGCTGGCGATCTCCGACCCGGCGGTGATCGCCGCGAGCGGTTCGGACCGGCATCCGCTGCTCGTGCCCGACCCCGACGCCCCGCCCGTGCCCGGGACGGTCGTCGAGCTCAGCCCCGACGAGCTCGCGGCGGCCGACGCCTACGAGGTCGACGACTACGAACGCGTGCAGCTGCCGCTCGACACCGGCGAGCTCGCCTGGGTCTACGTCTTCGCGGGCTCGCCCTCCTGAGCGACTCCCCCGCCTGAGCTGCGGCGCAACCGGTCAGCGACGCGGCAGGTGGATGACCGTCGTGAGGTCGACCAGGTGCGGCTCGGGCGGCGCCGATCCGAAGCCGAAGCGCACGGCCGGGTCGAGCGCCGCGAAGGCGCCGAGCGGCTCCCCGTCGACCGTCGCCTCGGCCCAGGCGATGCGGCGCATCGTCGTGACCCCGTAGAACTCGCGGCGCCCGCGCCCGGCCGAACCGGCGGTGTGCACACCGGGCACGAGGCGCGAGGCGAGCGGGTCGAGCATCCTGAGCCAGCGCACGTCGGTCGCAAGCCGTCGCGGCACCGAACGCAGCAGCCGCCCGAGCGGGGGCACGTCGCCCACCGCGATGCGCGCCGTCAGTGCCGAGCCGTCGTCGCCCGCCCGCACGGCCAGGCCGCCCGAGATGCGTCGCCACGACACCGGCACCACCCGCACCTCGTCGAATTCATACGTCTCGGACACGAACGCCGCGACCACCTCCGAGGGCGCGAGCAGCGTGCGGTGGCCGGCGGCGTTCTCGATCATCGCGTCGGCGAAGCGGCCGAACGGCGAGCGCTCCCACATTCCGATCACGACACGGGTTCCGGATGCGCTGCCGAACCCCGCGATGCGACCCTCGAACCGCAGCTCACCGCTGCCCGCAGCCCCGGCCCGGGCCGCCCCGGTGGGCTCTGTCGCTCGCGCTCGCTCCATCCCCCGAGCGTACGGCGCATGGCTGACAACGGCCCGGCCCCTCCGCAAGCCCCTGGCGGAGGATGCCCGGCGGCGTACCGTGCCCCGCAGACGCCACCCGACCGGCGGGAGGCTCGGAAGGAGCACGATCATGGGACTCGGCGACCTCGGCGACAAGGCGAAGGACCTGGCCGACAGCGACAAGGGCGAGAAGGCCACCGACACGGGCATCGACAAGGCGGGCGACGCGGCCGACAAGGCCACGGGCGGCAAGTTCGACGACCAGATCGACAAGGTCCAGCAGGCGGCCGACGACAAGGTCGGCAAGTAGGCGCAAGCCTATGCGCGGGCGCAGCCCGGCTCGGTCCGGGTCAGCGCCCCGCGCGCCGGTCGGGCTCGGTCTGCGCCCGCACGTGGATGCGCTCCCCGTCCCGGCTGAAGATGCACATCAGCTCGACGGGCTCGTCGTCGGCGCAGCCGAGCCAATGCGGCACACGCGTCGCGAACTCGGCCGCCTCGCCCTCGGCGAGCACCAGGTCGTGGTCGCCGAGCAGCAGGCGCAGCCGCCCGCTCAGCACGTAGAGCCACTCGAAGCCCTCGTGCGTGCGCAGCGCGACCTCCTCGGAGCTCGGCCGAAGCGTCATCCGCACGGTCTGCATCGGCGCGTTCTCGCGGGAGAGCAGCTCGGTGGTGACCCCCGGCCGGTGCGTGCGACGTCCCCGGATGCGCGGGTCGGGCACCGCATCCGTCACCAGTTCGTCGATGGTCACCTCGAGAGCCGCGGCCAGCGGGATGAGCAGCTCGAGGTTCGGCTGCCGCTTGCCCGCCTCGAGGCGCGAGATGGTGCTGGCCGAGATGCCGGTGTCGGCCGAGAGCGCGGCAAGCGTCAGCTCACGCCCGGTGCGCGCGGCACGCAGCCGGGCGCCGATGCGCGCGCCCTGCGACTCGGTGATCACGCCCCCATCCTGCCGCACCGAACCAGTTCTAGGCTCGCAGCATGAGCGATCACGACGACCTCCCCCGCCCCAGCGCCCAGCAGCTCGACGCCTCGGAGCACACCGAGAAGCGCACCGTCGAGGGCGAGGCCCGCTACTACGTCAAAGACCTCGAGAAGCACCTCAGGACCTGGGGCCACCCGAACCCCGACGGTCTCGTGGCCTACTTCACGCCCGACGGCACGTTCCACGCCCAGGGCGTCGACCGTGAGAACCAGCTCCGCCTGATCGGCGCCCTCGGCGGCGTCGCCTGACCGCGCCGACCCACCGGCCCTCCTCGACAACTCAGCCATGACCATCTCGGGCAAGCGCGTGAGCGCGCGGCAGCCGTGTGTGCTGCCGCGCGCTTCGCGCTTGCCCTCGGAAAATGGTGGCTGGCTAGGCGGCGGGTCGCTGGATGGTGCGACGCCGGGTGGTCGGAATCGGCTTCTGTTCCGTGTCTACCCATCTGGGCGGAATCAGATGCGGCACCCCGTCGTGCATGGTCAGCTTCCATGGCGATTTGTGCAGGTGGGAGTGATGGAAGTGGCAGAGCAGAACGCCGTTGTCGATGTCGGTTCTTCCGGGTGGATGATCGTCCGACACCCATTCGTTCGCGTGATGTGTTTCGCAGAACGAGGGTGGCCGGTCGCAGGAGGGCCACACGCACCCGCCGTCTCGTGCCGCTAGCGCCCGGTTCTGGGCGGCGGTGAAGAGGCGCTTCGCCTTGCCGTGGAAGAGCACCTCGCCCTTGTCGCCGAACAGCGTCGCCGCGACCGGCGACGAGCATCGCAGCTGAGCGACAGTGGAGGCGGGGACGGGCTGGTCTATTCCGTCGATCCACCCGACCCCGCGCCCGTTCTCGAGGTCGTCGAGTGTCATGTGCACGTTGACGGTGGCGATGGCACCGTTGATGCGGGGCATGTCGTCAGCACCGGCGGCGCGGGCGATCAGTTCGGTCACCGTGTCGGCATTCTTCTGCGCCTGCGTGCGACCATCCGCGATCACGTACTCGTCGCCATCGACGAACCGCGGCCCGGCCACGCGGGGGCTCTGCAACGCCTGGATGCTCGACATCCACACCCCGCCCTGCTCAGGCGCCAGCGCGAACTTCCCCCGGTACATCCCATCCGGCGCCAGCGCGATCGTCAACGACCGCTGCATCTGCAACACCTCGTCACGTGGCTCGGCGCCGTCGGGGTCGAGCACCTCGCGCAGGTGAATGGCGAGCTTGGCCGTCTCATCGGCCGATAGCCGGCATGCGATGGTCTGGTCGACGAGGGTCTCCTCGGCGGTCGCGACCACGTCGGCCGAACATCCCCGATCGGCCAGTTCGTTGCACCGCCCCACGATGGCCGTTGCTGCCTCCACGCCGAGCACGCCCTCGTCGAGCACGCGGGCCACTACCGGGAACGGCGCAGGCCCTTCGCCGCCACCTAGCAGCACGGCGCCGCGGAGCTTCCGACCGAGGTCGAGCCGGGCCTTGCATGCCCGCGCCGACGCCCCGGTGACCTTCGCGACGAGCGCGACCGGCGTCGTGAAGTTCTGCGACCGGCTGAGCCCCTCGTCACCGAGCTCGGTGCGCGAACGCACCCCGACCTCGCCGGCGAGCCGAACCTGCTGCGCCGACACTGCGCGCCCGAGCACCTCATAGGCAGCCATCAATTCGAGCAACTCGTCATCACCGAGACCCGCCAGACCCGCGCCGGAACGGCCGCAGACACCGGCGGCCATCTCAAGGATTCGGGCGACTGAACTCATACTGAGATTCTATCAGAAACAGCTGATTAATGCTCGTTTCCGACATGGCCTGGCCTTGCCGGATCAGCAATCTACTTTGCCGCGAGAGCCATCCGCGACGACAGTAGACCCATGAACGAGAACGAATTCGATGTCATCGTCGTCGGCGGCGGAGCAGCCGGACTGAACGCCGCCCTGGTCCTGGCCCGCTCCCGCCGCCGCGTGGTCGTGGTCGACGCCGGAGAGCCCCGCAACCGCTTCACCGCCCACATGCACGGTTTCCTGACCCGAGACGGCTTCGACCCGGCCGAGCTGCTCCGGATCGGCCGTGACGAGGTGCGCGGCTACGGCGCCACGATCCTCGAGGGACGCGCGATCACCGCGACCGGAAGCGCCGGCGCCTTCGAGGTCATGGTCGAGACAGCCGCCAGCGAGACCCGCGAAGCCGAGACCCGCACCCTGAAGGGGCGAAGAATCGTCATCGCCACCGGCCTCCGCGACGAGCTCCCCCCGATCGACGGCCTCCAGGAGCAGTGGGGCCGCGGCGCCGTCGCCTGCCCCTACTGCGACGGCTGGGAGGCACGCGACTCCCGCGTGGTGGTGATCGCCGCCTCCGCCCGCGCCTCCCACCAGGCCGAGCTGATGCGCCAGCTGAGCGACGACGTGACGATCGTCGGCCGCGTCACCGCCGAGCTCGAGACCGAGACCTTGCGCGGGTTCGCGGCCCGGGGCATCCGCGTGGGCGAGAACGACGTGGTGCGCGTCGAACGCATCGACGAAACGCGGGAGCGACCGCTCCGGCTCACCCTCGACGACGGGAGCACGCTCGAAGCCGACGCCGTCTTCACCGGCGGGGCGCTCGTGCCGAACGACGAGCTGCTGCGACAGCTGGGCGCCGAAACGGTCGCCGGCCCGATGGGTGAATGGACCGCATCCGACCCCACCGGCCTCACCTCGGTGCCCGGGGTGTGGGTGGCGGGCAACTCGGCGAACGCGGGCGCACTCGTCATCGTGGCCGCGGCATCAGGGCTCACCGCGGCCACGGTGATCAACTACGACCTGGTGCAGGACGACATCGCCCAAGCGCTCGAATTCCAAGCGCTCAGACCCCCAGCGCTCCGACCGTGAGCGATCACGCCCCGAGCACGCAGACGGGGGCGCTCAGCCCTGCGCCAGCACCGACACGTCGTTCCACTGCTCCCACTCCGCGATGCGCCCCGCATAGTCGGCCTTCGCCGTCTCGATCGGGGTGCGCCCGAAGAACACGCGCAGCGGCGGCTTCTCGGCGTCGACGATCCGCAGGATGGCCTCGCCCGTCGCCGTCGGGTCGCCCGGTGAGGCGACACGCGACTTGCGGGCCTCGGCGGCGGCCTCCTTCACGGCGGCGTAGTCCTCGAGCGGCTCCGCGTGCTTGGCGGATGCTCCGCCCCAGTCGGTGCTGAACCCACCCGGCTCCACCAGCGTGACGGTCACGCCGAACGGGGCGACCTCCTGGGCGAGCGCCTGCGAGAACCCCTCGAGCGCCCACTTGGACGCGTTGTAGACGCCGATGTTCGGGAACGCCGAGATGCCCCCGATCGACGACACCTGGATGATGTGGCCCGACCCCTGCTCGCGCAGATACGGCAGGGCGGCCTGCGTGATCCAGAACGCGCCGAACACGTTCGTCTCGAACTGGTCGCGCACCTCCTTCTCGCTGAGCTCCTCGATGAAGCCGAACTGGCCGTAGCCGGCGTTGTTGATCACGACGTCGAGACGGCCGAAGTAGTCGTAGGCCTCGGTGACGGCGGCGAAGTCGGCCTCGCGGTCGTTCACGTCGAGCTGCAGCGGGAGGAAGCGGTCGCCGTAGCGGTCGACCAGCTCGGCGAGGGCGGAGGTGTCGCGCGCGGTCGCGGCCACGCTGTCCCCTCGCTCGAGGGCGGCGAGCGCCCACTCGCGGCCGAAACCGCGGGACGCTCCGGTGATGAACCAGGTTTTCTGTGCCATGCCTCGAGTCAACACCCGCCCGGCCCGAACGCTTCCCTACTCAGCGGATGCCGGCGGCTCCGCGCGAAGCCCGGCCAGGTGCCGGTCCAGCGCCTCCGAGGCCTCGACCAGTGCATCGAGCTGGGCCGGCGTCAGCGCATCGACGAACAGCTGGCGCACGGCGCGGAGGTGCGGCGACGACGCGGCCCGGAATTCCGAGCGGCCGAGAGCGGTGAGCACCACCTCGGCCCCGCGGTTGTCGTCGGGGCTGGGCATCCGCTCGACGAGGCCTCGCTTCTCCATCCGCCCGAGCTGATGCGAGAGCCGGCTGCGCTCCCAGCCCACCGCGTCGGCGAGCGGCGAGGAGCGGAGCCGGCCGCCGTCGGCGTCGAAGAGGGCGAGCAGCACCGCATAGTCGCCCGCCGACAACCCCGACTCCGCGAGCAGCCGCGACGCGACGACGCTGCGCAGCCGCTCGGAGGCCTCGATGTAGCTCCGCCAGGCGGCGAGCTGCCGGGCGTCCGGCGAGCGCCGGCTGGGTGCGGGCCGATCGTCCATGGCTCCTCCTGAGGTGGGAATAGCTCAAGCGTACCGGTAGTTGATACGTCAATCACCGGCACAGCCTGCCGTCGGCACCATCAGAGAGAAGCGCAGATGTCCATCGAATTCGGCCTCGACACCTTCGGCGACGTGCCCCAGCGCGACGACGGCACCCTCGCCACCCACCCCGAGGCGATCCGCCAGGTGCTCGACGAGGCGGTGCTGGCCGACGAGCTCGGCCTCGACGTCATCGCGCTCGGGGAGCACCACCGCCCCGAGTACTCGATCTCCTCCCCCGAGACCGTGCTCGCCGGTATCGCCACCCGCACGAAGCGCATCCGGCTGAGCTCGGGCGTGACCGTGCTGAGCTCGGACGACCCGGTGCGGGTGTTCCAGCGCTTCGCCACGGTCGACGCGCTCTCGAACGGGCGGGCCGAGGTCATCCTCGGGCGCGGCTCGTTCACCGAGTCGTTCCCGCTGTTCGGCTACGACCTGCACGACTACGACGTGCTCTTCGAGGAGAAGCTCGAGCTGTTCGTGAAGCTCCTCGACGAGAAGCCGGTCACCTGGAGCGGCACCACGCGCGCCGCCCTCGAGAACGCCGACGTCTTCCCGAAGACCGCGTCGGGGCGGCTGCCGGCCTGGGTCGGCGTCGGCGGATCACCGCAGTCGGTCATCCGCACCGCGAAGCACGGGCTGCCCATGATGCTCGCGATCATCGGCGGCTCCCCCGAGCGCTTCGCCCCGTTCGTCGAGCTCTACCAGCGAGCGGCCGAGCAGTTCGGCACCACCCCGCACGCGGTCGGGATGCACTCGCCCGGCTTCATCGCCGACACCGACGAGCAGGCGGCCGAGATCTTCTGGCCGCACTACCGGGTGATGCGCGACCGCATCGGGGCGCTCCGCGGCTGGCCGCCGATCACCCGCGCGGAGTTCGACCGCGAGGTGGCGACCGGCTCGATGTACATCGGCTCACCCGAGACCGTCGCGCGGCGGATCGCCGCGGCCATCCGCTCGCTCGACGTCGGCCGGTTCGACCTCATCTACGGCGCCGGATCGACCCCGATGAGCGCCCGGCTGCGCGCCGTCGAGCTCTACGGCTCCGAGGTCGTGCCGATGGTGAAGGACATGCTGACCCACGCGCCGCTCGCCCGCTGAGCCCCGCGGTCCGGCCGAGACGGCGGGCGGGCCACCCGGGACCTGCACCCCTTCTGGGGCAGGCCGCCCACCGTCCCCGCCCCTAGGCTGACCGCAGCGACCAGGGGAGACCGGATGACCGACAGCACCGCCACGCGCCGGGGCCCCCAGCGGCCAGGCCCCCGCATGCCGAGCCGACGCGTTCTCGTCGCGATCCTGCTCGGGGTCATCCCGCTCAGCCAGGCGCCGATCGACATCTACACGCCGGCCATCCCGACGATGGTCACCGAGCTCGGCACCACGTCGACGCTCGTGCAGAACACCGTGGCGGTCTACGTGCTCGGCATGAGCCTCGGCCTCATCCCGGTCGGCGTGATCGCCGATGCGAAAGGCCGCCGGCCGACACTCCTGACCTGCCTCGCCCTGCTCCTCGTGACGAGCGTCGGCATCGCCTTCACGAACGACATCGCGGTGCTGCTGGTGCTGCGATTCCTCCAGGGGGTGGGCGGATGCGCGTGCATGGTGCTCGTCTACGCCATCGCCGCCGACACCACCCGCGGCCCGAAACTCACCTCGCTGTCGGGCCTGCTCGGCGCCTCCTGGGGCCTCGCCCCCGTGATCGCGCCCGCGATCGGCGGCTTCATCCTGGCCGTCGGGTCGTGGCGGGACATCTTCGTGCTCGTGGCCGCGCTCGCCGGCATCGCATTGCTGGTGGTGTGGCGGATGCTCCCCGAGACGCTCGACCCGGCCGGCGCCCAGCCGATCGTGCCGAAGGCGATCATCCGGGTGCTCGGCACGACGCTGCGCCGCAAGATCTTCGTGGGCCTGACGCTCGCGTTCGCCGTGTTCGCCAGCGCCCAGCTGCTGTTCGGCATCATCGCCCCGCTGCTCTACGAGGACGTGCTCGGCCTGTCGTCGATCGCCTACGGCGGCATCGCCCTGGTCATCGGTGCGGCCAACCTGGCCGGCGAACTCGCGACCGGGGCCTTCGCCACCCGGCTGTCACCGCGCGTGCTCGGCTTCTCGGCGTTCGCCTTCTTCGTCGCCGGCACCGCGGTGCTGCTCGTCAGCGGCCTCACCGTCGGGCCCGACGTGCTGTTCATCACGATCGGCGGCATGCTCGTGATGCTCGGCTGCGGGGCCCTCTGCCCGCTCGCCTACGGCCTCGCCCTCGGCCTCTTCGACCGCAACCTCGGCCTCATCGGCGGCCTCACCAGCGCCGTCTGCTACCTCGTGGTCGCGGCCACGATGGGTGCGGCGGCCGTGCTGCCCGATCGGGACCAGGTGCCCCTGGCCCTCGTCTACGTCGGCTGCGCCGCCGTCGGCGCCCTCCTCCTGGCCCTCTGCCTCCGCCCCCGCGTCCCCGCCCCGGCCGCGCCGGTCACGCAGGGGTGAGGAGGGACGCCAGGACGTCGGCGCGACGGCTCAGCACGATGAAGTGGCCCTCGGACGGGTAGCGGCGGAGGCGGGCATCCGGGAGCTCGTCGACCAGGCGGGAGGCCCAGGACGCCGGGATGAGGCGGTCGGCCGAGCCCTGGTGCACGACGACGGGCACCGTCACCTCGCCGGGCGGGAAGCCCCACGGCCCCACGAATGCGCGGTAGGAGTCGACGGCGCCGAGCGGGTCGGCGACGCCCTCGGCGACGCAGCGGGCGAACCAGGCCGAGTGCCGGGCGAGCAGCCGGGTGTCGCTCGCGTCGAGCGCGGCCCCCGAGGCCTCGGCGGTCAGTCGCGGGAAGGCCCGCGCGATGCGCCGGGTGGCCGCGAAGCCCATGGCGGCCAGCAGGGGTGCCCGCAGCGACAGCCCGGCGACGCGCTTGTCGGTGCGGTTGAGCTCGGCGAACACGGCCGGGTCCTCCAGCGGCAGCGCGCCCGCCACGACCGCGACGGCCGACACCCGGGAAGGGAAGGCGCGGGCCACGGCGAGAGCGTACTGCCCACCCTCCGACCAGCCGGTGACCGCGAAGCGATCCGTGTCGAGGGATCCGCCGGCGGGCGACGCGAGGTGCTCGAGCAGGGCGGCGACGTCGTGCCGGGCCCAGGCGAGCGGGGTGCGGCCGGGGCTCCGCGAGCTGCCGCCGATGCCCGGGCGGTCTGGCGAGACGAGGGCGATGCCGAGCGAGCGGGCGACCGCGTCACCGGTGGCGGCATCGAGGCCGCTCATCAGCCCGCCGTGGCAGCTCAGCACGAGCGACCCACGCAGGTCGCCGTAGACCCGGTAGGCCAGTCCGCGCCCGTCGCCGAGGGCGATGCGGCGGCGGAGGCCCTGGCTCATTCTCGAACGATACCCGAGCTCGTACGATACCCGAGGTCGCGTGGGGCAGGCACCCGCCGCGGACGCTCACGTCGCGAGCAGCCGCTCCCGCTCCCGCTCGACGTCGAACGACGCCGCCGGCCACCCCAGCTGCAGCCCGGTCAGCGCCTCCTCGAGCAGCTGCTGCACGGCGAGCGCCGAGAACCACTTGTGGTCGGCCGGCACCACGAACCACGGCGCGGGCTCGGTGTTCGTGGCCGACAGCGCCGCCTCGTACGCCTCTTGGAAGGCCGGCCAGTGCGCGCGGTCGTCGACGTCGCCGGGGCTGAACTTCCAGTGCTTGTCCGGGCGGTCGAGCCGCCGCAGCAACCGCTTGCGCTGTTCCTCGTACCCCAGGTGCAGGAACACCTTCACGATCGTCGTGCCGGCCTCGACCAGCTGCCGCTCAAAGGCGTTGATGGTCGCGTAGCGGTCGTCGATGGCGGCGGTCGAGAGCGTGCCGCGCACCCTCGGCACCAGCACGTCCTCATAGTGCGACCTGTCCCACACCCCGATCTGCCCGGGCGCCGGCAGCTGCCGCTCGACGCGCCAGAGGAACGGGTGCGCCCGCTCCTCCTCGGTCGGCGCCTTGAAGGCGTGGTGCGAGACGCCCTGGGGGTCGACCGAGCCGGCCACCTTCTTCACCACGCCGCCCTTGCCCGAGGTGTCCATGCCCTGCAGCACGAGCAGCACCGAACGAGCCGTCGCCCCGCCGCTCACGGTGCTCGCGGCGAACAGCTGCTCCTGCATCCGCGCGAGCGACTTGCCGGTGCCGCGGAAGCTGGCCTCCCCGTCGTCCTTGTCGAGCACGCCGGGGGTCGCTCCCGTGTCGAACTCGCCGAGATCGACGGATGCGCCGGGCGCCCCCGCCCGCAGCCTCGAGCTCCACGGCCCCTCGATCCGCCCGCGCGGCGGTTCGGCGTGTGCCGGCATGCCCTGCCTCCCCCTCTTCTGCGTCACAGCGGCTTCGCCATGTTCGTCGCCGTGACCTCGTAGCCCAGCGAGTCGTACAGGCCGCGCGCGACGGTGTTGTGGCCGAAGACGTTCAGCCCGAGCTTCGTGGCGCCGTGCTCGGCGGCGACGCGCTCGGCGAGCAGCATCGCGGCCCGGCCGTAGCCGTGCCCGCGGTGCTCCTCGGCGATCTCGATGTCGAACACCCACCACTCGGTCGGCCGCACCGGGTCGATCACCCCGAGCCAGAGCACGCCCACGACCTCGGGGTCGGAACCGGCTTCTCCCGGGGCGAGCACGTCGAAGACGAGCTGCCCTTCGGCGGGCACGCCGCCCGGGAAGTACTGCTCGTTCGACGACGCCACGCGCTCGTCGGCGTACTCGGGGCTGTCCCCGGACTCGATGCGCTCGCGGCGGTACTCGGCGTTACTGCGCGCGATGAACTCGGCGAGGCCTTCTTCGGCGAGCGGACGGAGATCGACGGGCATGATCCGAACTCTAGCGGCGCAGGTGCGACGCGAGGAAGGCGAGCACGAGGGCGTCTTCGTCGGGCCCGCCCGCCTCGTGGCCGTTGAAGGGCCAGAGGTGCAGCGCGCTGTCGCCGGCGTAGGCCCGATGGGCGCCGGCGATCGTCGACGGCGGGGTGATCGGGTCCATCATCGCCGCCGAGAACCAGGCGGGGACCTGCGCCCGGCGGGCGAAGTTCACCCCGTCGAAGTAGCGCAGCGTCTCCATCACCTCACCGAGCCGATCCCGGTGCACCGCCAGGTACTGGGCGATCTCCTTGTACGGGTGCGCGTCGGTGATGCGGATGGCCCGCGGGTAGTCGCAGAGGAACGGGGTGGTGAAGGCGCCGGCGGTGACGCCCTCGGCGAGGGCCGCGACGGCCAGGGCCAGCCCGCCGCCCTGGCTGCCCCCGACCACGCCGATGCGCTCGGGGTCGACCTGCGGCAGGGTGCGGGCGGCGTCGACGGCGAGCACCGCATCCGTCATCAGCCGGCGGTAGTAGTAGCCTTCGCGGCTCTCGATGCCCCGCGTCATCACGCCCGGGATCTGCGGCCCCGTCGACCCGTCGGGGTCGCCCGTGGCGCCCACCGACCAGGTGGAGCCCTGGCCGCGCGTGTCCATGTGCAGGTGCGCGAAGCCGGCGCTCGCCCAGAACAGGTTCTCCCAGGCGCGCCCTCGCCCGCCGCCGTAGCCAACGTACTGCACGACGGCCGGCAGCGGCCCCTCCGCGTGCGCGGGCACCCGCAGCCACGCCTTGATGCCCTGCCCGCCGAAGCCGGGGAACTTCACGTCGAACACGTCGACGGTCTCGAGCCCCGTCGGCACGCGTTCGAGCACGACCTCCCGCCCGGCGCCGGCACCCGCGGCCCGCGCTTCGGCGAGCGTCGAGTCCCAGAACTCGTCGAAGTCGTCGGGAGCGGTCTGCACGCTCTCGTATTCGGCCAGTTCGGCTTCGCCGAGATCGGTCAGCATGGCGGTCTCCTTCGCACCGGCCGGCACGCCCCGTCGACGGGCGCGCTCGAGCTCAGCACGACTGTAGCGAAGAGCGGATGCCCGCACCGCGCTCAGTTCGGATCGGTCACCCTCCCGGCCACCGACGACGCACCGCCGCGCGGGGGCTGCTTCTTCTGCTTCGACAGCTCGCCGCCGATCCGCCCGCCGTACGGGCGGCCGTGGTCGGCGAACTCCTCCCGGAAGTACGCCAGCCGCCACTCGCCCAGTTCGACCCGGGCACCGGTGCGCAGGATGCGGCCGCGCGGCGGGCGACCGCCGACCGGGCCCGCCTCGCGGGTGTGGCCGCCGCCGGTGGGCTCGACGTCGTAGAGCACGTACTCGTCGTCGTCCTCGTGCCGGATCTCGGCGTGCACGGGCGCGAGCCCCGGCAGCCGCAGATCGGCGTCGGGCCCCGAGCCGATGACCGTGCGGCCGGAAAGCAGGTCGAACTCCCGGGGCGGTCGCCCGTCCCAGTACTCCGAGCCGACCGTGAAGATCAAGCGGGGCCGACCGGAGCCGGGAAGGTAGTGCGTCGTCGTGACCCGACGTCGCACCACCCGGTTGACGGTCGGCAGCAGCGGGAACGGCGTCGTGGGCGGGATCGGGAAGGTGAGCGCCTGGTCGCCGTTCCGGCGCACCAGCAGGGGCGCGAGAGCCTGGAGACCGCCGAGCCGGATGTGCGGCGAGCGCGTCACAAGCCGCTGCAGCCGGCTGTTCTTCACGTCGCCGAGGTGCACGATCGGGCCGTCCGGCCCCTCCAGGCAGAGCGAGATGCCCCGCGCGGCGAGCGCGTCGGCGACGGTCGTGAGGTCGGCGAGGCTCCGCCGCCCGTTCCCGGGCAGCCGCGCGGGCTCGCTCACGTGGATCGTGATCTCGCTGCCCGCGGCCGTGATGGTGCCCTCGAAGGGCGTCGTCGTGCCGTCGCCGTCCGCCTCGATCTCGGAGAACGTCAGGTCGATGTCGAGGCGCACCATGTCGGCGCCCGTCCCCGTCCGGGTCCCCGGCTCAGCGTCCGCGGTGCGGGTCGGAGCCGGCCGCGGTGTCGTCGCTCGTGGTGACCCTCAGGGTGCCGTTGAGCTTCCAGGTGGCGCGCGGAGCATCCGGACCGATGTCTCGCGGCACCTCCACGGTCATGTCGACGAAGCTGTAGTTCACGGCGGCGCCGCGACCCGTGAGATACGACCACATCTCGCGGCCGAGATCGGTCCAGTCGGTGATCGAGTGGCCCTCGGGGCCTGCGGCGTCGGCGAACGGGTCGGTGTCCGCGGAGGATCCGGTGGGGGCGTCGGCGGAGGCGGAAGTGGTGTCAGACATGGCGGTGGCCTTTCCCTTTTTTCGGAGCGTATCCCCCTTTTTTGTACCGGGTCCAGCAAACTCGCGGTGTTCTCAGGAGCCGTTCGCGTCGAGGTCCGGATGCGCTACCAGGCCAGTCGCTCGGTGCTCCTCGAGGCCGACCTCGATGCCACCTCCCGAACCCGCGAGTGCAGCTCGGCCGAGGCCCGTGCGGCGAGCGGATTGGTGCTGACACCGTCCTCCGACACGAGCTGCCCGCCGACGTAGACGCGCTTGAGGTTGCGCAGCCCGCAGGCGAACGCATAGTGCGCGTGCACGTCCCAGACGGGCCCGGTGTCGGGGCTCGACGGGTCGACGAGGAGGAGGTCGGCGAACTTGCCGACCTCGAGGGAGCCGACGCGGTCGGCGACGCCGAGCGCCTCGGCCGAGCCCAGCGTGTGCATCCGGAGCATCTCGCGGGGCATCAGCACCGATGCCTCCTGGTTGACGGCCCGCTGCGTGTAGACGCCGATGCGCACGTTCTGGAACGGGTCGCTGACGTCGGTGCAGGACTGGTCGTCGAGCCCCACCCCGATCGGCATGCCGAGCTCGCGGTAGCGCGGGATGTCGGCGACGCCCGAGCCGAGCCGCCCGTTCGAGGTGGGCTGCCAGACCATGCCGGCGCCCTTCTGGGCTGCGACCCGCGCCATGTAGGTGTCGGGGTGCACGAAGTGGCCGAACAGGAAGCCGGGACGCAGCGCTCCCGCCTCCTCGTACCAGCGGAACTTCTCGCGCTGCTGATCCAGCGCCTCGCTCGTCTCGAGGAAGTGGGCCTGGTTGCCGATCCCGTGCTCGTCCATGGCGCGCACCTCGTCGCGGGCGGCCTGGGCGCTCGCCGACCACTGCACCGCTCCGAAGACGGATGCCCCGAGCGACAGCTCGGGCGGCACCGACGCCTCGAGGTACCGCACGGCGCGGGCGAAGGCGTCGAAGGCCTCCTCGGCCGGCTGGAACTCGCTGTCGAGACGGATGGCGTTCATCGTGCGGAGCCCCGCGTCCCGGGCCGCGTCGAACTGGCGGTGCAGGTAGCCCTCGGGCCGGATCGCGTAGATCTCGCGCCGGTCGGTGTCGGCGTCGTACTTGCCGACGACCCGGGAGTCGGTGAAGTTGTAGGCGCTCGTCACCCCGTTGCCGAGGAAGTCGAGGCAGCCGTGCAGGGTGAACCAGTACACGTCCTCCTCGTCGGCGCCGGCGATGAAGGTGCTCTGCTCGCCGACCCAGCCGTAGAGCGGTTCGCCCGGGGTCATGCCGCGCATCCCGCTCGTGAAGATGTGGCTGTGCGCCGAGACGAAGCCGGGCGCGAGGAACGCCCCCTTCGCGTCGAGCACCTCGCCCGAGCCGATCGACTCGCGCTCGGGCGGCAGCGCGCCCTCGCCCATCGCCTCGATGCGGCCGTCGGCCCCGACGGCGAGCCAGCCGCGGAACCAGCCCGTTCCGTCGGCCAGCGGGATGACGACGGCGTTCACGATGGTCAGGAGGGTGCCGGCTTCGCTCATGACGCCATGATGCCCCGCCCGGATTGCGGCCATGTTTCGGGCGCTAGCCTTGACGGGGCGTCTCCGCCCGCCCTCTCGTCGAAGGACCTCTGCCATGACCCACCCCGCAGCCCTCCCGCCCGACCACCCCGATGCGGGCGAGACCTTCAAGCACGCCGCGCGCGGTACCGCTCCCCAGGTCGTCCTGGTGCGGCACGGCGAGACGGAGTGGAGCCTCGACGGCCGCCACACGGGCAGCACCGACATCCCCCTCACCGCCCGGGGCGAGGAGCAGGCGGCCGCCGTCGCCCGCGTGCTCGCCGGCCGCCGCTTCGGCCTCGTGGTCTCGAGCCCCCGCCGTCGCGCCGTCGAGACCGCCGCGATCGTCGGCTACCCGGATGCGGAGACCGATGCCGATCTCGTCGAGTGGGACTACGGCGCCTACGAGGGCCTGACCAGCCCGCAGATCTCCGAGGCCTACGGCGACGACTGGAACCTCTGGCGCGACGGCGTGCAGCCGACCCCGGAGGGCGTCGGCGAGCAGGCGGCCGACCTGCTGCGGCGCAACCAGGCGATCATCCGCCGCGCCCACCTCACGCTCAACCGCGGCGAGGACGTGCTGCTGTTCTCGCACGGCCACTACCTGCGCACCCTCGCCGCCACCTGGATCGGGGCCCCGATCAGCACCGGCGAGTACCTCGTGCTCGACACCGCGGCGCTCTGCGTGCTCGGCTTCGAGCACGGCAACCAGGTTCTGCGCCAGTGGAACCGCTCGCCGTGGCAGGAGGAGCAGCAGCGATGAGCCCCCGCACCATCACGTCGGCGCCCGCGCTGATCGACGCGTTCGGCGCGCTCGCGTCCGAGTTCGCCGCGGTGGCGGTCGAACGCGACGCCGAGGGCACGGCACCGTTCGCCGAGGTCGAGCGACTGCGGGCCACGGGGGCCCTGCCCGCGCTGGTGCCGGCCGAGCTCGGCGGTGGCGGGCTGGGCTGGCGGTCGGTGTTCGAGGCGCTGCGGCCGGTCATCCGCGCCGATGCCGGGCTCGGGCACGTCTTCGCGTACCACTACGTCAACTCGTGGCGGGTGCAGTTGAACGAGAACCGAGCGGCCATCGAGGGCCTGCAGCGCGGGCTCGCCGCGAACCACTGGTTCTGGGGCGGCGCCGGCAACCCGCGGGACGCCGGGCTCGAGCTCACCCCGGCCGCCGGCGGCTTCACCGTCTCGGGTCGCAAGTTCTTCGCCACCGGCGCCCAGGTGGCCGACCGCGTCACCGCCTCGGCGACCCGCGTCGACACGGGGGAGAAGCTCGCCATCGTGATCGACGCCCGGCAGCCCGAGGTCGTGCACCATGACGACTGGGCGAACATCGGCCAGCGGCTCTCCGCCTCGGGCTCGGTGTCGTTCGAGGCCGCCTTCGTGCCCGACGCGCACGTGCTCGGCGTCGGCGAGCAGGCCGGGGAGGCGTACCGGCCCTACGCCTCGCTGTCGATCCTGCTGTTCCAGGTGGCGCTCGACCACCTGCACGTGGGGCTGGCCGAGGGGGCGCTGGCCGCGGCGGCCTCGTACGTCGCCACGAGCACCCGGCCCTGGTCGACGTCCTCCGTCTCCCGGGCCGTCGACGACCCGTACATCCGGGAGCTGATCGGCGAGCTGACCGCGCAGACGAGGGCGGCGGATGCTCTGACCTGGCGCGCCACGGACGCCCTCGTCGAGGCGGCCGACCGCGGCTGGGCCCTCACCGACGCCGAGCGCGGCGAGGTCGCCGTGGAGATCGCGGCGGCCAAGGTCGTCTCTACGAAAACCGTGCTCGACGTGACCTCGCGGCTGTTCGAGCTCACCGGGGCGCGGGCCACCGGCGAGTCGTACGGCTTCGACCGGTTCTGGCGGAACGCCCGCACGATCACGTTGCACGACCCCGTGGCGTACAAGGCGCAGGAGGTCGGCGACCACGCGCTGCAGGGGCTGTTCCCGACGCCGTCGGGGTACAGCTAGGTCGCGGTCGCGGTACAGCCAGGGGTTGCGGTCGCAGCTCGGTCGTGGGGGTTGCGGTCGGCGCTCAGGGTGGTGGGCTGGGAGCTCGGGGCGGTGACCGGCCGCCCGGCAAGGAGCGGAACCATGACTGACAGCATCACGCCCGAGGGCTCCTCGGAAGGCGCCCTGGCCGACGAGGGCTTCTCGGGCCGGGTCGCCTCGGAGGGGAACGGCATCGAGACAACGCCCGCCGAGACGCAGCTGCCCGATTCCGACACGGTGAGCGACACCGTGCTGGCCGACGCGATGGCCAAGGAGACGGTGACGAACGACGCGGTGGCCGGCGAGACGGTGCTGCCCGACGGGCCGACCGAGGCCGAGGACGACCGCGAGGGACGCGACTACGGGCAGGGCGACGCCGACGAGCTGCTGCCCGAGGGCGCCGGAACGGGCGCGATCGCGGGCGAGACCGCGCTGCCGTCGGGGCTCGACGGGGACACGGAGGGCGAGGCGCAGCCCGACCCGACCATCCCGCCGGGGCCGGACGCCGCGACCGACGCCTCGGAGCCCGTCGGGGAGTCCGACCCGCTCGACCTGCGCGACGAGGACAACTAGCCCCGCGCCTCGGCGTCACCGAGCAGGGCGGGCGCGTCGCGCATCCGCTCGGCCGGGTGTGTCGGCTCGGCGTTTCGGGGGCTCGAAATACTGGGAAAGACGGTGATCGGGCGGGGAGGGCGACGAGCGGCTGCCAGACTTGTCGCCTGTGATCAGTACGCCCTCCCCCGCCTCGCCGAGCCCGGCCGAACTCCGCCGCTGGCGCCAGTACCTCGCTGACGAACGGGCCGAGGCCCGTGTCTACCGCGAGCTGGCGCAGCGCAAGACCGGGTCGGAGCGCGAGATCCTCGATGCGCTCGCCGACGCCGAGGGGCGGCACGAGGAGCACTGGCTGGAGCTGCTCGGCGACGACGTCGGCAAGCCGCGGCGGGCCGACTTCCGCACCCGGCTGCTCGCCGTGTTCGCGCGCCGCTTCGGGTCGGTGTTCGTGCTCGCGCTGATGCAGCGGGCCGAGGCGCGCTCCCCGTATGAGACCGACGACGACGCCACCGCGGCGATGGCGGCCGACGAGCGCATCCACGGTGAGGTCGTGCGCAGTCTCGCGGCCCGCGGTCGGAGCCGGCTCTCTGGCACGTTCCGCGCGGCCGTCTTCGGCGCGAACGACGGCCTCGTGTCGAACCTCGCCCTCGTGCTCGGCATCGGCGCGACCGGCGTCTCGAGCACCGTCGTGCTGGCCACGGGTGTCGCCGGGCTGCTGGCCGGTGCGCTGTCGATGGGCGCCGGGGAATTCGTCTCGGTGCGGTCGCAGCGGGAGCTGCTCGCCGCCTCGACTCCCGACCCCGACGCGCACACCGCGGTGCCGAAGCTCGACGTCGACGCGAACGAGCTGGCGCTGGTCTACCGGGCGCGCGGGATGAGTTCGGCCGATGCCGCGGCGAAGGCCGCCGACGTATTCGGGGGGCTGTCGACGACGACCTCGGCGATCCGCATCC
The DNA here is from genome assembly GCF_013205105.1 of Herbiconiux sp. VKM Ac-2851. Lineage (NCBI taxonomy): Bacteria > Bacillati > Actinomycetota > Actinomycetes > Micrococcales > Microbacteriaceae > Herbiconiux > Herbiconiux sp. VKM Ac-2851. Next base: position 218,347 of record NZ_JABMLJ010000003.1, on the reverse strand, counting down.
AGCGGGCGGGGGATGCCGGGGTGACGGCGCCGACGGTGACTCCCGATTCAATCGACTCCGACGGCGACGAGCACGAGGAGATCGGCACCGCCTGGCAGGCCGCGATCTCGTCGTTCTGCTTCTTCGCGTCGGGGGCGGTCATCCCGGTGCTGCCCTACCTGTTCGGGCTCTCGGGGATCGTCGCCGTCGTCATCGCGTCGGTGCTGGTCGGGCTGGCTCTGCTCGGCACGGGCGCCGTCGTGGGGCTGCTCTCGGGCGGGCCGCCGCTGCGCCGGGCGCTGCGGCAGCTCGCCATCGGGTTCGGCGCGGCCGCGGTGACCTATGTACTGGGGCTGGCGTTCGGGGCGACCCAGTCCTGAGCCGCCCCGCGTCTCGGCCCCGTCTTCTCAGCTCAGGCGGGGACGGAGGCCAGTTCGTCGTAGGTGGCGAACTGCGTGGCGACGTCGCTGCCGGTGAAGTGACCGACCCAGCCGTCGTCGTCGTGGAAGAAGCGCACCGAGACGTAGTCGGGGTTCGTGCCCATGTCGAACCAGTGCGTCGTGTCCTTCGGAACCGACAGCAGGTCGCCGGCCTCGCAGAACACGGCGTGCACCTTGCCCTGCGCGTGCAGGTAGAAGACGCCGGAGCCGCGGGCGAAGAAGCGGTCCTCGTCGTCGTCGTGCTGGTGCTCGCTGAGGAACTTCTGGCGTGCCTCGGCGGCCTGCGCCCGGTACTCGTCGGTGTCGGCGGGGGTGATCGAGACGACGTCGACCAGCGTGTAGCCGTGGTCGGCGTTCACACCGGCGATCTCGTCGCGGTAGAGCTCGAGCACCTCCTCCTGGGTGGGCTCGGCCGAGAGCTGCTTGAGCTCCCAGCGGCTGAACCGGGCGTTCAGCCCGGCGAGCACCTCATGGATGGTGTCGAAGTCGCGCGTCTGCAGCGCGGGAGTGGTGGGGTCGGTGTCGTTCCACACGGTCAGCAGGGTCATGCCCTCATCGTAATCCCGCTCGCCCAGCGTCTCCTCCTGCACATCCGTCGCACAGGCGCGAAACGGTAACAGAGCGCAACACGATTCGTCGCGGGGCTCGCCCGAGGTCTTGAATCGAGCTGCACTCACACCCACCGCACCCCTCTTCCTCGTCCCGAAGGAGCACTCCATGGCCATTCTCCAGAGAGCCGCAGCCGTCACGGCCCTCGCCGCCGCCGGCCTCCTCGTCCTCTCCGGCTGCGCGCAGTCGAGCACGTCGTCCGAGACCGCCGCCGACTCCTCGGCCGCGCCCACCGCCTCGGCCGCCCTGCCCTCGCCCTTCGACGGCGACCCGGTCACCGTCGCCCTCGTGCGCCAGAGCGGCGCCGGCGACTTCTTCGAGGCCTGGGGCGCCGGAGCCGCCGCCCAGGCCGAGTTCGCCAACATCGACCTCCAGGTCACCGACGCCCGCAACGACAACGCCAAGCAGGCCAGCGACCTCGAGCAGGCCATCGCCGCCAAGCCCGACGCGATCATCGTCGACCACGGCCAGACCGACACCATCCAGCCGCTCATCACGAAGGCCGTCGACGCGGGCATCCCCGTCATCGTCTACGACCTGGCGCTCACCGACACCGAGGGCGTCATCACCACGAGCCAGTCCGACGCCTCGATGGCCGAGGGTGTGCTGAAGCAGCTCGTCGCCGACGTCGGCCAGGGCGCGAAGGTTGGCTACGTCTCGGCCACCGGCTTCGCGCCGCTCGACCGCCGGGCCGAGGTGTGGAACCAGGTGGTGACCGACAACGACCTCGACGTCGTGTTCTCGACGGGCAAGGTCTCCGAGTCGACCGCCACCGACAACATCCCGCTGGTCGACGCGGCGCTCAAGCAGAACCCCGACGTCAAGGCGATCTTCGCCCCCTATGACGAGATCACGAAGGGCGCCGTGCAGGCGGTCATCCAGAACAACCTGCAGAGCTCGGTGAAGGTCTACGGCATCGACATCTCGAACGCCGACCTCGAGGTCATCACGGCCGACGGCAGCCCCTGGGTCGCCACTTCGGCCACCGACCCCGCCGCCGTCGGCGCCGGTGTCGTGCGCGCCCTCGCCCTCAGCCTCGCCGGTCAGCTCGACGAGACTGACGTGCAGTTCCCCGCCATCACCATCACGCAGGACTTCCTGGCCGAGAACAAGGTCACGAACGTCAAGGAGCTGCGCACCGCCGAGCCCTCGCTGGCGCTCGACGACGTGGTCGTGGCGGATTGGCTGCCTGCGGTCTCCGAATGACCGACTCCCGCTCTGAACACCCCGGGGGGCACGACGCCGTCGTGTCCCCCGTCGGGGTTCCCGCGGCGGTGCCCGTCGTGGATGCTCCGGACGCCGTCGTGTCGCTCAGCGGCGTCTCGGTGGCGTACGGGTCGAACGTCGTGCTGCAGGGCGTCGACCTCGCCTTCGGCGCCGGCGAGATCACCGCGCTGCTCGGGGCCAACGGCGCCGGCAAGTCGACGCTGATCAAGGCGCTCTCGGGCGCGAACGCCCGCTACGGCGGCGAGATCCGCATCGGCGGCGAGCCGGTGCACCTCTCCTCGCCCGTGCAGGCCAGGCAGCTCGGCATCTCGACCGTGCACCAGAAGGTCGCCGACGGTATCGTCCCCGGGCTCTCGGTGGCCGAGAACCTCACGCTCGACGACCTCGCGCAGGCGTCCAGGCATCCGCTGCGCCGTCGCCGCCAGGCCCTCGCCGACGCCCGGGCCGCGCTCAGCACGCTCGGCCTCGACTGGAGCGACTCGGTGCTCGAGCGCGACGCGGCCACGCTGCCCATCTCCGACGCGCAGCTGCTCGTGCTCGCGCGGGCGCTCCGCAGCACCCCGCGCCTGCTCATCCTCGACGAGCCCACCTCCGCGCTCACCGCAGCCGAGGCCGAGCGCCTGTTCGGCGTGCTGCGGGCGCTGCGGGCGCAGGGGCTGTCGATCGTCTACGTGTCGCACCGCTTCGGTGAGATCGAGGCGCTGGCCGATCGCGTCGTCGTACTGCGCGACGGTCTCGTGCAGTCGGTCTCGGCCCGGCCCTTCGCCTGGCACGAGCTGCTGCACGACATGCTCGGCCGGCAGACCGCACTCGACCACGACCGAGGCACGTCCGCCCGGGGAACGGATGCGGTGGCCCGCCTCGAGGGCGTCGTCGCGCTGCCCGACGCCCCGCCCATCGACCTCGAGATCCGACGCGGGGAGGTGCTCGGAGTTCTCGGCCTGATCGGTGCCGGCAAGACCGAGCTCGCCGAGCTGCTGGGCGGCCTCGCGCAGCCGCTCGCCGGCACCCTCACGCTGGAGGGGGCCCCGTATGCGCCGAAACGGCCGTCCGACGCCATCCGCGCCGGGGTCGTGCTGGTGCCGGAGGATCGGCAGAAGCAGGGCATCCTGCCGGGCTGGTCGGTGCTGCGGAACATCACGCTGCCGTTCCTCGCCGAGTCGAGTGCGATCGGCCTGCTCCGCCGTCGCTCGGAGCGGTCACGCGCCGACACGGTGATCGACACGCTCTCGGTCGTCACCGCCGGGCCCGACGCGCTGATCGACGACCTCTCGGGGGGCAACCAGCAGAAGGTCGTCGTGGGCCGCTGGCTCTCGGCGGCGCCCAAGCTCGCGCTGCTCGACGAGCCGTTCCGCGGCGTCGACATCGCGGCCCGCCGCGAGATCGGCACCCGCCTCGCGGCCATCGCCGCCGACGGCGCCGCCGCGGTCGTCTTCTCGAGCGACGTCGACGAGATCCTCGAGGTGGCCGACCGCATCGTCGTCCTCGTCGCGGGCCGCATCGAGCTCGACCGCTACGCCGACGACGTCGACCGCCCCACGATCATCCACGCCTTCCTCGGCGAAACCGCCCCGGCCCCCGCCGATCCCGCCCCCGCCGATCCAGCGGCCGCTCGTGCCACCTCCACCGATCCCGCGGCCACCCCGGCGACCTCGGCCACCCCCGCTGACGCGGGCGCCCCCACTTCCTCCACCCCCGAGTCCCGCCCCGAAAGGACTTCCTCATGAGCAGCACCGCCACGGCCCCGCCCACCCGGCCGGCCGCACGCACCAGGTCGACGGCCGAGCGCGTCTCGGGCGTCGTCGTGAAGTGGGGCTTCGTCGCCGTGACGGCGCTGCTGATCCTGTTCTTCGTGGTGTCCGAGCCGAACTTCCGCACCGTCGACAACGTGTTCGGCATGCTCAAGTTCATCGCCCCCACCGCGATCGCGGGCCTCGGTGTGATGCTCGCCATGACCGTCGGGGGCATCGACCTCTCGGTCGGCGCCTCGGCCGGCTTCGCCGTCTCCATCGCGGCCTGGACCATGGTCATCGCCAACCAGGTCGGCGGCGTCGCCGTCTCGGTCGTGCTGGTCTGCGGGCTGCTGATCGGGGCACTGAACGCGTTCCTGATCGTGGTGGCGCGCATCCCCGACCTGCTCGCGACGCTGACCACGATGTTCGTCATCGTCGGCCTCAAGCTGATCATCGTCGACGGCAAGTCGATCTCGTCGCAGATGACCCTCTCGAACGGCACGACCGCGCCCGGCAAGTTCACCGCCGACTTCCTCTGGCTCGACCGGGGTTCGATCGGCCCGGTGCCGATCCCCGTGATCCTGTTCCTGCTGATCACCGTGCTGCTCTGGTTCCTGCTCGAGCGCACCCGCTGGGGCCGCGCCCTCTTCGCCGTCGGCACCAACGCCGAGGCGGCGCGGCTCTCGGGCATCCGGGTGCAGTGGTACCGCACCGCCGCCTACATGGGCTGCGGCCTGCTCGCCTCGGTCGCCGGCCTGCTGCTGGCCGCCCGCATCGGGCAGGGCGACGTCACGGCGGGCAACTCGCTGCTGCTCGACGCGGTCGCGGTCGCGCTGGTGGGCGTGAGCGTGCTCGGCATCGGCCGGCCGAACGCCTGGGGCACCGCGCTCGGGGCCGTGCTGATCGCCGTGATGGTGACCGGCTTCACCATGGCCGGCCTGCCCTACTACGCTCAGGACTTCGGCAAGGGCATCGTCCTGCTCGTCGCCCTGTTGTTCAGCTTCACCTTCTCCCGTCGCCGCACCGTCGTCACGGCCGGCTCCACCACCAGCTCCGCCTGACCTGGCGCCCGCCTCCGCACCAGCACCAGCACCAGCACCAGCACCAGCACCAGCACCAGCACCAGCCGACCACCCGCACCGCCTCCGTCCGAACCCACCGCACGACCAGGACCACGATGACCGACTTCACCCAGCTCACCGCCGACACCGTCGCCGCCTACCTCGCGAGCCGCCGCGCCCTCGCCGCCGTGATCGACGCCGACCGCATCGCGTCGGTGCGGGAGGTCGGCGACGGCAACCTCAACCTCGTCTTCATCGTCGAGGACGCGGGCGGAGCATCCGTCGTTCTGAAGCAGTCGCTGCCCCACGTGCGCACCGACCCGTCGTGGCCGATGACCCGCGAGCGCTCGGCGCGCGAGGCCACCGTGCTGGGCGAGCACCAGCGCGCCGACGCCGAGCACGTGCCGGCGCTCTACGACTTCGACCACGAGCACTACGTGCTGGCGATCGAGAACCTGTCCGACCACCGGGTCTGGCGCAACGAGCTGAACGCGGGGCGCGTCCACGAGTACGCGGCCGACGCGATCGGCGCCTACGTGGCCCGCACCGCCTTCGCGACCTCACCGCTCGGCCTCGACCCGCTCGAGCACAAGGCCCTCGTCGCCCGCGCCGTGAACCCCGAACTCGCGCAGATCACCGAAGACCTCGTCTTCACCGAGCCGTACATCGACCACCCGCACAACGCGGTGCTGCCCGCGAACGAGCCCGACGTGGCCGCCCTGCGGGCCGACCGGGCGCTGCGGCGCGAGATGGGGCTGGCGAAGTTCCGCTTCATGACGACCGCGCAGTCGCTGATCCACGGCGACCTGCACACCGGCTCGGTGTTCGTACGGCCGGCGGGCGGTTTCGAGAAGGCGACGGATGCTCCCGCCTCCGTGCGCGCGTTCGACAGCGAGTTCGGCTTCGTGGGCCCGACGGGGTTCGACCTCGGCGCTCTCTGGGCGAACCTGATCCTCGCGGCGGCCCGCGCGGAGGCCCTCGGCGAACCGGATCGCGCCGAGCTCGTGCTCTCGCTCCCCGGCCGACTCTGGGGCGCCTTCGAGCGCGAGTACCGCGCGCTCTGGCCCGAGCGGCTCGACCCGCGGGTGTGGGGCGACGAGGTGCTCGAGCATCTGCTGGCGGGCATCCGCGACGATGCGGCGGTCTTCGCGGCGGCGAAGGCGATCCGGCGCATCGTGGGCTTCGCGAAGGCGAGCGACATCGAGACCCTGCCGCCTGCCGAGCGCGAGGGCGCCGCCCGCGGCGTGCTGCAGGCCGGCCGCTCGCTCGCCCTCACCCGCCACGGCATCGCCGACGTCGAGGCCCTGGCGGCCGAGTCCCTCGCGACCCTCCGCGCGACCGGCACCCCGCGCTAGCCGCGGCCCTCCGCGCCGACACCGCTGCCAGCGCGTCAGGCCCCTCCGCGCATCCGCCCCCTAGGGCACGATCGAGTTGACGTAGCCGCCGTCGACCCGCACCGCGCCACCCGTCGTCGCCGAGGCGAGCGGCGACGCCAGGTACACCACGAGGTTCGCGATCTCGACCGGCTCGATCAACCGCTGCAGCAGCGACTGCGGCCGGTGCACGCGCATGAACTCGCGCTGCGCCTCGTCCCAGTCGAGATCCTTCGACACGAGCTGGTAGACGAAGTCCTCGACGCCGCCGGTGTGCGTCGGCCCCGCGATCACCGAGTTCACCGTCACGCCCGTGCCCGCCGCCGCCTTCGCGAACCCCCGCGACACCGCGAGCAACGCCGTCTTCGACACCCCGTAGTGGATCATCTCGGCCGGGATCACCAGCGCCGAGTCGCTCGCGATGTCGAGCACCCGCCCCCAGCCCTTCTCGATCATGCCCGGCAGGTAATGCCTGATCAGCCGCACCGCCGTCATCACGTTCGTGTCGAAGTACCGGCGCCACTCCTCGTCGGAGATCTCCAGCGCCGGCGCCTCCCCGAAGATGCCGAGGTTGTTCACCAGAACGTCCACGGCGGGCACCCGCTCGAGCAGCCGGGCCGTGCCCTCGTCGCTCGTGATGTCGGCATCGACCCCCGAGATCGTGGCGTCCGGATGCTCGCCCCGCAGCCTCTCGACCGCCTCCGCCACGCGCTCCGCCGATCGCCCGTTCACGACGACGTCCGCCCCGGCCGCGGCCAGCCCCTGGGCGATGGCGAAGCCGATGCCCGAGGTGCTGCCGGTGACGAGGGCGGTCTTCGAACTCAGGTCGATTCTCATGCGACCATCCTGTTGCGTTGCTCCGCTGAACGGTAGTCGTGGGTGAGACTGTCAGGGGCCCCGACGAACGGATGCGCGGCCCGCACGACACGAGGAGCCCCACCATGACCGAAGCGACGACCGTGCCGAACGACGACGTGGTGGTGTTCCTGCCGGGCGGCGGCCGCGCATCCGCTGCGCTGGTCGCGGTGCCCCAGGCGGAGGCCGAGGTGAACGTGGCCGACCTCGCGGTGACCCGCGGCGACGGCGTGTTCGAGTCGATCGGCGTCGTGGCCGGGCGGCCGCTCGAGCTGCCCCGCCACCTCACCCGGCTGGCGCACTCGGCCGAGCTGCTCGAGCTGCCGGCGCCCGACCTCGCGGCCTTCGAGGCGGCGGTGCAGGCGGCCCTCGCCGCGCACGAGCCGGCCCCCGAGCTGCTGGTCAAGCTGTTCCACAGCCGAGGCGTCGAGACACCGGCGCACACGGTCGACGGTCCGACGGGCTGGGTTCAGGTGCTCTCGGGCGCCGACCACACGGCCGCCCGGCGCGACGGCGTGCGGGTCGCGCTGCTCGACCGCGGCTACCGCAGCGACATCGCGCAGACCGCGCCGTGGCTGCTGCAGGGCGCCAAGACGCTGTCCTACGCGCTGAACAAGGCGGCGCTCCGCGAGGCCGCCCGCCGCGGCGCCGACGACGTCGTGTTCGTCTCGACCGACGGGGTGCTGCTGGAGGGCCCGACGGCGAACGTGGTCGTGCGGCACGGCGACGTGTTCCGCACCCCGCGCACCGACCTCGGGATCCTGGCCGGCACGACGCAGGCCGCCTTCTTCGACACCGTACGCGCCCGCGGCTTCACCGCCGAGGAGGCTGTGCTCACGCCCGACGACCTGGCGACCGCTGATGCGGCCTGGCTCTGCTCGAGCGGACGCCTGCTGGCGCCCATCCGCTCGCTCGACGGCGCGCCGCTGCCGGTCGACGCCGACTTCACGGCCGGTGTGCTGGCGGAGGCCTTCGGCCTGGAGGCCTTCGGCCTGGAGGCCTGACCCGCCCCGCCGACGCGACGCGCCCGAGTAGTGCGACGGCCCCGCCATCTGCCACCATGTCCTCGTGAGCATGACGGGGACCCTCGCCCACCACCTCAGACGGATGACCGGCCGCGACCCGGCCGAGGCTCACCGCGCCGCCACCCCGCTCGAGCTGCTGTTCGACCTCGCCTTCGTGGTGGCGTTCAGCCAGGCGAGCAGCGGGCTCGCGCACTACCTCGCCGAGGGGCACATCGGCTCGGCGATCATGGGCTTCGCCTTCGTCATGTTCGCCACCGGGTGGGCCTGGATCAACTTCTCCTGGTTCGCCTCGGCCTACGACACCGACGACTGGTTCTACCGGCTCACCACCCTCGTGCAGATGATCGGCGTCGTGGTGCTCACCCTGGGCATCCCGCCGTTATTCCACTCGATCGACGAGGGCCACTACCTCGACAACGGCGTGCTCGTCGCCGGCTACGTGGTGATGCGGGTCGCGATGATCGCGCAGTGGCTGCGGGTCGCCCGGCAGGACCCGGCGCGCCGCCGCACCGCGCTCACCTACGCCCTGTGGGTCACCGTTGCGCAGGTGGGCTGGGTGGCACTCGCCATCGCCCACACCGCCCTCGCACTGACGATCGTGATCGCCCTCGTGCTCTGGGCCGTCGAACTCGTCGGGCCGTGGCTCGCCGAGCGCCGGGTGCACGAGGGCGGCACTCCCTGGCACGCCCACCACATCGCCGAGCGGTACGGGCTGCTGACGATCATCGCGCTGGGCGAGGGCGTGTTCGGCACGGTGACGGCGGTCTCGGCCGTGATCGAGCACCAGGGCTGGACGGTGGAGGCCGTGCTGCTCGTCACGGCGGGCATCGGGCTGACGTTCGGTCTCTGGTGGTCGTACTTCCTCATGCCCGCCGGGCGCATCCTGGCCAAGCACCGCCATCGCGGCTTCGGCTGGGGCTACGGGCACCTGCTGCTGTTCGCGGCGATCACCGCCACCGGGGCGGGCCTCCACGTCGCCGCCTACGAGCTGGAGGGCGAAGCGGAACTCGGCACGGTCGGGGCGGTGCTCACGGTCGCGATCCCGGTGCTGGTGCTCTGCCTGACGATCTTCGCGCTCTACGACTACCTGGTGCAGGCGATCGACCCGTTCCACTTCGGCCTGATCGCCGGAACCGTGGCCCTGCTCGTGGCGTCGGTGCTGGCGGCGGCGGCCGGGGCGTCGATGGGCACGAGCCTCATCCTGATTACGCTGTCGCCGTTCGTGGTGGTCGTCGGCTACGAGCTCGTCGGCCACCGGCACGAGGCGGCCGCGCTCGCGCGCCAGCTGGACTGACCAGGCGGCCGGGATCCCGCGTCGGCCCGCCTCATCGGACGGCCGGAAACGCCGAAGGCCCTCCCCCGAAGGGAAGGGCCGTCGGCCGGGCAGGACGTGCGCTCAGCGGCGCGCGGTGCTGCGCCCGGCGAAGCGGGTCCAGATCAGCAGCACCACGATGGCGCCGATGATCGAGCCGATGATGCCGGCGGGCTGGAAGAAGCCGTCCATCGGGTCGTGCTGGAAGATCAGGAAGCCGAGGAAGCCCCCGACGAAGGAGCCGATGACGCCCAGCAGGATGGTCATCGGGATGGAGATGTTCTGCCGCCCGGGGACGATCAGACGGGCGAGTGCGCCGGCGATGAGGCCGATCACGAGGAGGCTGATGATGAGTCCGAGCATGATGTCTTCCTTCGTTCGTGCGCCCGGTTCTGAGCGACTCCGTTCAGCGAACCACCCCCCGAGGTGGGCCGGGACACCCCTAGGGGTGGTCTTCGGAACCCGCAGCGGGGGTAGGTTCAGAACGTGACCGAGACGACGAAGCAGCCCATCCGCGTGGCCCTCGTCGACGACTACGACGTCGTGCTCACGGGCCTCGCGCACATGTTCGACCGCTACCGCGACCGCATCGTCATCTGCGAGATCGACGCGAACGCCGAGCTCAGCGACCAGGTCGACATCGTGCTCTACGACTCCTTCGCCCAGCCCGAGTCCGATCGGCAGGAGCTCGCCGCCCTCGTGAAGAACCCGCGGGCGAGCCGCGTGGTCGTCTACACCTGGAACTTCCAGCCCGAGCTCGTCGAGAGCGCCCGCACGCAGGGCACCCACGGCTACCTCTCGAAGACGCTGCCCGCCCGCGACCTCGTGGCCGCCCTCGAGGCCGTGCACGCGGGCGAACGCGTCGTCAGCGAACCCCCGAGCAAGCGGGTCGGCAGCGCGCCCGGCCTCGACTGGCCCGGCCGGCACGAGGGCTTCACCGAGCGCGAGTCCGAGATCCTCGCCCTGATCACGCAGGGCAAGAGCAACGCCGAGGTCGCCGCGCTCACCTACCTCAGCGTCAACACGATCAAGTCCTACATCCGCGAGATCTACCGCCGAATCGGCGCGGCCAGCCGCACGCAGGCCGTGCTCTGGGGCGTCGCCCACGGCTTCTCCCCCGACCACCACCGCATCGACCACTGGCTCGGCGGCCCCTGACGGGCCCGCGTCAGTGCGAGCGGATGCTCCGCGGCCCGGGTCGGGGGCGGGGTCAGCGGGTCGCGAGGGCGATCTGCAGGAGGGCCTCGGTGAGCTCGAGGTGCCAGCGGGCCTGGCGGAGGTCGGCGCCCCAGGCGTAGATGCCGTGCGAGGCGACGATCAGGGCCGGCACCTCGGCGAGGCCGTCGGCGGCCGGGCGGTAGACGCGCTCGAAGTCGTCGCCGAGCACGCGCATGTCCTGGTGGTTCTGCACGACCGGGATGACCACCCGCTCGCCGTGGGCGGAGTGGCCGATGCCCTTCAGCATCTCGAGGTCCTCGAGCTCGACGCCGTCGGGCCAGCGGTGGCCGGCGCGCACGGCCGCGAGGGCGTGCACGTGGATGCCGGCGCCCGCCCCCGTGACCGCCGCGATCCGGGCGTGCAGGCCCGCCTCGGCGGAGGGCTTGCGTGCGAGCCCGAGCGACGTGGTCAGTGCCGAGGAATCGGCGGCCCAGTCGCCGTGCTCGTCGACGACCACGATGTCCGACGCCGTCAGCTCGCCCTTGTCGAGGCCCGACGCGGTGACGGCGAGGCGCAGCGGGTCGCGGTCGAGCGTGACGGAGAGGTTGCCCGCGGTGCCGGGCATCCAGCCGAGGCCGGCGAAGCGGGCCGACTCGGCGGCGAGCGCGGCGCCGGCGGCCCGCAGCGAACCCGCCGAAACGCCGTGGGTCGAGACCTGGTGTGTCGAGACTCCGTGCGTCGAGACTCCGTGACCGGGGCCGCCGGCCGTCGAGGCGTCGTGGGTCGGGGCTCCGCTCACGGCGCCACGACCTCCACGTCGGCGAACGAGGTGACGACGGAGGCGGTGCCGAAGTCCGCCTCGAAGAACGGCTCCCCCTCGCGCGAGAACGCCACGACCTGCCAGCCCGCCTCGAGCGCCGCCGCGACCTCGCCGGGGTTGTCGGTGAAGAACACGAGCTCCGCGGCCGGGACGCCGAGGGCTGAGGCGATCGCGTCGTAGGAGGCGGCCTCCTTCTTCGGCCCAGCCTTGATCGTGTCGAAGTAGTCGGTGATCAGCGGCGTGAGGTCACCCTCGGGCGAGTGCCGGAACCACGGCACCTGCGACGCCACCGACCCCGACGAGAACACCGCGAGCGCGACGCCGTGCTCGTGCCAGTCGCGCAGCTTCGGGATGACGTCGTCGAAGAAGTGCGACGAGATCTCGTCCCGAGCGAAGCCCTCGGCCCAGATCTGGCCCTGGATGGTCTTCAGCGGCGTGGCCTTGACGTCCTGCTCCATCCACTCGTGCAGCACCGCGACCACGGCGTCGGTCGTGGCATCGGCCGGTAGCGAGGCGTCACGGATGACCTGCTCCCGCGCCTCGGCGATGGCCGCGTCGTCGGAGTGCTCGTCGATCCACGCCGCGAGCCGGGGCCGGGCGTAGTCGTAGAGGTCGCCGAGGATGAACCCGGCGGCGCTCGTCGTGCCCTCCAGGTCGACGACGAGGCAGCGCGCCGTCACCATCAGCGGGTCGGGGGTGGGGGCCGGCGGGTTCTCGATGGTCACGGTCGTTCCTTCGCGTCGGGGGGTCGTGGTCGGGCGGGGGTCGGTAGCGGGTCAGCGGGTCGGTAGCGGGTCAGCGGGCGGTCGGCGCGCACCCACCCGGTTCAGGATGCGGGCAGGGCCTCGCCGGTCAGCACGTGGTGCCGGGCCGCGTCGAAGAGGCGGATCGACGCCTCCCCCAGCACGCCCCCGGGCAGCGACTCGATGTCGGCGGCGTGCGAGAAGCCGACGGCGCGGCGCATCCCCTCGACCCCGGCGAAGCGCCAGGCGTCGCGCGAGATCGCGGCGAGCGACGGCGACGAGGCGCCGGCGGCGTCCCACACCTCGGCGAACGCGTCCCAGCTGGCGTCGATCGCCGAGCGCCGGGCCGCGGCGAGCGCCGGCTGCCCCACCGCGTCGGCGGCGATCGCAGCCAGCTCGAGGTTCGCCCAGAACAACCCGAGGTCCATGCCGATCGGCCCCACGAAGCTGAACTCGGGGTCGAAGACGACCACCCGCTGAGCCCCCGATGGCCGCCCGATCATCACCGATCCGGTGTGCAGGTCGCCGTGGATCAGCGCCTCGTGCCGCGTCTCGAAGTCGTGCCGGATGCTCGCGACGGCCGCGCGCATCCGCTCGTCGTCGTAGAGGGCCGCGACGCGCTCGTCGAGCGCCGGGTGCCAGTGGTTGTGCTCGTGCCGCCGGTAGGGCTCGTCGAGCACGACATCGAGTGTCATGCGGCAGAGCTCGGGGTTCGCGGCCGTCTCGACCAGCTCGGCGTGCGCGGCCGGCCCGAGCGCGGACGTCGTGGTCGACGCGGCGAGCTCGGCGACGAAGCGGCCGACCACCTCGCCGAGCCCGGCGTAGTCGATGTCGACCGCGTCGGGGCCCGAGACGACCTGGCGCACGAGGGCGTCGCGCAGCACGTCGAGGGCGCTGAGGTCCTCCATCACGAGCACGTAGCGCTCGGGATCGAACGCGACGATCGTGGGAATGGACTCGGGCACCTGCTCGGCCAGCCGCTCGTAGGTGCGGGCCTCGGACGCGATGCGCCCCGGGTCGACCGGCCAGTCGGGCCCGACGACCTGCACCCACGGCGGCGCCTGCTTCACGGCGAGGCTGCCGAGCGGGCCTCGCGCGATGAACACGCGGTTCATGTTGCCGGCGGTCACCTCATCCACCCGCACGTCCGACCCCGTCGGCGTCGCGGACACCCGCCCCAGCAGCCCGGCCCCCGCGAGGTAGCCCACCACGTCGTCCCGCCCGACGAGCAGCTCGTAGTCGGCGCTCATCGCGCACCCCCCGCGTCCGGCACCGGGGCACCCGCGCCCGCACCAGCACTCGCGGCCGCATCAGCAGAACCCGCCCCCGCGTAGTACTCCCCCACCCGCGCCGGCTCGAACGCCCCCCGGTCGGTCACGATCCGGCTGACGAACCGCGCCGGCGTCACGTCGAACGCCGGATACCAGGCGTCGGTGACGAGCGCCGAGGCCGTGCGCCGCCCGAGGGTGTGCAGCACCTCCGCGGGGTCGCGCTCCTCCACCACGATGTCGGCGGCCGTGGGGGCCTCGGCATCTGGTGCCTGCACCAGCGCGTAGAACGGCACCCCGAACGCCGACGCGGCGACCGCGAGCCCGAGCGTGCCCACCTTGTTCACGACGCTGCCGTCGAGCGAGACCCGGTCGGCCGCGGTGACGAGCGCGTCGATCGGCCCGAGCGTCGAGCCCGGCGCGAGCGCGGCGGCACCCATGCCGTCGGTGATCAGCGTGACGTGCTCGCCGAACTCCGCGAGCGTGTGCGCGGTCAGCCGGGCGCCCTGCAGGTAGGGCCGGGTTTCGGTGGCCACCCAGTCGAACCGCTTGCCGGCCTCGCGGGAGGCGCGCACGAACTCGATCAGGTACGTGTCCATCCAGCAGTGGGTCAGGATGCGCGCCCCGTCGGGCAGCAGCGCCGCCGTCTCGACGCCGAGCCGCCGACTGCGGTCACGGTAGCTCTGCGCGCCGCTCCGGGCGCTCTCGACCGCGGCCTCGACGAGGGCTGCGGTGGCGCGGGCGTCGTCGGCTCCGGATGCGCGGGCCGCCGCCAGCGCCGCGTCGACGTCGCCCAGCACCCGGTGCACGGCCTCGCGGGGGTGACCGTTGGTCGGACGGGCGCTCTCGAGCGCGAGCCCCGCCACGCGCATCCGCTCGCGCGCCGCCTCGGGACCGAGCCCGGCGACCTGCAGCGCCGTCAGCTCGAGCCCGGCGTAGGCCGCGAACAGGGGGCCGGAGCTCTGCGTGACCATGGCGCGGATGGCCTCGGCCACCTGCTCGGCGTCACCGGCCTCGACCCAGCTCACCGTCTCGGGGAACACCCGCCGGTCGAGGATGCGAACGACCCCGCCCGCGACCCGCACGGAGTCGTCGAGCGCGGGGGTGATCTCGGTGGTGATCTCGGTGCTGCTCGTCATGCCCTGCCGCCCACTGCCCGTCTCGTCGCCAACCCCCTCGAGAATACCGCTCCCGGCACCCGCGTCAGCTGTGCAGCAGTGCCGGCAGCCGGTCGAGCGTCTCGGCATCCGTGCCTGCCTGCGGTGAGAAGCGGATGCGCCCGCCCGGGTGCAGCGTCGTCGTCACCCCGGCGTCCGCGAGCCGGGCGTGCAGCCCGGCCGCCTGCTCCTCGGGCAGCCCGGCCACCACGATGCCCGCACGCTCCTCGGGCGCCCGCGGCGACAGCAGCGTCAGGCCGGCGGCGTCGATGGCCGCGATCACGCTGTCCGTCGCCGCCCGCACCCCCTCGGCGACCCGATCGGGCCCGGCCGCCTCGAACAGCTCGAGCGCCGTGGCGAAGGCGCCGGTGGCGAACGGCGAGAGGCTGGTGACCGAGTAGCGCTCCGCGCCGGGCAGCAGCGGATGCTCGCGCCCGTCGTAGGCCACAGGGTCCTCGACCCCGGTCCACCCGCCGAGCGCCGGGCCGACCGCCTCGAGGCCGCGCGGCGAGAGTGCGAGGAAGCCCGTGCCCCAGCCGGCCCGCAGCCACTTCTGGCCGCCGACGGCCAGCACGTCGGCGGCCGTCCAGTCGTTGGCGGCGGCGCCGAGGTTCTGGATGCCGTCGACGACGAGCAGCCGGTCGGGGCCGATCGCCTCGCGGAGCGCCCGCAGATCGGCACGGTAGCCGGTGCGGAAGTCCACGGCGCTCACCGCCAGCACCCGGGTGGACGGGGTGAGGGCGGCGGCGACGCGGTCGGCGGTGACCTGGACGGGCGTGCCGGTGCCCGATCCCGGGAGGGGCCGCACGCGCATCCGCCCCGCCTGCTCGGCGCGGAGCCACGGGTAGAGGTTCGCGGGGAACTCGTCGAGGCTCAGCATCACCTCGCCCCGGAGCCCCGCGGCCGCCGTCATGAGGCCCTGCGAGGTGCTCGTGGTGAGCGCGACGCCCTCAGGGTCGAAGCCCGTGAGGCGTGCCGCGGCGGCGCGTGCCCGCTCGCCGACCGCGTGGAGGGACGCCGCGGGTTCACCCCGCATCGCGGCGGCGAGGAGCTGATGCACCGTCGCCTCGACCTCCGGCGTCGGGGGTCCGTAGCTGGCGTGGTTCAGGTAGCCGGGATGCACCCGTCCATTCTGGTGCGGCCTCTATGCTGTGGGTGACGAAGGGGGCGCAGTGAGCCAGACGGATGGACAGGGCGGCACGGCAGCAGGCTGGTACGACGACCCGGCGGGCTCGGGAGGCCTGCGCTGGTGGGACGGCTCGCGCTGGAGCGACCACGTGCAGCCCGCGCAGCAGGCGGCCCCGCAGCAGGCGCCCCAGCAGCAGCCGGCGCCGCAGGCGTCCGGTCAGTACGCCTACCCCGCCGCGCCCGCGTACGGCTCGCAGCCCGGCGCCGAGCCGCGCCGCGTCGACCCCGGCACGCCGGTCTACGGCCCCTTCATCTGGATCATCACGCTGCTGCCCGCGCTCAGCCTCCTGCTGCTGCCCCTGTCGTTCACGGGCTTCGAGGACATGATCCGCTCCGAGATGCAGAGCGGCGGCACCGGCTACGGAATGACCGGCGGCCTCTCGGGCGGCGCGCTCCTGGCCCAGTCGGCGGCGACGCTGTTCGGCTGGCTCATCTACGGCGCCGGCGTCGTGCTCGCGTTCTTCGACCGCAAATGGCTCCTGGCCCGCGGGTTCGACCGTCCGTTCCACTGGGCCTTCGCGTTCATCCCGGCGCCGGTCTACCCGATCGGCCGCTCCATCGTCGTGCGCCGCCGCTCCGGCCGGGGCATCGCCCCGATGTGGGTGTCGATCGGCCTGCTGGCTCTCAGCCTGATCATCGGCATCGCCGTGACCGTCTGGATCTTCAGCATCACGATCGGCATGATGAACTCCCTCGACTACGGCTCGTTCCGCAGCTAGGGCGCCGGCACCCAGACCGGCGAGCCCGCCACGATCGCCGGCAGCTCCTCGAGGTCGCCGATGACGTGCAGCGCCCCGGCGGCGCGCAGGGCCCGGGCGTCGGCGGGAGCATCCGTCACCCCCACCGGCAGGTAGCCCGCCACGGAGGCGCAGCGCAGGTCGTCGGGGTCGTCGCCGACGAAGAAGGCCCGCTCACGCACGGCCCGGTGCCGCAGCAGCAGCTCGAGGGTGTCGCCGACCCCGGCGTCGACCGAGTTCCACACCGGCGGAACCTGCAGCGCCCGCTGGTCGAAGCGCACCGCCGAGGGCGAGGCCACCGACACCACGCCGAGCCATGCCCCCGCCTCGGCGAGGGCCCGCAGGCACTCGGCCGCCCCGCCCCGCAGCTGCGTGCGCGATTCGGCCAGCGCCGTCGTCCACTCCTCCTCGGCCGCGACGAGATCGGCCGGATCGACCCCGAGCCGCTCCAGCAGCTCGCCGAGCGGCAGCCGGAACCGCAGCGCGAACTCCGCCTCGCCGAGCGTGCGCAGCCCCCGTCGCGCGAGCACGGTCGTCAGCGCCGCGTGCGCGTGGTCGGAGTCGATCACGATGGTGCCGTTCCAGTCGAACAGCAGCATGGTGTCGACGAGCGACGAGTCCCCGCCGGTTCCGGATGCCCGCCCACTGCTTCTCGTTCTCACGCCCGCCCCGTTCCGCGGGAACCGCACGCCCCACCGCCTGCGCCTCATCCTGCATGCCGCCGCGAACGCCTCGCGGTGGTGCGCGCCGACCTGCAGGTGAACGGACGGTGAAGACCCGGCGTCAGCAGCGGTCGTACACGTGACCCTTCGCCCCCGCCGGAGCGAGTGGCCGGTCGCGCAGCACGATGCCGGCGGGCCGGGAGGGATCGGCGCAGACCTCGGCCCAGCTGCCGCTGAGGTGACCGGCGTACTCGATGTCGAGCACCTGGTCGCCGTACACCTCGGTGTAGCTCTCGCACTCGGCGAAGCGCTGGCACTCCTCGGCGACGGCGAAGTCGAAGCCGATCTGCGTGTGCCCGCGGGCGCCGAGCACCGGCGTGTTCTTCTGGCCGGCCGCGAGCCCGTTGGCGTGCGCGATGCCGACCAGCATCGTGGCGAACTGCACCGCCTGCTCCAGCCCGAAGGCGCCGTCGGAGCGCGTGTACGAGTCGAGGTTGTCGAACTCGACCGCGTCGAAGCCGCTTCCCGCGCAGCCGGCGATCGTCACCGCGATCTTGTCGGCGAGCGCGGCCCGGTTGTCGGGCGTGGAGATGTCGAAGATCGTCTCGTCGGGCCAGCCCGGGTCGGCGACCGGCTCACCCTCGTCGTCGCGCAGCACGAGCACCTCGGGCCAGTTCTCGCCCGGCTGGCTCTGGAAGCCGTTGACGTAGCAGATGCTGTAGACCCCGGCCTCGGGGGCGGCCGTGCTGTCCCGGGCGACGACGTTCACGCCGGCCGGGGGCGCGTAGGCGCCGCCGAGCTGGTAGTCGAACACCGGGTCGGCGGGCAGCGGGCGGATGCTCGGCGGCGCCACCGCGTCCACCTCGGCCGTGGCGCTCGGCGTCGGGCTCGCGGTGGCGCTGGGCGTACCGGTGCCGGTGCCGGAGGCGGCTGCCGGGCCGTCGTCGTCGGAGCTCGTCGCGCAGGCGCTGAGCCCGAGCACCGTGACCACGACGAGGGCGACCGCCGAGGCGCGGAGACGGAGTGCAGGGACCACGTGGCCGATCGTAGCGGGGCGAGTCGACCGCCCCATGGGAAGCGGCCGACAAGCGAAGCGGATGCGCGGCCACCCCATCTCAGACCAGCCCGGCCCCGTAGGCGAAGATGACGGCCTGCACCCGGTCGCGCAGCTCGAGCTTCATCAGCACCCGCCCCACGTGGGTCTTCACCGTCGACTCCGACAGGAAGAAGCGCGCCGCGATCTCGGAGTTCGTCAGGCCCTCCGCCATGGCGACGAGCACCTCGTGCTCACGTTCGGTGAGGGTCGCGAGGAGCGCGGGAGCGGCGCCCGGGCTGCCCGGGGCGGGGGCGGCGGGACGGGCATCCGCCCCGCTCGTCGGCAGCTGGGGGCCGAACAGCTCGAGCAGCTTGCGGGTGACCCGGGGCGAGACGGCGGCGTCGCCCGAGGAGACGGCACGGATGGCGGCGACGAGCTCGGCCGGCTGCGCGTCCTTCAGCAGGAAGCCGCTGGCGCCCGCGGAGAGCCCGGCGAAGGCGTACTCGTCGAGGTCGAAGGTGGTGAGGATGATGATGCGGCTGGCGGGGTTCGCCGCCACGATCGCGCGGGTGGCCTCGATGCCGTCGAGGCCGGGCATCCGCACGTCCATCAGCACGACGTCGGGAGTGAGCCGGGCGGTGGCGGCGATCGCCTCGCGGCCGTCGCCGGCCTCGCCCACGACCTCGAGGTCGTCGTACGACTCGATCACCATGCGCATGCCGAGACGGATGAGCTGCTGGTCGTCGACGAGGAGCACCCGGATGCGGGCGGGGGCGTCGGTCATGGGGTGCCTTCCTGAGGGAGCGGGGTGGGCGCGGGATCGGGCACGGGAACGGGCTGCGGCGCCGGCACAGGCTGCGGGGCGGGAACCGGCACCGGCACCGGATCGCCGAGCCGCGCCGCCACGCGCCACCCGCGGGTGCCGAGCGGCCCGGCGCTGACGGTGCCGCCGTGCACCTGCACACGCTCGTGCATCCCGATCAGCCCGCGGCCCGAGCCCTCGGAGGCGGCCCCGCGCGCCGGGTCGATCCCGTCGTCGAGCACCGTGATCGAGATGCCGGTCGCGTCGTACCGCAGCTCGACGTCGACCCGGTCGACGCCCATGGCGTAGCGGAGCGCGTTGGTCAGAGCCTCCTGCACCACCCGGTAGACGGTGAGCTGCAGCACCGAGTCGGCGGGCGGCTCGCCGATGCTCGTGAAGCGCACCGGGAGACCGGCCGCGCGGAAGGTCGCGATGAGCTCCGGCAGGTCGGCGACGCCGGGCTGCGGGGCGAGGGCGGCCGGCGACGATCCGGCGACACCCGGGCCGCTGCGGTCGTCGGCGAGCACCCCGAGCGAGCGGCGCATGTCGGTGAGCGCCCGCCGGGCCGTGACACCGGTCTGGCGCACGGCCTCCTGCGCCGACGCCGGGGCGGTGCCCGAGCGGGCGAGACTCGCCTCGGCGCCGTCGCTCAGGGCGACGATCACCGTCAGGCTGTGCGCCACGATGTCGTGCATCTCCCGCGCGATCCGGGCCCGCTCGGACGCCACCGCGAGCTGCGCCCGCTGGTCGCGCTCGCGGGCCAGCTGGGCGGCCCGCTCGAGCAGGGCGTCGATGTACCGGCGCCGATTGCCGAAGGTGATGCCGACGAGGGTCGAGATGACACAGAGGAACGCGATCAGGATGCCGAAGGCCACCGTCGAGACCGGGTCACCGGTCTGCAGCGCGGTCGCGAGCACCCCGACGCCCGCCGCCGCGGCCGTGCCGATCCAGGCCGCGCGGGTGGAGCGGTAGACGGCCAGCGCGTACAGCGCGAACAGCACGGGCGAGACGTCGAGCTGCGGGCCGTCGGGCGAGGGCAGCAGCATCGCGCCGATGCAGATCCCCGCGGTGATCACCGGGACATGCCGCCGGAACAGCAGCGCCACCGCGACGGCCGCCGCCCCGTAGAGCAGCAGCGCCGGGAAGAGCGGGCTGCTCGTCACCGGGTCGTCGCCGAAGGGTCGTCCGACCAGTACCGCGATGGCCGACACGAGCGCCCAGACGCCCATCGGCACCGCGTAGGTGCCGGCGATCAGGCCGTCGAGCAGCCACGGGTGACGGTTGAAGAACGAGCGGATGAAGCCCGGCGGTTTGGGCAGCCGCAGGTCCTCGGCGCCAGGCGGGGGTACCGCCGGCGCCGAGGACCGGATGCCCGGGCCCGAGGGCCCCGTCGTCACCACTGTCAGGCATCCCTCCGGCGCATCAGGACCGCCGCGGGCACTGCGAACAGGGCGATCCACCCGAGCATAACCAGCACCGCCTGCCAGGGCTCGAAGACCTCGCCGCCGAAGAACAGCGTCTGGCCCACCGAACCGGGCAGCCAGTCGGCGAGCACGGACGCCCAGTCGGCCGAGATGAACGAGATCACCGAGGGCACGACGAGCAGCAGCCCGACGGCTGCGGCGATCCCGCCCGCGGTGTGTCGCAGCAGCGCGCCGAGGAAGAAGGCGACCAGCCCGATCAGGGCGAGGTAGCCGGCGGCGCCGACCAGGTGACCCCAGACCTCGACGTCGCCGAGGCTGCTCTCGACACCCTTCGCCTGCAGCATCGGCCAGGTCACGGCGTAGCTGGCGAACACGGCGACCAGTCCCACGACGAAGCTCGTGACGCTGAACACCAGCGCCTTCGCCCAGAGCACCGGCAGGCGCTTGGGCACGGCCGTCAGGCTGGAGCGGATCTGCCCGGTGCCGTACTCCCCGGTGATGACGAGCACGCCGAGCACCGAGATCACGAGCTGGTTGAACAGAATGCCGAGGGTCGACACCTGCACGGCGGCCTGCGCCACGACGGAGGGGTCGGATCCCGCCGCCGTCGTCATCTCGGGCTGGGTGAGCACGAGAAGTACCCCCATGCCGATCTGCAGGGCGATCAGGATGGCGTAGGCCCAGACGGTCGAGCGCAGGGTGGTCAGTTTGATCCACTCGCTGCGGAGGATTCCGGTGAAGCGCAGCCGCGCATCCGGAACCGGCTGGAGCGTCACCCGCGCGGCGGCGGGAGCGGTCGTCGCGGCGCTCATCGGGCCACCTCCTCGGTGACGGGAGCGGAGGTTGAACCGGAAGCGGCACCGGCCGCCTCACCGCTCACGCCGCCTGTGCGGTACTCGACCTCGTCGCGGGTGAGCGAGAGGTAGGCGTCCTCGAGCGAGCCCTGCACCAGGGTGAGCTCGTGCAGGGGAACCCCGAGGGCCGCCGCGACGTCGCCGATCACCTCGGCCTGCGCGCCGCGCACCTCGATGGTGGTGGCGTCGACGCTCGTCACGGTGATGTCGGGCTGGCCGAGCCGGCGGGCGATCTCGTCGACGCGGGGGCTCCGCACGCGCACGAAGCCACCGGTGGTGCCGAGGATCTCGGACACCGGGGCGTTCGCCACGACGTGCCCCTTGCCGAGCACGATGATGTGGTCGGCGGTGAGCGCCATCTCGCTCATCAGGTGGCTCGACAGCAGCACGGTGCGGCCCTCGGCCGCGAGCTGCCGGGCGAAGCCGCGCACCCAGAGCACGCCCTCGGGGTCGAGGCCGTTCACGGGCTCGTCGAGGATGAGCGTGGCCGGGTCGCCGAGCAGGGCCGCCGCGATGCCGAGCCGCTGGCCCATGCCGAGCGAGAAGCCGCCGACGCGCTTGCGGGCGACGCTCTCGAGGCCGGTGAGGCCGATCACCTCGTCGACCCGGCGCACCGGGATGCCGTGGGTGGCCGCGATGGCGCGCAGGTGGTTGCGGGCCGAACGGCCGGTGTGCACCGCCTTGGCGTCGAGCAGTGCGCCGACCTCCCGCAGCGGGGCACGGTGCTCGGCGTAGGGCCGGCCGTTCACCGTGACCCGTCCCGAGGTCGGCCGGTCGAGGCCGACGATCATGCGCATGGTGGTGGACTTGCCGGCGCCGTTCGGGCCGAGGAAGCCCGTCACCTGCCCGGGTCGCACGACGAAGTCGACGGAGTCGACTGCCGTGCGGGCGCCGTAGCGCTTGGTCAACGAGGTGGCTTCGATCATGGGCTCTCGCGCTCCTGTGCTCGTGGTTCGGGCGCTCTCTGCGCCGTTCTCCACGCTACGGATGCGCGTCCCACCCCTCATCGGACCCCGGTGCCGTGCGGCTGGTACCGGGGTACGAGCTACTTCGTCTTCTTCTGCTTCTTCTCCTCCACCGGGAGGGTGCCGGCGGCCCGTGCGGCCTTGTAGTACTCGCGGGCCTCGCTCTGCCGCGCCTTCTCGGCACCGCTCGCGATCGAGGCGCGGATGTGCTCGGGGCCGTAGCCGAAGGCGCTCACCAGATCCTGGGCGTGCGGGCGCAGCCGGGCCGAGAGCCGCTCGGTGTAGAGGCCGACCGCGCGGGCGCGGCTCGGCGAGAGCCGGCCGTTCATCAGGTACCAGGCGAGGTGCTTCTCGACGAGGCCGAGGCCGAACAGGTCGCGCAGCCAGGTGAGCACGACGCGGGTGCCGTCGTCCATGCCCTCGGGGCTCGTGCCGTCCGCGCCCTCGATCGCCTCGGTGAAGGCCTCCCACTGCAGCAGCTCGGCGTGCGCCCTGGCCGCTTCGATGATCTCGGACTGGTGCAGGTTGAACAGGTCGGCCGCATCCTTCTTCGACAGCTTGGCGGCGGGCCGGAGCTTGCCGGCGACCTCGCCCACCATCGTCTCGACGCGGTCGGTGAGCAGCTGGCGCTGGGCCGCCGACTCCCGCAGCTGCCCCACCGAGCGGGCGGTGGAGCCGAAGTCGGCGACGGTCTGCGCGAAGGAGCGGAGCCCCGAGCCGTTGACCGTGCGGCCCGCGGCCTGCTCCACCACGTAGCGCGCGAGCACCCCGAAGTCGGCCTTGGCGAAGCGGCGGCCGTAGTCGCTCAGCAGGCGCTTGGCGACCAGCTGCAGCAGCACGTGGTTGTCGCCCTCGAAGGTGGCGTAGACGTCGAGGTCGGCACGGAGCCCGACGAGACGGTTCTCGGCGAGGAAGCCGGCGCCGCCGCAGGCCTCGCGCGCCTCCTGCAGGGTGTCGAGCGCGTGCCAGGTGCTGAGCGGCTTGAGCGCCGCGGCGAGGGTCTCGAGGTCTTGACGGCCCTCGTCGGTGTCGGCGACGCCCGAGAAGACCTCGTCGAACTTGGTGAGCAGCTTCTCGTGCGCGAAGCTCGCGGCGTAGGTGGTGGCGAGCTTGGGCATGAGCCGCTTCTGGTGCAGCTGGTAGTCGAGCAGCACCTCCTCGTCGGTGTCGCTGCCGGCGGTGAACTGGCGGCGCTCGTTGCCGTAGGTCACGGCGATGGTGAGCGCGATCTTCGCGGCGGCGACCGAGGCGCCGTCGAGCGAGACGCGGCCCTGCACGAGCGTGCCGAGCATGGTGAAGAAGCGGCGGCCGGGGCTCGCGATGCTGCTGGAGTACTCGCCCTCGGCGCTGACGTCGCCGTAGCGGTTCAGCAGGTTGGCGCGCGGGATGCGCACGCCGTCGAAGTGCAGCCGGCCGTTGTCGATGCCGTTCAGGCCGCCCTTCAGCCCGTCGTCCTCCCCGCCGATGCCGGGCAGGAACTCACCGGTGGCCGCGTCACGGAGGGGCACGTAGAAGGCGTGCACGCCGTGGTTGACGTTCTTCGTGATGAGCTGCGCGAACAGCACCGCGGCGATGCCGTGCTTCGCGGCGTTGCCGAGGTAGTCCTTCCACGCGCCCCGGAACGGGGTGTCGATCACGAACTCGCCGGTGGCCTCGTCGAAGGTGGCGGTGGTGCCGATGGCGGCGACGTCGGAGCCGTGCCCCGTCTCGGTCATGGCGAAGGCACCGGGCACCTCGAGGCTCATGATGCCGGGCAGGAAGGTGCGGTGGTGGTACTCGGTGCCGAGGTGCAGCACGGCGGCGCCGAACAGCCCCCACTGCACGCCCGACTTGATCTGCAGACTCGGATCGGCGGTGACGAGCTCCTCGAAGCCGGCGATGTTGCCGCCGTGGTCGTCCTCGCCGCCGACCGACTTCGGGAAGGCGCGGTGCACCTGGCCGTCCTCCACCAGCAGCTTCAGCTGGCCGAAGACGCGCTCGCGGTGCTCGTCGACGCTCTGGCCCTCGATGCGCTGCATCTCGGGGCGTGCGGTCAGCTCGCGGGCGGCGAGGCGCACCTCGGCCCAGCTGCCGAGCAGATAGCGGCCGAGCCACTCGACGTCGGTGCGGGCGACGACCACGCCGCTGCCCGTGGAGCGCCGGGGCAGCCGCGCCGAGGCGTCGAGCTCGCTGTCGATGCGGGCGGCGTCGGTGTCGGGCTTCTGCTCGGAGCTCTGCGTGTTCTCGATCGTGTTCGTCATCGTCATCCTCGTCGTCGTGGCTGATCCCACGCTAGGAGGACTGCCGGAGAGCGCGAAACGGCCGGTGACGGGCCTACAAACGGGGGCCGAGGGGGTGCACGACGCACTGTGGACATCCCACAGTCGTTCTCAGGATCCACCCACCGAGGCAGACAAAGGGCCGGGGTGGGCGAGCGTGGCCGTGCGGTCGCGCATCCGCTCGACGAGAGCCAGGACGATCGTCGCGACGGCGAGCACCGCCAGGGCCGGCGCCGCCAGGTCGACGGCGGTCGCGAGGCCAAGCGCCGTCGCGGTGGCCCCCGCGCCGATCGCGGTGAGCGCCTGCAGGAGGTAGGAGAAGAGGTAGAGCAGCGAGAGCACGGCGCCGCGGTGCGAGGCCGGGGCCGCACGGTTCGCCAAGCCGAGACCGCCGGTGAAGGCGAAGGAGTAGCCGATGCCGCCGACGATGCACCAGGCGAAGAAGAGCAGCAGCGATCCGGACGAGGCGGCCGCCGCCATCAGGCCGAGGCCGGCCAGCGAGACGATGCCGCCGATGACGATCGCCGGCACGGCGGGCACCTTGCCGAGCAGCAGCGCCGTCACGCCGATGGTCGCCGACGAGACGCCGAGCAGGGCGCCCACCACGAGCAGGTCGGTGGTGCCGGTCAGCTCGCGCGCCATCTGGGCGCCGAGCGAGAGGAAGATCGCGCCGACGCTGTAGGCGGTGGCGACCGAGAGCGTCGCGGCGGCGAAGGCGAGGGCGATGCCGCGCGGGAGACGGAGGGCCTGCGGGCGGAAGGCGGGCCGCGCATCCTGGCCCGGCACCGGTGCCGGACGGTCGTCGGGGGTCAGCAGCACGGCCACGAAGGCGAGGAGCGCCAGCACGAACAGCAGCACGAAGCCGAGCACGAGCGGAAGCGGGGCGTACTGCGCCAGGAGCCCGGAGACCACCAGCGCGAGGGTCAGGCCGGTGGAGGTCGAGACGGTCGTCATCGAGCTCGCCCGGCGGGGGTTCGACCAGGGGTTGTGCTCGACGAGGGCTGCGCTGGCGGCACCGAGCGCGAAGCCGGTTCCGATGCCCTGCAGGATGCGGCCGGCGAAGAGCCAGCCGACGTTCGGGGCGACCGCGAACACGAGGGCGGCCACGGCGAGCAGCGCGATGCCGAGCAGCATGGCCCGGCGGCGGCCGATCGCGTCGCTGACGCCGCCGAACAGGAGCAGCACGATCAGCAGGGCCACCGGATAGGCGCCGAACACCGACGTCGTCACCACCGGGGGCAGCGACCACTCGGCGGCGTAGCTCGGGTACAGCACGCTGGCCGCCCCGCTCGACCACAGGCAGAGCGCCAGCACCGCGGCTGCCGCCCAGAACGTCCCCCGGCGCCCGAAGCGCGCTGCTCTCGTCATGCCGCCACAGTAGCGGTCTGAGTTGGAATTTCCAATACAGGCGCTCCGGACGTACCATGGTGGCCATGAGCGACCCCGCGAGCCGGCCCGCCGACGGGCCCCGGTGCCAGATCGTGCGCACGCTCGACGTGGTCGGCGAGAAGTGGTCGCTGCTCGTCGTGCGCGACGCGTTCCGCGGGCTCACCCGCTTCTCGGAGTTCAAGGACTCCCTCGGTGCCCCGAGCGACATCCTGAGCGCGCGTCTCGCCAAGCTGGTCGACAGCGGCGTGCTCGAGAAGCGGCCGTACCGGGCCCCAGGGTCGCGCGAGCGCTCGAGCTACCACCTCACCGAGGCGGGGCGGGGGCTCGCGGTCGTGATCGGGGCGATGGTGCAGTGGGGGGATGCGTACAACCCGTATGAGGGTGGGGCGTCGTCGGTGCTCGTGGCCGGCGAGGAGCCGGTGTCGCTCGCGTTCGTCGACGGCGAGGGGCACGCGGTGGAGCCGCTCGACGTGACGATCGCGCCGGGGCCGGCCGCGCGCACGCGCTGGTAGGCGGGCGGCCAGCCGCCACGCGGGGCCGGCGGGCGTGACGCGGGCGGTGCTCGTCGCCGGGCGCGCGCCCGGCGCTACGTCAGTCGGGCGTCGCCCCGCCCGGGTCGTTGCGGTGCATCGCCCGGCGCACCCGCTCCACCACGCCCGAGGCGGGCGGCTCGTTGTACGCGTTCGCGAGCTCCTGGCCCGACATCGCGGCGATCGCCGCCATCACGTCATCGGTGAGCCTCCGCCGCGCCCGCGCCGAGCCGGCCTCCCCGTAGCCGGCCGACTGGATCGGCTCGCCGAAGCGGATGGTCACCGGAGTCACCCGGGGAACGCGAGCGCCGTCGGGTTGGAGGTTCTCGGTTCCGCTGAGCGCGACCGGCACGATCGGGCATCCGGTGGTCAGGCCCAGCCACGCGACCCCCGTGCGCCCCCGGTACAGCCGGCCGTCGCGCGAGCGGGTGCCCTCGGGGTAGATCGCGAAGGCGCCACCCGACTCGAGCACCTCGCGGCCGCGCTCGAGCGAGTCCTGGGCCGCGGTGGCGCTCTCCCGGTCGACGGGGATGGCGCCGATCGACTCGAAGAAGGTCTTGGACACGCGGCCCTTCAGCCCCTCGCCCGTGAAGTACTCCTGCTTGGCGAGGAAGCGGACGTCGCGGGGTGCGATCACCGTGATGACCACGCTGTCCATGAAGCTGAGGTGGTTGCTCGCGAGCAGCACGGCGCCCTCGCGGGGAACGAGCTCCCGCCCGATCACGGTCGGCCGGTAGACGGCGCCGGCGAGGGGGCGGGCGAGGCCCCGGGCGATCGTCTTGAACATGCCCCGATGCTCGCACGCATCGCATGCCGCGCGGGCTATGGTGCTGAGCACTGCACGGTGGAGCTCGTTGCGCCGCCCTGCTCACTGCGTTTTCATAGGTGGCTGCGGCAGTCTCATAATGGTTGTCGCTTCAACCTGCCCTGCTCCCGTTCGTCGAAATGAGACCCGTGCCCACCGATTCCTCCTCCTCCGTGCCCCCGAAGGCCAAAGACCAGGCCAAGAAGCTCACGGTCAAGCAGGAGCGCGAAGCCCGCCGCGCCGAGAAGGTCGCGCAGATGGTCGCGCAGCAGAAGAAGCAGCAGCGCAACCGCCGCATCGGCATCTTCGGCGGCGCCGCGGCCGGCCTCATCGCGCTCGGTCTCGTCATCACCTTCGTCGTCACGAGCGCCGAGCCCAAGGTCGACCCGGCGTCGATCTCGATCGGCGAGCTCCAGACCTACGACAACCTCACCTCGAACCACGTCTCGACCACCGTCGATTACGCCCAGACCCCTCCGGCCGGCGGCGACCACAACGCCGTCTGGCTGAACTGCGGCGTCTACGACCAGCAGGTGCCCAACGAGAACGCGGTGCACGCGCTCGAGCACGGAGCCGTCTGGGTCACCTACGACCCCGCCGTCGTCGACGAGGCCGGCGTCGAGACCCTCCGCTCCAAGCTGCCCGACACCTACGTCGTGCTCTCGCCCTACGAGGGCATCGCCGCCCCCGTCGTCGCCTCCGCCTGGGGCAACCAGGTCTTCCTCGACGGCGTCGACGACGAGCGCCTCGGCGACTTCGTGCAGAAGTTCTGGCGCTCGAACGACGCCCCCGAGCCGGGCGCCGCCTGCACCGGCGGTCTCGACGCGGCCGGCAAGGTGGCCTGAGCGGGGTGCCCGACTCGTCGCCCGCTGATTCCTCGGTCGCTGATCCCTCGCTCGTGACCGGGGCGGTTCCGGATGCTCGGCGCCCCTCGCGCGGCCGCCTCACCCTCGCGGCGATCGTGGCCGCGGTGCTCGTGGCGGTCGTGGCGTTCTCGGCCGGCTGGCTCGCCGCCCCCCGCACCGCGACGCCCACCGACACCGGCGTCGAGGCGGGCTTCGCCCGGGACATGCAGACCCACCACGACCAGGCCGTGCAGATGGCTCTGATCATCCGCGAGCAGAGCGACGACCCGGCCATCCGCTCGCTGGCCTACGACATCGCGACCTCGCAGGCGCAGCAGTCGGGCCAGATGTACGCGTGGCTGAACGCCTGGGGCCTCCCCCAGGCCTCGACCCAGCCCGAGATGACGTGGATGCTCCAGCCCACCCTCGACGGCTCGGACGACCACGGCCACGGCGGCGCGGCCTCCACCACGGTACCCGACGCCGGCGGTGCGGCCGGCACGTCGACCGCGGCGACCCCCGCCCCCATGGTGCCCGGCGAGCCCATGCCGGGCATGGCGACCTCCGCCGACCTCGACCGCCTCTCCTCCCTCACCGGGGTGGAGGCCGAGACCCTCTTCCTCGAGCTCATGATCGCCCACCACCAGGGTGGGGTCGAGATGGCCGAGGCCGCGCTCTCGCGCACCACGAACCCGCTCGTCACCGCCCTCGCGAAGGCCATCGTCTTCGCCCAGTCGGGCGAGATCCAGTACATGCAGGAGCTCCTGGCCGCCCGCACCTGACCCGTGCCGGTCAGGGGTGGTCGTTGGGGCGGGGCAGGGTGCCGTTCGCGATCAGGCGCTCGTAGACCCGGTCCATGATGCCCGCGAGCTGCTCGAGGTCGGTGCCGTCGAGCGCGTCGAGGAAGATCGACTTCACGAGCTCGACGTGCGGCGGGGTCGCGGCCCGCAGCGCCTCCCAGCCCGCCGGCGTGAGGCGCACATCGGTGGCCCGCCGGTCGTCGGCCGCGGTGCTGGTCTCGAGCAGCGAGCGCGTCTGCATGCGCCGCACGTGGTGGGACGTGCGGCTGCGCTCCCAGCCCAGCCGGGTGGCGAGCGCGGCGATGCGCATGCTGCCCGAGGGCTCGCTGGTGAGGGCGACGAGCACGTCGTAGTCGGGCAGAGAGAGCCCGCTGTCGGCCTGCAGCTGACGGTTCATCTCGTAGCGCAGGCGCAGCTGCACCTTCATGTAGGCGTACCACGCCCGGATCTGCTCGTCGCTCATCAGCGAGTACGGCGAACCCTCCGGCGGCCCGGCCGCCTCGGGTGTGCCCACGTGCTCGTCTATGCGATCGAGGTTACTCCTCGTCGGAGGTCGAGGTCGAGGTCACCCCGTCGACCACCACGATGAGCGCCTCCACCGCGGCGGGCGGGTGCGCATCCGACATCTGACGCATCGATCGACGGATGCCCGTGCCGGTACGTCATCGCACGGATGCGCCCGAGCGGCCCACGCGGGATCATCGTGGGGAGCGTCATCGCGGCGCCGGGGAGGACCGCCGTGACCGATGCACCGCTGCCGAGGCCCACACCTGTACCCGCTTTCGCTCCCGCCCTCGAGGCGATCGACGTCGCCAAGACCTTCCGGCCTGACAGCGGCGGTGAGCCGGTCGAGGTGCTGCACGGCATCTCGCTCACGGTCACGCCCGGCGAGATGGTGAGCGTGGTCGGCCCGAGCGGCTCGGGCAAGTCGACGCTGCTCTACTGCCTGGCCGGCCTCGAGCGTCCGAGCCGGGGCGGCGTGCGGATCGGCGGCGTCGACACCACGGCGCTCTCGGCCCGGCGGCTCGCGCAGCTGAGGCGCAGCAGCATCGGCTTCGTCTTCCAGTCGTACAACCTCATCCCCTCCCTGACCGCGGCGCAGAACGTGGCGCTCCCCGCCCGGCTCGCCCGGCGGGCCGTCGCGCCGGACGAGGTCGTCGAGGCGCTGGCCGCGGTGGGGCTGGCCGAGCTGGCCGACGCCAAGCCGCCGTCGATGTCGGGCGGGCAGCAGCAGCGGGTGGCGATCGCCCGGGCGCTGTTCGCTCGGCCGGGCATCCTGTTCGCCGACGAACCGACCGGGGCTCTGGATGCCGCGGCGGGGCGCGTGGTGCTCGACCTGCTGCGGGGCGTGCGGGATGCGGGCAGTGCGGTGCTGATGGTGACGCACGACCTCGAGTCGGCGGCGCGGGCCGACCGGGCGATCGTCATCCGCGACGGGCGGGTGCACCAGGAGCTGGCCGCCCCGACCGCCGAGCAGCTCTTCGACGCCGTGCTGGCGGCCCGCTGATGCTGACGCTGCTGAAGGCCGACCTGCTCGGCGACCTGCGCGTCTGGATCGGCACCTTCGCGGTGCTCGTCGCGGCGGGGGCCGCTGCGGGCATCCCGGCCACGCTCGTCGACACCGCACTGGGGCAGAGCGACGTGACGGTGCAGCTGGGGCTGGTCTCGGTGGCGAGCATCGCGCTGACGCTCTCGGTGCTGAGCCTGGTGATCGTGCTGTCGTCGACCGTTCGCACGCTGGTCGAGCTGCGGCGGCGCACCTTCGCGCTGTGGCTGATCGTCGGGGTGCAGCCGTCGCAGCTCGGGCGGCTGGTGCTCGGGGAGCTGGCGGCGGTGGCCGTGCTGGGTGCGGCGCTCGGTTCGGTGCTCGCCTGGCTCGTGTGCCCGACGCTGGTGCGGGCGCTCCTCGTCGGGTCGGACGGTCTCGGCGAGGTCGTTCCGACGCTCGGACCGGGGTCGGCGGCGATCGGCGGGGCGGTCGTGGTGGGCGTGGTGCTGCTCGCCGCCCTGCCGCGCGCCCGGGAGGCCGGTTCGACGCCGGTGCTCGCCCTGCTGCGCGGAGGGGCGCGGCCGCGGCAGCGCGTGGTGGTGCGGATCGTCGTCGCCGCGCTGCTGCTCGCCCTCGCCGGCACGATGTTCGCCGGGCTGCCGCAGTCGCTCCCCACCGGGGCGGCGCAGTCGGTGCTGATCGGACCGGTGCTGATCGCGGCGGCGTCGGCGGGGGCGCCGGTGTACGTGCCGAGGCTGATCCAGCTGTGGACCGCGGTCGTGCCCTCGCGGGCGTCGGTGTCATGGTACCTCGCCCGGGCCACCGTGATCGATTCGGCGGAGCGCAGCAGCGCATCCGTCGTCTCGTTCATGGTGGCGATCGGGCTGCTCTGGACCTTCCTCGCGGGGCAGAACACGGCCGCCACCGCGTTCGGCGGCGGGGCTGCCGCCGACCCTCGGCCACTGGCGCTGCTGCTCGGCGGGCCCACGTTGCTCGCGGCCGTAGGGGCGGCGGCGGGCGTTCTGATGGCGAGCTCGTTCCGCGAGCGGGAGGAGGCGCTGCTCGAGGTCGCGGGGGCCGACCGGGGCGTGCGGGTGCTGACGGCCGCGGGGGAGGCGCTGATCTACGTGCTGACCGCTGCGGTTCTGGCGAGCGTCGTGGTCGCGCTGGTGGCCGGGGGGATCGGGGTGTTCCTGCAGGGGGTGGCGCCGTCGGTGCGGCCGACGCCGGTGCCGGCGCTGGGGGCGGTCGGCACCGTCGTGTGCCTCGTGCTCGCATGGGCCGCGACCTTCGGGCCGCGGTTGGCTCGGCGCCGGACGACCGTCGAGGTGCTCAGCGGGTCGTAGCAGATCGCGGCTGGTCCCGATTTGCTAGTGCCCTTCGGCCTGGTAGACCTTCCGGAACGCGTCCTTGCGCGCGATCTTCCCGTCGCGGAACTCATAGATGTCGCAGCCGCGCGTGGTCAGGACCTTTCCGTCCGGGCCCGCTCCCGTGAACGACCAGGTCGCCGCACCACGGGTCCCGGCGATGATCGGGTTCTCCTCCTCGTGCCGCTCCTGCCCGGTGTCGAAGGCGAGCATCAGCGCGAAGCCCTCCCGCACCTGCTCCTTCCCCGACCAGGTCTGTCCGGGCTCGGGGCCGACGGATGCGCTGTAGACGCAGTCGTCGGTGACGTGGCTCATCAGGGCTTCGAGGTCGCGGCGGGTCCAGGCGTCGCTGAACGCCGCCAGCACCTCGGGCGTCATGTGGCTCGTGCTGTTCTCGGACGGGGAGGTATCGGTCATGAGTGAACTCTGGCATCGACCCGCCTCGATGTCCCGAAAAACTTGATCCGTGCGTATTCTGGGCGGCAACCCGCCGCTTCTGGGCGGCCAACCCGCCGCCGTGCCAGGAAGACCACGATGACTCCAGCCCCACCACCGACCGATCCGAAGGACACGGCTCTCGCCCGCCGCACGGTCCTGCGCGCCGCCGCCTGGAGCGCGCCGGTCGTGGCGCTGGGCGTCGCCACCCCGCTCGCGGCCGCATCCACAATCGACGTAGGTGCCTACCGTGTCACGGACTCCTGCTCGGTGCCGGGATCGGGCCGCCCCGGCTTCCTCCTGACGGCCGGCCCCATCGCATCGCTGCCCGAGCGCACGACGATCACCGTGTCCGTCACGGGCGTGACGACGATCGGCGAGCTCACCGTCACCGGCGTCGGCGCGATCGTCAACGACGTGAGTGCCACGTCCCGCCTCATCGTGTTGACGTCGCCGCTGCCGGCCGGAGCGACGATGACGATCAGCACCACCCTGTCCACCTCGATCAGCACCCGTTGGACGCTCCGGGCCGTCTCGACGCTGCCGCGCGACTACGTCGCCACCGGAGCCACCACCGAGTCCTCCTTCGGCTCCCTCAGCTGCCGAGCCTGAGAGCGGGGCGGCCGACGCGACCCGGGTCAGCGCGACTCGTCGCCCCAGAACGCACTGGCCCGGTGGTCCCCGAGCAGGTGCGCCTCCCACAGCCGGATGGCCGGCCGCACGTCCTGCGCCGCCTGGCACGCGACGAGCGTGTCGCGCAGCTCGACGTGCCGCTGCAGCTGCGTCCCGGCGACGATCGGCGGCACCTCGATCCCGCCGAGCCACGCCCGGATCTGGTCGGTGATCCCGTCGAACCGCGACAGCAGCCGCGGCAGCCCGGTGGCGGCGACGAGTGCCCGGTGGAACTCGAGGTCGACGTCGACCAGCGACACCCAGCCCGCGCCGGCCACGGTCAGCCGCTCCATCTCGGCGAGGGGCGCCTCGAGCGCAGCCAGCGGCGTGCAGTTCAGCACCACGTGGATGATCGCCGCCGACTCGTCCGCGAAGCGCAGCAGCCGCAGCTCCGACAGCGCCGCCGCGTCGATGGTCACCACCCGGTAGGGCCGGTTGAGCGTCTTGGTGACGAGGCCGCTCTGCACCAGGCGCTCCAGCGCCTCGCGAACGGGGGCGCGGCTGGTACCGAGCTCCGTCGCCAGCACCGAGTCCTTGAGCCAGTCACCCGACGCGAGCTCACCGCTCAGGATGCGCGCCCGGATCGTCTCGAGCACCGTCACCGCAGATGCCCGCCCTGCTCGAGCGCATCCCGCAGCTGGGCCCGGCTGGCGATGCCCAGCTTCGGGAACGCCTTGTAGAGGTGCGTGCTCACGGTGCGGTGCGACAGGTACACCCGGTCGGCGATCTCCTTGTTGCTCATGCCGCGCGCCGCGAGCACCGCGACCTGCAGCTCCTGAGGCGTGAGCGGCGAAGACCCCGTCAGAGGCGACCCCCCACCTTCGCCCCGTCGCGGCGCCTCTCCCGCCGCCCGCAGCTCGGCCACCGACCGCTCGGCCAGCACCCGCGCACCGCTCGAGTCGAACGTCGCGAGCGCCCGCCCCAGGTGCTCGCGCGCCTCAACCGGCCGCCGCTCCCGCCGCAGCCACTCCCCGAACAGCAGCTCCGAGCGGGCGAACTCGAACGGCGACTCGCTGTACTCCCCCAGCCCGATCGACGACGCGTAGTGTGCCTCGGCCGCTGCCGCATCGCCGTCGGCATCGGCCAGCAGCGCCCGGCTGCGCGCGACCAGCGACCCGAGGAAGGCCGAGCGGTACGCCCGGGCGGCGCCCTCCGCCGCATCGACCCCGTCGCGCACCGTGTCGGCCCGGCCGGCGCGCACCGCCGCCTCGGTGCGGTCGGCGATGGCCCAGAGCCCCCGCGTCGGGTGCACGGTCACCTGGGCGAGCTCGATCAGCGCATCCCGGTACCGGTTCTCGGCGAGCGCCACGATCCCCGTGGCCCAGCGCGCATCGGCGGTCGCCATGGCGAGCGGATGCACGGCGGCGAGCTCCCGCAGACGCCGCAGCGACTCGGCCGTCCGCTCGGCGTCCCCAAGGGTGGCGTGGCCGCGCGCGATGGTGGCGACGCACATCCCCTCGACCAGCGGCTGGCCGGTGTCCTTCGCCATCCGGGCGGCGAACTCGGCCTCGGCGAGCCCCTCGCGCACCCGCCCGCGGAGCATCAGCAGGGTGGCCTTGCCGCGCAGCGCCTGCGCCTCGTCGGCCGGCGCCCCGCGCTCGTGGAACCGCTCGCGCGCCAGCCCCCAGCAGGTCAGCGCCGTCTCGATGTCGTGCAGCGACTCGGCGGCGATGGCGAGGCTCAGCATGCCGATGGGCGACTGGTCGAGCTCGGGGATGAGCTGCGGCAGTGCGGCCCGCACGTCGTCGTCGACCCGGCCGAGCGGCGACATCAGCGCCAGCACGATGGGCTTCAGCGGGTTCTGGGTGTGGATGGCCCGCACCTGCCGCTCGACCTTGCGCCACTCCGCCGCCGGGAGGTTGCGGCCCCGCACGGTCATCGCCGCGGCCCAGAGCACCTCGATCCGGCGGTCGGCGTTCTCGGGTCCACCGAGCCGCGCGATCGTGCGCTCGATGTCGGCCGGAGAGTGCCCGGTCAGCCCCGTCGTCAGGCTGAGCCCGTTGCGCGTGGTGGCGAGGAGCGCGATGGTCTCGGGTCGGGTGGCGATCCGCTCGGCCTCCTCCACGGCCTGCAGCGCCTCGACGCCGAGGCCGGCGCTGCGGGACACGTCGGCCGCCCGGGCGAGCCGGGCGGCGCGGCTCTCCTGCGACTCCGAGAGCTCGGCCGCCCGCTCGTAGGCCGCCGCCGCTTCGGCGAGCGCCCCGCGTTGCTGGGCCCGCGAGCCCGCGTCCTCGAGCTCCTGCGCGACGGTCTCGCTGCGCTCGAAGCTGGAGGCGGCCCGGTGCCAGGCCGCCCTGGCCGGGTCGCGCACGGTCTGGGCCAGCACCGAGTGGGCGCGCTGGAGCTCCGCGGTGGTCGCCGCACCGAGCACGGCCGCCCGCAGCAGCGGGTGCCGGAACTGAGGCCGCTCCTCGACCACCTGCAGCATGCCCGCGGTCTCGAGCGGCGCCAGGTCGCGCAGGTCGAGACCGGCGAGCCGGGCGGCGTCGAGCACGTCGAGCATCCCGGCGTCGTCGGCGACGGCCGCGAGCAGCATCAGCGCCTGACTCCGCTCCGGGATGCCCGCGACCTGCCCGAGGAAGGCCTGCTCGAGGCGCTGGGTCGTGGGGATGACGCTGCGGAGGCCGGTGCGGCGGACGGGGCCCGTCACCGCGATGGCGAGCTCGGTCAGCGCCAGCGGGTTGCCGTTCGCCTCGCGCAGGACGCGCATCCGTCTCGCCTCGCCCAGCTCGGGAGCGACCTCGCCGAGCAGGCGCCGGGAGGCGGCGTCGTCGAGGGGGCCGAGCAGCAGGCGCTCGAGGCCGCCGGGCCCGGACTGCCCGCCCCACGGGGTGCGCATGGTGGCGACGAGCGAGACGTGCGGTTCACCGAGGCGCAGGGCGAGGAACTCGATCACGTGCCGCGTCGAGGGGTCGACCCACTGCAGGTCCTCGACCGCGATGAACAGCGGCACCGCGGCGCTCGCCTCCTCGAGCAGCCCGAGCGCCGCGACGCTGACGAGCAGCCGGTCGGGCGAGGTGCCGTGCTCGAGCCCGAACGCCGCCGACAGCGCCTCGCGTTGCCGCGCCGGCAGTCTCGTCAGGTGCATCAGCAGCGGCCGGAGCATCTGGTGCAGCGCCGCGTAGCCGACCGGCGGGGCGAGCTCGAGGCCGGTGCAGCTCAGCACCCGGTACCCGGCGTCGCCCGCGAGCCCCGCGATCTCGGCGAGGAGGGTCGACTTGCCGATGCCGGCGTCACCCTCGACCAGCACGGCCGCGCCCCCGGGCTGCGAGCGGATGACCACCCGCTCCAGATCGCGCACCTCGGCCGCGCGGCCGACGAGGGGACGAGCGTCGAACCCGGACGCCAACTTGAGGGACATGTCACCCATAGTAGGCATGCCGCGGCCGAGTGTCGACACTTCCCGACCGTACGATCCCTACCGCAGCTGGGCCGTGCGACCCGTACGTCAGCAGACGGATGACGCCGCAGCGACGCTCGCGCAGATTGGGAGCACATCGCCCGTCATCCACCGCAGGAGGCATCATGTCCGGAAACCCCAAGAACATCGCCCTCGAACCCGCCGCCCAGGAGTTCGCGGACGCTACGTCCACTCCCCCGTTCCTCTACCAGCTCACGCCCGAGGAGGGACGGAAGGCCGTCGACTCGGTGCAGGACTCCCCCATCGACAAGCCCGAGGTGCAGGACGAATGGATCGAGATCGCCGGCGGCCCGACCGGCACGGTGCGGCTGCGGATCGTGAAGCCGCTCGGCGCCGAGGGCGAGCTGCCGGTCATCCTGTACATCCACGGCGCGGGCTGGGTGTTCGGCGACGCCCACACGCACGACCGGCTGGTGCGCGACCTCGCGATCGGCTCGAACGCGGCCGTCGTCTTCCCCGAGTACGACCGCTCGCCGGAGGCGAAGTACCCGGTTGCCATCGAGCAGTCGTACGCGGCCGCGCAGTGGATCGTCACCCAGGGCGCGACGAAGGGCCTCGACGGCAGCCGGCTCGCGGTCTCCGGCGACTCGGTCGGCGGCAACATGGCGATCGCGATCGGCCTGCTGGCCGCGCAGCGCGGTGACGTCGCCCTGTCGAAGCTGGTGCTGTTCTACCCCGTCACGAACGCCGCGTTCGACACCGGTTCGTACGACGAGTTCGAGGTGGGCTACTTCCTCGGCCGGGAGGGCATGCGCTGGTTCTGGGACCAGTACACCCTCGACGAGGCCCAGCGGGCCGAGAGCACGGCGTCGCCGCTGCGGGCGAGCCTCGACGAGCTCGCGGGGCTGCCCGGCACCCTCGTGATCACGGGCGAGGCGGACGTGCTGCGGGACGAGGGCGAGGCCTTCGCCGCGCGGCTGCGCGAGGCCGGGGTGCGGGCGACGAACGCGCGGTTCGGCGGCATCACGCACGACTTCGTGATGGTGAACTCGCTGCACGGCACCGAGGCGGCGAAGCACGCGCTGTGGATGGCGACGGCGTCGCTGCGGGACGCACTCGGCCGCGGCTAGACCTCGCTGGGCGGCGGGCTCTTCGCGGTCGCGGTCGCGGTCGGCGTCCCGGTCGCAGTGAGCCGCTCCAACTCGGTGACGACGGCCGCCACGAGAGCGTCGTCGCCGAGCGCGGTGCGGAGGTCGGCCGATCCCGCGGCGGCGAGGGCCTCGACCGCTGCGACGACCGCTGCCGCCCGCCCCGCCTCGATGGCCGACGGATGCACGTACGAGCGCCGCGCGACCTCGCGGGTGTTGCCCAGCAGCTCGGCCGCGGCGTCGTACGCCCGCAGATCGGCGCGCGCGGAGCGGGTGCCACCGGGCGGGACGGCCCCCGGCGGGACAGCCCCCGCCGTGACGGCCGCGGCCGCCGCGGTGCCGCCCCAGGTGCGGAACGTCTTCGCGGTGGCCGGAGCGGTGGTCGCCCCGTGGATGTACGCGTTCACCGCCGCGCTGCCGACCACGTAGAGGCCGCCACCCGCTTCGACCGAGAAGAGCGGGGCGTCGGGGCGGGGCGCATCCGCTATCAGCCGTTCGAGCACGCGGGCGACCGCCGCATCGTCGACGACCACGTGCCAGGGCCGGTGCTCCTTGCCGATGAAGGCGAACTCGATGGCGGCGCCGCTGACCCGCACGTGCTCGGGGGTGAGCGTCGTCAGGCCGTAGGTGTGGTTGTCGCGGGCGTAGCGGTCGGTGCCGACGCGGAAGAGGCCGCGATCGATCAGGCGCACCGCCGCCGCGGTCGCGCGGCGCACGGCCCGGGTGGCGTCGTCCGCGCCGGCTGCCAGGTGCTGCTCGACCCGCGTGCGCAGCTCGGGCAGGGCCGCGCCGAACAGCAGCAGTTCGGAGAACTTGTGGTCGGATGCGCGCTGCTCCGCCTCGGTGGAGTAGCGGTACTGGGTGCGTCCGCGCGCGTCGACCCCGGTGGCCTGCACCCGTGCCGCCGGGTCGGGCGAGGCCCAGACGTCCCGCCAGGCCGGCGGGATGCTCAGCGCCGCCAGTCGCGCGAGCGTGCTCGCGTCGGTCACCGGGGCGCCCTCGTCGTCCACCCAGCCCGTCGCGGGTGCGTTCATGCGGTGCAGACCGGTGGCACGGCAGAGCCGCGCGGCCGAGGGGTGCGAAGACGGCATACCTGACGGTAGTCATCCGGGCGTTCGCCTGCGGTACGTCAGATGACGGTTGTCGGCGGGCGGGCATCCGCGGGATGGTTCTTCGGTGAGCAGCCTTACCGCATCGAACCCCACGTGGGACGCGGACCGAATCGAGATCCGCGACGTCGTCGACCGGTACGCCCACCACGCCGACCGCCGGCAGCCGGCCGAGCAGGCGGCGGTGTTCACCGAGGACGGCACGGTGCTGCTGTACGAGGGCGACCCGAACGCGACGGGGCCTGTTCAGACCGTGTCGGGCCGGGCGGCGCTCGAGTCGACTTTCGCCGGGCTGATCGCGCAGTACGACATGACGACGTATCTGAACGGCCAATCGACTCTCGTGCGCACCGGGCCGGTGACGGCGACCGGGGAGACGTACTGCCTGGCCTATCACCTGCTGCACGACGGGGAGCAGCGGGTGCTGCTGACGATGGCGATCCGGTACCTCGACAGCTTCGCGAAGGTCGACGGCTCGTGGTTCATCGCGGAGCGGAAGCTCGTGTTCGACTGGACCGATCGGCGGCCGTCGCAGCCGTGATCGTGGCTTCAACCGACCCTTTTCTGTTTCCGAGAGAGATGAGACGACCATGACCGAGCAGATCGAGCAGATCGAGAGCCTGATGAAGGCCAACCTCCACGAGGTCTTCGGGCAGCGCGACCCCGAGCTCCGCCGGGCGGCGATCGAGCGCACCTACACCGAGGACGTGGTGTTCCTCGACCCCGACGAGGTCGTCGAAGGCTGGGACGCCCTCGACGCCAAGGCCGGCGCCCTGCTCGAAGGCGCTCCGGGCTTCGTGTTCTCGGAGGCCGGTTCCATCTACGTCAACCACGACATGGGGTACCTGGCCTGGAACCTCGGGCCCGAGGGGCAGCCGCCGGTGGTGCGGGGCGTGGACTCGTGCTTCGTGCGGGACGGGCGGATCGCGAAGGTGTACACGCTGCTGCTGAAGGACTGATCTCCTCCCGCTCGCCCGGCCCGCCGTCGTACGCTGGATGACGGCGGGGCTTCGCGCCTGATCGGAGGGTGCGGGAGATGAGCGACAGGGACACAGCCGGCGCCGCCTCGCGTCTCCGACTCGCCCTCAGCGCTCCGGATGCGTCGGCCCGCCTGCAGGCTGCGCTGACCGCGGGCACCCGGCCGGCCGACGCCTACGCCCGGGTGCTCGTCGGCCAGTGCCGGGTCGAACCCGACTTCTTCGTTCGGGACATGCTCACCTGGGCGCTCACCCGCCTCGACCGCGACATCGTGGTCGACCTGCTGCTCCCCGAGCTCGACTCCCCCATCGGGCAGGCGCGCAGCCAGGCGCTGCACACCCTGTCGAAGGTCGGCGACCCCCGCACGTTCCCGGCGATCACGACCGCCCTCCTCACGGACACCGACGACATCGTGGCCCGCAACGCCTGGCGCACCGCCTCGGGCCTGGCGCCCGACGACGAGCACCGGGCCGCGCTCGCCACGATCCTGGCGTCCCAGCTCGGCCGCGGCGACCGCGACCTGCGCCTCAGCCTGACGCAGTCCTTCCAGCGCCTCGGTGAGCCGGCCCGCCCCGCCCTCGACACCGCGTCGACGGATGCTCGCCGCGACGTCCTCGCGCATGCCCTCGCCACGGCGCACCTCCTCGCCGACCCCGAGGCCGACTTCGACGAGGCCATCGCGCAGGCACACCGATCCTTCGCGCTGCCGGCCACCCCCGACGACGGCACGACCTCCGACTAGATTCCCGACTAGCGGAACTCGCCCAGCTGACGATCGAGGGGCACGGTGCCCTCCACGGTGACGTCGCCCGTGTGAGCGGTGGTGACCGTCTCGATCAGGACGATGTGCACCTCCTCCTTCGCCACCGGATTGTGCCGGACGCCGCGGGGCACCACGAAGAACTGGCCCGGGCCGAGCTCGACATCCTCGGCCGCCTCGATCTGGATCACGAGCTGCCCGGACACGACGAGGAACATCTCGTCCTCGTTCTCGTGGGCGTGCCAGACGAGCTCGCCGAGCAGCTTCGCGACCTTCACGTACTGGTCGTTCACCCGCCCCACGACCCGTGGCGTCCAGTGCGCGGTGACCTGCTCGAGTTCGGCGGCGATGTCGGTCGGCCCGGGAAACGTCATCCCCCGAGTCTGCCGCCTCCCCCTCCGCTCCCGCCACCGCCACCGCCGTCGAGACCGCAATGACGATGGAGCTGGTCGGTCAGGGGTACAGCGGTGGTGCGTCCTCGTCGTCGTACGGGGGCGCCTCGTCGTAGATCGCGTCGGGTGGCACGTCGTCGAACGGCGGCACGTCGTCGAAGGGGGGCTCGGCGGCGGCCGTGAAGCGCGATGCACCGGGTCGACGGTTGCCGTCGCGCCGCGCGCCGGCGGTGGAGCGGCCTCGACCGCCCGAGCCGCGCGCGCCAGCGCCGGAACCCGTGGCCGTGCCGCCCGCCCGGCGGGCCGCGAAGGAGCCGGCAGCCGGCGGTACGTCACCGTCGGCGTCAGCGGAGGCCGACGAGTCGGCGTCGGGGGCGGGGAGAGAGGACGGGTCGAAGGTGCCGGCCGTGACGACCTCGACGAGGCCCGCGCCGTAGGACTCGCGCTTGCGGTCGCCGATGCCCGCGATGCCCTCGAGGGCCGAGACCGTGCCGGGGCGCAAGGAGGCGACGGCCGCCAGCGTGGCGTCGTGGAACACCACATAGGCCGGCACGCCCTGCTGCTTCGCCGTGGCCGCGCGCCACGCGCGCAATTCCTCGAAGAGCGTCGCGTCAGCCTCGTTGAGGTCGTCTTTCGCCGCCGAACGGCTGCCGCCGCGCGACGATCCCGAACCCGAGCTCGAGCCGCCGCGGGTCGCGACGCGCTCCGGCTCCTTGCGCAGCTGGACGGTGCGCGAGCCCGAGAGCACTGCCGCGCTGTCGGCCGTGATGACGAGCGTGCCGTACCCGTCGTCGTTCACCGCGAGCAGCCCTTGGGCGAGCAGCTGCCGCACGACCCCGCGCCACTGCTGCTCGCTCAGCTCGGTGCCGATGCCCCAGGTGCTCAGTTCGTCGTGCTTCCACTGACCCACCCTCTCGGTGCGCTTGCCACGCAGGATGTCGACCAGGTGGCCCGCCCCGAAGCGCTGGTTGCGCTCACGGTCGAGCCGCACGACGGTGGAGAGCAGCTTCTGGGCCGCCACCGTGCCGTCCCACGACTCGGGTGGCGTCAGGCAGGTGTCGCAGTTGCCGCAGGGCTCGCTCTTCTGGCCGAAGTAGCCGAGCAGGTTCTGCCGGCGGCAGCTCACGGTCTCGCAGAGCGCGAGCATCGCGTCGAGGTGCGCCGACAGCCGGCGCCGATGTGCGAGATCGCCCGGCGACTCGTCGATCATGCGCCGCTGCTGCACGACGTCGTTCAGCCCATACGCCATCCACGCGGTCGACGGCAGGCCGTCACGGCCCGCACGGCCGGTCTCCTGGTAGTACCCCTCGACCGATTTGGGCAGGTCGATGTGCGCCACGAACCGCACGTCGGGCTTGTCGATGCCCATGCCGAACGCGATGGTGGCGACGATCACGACGCCCTCGTCGCGGAGGAACCGCGCCTGCGTCTGCGCCCGCAGCCGCGAGTCGAGCCCCGCGTGGTAGGGCATGGCGTCGACACCGTTGGCTGCCAGGAACTGCGCCGTCTTCTCGACGGTGTTGCGCGACATCGCGTAGACGATGCCCGCGTCGCCCGAGTGCTCCGAGCGGATGAACGACAGCAGCTGCTTGCGCACCTCGACCTTGGGGTCGATGCGGTACTGGATGTTCGGCCGGTCGAAGCTCGCCACGAAGTGCTTCGCCTGCCCCATCGACAGCCGCTGCGTGATCTCTTTGTGGGTGGCCTCGGTGGCCGTCGCCGTGAGGGCGATGCGCGGAACGTCGGGCCAGCGCTCGGCCAGCTCGGCCAGCGCGAGGTAGTCGGGCCGGAAGTCGTGCCCCCACTGCGACACGCAGTGCGCCTCGTCGATCGCGAACAGCGCGATGTCGCCGCTCTCGAGGAACCGCTTCGTGCTCTCGCTCGACAGCCGCTCGGGCGCGACGTAGAGAAGGTCGAGATCGCCCGCCAGGTAGTCGCGCTCGACTCCGGCGCGCTCACTCGCATCTTGCGTCGAGTTGAGGAACGCCGCCTTCACACCGACGGCCTTCATGGCCTCGACCTGGTCGTGCATGAGCGCGATGAGCGGCGAGACGACCACGCCGGTGCCGTGCCGCACGAGCGACGGCACCTGGTAGCAGAGCGACTTGCCCGCGCCCGTGGGCATCAGGACCACGGCGTCGCCGCCCCCGATGACGTGATCGATGACCTCCGCCTGGTCGCCTCGGAACGAGTCGTACCCGAAG
The DNA here is from genome assembly GCF_013205105.1 of Herbiconiux sp. VKM Ac-2851. Classification (NCBI taxonomy): domain Bacteria; kingdom Bacillati; phylum Actinomycetota; class Actinomycetes; order Micrococcales; family Microbacteriaceae; genus Herbiconiux; species Herbiconiux sp. VKM Ac-2851. Next base: position 175,377 of record NZ_JABMLJ010000003.1, on the reverse strand, counting down.
ACCCGGCTGAGGGTCTCGAGAGCTGCGGATGCGGTGGTTTCGGTCACGGGTCGAGCCTAGTTCGCGGGGCTGACAGCGCGGTCGCCGGGGCGGGTCTGTGGAGAAGATCCGGAGTCGCCGCGATGGTGCAGGACGAGATGACGCGCGCCGAGGTGCGACGCGAGGATCAGCGGGCGCGCTGGAGCGGGCGCTCAGCGTGGCAGCGGCACCTCGAGCAGGCTGAAGCCCGCGGGGGGAGATGCGAGGGCCGAGTCGAGGTCTCCCCGGGTGGAGACGGTGCGGTACGACCATCCGAAAGCCTGCGCCAGGGCGGCGAGATCGACGTTCTGGGGCGTGAACATGACCCGGTCGAAGGGATCGCGCGCCGCGGTGCCGGCCACCTCGAGGCCGTCGAAGATGGTGCCGCCGCCGTCGTTGCCGACGACGAGCTGCACGCGGGGGCGCGGCTCGCCGGGCGGCACGTTCAGGCCGCCGGCGTCGTGCAGCAGGGTGACGTCGCCGAGCAGCACGCGAGTGGTGCCGGTGCGCCCGCCCGCCGCCGAGCCTTCGGTCGCGGCCAGGGCGATGCCGATCGCGGTGGAGACGGTGCCGTCGATCCCGGCGAGGCCGCGGTTCGCGTGCACGACGATCTTCTTGCCGCCGACCGCCGTGTCGACCTCGCGGATCAGCCGCGACGCCCCGAGCACCAGCCGGTCGTGCGGCCACGTGGCCCGCCAGACGGCGTCGGCCAGGAACCGGCGCGTGACCGGTGCCCGCAGCGCGGCGAGCTCGGCCTTGGCGTACTCGCGGGCGCCCGCCACGTCGGCCGAGCCGCCCGGGATGATCAGGGGCGCGGCGACGTCGTCGGCCGCCGACTGCTCCTCCAGAAGCTCGCGCCCGGCGAAGACCCACTGGCCCGTCCAGGCCCGGGCTGCGCGGTCGCTGCGGTCGTCGGGGTCGGCGGTGATGTCGTCGACGACGATGGTCTCCGGATGCGGGACCACCGCCTCACCGTGACCCCGCACCACGATCGTCTGAACGTCGTCGCGGGCGAGGAGGGCGGGCACCTGGCGGCTGAGGGTGGGATGTCCGAACACGACGGCGCGCTCGACCCGGCCGCCGAAGTCGGGGTGGTCGAGCAGGGTGCGGTAGGCGCTGACGAGGTTCGGGCCGAAGCGGGCGCCGCTCGACACCTCGGCGATCAGCGGCAGGCCGGCGTGCAGGGCGAAGGCATTGGCGCGCTCGCCGGCGTCGGCTCCGGCGATGACCAGGGTGCGGGGGCCGCGGTCGAGGTGGAGGGTGCGGGGCGCTGCCGACGCGGGTGCGACCGCGCCGCCCGGGTGGTCGGATGCGGCAGCCGGGTCGTCCTCGACCGTGGCCTCCTCCGGGAGCACGTCGCCCGAGAGCGGCTCGACGAACTGCAGATTGAGGTGCACCGGTCCGGCGCCGATCATCGTCGATTCGTCACCAGCCCGCTGTGAGTCGTCGTTACAGGGCGCGGGAGTGGCCGGCGCGGGAGTGGCCAGGGCGGCCGACAGGGCGCGGGCGGCGAGGGCTCGGGCATCCGGGAGCCGGGTGAGGGTGGGTGGGGCGACGTCGAGTTCGAGACGGGTGAAGCGGCCGAACAGGCCCGGCTGCCAGGTGGTCTGGTTCGAGCCGGTGCCGCGGAGGTGCGCCGGGCGGTCGCCGCTCAGCACGATCATCGGAACGCCAGAGTGGCTCGCCTCGACGACGGCGGGGAGGAGGTTGGCGACCGCGGTGCCGGAGGTGGTGACGACCAGCGCCGGGAGGCCCGACTCCCGGGCGAGGCCGAGCGCCGTGAACGCTGCCGCCCGTTCGTCGATGCGGACGTGGAGGGCGATGCGGCCGCGGGTCTCCGCGTCGGCGAGTGCGAGAGCGAGGGCCTGCGAACGGGATCCGGGCGAGACGACCGCGTGGCGCACGCCGAGGTCGACGAACGCGTCGACGAGCCGGTGGGCGAAGGTCGCCGCGGGGCTGACGGTCACCGTTCGGCGCGGGGGTTGTCCTGCTCGTCGTCGGTCTCGGCGAGGCGGCGCTCGAGGTCGCGGAGGTGCTCGTCGTCGTCGGGATCGCGAACAGGGCGGATGGTGCCGAGGAAGTCGGGGTCGTCGTCGGGCCCCATCGCCCGGACGGGTGGGGTGTTCGACCGGCGCCCGCGGCCGATGACCAGCCAGAGGATGCCGCCGATCGGCGTGAACAGGATGATGATGAAGACCCAGGCGATGCGGGGAAGAGCTTTCACGCGCGACTTCGGCACCATCAGGCAGTCGACGAGGGCGTACACGGTGAATGCCACGACCACGATGACGAGGGCTAGGAGTACGCGAGCCATGTCGTAACTGTACCCCCGGGATCCGGGAGCGGACTGCGTGTTCGTCGTGCGCTGGAGGTGGGATTCCCAGGGTCGGCCGGGCGGCCGTCGGAGCGGGTTCTACTGGGTGGTCGGCGCGGGGTTGACCGGGTGGTCGGCGGCGGATCGGCCGGGCGGTCGCCGGCGGTCGGGGCGGGTCATCGGCGGCCGTCGGGCCGGGTGCGGCGCGGGCTGTCGAGCAGGCGGTCAGGATGCCCGTTCTAGACTCGGGGTGTGAATCCTGGACGTACGTGGCTCGTGTACACCCTCATCCGTGTGGGGATCTTCGCCGTCGTGCTCACCGTCCTCTACCTGCTTCGCATCGAGCCGTGGATCGCCGCCGTGATCGCCGCGATCATCTCGCTCTGCATCTCGATCATCTTCCTGCGGAAGCCGCGCGAAGAGGCCGCGCGCTCGCTCTACGAGGCCCGCCAGAACCGCGGACAAGCCGGCCGCCCGACTCCCGCCTCCGACCCCGGTGCAGCTCCGACCCGCAAGGCCGGCTCGACCGAGGACGAAGACGTCGAGGACAGCGCCGTCGACGGCACCGACCGCCGCACCCCGTGAGTGACGGCGGCTCGACTCACCCTCAGTAGGCGAACGACAGCCCGAGGCCCACGCCGTAGAGCAGGCCGAAGAAGCTCGTGAGCTTCAGCACGGTGACGTACTCCTTGGGGGTGCGGGCGGTGAACATGATGATCGTCGCCGGCACCGTCAGCAGCAGGGTGAAGAACACCAGCCACGCCTTCGGGTAGATCAGCGCGAAGAAGGCCAGCACCACGTAGGCCACCAGCAGCCAGAACACGTACAGGATGCGCGAGGCGGTGCGCCCGATCAGCACCGCCAGCGTGCGCTTCTTCACGAGGCGGTCCTGGTCGATGTCGCGGATGTTGTTGGCCATCAGCACGGCGCACGCGATCGCCCCGGCGGCCACTCCGCCGAGCCAGCCCTCGAAGTTGACGTCGCCCGCGAGGATGAAGGTCGTGCCCGCCGTCGCGACGATGCCGAAGAAGGCGAAGACGAAGATCTCGCCGAGGCCGTAGTAGCCGTAGGGGTGCTTGCCGCCGGTGTAGAACCAGCCCGCGGCGATGGCGGCGGCACCCACGGCGAGCAGCCACCAGTGGCCGGTGATGATCACGATGGCGAGCCCGGAGGCCGCGGCCAGCCCGAAGAACACCAGGGCCACCACGAGCACGCGCTTCGCCGGCACGAGGCCGGACCCCGTGAGGCGGGGCGGCCCGACGCGCACGTCGTCGGTGCCGCGCACGCCGTCGGAGTAGTCGTTGGCGTAGTTGACGCCGATCTGCAGGAAGATCGCGACGAGCAGGCAGAGCGCGACGAGGGTCTTCGAGATGTCGAAGTCGCTCGCCACCATGCCGGCGCCGGTTCCGATGGCGACGGGGGCGACGCCGAGCGTCAGCGTGCGGATGCGCGCCCCGGCGATCCACGCACCGGCCGCCGACCGCGGGCCGGCCGGCCGCGCGGCAGGTGCGCGCCCTGGTGCAGGGCGGGCGCCGTTTCGTGGCGCGGCGGTGCGGGCGGGGTGGCCGGAAGGGCGCTTCTTCGTCTTGGACATCGGGGCTGATTCTATTCTCGTGGCGCGGCGTCGTCTGGGAGCGGAGCGTGAGCGACCTCATCGGCGACCTCGCCGGCAGCCTCGCCGGCCGCGGGCGTCCCGCCTCCGGCCGTCCGCGCCGACCGGGAGTCGGGGACCGACGGGGCGACGTGGGACGCACCGGGGGTCGGCGGGGCAACACCGGAGGCAGCGGGGGCTGGAGGGGCGATGCCGGGCGCACCGGGGGCCGGCGGGGCGACGCCGGAGGCACCGGGGGCCGGCGGGGCGATGCGGGAGGCGCCGGGGGTCGGCGGGGCGACGCCGGGGGCGCCGGCCGCGACGAGGCGTTCGATGAGGAGGCGGTCGGGTTTGCCCGAGGAGAGGCGGGGCAGGGCGCGGACGTGGACGAGGGCCGCTGGGGCGGACGCTCGGCCGGCCTCGGCGACGACGGCTTCGCGGAGGTGGTCGAGGCGCGGGCCCGAGAGCTCGACGACCGGGGCGTCGGTCGAGGGGTCTTCAGTCACGACTACGCCGACCTGGCCCCAGCGTTCGCTGTCTCGCGGGACGACGACGGCCTGCTCGAGGCCCGGCTGGGACTGCACGAGCCGTTCGACGCGGCCGAGCGAGACCTTGATGCCGCCCGAGATGATGAGGTCGTCGAGGCGACCGGTGACCGTGACGAGACCGTCGACCACCGTGCCGGCGTCGCTCGTGCGGTACCAGCGGTGGCCCTCGTCGCTGTGGAAGCGGGCCGCCGTGAGCTCGGCGTCGCCGAGGTAGCCCTCCGCCAGCGACGGGCCGGCGATCTCGAGCTCGCCCGCGGCGAGACGCACGACGGTGCGGCCGATCGGCTGTCCGTCGTAGACGCAGCCGCCGGCGGTCTCGCTCGCGCCGTACGTGCGCACGACGGCGAAGCCGAGGTCGAGCGCCCGCTCGCGCAGCGGATCGGGCAGGGCCTGGCCGCCGATCAGGATGGCGTCGAAGCGCGCGACCGCTCGCCGGATGTCGCGGTCGGCCTCGGCCGCATCGACAAGCCGGGCCAACTGGGCCGGCACCAGCGAGCTGAAGCGGAGTGGCAGCTTGAGCCGCCCGGCGAGGGCGGCGAAGGCCTCGGGCGAGAAGTGTCCGGGTGGATGCACGACCGGCTCCGACCCGGCGGCGATCGAGCGCACCAGCACCTGCACCCCGGCCACGTAGTGGGTCGGCAGCGCGAGCAGCCACTGCCCGGGCCCGCCGAGCGCCTGCTCCGACGCGGCCGCCGAGGCGAGCAGAGCATCCGCACTCAACGCCACGCGCTTGGGCATCCCCGTCGAGCCCGACGTCTCGATCACGAGCGCCACCGCCTTCGGCACCTCACTGGGCAGCGGCACGGCGGCCCCCGCGCCGGCATCGCCGAGTGGAGCAGTGTTCTCCGTCGATAAGCCCACCGCACCCCGCGACCCGTCACCCGCCTCGCGCGGAAGAAGCGCCGGGCCGTCGTTCGACAGCGCCTCACGCAGACGTGCGGAGAGCTCGGGAGCGGACAAACCGCTGACGACCTCGAGCGGCCGCGTCATCGGCCGGTCCCGAGCTGGTGCGTGGGGTGGGTGGGGGGCGGCATCAGTAGTGGTACGGGAAGGCCGACCAGTCGGGCGCCCTCTTCTCGAGGAAGGAGTCGCGGCCCTCGACCGCCTCGTCGCTGCCGTAGGCGAGGCGGGTGGCCTCGCCCGCGAAGATCTGCTGGCCGACGAGGCCGTCGTCGACGGCGTTGAACGCGTACTTCAGCATGCGGATGGCCGTCGGCGACTTGCCGAGGATGATGCGCGCCCAGGCCAGCGCCTCGCCCTCGAGCTCGGCGTGCGGCACGACCTTGTTCACGGCGCCCATCTCGTAGGCCCGCTGCGCGCTGTACTCCTCGGCCAGGAAGAACACCTCGCGGGCGAGCTTCTGACCGATCTGGCGAGCGTAGTAGGCGCTGCCGTAGCCGGCGTCGAAGGAGCCGACGTCGGCGTCGGTCTGCTTGAAGCGGCCGTGCTCGGCGCTCGCGATGGTGAGGTCGCAGACCGCGTGCAGCGAGTGGCCGCCGCCCGCCGCCCAGCCCGGGACGACCGCGATGACGACCTTGGGCATGAAGCGGATGAGCCGCTGCACCTCGAGGATGTGCAGACGGCCCGCCCGCGCGGGATCGATGCCCGCCGCAGTCTCCTCGTCGGAGTACTTATAGCCGTCGCGACCACGGATGCGCTGGTCGCCGCCGCTGCAGAACGCCCAGCCGCCGTCACGCGGGCTCGGCCCGTTGCCCGTGAGCAGCACCACGCCCACCCGCGGGTTCTGCCGGGCGTCGTCGAGCGCGCTGTAGAGCTCGTCGACCGTCTTCGGCCGGAACGCGTTGCGCACCTCGGGCCGGTTGAAGGCGATGCGCGCCACCTGCCCCTCGGTGTCGAGGTGGTAGGTGATGTCGGTGAAGCCCTCGGAACCCGGGGCGACGACCCACGCTGACGGGTCGAAGATGTCGGAGACGGTGCTCTGGTCGGTCATGCTGCAAGGCTACGCGGCTCAGCCCGCGCCGCTCCTCGGACGGTGCAGTTGTGGAGAATCGGGGCGCGTGAGCGTTTGTGGAGAACGAACGGGTGGTCGAGGATTGTGCTGTGGATGACATCGAGGACGATTCGACCCTGCCCGAGCTCAGCGACCTCCTCGAGCGGATGCACGTGGTGGCGATCCCGCTGAACACCCGCTTCCGCGGCCAGACCGTCCGCGAGCTCGCCCTGTTCGAGGGCCCCCGCGGCTGGACCGAGTTCTCCCCCTTCCCCGAGTACGGCGACGCCGAGGCCAGCACGTGGCTGCGGGCTGCGGTCGACTTCGGCTGGAACGAGGTGCCTGCCGGAGTGACGGGGCGCACGAGCATCCGCGTCAATGCGACGCTGCCGGCGGTGCCCGCCGAGCAGGTCGAGGAGGTGCTGGCCCGGTACGACGGCTGCCGCACCGTCAAGGTCAAGGTCGCCGAACGCGGCCAGACACTCGAGGACGACGTCGCGCGGGTTCGGCGGGCCCGCGAGATCGTGGGCCCCGAGGGGCGGGTGCGCATCGACGCCAACGGCGGCTGGAACGTCGACGAGGCCGAGCACGCCATCCGCACCCTGGCCGAGTTCGATCTCGAGTACGTCGAGCAGCCGTGCGCGAGCGTCGAGGAGCTGGTCGAGATCCGCGAGCGGGTCGGTGAGTCGCTCGGCATCGCGATCGCGGCCGATGAGAGCGTCCGCAAGGCGGAGGATCCGATCGCGGTCGCGCGGGCGGGCGCAGCCGACCTCATCGTGATCAAGGCGCAGCCGCTCGGCGGGGTGGCCCGCGCGCTGCGGATAGTCGCCGAGGCGGGGCTGCCCGCCGTGGTCTCGTCGGCCCTGGAGAGCTCGGTCGGCATCGCGATGGGGGCGCATCTCGCGGCCGCCCTGCCCGAGCTCGACTACGACTGCGGCCTGGCCACCGTCGACCTCTTCACGGGCGATGTCGTGCCGCCGGGCGAGAGTCTCGTTCCCCGCGGCGGCACGATCCCGGTCGAGCGCCCCCGCGTCGACCCCGCGCTGCTCGTCGAGCACCGAGCGACGGATGCCCGCCGGCAGTGGTGGGCCGATCGCGTCACCCGCACCCACGCCCACCTCGCCCGCTGACCGTCATCCAGTCGGCAACGCCGAGGGCAGCCGCACCGACGCGATCAGCCGATCACAGCCCCGAGTAGGCGTGCAGCCCCTTGAAGAAGACGTTGACCACGCCGAAGTTGAAGAGAACGGCTGAGAAGCCGACGATGGCGAGCCACGCCGAACGGGAGCCGCGCCAGCCGCGGGTCGCGCGGGCGTGGATGTAGCCGGCGTAGATCACCCAGATGATGAAGGTCCAGACCTCCTTGGTGTCCCACCCCCAGTAGCGGCCCCAGGCGCGCTCGGCCCAGATGGCGCCGGCGATGAGAGTGAAGGTCCAGAAGACGAAACCGACGATGTTGACGCGGTAGGCCAGGCGCTCGAGGGTCTCGGCATCGGGCAGGGTCTTGAGGAAGCGCAGGCGCAGCGTGGTGGCGAGGCGGGAGACAGAGTCGCCCTTGGTCTGCAGCAGCTGGATGACCGACAGCGCTCCGCCCAGGGCGAAGAACGCCGTGCCGAGAATGGCCACCAGCACGTGGATGACGAGCCACGCCGACTGCAGTGCCGGCGGCAGCGGAGCCACGCTGACGTAGTAGTTGACGGCGCTGACGCCGAGCAGGATCAGCACGAGGCCGGTGACGAAGGTGCCGAGGAAGCGCAGGTCTTCACGCAGCAGCACGACGAGGAAGACGGCGACGATCAGCAGCGTTCCGGTGATCGAGAACTCGTACATGTTCGCCCACGGCACCCGCGAGGCCGCGACGCCCCGGAGGATGACGCCGGCGAGCTGCACGACGAAGGCGAGGATCGTGAACGAGACGCCGAGACGCAGCGCGATCGAGCGGCGGCCGGCGGCGTCGACACCGGCGAGCGACACCAGGGAGGAGTCGGGATCGGGGTCGGAAGAACCCCGCACGGGGCGGGCGGACGACGTGCCCCCGACGGTCGCCAACTCGGGCATCACCGTGGCGGACGCGGTCGACGCGGCGGCCGTCGTCGAGGCTCCCACGGCCGACTTCACCGTCGAGGAGCGGCGAGCGAGATCGAGCGCGAACGCGATGAACGCGAGCGCGTACACGGCCATGGCCGAGTAGATGAGGATGATCGAGATCTCGTCGAGGGTTTGCGTCACGGTAGAAGCCTAAGCCTTGGTATCGGGGGGTGTGCCGGGAGTCGGCGAGCCTGTGGACGGAGCGTCCTCCACCGGAGCACTGCCGGCGTGCTTGTCGGCCAGCGCCGCCACCGCCTCCACCAGCCGCGGGTCGTCCCCGCGCGCCAGCCCGGCGTACTCCACGTGCACCGATCCGTCCGCCCGCGAGGTCGCCTTGACCCACAGCCGCCGCCGCGGGATGAACAGCGACGTGAGCAGCCCGGCCAGCACGAGGAGGGCGAACAGCAGCACCCATCCCTGCGTCGCGTCGTGGTGCACGTCGAAGGAGGCGAAGCGCTTGACGCCGTCGAGCGAGACGGTGCCGAGGCCGTTCGGCAGCTCGGCGGTGTCGCCGGGCTTCAGCTCGATCGAGTCGACGCCGGTGGCGCCGCCCGTGAGCTGGTTCATCGTGTCGGTGTCGAGCGAGTAGACCGACGCCGGGACGCCGTCGTTCAATCCGAGGTCGCCGTCGTAGACGTTGAGCGTCAGCACCGGGTACTGCAGGTCGGGGAACGAGGAGAAGTAGACACCGGACTGCGCCTCGGACTGGGTCGGGTAGAAGAACCCGATCATGCCCACCTGCTCGGGCAGGCCATCCGGAACCTTGACCACGCCGAGCGAGGTGAGGTTCGCATCCTGCGGCAGGAAGGGCACCGAGTCGGTGAATACGACATCGCCCGCCGGGTTCCGCACCGTGATCGTCGGGGCGTAGCCGTTGCCGAGCAGGTAGACGTCGGTGCCGCCGATCTTCAGCGGGTCGTTCACCTTGATGTCCGCGTCGGAGACCGAGCCGTCGGCGTCGGTGGTGGTGACGGCGGCCGTGTAGTCCAGCGGCTGGCCGAAGGCCTTGAGCGACTGCGTCTCGTAGGTGGCCGAGAACGAGTCGAGGGTGATCTGGTACGGCGAGAGCGCCCCGTCGCTGAAGAAGCGGCCCGGGTTGAACGAGTCGTAGGCGAGCAGGGTGTTGACGAAGGTCTGCCCCTCGACCACCACGCGCTGGCCCTGGTAGCCGAACCCGCCGCCGATGCCCACGGCCAGAAGGATGCCGACGAGCGCCGAGTGGAACACCAGGTTGCCGGTCTCACGCAGGTAGCCGCGCTCGGCCGACACCGAGGCGGTCTCGAGTCCCGTGGCCCGGTCGAAGCCGGTGAAGACGACGGTGCGGTAGCGCTGCCGCTTCAGCAGCGTGCGAGCCGAGTCGACGACGGAGGCAGCGGAGGCGGCGGAGGCGGCCGAGGCGGTCGAAGCAGCCGAGCCGGCCGGAGCGGCAGAAGCCGGCACCTCCCGCGTCGTGAACCCCGCCAGCCGCGACAGCCGCGCGGGTGTGCGCGGCGGCTTCGCCCGCAGCGCGTCGAAGTGGTGCTTCGTGCGCGGGATGATGCAGCCGATCAGAGAGACGAACAGCAGCAGGTAGATCGACGAGAACCAGACCGAGGTGTAGACGTCGAAGGCCTGAATCTTGTCGAGCACCGGCGCGAGGTCGGGGTTGTCGACGAAGTACTGAGTGACGCCGTTGGGGTCCGCCGCGCGCTGCGGCACGAGGGAGCCCGGCACCGCGGCGAGGGCGAGCAGGAGCAGCAGGAACAGGGCCGTGCGCATGCTCGTGAGCTGCCGCCAGAACCACCGCAGGTACCCGACGAAGCCCAGCTTGGGCATGGTGATGTCGTCGGAACCGGAACCGGAACCGTCGGGCGCAGGCCGTCGCGCGGGGTCGGGAGAGTCGATGTGATCAGATGGACGGGACAAAACCGGAGATCACCGCCTGGAGCTCGTAGATCCATAGCGACCAGAGCCCGGTCACCATCAGCAGGCCGATGACGACCAGCAGCACGCCGCCCACGATGTTGATCGTGCGGATATGCCGCTTGAGGAATGCGACCGACCCGGTGACCCAATTGAGCCCCAGGGCCACCAGCAGGAACGGCACGCCGAGGCCGATGCAGTAGAAGAAGCCGAGCAGCAGGCCGTTCCAGGCCGAGCCGCTGGTGAGGCTGAGCGCCTGGATGGCTCCGAGGGTCGGGCCGATGCAGGGCGTCCAGCCGAGGCCGAACACGATGCCGAGCACCGGAGCGCCCGCGAGGCCGGTCGCCGGGCGGAACGCCGGCTTCAGCGTGCGCTGCAGGAAGCTGAACTGCCCGATGAAGACAAGTCCGAGCGCGATCACGACGACGCCCATGATGCGGGTGATCAGGTCCTGCCAGCGGAACAGCCAGGTGCCGAGCGCTCCGAACGCGGCCGAGTAGGCGAGGAAGACGAGCGAGAAGCCCAACACGAAGAGCGAGATGCCGAGGAGCATGCGCCGCCGCGCATCCTTCGCCGCCTTGCGCGCCTCGACCTGCGAGGTCGAACCCGACGCCGGCGACGGGATGCCCGCGATACCGCTCACATATCCGAGGTACCCCGGCACGAGCGGCAGCACGCACGGCGACGCGAACGACACCAGCCCCGCGAGCAGGGCGATCGGGATGGCGAGCAGCAGCTGTCCGCTCAGGACGATCTCGGCGAAGGGATTGTTCACGTCAGCCGGCAGCCGGGGTGGACGACGGGGACGAGGTCGCACCGGGCTCGGGCAGCGCGCCGAGGCTCGTCTTGATCAGCGTGTCGAGGATGGCCGGCTCGCTCACCCGGCCCAGGATGCGCGCCGCCACGCGACCCTCGGTGTCGAGCACGAGCGTGGTCGGCACCGCGTTCGGCGCCACCGTTCCGGCGAAGGCGTACTGCAGCGCTCCGTCGGTGTCGACGATGGAGGGGTAGGTGACGCCGTAGTTCTCGGCGAAGGAGCGAGCGGTGGCCGCCTGGTCGCGCACGTTGACACCCAGGAAGGAGGCACCGGTGCCCGCGTACTCGGTGTTCAGCTTCTCGAGGTCGGGCGCTTCGGCGCGGCACGGGGCGCAGCCGGCGTACCAGAAGTTCAGAACGAGCACCTGGCCGGCGTAGTCGGCCGAGCTGACGGGGTCGCCGTTCTCGTCGGTTCCCTCGAACGCGATCGGCTCGCCGCGATCGGCCTCGTTCACCTCGGTGACGGTGCCGTCGCCGGAGATGTAGCCCTTGCCGCTGCCCTCGAGGTACTGCTCGGCCAGGGGGTCGTTCGAGCATCCGGCCAGCAGCAGGGCGACCAGCGCCAGCCCGGCGGCGACGCCGACGCGAGCGCGCGAGCGGGAAGAACGGGACGTGACCGTCATACCGCCCCCACGTCGGTGGCCTCGGCCTGCAGCCCGGCGGCGGGATCGCTGTAACCGACTTCGACCAGCTTCCCGTCGCGCAGCTCGAAGCTCGTGATGCTCGACAGGGAGCAGCGGCGTTTGCGGGGGTCGTGCGGGAGGGATTCGCCCACGATGGAGCGGTGCGCCATCCAGATCGGGAGCTGGTGGCTGACCATCACGACGTCGCCCGCCTCGCCGGATGCCTCGGCTGCGGTGTGCGCGTCGGTCATGGCCGCGCGCATCCGCCCCGCTATCGAGGTGAAGTGCTCGCCCCAGGCCGGCAGCCACGGGTTCCAGAGGAAGCGCCACATGCGGGGGTCGCGGAGCGCGCCGCCCTTGCCCTCCATGCGCCGGCCCTCGAAGGCGTTGGTGGGCTCGATGATGCGGTCTTCGATCGAGGGCTCGAGCCCGAGGGCCTCGGCGATGGGACGACCGGATTCGCGCGCCCGCTGCAGAGGAGAGGTGTAGAGAGCGGCGATCGGCCGGTCGCGGGCGACGATGTCGGCCGCGGCCGCTGCCGCCATGCGGTGGCCCAGTTCGGAGAGGCCGAAGCCCGGGATGCGGCCGTAGAGCACGCCGCTCGGGTTGAAGACTTCTCCGTGGCGGACGAGGTGGATCTGGCGGGCGGGCACCCGTCAAGTCTACGAGCGCCCCACCCGAGCTTTTGCCGAGAACGAGCAGCCCGACGATTGTGTAGGCGCGCTACATGAGACGTGTAGAACTATGAGATTGTGCTGAACAGTTTTCAGCGCTGAAATAGGAGACAGAAAGGCTTACTCATGACTCTCATCACGCTCTCCGCATTCGCTCTCGTCTCCCTCGCCGGCATCGTCGCCACCGTCCGTGCCATCGGCATCGACGGCTACCACCGCGTGCCCACCCGCAAGGCCTGACGCAGCAGTCCACCTCTAGACCCTGAGCAGCCGGGCGTGCAGTCCCGCCGCTCAGTCCGAGCCCGCCGGCGTGCAGTCCGGTCCGCTCGGTCCTGCGCCGCCGCCGGCCCTCGTGCGCCGCGGCGGCGCAGGTAGACTTCTCTACCGTGACCGAACCCGTGAGCGCCTCAACCCGCACCCTCGTCAAGAACCTCTCCGCCCTCGACGACGGCCCCGTGACCGTCTCCGGGTGGGTCGACACCGTTCGCGATCAGAAGAAGGTGCAGTTCGTCGTGCTGCGCGACGAGTCGGGCGCCGTTCAGCTCGTGAACCCGCGCACCGACGACACCGTCGAGGTCGCCGAGACCATCTCCGGCCTCGCCCAGGGCTCCTTCATCACCGTCACGGGCGAGCTGAAGCACGACGAGCGCGTGAAGCTCGGCGGCATCGAGGTCAAGCTCGCGACCCTCGAGGTCGTCACCGCCGCCATCCCCGAGACGCCGATCGCGGCCGACTCGGGCATCGACAAGCGCATGGACTGGCGCTTCCTCGACCTGCGCCGCCCCGAGCAGAACCTCGTCTTCCGCGTGCAGACCACGCTCGAGCACGCCTGGCGCACCTACTGGGTCGAGCATGACTTCATCGAGATCCACACCCCGAAGCTCATGGCCTCGGCCAGCGAGTCGCGCGCCGAGCTGTTCGAGGTCGAGTACTTCGAGACCAAGGCCTATCTCTCGCAGAGCCCGCAGTTCTTCAAGCAGATGGCGCAGCCGGCCGGCTTCGGCAAGGTCTTCGAGGTCGGGCCCGCGTTCCGCGCCGACCCCAGCTTCACCAGCCGTCACGCCACCGAGTTCACGAGCGTCGACGCCGAGATCTCCTGGATCGACTCGCACGAAGACGTCATGCAGCTCCACGAGGAGCTCATGGTCGCGGGCCTGCGCGCCGTGAAGGAGAAGCACGGCGAGGAGATCAAGGCCCTCTTCGACGTCGACATCGAGGTGCCGACCCACCCGTTCCCGCGCATCCCGCTCGCCGAGGCGAAGGAGATCGTGGCCTCACGCGGCTACGTCGTGCCCCGTGAGGACGACGACATGGACCCGGAGGGCGAGCGCCAGATCGCGGCCTACGTCAAGGAGACCTACGGCCACGACTTCGTCTTCCTCACCGACTACGCCGCGAGCATCCGCCCGTTCTACCACATGCGCAATGCGGGCGACGAGACGATCACGAACAGCTACGACCTCGTCTACAACGGCGTCGAGATCTCGACCGGCGCGCAGCGCGAGCACCGCGTCGAGGTGCTGATCGAGCAGGCGAAGGAGAAGGGGCTCGACCCCGAGGAGCTCGGCTTCTACCTCGACTTCTTCCGCTACGGGGTGCCGCCGCACGGCGGGTTCGGCATGGGCCTCTCGCGCGTGCTGATGCTCATGCTGCACCAGACGAACCTGCGCGAGGTCGTCTACCTGTTCCGCGGCCCGACGCGGCTCACGCCGTAGGGCGCGCCGGCCGACGTCGAGGGTGCCGCGAGCGCGTAGCGCACGTGCGGCACCAGCGGTGAGCCGGCCGGCACGCGTGGGCTGTCGAAGTGCTCGACCGAAACCATGCCGAGCCGGCGCATGACCGCCTGCGAGCGCTCGTTGACCACCGCGGTGACCGAGCTCACCTCGTCGAGCCCCAGCGTGTCGAAGGCGACGCGGATGCTCGCCCGCGCCGCCTCGGTCGCATACCCCGCGCCCCAGAACGCCCGCGCCAGCCGCCAGCCGACCTCGACCCCGCCGAAGCCGTCGGGCATCGGCGCGAGGCCGGTGAAGCCGAGGAACTCCCGCGACTCCCGCAGCTCGAGCGCCCAGAGTCCGAACCCATGCTCCTCGAACGAGGCGTCGGCGCGTGATGCGAGCGCGTCGCTCTCGGACTGCGTGAGGGGCGCCGGGAAGTAGCGCATCACCTCGGGGTCCGCGTTCATCGCGGCGAAGGGTGGCCGATCATCCGGGAGCCATCTCCGGAGCAGCAGCCGTTCCGTGCGAACCTCGAAGGGCGAGTGCGAGGGTGTGCGACCGGCGCTCACAGCTCGAAGTCGACGGCCGCCCGCTGCGCGACGAGCGCCTTGATCTGCGGCACCACGGCCTGGTGCGCCGGATGAACCTGGTACGCATCGAGATCGGCGAGCGTCTCGAAGTCCGCGACCAGCACGACGTCCCAGTTCGACTCGAAGTAGGCCATGTTCGGCCCGACGGTGAGCGACGAGATCGACGGCACGAGCGGCGGCAGCGACGCCAGCAGCCGGGTGATCTCGGCGGCGGCCGCGGCGGCCTCCGCGGGCTCGGTGGCGGCGACCTTCCAGGCGACGACGTGGCGGATCATTCGGAGGCCTCCAGGAGAGCGGTGCGGAGGCGGGCCGGCTCGACCCGCCAGATGGTGTGGACGCGACCCTCGATCATCACGACCGGGATCTCCTCGGCGAACTCGTCCCTCAGCGCCGGGTTGTCGAGGATCGACAGCTCGGTCACCTCGACCTCGACCGCGGGGGCCAGCGAGCCGATGACCTCGCGCACCACGGCACGGGCGTCGTCGCAGAGGTGACACCCCGGCTTGGCGATGAAGGTGAGGGAGACGGCGGCCACGCCCCAAGCCTAGGCGTTCCGCCGTCTCCCCCGAGAGGCACGATTCCCGTCAGGACTCGTCGAGCACCGCCCCGTTCGTCGCGACCAGCCGCTGATACCAGAAGAAGCTGTCCTTCCGGACGCGGTCGTACGACCCGTTGCCCAGGTCGTCCGCGTCGACGTACACGACGCCGTACCGCTTGGTCATCTGCGAGGTCGAGGCGCTGACGATGTCGAGCCCGCCCCACGCCGTGTAGCCGAGCAGCTCGACGCCGTCGGCGATCGCCTCCCGCACCTGCCGGAGGTGCTGCACGAAGTAGTCGACGCGGTAGGGGTCGTGCACGGCTCTCGTGTCGGGGGTGCCGGCCGCCGCATCCGCCGCCGAGCCCTCCAGCACGTCGGTCGCGCCCAGACCGTTCTCGACGATGAAGAGCGGGATGCCGTACCGGTCCCACAGGTCGTCGAGCACGTAGCGCAGGCCCTCGGGGTCGAAGTGCCAGCCCCACTCGGTGGTGGGCAGGTGCGGGTTCTTGATGGTCGAGAACAGGTTGCCGCCCGTCGCGCCGTACTTCTCGGGCGACACCGACGAGACCAGGCTCATGTAGTAGCTGAACGAGAGGAAGTCGACGGTGCCCTCCGCCAGAAGCGCCTCGTCGCCCGGCTCCATGGCGACGTCGATGCCCTGGTCCCGCCAGAAGCGGCGCACGGTGCCCGAGTAGCGTCCGCGCACCTGCACATCCGTATGGAACAGGTTCAGGTTGTTGTCGAACTGCGCCTTCACTACGTCGGCCGGGTCGCTCGACGCCGGGTAGTGCGCCATCCGGGCGAGCATGCAGCCCACCCGCGCATCCTCGTCGAGCTCGTGCACGAGCCGCGCGGCCAGGGCACTCGCCACGAACTGGTGGTGCAGCGCCTGGTAGGAGGCCTGCCTCGGGTCGACGCCGGGCGCAGGCTCACGCTCGATCACCCCTCCCCCGGTGTACGGCTCGATCACCGTGGTGTTGATCTCGTTGAAGGTGAGCCAGTACCGCACGAGGCCGCGGAACCGGGTGACGATCGTGCGGGCGTACCGCTCGAAGTGCCCGATCACCGCCCGGTTCGTCCAGCCGCCGTACTCGGTCACGAGGTGCAGCGGCATCTCGTAGTGCGACATCGTCACGACCGGCTCGATGCCGCGCTCGCGCAGCCGGCTGAAGAGGCGCTCGTAGAACAGCAGCCCCTCCTCGTTCGGCTCGGTCTCCACCCCGGTCGGGAAGATGCGCGACCAGGCGATCGACATCCGCAGCGCCGAGAGGCCGAGCTCGGCGAAGAGCTCGACGTCGCCCTCCCAGCGGTGGTAGAAGTCGCTGCCCGAGCGCTTCGGGTAGCCGGCCGCGCCGGGGGTGGCCGCCGCCTCGGCGATGGTCTCGTCGCTCGCCTTCATCAGCGCGCTGATGTCGACGTAGTCGCGGGCGGTGCGGAACGGGATGACGTCGGCCTGCGACAGTCCCTTGCCGCCCTCGTCGAAGCCGCCCTCGACCTGGTTCGCGGCGAAGGCGACCCCCCAGAGGAACCCCTCGGGGAACGGCCCGGTCGCTCCGTGCGGGGCCGGGTCGGTCGCGGTCCGAGGCGCGGTCGCGGTCTCAGGCACGGTCTCGGTCGCGGTCTCGGTATCAGGCGCGGTCGCGGTCACCGGCGATTCCGGATGCGCGGTCTCGGCGCTCATCGAACGGCCCCCTCGGTGGCGCCGACCGGCTCGCCGGTCGCGGCGGGCGTGACGCGGATCAGCGCGTCGCCCGACCGCACCGGGCCCGTCGTGCCCGGGTCGATGCCGTAGTCGCCGGAGTTCGTGATCACGATCACGCTCAGCGGATCATTGGTGCGGCTGATCGCCTCGAGGTCGAAGTCGAGCAGCCGATCGCCGACTAGCACGCGGTCACCGGCGGTGACGCGGCTCTGGAAGCCCTCGCCCTTCAGAGCGACGGTGTCGAGCCCGACGTGGATCAGCACCTCGATGCCCGAGTCGCTGCGCAGCCCGATGGCGTGCTTGGTCGGGAAGACCGTCACGACCTCGCCGTCCACCGGGGAGTCGACGATGCCGACCATCGGGCGGATCGCCGTACCGTCGCCGACCAGGCGCTTGGAGAAGGTGCTGTCGGGCACGTCGTCGAGCGACACCAGCTCACCGGTCATCGGCGACGAGACGATCTCACCGAGCAGCCGGGCACCGGAGGTCGCGGCCGTGGCGGAGGGACGAGCATCCGGAATCGACGCGGCCGCAGCAGGCATCACGGCACCAGTACCCGCACCCGCAGCCGCACCTGCACCCGCAGCCGCACCCGCCTGGGTAGGCGTCGAAGCCTTCGCCGCCCCCGTCGCCGTCTCGGCCGTGCGCGCCAGGATCGACTCGTCGACCCCCAGCACCATCGCGACCACGGTCGACACCACGAACGCCACCGCGATGCCGACGATCGCCCAGATGAACGTCTCGCCCACGAGGCCGGGGAGCCCCGGCAGTCCACCGTTGCCGGCGAGCACGTAGGCCTTCACGCCGAGGCCGAGCGAGATCGCTCCGCCCACGCCGGCGCCGGCCATCGAGGCGATCAGCGGGCGCCGCAGCGGCAGCGCGAGCCCGTACAGGGCCGGCTCGGTGACGCCCATCAGCGCCGTGAAGGTCGTCGAGAGCGAGAGGGCCTTGACCTGCGAGTTCTTCGCGCGCAGGAAGACACCGAACACGGCACCGGCGGTGGCGAAGGTCTGCACGTAGGTCAGCGGCAGGAACTTGTCGAAGCCGAGCGTGGCCAGGTTCTGCAGGATGAACGGCACCAGCGCGTAGTGCATGCCCGTCATGATGATCAGCGGCAGCAGTGCACCGATCACGAAGCCGGCCGGCGCCCCGCCGTTGTCGAGAGCCCAGTTGATGCCGCCCGCGATGCCGTTGCCGACGAAGGTGCCGAGCGGGCCGAGGGCGACGAGCGTGATGGGGGCCACTACGACGAGGGTCAGCATGGGCACGACGGTCAGCTTCAGGAACGAGGGGATGACCCGGGTGAGCCCGCGCTCGACCCACGACATCAGGTACACGCCGAGCAGCACCGGGATGACCGAGTACGAGTACGACACGTTCGTGACCGGGATGCCCAGCAGCCCGACCGGATCGCCCGCCCCGAGCAGCGCGGTCAGTGCCGGGTAGACCAGCACGGCGCCGAGCGAGCCGGCGACGTAGGGGTTCGCGCCGAGCTTGCGGGCGGCGGAGATCGCGACGATCACCGGCAGGAAGAAGAACACCGCGTCGGCGATGGCCGAGAAGATCAGGAAGGTCTGCGACTGCGGGTCGACCCAGCCGAAGGCGTTGATCAGCGCGAGCACACCCTTCAGCAGACCGGCACCGGCGATGGCGGGCAGGATGGGCGCGAAGGTGCCCGAGATGAAGTCGAGGAAACGGGCGAAGGCGCGCTTGACCGGGTTGCCGGTGGGCTCGACAGGGTCGGAGCCCGAGGCACCGGACGGGCCCGCGCCGTCGGCCCCCTCGGCGGGCGCGAGCCGCGGCAGCTCGGCGACGATCGCGCGGTACACGTCGGGGACGTCGTTGCCGATGACCACCTGGTACTGGGTGCCGGCGTCGTTCACGCCCATCACGGGCGCGATCGCCTGCAGCGCGCCCTGGTCGGCCTTCGCGTTGTCGCGCAGGCCGAAGCGCAGGCGGGTGACGCAGTGGTACAGCGAGGAGATGTTCTCCTCGCCGCCGACCGCCGCGATGATCGCGGCGGCGTCTCGTTCGTACTTCATGGAACTCTCCTCGATAGAGAATCCCGGCTTCACGCGGTTGCCCTGACGCGGCTTCGGATTCGGTGTGACTGTTCGGTTTCGGTGGGACGGATGGAACGGGTGGGACGGATGGGACGGATGGAACGGTTCGCGCGGACTACAGGAAGTTGGCGATGTGCAGCCCGAGGTAGACCTTCTCGGAGGCGCTCATCGCGTGGCCGTGACTGCGCATCACGAAGGCGTCGACCTTGTCGACCGACACGAACGCCGCCGGCTTCTGCGTGCGCAGCAGCTGCAGCAGCTCGGCGTCGTCGCGCTGCACCGACTCGCCGAGCAGCACGCGCTGGGCGAAGAAGCGCACGTGGGTCACGAAGCGGAGGTAGGCCGGATCGTCGTCGCGGTAGTCGAGCCCGAAGTGCAAGCGCACGATGTCGAGCACCGAGCGGGTGAGCTCCATCATGCGCGCGGCGCTGTCGGCGGCGCCGCCCACCTGCGCGTTGATCACGTGCAGGGCGATGCTCGTCGCCTCCTCGGCGGGCAGCTCGACGTCGAGCCGGTCGTTGAGCTCGGCGACGGCGCTGCGGGCGAAGGCGTACTCGCTCGGGTAGAAGCGCTGCACCTCCACGGCGAGCGGCACCGTGAACTGCTCGCCCGAGCGCACGCGCTGCACGGCGAAGGAGAGGTGGTCGGCGAGGGAGGCGTAGAGGCTGTCGCTGATCTTCGCCGTCAGTTCGGCGCGGGCCCGGGTCACGAGGTCTGCCGTGGCCGAGAGCACCTCGGCCGGCACGCTCCCGACGATCGAGGCGAAGTGCCGGCTGGCGGCGTCGTCGTCGAGCCGGAAGATCTTCTCGATCATCGACTGGTCGATCGTGTCACCCGGCTTCGACGCGAAGCCGATGCCCCGCCCGAAGACGATGACCTCCTGCAGGGAGTCGTCGAGCGCATCGACGACGCTGTTGTTCAGCACCCGCCGCACGATCATGGCTTCGCCTCGCACACATTCACTCCTAGGGACACTCGTGCTGTCGTCGACGTCGAGAGCAGCTGCGGTGTTGCCTGCGGGAGCAGTGACAAGCCACGAAGACGGTATCACGCCCAGCTCAGAGCACGAAGTCGGGCTTCACCGTCCAGGCCGTCCGCTCCTCGAGGCGGGTGAGCAGCGCGAGCGCGGCGATCTTGGCGTGGTCGTCGCCGAGCTCCGAGTACACGTCGAGAGCGAGCGGCGGCGGCTCGCCGAACTTCGGGATCTCGACCTCGACCCACGCACCGCCCGGCAGCAGCACCTTCGGACGCACCGTGCCCGGGTCGCTGACCACCGCATCCGTCGCCAGGGCCACGATCGCCAGGGCGTCGAGCTTCGTGACCGCGTCGCGCACGACGAGGGTGGCGCAGTAGAGGGGCATGGCGCCAGCCTAAGCAAAAAGCGCCAGGCCCGAAGGTCTGACGCTCTGCTCGCGCAACGGCGAGGCGGAAGCCTCGGCGCTACTTCTTGTTGCGACGCTGGTGGCGAGTCTTGCGAAGCAGCTTGCGGTGCTTCTTCTTCGCCATGCGCTTGCGTCGCTTCTTGATTACAGAACCCACACAGACCTCACACGTTTCGGGGATGACCGCACGAGAACGGCGGCCAGGGGCAGAAAGAGCCTCGGAGAAGTGTAGCAGTCGCCGTCAGGCGGTGTCGGCGATGTGGTTCTTGAGGGCCACGGCGACCGCCGACTCGGGCACCCGGAAGGAGCGGCCGAAGCGGATGGCAGGCAGATCTCCGGCGTGCACGAGACGGTAGACCGTCATCTTCGACACCCGCATCATCTCGGCCACTTCGGCGACGGTGAGGAACTTCACGTCGCCGAGCTCGGACGAGGAGGTGGTCATGGCGAAACTATAGTGCGCCGGGAGGCCCCACGGGAACGGCTAGCGGCGGAGCTTGGAGACCAGGTCTTCGGTGACGGACTTGACCGCGTGCGAGGTCTGCGCCGCCCGCCGCCCCACGTTCTGGCCGAAGGTCGCCGCGGCCGAGCGCACGGCGTCGGAGGCGTTGTCCCAGAGGGCGTCCTCCTCGGCGGTGTCGAAGTCGGCGGAGAGGAAGGGGATCAGCCAGTCCTCGACGTCTTCCAGCGGCGCGACGTCGATCTTGTAGAAGCGGTGCTGGCCCTCCTCGCGCACGGCGACGAGGCCGGCGTCGCGCAGCACCTTGAGATGCTTCGACACGGTCGGCTGGCTCAGCTCGAGGTGGCCGACGAGCTCCGAGACGCTGTACTCGCCCTCCGAGGCCCCGGATGCGGTGGCCGACTCCTCGGAGACGTAGCGCTCCAGCAGCAGCGACAGCAGCTGACGCCGGGTCGGGTCAGCGATCACGGAGAAGATGTCGGCCATGCGACCAGGGTAGTGGGCAGGGCCCGGATCCGCGCCAAACCCGCCGCTGCCGACGCAGGCCGCCGAGTAGCATTGCTGCGGTGAGCGCCCGCACCCTCCCGGCACGACCCAATCCGTTCAATCGGAGTGCCACTCTGGCGGGTCGCATCCGCGACGGCATGCGGGAGTTCTCGGAGAACTCGCCCTCGCGCTTCGCGATCCTCATCTTCGCGGTGCTCATCCTGATCTTCACGATCCTGTTCTCGCTGCCCATCGCAGCGACCGACGGGAAGATGACCCCGCTGGCCGACGCCCTCTTCACGGCGGTCTCGGTGATCTGCGTGACGGGCCTGTCCACGGTCGACATGGCCACCCACTGGTCGGCCTTCGGGCACACCATCGTCTACATCGGTGTGCAGATCGGCGCTCTCGGGGTGCTGACGCTGGCGAGCATCCTGGGCCTGGCCATCTCACGCAAGCTCGGCCTGCGCGCCCGGCTGATCGCCGCCAGCGACACCAACCCGCTGCGCATGCACCACGGCCCGGTCGCCGAGGGGCAGGCCGTGCGGCTCGGCGAGATCGGCTCGCTGCTCTCGACCGTCGCCATCAGCGCCCTGGTGATCGAGGCGCTGCTGGCCGCACTCCTCTTCCCCCGGATGCTCATCGACGGCATCCCGCTCGGCGAGGCCGTCTGGCACAGCTTCTACTACTCGGCCATGGCGTTCACGAACACCGGGTTCTCGCCGAACGCCGAGGGCCTGACGCCCTTCGCCGACGACTACTTCTTCCTCGGCGTACTGATGCTCGGCGTGGTGCTCGGCGCCATCGGCTTCCCCGTGATCTACACGCTCTCGCGGAGCCTGCGGGCGTGGGGCATCCGCCGGCGCACCGGACGCGTGCACGGCACCGAGACGCGGGTGCGCTGGTCGGTGCACGTGAAGCTCACCATCGTCACGAGCCTGCTGCTGATCGTGATCGGGGCGGCCCTCTACATCGCCCTGGAGTTCGACAACCCGAAGACCTTCGGGCAGCTCGACGCCGGCGACACCGTCTTCCAGAGCTTCTTCCTCTCGGTGATGACGCGGTCGGGCGGTTTCTCGACGATCTCGATCCCCGACCTCAACGGCTCGAGCCTGCTCGTCACCGACATGCTGATGTTCATCGGCGGCGGCTCGGCCTCGACAGCGGGCGGCATCAAGGTGACGACGCTGGCGGTGCTGTTCCTCGCCGCGTTCGCCGAGGCACGGGGTGTGCACGACATGGAGTCGTTCGGGCGCCGCATCCCGGGCGACGTGCTGCGCCTCGGTGTGTCCGTGGTGCTGTGGGGGGCCACCACGGTCGCGGTGTCGAGCATCCTGATCCTGCAGATCTCGAAGGCCTCGCTCGACTTCGTGCTGTTCGACGTGATCTCGGCGTTCGCCACCTCGGGGCTGACGACCGGTCTCACCGCCTCGCTGCCCGACGCGGGCGTCTACGTCATGGCCGCCACGATGTTCATGGGCCGCGTTGGTACAGTGACACTCGCCGCCGCCCTGGCGGCCAGCCAGCGGCAGCAGCTCTACAAGCGCCCGGAAGAGAGGCCCATCGTTGGTTGATCGCATCAGACACGACGCGCCCGTGCTCGTGATCGGCCTCGGCCGGTTCGGCGCGGCGACCGCGGGCGAGCTCGACCGGCTGGGCCGTGAGGTGCTCGCGATCGACGAGGACGAGCGGCTCGTGCAGAAGTGGTCCGAGCGGGTCACCCACACGGTGCAGGCGGATGCCCGGAACGTCGAGGCCCTGCGCCAGATCGGGGCCCCCGAGTTCCAGATCGCGGTGGTCGCGGTGGGATCGTCGATCGAGGCCTCGGTGCTGATCACGGCGAACCTCGTCGACCTCCGGGTGCCGCAGATCTGGGCGAAGGCGATCTCGCGCTCGCACGGCAAGATCCTCGAGCGCATCGGCGCCAACCACGTCATCTACCCCGAGGCCGAGGCCGGCGAGCGCGTCGCGCACCTCGTCTCGGGGCGCATGCTCGACTTCATCGAGTTCGACGACGACTTCGCGCTGGTGAAGATGTACCCGCCGAAGCCGATCCGCGGCCTGAACCTCACCGAGTCGGGGGTGCGGTCGAAGTACCACGTCACCGTCGTGGGCGTGAAGAGCCCGGGGAAGCCGTTCACGTACGCGACCGAGTCGACCGTGGTGTCGAACCACGATCTGATCATCGTGTCGGGGAAGTCGTCGGACATCGAGACGTTCGCGGCGCTCGGGAACTAGCCGGCTGCGGATTCGGCTGCGGCTGCGGCCTCAGCCGAAGAGGCCGAGGCCGATCGCGGCGTCGCGGGCCAGCAGGAAGCCCACGATCCCGACGATCCACGCGGTGGTCGAGGCGGCGTGGGTGCTCAACCAGTCGCTGAGCCGCCGCAGCACGGGCTCGACCGCCCGGGCCGCCACCGTGCGCACGACGAGCAGCACGAGGGCGGGCGCGATCATCACCGCGCAGTAGCCCGCGATCACGAGCCCAGAGGCGGGCCAGTCGACTCCAGATGCGCTGACCAGCCCGATCCCGGCGAGGTAGGGCAGCATCGACCCCACCTCGATAAGCGCCGCGGCGAGCGCCAGCAGCACGAGGCCGCCGCTCCTCCCCTCCCCCATCGCCTGCTCGCGCCACCGGGACAGGCGACCGGGCCCCGTCGAGGCGGCCGCCGCCCTGCGCTTCGGCGAGTCGATCCAGAAGCTGCCGACGAGCAGGGCCAGCCCGAGCACCAGCTCGGCGATCCGCACGCCCGGCAGCTCGATCAGGCGCGCGGGGTCGGCGCCGCCCAGCGCGCTCTGCAGCCACGTCGTACCCGCGAGGAGCAGCAGCCCGACGCCGAGGTAGAACGCCGCGACGGTGCCGAGGAAGACGATCACGCGTCCCGGTCGCACTCGTCCGGGAGCGAGCATCAGCCAGAGGGGGATGACCAAGGTGCCGAAACTCGTGCTGTCGATCAGAGCCAGCACCGCGAGGGTGCCGAAGAAGGTGGGAGTCATGGGTTCACGCTCGCGCACCGGCGCGGCACGGGCATCCGTCGAAGGAGGTGTCTCGGGCCATCGCGCCGCCCCGCCTCCACCCTTCGGAGGATGTCCCGGTGCACGGCGGTGTGATGGGATGACGGCATGACGAACCGCCCCGACGACAGCCGGCCCGGCTCACCGTCCGCCGCCCGCCCGGATGCGGCGACTCCCTCCCGCCGTGTGGCGGGAGCGGTCGGGGCGATCGCGGCCGCGCTCCGCCGGGTCGACGCCCGCGTGCGCGCCGAGCCGCGGCTGGAGGACGGCATCACGGCCGCCGCCGTCTTCGCGCTGGGGGCGGGGCTGATCGCCGTCGGCGTCACCGGCACCTGGTCGGACGCCCCGTCGCTTGTCGAGACCCCCTGGGCGCACCTCGCGCCGCTCGCCGTCGCGTGCGCGGCCATGCTGGCGAAGCGGCGGCATCCGCTCGCCATGCTGCTCGTCGGGGTCGCCGCGACGGTGGCCGACGGGATGCTCGGCGGCAGCATCGGCGTCGTGCTCGCCCTGTTCGACCTGCTCTTCGCGGCGTGGCTGTTCACCACCGTCGCCGGGCGGCGGCTGATCACGCGCACGGTCATCGTGGTGCTGGTGGGGATCACGCTCGCCTCCGCGCTGTCGGGGGCGCCGCCGCGGGTGACCGTGCTGCTGGTGCTGCAGGCGGTGGCGCTCGTCGTGCTGCCGCTCTGGTGGGCCGCGAACGTGCAGCAGAAGAGCGAGCTGGCCGAGCTCGCCGAGGAGCGGGCGCGGCTCGAGACCTCGCGCGCCGACGCGCTCGCGCGGGAGGCGGAGGCCCTGCGCCTGGTCGCCTCCGTCGAGCAGGCGGAGGCCGTACGGGACGAACGGGCGCGGATGGCGCGGGACCTGCACGACACGATCGCGGGGCAGGTGTCGGTGATCGCGATCCAGGCCGAGGCGAGCCTGGCGCAGGCGCCCGACCCGGCGCGCGACCGGCGGACGCTCGCCGTGGTGCGGGAGTCGGCGCTCGAGTCGCTGGGCGAGATGCGGCAGCTGATCGGGCTGCTGCGGGGCGCCGAGGCCGATCCGTGGGCGACGGCGCCGGGGCTCGAGGGGCTGGGGGCCGTGATCGAGCGGGCGCGGCGGTCGGGGGTGTCCGCCTCGGTCGCCGGGGGTCTCGACTTCGCGCGGGTGGGGCCGCCTCCGGCCGCCGAGCAGGCCGCGGTGCGGATCGTGCAGGAGGCGCTGGTGAACGCGGGGAAGCACGCTCCGGGGTGCTCGGCCGCGGTGTCGGTGCGGCGGGCGGAGGGGCCGGACCGGTTGGTGGTGGAGGTGCGGAGTTCGTTGGTGGGGGTGGGTTCGGGTGGTGCCGGCGCTTCTGCTCCCGGGGTTTCTGGTGCTGCTGCTTCCGGGCTCAGTGCTGCGGTCGCTTCCGGGCCGGTTTCTGCGCACTCCGGGGGCGTGGGCATCGAGGCGATGCGCGAGCGGGCGGCCGCGCTCGGCGGGTTCGCCGTGATCGGGCGGCACGACGGCGAGTGGCTCGTGCACGCCGAGCTGCCGACCACGCGGCTGCGGGGCGGAGCGTGACGGGCATCCGGGTGCTCCTCGTCGACGACCACCCGATGATCAGGAGCGGGCTGCGCGCGATGCTCGAGACCGACCCGGCCGTGGTGGTCGTCGGCGAGGCGGGCGACGGCGACGAGGCCGTGGTCGAGGCCCGGCGCCTGCGGCCCGACGTGGCCCTGGTCGACGTGCGGATGCCCGTCCGCGACGGCATCGACGCCACCCGCCGCATCACGGCGGAGGGCCTGGCCGCGGTCATCGTGCTGACGACGTTCGACCTCGACGAGTACGTGTTCGGGGCGATCCGGGCCGGGGCGGCGGGCTTCCTGCTCAAGTCGACGGATGCGCGCACCCTCCTCGAGGCCGTGCACCGCGTCGCGGCGGGCGAGGGCATGCTCTCCCCGGCGGTGACGCGGCGGGTGCTGGACGCGGTGGCAGGCGGGGCCCCCGCTGCCGCCTCGCTCGCCGCTGCCTCGAACGCCCGGGCTCTTGACCCCGACTTCGACGAGCTCACCCCGCGGGAGCGCGACGTGCTGGGCTGTCTGGCCGAGGGGCTCGGCAATCAGGCCATCGCCACGCGGCTCGTCATCACCGAGACCACGGCGAAGTCGCACGTCAGCCGGGTGCTGATGAAGCTCGGATGCTCGTCCCGGCTGCAGGCCGCCGTGCTCGCCCGCGACGCCGGCTTCGCCCCCTGACCCGCGCCTCTCAGCCGGCGGCGAGCTCGCGGGCCCGCGCCAGGGCGGCGTCGGTGGCGCGGCCGAAGAGCTCGGGCAGTCCCGCCTCCTGCAGCACCGCGACAGCGCGCTCCGTCGTGCCCTTGGGGCTCGTCACCTGGATGCGCAGCTCGGTCGGCGTCTTCCCCGACGCCGCGAGGAGCTCGGTGGCGCCTGCGAAGGTGCCGTTCACGAGCTCGTCGGCCTGGGCATCCGTGAACCCCTTCTGCACAGCGGCCTCGGTCAGCGCTTCTATCAACAGATAGACGTAGGCGGGCCCCGACCCGGAGATCGTGCTGAGAGCATCGAGCTGGCTCTCCGGAACCTCGACCACCGTCCCCACGGTCTCGAACAGGCGGCGCACCAGCGCGAGGTCGTCGTCGCTCGAGCGGGTTCCGGCCGAGATGCCCGTGACGGCACGTCCCACCACCGCGGGCGTGTTGGGCATCGACCGCACCACAGACACACCAGAAGGGAGGTGCTCCTCGAATGTCGCCACGGTCACCCCGGCCGCCACGCTCACGACCACGGCGCCGGGCTCCAGCGCATCCGCGATCTCGTCGAGCAGATCGACGACCATCGAGGGCTTCACCGCGACCAGCACGACGTGGGCGCCCGCGACGGCCCGACGGTTCGCCTCGGGGTCGTCGTCGGTCGCGTAGGCGGTCACGCCCGGCGTGCCGGCCAGCTCGGCGGCCTTCTCGGCGCTGCGATTGGTCACGCGGATGGGGCCGTCGACCTCGACCGTCGGCGCGAGCAGCCCGCTCAGGATGGCGCGGCCCATCGACCCGGCGCCGAGCAGCGCGATCGTCGGCAGGGCGAGCGAGGAGGCGGAGGGCTGAGCGTCGGTCATCCCGCCATCCTAGGATTGGCATCACCCCACCGCAGGAAGAAGGTCTCACGTGAGCGCATCGGGCGGCACCAGGGCGATCATCGCGGCCCTGCTGGCCAACGTCGGTATCGCCATCGCGAAGTTCGTCGCGTTCCTCATCTCGGGATCGTCGTCGATGCTCGCCGAGAGCGTGCACTCGCTCGCCGACTCGGGCAACCAGCTCCTGCTCCTGCTCGGCGGCCGCAAGGCCAAGAAGCAGGCCGACCGCGAGCACCCCTTCGGCTACGGTCGCGAGCGCTACGTCTACGCGTTCGTCGTGTCGATCATCCTGTTCTCGGTCGGCGGCGTCTTCGCCGTCTACGAGGGCATCGAGAAGATCTCCCACCCGGAGGAGATCTCGAACCCGATCGTGCCGCTCGCGGTGCTGGTGATCGCCATCGCGCTCGAGAGCTTCTCGCTGCGCACCGCGATCAAGGAGAGCAACCACACCCGCGGGAAGCAGAGCTGGGTGCAGTTCGTGCGCCGCGCGAAGGCCCCCGAGCTGCCCGTCGTGCTGCTCGAGGACACGGCGGCCCTCACCGGCCTCGCCTTCGCCCTCGTGGGCGTCGGCCTCTCGGTGATCACCGGCGACGGGGTGTGGGACGGCATCGGAACGCTCTTCATCGGCGTGCTGCTGGTCGCGGTCGCGGTCATCCTCGGTATCGAGACCAAGAGCCTGCTCGTCGGCGAGGGCGCGACCGACGCCGACCACGAGAAGATCGTTCAGGCGATCGAGTCGACGCCCAAGGTCGACCGCCTCATCCACATCAAGACGCTCTACCTGGGGCCCGACGAGCTGCTCGTCGGCGCGAAGATCGCACTCGCGCCCGACTCCGAGCTGCGCGACGTGGCCGAGACGATCGACGAGGTCGAGGGCCGCATCCGCGAGGTCGTGCCCATCGCCCGTGTCATCTACCTCGAGCCCGACGTCTATGTGCCGCCGGTCGACGTCGAGCTCAACACCTCGGCGATCGTGATCAAGAGCGCCGATTGACCGAGCGCCGAGCGACCGATCAGACGGCCGTGTCGTCCGCCGCTCGCCGCGCTGTCGTCGTGCAGCACCAGGAGTCGGTGCACCTCGGGAACTTCGCTCCCGTTCTCGCCCGACACGGCTACACGATCGATCTCGTCGACGCCTCGGGTCCGGCGGCGGAGTTCGCGGCGGGGCTCTCGCGCGCTCGGGATGCCGAGCTGGTGATCGTGCTCGGTTCCACCGACGGGGTCTACGAGCGCGACCGCCTGGGCTACATCGCCCCCGAGCTCGACTTCCTGCGGGCCCGCCTCGACGCGGAGCGCCCGGTGCTGGGCGTCTGCTTCGGGGCGCAGGCGGTGGCGGCGGCGCTGGGGTCGTCCGTGCATCCGGGGCCCACCGTCGAGGTCGGCTACCGGATCGTCGAGCCCACCGCGGCGGGAGCGGACTCCCCCGTGCGCCACGTCGCCGGCGTGCCCGTGGCCGAGTGGCACGGCGACACCTTCGACCTGCCCGACGGCGTGACTCTGCTGGCCTCGTCGGCCGAGTACCCGAACGAGGCCTTCGGCATCGGCGAATGGATGCTCGCGGTGCAGTTCCACCCGGAGCTGACGTCCGACATGCACGAGCAGTGGCTCGCGGGAGACGAGGCCTACGTCACGGCAGCCGGCTACTCCCCCGCCGCGCTCCGCGCCGAGCGGGCCCAGCACTCGGACGCGATGCAGACCGCCTCGGCCCGCCTCCTCGACGACTACCTCACCCGCATCGCGGCCCTCTGACCAATGGCGTCCTCTGACTGTCGGCGTCCTCCGACCATCGGCTCCCCCTGACAGTCGGCGCCCGGCTCGCACCGCGAGCCCGCCGCCGTCAGGGGCCGCGGAAGAAGTCGGTGAGGAGGGCCGCGCAGCGCTCGGCCTCGACGCCCGCGATCACCTCGACGCGGTGGTTGAGACGGCGGTCGCGCAGCACGTCGTAGACCGAGCCGGCGGCCCCCGCCTTCTCGTCCCAGGCGCCGTAGACCACCCGCGGCACCCGCGCTGAGAGGATCGCCCCCGCGCACATCACGCAGGGCTCGAGCGTGACGACGAGCGTCGCCTCGGTGAGGTGCCAGTCGCCGATCGTCTCGGCCGCCTGGCGGAGGGCCAGCACCTCGGCGTGGGCTGTCGGGTCGTGGCGGGCCTCGCGCTCGTTCCGTCCGACGCCGATCACGGTGCCGGCGGCATCGAGCACGATCGCTCCGACCGGGACATCCCCGGTGTCGAGCGCGGCCCTGGCCTCGACGAGGGCGGCGCGCATCCACTCGTCGAGCACACTCGCGGGCGGCAGCGGCGGGGCGGCGTTCTCGGGCACGGTGCCGCCGTCCTCTCCAGTAGATTGGCCTCATGCGAGTTCACGTTGCCGATCACCCGCTCATCACCCACAAGCTCACCGTGCTGCGCGACCGCACGACACCCTCGCCGACCTTCCGCGCGCTCACCGAGGAGCTCGTGACGCTCCTAGCCTACGAGGCGACCCGCAACGTGAGTGTGGAGCCGATCACCATCCAGACCCCCGTCGCCGAGACGCAGGGCCTCGCGCTGAGCGAGCCGCGTCCGCTCGTGGTGCCGATCCTGCGCGCCGGGCTCGGAATGCTCGAGGGCATGGTGAAGCTGGTGCCGTCGGCCGAGGTCGGCTTCCTCGGCATGGTGCGCAACGAGGAGACCCTCGAGCCCACCACCTACGCCGAGCGCCTGCCCGACGACCTCTCCGACCGCCAGTGCTTCGTGCTCGACCCGATGCTCGCCACCGGCGGCTCGCTCTCAGCCGCGATCGAGTTCCTCTTCGACCGCGGTGCGCAGGACGTCACGGCGATCTGCCTCCTCGGAGCTCCCGAAGGCGTCGCCGCCCTCGAGAAGGCCACCGAAGGACGCGACGTCACCCTGGTGCTCGGCGCCCTCGATGAGCGCCTGAACGAGAAGGGCTACATCGTGCCGGGCCTCGGCGACGCGGGCGACCGCCTTTACGGCCTGGTCTAGTTCGACCGACTCGCACCTGTCCGTCCGCAGCAGTCCAGAGGCTAGCGAAGGGCTGATTAAGAGAGCATTCATCAGGTATTTCTGATAGAATCTCAGTATGGAAACAGACGCCCAGCTCAAGGAGATCGCCAGCGATCTTCAGGGCGTTCTGGGCGCGGCGCGCGGCAGGCTGGCGGGGCTTTCCGACGAGGCCGTGTTGGAGCTGATGGCCGACTTCGAGGCGGTTGCACGGCTGGCGTCGGCCGGGGGCGTGCTCACCGCCGGCGAGGTGGGGGTGCGGTCGCGTCCCGAGCTCGGCGACGAGGGCCTGAGCCGGTCGCAGAACTTCACCAGCCCCGTCAAGCTGGTCTCGAACGTCACCGGTGCGTCGGCGCGGACGTGCAAGGCGCGGCTCGACCTCGGGGGCAAGTTGCGGGGTGCGGTGCTGCTCGGTGGCGGCGAGGGGCCGGCACCGTTCCCGCTCGTCGGGCAGAAGCTGAACGAAGGCGTGCTCGGGGTCGAGGCAGCAGCGGCCATCGTGGGGCGGTGCAACGAACTCGCCGACCGCGGATGCTCGGCCGATGTCGTGGCCGGTGCTGAGGAGACACTGGTCGACCAGACCATCGCGTGCCGATTCACGGCGGATGAGACCGCAAAGCTCGCCATCCACCTGCGCGAGGTGCTCGACCCCGACGGTGCCGAGCCGCGGGACGAGGTGCTGCAGATGCAGCGGTCGCTGACGATCGCGCTGGCGCCGGATGGGATGTACCGAGGGACGATCGCACTCGCCCCCGAGCAGGGCGGAGTCTGGCTGGCCAGCATCCAAGCGATGCAGAGCCCCCGCGTCACGGGGCCCAGGTTCCTAGACGAGGACGAGTGCGTCGCGCAGATGGTGACCGCCGACACGCGCACGCAGGCGCAGAAGAACGCCGACACCGTCACCGAGCTCATCGCCCGCGCTGCCGGGGCCGACGACATGCCGCGTATCAACGGGGCCATCGCCACGGTCAACGTGCACATGACCCTCGACGATCTCGAGAAGGGCCGCGGGGTCGGCTGGATCGACGGCATCGACCAGCCGGTCCCCGCCTCCACCATCGCCCAGCTGCGGTGCTCATCACCGGTCGCGGCGACGCTGTTCGGCGACAAGGGCGAGGTGCTCTACCACGGCAAGGCCAAGCGCCTCTTCACCGCCGCCCAGAACCGGGCACTAGCGGCCCGGGACGGCGGCTGCGTATGGCCCAATTGCGACCGGCCACCCTCGTTCTGCGAGACACATCATGCGAACGAGTGGGTTGCGGACGATCATCCGCCCGGTCGAACTGATATCGACAACGGCGTTCTGCTCTGCCACTTCCACCATTCACACCTGCACAAATCGCCGTGGAAATTAACCATGTACGAGGGTGTGCCTCATCTGATTCCGCCGAGGTGGGTCGACACGGAACAGACACCGATTCCGACCACCCGTCGACGCACCATCCAGCGACCCGCCGCATAGCCAGCCACCGCATCCGAGGGCAAGCGCGAAGCGCGCGGCAGCACACACGGCTGCCGCACGCTGACGCGCTTGCCCGAGATGGTCATGGCTGGATCAAGGAGATCGGGTCCGGTAGGCAGGACCGCGGAATGCGCGGGTTCCAGAGATGGATGATCGCTGTCGGAGACCCGTGGCGGGGTGGATACTCGGAGCATGACGATGTCGTTGGGAGCCACGATCGGGGTCGAGGCACCGATCGTGCTGGGGCCGTTCGGCGGGGTCTCATCGGTGGAGCTCGCGGCAATTGTGAGTGATCGTGGTGGGCTCGGGACCTTCGGGCTGTACGGGTACGACGCCGAGCGCATCCGTCAGGTCGCCGCAGAACTGCACGCCCGCACGCGCCGGCCGTTCGCCCTGAACCTGTGGGTGCCGACGGGTGACGAGGCCGAGCCCGCCGACGCGGCGACGGCGCCGGCGTTCGCGAAGGCGGCCGCATCCGTCGCCCCGCTGTTCGCCGAGGTGGGGCTCGAGGTGCCCGGGCTACCCGACGCCTTCCTGCCGCCGTTCGGCGAGCAGGTCGACGCTGTGCTCGAGGCGCGGCCGGCCGCCGTGTCGTTCGTATTCGGGGTGCCGCCCGAAGACGTCGTCGAGCGCGCCCACCGTGCCGGGATCGTCGTGATCGGCACCGCCACCACGGTCGACGAGGCGGTCGCTCTCGAACGGGGCGGCGTCGACGTCATAGTCGCCTCGGGGTCGGACGCCGGCGGGCACCGCACCTCGTTCCTCCGCCCGGCCGAGCAGTCGCTCGTCGGAACGATGGCGCTCGTGCCCCAGGTGGTCGACGCGGTCGGCGTGCCGGTCGTGGCGGCCGGCGGCATCGCCGACCGGCGCGGGGTCGCCGCGGCCTCAGCGCTCGGCGCCGACGGCGTGCAGGTGGGTACGGCGTTCCTGCGCACCCAGCAGTCCGCCGCGCCCGAGTCGCACCGGCAGGCCATTCCGGCTGCGGCCGCCCACGACACCGTGCTCACCCGGGCGATGAGCGGACGGCTCGCCCGCGGCCTCCCGAACCGGGCGCTGAGAACGATCGAGGAGGCCGACGCCATCGCACCCTTCCCCGCTCAGAACTGGCTCACCGGACGATTCCGCGCCGCGGCCTCCCGACTCGATCGCGGCGATCTGCTCTCGCTGTGGGCCGGCCAGTCAGCGGCGCTCGCCCGCCTCGACGACGCGACTGCCGTCTTCGACGAGCTCAGGGCCGGTCTTCCACCCGCACGCTGACCCGCACCCTGACCCGCACCGGGCCCCGCCTAGGAAGCCGCGGAAGGCGCCGGCTCGTCGGCATCCGGAGCAGCCGCCTGCTTCGCCCGCCGCCGCAGGTCGAACAGCCCGATCACGAGCGCCACCGACAGCAGCCCCAGCGCCACGAAGAACGCGTTGCGGAACCCGTCGTGGTAGATCATCACGTTGTCCGCGTTGCCCGGCCCCTCGCGGTACAGCGTCGCGAAGAAGATGGACGAGGCCGCCGCGACACCCATCGCCGTGCCGACCCGCTGCCCGACCTGGGCCATCGACCCGGCCACGCCGCCCTCGGTCACCGGGATCTCGGCGAGCGTCAGCGTCTGGTTCGGCGAGATCACGAAGCCACCGCCGGCCCCCGCGACGGCCATCGCCCCCGCCATCAGCCAGATCGACCAGCCGGCCGGCGGCAGCACGGCGGCGAGCAGCACCAGCACGAAACCGACCATCGCCACGACGACGCCGATCACCACGAGCTTGCGGCCGAGCCGCATCACGAGCCGCCCGCCGATCAGCGACGAGATCGCCGAGGTCAGCGCGAACGGGATGCTCACCATCCCCGCGAACACCGGCTCGAACCCGAGCCCCTCCTGCAGGAACAGCGTCGTCAGCAGGAACACCGCAGGCACCGCCGCGAACCAGGCCGTCGCGAGCAGCAGCCCGTTGCGGTACGAGCTGATCGTGAACAGCGAGAAACGGATGGCCGGCGACTTGCCGCTCGCCTGGTACCGCCGCTCCCACCAGATGAACAGCACCACCGCGACGACCGTTCCGGCGAGCCAGAACCAGCGGAAGTTGCTGTCGTCAGGCCCGCCGGTGGTCAGCACGAACGGCAGCATGAAGGTGAAGACGGATGCTCCGAGCAGCACGATCCCGACGAGGTCGAGGTTCCTCGCGCCGGGGTCGCGCACCTGCGTCTTGGGCAGCAGCCTGATGGCGATCAGCAGCAGCACGATGCCGAGCGGCACGTTCATCCAGAACAGCAGCCGCCAGCCGTCGGTGGGCCCGCCGATCGCGATGAGCAGCCCACCGAGAGTCGGACCGAATGCCGTCGCCACACCGATCGTCGCCCCGAAGAGCCCGAACGCGCGGCCACGCTCCTCGCCCTGGAACAACTGCTGAACGAGGCCGAGCACCTGCGGCATCTGGATGCCCGCGGCCACACCCTGCACGATGCGCGCGATCACGAGCGTGTTGATGTCGGGCGCGACGGCGCAGGCCGCGCTGGCGAGCGTGAAGGCGCTGAGGCCGATGATGAACAGCAGCTTGCGCGAGTAGAGGTCGCCCAGCCGGCCGGAGGGCACGAGCGCGAGACCGAAGGCCAGGGCATAGCCCGCCACGATGATCTGCAGCTCGGTCGGTCCGGCGCCGAGCGACTTCTCGATCGACGGCAGGCCGACGTTCACCTTCGACAGGTCGAGGATCGTCAGCGCGGCGACCGCGACGCAGACCGCGAAGGCCTGCCAGCGGGCCCGATCGGCGATCGGGGGGGACGTCTGGGTCATGCCTCGCTCCGGGTCATGCGGTCGAACCTATACCCCGGGCGTCGCCGTGCCACTGCACAGAAGTCGAGCGGATGCTTGACATCCGTCTCGCGCATCCGCTTTGATTGGGGTCATGACTGACAACGCGTTCACCCCGACCTCCTTTGAGGCCCCCGGGAACGCCGGCATGATGGCCGGCGGCGCCGTCATGTGCTGTCGAATGTGTCGCTGACGAGAACTCTCACCCTCTCGCTCGAGCATCGACCCCCGCGCATCTGATCGCGGAGAGCGTCGTGCTCCCCGGCATCCGTCTCGTCTGATTCGGTCTGCCGTATCCGGATCCGTACCAGGATCCTTCGGAATGACACACTTCCGGCCCGTCGACCACGGGCCGCTCCCGCTAGGACACGCCTCCATGTCGATCGCCCACCTCGATTCCCGTCCCTCCACCGTTACCCCCCTCCGCTCGCGCGTCGCCGCGGAGCCCACCCCCCGCATCCGCGCCGTGCCTGATGGCACCGAGGCCCGCGGCTTCGTGCTCTACGTCGGCATCGACGAGGACAAGGCGGCCGCCGACGGCACCGACCTCGGCCGCATCGTCGAGCAGCTGAAGGCCCTCGCCGCGCAGATCGCCCCCTCCTCCGAGACCTACGCCGCCGTCGCCCTCGCCCCCCGCGGCGCCGGCGGACGCGACGTCGAGGTCGTACGCCTCGCCCTGCAGGACCCGGCCGCGCTCGCCAAGCACCGCCAGGCCCCCGATGAGGAGCAGGACCGCGCCCGCGACGGGGTCGTCGTCGACCTCTCCCGAAAGCGGGTGCTGCTCGACAACCAGGCCGCGAACCTCACCTACAAGGAGTTCGAGCTGCTGCAGTACCTGGTGCTCCGCGAGGGCCGCACCATCGAGCGCGCCGAGCTGATCTCCTCGCTCTGGTCGGCCGGCGACGAGGAGGTTCCGAACGAGCGCACCATCGACGTGCACGTGCGGCGCCTGCGCTCCAAGCTCGGCGACTACGAGGACATCGTTCGCACTGTGCGCGGCGTCGGCTACCGCTTCGACCGGCACGCCGACGTCTCGGTGCGCCACACCTCGACGCCCTCCCCCGACCTGTTCTGACGCAGAACGCCCCTCCACCGGCAGGCGGAAGGGCGTTCTGAGACGAGCGGATGCGCGGCGGCGCTACTCGGCGTCGAGATCCGTCTCGAGCAGGGCGACCAGCTCGGTGAGCGCCGTGTCGGCGTCGGGGCCCTCGGCCGCGAGCGTGACGGTGTCGCCGTTGGCGGCGCCGAGGCTCATGATCGAGAGGATGCTCGACGCGTCCATCGGGGCGCTGCCGTCCTTCGAGATGGTGACCTTGGTGTTCTGGCGCTTCACGGCCTCGATGAAGAGCGAGGCGGGGCGGGCGTGCAGCCCGACGCGGCTGGCGATGGTGGCGGTGCGTTCCGGCATGGGGATCCTTCGGTGGTGGTGGGGCGGGGTGGTCGGGCGGGGTCGGTGGCCGACACCGTCGGTCCGCGAGGTGGGACGCGCGGCGTCGGTGACCGGGGTCAGCGGGCCGGGACCGGGGTGCGAGCGGGAGCCGAGGCGGGGGCGCCGGCCAGGGCGGTGGCGCGAGCATCCGGAACCTGCGCGGACGAGTCGGCAGCCGCATCGGCCTGCACCGGTCGACGGCGCACGAAGCGCTTCAGGAGCACCACTAGTGCGGCCGAGACGATCATGCCCGCGAGGATCGCGACGATGAACATGCCCACGTTGCCGATCGCGAAGAAGACGAAGATGCCGCCGTGCGGGGCCTGGGAGGTGACGCCGGTTCCCATCACGATGGCGCCGGTGAGCGCGCTGCCCACGATGCCGGCCGGGATGACGCGCAGCGGGTCGGCGGCCGCGAACGGGATGGCGCCCTCGGAGATGAAGGCCGCGCCGAGGAACCAGGCCGCCTTGCCGTTCTCGCGCTCGGCGGCGCTGAACAGCCTGCGGTCGATCAGGGTCGCCAGGGCGAGGGCCAGCGGCGGAACCATGCCGGCGGCCATGACCGCGGCCATGATCTGCCACGGCGCCTGGTTCGCGATGGTACCGGCGCCGAGGCCGGCGACCGCGAAGGCGTAGGCGACCTTGTTGATCGGGCCGCCGAGGTCGATCGCCATCATCGTGCCGAGGATGACGCCGAGCAGCACCGCGGAGGCACCCGTCAGCGACGACAGCCAGTCGTTCAGCCCGCTCATCAGCAGCGCGATCGGGCCGCCGAGCACGAGCAGCATCAGGCCGGAGGCGAAGATCGAGCCGAACAGCGGGATGATCACGACGGGCATCAGGCCGCGGATGACCCGCGGCACCCGGATGCGGCCGATCGCCCAGGCGATGAAGCCCGCGAGCAGACCGCCGACGAGGCCACCGAGGAAGCCCGCGTTCATCACCAGCGCGACCGCACCGGCCGTGAAGCCGACCGCGATTCCGGGCCGGTCGGCGATGGCGTAGGCGATGTAGCCCGCGAGCGCCGGAACGAGGAAGCCCATCGACGCGGCGCCGATGACGAAGGCGACGGCGCCGAGGTAGGTGGCGAGGCCGCCCTCGGGGAGGTTCCAGAGGCTGTTGCCGAGCACGATGTCGGTGGCGTTGCCGTTGATCTGGTAGCCCGCGAGCAGGAAGCCGAGGGCGATCAGGAGGCCGCCGCCCGCGACGAAGGGGATCATGTAGCTGACGCCGGTGAGGAGGTAGCGCTTGAGCTTCTGGCCGATGTGCTCATTCGGGCCGGTGTCGGTGTGTCCGGCTGCGGTGCCGTCGGTGCCGTTGCTGCCGCCACCGGCCACGCGCCGGGCGTTCGGGTCGTCGGCTGCGGCCAGCGCCTCGGCGACCATCGCGTCGGGCTCGTCGATGCCGCGCTTGACCGGCGCCTGGATGACCGGGAGGCCCGCGAACCGGGCCTTGTCCCGCACGTCGACGTCGACCGCGAAGACGACGGCAGTGGCACGGGCGATGAGGGCGGGGTCGAGCGGGGTGGCGCCGGAGGAGCCCTGGGTCTCGACGTGCAGCTCGACACCGGCGCGCTCGCCGGCCGCGACCAGGGAGTCGGCCGCCATGTAGGTGTGGGCGATGCCGGTGGGGCACGCGGTGACGGCGACGATGACGGGACGGGGGGCCGGAGATGCGGGGTTGGCGGGCGAGGTCGGCGTCGCCGAGGCGGCGGGTTGAGCATCCGTCGCCGTCGTGGACGTGGTCGGGGCCGGGGCCGGGGCCAGTGCGCCGTCGACGATCGCCACGATCTCAGCCGGCGTGGCCGCCGCGCGGAGGGACGCGACGAACTCGGGCTTGATCAGGGAGCGGGCGAGGGTCGAGAGGAGCTTCAGGTGCTCCTGGTCGGCGCCGTCGGGGGCGGCGATGAAGAAGATCAGGTCGGCGGGGCCGTCGGAGGAACCGAAGTCGACGCCCGGGGCCGGCCGCGCCATGGCGAGCGTGGGCTCGAGCACGGCGGCCGACCGGCAGTGCGGGATGGCCAGGCCACCGGGGATGCCGGTGTCGGTCTTGCTCTCGCGGTCCCAGGCGTCGGCGAACAGCGCGTCGACGTCGGTGGCGCGACCGGCGTCGACCACCAGCTGGGCGAGGCGGCGGATGACCGGGGCGCGGTCGCTGCCGAGATCCTGGTCGAGGACGACCAGCTCGGGGGTGATGAGGGCGGACATGGGTGCTCCTTCGGGGCGGGCGCCGCGGCAGTGCGGCGGGGTGCGGGGGTTGACGGGGTGGGGGCTGACGGGGTGGGGGCTGACGGGGTGGGGGCTGACGGGGTGGGGGCTGACGGGGTGGGGGGCGGATGCTCAGCCGACGGCGACGGGCCGGCTGAGGGTGCGCCGCGAGCGCGTGCTCACGGCGATGGCGTCGGCCGGGGCCTCCGCGGGCGTGGGGACGGTGGAGCCGGGCAGCGCGGCCGCTGCCGCACCGTAGGCGATCGCCTGGGCGAGGCGGCCGGCGTCGTCGCGTCCGGCGTCGGCGGCGAGGAGGTAGCCCGCGAGCGAGCAGTCGCCGGCGCCGACGGTGCTGCGGGCCTCGATGCGCGGGGCGTCGGCGGAATGCACCGCGTGCCGCGTGACCAGTTCGGCCCCGTTCGCGCCGAGGGTGACGAGCACCGCGCCGAGCGACTCGGACAGCACGCTCGCAGCCAGCTGCTCGATGCGGTCGTCACCGGCGGCGAGGTGCTCAGGATCGGCGACGACGCCGGGTCCGGTCGGGGACCCCGGCTCCGTCTCGAACGCAGCACCGGCAGGGACGGCTCCGTCGGGAAGGGTCCGCACGAGTTCGAGCAGCTCCTCCGCGTTCGGCTTGATGAGGTCGACGGGCTCTCCCGACGCCACGAGGGCGGCCAGCGGAGCGCCGGACGTGTCCACGGCGATACGGAGGCGGCCGTCGGCGGCGCGCCGAGCATCCGTCGCCCGGTCACGCTCGCCGGCATCGCGCCGCACCGCGCGGACGATTCGCGCGTAGAAGTCGGTGGGCACCCCGGGCGGCAGGGAGCCCGCGAGCACGAGCCAGCTCGCCGCGCGCGAGTGGGTGACGATGAGGGTCAGCAGTGCATCCGTCGCCTCGGCGCTGAGGGGTTCGCCCGGCTCGTTGAGCTTCGTGGTCGTGCCGTCGGGCTCGGTGATGGTGGTGTTCGCGCGGACGGCGCCCGGAACAGCGACGCTCGCCGCCGGGATGCCGTCGGCATGGAGGGCGACGATCATCGGGTCCTCGAGCGACCCGGGGAGGATCGCGAGGGTTTCGACGCCCGCCGCGTGCAGGGCGCGGGAGACGTTGACGCCCTTGCCGCCGGGCTGCTGCGTGGTGCGGGCCGCGCGCTGCACCTGACCGCGGAGAAGCCGGTCGGACAGCTCGATCGTGCGATCGAGGGAGGGGTTCAGGGTGACGGTGACGATCACGCGACGATCACCTCGACCTCGTGGGCGTCGAGCGCCGCCCTGAGGGTGCCGGCCGGATCGGCGTCGGAGATCAGCACGTCGAGCTCGCGCAGCTCGGCGAAGCGGTGCAGCGCCTCGTCGCCGAGCTTCGTCGCGTCGACGAGCGCCACGACGCGGCGGGCGCTCCGCACCATGGCGGACTTGACCGAGGCCTCGTGCTCCTCGGGGGTGCTCAGGCCGAACTCGGCGCTGAGGCCGTTGGCTCCGATGAAGGCGATGTCGGGGCGGAGGTGCGCGAGCTGGTCGATCGCGGGGCTGCCGACGGCGGCGCTCGTGACACCGCGCACCCGGCCGCCGAGCAGGTGCAGCTCGAGCGCGTCGTTCAGGTGCAGAAGGGATGCGATGGGCACCGAGTTGGTGATGACCGTGAGCTGGGTGCCGGGCGTCGACGGCCGCCAGTGCGCCAGGCGCTCGGCGAGCGCGGCGGTGGTGGTGCCGGAGTCGAGCAGGATCGATCCGCTGAAGTCGTCGCCGAGGAGGGCGAGGGCGGCGTCGGCGATCGCGGACTTCGCCTCGCGGGCCCGGTTCGCCCGGTCGGCGACGGTCGGCTCGACGAGGCTCGTCTTGCCGTTGGCGACCGCTCCCCCGTGCACCCGTCGCAGCACGCCGGCCCGTTCGAGGGCGTCGAGGTCGCGGCGCACGGTCTCGGGCGTGACGCCGAGGCTCGTGGCCAGGTCGACGACCGTGACCCGGCCCGCGTCGCTGAGCTGAGCGTGGATGCGCTCGTGGCGTTCGATGGCGTACATGTCGACTCTGACCTCAGCTTCTGCGTCTGTTCGTGTTTCTGCGCAAATCTTCGTTTCAGTGACTCTATGTCTGTTTCAACAGGGAATCAAGCAATTCCACAGAGATAGATCGATCCAGGGCGGCATTTGACCCCCATTTGCGGCACACAGCGAACTCCCAGAAAAATAACGATTCGATAACTAGCGCTCCGTTACCTGACCGTTATATATTCATGGAGCGGAAGTTGTTTGCTGTGGCAGCTCCCGCGGAATGTGATTGCAGGACACTCTTGGTGCAAGGGAGAGGGCCCGTCGTTAGCCTCTACGACGGGCCCTCAATCATTTAACGAGCAGGCATTCGAGGCGCAGGCCTCACCCGAGCGCCGTCGTGGAAGAATGAGCTTCCACGACGTTGCAGAAGGAGTGCCATGGCCGCCGCGGAGGTGTCGCCGGTCGCGGCGTGGGAGTCGCTGTTCCGCGCTCAGGTGAGCGTGATGCGGGAACTGGCCAGCGAGTTCCCGTCGAGCATCGTGTCGCTGAACGAGTACGACGTGCTCTTCAACCTGTCGCTGTGCCCGGGTCGCACGCTGCGCATCAAAGATCTGGGCGAGAAGGTGCTGCTCACCCAGCCGAGCATCAGCCGTCTGGTCGACCGGCTGGTCGCACGGGGCATCCTCGAGAAGGCCGACGACCCGAACGACGGGCGCGGCACCCTGGTGCGGCTGACGGATGCGGGTGTCGGCGTGTACCGCCAGGCCGCCGTCGTGCACGCCCAGTCGATCACGGCCCACATGACCGGGCACCTGTCGCCCGACGAGCTCGCCGAGCTGGCCCGCCTCTGCGACAAGCTCCGCGAAGGCGTCTCCGGCCGCTGAGCGCTGCTGCCGCAGGACGGCGCGGCGGGTGTCGGCGGCGTGGAGTTGACTGGAGACGTGAGCGAGAGAGCTACTTCCGTCGTCTGGTTCCGCGACGACCTGCGTGTGGCCGACAACCCGGCCCTGCACGAGGCGGTGCTGCGCGGCGATCCGATCGTGTGCGTGTACGTGCTCGATGACGAGTCGCCGGGCATCCGGCCGATCGGTGGGGCCTCGAGGTGGTGGCTGCACCACTCGCTCGAGGCACTCGGGGCGTCGCTGCGCGAGGTGGGACTGACGCTGACGTTGCGGCGGGGTGCGGCGCGCGAGGTCGTGACCGGGCTGGTCGACGAGGTCGGTGCGACGCGAGTGCTCTGGAACCGGCGCTACGGTGAGGTCGAGCGCGGCATCGACGGCGACCTCAAGGCGAGTCTGCGGGAGGCGGGGGTGGAGGCCGAGAGCTTCCAGGGCTCGCTGCTCGCCGAGCCGTGGACCGTGCTGACCGGCCAGGGCGGCTGGTACAAGGTGTTCACCCCCTTCTACCGAGCGGTGATGGCGAAGCCGACCCCGCGGCATCCCCTGCCGGCGCCGACGAAGGACGACGGGCTGCACCATCGGGAGGTCGCGTCCGACGCGCTGGGTGGCTGGGGGCTGCTGCCCTCGGCGCCCGTGCCCGATTGGGCGGGCGGTCTGCGCGAGCGCTGGCGTCCGGGCGAGGCGGGCGCGGCCGAGCGCCTGGAGACGTTCCTCGACGAGCGGGTGTCCCACTACGTCGCCGACCAGGACCTGCCGGCCGAGGAGGGCACCTCGATGCTGTCACCGCACCTGCGCTGGGGCGAGATCAGCCCGTTCCAGTTCTGGCATGCGCTCGACGGTCATCGCGCGCGGGCCTCGAGCGACGCCGAGGGAGCGGCCGCCGTGCTGCGCCAGCTGATCTGGCGCGAGTTCTCGTATCACCTGCTCTTCCACCTGCCCTCGATCACGACTGCGAACATGCGCCCGGAGTTCGACCGCTTCCCCTGGGCCGAGGTCACGGACGACGAGCTGCAGCGGTGGCAGCAGGGCGACACGGGCATCCCGCTCGTCGACGCCGGCATGCGCGAGCTGTGGCAGACGGGCATCATGCACAACCGGGTGCGGATGGTCGTGGCGTCGTTCCTCGTCAAGAACCTCCGGGTCGACTGGCGGGTCGGCGAGGCCTGGTTCTGGGACACGCTGGTCGATGCCGATCCGGCGGCCAACGCGCTCAACTGGCAATGGGTCGCGGGCTCGGGGCCGGATGCGGCGCCCTACTTCCGCATCTTCAACCCCGAGCTGCAGGCCTCCAAGTTCGACAAGCACGGCTCGTACGTCA
The DNA here is from genome assembly GCF_013205105.1 of Herbiconiux sp. VKM Ac-2851. Taxonomy (NCBI): domain Bacteria; kingdom Bacillati; phylum Actinomycetota; class Actinomycetes; order Micrococcales; family Microbacteriaceae; genus Herbiconiux; species Herbiconiux sp. VKM Ac-2851. The sequence goes on along the minus strand of NZ_JABMLJ010000003.1, from coordinate 132,695 downwards.
ACCGCTACGTGCCCGAGGCGGGCACGCCCGCGTACCCCGAGCCGATGGTCGACCTCAAGGAGTCGCGGCGAGCGGCTCTCGACGCCTACGCGACGATCCGCTGAGCCGGACGCGAGTCAGGCGCTTCGCTCAGTACCCCGCGAACGCGTCGGTGCGCACCCGCCGCGCCCCCGCCCGCCGCAGCTGCGCCGAGACGTGGTCGACGTACCCGGGCGGGCCTGAGACGTAGGCCCGCCGCGACGCGAGATCCGGGATCGCCTCGCGCGCAACATCGGCCGTGAGCCGGGCCGGTCCGAGGTATGTCCACCCGGGCGGCAGGTCGGCCGGTCGGTCAGGTGCGATCACCAGCACGCGGATGCCCGTGGCGGCGATCTCGTCGGTGTACGCCAGCTCGTCCGGAGCCGACGCCGAGTAGATCAGCACCACGTCCCCCGCCGAGCCGCGGCGGGCCCGTTCGGCGAGCTGACTGACGAACGGTGTGACGCCGATCCCGCCGGCGGCGAGCACCAGGGGCACCGAGACGTCGGACGGCAGCAGGAAGTCGCCGCCCACCCAGGTCGCGTGCACGGTCGCTCCCGGCGACAGGGTGGTCAGCGCCCGCTTGAACGAGCTCGACGGATCCGACAGCTTCACGCCGAGCGAGACCGGCGCCGACGTCTCCGCGTGCAGGCGAGCCGGCGGCGGTGTGGTGATGCTGAACATCCGCCGCGCACCGCGGGCATCGGTGCGAGCATGGGGCAGCGACAGCTCGAGGTACTGTCCGGCACGGAACGGAACGGGCGACGCGGGCTCGAAGTCGAACGCCGCCGACGTCGGGGTCAGCGTGCGGCTGCCCGCGAAGCGGAGGCGCACCCCCCGCCGCTGGCCGAACGCGAAGGCGACGACGTTGCCGATCACGAGCGCGATCTCGGGCGTCGAGTACACGCTCCCGATCGTGAACGGGATCGAGAACGGCACGGCGACCACCACCGCGACGAGCAGCTGCTGCCAGCGGCGCGGCGGCAGCGTCAGCGGCTCGCTCAGCATGAAGCCGGCGAGGAAGACGATCGGGAACGAGCCGAACGCCAGCACCAGCGCGTCGGGGAACGCGGTTCCGGTGAGCATGATCCGGCCGATGGTGATCGCCCCCGCGGCCACCACGAAGGTGAGCCCGAGCGCGAGCTTGCGGGTGCGCCAGAGCACGAGGAAGGCTCCGATCGCGACGAACGGCAGGAGCACCGGCGTCGCCACCCACCACGCCGACGGGTACAGCCCGGTCACGCTCATCACCACGGCGGCCGCGGCGACGGGGTTCAGGATGTGCCGCCCCCGGAAGGCCAGCACGAACTTCGACGCCGCCGCGATGGCCCCGGTGAGGGCGATCAGCGCGAGCCCGGCGGGGTCGGCCGTCGGCATGAAGACGAAGACGATGATCAGCCCCGAGATCGCCGACGACGGCAGGTGTGCGCGGGTGCGGAACAGCCGCGCCAGCAGCCAGCTCACCGCACCGGTGGCGACGACCGCGACGATCGTCGACAGCACCAGCTGCAGCGGCGTGTAGAAGAGCTGCCCGAGGGCACCAGCTACGATCGCGATCACCACCAGCGCGGCGAGCACCAGCACGATCAGGTTGTACATGGTGACGCGCCCGATCAGGGTGTCGAGTCGTGCTTTCATGCGAAGAGCTCCCCGGGGAAGTCACGGGAGCGCTCGGCGCGCCCGTCGGCGTACATTCGGACATAGCTGAAGTGGAATGTCTTCGCCAGCTGGTGAGCGCCGGTGAAGAAGAGGGCGGTCGCGAGGCCGTCGGCGAGGGCGGTCGACGAGGCGACGACCCAGGTGGCGATCACCTCGCGGGCGGGCGATCCGGTGCGCGGGTCGACGATGTGGTGCAGTCCCTCGCCCCAGACCCGGCGGTTGCTCGCCGAGGCGCAGAGCGAGAGGCCGGCGAACTCGGCCACGCCGATCGCCTTGCGCGGGTCGAGCGGATGCTCGAGCCCCACCCGCACGGGAGTACCGCCCGAGTGCGCCAGATCCCCGCTCCCGTCGACGACGTACTCGGTGTGCCCCGCGCCGCGCAGCAGGGAGGCCACGAGATCGACGAGGTATCCCTTGCCGGCGGCGCCGAGGTCGATCACCGTCCCGGCAGGGGCCGAGACGGTCACGCCGGAACCGGGCGAAGCGGAGGTGCGGGTGACGGTGGTGGGCCAGGTGGGGCGAGCGCGAGCATCCGGAATCGAGGACTCACCCGCGGGCGACGCACGCAGCGAGTAATTCGCATCGTAGCCGAGCTGCTCGAGGCGCGCCCCGACCAGCGGATCGACCGCGCCGTCGGTGGCGGCGTGCAGCCGATCGTAGAGCTCGAACAGCGGCGCCGCGTCGGCCGGGAAGTCGACCCGGCCGGCGCCGCGGGCGAGCGCCGTGACGAGCGAGTCGGGCCGGAACCGCGAGTAGTCGCGGTCGAAGGCCTCGACCCGCTCGAGCACGGCGGCCCGGGTGGCCGGCGGGAGCGGCTGCGGCGTCTCGATCTGCCAGCGGGTGCCGATCGCCTCGAAGTCGAACCGCCACGGACTCGGCGCCGAGGCGACGGGAGCCGACGGATCGACGGGGGCGGAGGGATCGGCGAGCATGGCGGAGACGGGCGCGGCGACGACGGGTGGGGTGACGACCGGCGGCGTCAGGCCGCGTCGGACTTGATGGTCTCGACGGCCTCGTTGAAGCCGCCGCTGGTGAGGCTCGAGCCGGCGACCCGGGAGACGTCGATCTCGTCGATGTCCTTGCCGACGACGACCTCGGAGATGCCGTCGGCGAACTGGGTCTGGTAGTTGACGGAGTTCGGGTTCGTGGCCTCCGGCGTGACCGTGACGGCGGTGATGACGTCGCCCGCGAGGGTGAGCGAGACGTCGATCTCCTCCTGGCCGTTGGGCGAGGTGTAGCTGCCCTTCGCCTCGTAGGTGCCGTCCTGGTAGGTGGACGAGCCGGCGGAGTCGCCGGCCGCAGCGGTCGATGCCGGGGTCGGGGCGGCCGAAGCGGCTGGGGTCGGCTCAGCGGCCGAGCCGGAGCCGGACTCGGCCGTCGCATCGGTGGCGCAGCCGGCCAGGGCGACCGAGAGCGAGACTCCGGCGAGGGCGGAGAGGCCGATCTTCTTCTGTCGTGTGGTCATCATGTGCGCATCCTGTCGTTCGGGGCGGGGGCGGTCTCGACGGTATTCAGCGAAGCTGACAGAGCCCTATGGCGTTTCTTTGCACCTGGCCTGAGGCCGGTGTGCGAGGAGGGCTGCCGACGGCCTCATCTTTGGACAACGGGGGCCGGCGGCGAAACGTTCAGGCGCGCTTCTGCCGGCGCAGTCGCCGCAGCGTGCTGATGGTGCGCTGCTCGGGCAGGCTCCAGCCGAAGCGCACGGCCAGCAGGCGGATCAGCGTCGTGACGATCACGCAGCCGATGCCCGCGACGGTGATGTTCGAGCCCATCCCGAACGCCACCGTGAGGAAGATCGCGCCGGCGCCCGCCGCGACCGCGTAGAGCGATCCGACGTGCATCACGCCGATCGGCAGCCCCAGCAGGATGTCGCGGAGCATGCCTCCCCCCACCGCCGCGACGATTCCCACGAAGATGGCGGGCACGACGGGCAGGCCGAAGGCCAGCGCCTTGCTGGTGCCGATCGCGCAGAACAGCCCGAGGCTGACGGCGTCGAGCACCGTGACGAGCACGTTCAGGCGGGTGAACACGCGCTCGAGCAGCATGCCCAGCAGAGCCGCGACGATCGCCACGGGGATGAACCAGTTCGACTCCAGCGCCGCCGGCACCGTGTTCAGCAGCAGGTCACGGATGAGACCGCCGCCGAACCCGGCGACCACCCCGATCAGGCCGACGCCGAGCAGGTCGAGCCGCCGGTCCTTGAACTGGGCCGCGAACGACGCCCCTTGCACGCTGCCGAGACCGGTCGCCGCGAGGTCGAGCCAGAACGGCGTGACGAACTGCTCGGCGACCATGCAGCATTCCTATCACGACGGTGAGGCGCCTCGGGCGAGGCTCGAGACGGGGGGCGGATGCTCGCCCCGCGCGTCACCGGAAGGCGAGGATCTCCGGCCCCCATGCCTCGCGGATCTCACCGTCGGGGTCGTTCTCGACCCGCTCCTCGCGGTCGATGATCAGGGTGGGGCGCTCCTCTGTGTCGTAGGGGGGCCAGGGCACGGAGGGTTCGATGCCGGGCCCCGTGGCGTCCGGATCCGGGGAGTCACGATCCGCGGAGTCACGATCCGCGGCGCCGGGGAGCTCGGGCGATTCACCGTGGGCGAAGGCGATCCAGCGGCCGCGCATCCGCCCCGCCACCCGCAGCGCCTCGGCCCGCCCGCCGAGCCCGAAGACGATGTCGCGACCGCGCGGCGCGAACGAGCCGAACACGTAGGCCAGCTCCGCCGCGTGGGTGGCGCCGATGCCCGTGACGCGCAGGAGCGGGGTGGCGTGGTCGAAGCGGTACATCCAGGTGGGGGCGTGGCTGCTGTGGGCCTCCGCGAGCCAGATGCTGGGCATCCGGAACCCCGCGTCGCGCGAGACCTCGGCGGGGGTGCGCCGGCGCGGGTAGCTCGGGTAGGCGCCTGTGATGCGCGCGCCCGCCTCGTCGAAACCGGGGCTGCCGGGGTTGTCGGCGGCGATCTCGGCGAACATCTGCTCGACCTTCTCGGAGGTGATCGGCAGGAGCGGCGAGCGCATCAGCTTGAAGAACGACGACTCGTCGCGGTTCGTGCCGATGATCAGGGGGATGCGGGGCACGTGCCCGTCGCGGAACGCCGTCAGCGGGTACTCGGGCACGACCTCGTCGTCGATCACCGGGGCCATCGCGAGGGTGCCCGGCACCGCGCCCGAGACCTCGTGCACCAGCTCGGCGCCGGCATCGACCAGGTCGAAGGGGTCGAGCTCGCGCAGGCGGTGGGCGTCGCCCGGATCGATGCCGACGATGTCGAGGAAGCGGCGCGCGACCATCGCGGCGCGCTCCCGGCCGTAGACCGAGGTGACGGGCGCGCTCTGCGCGATGGCCCGGTGGAACAGGCCGGTGGTCAGCGGCGAGGCCATCAATGCGATGACGGATGCTCCGCCGGCCGATTCGCCGAAGAGGGTGACGTTGCCGGGGTCGCCGCCGAACGCGGCGATGTTCTGCTGCACCCACGCGAGGCCGGCGATCTGGTCGCGCAGGCCCACGTTCGCGTCGAAGCCGTGCCGGAACGCGGAGCCCGCCTCGGGGTTCAGGCTCGAGAAGTCGACGAAGCCCAGGATGCCCAGCCGGTAGTTGACGGTGACCACGACGACATCGCCCTCGGCCGCGAGAGTGGTGGCGTCGTAGAAGCGCTGCGCGGTCGAGCCGGCGAAGTAGCCGCCGCCGTGGATCCAGACCATGACCGGCCGGCCCGCCGCACCCGCCGGCGCCCAGACGTTGACCGTCAGGCAGTCCTCGCTGAGCGGCACCGAGGGATCGACCTCCATCGATTTCAGCACGTGCTGCGGGGCCATCGCCCCGAACGCCGTCGCATCCCGCAGCTCGTGCCAGGGTGCGGGCGGCTGTGGCCGGCGGAAGCGGCGCTCACCGGTGGGCGGCGCCGCGAACGGGATGCCCTTCCAGCTCAGCACCTCGCCGTCGCGAGCCCCGCGGACGGCTCCGGCGGCGGTCTGGCGGATGAGGGGTTCCCGGACCGCGCGCGTCATGCTCCGATGCTACTCACGCCGGCTGGGTTCGGCCGGGGCCTCGGGAGCGACCTCACCCTCGGCCCCCTCCTTCACCGCCACCGCCCGCGACGCTGCGATCGCCGCCCGACCCGACGGCAGCGCGATCGCGACCACCACGACGACCACCGTGAGCACCCCCGCCACCACGAGCAGCAGCTGCACGCTGATCACGTCGGCCAGCGGCCCGAACACGCTCATGCCGATGGGGGCGGCCAGCGCCATCACGATGCCCACGTAGCTGAACACCCGCCCGTGCTTGTCGGGGTCGACCGTCTCCTGCACCAGGGTCATGAACGGCGCCGAGAACAGCGGCACCAGCAGGCCGAAGCCGAACATGAAGCCGTAGAACACCCAGAGGTTCGGGCTCAGCCCGAGCGCCGTGGTGAACACCGCGAAGCCGAAGGTCGCGAACAGGATCAGCCCCATCCGGCTGAACCGCGCGAGCACCGTCGACACGAGGATGCCGCCGATGATCATGCCCACGCTGAACGCGAGCTCGAGCACCGTGACCATCCACACCTCGTCGCCGAAGGTGCGGGCGACCATCAGCGGGGTGATGAACGAGGGCGCCACGGTGAGCAGGAAGATGATGGCGAACACCACCAGCAGCCAGCGCACGACCTTGTGCCGCCAGATGTAGTGCAGCCCCTCGACGAGGTCGTAGCGGAAGCTCGTCTCCTTCGCCGCGATCGAGGCGAGCGTCGGCACCGTCACCAGCGCCAGCAGCCCGACGCCGATGACGGCCGTGACCACGTCGATGAAGAACACCGGCACGATGCCGAACACCCCGAACACCGCTCCCGCGGCGGCCGGGGCGAGCAGCGCCATCGCCGACTGGATGGTCTGGAACAGCCCGTTCACCCGCATCAGCTGATCGGCCGGAGCGATCTGCGGGATCATCGCCTGCACCGCCGGCGACTGCACCCCGGCGCCGATCGAGCGCACCCCGACCGCGACGAGGATGATCCACAGATCGGTCAGCCCGTTCAGCATCAGCAGGGCCAGCGCGAGCGTCGCCAGCGCGATGCTGCTGTCGGCGATCATCACGAGCACCTTGCGGTTGACCCGGTCGGCGATCACCCCGCCGAAGATCGACACGATTCCCTGCGGCAGGAAGGCGGCGAGCGCGTAGAGCGCCACCGCCAGCCCCGACCGGGTCTCGAAGGTGACGTACCACATCACCGCGTACTGCACGATCATCGACCCGAACAGCGACACCGTCTGCCCCGTGAGGAACAGACCGGCGTTCCTCTTCCAGTGCGCCGGCGCCTCGGTGGTGGTCATGTGAACAGCGTACACATGACCACCGACACCGGGGAAGACGGGGCCCGAACCCCTACACGCTGTGCCGGTGGCGGGTGCGCGGCAGCGTCGGCAGGTCGCTCAGCGCCGGCCCCTCGAGCCGCGTGCCGTCGGCGGCGAACCGCGAGGCGTGCAGCGGGCAGTCCCAGCTGCGCTCGGAGTCGTTCCACGACAGCACTCCGCCGAGGTGCGGGCAGACCGCGCTGACGGCGCAGGTGGTGCCGTCGACCGTCGAGATGCCGACGGGCCGCCCACCCGAGTTGGCGACCACGCCCTCGCCCTCGCGCGGCTGCGGCACCGGGGTCGACCGCGTCTCGGCGCCCAGCCACCCCTTGACCGTCTGAAGGCCCACGGATGCTCCTGCCGCCGCCCCCTTGGCCAGGTCGGCCGGCCGCGTGAGCCGCGTGCCCAGCACCGTCTGCCAGTGGGCCCGGTCACGCCGGGGCGTCCCGGTGAGCTCGTCGGTCAACCGGATGGCGGCCCCCGCCGAGTTCGTCAGCCCCCACTTGGCGTAGCCGGTCGCGACGTAGACCCGTCCCCGGCCGCGGGGCAGGGCGCCGACGAACGGGATCAGGTTGTGCGACTCGTAGTCCTGCGCCGACCAGGCGTGCGTCAGCCGTGCGCCCGGCCACTGCGCCTCGGTCCAGCGCTCGAGCTGAGTCACGCGCTCCTTCTCGGAGCGGTCGCCGGGCCGTCCGACCGAGTGGCCGTCGCCGCCGATGACCAGCAGCTCCGTCCCCTCGTGCGGGGCCGTGCGCACCGAGCGCGAGCCCTCCTCGGCCGAGTCGCCGACGGAGATGAACATGCCGTCCGGGAGTGCGCCGGGACGGGCATCCGGAAGCTCGAACGCCAGCCCGTAGCTGCGGAGACCCTCGACCTTCGTGAAGTAGAGGCCCCGGTCGAGGATGGGCGTCGCGGTCGCGAGCACCACCGACTGCGCCCGCAGCTCGCCGCGGCTCGTGCGCACGCGCGCCGGCTTCGAGGCGCGCACCCCGGTGACGCGGGTCTGCGTGTGGAGCACCCCGCCGGCGGCGACGAACGCGGTGGCGAGCGCCTCGAGCACGTCCATCGCGTCGAGCTGCGCCTGCTCGGGCAGGGCCACGCCGAAAGCGAAGGGGAACGGCACGTCGACGTCGTCCGGGGTCGCCAGCGACACCGGCAGCCCGGCCTCGCGCGCCGCCCGGTACTCGGCGTCGACCGTGTCGGCCGCCTTCGGGTCGGCGTGCTGGGCGTAGCTGTAGGCCGTGCGGTACTCGACCGGCACGCCCTGCTCCTCGCAGAAGCCCAGCAGCCACTCCTGCCCGTCACGGTTCATGCCGGCATAGGCCTTCAGGATGCGCGAGGAATGGTGCGAGCGGATGCTCGAGAAGCGGCTGCCCTGCAGGAGCGACACCTTCCCGGTCGTGTTGCCCGACGCCAGCGCACCGATGTCGAGGGCTTCGAGCACCACGACGCGCTTGCCGGCGCGGGCCAGCCGGAGGGCGGTGATCAGCCCGGTCAGGCCGGCGCCGACCACGGCGACGTCGTGGACGGGGGTCGGGTCGAACGGCGTCGCGACGGATGCGCGGGCGGGCCGGTCGCGCCAGAGCGAGCGTCCGGCGGGCGGCTGGGCCGAGGCACTGGGATGAGTCGGGGACATCTCCTCAGTACACTCCTCCCGCCGCCCGAAAGGTGCGTAAGTTGGAGGGGTTGCAGCTATCGACTTCCCCGAGAGGAACGGCATGTCCGACGTGAACGACCGAATCGAAGACCCCGACCTGACCGACATCGGCGCGGAGGACGTCGATCTCGACGACACCGTCAGCATCGACGAGGTGCAGGACGACGACGCGGAGGAGATCAACCCCGTGTTCGGCGACGACCAGGAGGTCATCGCCGACAACCTCAACTACGACGAGTAGCGGTCACGCGAACGGCCCCGGCCGCCCGGCTCGATGAGCGGGTGACCGGGGCCGTCGTGCGTGTGGCTGCCAGCGCGAGTGGTTGCTGCGCGCGGGCGCGGGGTGCGGGTGCGTGCAGGCCGTCAGTCGGTGCCGGCGTCGAACGCGGCGCCCTCGGAGGCCGCATCCGTCGCCCGCTCCAGCGCATCCTCGGAGTCGGACACCTGCCCGCCCTCGAGGATCGAGCTCGCCTCGCCCTGCTCGAGCTCGCCCACCAGCTCGGCCGTCGCGCCGCCGATGATGCCGGCCAGGGCGTACTGCTCGAGCCGCGCCCGCGAGTCGGCGATGTCGAGGTTGCGCATGGTCAGTTGGCCGATGCGGTCGTCGGGGCCGAAGGCGGCGTCGCCGACGCGCTCCATCGACAGCTTGCCGGGGTGGTAGCTGAGCGCCGGGCCGGTGGTGTCGAGGATCGTGTAGTCGTCGCCGCGGCGAAGACGCAGCACGACCTCGCCGGTCACGGCCGAGCCGACCCAGCGCTGGATGGACTCGCGGAGCATCAGCGACTGCGGGTCGAGCCAGCGGCCCTCGTACATCAGGCGGCCGAGGCGGCGGCCCTCGGTGTGGTAGTTCGCCACCGTGTCCTCGTTGTGGATGGCGTTCAGCAGTCGCTCGTAGGCAATGTGCAGCAGCGCCATGCCCGGGGCCTCGTAGATGCCACGGCTCTTGGCCTCGATGATGCGGTTCTCGATCTGGTCGCTGACGCCCAGCCCGTGACGGCCGCCGATGGCGTTGGCCTCGAAGACGAGCGCCACCGCGTCGTCGTACTCGACGCCGTTGATGGCGACCGGGCGGCCGGCCTCGAAGCGCACCGACACCTCCTCGGTGGCGACCTCGACGTCGTCGCGCCAGGCGGCGACGCCCATGATCGGCTCGATCAGGTCGAGCCCGGCCGAGAGCTCCTCGAGGCGCTTGGCCTCGTGGGTGGCGCCCCAGATGTTGGCGTCGGTGCTGTAGGCCTTCTCGGTGGAGTCGCGGTAGGGGAAGCCGCGCTCGACGAGCCACTCGCTCATCTCGGTGCGGCCGCCGAGCTCGCCCACGAACGAGGCGTCGAGCCAGGGCTTGTAGACGCGCAGGCGCGGGTTGGCGAGCAGGCCGTAGCGGTAGAACCGCTCGATGTCGTTGCCCTTGTAGGTGGAGCCGTCGCCCCAGATGTCGACGCCGTCCTCCTTCATTGCGCGAACGAGCATCGTGCCCGTGACGGCGCGGCCGAGCGGCGTGGTGTTGAAGTAGGTCTTGCCGCCGGAGCGGATGTGGAAGGCGCCGCACTGCAGCGCCACGAGCCCCTCCTCGACCAGGGCGGCCTTCGCGTCGACGAGGCGGGCGATCTCGGCGCCGTACTCGAGCGCGCGGCCGGGCACCTTGTCGATCTCGGGCTCGTCGTACTGGCCGATGTCGGCCGTGTACGTGCAGGGCACCGCGCCCTTCTCGCGCATCCACGCCACCGCGCAGGAGGTGTCGAGCCCTCCCGAGAATGCGATGCCGACGCGTTCGCCGACGGGGAGCCTGCTCAGAACCTTGGACATGCCCTAAATCCTATGGTCTCGCCGCACCCGCCTCGGAACGGTGTTGACTGACGGCATGAGCTCCTGGGTCGACCACGTGATGTGGTGGCATGTCTATCCGCTCGGCTTCACGGGGGCACCCGTGCGTCCCGAGGCGGGTGAGGCTGCGTCGACGGATGCTCCCCGGCACCGCCTCGGCCGCCTCGAGTCCTGGCTCGACCACGTGGTCGACCTCGGCCTGAACGGCCTCGCCCTGGGCCCCGTCTTCGCGAGCTCCACCCATGGCTACGACACCACCGATCACTTCCGCATCGACCCGCGGCTCGGCGACGAGGCCGACTTCGACCGGCTGGTCGCCGCCGCGCACGAGCGGGGAATCCGCGTGCTGCTCGACGGGGTCTTCAACCACGTCGGCCGCGCTCATCCGGCCTTTGCAGCGCTCGAGGAATCGGGACCGTCTGCCGCGACCGCGAGCCTCTTCCGCGTCGATTGGGAGGGCTGGCAGCCCGGCGACCCCGTTCGGGCCGACGTCTTCGAGGGGCACGACCAGCTCGTCGCGCTCGACCACTCCTCCCCCGCGGTGGCCGACCTCGTGGTCGAGGTCATGACGTACTGGCTCGGCCGCGGCGCCGACGGCTGGCGGCTCGACGCGGCGTACGCGGTGCCGCCGGCGTTCTGGGCGCAGGTGCTGCCGCGGGTGCGGGACGCGCATCCGGACGCCTGGTTCACGGGTGAGGTGATCCACGGCGACGCGCTCGCGATCGTGGCCGAGTCGGGGCTCGACTCGCTCACCCAGTACGAGCTGTGGCAAGGCCTCTGGCACGGCATCGCCGACGCGAACCTGTTCGAGCTGAAGCACGCCATCGAGCGCGGCAACGAGCTGCTCGAGGGCTTCGTGCCGACCACCTTCGTGGGCAATCACGACGTGTCGCGCATCGCCTCGGCGATCCCGGATGCGCGGCATCTGCCGCACGCCCTGGCCCTGCTGTTCACCCTCGCCGGCACCCCGATGGTCTACGCGGGTGACGAGTACGGGCTGCGCGCCGTGAAGGAGGAGCGGCTCGGCGGCGACGACGCGGTGCGGCCGGAGTTCCCCGACTCGCCCCCGTCGGCCGAGTCGCTGCCCTCCTCGCTGCCGGGCGCCGGACCGGATGCGCGAGAGCTCCTGGCGTTGCACGGCGAGCTGATCGCGCTGCGGCGACGGCACGCCTGGCTGCACTCGGCGCGCTCGGACGTGCTGCACGTCACGAACACGGCGCTCGTCGTGCGCACGGCCACCGGGTCGGGCGCGGTGGTGACGGCGCTGAACATCGGCGACGAAGCCGTGGCGGTGCCGGCGGGCGGCGCCTCGGCGGTGCTGGCGGGCTCGGCCTCGCTCGCGGCGGGCCGGGCGAGCCTCCCGCCGCACGGCTGGGCCGTGCTCGGCGACTGACGCCCGAGGTGGGTCAGTCCTCGGTGTGGGCGGCCGACTTGTCCTGCAGGAACTGGCAGAGAGCGGCGGCGACCGCGAGCTCGGCCACCAGGGCCTGAAGGTCGAGCGACGACAGCTCGAGAGGCTTGCTGCGCTCGCCGAGCGTCACGCTCCAGTGCGGGTCGCCCACGCTGACCGGCTGCATGTAGATCTCGGTGCCCTCGTTCTTCAACGGGACGACGACGAGGCCGGTGTCGGCACCATCGCCTCCGTGCTGCACCAGGACGTTGATGAGCTGACCCCCCTCGCGGGTGGTGCGGAACTCATCGAGCCAGGCCTCCAGGGTCTCTTTACTGCGGAACGGCATCTGCCGATGATATCGGGAGCCACCGACACCGGGGCCGGAGCTGGCCGAATTGCGTCCGCTCGCCGAGGCCTAGAGCGGGCCGACCCCGAACGCGCGCGCGAGACGGTCGATCTTCTCGGCGCGGCCGAGGCGGGGCAGGTCGCTGCCGTCGCGGATCACGCGGCCCCGCGCCTCGAAGTCGGCGAGGAAGTCGCGCGCCCAGGTCACGTCGGACTGCGTCGGGCTGATGGCCTCGTTGATCACGGGCAGCTGATCGGTGTCGAGGCAGAGCTTGCCGGTGAGGCCGAGTGCGACCGCGGTGGCCGACTGCTCGCGCAGCACGGGGTGGCTCGACGAGACGGTCGGGCCGTCGATCGGGCCGGGCAGCCCGCCGACGCGGCTGGCGACGACGAGGCGCGAGCGCGGATAGGCCATCGCGATGTCCTCGGCGCTGGTGCCGGTGTCGCGGCGGTAGTCGCCGCTGCCGAAGGCGAGCCGGAAGGCACCGCGGGCGCGGGCGATGTTCACGGCCTCCTCGATTCCGAGGGCCGACTCGATCAGCACGAGCACCGGGGTGGTGCCGCCGAGGCGGTCGAAGGTCTCGGTGACGTGCGAGGCGTCCTCGGTCTTGGCGAGCATCACGCCCTTCAGGCCCGGCAGGCCCTTGAGCTGGTCGACGTCGTCGCTCCAGAAGTCGCTGGCGCGGTCGTTGATGCGCACCCAGGCGCTGCCGCCGCCGCTCAGCCAGGCGGCGACGTCGTCGCGCGAGGAGTCCTTGTGCTTGGGGTCGATCGCGTCCTCGAGGTCGAGCACGAGCTGGTCGGCGCGTGAGCGGGAGGCGCGGTCGAAGTCCTCGGTTCGCCGGGCCGACAGCAGCAGCCACGAGCGCGAGATCTCGGCGGGCACCTCGTGCCGCTCGGCGGCGGGCGCGGGCGCGCTGGTCGGCGTGGTCGTGGTCTCTGACGTCATGGTGCTTCTCTCTTCATCGACAGGCTGCCCCTCAACCCTACGGTCCCCCGCCCCACCTCCCGAATTGCGTGCATAACGAACGCAAGGGGCGAACGCGGGGTCACCCCCGCATCCGCCCCTCACACCCGCCGCCGCGACCGCGAACCACCGCGCCCACTCGACCGCACCGACGTCACCGTCCCAACTCGCCCCCGAAGGGCGCGAGTAACACGGTGGCGCCAAGCCGCGAGGCCTCCGGCCTCGCCCGGCCGCGCGCGAAGCGCGCAGCCGCCGCTCGAGCGCCCGGCGCGACGCAGTCGCACCGGGCCCTCGAGCTTGCAGCTAGTGAGTCGGGGAGCCCCCCGTGACCGCGATCGTCTCGCCCACGACGTAGCTCGACTCCTGCGAGGCGAGGAACACGAAGGCCGGTGCGAGCTCGACCGGCTGGCCGGCGCGGCCCATGGGGGTCTCGCTGCCGAACTGCTCGATCTTCTGGTTCGGCACGAAGGCGGGCTGCAGCGGCGTCCAGACGGGGCCGGGGGCCACGCCGTTGACGCGGATGCCGCGCTCGATCAGCTGCTGCGCCATGGCCCGGGTCCAGTTGGCGATGCCCGCCTTCGAGACCGCGTACTCGGCGAGCGAGGGCGACGGCACGAAGCCCTGGATGCTCGACGTGGTGATGATCGACGCGCCCGGCTTCAGGTGCGGCGAGGCGGCCTTCGTCAGCCAGAACAGCGGGTAGATGTTGGTCTTCAGCACGTGGTCGAGGGTCTTCGTCTCGAAGTCGTCGATGCTGTCGACCGTGGGCATGGTGCCGGCGTTGATGACCAGGATGTCGAGGCCACCGAGGCCCTCGACGGCGTCGGCGACGACCTGCTGGTCGACGGCCTCGTCCTGCAGGTCGCCCGGCAGCAGCACGGCGGTGCGGCCCTCGGCGCGGATCAGCTCGGCGACCTCCTCGGCCTCCGCCTGCTCCTCGGGCAGGTAGCTGAGCGCGACGTCGGCACCCTCACGGGCATAGGCGATGGCAACTGCGCGGCCGATGCCGGAGTCGGCTCCGGTGACCAGCGCCTTGCGGCCGGGCAGGCGTCCGGTGCCGACGTAGGTGGTCTCGCCGTGGTCAGGGGCCGGGTCCATCTTGCGGTGATCGCCGGGACCGCTCTGCTGCTGCGCGGGGAACGGCGGGCGGGGGTACTGGCTGGTCGGATCCTGGGGCGTGTACATGGTCTCGGACATGCGCGTCACGCTACGACGGTCGAGCCGATCGCGCGCGGGGCTTGCAGGTGCCTGACAGTCGGCGTACTCACGGGCGCGAAGCGATGCCGCGCGGCTCGGGCAGGGCCATGATCGAGAGCGATGACACCCTCACCGGCCGACGCCGCGCCCCAGCTCGCCACCCGCTACGTCGACCTGCGCGACTACGCTGCCATCGGTGACGGCCGCACGGTCGCCCTGATCGCCCTCGACGGGCAGGTCGACTGGATGCCCGTGCCGGCCCTGCACTCGCCCCCCGTCTTCGCGGCCCTCGTCGACGGCCCGGCCGGCGGTCGCTTCGAGCTCCGCCCCGTGGACGACTTCACGAGCGAGCGCGCCTACGTCACCGGCACGAACGTGCTGCAGACGACCTTCACCACCGCGACCGGCGTGGTGCGGGTGACGGATGCCCTGGTCACCGGTGTGGCCGGACGGCTGCCCTGGCTCGAGCTCGCCCGCCGGATCGAGGGGCTCGAGGGGTCGGTGCCGATGCGGTGGGCGGTCATTCCGGGAGCCGTGTTCGAGGGGCTGGAGGACGACGGGGCGGGGCTGGACGACGAGGACGAGGGCAGCAGCGCGGACGGCAGCGACATCCCCGGGGTCAAGCGCGTCGACACCGTGCACGGCCCCATCCTGCGCGTCGGCCAGATCGACCTCGTGCTGGTCGGCAGCGAGCACGGCCGGCTCGACCCCTCCGAGCCGGGCGACGGGTTCCCCGAAGGCCCGCTGTCGTTCTACGGGGCCTTCACCGCCTCGTCCGGGTCGCGGCACCTGCTGACGCTCTGCGGCACCGACGACGAGCCGATCCACGTGCCGGTGCCGGAGAACGTCGACCGCGGCATCGACCGCTCGATCGAGAGCTGGCAGGCCTGGACCCGCGAGTTCGACGGCCCGGACGGCGATGAGGACGACGAGTGGACCGACGTCGTGCAGCGCAGCGCCCTCGCCCTCAAGCTGCTCATCTTCAGCCCCACCGGCTCGATCGCGGCCGCCGCCACCTCGGGCCTGCCCGAGAACCGCACCGGCGGCAAGAACTACGACTACCGCTTCGCCTGGGTGCGCGACCTGGCCTACACGGTCGGAGCGCTCGTCGAGTTCGGGCTGCGCGAGGAGACGCACGCGGCGGTGTCCTGGGTGCTGAAGACTCTGAAGCAGTACGAGGGCGAGCTGCACATCTTCTTCCGCCTCGACGGCTCACTGCCGGGCCGGATGCACGACGCCCCCGCCGAGGGCTGGCGCGGCATCGGCCCCGTCCGCGTCGGCAACGACGCCAGCGACCAGCTGCAGCTCGGCGTCTACGCCGACGTCGTGGGCATCATGGCGCGCTACGTGGATGCGGGCAACATCCTCGACGAGCGCACCAGCGAGCTCATCGTCGCCTTCGCCGACGCGGCCTGCCACGACTGGCCGAAGAAGGACTCGGGCATGTGGGAGCTTCCTGAGGAGGAGCACTACGTCTCGAGCAAGGTCGGCTGCTGGCAGGCGATCACCGACGCGTTGCACCTCGCCGAGATCGGCGAGATCAAGCCGAGCGAGGACGACCTGTCGCACTGGCGGAAGAACCGCCGCCTGATCGAGGAGTGGGTCGCGGAGCACGGCTGGAGCGAGGAGCGCGGCGCCTACCTCATGCACCCGGGCAGCGACCGGCTCGACGCGTCGATCCTGCTGCACGCCGACCGCGCCTTCGGGCCGCGCTCGCGCATGGACGCCACCATCGCCCGCATCGACGAGGAGCTCTCGGCCGGCCCGCTGCTCTACCGCTACAGCGGTGTCGACGAGGAGGAGGGCACCTTCGTGGCCTGCGCCTTCTGGCTCACCGAGGCCCTGGCCCGCACGGGGCGGGTGGCCGATGCGACCGAGCGGATGCGCGCCCTGCTCCCCCTCGCCAATGACGTCGGGCTCTACTCCGAGATCATCGCCGCCGACGACCACGCGTTCCTCGGCAACCTTCCGCAGGGGCTGAGCCACCTGGCGCTGATCAACGCGGCGCTGTCGATCCGCTCGGCGTCGTCATCCGAGTCGTCGTCGTCGGAGTGAGGTGCAGCCTGCGTCTCGGCCGGGGCTGACTCTCAGCCCTGCGCGATGGTGAGACTGCCGAAGCCCTGGGTGATGAGGTTCTTCGCCAGGTAGATCGGCTTGCCGTCGAGCAGCACGTTGTGCGTCAGCACCAGCACCGGGGCCTTCGCCGGCAGGCCGATGGAGCGGCCGCGCTCGGCGCCGGCCCGGCCGACCGAGACGTCGTAGACGGCCGGCCCGAGGCGGCCGCCCAGCACGTCCATCACGGCCGCGAGGAGGCTCCGGCCCTCCGTCTCGAGCTCGGGCAGCCGGGCCGCGAGCTCCGGGCTTCGCTCGGCCAGCACCGCTCCGGCGGGAAGCACCTCGAGCATCTGGGCCACCGGCTCGCCGTCGCGCTTCAGCACGTTCTCCTGCACCCAGGTGTCGTCGTCGGCCCCGAGCTGCAGTCCGCGGGTGATGAAGTCGCTCGTCGGCTGCAGCTCGTGCAGCGTGCGCACCACCTCGATGGCGCTGTCGCCGGTCGCGGCGATCGCCTCGAGCGGGCGCAGCTGCTCGAGGCCGACCTGCGGCAGCGCTTCGGCGACGAAGCGGCCGATGCCCCGCCGTGTGCGGATCAGGCCGTCCTCCTCGAGCAGCATCAGCGCCTCGCGCACCACCGTGCGGCTGACCCGGAGGGCCACGCCGAGATCGGCCTCGTTCGGCAGCAGCGAGCCGAGCTCGACCCTCCCGCCACGGATCGCCTCGGCCAGCGAGGAGTACACGGCGACCCGCAGCGGCTGGCCCGTGGGCACCACGAGCGGGTCGAGCCGGAGGGTGGTGACTGCAGCTGCCATGGACGTTCTCCTCGTCGCGCGGACGTCGGTGCCGATCATCCGTCGGTCATTGACGCCGACTCGGATGTATAACATCATACTCACTCAGACAGGGAGACACCATGGCAACGACAGCGGTCGACAAGAACTCGGTCGGACTCGGCGAACGGCAGTACCACATCGGGATCGCACCGGGCGAGGTCTCGACAGTCGCCCTGCTGCCCGGCGACCCCTTCCGGGTGCCGATGATCGCGGAGTTCCTGACGGACGTGAAGACCGTCGCGCACCAGCGGGAGCACCTCACCATGACCGGGCTCTACAAGGGGCGGCTGATCACGGCGACCTCCACCGGAATGGGCTGCCCGTCGACCGCCATCGCGGCCGAGGAGCTGATCCGGGTCGGCGTCACCTCGCTCATCCGCGTGGGCTCGTCGGCCGGCCTGCAGACGGGCATCCGCCCCGGCGACCTGCTCGTCAGCGAGGGCACGCTGCGGAACGACGGCACGACGGCCGCCTACGCGCACCCGGGCTACCCCGCCGTGCCCGACCTGCAGATCGCGACGAGCCTCGCGGAGACCGCACGGTCGCTCACCGCGGGCACCTCGACCACGGTGCACTCCGGCCTGAACGTCAGCGATGACGCGTTCTACGCCGAGACGCCGGAGTGGATCGCCGAACTGAACGGCCTGGGCATCCTGAACGTCGAGATGGAGAGCTCGGCCCTGTTCGTCGTCGCGCGACTGCGCGGGGTGCGGGCCGGGATGATCTGCGCGGCGTCGAGCAACCTGCACGACGGGACGAGCCTGTACGACGGCGTCAAGGAGGCGCTGGCGGCGGGATGGATGACGAGCATCGAGGCCGCGCTCGAGACCGCGGTGCGGCTGGAGCTGTGAGATCTCGGCTTGCCCGTAACACCGTCGACACATTGGACGTATAACATCCAACTTCATACCCGCTCCACCCCCCGAGGAGAGAACCGATGAGCCCCGCACCTCTGTACGTCGACTGCGACACCGGCATCGACGACGCCCTCGCGCTCGGCTGGCTGGCCGCGTCGCCCGAGGTCGAGGTGGTGGGAGTCGGCACCGTGAGCGGCAACGTGTCCGCCGCCCAGGGCGCCCGCAACACGATCGACGTGCTCGCGCTCGCCGGCCGGTCCTGGCCGGTCGCGGTCGGCGCGGCCGAGCCGTCGGACGGCGGGTTCACCCGGTCGGGCTTCGACGGAGGTGCCACGCACGTGCACGGGCCGTCGGGGCTCGGCGGCTTCTCGGCGCCCCGCGCCGCCGGCACCCCTCTCGACGTCGACGCCGCCGAGCTGCTGATCTCGCTGGCCCGGGAGCACGGCGGAGAGCTGCACATCCTGGCCGTCGGCCCGCTGACCAACCTCGCCGAGGCCCTGCGTCGGGAGCCAGCACTGCCCTCCCTGATCGCCGAGGTCACGATCATGGGCGGCGCGGCGCTCGTGCCCGGCAACATCTCGCCCGTCACCGAGGCCAACATCGGCAACGACCCCGAGGCGGCCCAGGCCGTGCTCTCGGCACCATGGCCGGTCACGCTCGTGCCGCTCGACGTGACGCTGGCCCATCCGCTCGACGAGGCCGGCCGCCACCGGCTGCTCGACTCGGGACGGCCCCTCGCCTCCGCGCTCGGCGAGATGCTCGACTTCTACTTCGACTTCAACTCCACGTTCTACGGCGAGCGCCGCTCGGCGCTGCACGACCCCCTCGCGGCGGCCATCGCCACCGGCACGGTGCGCCCCTCGGTGGCGCCGCGGGTGCACGTCGAGGTCGACACCACCGACGGGCCCGGGCGGGGTCAGACGATCTGCGACCTGCGGGGCCGCTTCCTCGGCCACCCGGACCAGCCCGGTGCACACGTGCGGGTGGTGCTCGAACTCGGCTCCGACTTCGCGCCCGTGCTGCTCGACCGGCTGCTGGAGGTGTGACGTGCTGATCGATCTGCACTCCCATCTCGAGGGGCGGCTGCGCCCGTCGACGGCCGCCGAGCTCGCGGGGGCGGCCGGCCTGTCGCAGCCTCCGGCGGGGTGGGCGGATGCTCTGCAGCTCACCGGCCCGGCCGACCTCACCGTCTACCTGCAGAAGGTGGCGTCGAGCTACCCGTTCTTCCGGCGCCGGGAGATGCTCGCCCGGATCGCCCGCGAGGCGGTGGAGGACGCGGCCGCCGACGGCGGGGACTACCTCGAGCTGCGCTTCGGGCCGGCCACCCACGTCTCCGACTCCCTGCCCCTCGACGAGGTCGTGGCGGCGGTCTGCGAAGGTGTCGCCGACGGCGTCGCCCTGACGGGCATGCCCGCGGGCGTCGTGGTGGCCGCGCTGCGGCACCACTCGCCCTCGGTCAACGAGGAGGTCGCGGCGAGCGCCGCGCGCTTCGCCGGACGCGGCGTCGTCGGCTTCGACCTGGCCGGCGACGAGCTGCTCTTCCCCGCGCTGGAGCCGCACGTCGACGCCTTCCGCCTCGCTCGGGCCGCCGGGCTCGGGCTCACCTGCCATGCTGCCGAGTCGGCGCCCGGCCACGCCGCGCGGTCGGCGGTCGAACTGCTCGGCGTCAGCCGGATCGGGCACGGGGCGCACCTCGCGAGCGACCCCGAGGCGCTGGCCTGGATCGTCGAGCAGGGCATCGTGATCGAGATCTGCCCGACGTCGAACTGGTACACCGGGGCCATCCCGTCGGTGGACGCGCATCCGGCGGGACTGTTCGCCCGCGCGGGCGCGGCCCTCGCGCTCGGCGACGACAACCCCGTGCAGACCGGGTCGCCGCTCTCGGCCGAGCGGGCACTGCTCGGCCCGACCCTCGGCTTCACGGCCGCCGACCTCGAGCGGCTCGACCGCACCAGCGCGTCGGCGGTCTTCGCCGACGACTCGGTGCGGGCGGGGCTGATCGCGGCGGCGGGACGAGGGCGATAGGCCCTCGTCCCTCCCAGCACCACGGCACCACGCACCACGCATCACGCATCACCGCACCACGCATCACCTGCAGCACCGATCAGCTCCACCCGCACCACCTGCACCGTTCCGACACCGCATCAGCGAACCTGGAGATCACGATGACCCTCACCACGAGAACCCGCTTCCTCGGCTTCGGCTCCGTCACGGCCGCCGCCGCCCTCGTACTGGCGGGCTGCGCCAGTGCACCCGAGACGGAGGCGGGAGCATCCGGAACCGCCGCCGGCGACTTCCTGCCGTGCGCCGTCTCCGACCTGACCGGGTTCAAAGACGGCCAGTTCAACGAGCTCACCTACGACGGCGTCGCCCAGGCCGCCGACGAGCTCGGCGTCGACACCCGCACCGCCGAGTCGACCTCGGAGGACCAGTACGCCGGCAACATCTCGGCCATGGTGAACGAGGACTGCAGCCTCATCGTGACCGTCGGTTTCGCGCTGGCCGCCGCCACCCGTGACTCGGCCGCCGAGAACCCCGACATCGACTACGCCCTGATCGACTCGACCGTCTCCGACGACGACGGCACGCCGGTCGAGGTCGACAACGTCAAGCCCGTGCTCTTCGACACCGCCCAGGCCGCCTACCTCGCCGGATACCTCTCGGCCGCCGCCTCGAAGACCGGCGTCGTCGGCACCTACGGCGGGATGCCGTTCCCCTCGGTCACCGTGTTCATGGACGGGTTCGTCGACGGCGTCGCGAAGTTCAACGAGGCGCACGGCGCGTCGGTCAAGGTGGTCGGCTGGGACAAGGCGGCCCAGGACGGCCTCTTCGTCGGCAACTTCGACGACCAGGTGCAGGCCAAGACGCTGAGCGAGGGCCTGCTCGACCAGAACGTCGACGTGATCATGCCGGTGGCCGGTTCGCTCTTCCTCGCGTCGATCGAGGCGATGAAGGACCGGGGCGTCGACGGCGCCATCCTCGGCGTGAACAACGACGCCTACGAGGCCGAGCCCGAGGGCGCTCCCTACTACCTGACGTCGGTGCTGAAGAACCTGACGACCGCCGCCTCCGAGGTCACGACGGCTGCGGGCGCCGGCGACTTCGACAGCACCCCCTACGTCGGCACCCTCGAGAACGACGGCGTCGGCATCGCGCCGCTGCACGACTGGGAGAGCCGGATCGACCCGTCGGTGATCGCCGAGCTCGACCAGCTGAAGGCGGACATCATCGCCGGCACCGTCGTCGTCGAGTCGCCGTCGTCGCCCTCGCAGGGCTGACGCCCTTCTCCACCGAACGCCTGAAGGGTCCTCTGCTCGTCGCGCAGGGGACCCTTTCGGAACGTCAGGGGCGCGCTTCGTGGTGGCGGCGGCCGTGGGTGCGGCGGTCCTCCTTCATCTCCGCCTCGAAGAGGTGGCGGCGGCCCTCCGCGAGCTGGTCGCGGGCGTCGCGCTCGGCGGCCTTGAAGGCGGCGTAGTAGTCGTCGTCGAAGTCCTCGACGATCTGGAAGGTCCAGCGGCCCTCGATGACGTTGCGTCCGACGATCTCACGCTCGATCCGCTCGGCCAGCTCCTCGTGGCCCGCGTCGCGCAGCAGCCCGACGGCCTCACCCAGCGCGAGGTCGGCCTTGCCGGTCATCCGGTGGAAGCCGTAGAGGAATCCGCGGGCCTGCTCCACCACCTCGAGCGCCTCCGACAGCTTGCCGAGCGCCTCGACGGTGGCGTCGTCGACACCCTCGGGGCGACGGTGGGCCGCATCGGGCCCGCTGTCGCGGTCGGCGAGGTCGGGCATCCGTTCGTCTCTCTGCTCACTCATGCTTCGAGCTTGCCCCGATGACGGATGCGCGACCACCGGCTCGCGCGGCCGACGCGCGACGCGGCCGGACGCGGCCTCACGCGGCCTGACGCACCGGTCAGATGTAGATGCCCGGGTCGAGGTAGAAGGCGGGGTCGGTGAGGGAGCCGGGGCCGGTCGAGGCGTGCTGCGAGAGGTCGCGGGCCGGGATGCCGACGAGGATGGCGCCGGCGGGTGCATCCTTCACGACGACTGCTCCTGCACCGACGCTCGAGTCGGAGCCGATGTGCACAGGCCCGAGGATGGTCGCCCCCGCGCCGACCGTCACGCGATCGCCGAGCGTCGGATGCCGCTTCTCGCGCCGGGTGCTCTTCCCGCCCAGGGTGACGGCGTGGTACAGCATCACGTCGTCGCCGATCACCGCGGTCTCGCCGATGACGACGCCCATGCCGTGGTCGATGAACAGGCGGCGCCCGATGCGGGCCCCGGGGTGGATCTCGACCCCGGTGAGGAACCGGGCGAACTGCGACAGCAGCCGCGCGGGCAGCCGGAGACCCGGGCTGCGCCACCACCGATGCGCGACCCGGTGCACCCACACCGCGTGCACACCCGGGTACGCCAGCACGATCTCGAGCCCCGACCGCGCCGCCGGGTCGCGCAGCCGCGCCGCCCGCACGTCCTCCCGCAGCCGTGCCCGTACGCGCGCGATGCCGCCCGCGGGCAGGGCCGCCCGGTCGCGCCCGACTCGGCCGCCGCTCTCGCGCGCACCGTCCGCCGGCGGCACCGCCGACGGGTCACGCCCGGCCCAGCCGCCCGCCGGGCGTGCATCGTTCCCCGGCGGCAGCGCCGACCGGTCGCTCACCCCTCGCCTGCCCGCGGCCCGCGCGTCAGTCGCCGAGTCCGGCCCAGAGGGGCGTCGAGATGTAGCGCTCGCCCAGGTCGCAGACGATGGCGACCACGGTCTTGCCCGCGTTCTCGGGACGCTTGGCGACCTCGAGGGCCGCCCACATGATGGCACCCGACGAGATGCCAGCCATGATGCCCTCCTCGCTGGCGAGCTCGCGCCCCACCCGCAGGGCGTCGTCGAGGGAGACGTCGATGATCTCGTCGTAGACCTCGCGGTCGAGGATGTCGGGCACGATGTTCGCGCCGATGCCCTGGATCTTGTGCGGGCCGGCGGTGCCCTGCGTGAGCAGGGGCGAGTCGAGCGGCTCCACGCCCACGACCTGCACGCCCGGCTTGCGCTGCTTCAGCACCTGGCCGACGCCCGTGATGGTTCCGCCGGTGCCGATGCCCGCGACGAAGATGTCGACGGCGCCGTCGGTGTCGTCCCAGATCTCCTCGGCGGTGGTGGTGCGGTGGATCTCGGGGTTCGCGGCGTTCTCGAACTGGCGCGCGAGGATGGAGTTCGGGGTGGCGTCGACGATCTCGTGCGCCTTCGCGAGCGCACCGCGGATGCCCTCGGGGCCGGGGGTGAGAACGATCTCGGCGCCGTACGCCCGCATCACGACGCGACGCTCGGTCGATGCCGTCTCGGGCATGGTGATGACGACCTTGTAGCCGCGCGCGGCGCCGACCATGGCCAGCGCGATGCCGGTGTTGCCGCTCGTACCCTCGACGATGGTGCCCCCGGGCTTCAGTTCGCCGGACTTCTCGGCGGCGTCGATGATGGCCACACCGATGCGGTCCTTCACGCTGTTGGCGGGGTTGTAGAACTCGAGCTTGCCGAGCACCGTGGCGTCGATGCCCTCGGTGAGCCGGTTGATGCGGACGAGCGGGGTGCGGCCGACGAGCTGGGTGACGTCGTCGTAGATGCGAGCAGCCATGGGTACCGTCTTTCTGGGAGCTTCTGGAGCGTGAACTGGTCGTGGAGCGTCGCTGCCAACTCTAGTTCGCCAGGCTCCGCGGAGCCCGAATGTTGCGGCGGCTGCACGCCGGTGCCGGCGGAGAGCGCCGACCGAGCATCCTGAACCGACGACGAAGCCCCGAGGGTCGACCCCCGGGGCTTCGGTGTGCAGCTGGGCGGGCTCAGCCGCAGGTGTAGGTGGTGCCGTCGACCTCGTAGACGCCGGGGCCGAGGTCGGCGCACTGGGCGATGACGCCACCGAGCACCACGACGAGGATGATCGTGCCGATGATCTGCAGCACCAGCGCCACGATCGAGATGATCAGACCCGCCTTGGCCGGCGTGTTCTTCACCCCGGCAGCCTTCGACTGGCGACCGGCGATGACACCGGTGATGATGCCCGCGATCGGCGCGACGAACGCGATGATGAAGAAGCCGACGAGGCCGAGCACGAGGCTGACGATGCCGAGCGTCTTGCCGGGCACGACCTGGCCCTGGCCGGCGGGGGGCGCCGCGTTGTACTGGGGGGCCGCGTTGTACTGAGGGGCGGCCTGGTAGGGCTGCGCGGGCTGCTGACCCTGCGGAGCCTGGTACTGCGGTGCGGCGGGCGGCGGCGTGGGTTCGCCCGGGCGCTGGCTGTCGTCGGTCATCGTCGTGTCCCCTTCAGTTGATGAGCAGGTGCATCACGAACCTACCGCGAAGCTCCTGCACAGGCTCGGATGCGCGGCGGACCGTCCACAGATCAGCCCTCCGCCGCCCGGCCCGAAGCCGACGCGCTAGCGTGGAGGCGCAACGGAGGCTGCCTGGCCGACGTCGCACCCGCCCTGCGCCACCGCCGTCTCGCCTCACCCGCCTCGCTCCACCGGCTCCACCCGCTCCACCCGCCTCGCCCGCCTCGTCTGAAAGCAGCTCTGCCGTGAACGCCTCCCGCCGCCCCCTGTCCGGATCGCGGATCGACCTCGAAGCCGGCGCCTACCGCGCCTCGATCGCCAGCATCGGCGCCACGCTGCGTCTGCTCCAGCACGAGGGCCGCGACCTCGTCGTGCCGTTCGGGCTCGACGAGCTACGGCCGGCCTACCGGGGCGCCACTCTCGCGCCCTGGCCCAACCGCGTGGTCGACGGCGTCTACACCTTCGACGGCGTCGACCAGGTGCTCGCCCTCACTGAGCCCGCCCGCGGCCACGCCCTGCACGGGCTCGCGGCCTGGCTCGACTTCGCGGTGCTCGAGCGCGATGACTCCCGCGTGCTGCTCGGCGCGACCGTCGAGCCCCAGGCGGGCTACCCGCACCGTCTCGAACTCGCGGTCGAGTACGCGCTCGACGCCGACGGCGGCCTCCGTCAGTCCGTCACGGCCACGAACGTCTCCGACACCCCCGCGCCCTACGGCACCGGCCCGCACCCCTACCTCGTGGCCGGCCCCGGCCCGGTCGACGAGTGGATGCTCACTCTGCCGGCCGCGGAGGTGCTCACCGTCACGCCCGACCGTCTCATCCCGGTCGCGATCGCCGACGTCACGAGCGAAGACGGCGGAGTCTTCGACTTCCGCACCGAGCGGCTGATCGCCGACACCTTCATCGACCACGCGTTCCGCTCGCTCTCGCGCGACGCCGACGGCACCGCGACGGTCACCGTCCGCTCGCCCGAGGGCACGGCCACCGCCATGACCTTCGGCCCCGAGTGCGGCTGGGTGCAGGTGCACACGGCCGACAACGTCGACCCCACGATGCACCGCGCGGGCCTCGCGGTCGAGCCCATGACCTGCCCGCCCGACGCCTTCAACTCGGGCACCGACCTCATCGTCCTGGCGCCGAACGCCTCGACCACCGCGGCCTGGACCATCGCGGCCGTCTAGCCCCCGCCGCGCATCCGTCGCCGCCCGCGCAGCGCCGCCGAGGCTAGTCGGGCAGGCTCGCCCCGCGCAGCGCCGCCGACGCTAGTCGGGCAGGCTCGCCCCGCGCACCGCAGCCGCGCGACGCGGGATGAACACCGTCAGCACCACGCCCACCGCCGCCGCGACCGCCGAGATCACGAAGGTCACCTGGAACGCCGACGCGCTCGGCGTCGTCACCCCGTTCGCCGTCACGAGGTTCCCGGCGAGCACCACGCCCAGCACCGCGCTCGCAATCGTCGATCCGAGCGTGCGCATCACCGAGTTCAGCCCGTTCGACGCGGCCGTCTCGGTCGCCGGCACCGCCGCCATGATCAGCGTCGGCATCGACGAGTACGCGAACCCCACGCCGAAGCCCACCGCCGTGGCGATCACGATCGTGTGCCACACCTCGGTCATCAGGAACAGCGCCAGCACGTAGCCGACGGCGATGATCGCGATGCCGAGCATGAAGCTCGTGCGCGCCCCACGGGCCTTGATCAGCCGCGCCGCGACGGGCGACATCGCCCACATCACGAGCCCACTGGGCATCAGGCAGAGCGAGGCGACCAGCATCGTCTGCCCGAGCCCGACGCCGGTTCCGGTCGGCGCCTCGAGCAGCTGCGGCAGCACCACGGTGCTCGCGAAGAACGCGAACCCGACCGTGATGGAGGCGAGGTTGGTCAGCAGCACGGTGCGACTCGCGGCGACCCGCAGGTCGATCAGCGGGCTCGGCGTACGCAGCTCGAACACGCCCCAGGCCAGCAGCACGACGGCGCCGCCGATGAGCGATCCGAGCGTCAGCGGTGACCCCCAGCCCCAGCTCCCGCCCTTGGACACGCCGAGCAGCACGCCGGTCAGCCCGACCGCGAGCCCGACGGCGCCGAGCACGTCGAAGCGCCCTTCGCTCCGCAAGGTGCTAACCGGGATCATCCGCCACACCAGCACCAGCCCCACGGCCGCGAGCAGCCCCGAGACGATGAACAGCGCGTGCCAGTCCAGATACTGAGAGATGACGGCGGCGACCGGCAGGCCGACCGCGCCGCCGACGCCGAGCGTCGCCGAGACCAGTGCCACGGCCCCGCCGAGCCGGTCGCGGTGCAGCACGTCGCGCAGGATGCTGACGCCGAGCGGGATCACACCGATCCCCGCACCCTGCAGCGCCCGCCCCACGATCAGCGGGATCAGCGAGCTCGAGAACAGCGCCACCACCGACCCGACGATCACGAGCGCGAGCAGCACGAGCACCATCCGGCGCTTGCCGTAGAGGTCGCCGAGCCGCCCGGCGATCGGCGTCGACACGGCCGCGGCGAGCAGTGTCACGGTGACCGCCCACTGTCCGTCCGAAGGCGAGACGTCGAGCAGCGCCGGCAGCGAGGGCACGAGCGGCGTGAGCAGCGTCATCATGAACGCCGCGACCAGCCCCGTGAACGCGAGCGTGAACACGACGGCCCGCTGATTGACGGGCGCGCTCAGACGGGCGCGCTCCTCGTCGCTGAGCCACGGCACGTCCTGCTGCACGTTCTGATCGTTACCCGATTGCGTCGACGAGATGATTGCCCCCTGTGAAGTAGATACGCGGGTGCAACCGCACGGGCATCCGCTCTATTCCTGCTGATTTCAGGATGCCCGCCCGGCCCCCGCGCCCGACACCCCTGTCGTTCGGCAGAATGGCCCCATGCACACCGAGCGGGGCTTCGATCGACTGGTCAACTTCAGCGACGCCGTCGTGGCCATCGCGATCACGCTGCTCATCCTGCCGCTGGTCGACAGCGTCACCGACGTCGCCTCGGGGCAGAGCGTCTGGGACGTCGTGCTCGACGACCTGCCGAAGTTCATGGTCTTCATCATCAGCTTCGCGGTGATCGGCCGCTTCTGGATCGCCCACCACCGCGTCTACGAGCGTGCCGTCGACTACGACTCCTGGCTGCTCTGGGCGAACCTGTTCTGGCTGCTGACGATCGTCTTCCTGCCGTACCCGACCGAGCTGCTGTCCGAGGGCTCCAGCGCCGACGACGGTCGCGCCGCGATCTACGTCGGCACGATGCTGCTCAGCAGTCTCGCGCTGCTCTGGCAGCAGGCCATCCTGATCCGCCGGCCCGCCCTGGTGGCCCCCGCGGTGCGCGGCACGCTCTCGATCATGCCCTCGGTCGTGACCGCCGGGATGATGCTCGTGACCTTCCTCGCTGTGGTCCTCGTGCCGGGGCTCGGCCTCTGGGGGCTGTTCCTGCTCGTGCTCACCGGCCCGGTGCAGGCGATCGTCAGGCGCCTGACGGGTCGCTCCGACGCCCCTCTTCCAGCTCCGTCAGGAACGCCGCCACCGCTGCCCTGAACACCCGCGAGGTCACGGCGCTGACGTGGTCGCGGCCCGGCAGCCCGAGGAACCGCGCTCCGGGCAGCTCGGCGGCGAGCATCCGGGAGCCGTCGTGCACCGGGTCGTCCTCCCCCGCGACGATGAAGAGCGGATGCGCGACCGCACCCGCGCGCGGCCGGAACGCCCGGCGCCTCACGGCCTCGGCCAGCCGGAGCAGAGCTTCGGGGTCGTTGCCGGCGGATGAGGCCATGCCGACGTAGCGGGCGGTCTCCCCGTTCAGCGCCTGGCTTCCGTCCGCCGTGGTGCTGGCCGTCGCGGTGCTGGCGGCGGTGGTGCTGGCTGCGGAGATTGTGGCGGTCGCGGATCGGGCGGCGGCGAGGTCGAAGCCGGCGAACGACCCCTCGACGGGCGGGCCGCCCATCGTGACCGAGCGCACGCGCTCGGGGTGGGTCTGCACGTAGTCGTGCGCGAGCCGGGCACCGAGCGAGTAGCCGATCACGTGCACGCTCTCGCCGGGCGCCTCGGCATCGAGCACCGCAGTCAGGTCGTCGCGGAACGCGCTCAGCCCGTAGGCGGCGAGACTGCGGGGGCGGCCGCTCTCGCCGTGGCCGCGGAGGTCGGGGGCGATCACGCGGAAGCCCGCGTCGACCAGCGTGGACACCCAGCGCGTGCGCACCCAGTTCGACCGGCGGTCGGAGGCGAAGCCGTGCACGAGCAGCACCGCCGGCGCCCCGGTCGCGCCCGCCGTCTCATAGACGATCCGCACTCCGCCGGCGCCGCTGACCGAGCGGGCCTCCGGTCGGCTGTCTCCTCCTGCACCGTCGGTCGCAGTCCGGATCTGTCCACCGTTCGCCTCGCCCGCAGTCACCCGACCACCCTAGGCGCGCGAGAATGACCGGGTGACAGACTCCGCTCCCTCTTCGCTGCCCTCGCCGGTTCCCGCCCCGCCCGGCCTCTCCGCCGATGCCCGCTGCCCCTGCCTCAGCGGCGCGCCCTACGGCGAGTGCTGCGGCCCGTTCCATGCCGGCACCGCCGTCGTTCCCACGGCCGAGCAGCTCATGCGCTCCCGCTTCTCGGCCTTCGCGGTCGGCGACCCGGCCTACCTCCTGGCAACCTGGCACCCCTCGACGCGCCCCTCCCGGCTCGAGCTCGACGACTCGCTGCGTTGGTACCGCCTCGACATCCCCTCCCGCTCGGCGGGCGGCCCCCTCGACACCGAGGGAGTCGTCGAGTTCGCGGCCCACCACCGCCCGCGCCCCGGCCACCCGGGTGCCGCGGGCATGCAGCACGAGACGAGCCGCTTCGTGCGGGAAGGAGGCCGCTGGTACTACGTCGACGCCCTCTGAGGTGAGCCCTACGCAGGGCCCGGCTCCGCGCCCGCACCAGCTCGGCACGCGGGCTTGCGCATCCGCGGATCGGGCCCAAGGTGGAAGCACCGACAGAGGAGTCACCATGACCGACAGCAGCAGCACCACCCCCGCGCCCGACGACGCCGACCAGCCCGACGTCCTCGACCAGGGCGGCTCGTTCGGCGCCCCGACCGTCGACGCCTCCACTGGTGACGGCTCGACGGGTGACGGCTCGACGGGTGACAACTCGACGGGTGACGGCTCGACGGGCGACACCACTGACGCGCGTGACATCGCCGACCAGCCCGACGGCGTCGACGAGCGCGGCGAGAAGTCGTCGCTCGATCCCGACCACGAGAGCTTCGCCGCCCGGGAGGCGCACTCCGAGAGTTCGGGCCCGAACGGATCCGGCACCAGCAGCCCCGACGGCATCGGAGCCTACAGCGACGGAGCCGACGCCTCGGCCGCGCCGGCCGACACCCACGCCGACAGCCCCGACCCCGACGCTGACGGCGTCGCCTGACGCCCTCCCCCGTTCGTCCTCGCCACCGGAGGCCGGGCGGGCGAGGGAATGGCGGCGACCACCCAGGCGTTGAAGCGGGTGACCTGGAAGGCCGACCATGACCTTGACCATCGCCACCCCCACGACCCACCGCACCCCGCCGCTCAGCGAGCAGCTGCAGCGCCTGATCGACCTCGGCCTGCCCGAACTCGCCGGCATCAGCGCCGAGGAACTGCGGAGCCGCGCGTCGACTCTCCGCGGCCGCCCCGACTCGATCCTCGTGGTCGGCCCCGCGATCGCCGCGCCCTCGCAGCTCGTCACTCTGCTGCGTCGGGGCGGGAAGCCGGGATTCGTCGTCGAGGACCTCACCGACCTCGACGCGTTCACCGAGCATCCGGACCTCGACGCCTGCCCCGAGGGCTTCTCGCTCGCCCACGGAATGGACCGCGGCGACGACCTGTCGAACCGCACGCCCGACGAGGCGCTGCCCGAGATCCTCGCCCGTGGCCGCCGCCCGCTCACGATCAGCGAGGGCATCAGCTGGCTCCTCCAGCAGCCCGAGCAGCTGGCCCCGAATCACTGCTTCATGACCATCGCCTCCCGCCACCGCAAGCCCGACGGCACGCTCGACGCCCGCGTCCCGGCCCTGTGGATCAGCGGCGGGACGGGCCGCGACGGCCGCACCCGCCGCGGCGCCCCCAAGCTCGGCTGGTGCTGGGCGGGCAACCGCCACCCCTGGCTCGGCCACGCCTCAGCCACCGCCGCCTGACCTTCCCAGTCGGTGACAATCTTTGTCACACGGCGTATCCTCGCTCCATGGCAACCATGAACGTCTCCCTCCCCGACGCGCTCAAGGACTTCGTCGAGTCGCAGGTCGGCGAGCGGTACGGCACCAGCAGCGAGTTCATCCGTGAGTTGATCCGCCGGGAACAGGACCGCGAGAGGCTGCGCGCGCTCGTCACCGACGGCATGACCTCGGGACCGGGTTCTGAACTCGATGCCTCCTACTTCGAGTCACTGCGTGCGCGCATCCGCGACGCCGCGTGACCCGCCGCGTGGTCACCACCGCGCGCGCCGACGAGGACATCGCGTCGGCGATCGACGACTACGTGGGCGAGGGCGCCGCTGATGTCGCACTCGACCTCGTCGACGAACTCGAGAATCTGCGCGACCTCCTCGCCGAGTTCCCGTCGCTGGGGTCGGCGCGCCTGGCAATCGATCTCGGCATCCCCGAGGTGAGGAGCGTTCCGCTCGGCCGCTTCCCGTACGTGGCGATCTACACCGACGACGCGGACGCCGTGCGCATCCATCGCGTGCTCCACACGCGGCGCGACCTCCCCCGCGAGTTCGCCGGTGATTGAGGGAGTGGTGTCCCTGGCCGCTCGCGAGTACCGCCCGACCCTGCTGCTCGCCATCGGCGCCGGCCTGGTCCTCGTGGGGGCGCTGTCCCTGATCTTCCCCCACCCGTTCGAGCGTTTCATCGCCAGGAACCGACCGGGAACGGACGAGACGACGCGCGGCGATCGAGAGACGAACCGGGTGTGGGGAATCGGCACCGTCGTCGTGGGGGCGATCTGCCTGGTCATCTTCATCGTGCGCCTTGTCGCGTAGGCGCGCGACTTTCCGGGATGAAGAGTCGCGACAGCAGGCGAGCCGCAGCCGCGGAAACGGCGAAGGCCCCGGTTCGTAGAACCGGGGCCTTCGTGTGGTGCGCCCTAAGGGATTCGAACCCCTGGCCTTCTGATCCGTAGTCAGACGCTCTATCCAGCTGAGCTAAGGGCGCAGTGTGTGAGAAACGATCTCCCGCACGAACATCAGAGCCTAGCAGGTGGTTCGGGCAACACAAAGTCGACGCAGCCTCAGCTCGCGGGTGCCTCGATGTCGGGGGCGGATGCCACGATTGACCCATGTCTCCCGCACCGCCCCCGAGCTGGCGTTCGGCCGTCGACGCCCTGTCGCCTGCCGGCCCCGAGCGCGCGTCGGCGAGCGCACGAACCGCTGAGACCGGTGGGGCGGGCGGCGAGGGAAGCACGTTTATGGGCCTCCAGTTCGAGGTGCGTGAAGAGGCGCCGCGTGACCACGATCGCTGGCGCGGCCCGAGCACCCGCGCGGCGACCGCGGAGGGAGCGGCGGCCGAGGGGGCCCCGCGACGGCTGGCCGTTCGGCCGGTCATCCGCTCGGTGTCGGGTTCGTATGTGAAGGCGAACGTGACCTGGGGCTCCTTCACCCACCAGGTCAACCGGCTCGCGCTCGACCCCGCGCACCACCGCTGGTTCGCGCAGTTCGCCGCGCTGCACCGCGCCACGCGGCCGCCCCACGTCGTGCCCGAGACCGACTGGCTGACGCTCGACGACTTCCTCAGCCCGCTGCTCTGGCAGCTGCTGGCCGAGGCGCGCCGGCTGGGCATCGCCCTCGTCAGCTCGGCCAAGGCCGGCACGGTGCAGGTGAGCGGATGCGCGTCCGTCTCCTTCGACGCCCGCCAGCGCTCGGGCGACCTCCGCCTCACCCCGCTCGTCGCCTTCACCGAAAGGGCCGCCGACGCCGGTGATGACGCAAGGCGCGACGACCACGGTGACGACGACGACGAAAACGACGACCTGCACCCCGCCCAGCATGCCGGAGCCATCGGCGACCACGGCATCTACGCCTACGACCTGACCAGCGCCAAGCGGCCGCGGATCGTGCTGGCACCGGCCGCGCATCCGCTCAGCATCGAGGAGCAGCGCGCACTCGGCCGCCCCGCCATCACCGTGCCGGCGGCCGACACCGGGCAGTTCTTCGAGGAGTACTACCCGGCGCTCCGCCGCGGCATCCTGCTCGCGAGCGCCGACGGGAGCGTCGCGCTGCCGACGGTTCCCCCGCCGACGCTGGTGCTGACGGCGCGGTTCCTGGCCGACGACGTGCTGACGCTCGACTGGGAGTGGGTGGGGCTGCGCGACGCGGTGTCCGAGCTGCGCATCGCCGAGGCGGCGCGCGAGCAGCTTGACACCGTGCTGCGGCGCTTCCCGGCGGCGGCCGCCCTCGAGATCGATGCGGAGGCGCCGCCGGTCACCCTCGACGGCGTCACCGCGGCGGCTTTCGCCGAGAAGGCGCTGCCGGCCCTCGACGCCCTGCCCGACGTGCGGGTCGACGTGATCGGGCCGCGGCCGGCCTACCGCGAGCTGATCGGCCACCCCGACATCAGCATCACCCACGTCGAGACGCTGAAGCGCGACTGGTTCGACCTCGGCATCGTGGTGAACATCGGCGGCTACCGGGTGCCGTTCGGCCCGCTCTTCAAGGCGCTCGCCAAGGGGCGCACGCGGTTGCTGATGGTCGACAAGACGTACCTGTCGCTCGAGCATCCGGCGTTCGACCGCCTGCGCGAGTTGCTCGAGGAGTCCACGACGCTCGACGAGTGGGAGACCGGCCTGCGCGTCAGCCGCCACCAGGCCGCCCGCTTCGCCGAGTTCGACGACACGGCCGACGAGAGCCCCGACGCCCTCGCCTGGCGGCAGGCGGTGCGGGCGGCGCAGCAGCTGGCCCGGGCGACGGATGCTTCGGTGCCACCCACACCGGTGCCCGCCACCGTCTCGGTCACCCTCCGCCCCTACCAGAAGGCGGGGTTCGACTGGCTGGCGTTCCTTCACCGCAACGGGCTCGGCGGCATCCTGGCCGACGACATGGGCCTCGGCAAGACCCTCCAGACCTTGGCGCTGATCGCCCATGCCCGCGAGCACCGGGCCGAAGGCGGGGCGGGCGCCGCCGCGCATCCGCCGCCCTTCCTCGTGGTGGCACCGACCTCGGTGGTCGGCACGTGGCAGGCCGAGGCCGCGCACTTCACCCCGGGCCTGGTCGTTCGCGCGGTGACCACCACGCAGGGCAGCGCGGCGCGGCTTGCCGAGGTCGCCGCGGGGGCCGACATCGTGGTCACGAGCTATGCCCTGTTCCGCCTCGACGCCGCCCACTACCGCGCCCTCGATTGGGCCGGGCTCGTGCTCGACGAGGCCCAGTTCGTGAAGAACCACCTCTCGAAGGCGCACGAGGCCGCGCGCGAGCTCGACGTGCCGTTCCGCCTCGCCATCACCGGAACCCCGCTCGAGAACAACCTGCTCGAGCTCTGGGCGCTGCTCGACATCGTCGCGCCCGGGCTGTTCCCGTCGGCGCGGCTGTTCGCCGAGAAGTTCCAGCGGCCGATCGAGCGGGGCATCGACCCGCGGGCGCTCGCGACGCTGCGGCAGCGCATCCGGCCGGTGCTGCTGCGCCGCACGAAGGACGCCGTCGCGCCCGAGCTCCCGGCGAAGCAGGAGCAGGTGCTGCCCGTGGAGCTCTCCCCCGCGCACCGGCACC
This sequence comes from Herbiconiux sp. VKM Ac-2851, assembly GCF_013205105.1. Lineage (NCBI taxonomy): Bacteria > Bacillati > Actinomycetota > Actinomycetes > Micrococcales > Microbacteriaceae > Herbiconiux > Herbiconiux sp. VKM Ac-2851. The sequence goes on along the minus strand of NZ_JABMLJ010000003.1, from coordinate 98,566 downwards.
TCTACGACACCGTGCTGCAGCGCGAGCGGCAGAAGCTGTTCGGGCTGCTCGACGACCTCGACCGCAACCGCTTCATCGTCTTCCGCTCGCTGACACTGCTCAGGATGCTCAGCCTCGACGCGTCCCTCATCGACGACGCTCATTCGTCCATCCCCTCGTCCAAGCTCGACGTGCTGGTCGAGCAGCTCGGCGAGGTGATCGGCGAGGGCCACCGCTCGCTCGTGTTCAGCCAGTTCACGAGCTACCTGGCGAAGGTCGCGGCCCGGCTCGACGCGGAGGGCATCGCCTACGAGTACCTCGACGGCTCGACGCGGCGGCGGCCCGAGGTGGTGCAGCGGTTCCGGGAGGGCACTGCGCCGGTGTTCCTGATCAGCCTCAAGGCCGGGGGCTTCGGGCTGACGCTGACGGAGGCCGACTACGTCTACCTGCTCGACCCGTGGTGGAACCCGGCGTCGGAGTCGCAGGCGATCGACCGCACGCACCGGATCGGGCAGGAGCGTCCGGTGAACGTGTACCGGCTGGTCGCGACCGACACCATCGAGGAGAAGGTGATGGCACTGAAGGAGCACAAGGCCGAGCTCTTCGACGCGGTGCTCGACGACGACGCCCTCTTCGCGAGGGCGCTCACGGCCGACGACCTGCGGGGGCTGCTCGCCTGAGCGGCGCGCGAACCGCGGCCGGTCAGAGTCAGTCGAGGAGCGGCGCCGCCTTCGGCTCAGGGGCCGCGCGCGCCCGGCGGCGGCGCGTCACGAGGTACGAGCCCACGAGCACCAGCCCGAAGCCGACGGCGGTCCACACCGTGACGCGCTCCCCGAGCACGAGCGCCCCCGCCACGATCGCCACGGCCGGATTGACGTAGGTGATCGTCGTGGTGCGCACGGGTCCGATCTCGGCGATCAACGCGAACATGATCAGGAACGCGCCCGCGCTGCAGACGACCGCGAGCGTGACCACCGACGCGATCACCTCCGCCGACGGCACCTCGGTGGGCAGCGCGCCGGTCAGCAGCACGACGGGTAGGTAGACGAGCGCGGCGATCAGCAGCGAGACGGTCACGACGCCCACGGCGGGCAGATCGGGCATCCACTTCGACAGGATCGCCGGGCCGATCGCGTAGCCCACGACGACGATGGCGACCTGGCCGACGGCGACGAGATCCGAACCGGCGACGTCGAGGCCCACCAGCGCGGCCACCCCGAGCATGCCGACGACGATGCCGGCCCAGTTGGCGCCGCTCAGCCGCTCGGGCCGGCCGAACAGGAACGCGACCCCGACCCCGACGAGCGGCACCGCGGCCAGCAGCAGCCCGGCGGTCGAACTCGGCAGCCGCTGCTCGGCCGTGCTGAGGAAGTACCACGGCACCACGATCTCGACGGCCGTGTAGATCAGCAGCGGCCGCCAGCGCCGCAGCACGACGAGCACCTGCCTGCGGTGCACCGCCAGCGGCAGCAGCAGGAGCCCGCCGAGCGCGCTGCGGGCGAGCACCACCATCGCGGGGTCGAGCTCTCCGACGGCGACCTTGATGAGCAGGTACGGGATGCCCCATGCAACGCCCAGCGCCGCGAAGAGCACGACGCCCCGACGTGTCATGCCGCGCGAACCGATGGTGCCATGCAGCGATTCTGGCACCCGCCGCAGCACCCGCGGCACGGGCCGACGCAGGATGGCGGGATATCGACGCAGCCCGGCCGAAAGGGTTGCCGACAGACGGCCGATGGGCATCTCGGGACGAGGACGAGCGACCGCGACTGCGACCGCGGCTGCGACCGCGATGGCGACGTCAGCCCAGCGCCACGACCCGCCCGATCAGGTCCTGGATGAACGGGATGAGGTCCTGCACCTGGCCGACGCTCGACATCCCGGTCGCGACGAGCGGCCAGACCGACCCGATCAGCGTCGCCACCACCGCCGCGACGGCCGCGACCCACGACAATGCGCCGTTGCGCGACACAAACGCCGACCAGAGGAACCCGAGCGCGACCACGGAGCAGATCAGGATCGACACCGCGATGGCACCGACCGGCACGTCGAGCACCCCGACCGTCGTGGCGTCGGCGCCCGCGATCAGGCCGAGCACGGGCAGCATCACGCCGACCACGATCAGCAGGCAGACGACGAGTCCCGTGATGACGGCGGCCCAGACGGCGCGCGGGCGGCTTCGGCGGGAACGGGACGATCGCATGGTGCTCCTCGGATGGCGGCGGCTCCGCGCGGGGCGGCCTCGCCGACGCGCGTCACCTCTGAGACGCTCCCGCACCCCGCTTCGTCACATCCGCCGCGCCGACCGTCGCCCAGCGGCTCCGCGAGCCGGCGACCAGGCCGAGGCGAGCGAAGCCGCCGCCGCAGCCGTCAGGCCGAGGCGGGCGAAGCCGCCGAAGCCGCACCGGCAGGCTCCGCAGCGAGCGCCGACGCGAGCGGCGTGTACCCGAAGTGCGGGAACGCCTCCGCCGTCGGCTCGTGCGTCAGCCGCCCGTCCACGGTCGACACCGCCGCCGCCAGCGCCGCGTCCCGCTGCACGGCCTCCCGCCACCCGCGATCGGCCAACCGCACCACGTACGGCAGTGTCGCGTTAGTCAGCGCCGCCGTCGACGTGGCCGGCACCGCGCCGGGCATGTTCGCGACGCAGTAGAAGATCGTCTCCTCGACCGGATACGTCGGCTCATCATGGGTGGTCGGTCGCGAGTCCTCGAAGCAGCCGCCCTGGTCGATGGCGATGTCCACCAGCACCGAGCCGCGCTTCATCCGCGACACGAGCTCGTGCGAGACGAGCTTCGGTGCGGCCGCACCCGGCACGAGCACCGCGCCGATCACGAGGTCGGCCTCGAGCACGCTCCGCTCGACCTCGAACGCGTTCGACACCACGGTCTTCACGCGCCCGGCGAACACCTCGTCGATGTGCCGCAGCCGCGGGATCGACAGGTCGAGCACCGTCACGTCCGCCCCCACCGCGACCGCCTGCTGCACCGCGTTCTCGCCGGCCTGCCCGCCGCCGATCACGGTGACCTTCGCCGGGCGCACCCCGGGCACGCCCCCCAGCAGCACGCCGCGGCCGCCCTTCGACCCCATCAGGTGGTAGCTGCCGACCATCACCGACAGCCGTCCGGCGACCTCGCTCATCGGCGCGAGCAACGGCAGCGAACCGTCGGCGAGCTGCACGGTCTCGTAGGCGATCGACGTCGCCCGAGACGAGATCAGCGCGGCCACGAGCGGTTCGGCGGCGGCCAGGTGCAGGTAGGTGAAGATGAGCTGGCCCGCGCGCATCCGCTCGTATTCGGGCTCGATCGGCTCTTTGACCTTCACGATCATCTCGGCGGCCCACACCGCATCGACATCGACGACGGATGCTCCCGCCGCCGCATACTCGTCGTCGACGATCGCCGAGCCGACGCCGGCCCCCGTCTCGACGAGCACCGTGTGCCCGTGCTTCACCAGCTCGAAGACACCCGACGGCGTCATCGCCACCCGGAACTCGTTGTTCTTGATCTCTTTCGGCACCCCGATGATCACGGTGGGCTCCTTCGCTCGTCGTCGACCGTCGCGTTCGCGATCTGGCTCGATTATCGGGCGATCGGATGCTCGTTGTCATCGATCCCGAATATCATTCGGTCGAGGCGGCAGTTCTGGCCGCGTAGTTCGGAGGACGAGAGCGATGGGGCGTACCGACGGAACAGCCGTGATCGACGACATCGACGAGCGGATCGTCTGGGAGCTCTGCCGCGAGGCCCGGCTGCCGAACAAGGAGCTGGCGGAGCGCGTGGGCATCGCGCCGTCGACCTGCCTCGTGCGGGTGCGGGCGCTGCACGCGAGCGGGGTGCTGCGGTCGTTCCACGCGCAGCCCGACTGGGCGTCGCTCGGGCTGCCGATCGAGGCGATCGTGCAGGTGCGGCTGAAGGCGCAGGCGCGGGCGGAGATCCGCAGCTACGCGCAGCGCGTGATCACCCTCCCGAACGTGCTGAACGTGTTCTTCCTGGGCGGAGCCGACGACTTCCTGATCCACGTGGCCTGCACCTCGACGGGGCAGCTGCGGGACTTCGTGGCCACCGAGCTCAGCATGGACAACTCGGTCGCCTCCACGCAGACGAACATCGTCTTCGACCACCTGATCGGGGTGCAGCACATGCAGCAGGGCAGCTCGTGGAGCGAGGTGCGCGAGGCGCTGTAGGGCGGTTGCGCGGCGCGGCGGGCAGCGCGGGCGGGCGTCGGGTCAGTCCTCGTTCCAGAACCCCACGTGCACCGCGGTGGCACCGGGCAGCGCGACCGGCCCGACGACCTCGACGTCACGCCCGCCCCGCGCGAGCACCTCGCGCGACGGAAGCGCCAGCGTCGGCACGCCCTCCTGCGCGTCGACGAGGTCGCGCAGCGCCTCCTCCGACAGGGCGAAGACCACGCGCGGGATGTCGGCCCAGTAGATCGCGCCCGTGCACATCGCGCAGGGCTCGGTGCTCGTGTACAGCGTGGAGGCGGCGAGCTCGTCGCGCTCCAGCTGCTGCCCCGAGTCGCGGACGAGGTTGGTCTCGGCGTGACCGATGGGGTCGTGTCCGGTGTTGACGGTGTTCATCGCCTCGATGGCGCGTCCGTCGGCAGTGACGAGGAGCGCGCCGAACGGGTGGTCGCCGCGGTCGCGGGCGGCGGCCGCCAGGGCGACGGCCCGCTCGAGGTGCGCGAGGTCGGCGGGGGCGAGGTCGGAGGGCGCGAGCGGTGCGACGGTCATCCACTCAGCCTGGCACACGCCGCGCCACGGGGCGTGAACCGCCGGCTACGCCTCGACCGGGACGTGCTCGTCGTCAGGCGGGAGCGGGGCGCCCCCACGCGAGCGGCGGCGGAGCGTCAGGCCGATCAGCGGATACAGCAGCACCGAGATCATCCCCGCGCCGACCAGCGCCGCCGCCGTGCCCGGGAGGATGGCCTGGCGATCGAGGGCGATGCCGGTGACCGCGACGATGATCGGCAGGCCGGTTGCGCCGAAGAGGCCGATGGCCGCGCGGTCGACACGGGAGGATCCGGCGGGCGCGGCGAGGATGCTCGGCAGCCCCCGCACGAGGAGCAGCAGCACCGCGAACACCGGCAGCAGCACGAGCGCGACCGGGTCGGCGAGGAGCGCCTCGAGGTCGAAGGTGATGCCGGTGTAGATGAAGAAGACCGGCACGAGGAAGCCGAACGCGACCGCCTCGAGCTTCGCGTCGACGAGCTCCAGGTCGGGCTTGTTCACGCCCGAGAGCAGCACCCGGCAGATCACGCCGGCCGCGAAGGCGCCGAGCAGCATGTCGAGCCCGAGGATCACGCTCAGCACCACGAGCGCCGCGATCGCGAGCAGCACGAGGCGCACGGCGAACTGTCCGCTGGTGTGCAGGGTCGTCGTGACGATGCGGTGCAGGCCCGTGCGCGGTCCGCGCGAGGCGGCCAGGATGCCCAGCAGCGCGATCGCCGTGAAGCCGATCAGCACGACGGCCGAGATGCCGGGCGATCGGCCGCTGAGGAAGAGCGAGATGGCGATCAGCGGCCCGAACTCCCCCACGGCGCCGACCGCGGTGACGGCCCGGCCGAACGGGGTGGACAGCTCGCCCGCGTCGCGGAGCATCGGCATGATCGTGCCGAGCGCGGTGGAGGTGAGGGCGACGCCGATGAACACCGCGGCCTCGAGGTCGGGGGCGATCAGGTAACCGACGGCGATCGCGACGACGAGCGAGATGCCCCAGCCGAGGCCGGCCCGGGCGATCGGGCGGCCGGCGATCGCGGCGAAGTCGATCTCGCGACCCGCCATGAAGAACAGCAGCGCGAGCCCGAACTCCGCGATCGCGCCCGAGAACGGGCTCGGCCCGAGCCAGCCGAGAACGCTCGGCCCCACCAGCACGCCCAGCAGGATCTCGAACACCACCAGCGGCACGCGCGCCACCCGGCCCACGGCCGCGGCGACCAACGGAGCCGCCACGGCGAGCGCCGCGATCAGCACGATGCCGACCGGATCAGCCTGGTCCATCCCCTACCCCGCCTTCGTCAGCACCATCCTGGCGCACGGCAGCGGCGGCGTCGACAAGCCCGACCGCTCAGGCCGAGGGCACGTGCCGCTCGTCGACCCCGTTGTACGCCGACAGCGGCCGGATCAGCGCGTTCGACGCCAGCTGCTCCCGGATGTGCGCCGTCCACCCCACGATCCGCGACGCCACGAACAGCGGCGTGAACATCTCGGTGTCGAACCCCATCAGGTGGTACGCCGGCCCCGACGGGTAGTCGAGGTTCGGCTTGATGCTCTTCCGGGACTGCATCGCCTCGTCGAGGGCCACGTACAGCTCGAGCAGATCGGGCCGGTCGTACTCGGCCACGAGCGTGTCGAGCGAGGCCTTCATCGTCGGCACCCGCGAGTCGCCGTTCTTGTACACCCGGTGCCCGAATCCCATGATCTTGCGCTTGGCCGCCAGCGCCTCGTCGAGCCACGCCTCGGCCGCCGAAGCCGTGCCGATCTCGTCGAACACGTGCATCACGGCCTCGTTGGCGCCGCCGTGCAGCGGCCCCTTCAGCGCCCCGATGCCCGCGACGACCGCCGAGTACAGGTCGCTGAGCGTCGAGGTCACGACCCGCGCCGTGAACGTCGACGCGTTGAACGAGTGCTCCGCATACAGGATCATCGACACGTCGAACGCCTTCACGACCACGTCGGAGGGCACCGAACCGAAGGTCATCCGCAGGAAGTTCGCCGAGTACCCGAGCGACTCGTCGGGCTCCACGACATCCTGCCCGCGGCGGCGGCGCTGGTCGTAGGCCACGATCGCGGGCAGCGCGGCGAGCAGGTGCACGGCCTTGCCGAGCGTCCCCTCCTCCGACGAGTCGTCCCACGAGGGGTCGAGCGCGCCGATCACCGACACGGCGGTGCGCACGACGTCCATCGGATGCGCGGTCAGCGGCAGCTCGTCGATCACCCGCTTCACGGCCGGATCCAGCGCGCGCTGCGACCGCTCGGCCCGCTCGAAGGCCTCGAGCTCGGCGTCGGAGGGCAGCTCACCGTTCCAGAGCAGGTACGCGACCTGCTCGAAGGAGCACGACGCCGCCAGCTCCTGCACCGGATACCCCCGGTACAGCAGCGAGTTCGTCTCGGGGTTGACCTTCGAGACCGCCGTGTAGTCGACGACGACGCCGGCCAGCCCCTTCTTGATCTCCTGCGGATCGGTCATGTCAGCACTCCTTCGTGAACAACGTGGGCCGGCCGGTGAGGTGCTCAGCGAGCATCCGGAACCTCGAAATCGAAGACCGAGGAGTCGAACGCGTTGTAGGCCGGGTAGTCGAGCAGTTCGTAGAGTCTGGCACGCGTCTGCATCGTGGCGACCTCGCTCTTCAGTGAACCTTCGGCGACGAGTGCGTCGAGCCCGCGCTCGGCGGCGCCCATCGCGATGCGCAGCAGCGAGACCGGGTAGATCACGAGGTTCGCGCCCACCGACTCGAGCTGCGACACCGAGAACAGCTCGCTCTTGCCGAACTCCGTCATGTTCGCGAGCATCGGCACGTCGATCGCTTTGCGCATGGCCTCGAACTCCGACAGGTCGGCCATGGCCTCGGGGAAGATCGCGTCGGCGCCCGCGTCGACGAGCTGCTTGGCGCGGTCGATCGCGGCGCCGAGGCCGTCGACGGCGCGGATGTCGGTGCGCGCCATGATCAGCAGGTTCGGGTCGCGGCGCGCGTCGGCGGCGGCCCGGATGCGCTTGACCGCCGTGTCGGCGTCGACCACCGCCTTGCCGTCGAGGTGTCCGCAGCGCTTCGGGTTGACCTGGTCCTCGATGTGCAGGCCGGAGACCCCGGCGTCCTCGAGCGTCTGCACCGTGCGGGCGACGTTCATCGGCTCGCCGAAGCCCGTGTCGGCGTCGATCAGCGTCGGCAGGTTCGTCATCCGCGAGATCTGGCCACCGCGGGTGGCCACCTCGGTGAGCGTGGTGAGACCGATGTCGGGGAAGCCGAGGTCGGCGGCGATGACCGCGCCCGAGATGTAGACGCCGTCGAAGCCCTTCTCCTCGATCAGGCGGGCGCTCAGCGGGTTGAAGGCGCCGGGCATCCTGAGCAGTCGGCCGGAGGTCAGCGCCGAGCGGAAGGCGGCGCGCTTCTCGTGCGCGGGAATCGTGGAGTACAGCATCAGAAGAGTCCCTTCGGGGTGGGGATGGCCTCGAGGAGGCCGGGACGAGCGACGACGTTCAGCTGCCGCACCTCGTCGACCGTGAGCTCGGGCAGGCGCTCGGCGAGGGCGAGGAAGCGCTCGATCTCGGCCTCCTCGATGACACCGGCGGCCAGCGTGCGGAACTTCTGCACGTAGTCGGCACGGGCGAACGGGCGGGCGCCGAGCGGATGCGCGTCGGCCACCGCGATCTCGTCGACGACGGTCGAGCCGTCGGCGAGCACGATCTCGACACGGCCGCCGAACGCCTTCTCGGCGGGGTCGAGCGAGTGGTAGCGGCGCGTCCACTCGGGGTCCTCGAGCGTCTGCACCTTGTGCCAGAGCTCGACGGTGTCGGGTCGCGCTGCCCGCGCCGGGCTGTACGAGTCGACGTGGTGCCAGGCGCCGTCCTGCAGCGCGACGGTGAAGATGTATGGGATCGAGTGGTCGAGCGTCTCCCGGCTGGCCGTCGGGTCGTACTTCTGCGGGTCGTTCGCGCCCGAGCCGATCACGAAGTGGGTGTGGTGGCTGGTGTGGATCGTCACGCTCACCACGTTCGCCGGGTCGGCGGTCTCCGGATGCTCGCGGTTGAGCTTGCGGGCCAGGTCGATCCACGCCTGCGCCTGGTACTCGGCCGAGTGCTCCTTCGTGTAGGTGTCGAGGATGGCGCGCTTCGCCTCGCCGTCTTCCGGGAGGGGAACCTCGTAGCGCGCATCCGGCCCGTCGAGGAGCCACGCGATCACGCCGTCCTCCCCCTCGTAGATGGGGGTGGGGCTGGTCTGGCCGCGCATCGCCCGGTCGACCGCCTCGACGGCCATCTTGCCGGCGAAGGCGGGGGCGTGGGCCTTCCAGGTGGAGATCTCGCCCTTGCGCGACTGGCGGGTGGCGGTGGTGGTGTGCAGCGCCTGGCCGACGGCCTGGAAGATCGTCTCGACGTCGAGGCCGAGCAGGGTGCCGATGCCGGCGGCGGCCGACGGGCCGAGGTGGGCGACATGGTCGATCTTGTGCTTGTGCAGGCTGATCGCCTTCACCAGGTCGACCTGGATCTCGTAGCCCGTCGCGATGCCGCGCACGAGGTCGGCGCCGGTGCAGCCGACGTGCTGGGCGACGGCGAGGATCGGCGGGATGTTGTCGCCCGGGTGCGAGTACTCGGCCGCGAGGAAGGTGTCGTGGTAGTCGAGCTCACGCACGGCGACCCCGTTAGCCCAGGCGGCCCACTCGGGGCTGTAGCCGCCGGTGACACCGAACACGGAGGCGCCCGGGGCGTAGGGGTGGTCGAGCGCCTGGGCGCGGGCGGCGACACCCGGGCCGCGGGTGATGCTCGCGACCGCGACGGCGGCGTTGTCGATCACGCGGTTGATGACCATCTCGGTCACCTCGGGGGTCACCGCCACCGGGTCGGCGGCGACCTGGGCGATCTTGTGGGCCAGCTGGCCCTCGCGGGGGAGGTTCTCGTCGCTGCGGTGCACGCGCACGTCGTGGAGGTTCATCGGGCGGGGGCGCCTTTCGGTGGGGTGGTGGGTGCGGGGGTGGATGTTCGTTGGTCGTTCGTGGGGGCGGCGGCCGTGGGGGCGGCGGCCGTGGCGGTGGGGGCGGCGGCCGTGGGGGCGGCGGGGCGGGCATCGGTGGGGGCGGATGCTCGCGCCGGGGTCGCGGGCGGGTCGGCGTCGAGGGAGCCGAGCGTGGCGCGGAGGCTCCGCGCCAGGTGCACCCGCGTGGCGTCGGCCGCGAGTTGCGGGTCGCCGTCGACGATCGCGTCGACGATCAGCAGGTGCTCGCGGGCCGCCTCGAGCAGGCGCGCTGGGTTGTCGCGGGAGAGGCGGCGGAGGCGCGCCAGGTGGGTGCGCACGCCGGTGAGGGCCTGCACGAGGAAGGGGTTCCGCACAGCCTCGTCGATGGCCGCGTCGAAGCGGGTCGCCAGGTCGTAGTAGGCGTGACGGCCGGGGTCGGGATCGGTCAGCAGCGCGGGCACCTCCCGCAGCTCGTTCTGCAGGGCGACGAAGGCGGGGGCGCTCCGGCGTCGGGCCGCGAGTGCGGCCGCCTCGGTCTCCAGTGCACGCCGCAGTTCGAAGAGCTCGGTCACGTTCGCCGCCGAGACGGCCGTGACGATCAGGCCGCGGCCGCCCTGCGGCTCCACGAGACCGTCGGCGACGAGCCGGGCCAGGGCCTCGCGCACGGGGGTGCGGGAGATGCCGAGACGGCCCGAGAGCTCCACCTCGGCGAGCACGGCACCTGGCGCGAGCTGCCACGACAGGATCTCGGAGCGCAGCGCCTCATAGGCGAGCTCACTCGCGCGGGCCATCACGCGCATCCGCTCTCTGTATACATCGAGGCCAATCTACGCCCGTTCGTCGGCCGATTCAAGAGCCTGTGTATACACGGGCCGGGATGCGCGTTCCGCAGTACATTCAGCACATGACATTCGACCCGAACGCGAAGATCGACTCCGGCAAGGTCTCGAAGCGGGGTCGCGGGGTCGCGATCGGCGGCGGAAGCGTCGTAGTCGTGGTGGGGCTGTTCCTGCTGTCGCAGCTCACGGGCGTCGACCTGACGGGGCTCGCCGGCGGTGGGGGCTCGGGCGGGTCGGACAGCTCGCAGGACCAGGCGGTCTCGTGCGAGACCGGTGCCGACGCGAACGCGAGCACCGAGTGCCTGATCACCGGTGCGGCGACCTCGCTCGACGTCTACTGGACCGATGCGACCGCGCAGGTGGGGGCCGAGTACCGGGCGCCGGGCGACATCATCCTGTTCGAGCAGTCGACGAACACCGGCTGCGGCCAGGCGACCAGCGCCGTCGGACCCTTCTACTGCCCTCCCGACCAGCAGATCTACCTCGACACCGAGTTCTTCGACGAGCTGCGCACCCAGTTCGGGGCGAGCGGAGGCACGCTGTCGCAGATGTACGTGATCGCGCACGAGTGGGGGCACCACATCCAGAACCTGACCGGGGTGCTCGCATCGGAGAATTCCGGTGACACCGGGCCCGCCTCGGCGTCGGTTCGTACCGAGCTGCAGGCCGACTGCTACGCCGGGTCGTGGGTGGGCGCCGCGTCGACCATCGCCGACGCCGACGGCACGACGTTCCTCGAGCCGGTCACCGACGCCCAGATCGCGGATGCGCTGAACGCCGCCTCGGTGATCGGCGACGACCGCATCCAGGAGAAGAGCAGCGGGCAGGTGAACCCCGAGGCGTGGACGCACGGGTCGAGCGAGTCCCGGCAGAAGTGGTTCTCGGCGGGGCTGTCGGGCGGGCCGACGGCCTGCGACACCTTCGGCGTCGACGCCTCGCAGCTCTGACCGTCGCGGTGGCGCGTTGCGGCCGTCGGGTCGTGAGCGATGCTCTGGTTGGGCGGGTGTCGGGGGTGCCGTTTAGGCTCTTCGGGTGACGTACGACGAGCATCTGCCCCGGGGGCACGCCAGCCTCGAGGTGCTGCGGGCCGAGGCGGCCGACGAGCTCGCCACGATCGTGCAGGAGCGGCTGCTCTCGGGCGAAGACCCGTGGGACTTCATGGACGAGCTGCCCACCGTCGACGAGCTCGTGGTCTACCTCCTGCGCGCCGACAACATCGCCTCGAACGGCGGGCGCCGGCCCTCGGCGGCGCGCAACTACCGCGTGCTGCGGCAGATCGCGCTCGACCACCCCGACCTCACGCCCTCGGTGTGGCGCCTGATCGGCGACAAAGACGCTCCCGACTGGGCTCCGGGCCCGGGCCGCAACGGCTCGATCGCCCGCCCCGGCGCCCCCGACACCGCCGACGCCCCCGACCGCCGCGCCGGCTGACGCCCGGGCAGCCGTCCATCGAACCCGGCGTCAGCGCCCTCGCGGGAATGGCCGGAATGCGAAACCGGGTGATCAGGCACCTTCCGTCACCGCGCACGCCTCGCACGCCGCGCACGCCTCGCGTCGAGGCGACGGGCCGGGTCAGCGGGAGCGGCCGAAGGAGGTGAGGCGCTGCCAGAGGGAGGGGCGGAGGGGCTGCTCGGCGACGCCGCCGAGGTCTTGCACCTGCACGTGAGCCGTGACGCGGATGGCCGGAGCCTCGGCCGCGGGCCCCGCCGGCATGGGCGTGGGGCCGGTGCTCAGTCCGCCCGAGAGCGACGGGCGCCCCTCGGCGACCCAGTCGAGGTACGCGGCGTAGGGATCGCTCGGATCGGGAGCGACGGCGGTGGCGCCGGCACCGTCGCCGCGCCGGTAGTGCTTGGTGCCCATCTCGCCTCCCCTGGGGAAAATCGTCCTCGCTTACGGGAAGTTTCGCATGATGCGCCGCGATTCGTTATCGCTTCGTTGCGGCTTGACTTCTCGGCGGTGCTGTGTCGCGGCGGGGTGCGGCGACGGGAGACGGCGGTCAGGCCGAGAGGCGCAGGGGCTCCTCGAGCAGCTCGTCGAACGACAGCGTCACACCGTCGCCGCGGCAGTCGCGGCAGTGGGTGAACTCGTCCTCGTGGAAGCTCTGCAGGGGGTCGGCCCCCGAGCCGTCGCAGCGTTCGCAGATGTCGAAATCGTTCATGCCGACATTGTGCGCCGCACCACCGACATCGGCGGCAGCCACGCCGGTCCGCGGCGCTTCGCCCAGCCCGCTCCCGGCCTAGACGGAGCCGGGTGCGAGACTGGTTCGATGAGCACGACGGATGCACGCTGGCAGTCCCGGGTCGACGACCTCTGGGCGCGCTTCGACGACTACACGCCCGAGGCCTTCGTGGCCGAGCTCGAGCGCGTGACCGCGGAGGGCGCGGCCGACGTGCCCCGCGCCGTCGTGGAGTTCGAGCGGGCCGGCGGCTTCGACTCGGTCGGCCGCACCCCGGAGGCCGTGCCCCTCTACCGCGCGGCGCTCGCCGCGGGTTCCGGCGCCGGATCCGACGGCGGGGAGCCGGGGCTCGACGCGTGGCGGCGTCGGCAGGCGACGGTGCAGCTGGCGAGCTCGCTCCGCGCGCTCGGGCAGGCCGAAGAGGCGGTGGCACTGCTCGAGGCGGAGGCCGCGCATCCGATCGCCGGAGACGACGAGAACGCCCGCGAGGCCGAGAAGCTGCAGGATGCGGTGCTCGCGTTCCTCGCGCTCGCCCTGGCCGACGCCGGCCGGGAGCGCGAGGCCGTGGGGGTCGCGCTGGGGGCGCTAGCGCCGCACGTGCCGCGCTACCGGCGCTCGCTCACGAACTACGCCGCCGCGCTGCGCGGGCCCGCCGACTGACGGACCCGCGAGCGCCGACGCTCGCGGCGATGGGGAGTTCTCCCCATGGCGGGCTCCGCTCGGCCGCGCCTACGCTCGGAGCCTGATGACGAAGCACACAGCACGGGACCGGACGGCCGAGAACGACGCGGCCATCGAGGACCTGCTCTGGGAGTTCGACGTCACCCGCGAGCGCTCCGACCTCGATCGCGCGATCGCACCGGCACCGGCACCGGCCGAACCGACGGCGGTGCCGCAGCAGCCCGTCGCGGCGAAGGGCGGCTCGTTCGCGCGGCCCGAGCTCCGGACGCGCTGGCAGCGGTTCCGGGGCAACCTCGCTGTGCGCATCCTGAGCTGGGTGCTGCTCGTCGGCGGCACCGCGACCCTCGTCGCCCTGGCGATCACCCAGCGCTGACGCGGCTGTACGCCCCGGACGAATAAAGAGGCCCTCCGCGACCACTATGGCGGCGGAGGACCTCTTTATTCGTCCGGAGCGTACGGCGAGTAAGCGCTGCGCGTGGGTCAGAGGCCGAAGGCAGCCCCGGTGTGGGCGCCCGCGGCGGCGGGGGTGCGGTCGTCCTCGGCGGTGGAGCCCGTCCAGTGGTCCTCACCGGCGACGTGACCCTCGCCCACCGCGCCCGCGGCCCGGGCCGCGGCGACGCGCTCGGCGTGCGACGGCGGGTTGCTCGGCACGCCGGCGGGGCGCTGCGAGTCGTTGATCTCGCGGAGGGCAGGCACGATCTCCTCGGCCAGGATGTCGATCTGCTCGAGCACCGTCTTCAGCGGCAGCCCGGCGTGGTCGATCAGGAACATCTGGCGCTGGTAGTCGCCGACGTGGTCGCGCATGGTGGCGTAGCGGTCGATGATCTGCTGGGGCGAGCCGACGGTGAGCGGGGTCTGCTCCGTGAAGTCCTCCATCGAGGGCCCGTGGCCGTAGACGGGGGCGTTGTCGAAGTACGGGCGGAACTCGTCGATCGCGTCCTGCGAGTTCTTGCGGGCGAAGAACTGCCCGCCGAGCCCCACGATCGCCTGGTCGGCACGGCCGTGACCGTAGTGCTCGAAGCGGCTGCGGTAGAGCGACACCATCTGCTCGGTGTGCTGGATCGGCCAGAAGATGTTGTTGTGGAAGAAGCCGTCGCCGTAGTACGCGGCCTGCTCGGCGATCTGCGGGCTGCGGATGCTGCCGTGCCAGACGAACGGCGGCACCCCGTCGAGCGGGCGGGGCGTCGAGGTGAAGCCCTGCAGCGGGGTGCGGAACTTGCCCTCCCAGTCCACGACCTCCTCCTCCCAGAGGCGGCGGAGCAGCGCGTAGTTCTCGACGGCCAGCGGGATGCCCGCCCGGATGTCCTTGCCGAACCAGGGGTAGACCGGCCCGGTGTTGCCGCGGCCCATCATGAGGTCCATGCGGCCGTTCGAGATGACCTGGAGCATCGCGTAGTCCTCGGCGATCTTCACCGGGTCGTTCGTGGTGATCAGGGTGGTCGAGGTCGACAGCACGATGTTCTCGGTCGTGCCGGCGAGGTAGCCCAGCATGGTGGTGGGCGAGGAGGCCACGAAGGGCGGGTTGTGGTGCTCGCCGGTGGCGAAGACGTCGAGGCCCGCCTGGTCGGCGTGCTGGGCGATGGTCAGGATGGCGCGGGTGCGCTCGGTGTCATCCGGGGTACGGCCCGTCGTGGGGTCGGTGGTGACGTCGCTGACGGTGAAGATTCCGAACTGCATGGCTGCGACCCTTTCTCAGATCAATGCGTTTGCATGTATCTCCTACAACGCCCGACTCCCGCAGGTATTCCCACGTCGGCAGTGCGTCGTGCTATTGTCTCAGATCACCGACGTAAAACTGTTTTGTGTCGTCATCTGCAGACGGAAGGAGCCGAAGTGGCCCGACCGGTCCCGCTTCGCGTCACCCGGTCCGCCGCTGAGATCGGCGAGAACCTCGCAGCGTGGCGCAAGCTCCAGTCGATCACCTCGGCGCAGCTGGCGGAGCGCGCCGGCATCTCCCGTTCCACGCTCTCGAAGATCGAGCACGGCGACCCGGGCGTCGGCCTCGGCTCCGTGCTCGCGGTGTCGCGGGCGCTCGGCGTGCTCGACGCGCTGGTGGAGGCGAGCGACCCGTACCGCACCGACCTCGGCCGAGCCCGTGCCGACGAGGCGCTGCCCATCCGGGTACGACCCTGATGCGCATCCTCGCCGAGCTCGACGAAGGCGGCACGACGCGCTCGGTCGGGGAGCTCTTCTCGACGGTGCGGCGCCGCACGGTCGTCTCGTCGTTCGGCTACGACCGACGCTACCTCGCCGACCCGTCGGCCTACGCGATCGAACCAGCCCTCCCGCTGCACGCCGGGTCGCAGGCGCTCGCCACCCCGCTGCCCCGGGCCTTCGCCGACGCCGCCCCCGATCGCTGGGGACGCGCGCTGATCGGGAAGCGGCTGCGCGCCGAGGCGTCGGCCGCTGGTGAGGTCATGGGGATGATCGACGACCGCGACTACCTGCTCGGCGTGAGCGACGCGACCCGGCACGGCGCCCTGCGGTTCCGCACCTCGCCCGACGGCCCGTTCGAGCATCCGGCCGACACCGTGCCCAAGCTGATCGCACTGCCCGAGCTGATGCGGGCGGCCGAGCGCGTGGCCCGGGACGAGCCCGGAGATCTGGCCGCCGTGAAGCTGCTGCTCGACGCCGGAACGGGATCGCTCGGCGGAGCCCGCCCGAAGGCCTCGGTGCGCGACGGCGAGCGCCTCCTGATCGCGAAGTTCCCCCACCCCGGCGACGAGTGGGACGTGATCGCGTGGGAGGGCGTCGCCCTGGAACTCGCCGGGAAGGCCGGGATCGACGTCCCGGTGACACAGCACCTCGAGCTCGACGGCCGCAGCGTGCTGCTGCTCGAGCGCTTCGACCGGGCGGGCACCGAGCGGGTCGGCTACATCTCCGCCATGACGATGCTGGAGACGAGCGACGGCGAACCGCGCGACTACCTCGAGATCGCCGAGGCCCTGGCCGCGCAGAGTGCTCGCGCCACGGCCGACCTCCGCCAGCTCTGGCGGCGCATCGCGTTCTCGATCGCCCTGCACAACACCGACGATCACCTGCGCAACCACGGCTTCCTGCGCGCCCGCGGCGGCTGGACGCTGTCGCCCGCGTTCGACATCAACCCCGAACCAGTCTTCGCCGCCCAGCGGGTGACCTCGGTCGGCGGTGCGTCGACTCCGGACGCCGAGCTGCGCACACTCCTCGACTACGCGCCCTCCTTCGATCTCGACGCCGCTGGGGCGCAGGGCGTTCTGCGGGAGGTCGCCGACGCGGCCCGGGAGTGGCGTGCGGTCGCGAAGCGGCACCGCATCGCGCGGGGCGAGCTCGACCGCTTCGCGCCGACTCTCGACGCCACGATCGACCTCGTCGCCGCCGCGTCGGACCGCGCCGGCGGAGCCGCTGCCGGCTAGGCGCCGGGTTCTGTAGGAGCAGCGTCGCCGAGGAGGGCCGCCAGGGCCGCCGGCGGGGCCGTGACCGCGACGGGCCACGGGGGCCGCGCGAAGTCGGCGGCCGCGAGGCGGAGGCGCTGCTCGGTGGCGCGTTCGCCCGGGCGCGGGCTCGCGAAGGCGAGGCCGTTGGGGTGGTAGCCGAGCTTGCGCGAGACCGCGAGCGAGGGCTCGTTCCAGTCGAAGGCGCCCGAGTCGGCGTAGTCGGCGCCGAGGTGGTCGAAGGCGAAGGTCAGCACCGCCTGGCGCATCTCGGTGCCGAACCCCTGGCCCTGCGCCGAGCGGGTGAGCCATGAGCCCGTCGACACCGTGCGCAGGATGCCGAAGTCGTCGGCCTCGAGGTCCTGCACACCGATCGGATGCCCATCCCGCAGGACCGCGAAGTTCAGCCCCCACGACTCCGGCCGCAGATCGGCGCGGCGCCGCCACTGGAACTGCGCCAGTGAGCGGCGGAGGGTCGCGGGCTCCTCCTCGCTCCAGGGGCGCATGAAGGGCATCCGCTCCCCGTGGATGCCCGCGAGAGCCGCGTCGGCGAGACCCGGCAGGTCGTCGTCGCGCACGACCCGCAGCACCAGCCGCGGCGTCGCGAGGCGGAGGGCGAACAGCGGCCACACGTCTTCGATGCTCATGACCACAAGAGTAGAAGACGCGAGGAGCAGACGTCAGGGGAAGACGCGAGGAGCCGACGTCAGGCTAAGTCGCGTCAGCGCTCGCCCTGCTCCTCCGCCATCGCCTCGGCGTGCTCGCTCTTGCCCTCGGCGATCAGCCGGTCGTCCCGCCGCACGACGCCGACGAACTCGCGCAGCCGCCCGCCGAGGGCCTTGAGCGCGAGCGCCGGGCTCGCGTGGGTCGGCTCGGGGGTCTCGGCCGCCTCGTGCGACATGCGGTTGAGCAGGCCGTCGGTGTCGCGCGGCGCCCGCGCGAACTCGACGCAGAGCCGGGCCACGCCCTCGGCGTGCTGGTGCATCACCGAGTGGGCGGCGCCGCCGATCTCCCAGGTCGAGGCGAACGGGATGCGCGTGGCCGCCCACTCCGCGAAGGCCTCCGAGACCACGGCGTCGTGCTGCCCGCGCACGATCAGGGTGGCGGCCCGGATGCGCGGGAAGCGGTCCTCGATGCGGAAGCGCATCATCGCCGGAAGCACGCGCAGGAACCACTTCGGCCCGCAGGTCAGGTACGAGCCGACGGCGAGGAGCTTCACCTTGACCGGCTCGTGCCAGGCGGCGTGCAGGAAGCGGAACGCGAGCGTCGGCAGCCGCCGCGCCGAGGGGTCGACGACCGGGCTGATCAGCACCACCGTGGTGATGTCGGGCCGCCGTGCCGCGACCTCGGCGACCATCTGGGTGCCCATCGAGTGCCCGATGAGCACGGGGTCGTCGAGGTCGAGCTCGTCGATCACGGCCTCGACGAGGTCGGCGTACTGCTCGATGCTCATCGCGGCGGGCGGATGCGGGACCCCGCCGAACCCGGGCAGGTCGAGGGCGTGCACCGGGCCGAACTCGTTCAGGTTCGGGGCGAGGCGCTCGAAGTAGGTGGCGGCGACGCCGAGGCCGGCCACGAGCACGAAGGCGCGGCCGCCGGGCGAACCGATGGTCGAGACGCGCGTGTAGACGTCGCCGCGCTCGACGCGCCGCACCTCGATCGAGGTGTTCGGCTCGTTCGGGTCCCCTCCGCGCTCCACCATCCGCGTGCGGCTCAGCCGCCGGCGCTCGGTACGTCGGAGGTCGGGTCGGCGATCTCGGGGTCGAATTCGTTCAGGTGGCCCCGCACGACCTGCTCCCAGTCGGTGCCCTCGAGGTTGCCGGCCGTGCCGTCGGGCAGGCTCGTCGTGTAGACGGGCTCGCCCTCCTCGCCGGCGGAGGACTTCACGACGAGGTGGCCCAGGGGCGTGCCCGCCCGGGTGATGGCCCACTCTGTCGGGCCGCCGCTGAGCGCATAGCTCGAGCCGCGGTGCTCGATGGTGGTGTCGGTCAGTTCGAGTGCCATGCCCTCACCGTATGCCGGGCACCCGTCTGCCGCACGGGAGCGGCCGACGGGAAGCGCCGGGCCGCGCATCCGCTCGGCTCGCTCAGCCCTTCAGGCCCGAGGTGCTGATGCCGCTCACGAACTGCTTCTGACCGAGGAAGAACAGGATGATCATCGGCACGGTCGTGATCACCGACGCCGTGACGATGATCTCCCAGTGCCACTCGCCTCCGAAGCCGTAGGCGTCGACCAGCGACTTGAGGCCTCGTGGGATGGTGAACGTCGAGGTGTCGCGGAGGTAGATCAGGCCGCGCATGAGGTCGGTCCAGGCGGCCTGCGCCTCGAACAGGAACGTCACCACCAGCGCCGGCTTGCAGAGCGGCAACGCGATCCGCCAGAACATGCCGAAGTGGCCCGCGCCGTCGATGCGGGCCGCGTCGAAGTAGTCCCGTGGAACGCCGAGGAAGAACTGCCGCAGCAGGAAGATGTAGAACGCGCTGCCGAACAGGTTGCCCGCCCAGAGCGGCACGAGCGTGCCGACGGCGCCGAGCGAGTTCCAGATCAGGAACGTCGGGATCATCGTCACCGCCCCGGGCAGCATCATCGACCCGAGCACGAAGGCGAACAGCACGCCCCGGCCGCGGAAGCGGTAGTACGAGAAGCCCCACGCCACGAGCGCGCTCGAGAGCGTGACCGCGGTCGCCGCCAGCACCGTCACGAGCACCGTGTTCAGCAGCCACAGCGCCATCGGCGCCTCCTGCCAGACGGTCACGTAGTTCTCGAGCGTGAACGTCTTCGGGATCAGGGCGTTGTCGAACACCTCGCCGCGCGGCTTGAACGAGGCGCTGACGAGCCAGACGAAGGGGTAGAGGAACACCACCGAGACCGCGACGAGGGCGACGCCGAGCCCGATGCGGCCGGCACGCCCGTGTCGGGTGGGGCGCAGCAGCGGGCCGCGCATCCGGCCGCTCGAACGCTGCCCGCTCATCGCTCGCCCCCCTCGTAGTAGACGACCTTGCGCGAGACCAGGAACTGCACGACCGTGATCGCCATGATGATCACGAAGAGCAGCCAGGCGAGCGCGGAGGCGTAGCCCATGTGCAGGAACTCGAAGGCCTGCTGGAAGAGGTAGATCACGTAGAACAGCGCGGCGTCGTTGCTGTAGGTCGTGTTGCCGCCGCCGAAGAACGCCGTGTAGACCTCGTCGAAGGTCTGCAGGGCGTTGATCGTGTTGATGATCACGATGAATAACAGCGCCGGGCTGATCAGCGGCACGGTCACGCGCCAGGTGACCTGCAGGCCGTTGGCGCCGTCGAGGCGGGCGGCCTCGAGCACGTCCTCGGGCACGCTGCGGAGGGCGGCGAGCAGGATGATCACCGACGAGCCGACCGTCCACAGGCTCATCAGGATGAGGCCGGGCTTGACCCAGGCGGGGTCGGTCGTCCAGGCCGGCCCGTCGATGCCCACGAGCCCGAGCGCGCCGTTCACCAGGCCGTTCTGGCCGTTGAAGAGCAGCAGGAAGAGCACGCCGACGGCCACGGGCGGGGTCATCTTGGGCAGGAAGAACACGGTCCTGAAGAATCCGGATGCGCGCCCGGCACGATCCAGGAGCACCGCCAGCACCAGCGAGACGATCACGTACGCGGGGATCTGCAGCACCGCGTAGAAGAGGGTGTTGCCCAGCGCGAGCGCGACCTTGGGGTCGGCGAAGAGCTGCGCGTAGTTGTCGAGGCCGACGAACGACGGATCGTTGATGACGTCGTAGTCGGTGAGGGAGAGGTAGCCGCTGTAGATCAGGGGCCAGAGGGTGAAGACGGCGAAGCCGACGATCCAGGGCGAGAGGAAGGCGAGGGCGGCGAGGACGTTGCGGCGCCGCGCCCGCTTCAGGCTCGGGCGGACGGGGGCGGCCTTCGTCTTCGGTGCGGGGCCGTCGGCGCCGTCGCCGTCGGCCCCGCGTGCGTCGCGGCTCGCTCGGGGGCGGGCCGTCGTGTCACTCGCCATCCAGCGTCGCCCAGGCCTTGTCGAGCGCCTTCTGGGCCTCGTCCTGCGCCTGGGCGAGCGCATCCTGCGGCTCCTGCTGTCCGTTCAGCACGCGGTTGACCGCGTCCTGCCAGGCCGACTTGAACTCGGCGTCAGCGGGGTTCGCCGGCAGCGAGAAGGTGTGGTCGTTGGCCTCGTACATCGCGGTGACGCCCGAGTCCCAGGGCTCGCCGCCCGAGGTGACCATCGCCCGGATGGCCTCGTCGGCCTCGACGTTCGCGGTGAGGATGCCC
Source organism: Herbiconiux sp. VKM Ac-2851 (assembly GCF_013205105.1). Classification (NCBI taxonomy): domain Bacteria; kingdom Bacillati; phylum Actinomycetota; class Actinomycetes; order Micrococcales; family Microbacteriaceae; genus Herbiconiux; species Herbiconiux sp. VKM Ac-2851. The sequence continues at coordinate 77,559 of NZ_JABMLJ010000003.1, read as the reverse complement.
GTGAACGGCTTGCCCTCCTCCTGCCGTGCGGCGAGCCGCGCATCCGCTGCCGCCTGCCAGGCGTCGACGCTCGTCATCACCCGCGCCCAGCGGCAGGCCGCCGCGGTGTTCTCGCTGCCGGCCGGGATGGCCCAGGCCGAGCCGCTGGCGTAGGCGATCGGCTGGCCCTGGCGGTCGCGCACGGTGTCGAACACGAGCGGGGCGTCGGGCGAGACGTCGTTCAGCACGTTGAGGTACCACTGCTCCATCGGCATGGCGCCCAGCGCGTCGGTGGCGAACTGGTTGCCCGAACCGAAGAAGTCGGCGGAGTCGCGCACCGCCTTGATGGTGCTGAAGCCGCCCTGGGCGTCGTAGATGCCGACCGCCCACTCGAGCGCGTCGACGACGGCGGGGTCGTCGAGCTGGGCGGTGCGTCCGTCCTCCGAGATGAGGTCGGCGCCGTTCGCCTTGGCCCAGAGCGGGAGGAACTCGGGCAGCTTGCTGTCGTAGCCGATCACCGGCGGGTTCGCGTCGGGCTTCGCGAGCGCCGCGCTGGCCGCGGTGACGGCGGCGGGATCGCTGCCGTTCACGTCGTCGAGGGTGAGGCCGGCCGCGTTCAGGAGGTCGCTGTTCGCCATGGTGATCTGGATGCCGTTGAACTCGGGGATGCCGTAGATCTCGTCGCCGAAGGTGACCTGCGCGAGCGCCGTGTCGCGATACTGGCCCGTGTCGATGCCCTCGCCGGCGATGCAGGCATCCAGCGGCAGCAGGGCGCCGCGGGCGGCGAGCGAGCCGATCTGGTCGCGATTGGCGTAGAGCAGCTCGGGCGGCTGGCCCGAGGCGACCGAGGAGAGGAACTGCTGGATGTCGAGGTCGCCCTCGATCAGCTCGACGTCGACGTCGCTGCCGAGCTCCTTCTTCGTCAGGTCGAGGCGGGCGGTGGCGACGTCGTCGCTGGCGCCGAAGCCCATCACGGTCAGCTTTCCGGAGAGGGCCGCCGAGGAGTCGTAGTCGGTGTCGTCCTGCGTGGCGGATCCGCCCGTGCCGACGGCGCAGCCGCCGAGCCCCAGTGCGATCCCCAGGACGACCGCGGAGGCGGTCATCGTCTTGGCCGTGCGTGCGCTGTCCATGGTCACCCTCGTGCTGCCCGCGCGGGTCTCTCGCGCGTCGTGGTTCGCGGCGCGACGGGTCGCGCCGGGTTCCGCCACCGGAACCGAAAATCACGCTAGAACCGCTTCTCGAAGCGACAAGGGGCTTGACAGCACCACCCCCGTTCGGGCATATTCTGCTGCTCGGCGCGCGGGGCGGCGGCGGGGCCTGCAGCCTGGATCAGGCGGGGCAGTGCAGCTGGGTGCGTTCGCCCGTGCGGTCGATGGTGTGGTCGGCCATGAGGTTGCCGCAGAGGGGGCAGCGGGGGTCGGCCGGCGGCACGTAGGGCGCCTCGGGGCGGCCGATGCCCACCTGGGCCGGGCCGGTGAAGGTGAAGACGATGCGGTTGAGGCGGTTCACGAAGCCGGGCTTGCCGTCGAAGGGGTTCATCGGGTTCGGCTCGCGCGGGGCCTTCTTTCGTGCCATAACGATTAGTATACTAACGATTATGACGACCGGCACCGATCTTCTCGCCCTCGACCGGCAGCTGTGTTACGCGCTCGCGGTCGCGTCCCGCTCGGTGATCGGGGTCTACAAGCCGATCCTCGAGCCGCTGGGGCTGACGCATCCGCAGTACCTGGTGATGCTGGCGCTCTGGGAGCGGGAGCCGCGCTCCCTCGGCGAGCTCGCCGCGGCGCTCCGGCTCGAACCGGCGACGCTGTCGCCGCTCGTGAAGCGGCTCGAGGCGGCCGGGCTGGTGACGCGTGCCCGGTCGGCCAGCGACGAGCGCCAGCTCGCGGTGCAGCTGACGGCGGATGGGCGTCGGCTGCGCGATCGGGCCGAGCAGGTGCCGCCGCAGGTGATCGAGGCGCTCGGCGTCGATGTCGCGGAGCTGCTCGAGCTGCAGGCCCGGCTGACTGCGATCATCGAGCGGATCGCGCCGGTGCCGGTCAGCGCATCCTGAACCGCCGCCTGCCCGCCGCCCGACACGAGCGGCTGGGGCCCGCTCAGTCGCGGATGCACTCCGCGATCACGCCGAGCCCGTCGGCCACCTCGTCGAACGAGGTGCTGAGGGGCGACAGCCCGATGCGGATGCCGCCGGGCCCCCGGTAGTCGGGGAGGACGTCGCGCTGCCAGGCCCGGGCGACGACGGCCTGCGCATCCGGATGCCCGAGCGTGACGTGGCCCCCGCGCCGAGACGGGTCGCGGGGTGACGCCAGCGTGAGGCCGAGGCCGGCGAGCTCCCCGCCGGGCTCGACCGCCTCGATCACCAGCTCCGTGAGCGCGACCGACTTCGCCCGCACCGCCGGCATGCCCGCCCGCTCGATCAGGTCGAGCATGTCGAGCATCGGCTGCATGCCGAGGATCGAGGGCGTTCCGCTGAGCACCCGGCGGATGCCCATGGCCGGCTCGTAGTGCTCGCCCATCGCGAAGGGGTCGGCCGCGCCCATCCAGCCCGTGATCGGCTGGCGCAGCTCGGGCTGCAGCCCGGCCCGGACGTAGGCGAAGGCGGGAGCGCCCGGGCCGCCGTTGAGGTACTTGTAGGTGCAGCCGACGGCGAGGTCGACGCCCCAGCGGTCGAGCTCGGTGGGCACCGAGCCGACGGCGTGGCAGACGTCCCAGAGCACGAGCGCGCCGGCGTCGTGGGCGAGGCGGGTGAGCGTCTCGACGTCGGCGAGGTGGCCCGAGCGGTACGAGACGTGGCTGAGCAGCAGCAGCGCGGTGCGCTCGGTGACCAGCTCCTCGATCTGCGCGGGCTCGGGGCCGCCGTCGCGGGGCACCGGGATCCAGCGCACGGTGAGGCCGCACTCGCGCGCGATGCTCTCGACCAGGAACCGGTCGGTCGGGAAGTCGTCGTCGTCGATCGCGATCTCGTCGCGGCCGGGACGGGCGGCGACGGCGGCCCGGATGAGCTTGTAGAGCAGAACCGTCGTGGAGTCCCCGACGACGACCTGGCCGGGCGCCGCGCCGAGGGTGAGGGCGCCGATGCGGTCGCCGACCTTCTCGGGGGAGGCCATCCACTGCTCGTCCCAGCCGCGGATCAGGCGGCCTCCCCAGGCGTCGAGGAGCGCCGCCATCCGCTCCTTCGTGGCGGCGACGGGGCGGCCGAGGGAGTTGCCGTCGAAGTAGGCGCGCACGCCGGGGTCGGCGACGAACTCGTCGCGGAAGGGCGCGAGCGCATCGGCGGCGTCGAGCTCGGCGGCCCGCGCGGCGAGCACCGGCAGGCTGGTGGAGGCGGTCATCCCCCCATGCTCGCAGACGAGGGCACCATGCTCGCAGACCCACGCACCGGCACGGCCGAGCCGGGCTCAGGCGGCGAAGTCGAGGGAGGGCTCGTCGCTGACCGCGAGGGTGAGCACGGCCTTGCCGATCAGCTCCTCGCGCTCGAGGTCGGTCTCGAGGCGGCGCAGCTGGGCGGCCACGCCGTCCTCGTTCTGGTCGCCGACCAGGTCGACGGCGGCCACCAGGAACAGCTTCCCGGGCCCCGAGAACTCGAGGTACAGCGAGGTGACGCGCTGGATCTCGGGGTGCGCGAGGAGCATCCGCCCCGTCTCGGCCCGGTACGAGCTGCTCGGCCCCGCCCCGAGCAGGTACCGCCGGTTGCGGCTGATCAGGAGCAGGGCCACCCCGCCGAGCAGCAGCCCGATCAGGATCGAGCCGATCGCGTCCCAGACCGGGTCGCCCGTCGCCTGGTGCAGGCCGATGCCGCCGGCCGCGATGACGAGGCCGAGGAGGGCCGCCGTGTCCTCGAAGAACACCGAGCGGAGCGTCGTGTTCGAGCCGTTCACGACGTAGTCGAAGAAGCCGCGCCCGTACTGCTTCGCGGCGCGACGCCCCTGCATCACCGACTGCGTCAGCGAGAAGCCCTCGAGCACGAAGGCCACCGCGAGCACGATGTAGTTGAGCGTGTAGTCCTCGACCGCCTCGGGCGCCGCCAGGCTCTGGATGCCGTGGTAGACCGACACCACGGCCCCCACCGTGAAGATGCCGAAGGCCGCGAACAGCGAGAAGATGTAGGCGTCCCGGCCGTAGCCGAGCGGATGCGCGGGGTCCTGCTTTTTCTCGGCCCGCCGGTCGGCGATCAGCAAGAAGATCTCGTTGCCCGCATCCGCCCACGAGTGTGCCGCCTCGGCGAGCATCGACGCCGAGCCGGTGAGCGCGGCGACGACCGACTTGGCGGCGGCCACGAGGATGTTGGCGAGGAACGCGATGACGACGGTCATGCGAGCGACGTTACGCCCGCGCGCACCATCCGCCGACGACGGAGAGGCGGGTGCTCGCGCACCCGCCCCCGGTCGTCGCTGCGGATCAGCCGCAGCGGGTGAGGCTCTCCACCGACGGCGACAGCGCCGCCGTTCCGCCGAGCAGCGTGATGCGCTCCGCGCCGAGCTGCTCGATCTGGGCGAGCGTGTCGGTCGGCACGCAGTCGCCGGGCACCGTGAACAGCGCGGCAGCGACGCGGGGAGCGAAGGCCGAGCCGGCCAGCGCATCCGGGAAGGTCTGACCGGTGGCGAGCAGCACTCGGTCGGCGGCCCCGAAGAAGTGCGCGTTGATGCTGCGCGACGACTCGAAGCGGTCGGCCCCGCCGAGGCGGACCGTCTCGGCGATCCCCGCCGCCTGCTCCTGGATGCCGTCTGACACGGCCAGCGGCCCTCCCGCGATGGCGATCTCGTCGGGCCCGAGCTCCGTGACCAGGGCCGTTGTCGCCTCGTCGAGACCGGCGGCGGCACCGTCGATCAGCACGACCGGACCGTCGGAGCCGACCGCGGCTCCCGCCGACAGGGCGTCGGCGAAGGTCGAGCCGGTCGCGAGCACCACCGTTCCGGCCCCGCCGGCGAAGACCCGGGTGGCCACCGCCCGCGAGGTCTCGAACCGGTCGGCCCCGCGGATCCGCGAGACGTCGGCCACCTCGGCGAGACGGCTGGCCACAGCTGCGCCGACCGCGTCCTCGCCGCCGACGATCACGATGCGCCGCGGGTCGAGCCGGTCGAGTTCGGTCAGGACACCGCTCGGCACCTCGTCTCGACGGGTCAGCAGGATCGGCGCCTCGTCGGCCGCCGCAGCCGGAGCCGCCGACAGGGCGTCGGCGAAGACCTCGCCCGAGACGACGTAGACCGTGCCGGCCCCGTCGGGAAAGCCCTCCTGAGCCGTGTTCACGGCGACCTCGAAACGGTCGGCGCCCCCGATGCGGTCGACCGTCACCGGGTCGGGATCCGGCGTCGCGGTCGGCTCGGTCACCGGGATGCCGACCAGCGCCGGAGCGATCGTGACGCGGTCGACGTTCGGAGCCCACGCCTCGGCGTTGCCGAACGAGAGCGTTCCGTCGGTCGTGCTGAGCGTCACCGGGATGGTGCGGTTCCAGAAGCTGTTCCACGAGTAGGTGTACCGGAAGTACGCCTCCGCAGCCGGTTCGTCGGAACCGGCCTCGGTGACGGTCAGCCGCCGGTCGACCACCTGCGGGTTGTAGTCGTGCCTCCCCGAGGTCTCCGCGTTCGAGTAGTGCACGACGACGTCGTAGGCGCCCGGCTCGGCGAACGCCGGCTGGCGTGCGATGTCGAAGGTGCTGCCCGCGCCGTTGCCCAGATTGCCCACGTAGCCGGCACCGGACGCGTTGCTGCCCACCTCGGGAGCGAGCGGCACCAGCGCGGCACCGCCGTTCAGCTGGGCGTCCTCCGCCTCGATGGTGGTCGCCGCCGCGTCGCCCTCGACCGCACGGGTCGTGGTGACCCGGTCGAGCAGGATGCCCTCGGCCGACCTCAGCTCGATCTCGTTGATGCCCTCGGACAGATGCAGCCGGGCCGTCGAGCGCCAGTGCCCCGCGTCCGGCGCCGAGAGCCGCGCGACCGCCCGGCCGTTCAGCGTGACGTCCACCGTCGTGGCCGCGGTGCTCGCGTAGTCGACGGCGACGTCGTGGTACCCCGCCTCCCAGGCGTTCGCGTAGACGTCGGCCCGAGCATCCGCACCGGCGATCGAGGCGAAGCCACGGGCATCCGGATTCTCGTACCGCACCCCGGCCCCGCCGTCGTAGCGCAGCGTGCTGGCGGGGTACACCGTCGGCTCGCCGTCGGTCACGTCGGTCAGCAGGAACTTGTCGAGGGTGATGTCGGAACCGGGCAGCACGGTGCTGCCGTCCTCGCTGGCCCGCAGGGAGAGCACGTGCTCGCCGGCGGTCAGCGGCACGGTCACCTCGGCGCTGCCGCGGTACTGCCAACGGCTCGTCGCGTTCAGGGCCAGGTCGGCCGTGTACTGCACGGTCTCGGCGAACCCGTCGTCGACGAAGAGCGCCTGGCGGCCGGGCTCACCGGGTGCCGAGCCGACGACCTGGAAACGGTAGGTGCCGTCGCGCGGCACCGTGACCGTCCAGTCGGCCTTCGAGTCGGCGCGGTTGAACGAGCCGACGTCGCGGCTGCCCGAGGCGAGGAACTTCCAGCCTCCGCCCGCCGTCGGGTCCTGGTCGTAGGCGGTAACGGAGGTCAGAGCGGTGTCCTCGGCCTCGATGCTCGCGGCCCAGGTGGTGTCGGCGGTGACCTCGCGGGTCTGCTCGGGGGTGATGACCACCTGGTAGCCCGCGTACCGGTCGTAGCCGGGAACGGTCAGGTCGAGACCTCCCGACGACAGCACGGCGCCGTCGTACGCCGCGACGACACGGGGAGTGCCGTGCACGCCCTCGGCACCGCTGAGGGCCACCTCGCGCACCTCGACGTCCACCCGGTTCCCGAAGACCGCGGTGTCGAGCCCCGAGAGTTCGAGTCGCACGTCGGCGCCGGTTCCTCCGTAGAGCACCGTGGCACGCTTCTCGGCGGTGTCGACGGCGCCGATGCCCTGCAGGGTGTCGGCGACGTTCAGCTCGGGAGGGGTGACCTGCACGGTCTGGCTGCCGGCCAGGTCGCCGTACCACTTGAACATCCACCAGCCGGCGTTCGCCGAATTGACGCGAGCGCTGTTGTCGGAGAAGTTGCCCGCGTAGTTCCAGTAGGCGGTCTGGGCGTCGACCTTCTCGTCCTCGAACATCGAGAACCACTGGATCAGCTGACCGGGCACGCCCATGTCCCGCAGCATGCCGTACTCGGTGATGTTCACCGGGATGGGCTCGAGCTCGCGCTCGGCCTCCAACGCCCGGTACTCGTCGAGGTTGGACCGGAAGGTCGCGAGGTTCTCGATGCCCAGCTCGTGCCAGATGAACACGTCGGGCAGCACGTCGTGTTCGATCGAGAAGTCGAGGAGGTCAGCCGACCGCTCGCGCTCCCACTTGTAGTCGCCGGGCCCGCCGATCACCGGGTTCGCAAGGCCGTGGCGCTCGTAGACCGACTCGATCATCTCGTAGGTGGACTGCCAGTCGCCGAGGAACTGGTCTTTCTGCGCCGCCCAGTCGGGGTACCAGTTGCCGCCGTCGGGCTCGTTGAATGGGATGAACACGTACTGCTCGGGGTGCGCCGACTGCGTCGCGACCGCCTCCGTGACGAACTCGACCACCTCGAGGTAGTCCCAGACGCCGTTGGGGGTCTCGGTGTAGTCCCCGGTGGCCTGGTCGTAGCTGCGGTCGTCGCCCGGGCGGGCGCCGCCGTTGTAGGCCCAGTCGGGGTAGTAGTCCTGGATGTAGATGTAGAGATCCTCGCCGTGCTTGGCGAAGAAGCCGTCCTCGATCTTCAGGGCGTCGCCACTCGGGTGCTGGGTGCCGTAGGGCGCCTTCTGCGAGGAATTGGTGATGTGGGCCCCGTCGATCAGCGCCTGGGTCGGAGCCCCCTGGTCGCCGAAGCCGTAGAGGGTGCCGGTGGCTCCGCCCCGGAACTCGCCGGTGGTCTGGGAGAAGTCGACCGAGAGCACCTCGGCGTTCTCGGCGGCGGAGGCTGCCGGCGCGGTCAGACCTCCGATGGTCAGTGCGGCTGCCGCGGTAGCGGCCAGCCCGGTCAGGGCTTTCTTCATCGAATGCTCTTCCTGTCGGTGGACGAGACCGATGATACCGGTTTCACGATTGAGGGCAAGGAAATTTGATACCGGTTTCATTTACAGCTTGCGCAATTCTGAAATCGCTATCACAATGGCTCTCGACCAGCCGGCGCCGCCACCCCGCGACGCCTCCCCGATGAAGAGGAGACCCGTGACCACGACGTTCCAGTGGGGAGACGACCACCTGTCGCTCGAGTTCGGGTGGGATGACGACTCCGCCGTCTCACTGCGTTCCGCGGCCGGCGGCGGAGCTGCTCTCACGATGGCGTCACCGGTGCCCTTCGTCGAGATCGTCACCGTCGCGGCCGGGCACGACCCCGCGTCCGGCCGCCTGGACCACTCGCAGATCGGCGCGGCCCTGCGCTACGTCCGCCACGAGATCGAGGCGGACGGCGACGGCGACGGCGACGGCGACGGCAGCCTGCTGCGCATCGTGCAGCGCGACGACGTCCGTGGCCTCGAGGTGACGGTCCGGCTGCAGCTCCTCCCCGGCACGGGCGCGGTGCGCAGCACCGTCCAGGTGCGCAACACGAGTGAGAAGGCCCACGCGCTGCGGTCGGTCGCGAGCTGGAGCTCAGCCCTCGGGGGCAGCGGCGCGCTCGACGGCTGGCAGCTCGTGTCCGGTTGGAACGAGTGGCTCGGCGAGGGCCGGTGGAGCACAGCCCCCCTGCGCACCGAGATCCCCACCATCCGCGAGGACCTCACCGGGCACGATCGCCGGAGCTTCCACGGCCAGCACTCCTCCGGCACCTGGTCGACCGGGTCGGGCATCCCTCTCGCCGCCGTCGAGTCGGTCGCCCAGGGCGCCTGCTGGATCTGGCAGATCGAGCACAACGGCGGCTGGCGCTGGGACGTCGCCGAGAACATCACGGGCGGTGTCGTCACGCTATCGGGCCCGACCGACGCCGACCACGCCTGGCTGCATCGGCTCGACCCCGGGCAGTCGTTCACGACCGTACCGGCCACGGTCGCCCTCGCGCCGTCCTTCCCGGAGGCGGTGCGCTCGCTCACCCGGCACCGTCGGGCTGCCCGCCGTCCGCACCCCGACAACACGGAACTGGCCGTCGTGTTCAACGACTACATGAACACCCTCGACGGCGACCCCACCACCGAGCGTCTGCTCCCGCTGATCGACGCGGCAGCCGACGCCGGCGCCGGGATCTTCTGCATCGACGCGGGCTGGTACGACGACAGCGGATCCTGGTGGGGCACGGTCGGCGAGTGGCGGCCGTCGACCACCCGCTTCCCGGGCGGGCTCGGTGAGGTCGTCGACCACATCCGGAGCCGGGGCATGGTGCCCGGGCTCTGGCTCGAGCCGGAAGTGGTGGGGGTCAGGAGCCCGATGGCCGAGAGCCTCCCCGACGACGCCTTCCTTCAGCGCCTCGGCGTGCGGGTCGAGGAGCACGAGCGCTACCATCTCGACCTCCGCCACCCCGAGGTCGTCGCCTTCCTCGACTCCGTCGTCGACCGCCTCGTCAGCGAGTTCGGCATCGGCTTCTTCAAGTTCGACTACAACATCAACCCCGGACCGGGCACCGACGTGGCCGCGGCGAGTGCCGGCGACGGACTGCTGCAGCACAACCGCGCCCACCTCCGGTGGCTCGACGGGGTGCTCGACCGGCATCCCGAACTGATCGTCGAGAACTGCGCCTCCGGAGCGATGCGGACGGACTTCGCGATGCTCTCCCGCCTGCAGATGCAGTCGACCTCCGACCAGCAGGACTTCCGGCTCTATCCGCCGATCGCCGCTGCGGCGCCGCTCGCGATGCTGCCCGAGCAGGCGGCGAGCTGGGCCTACCCGCAGCCGTCGATGACCGACGAGGAGATCGCGTTCTGCCTGGTCACCGGCCTCCTCGGCCGCTACTACGTCTCGGGCTACCTGAACCGGATGCGCGACGAGCAGCGATCCCTCGTGCGCGACGCCATCGGCGCAGCTCAGGCGCTGCGCGCCGACATCGCGGCCTCGACCCCGTTCTGGCCGCTGGGCCTGCCGGGGTGGACCGACCGATGGGTGGCCCTCGGCCTGACTCCGGATGCGCAGAGCGACGGCTCCGGCGATCTGGTCTCGGTCTGGAACCGCGGCCTGTCCGACGGCGAACCCCTCGACCTCGAGCTCGACCTGCCGCATCTGCGCGGACAGCAGATCGTCGTCGAGACCGTCTTCCCCCGGAGTCTTCCGGAGTGGAGCACCGACTGGAATCGTGAGAGAGGAGTGCTGACCGTCAGCGCGCACGCCCGCACCGCATCCGCGCGCACCTTCCGGATCCGTCACTGACCCGGTGACCATCCACCCCTGCAGCACCGCCGTGGTCGATCGGCCCGACGACATCACAGAAAGAGAAGCAGTTCAATGAAGAAAGCTTTGATCGGCGCCGCCGCCCTCGTGGCGGCCGCCTCTCTCGCACTCTCCGGATGCAGCGACCCCGGCAGCGGCGGCGGCTCGTCCGCCCCCGCCGACTGGCCCGCGCAGGACACCTCGCTCGAGGGCGTCGACCTGACCATCTGGGCCGCCCAGAACTCCAACACCGTCCCCGAGAGCGTCGTCTCCGGGTTCGAGAAGCTGACGGGCGCGAAGATCGACGTCGTCACGATCCCCGACCCCTACGAGCAGGGCATCCAGACCAAGGTGGCGACCGGCGACAAGCCCGACCTCGCTTTCTGGCAGCCCACCGGCTCGCAGCTCACCGCGCTCAACGCGAGCACCAACCTCCAGTCCCTGGAAGGCGCGCCCTGGGTCGACTCGTTCGATCCGGCTCTGAAGGACATCACGGGCATCCTCGACGGCACCCGCTATGCGGCGCTCGTCTCGACCCCCGCCGTCGAGGGCGTCTACTACAACAAGAAGGTGCTGGCCGACGCCGGTGTCACCACGCTGCCGACCGACTGGGACTCGTTCCTGCAGACCGCGCGCGATCTGAAGGGCAAGGGCGTCACCCCGTTCTACGAGATGGGCGGCGACCGCTGGGCCACGCAGTGGTGGGTGCAGGTGCAGCTCGCCGACGCCGCCAAGGACGGCCTCTGGGACAGGGTGAACGCCGGTGAGGAGAAGTTCACCGACCCGACCATCCTCGGAGCCATCGAGAGCTACCAGGGCCTGATCGACGAGGGGCTGTTCAACTCCGACATCAAGACGGCCACGTTCGAGGACCAGGGCGACGCGCTGCTGAACGGCGACGCGGCGATGGTCGTGCAGGTCAACTCCTTCTTCAGCCAGCTGCAGGCGAAGTCGAGCACCGAGGAGCTGAACGACTCGATCGGCTTCTTCCCGATCGCCCCCTCGGGCAACATCGGAACCTTCATCCCCGACCAGAGCAACGCCCTCGTCGCCTTCAAGACCGGGGATGCCACCCGCGAGGCCGCCGCACGTCAGCTGCTGTCGTACTGGCTCGGCGACGGCTACCAGGACTTCGTCGACGCGCAGGCGACGGTCTCGCTGCAGAGCTCGGTCACGACTCCCGACACCGTGCCGACCGCCCTCACCGACGTCAGCGCCTCGCTCGGCGACTCGGTGGGCTCGATGCAGGCCCTCGCCATCGCGAACCCCGACCTGTACATCTACCTGGCCGACATGATCCAGGGAACGAAGACCCCCGAGCAGGTCGCGCAGGCGACCCAGGACCAGTTCGCCGAGCTGGCCAAGGCCCAGGGCGCCTCCGGCTTCTGATCATCCCGGTGCGCCGGATGCCCGTCCCGCATCCGGCGCACCACCCCACGAAAGGCAGTCCCGCCGTGTCCACGAACAGAACGCTCCTCGCACCGGAGAGACGTCAGTCGATCTCGCCTCCGACGCGGACTCCCCGCCGGCAGCCGTCGCGCGGCCGGCGCCAGGACCACCCGCTGTGGTTCCTCATCCCGGCCTTCGCGGTGCTGCTGGTGTTCTTCTTCGTGCCGACGGTCTTCAACTTCGTCTACGCCTTCACCGACTGGTCGAGCTTCAAGTCGAGCATCGGGTTCATCGGCTTCGACAACTTCGTCTCGCTGTTCAGCAACGGCACGCTCGTCAACGCCCTGCGGGTCACCCTGATCTATGCGGTGCTGGTCGCCGTGTTCCAGAACGTGTTCGGGTTGATCCTCGCCCTGCTGCTCGAGCGGGACACCCGCCTGAACCGCACGGCCCGGGTGCTCTTCTTCATCCCGGTGATCATGTCGGCCCTGGCCGTCGGCTACATCTTCCAGGCGCTGCTGAAGCCGGAGGGCGCGCTGAACGACATCCTCTCCTTCGTCACCGGCAGCGACGTGAGCATCGCCTGGCTGGGCGACACCACCTGGACCATCGTCGTCGTCGCCCTCGTGCACTCCTGGAAGTGGATGGGCCTGTCGATGCTGATCTACCTCGCCGGCCTCAAGACCATCAGCGCCGACGTGCTCGAGGCGAGCCGACTCGACGGCGCATCGTGGTGGCAGACGTTCCGGCAGATCCGCTTCCCGCTGCTCGCCCCCGCGATCACCTTCAACGTGGCGACGGCGCTGCTCGGCTCGATGAACGGCTTCGACATCGTCCAGGCCACCACCGAGGGCGGCCCGGGGGGAACCACCGAGCTCCTCAACATCTTCATCTTCCGCACCTTCGGGCAGGGCCTGTTCGCCCAGGCCACCACGATGAGCCTCGTGCTGTTCCTGATGGTCGCGATCCTCGCCTTCCCCGTCATCCGCACCCTTCGCAAGAGAGAGGACGTGCTGTGAGCACCCTCGAGCACTCCCTGCGCCGCCGCCGCGCATCCGCCGGTCGCCTCGCCCGACTCGCACAGCCCGTAGCGACCGTGCTGGCGGTGGTGCTGCTGCTCGGCGTGCCGTTCTGGCTCGTCATCAGCACGGCGGGAAAGTCGCAGGCCGAGGCCTTCAACCCCGATCTCTCGCCTCCCGCCGAGTGGCAGCTCTTCCAGAACTTCGCCGAGGTGTTCGACCAGGGCCGCATGCTGCTCGGCCTCGCCGGCAGCCTGCTGGTGATGGTGCCCGCGGTCATCGGCGTGCTCATCCTGGGCTCGGCCGCCGCCTGGATCCTCGGGCGCCGGAGCGGTCGCGGTCTCGCGGTGCTCTACGCGCTGGCCATCAGCGGCATCGTGCTCCCGCCGGCCGTCGTGACGATCGTGCTCCTGCTCCGGCAGCTCGGCCTGGCCGGCACGGCGGTCGGCATGATCGGCGTGTACATGGGCATGTACCTCTCCACCGTGATCTTCTTCGTCACCGGATTCGTGCGCACCATCCCGCCGGAGCTGGAGGAGGCCGCCCGGGTGGACGGCGCCGGCCCGGTGAAGGTGTTCATCCGCATCATCCTGCCGCTCCTGATGCCCGTGCTCGCGACCGCCACGATCCTCATCTGCCTGTACATCTGGAACGACGTCTTCTACGCCCTGTTCGTGGTGGGCGGGCGACTCGACACCCTGCCGCTGAACCTCTTCCAGGTCGCCAGCGCCGGGCTGTACCTGCAGAACTGGCACCTGATCTTCGCCTACATCATCCTGATGAGCCTGCCGCTGCTGCTGGTGTTCGTCTTCGCCCAGCGCAAGATCATCTCGGGCATCACGAGCGGAGCGGTGAAGTAGACGTCTCGCAGGCGGCCGGCCTCGCCGTGTCCGCCGACGCTCAGGGGGAAGTCGCCGAGTCCGGTGCCGGGCAGCCAGAATGGGAGCCACAATGGCAACGGAGTGCTGCGCTGCGCAAGCGCGCACGAGCGACGAGGGGTGCGATGGCAGACAACGGCAGCGCCCGTCCGGCGGTGATCGCCGACGTGGCGAAGCTGGCCGGCGTCTCGGTGCCCACCGTGTCGAGGGTGCTGACCGGTGCGGCCCGCGTCACGCCCGAGAAGGTGCGGCGGGTTCGCGAGGCCATCGAGCAGCTGAACTACCGGCCGAGCGCGACGGCGCGGGCGCTCGCCTCCCGGCACTCCCACACCATCGCCATCGTCGCCGGCAACACCTCCCAGTACGGCTACGCCGAGACGATCCGCGGCATCGAGGAGGAGGCCCGCGCCGACGGCTACACGGTGACCATCACCGTGGTCGAGAGCCCCGGTGACGAGGAGGTCTCGCGCGCGGTGTCGCTCGTGCTCGACCAGAGCCCGGCCGGTGTCGTGGTGCTGAAGTTCGACCCGCCCGGGGTCGCGGTGCTGAACCGTCTCCCGCGCGACACCCCCGTCGTCGCGATCTCCGGGGTGCGCTCGCGGGACGTGCCGCAGGCCGTGCTCGACGAGCTGCACGCCGCCGAGACCCTCACCGAGTACCTGCTCTCGCTCGGGCACGCCACCGTGCACCACGTGCGCGTGCCGCCTTCGCGCAAGGAGGACGGCCGCACCACGGGCTGGCGCCGCGCCCTCGCCCGGGCCGGAGCCGAGATCGTGCCGCCGTTCGAGGCGAGCTGGTCACCGGAGTCCGGTCGGCGGATCGGCCGGGAGATCGCGCACGACCCGGGCGTCACCGCCGTGTTCTGCGGCAACGACGAGATCGCCATGGGTGTGATCAAAGGCCTCAGCGATGAGGGAGTGGCGGTGCCGCGTGATGTCAGCGTGGTCGGCTTCGACGATCATCCGCTGGCCGCCATGTGGAGCCCTGCGCTGACGACCGTCGAGCAGGACTTCGTCGGTCTCGGCCGCCGCGGCGTCGAGCTCCTGCGGGGGGCGATGTCCGGCGACGAGCGGAGGCGCACCTCCACCGAGCTGCCGCAGCTGGTCATCCGCGACAGCGCCGGGCCGCCGGCCGCCCGCCGTTAGAGTCCGCCCGCTGCCGCCCGCCCGCTAGGGCTTCGCCTGCAGGTACCCGGCCCCGCGCAGCATGCGGCGCAGGTCGAGCACCATCTGCTCGTCGACGTCCTTGTGCCGGGGCTTCGTGAGCAGGAGGCGCTCGTCGCCGAGCTTCACGATGAACTTGCCGTCGTGCTCCTCGCGCACCTCGGCGATCTCCTCGAGCAGACCGATCACGTCGTTCCACTCCAGGTTATGGGTGGTGGGGTGGTGGCCGATGTTCTCGAGGGTGGTGCGGTGGTGCTGGCTGACGTGGTCGATGCCGGACATCGGTGGCCCCTTTCGGTGGTGCAGCTCGGTGGGTTCACGGTGGTGAACGGATGCGCGTGGCACGGTCATCCGCTCGTCAACCTAGCCGCGCACCGACCGCCGGCGCCCCGTCATCTGTCGCAAGATGCCTCGACGCGGGGCGGGTGGCAAGGGGGGAGGCTGCGGGAGGCGACCCGGGTACGGTGTGCCCCATGACGAGCGAGACACGCGAGACCGCCCCGAGCGGCACCGAGGACGGCGACGGCGACACCCCGCTGCGCAAGAAGATCACGGGGCCGCTGCTGTTCCTGTTCATCCTCGGCGACGTGCTCGGCGCGGGCATCTACGCGCTGATGGGCGTGCTCGCCGGCGAGGTCGGCGGGGCGCTCTGGGCGCCGCTCGCGCTCGCGCTGGTCCTGGCGCTGCTGACCGCCGGCTCGTACGCCGAGCTCGTCACGAAGTACCCGAAGGCGGGCGGCGCCGCGGTATTCGCGCAGCGGGCGTTCAAGGCGCCGATCGTGTCGTTCCTCGTGGGCTTCTGCATGCTCGCCGCCGGTGTGACGAGCGCGGCCGGGCTCGCGATCGCCTTCGCGGGCGAGTACCTGCAGACGTTCCTCCCCGTGCCGACGATCCCCGCGGCGCTGGTGTTCCTGCTGCTGGTGGCGGCACTCAACGCGCGCGGCATCAGCGAGTCGGTCAAGAGCAACGTCGTGATGACCGTGATCGAGGTCTCGGGACTCGTGATCGTGGTGGTCGTCGTGGGCCTCATGCTCGGCGGCGGGGGCGGCGACGTCTCGCGCATCGGGCAGTTCCCCACCGACGCCTCGCCGGCGCTCGCGGTGCTCGGCGGCGCGATCGTGGCCTACTACTCCTTCGTCGGCTTCGAGACCTCGGCGAACGTGGCCGAGGAGGTGCGCCGGCCCTCGAAGGTCTACCCGAAGGCGCTGTTCGGGGCGCTGCTGACGGCCGGGGTGGTCTACATCCTGGTGGGGCTCGCCTCGTCGATCGCGCTGCCGGCCGACGAGCTCGGCGAGTCGTCGGGTCCGCTGCTGGCGGTCGTCGCCGCGAGCGGGGTGCCGATCCCCGACTGGCTGTTCAGCCTGATCGCGCTGATCGCGGTGGCCAACGGGGCGCTGCTGACGATGATCATGACGAGCCGGCTGAGCTACGGCATGGCCACCGAGGGTCTTCTGCCGAGCCCGCTCGCGAAGGTGCTGCCGAAGCGCCGCACCCCGTGGGTCGCGATCGTCTGCACCACGATCCTGGCGATGCTGCTGACGCTCGTCGGCGACCTCGCGACGCTCGCCTCGGCGGTCGTGCTCTTGCTGCTGTTCTCGTTCATCAGCACGAACGTGGCGGTGCTGGTGCTGCGCCGCGACAGGGTCGCGCACGAGCACTTCCGCGTCTGGACGTTCGTGCCCGTGCTCGGCGTGCTCTCGTGCATCCTGCTGCTGACCCAGCAGGAGCCGATCGTCTGGGCCTTCGGCGGCGGGTTCCTGGTGCTGGGCGTGGTGCTCTACTTCGCCACCGTGCTCGGTCGACGGATGCGCGACCGCCGCCGCGCCTGACAGCCCCCGCGCGGCCTCCTCAGGAGAGCCCGGCGAGAGGCCGCGCGGTTCGCAGGAAGGCGCGGCGCACCCTCGCGGAGTCGTCGAGATAGCTGCCGATCAGCACCCCGTCGCGCAGGATGCCGAGGGCGTCGGCCGTCTCGGCCGGTTCGGGCCGGCCGGCGTCGCCCAAGTAGCGCACGAGCGATTCCTTGAACCAAGCCCGGTGGTCGGCCACGACCCGGCGCACGGCGCTGTCGGCGTCAGGGAACTCCGCGGCCGCGTTGATGAACGGGCAGCCCCGCTGATGATGACGCGTCGCGTCGTCGGCGATGCCCTCGAGAGCAGATTCCAGCATGTGCTCGGGTGACACCGCTTGCGCTTCGCCCTGCGCGAAGACGGCGCGGAGCTGCTCGTCCTCGCGCTGCAGATAGGCCACGACGAGCGCCTCCTTGCCGGGGAAGTGCCGGTACAGGGTGGCCCGGGTGACACCGGCCTCACGCACGATCTGGTCGATTCCGACCGAGTTGATGCCCTCGCGGTAGAACAGCTCGGCGGCGACCTCGAGCAGGTGCTGGCGAGGCGGCAGGGAGTCGCGGGTGCGTGCAGGCATGCCCGTGATCATACACAAGAACGAACGGTATATCTACCCAGCCAATTCGCGCGAATTCGCTTGACAGGCATTATCAATAGTGCATTCTTTAACAAGAACGACCGATCGTTCTACCAATCGAAAGGCACACCATGTCACTCCTTCGCCCGCGGCGCTCCTCCCTGGGGCTCGCCGCCGCTGTCACCGCGGTCGCCGCGCTGACGGGTCTCGCCGCCGCAGCCCCTGCTGCGGCCGCGGACGTCACCGCTCGTCCCTCCGCCAAGCCGACGATCGTGCTGGTGCACGGCGCCTGGGCCGACTCCTCGAGCTTCGCCCCGGTGACCGCCCGCCTGCAGAAGGACGGCTACACGGTGCTGTCCGCGCCGAACCCGCTGCGCGGCCTCGCCGCCGACGCCGGAACCGTCGCCGCGTTCGTGAACCAGGCCACCACCGGACCGGTCGTTCTCGTCGGCCACTCCTACGGGGGCGCGGTGATCACCAACGCCGCAGCGCAGACCCCCAGCGTGACCGCACTCGCCTACATCGACGCGTTCGCCCCCGATCAGGGCGAGACGATCGTGCAGCTCGCGGGGGCGGTGCCCGGTTCGGCCCTCGCCGCCGACCCGAGCGAGGTGTTCGACGCGGTGCAGGACCCGAACCTGCCCACGGGGAACCCCGACCTCTACGTGAAGCGGTCGGGCTTCGCGGCCGCGTTCGCGGCGCACCTCGACCGTCATGACGCCGCCGTCCTCGCGGCCTCGCAGCGGCCGATCGCGGGCGGTGCCCTCCAGGAGCCGTCCGGCGCCCCGGCCTGGAAGTCGCTTCCGAGCTTCTTCCTGATCGGCACCGAGGACCGGGTCATCCCGGCGGACGGCCAGCGCGCCATGGCGTCGCGCGCCGGCGGAACCGTGGTCGAGGTCAAGGCCGATCACCTCTCGATGCTCGAGAAGCCCGCCGACGTGGCGAAGCTGATCGAGCGGGCGGCGGGTGCACGATGACGATCTCCGCTCCCCCGTTCGACCCCGAGCTGAAAGTCGTGCTCGACGTCGTCAACCAGTCGATCAGTCCGACCCTGCTGCCGGAGCACCTCCAGGCGCTCCGCGGCCCGGGCTTCACGAAGACGCTCGACCAGCTGCTCGCCGAGCGCGACCTCGAGCACCGCGAGATCAGCGTGCCGGGGCCCGACGGCGCACCCGAGCTCCTCATCTCGGTGTTCAGCCGGCCCGGCCACACCACCGGTCCCGGGTTCTTCTTCACCCACGTGGGCGGGATGATCTTCGGCGACCGCTTCGTGGGCGTCGAGCCGGTGCTGGACTACGTCGAGCAGGTGGATGCCGTGGTCGTGACCGTCGAGTACCGGCTGGCCCCCGAGCATCCGGCACCCGCTGCGCTGGAGGACAGCTACGCCGCGCTGCTCTGGACGGCCGAGCACGCCGCGGAGCTCGGCATCGACCCCGAGCGGCTGCTCACGATCGGCGGCAGCGCCGGTGGCGGGCTGACGGCGGGCATCACCCTGATGGCCAGGGACCGCGGCGGCCCCGCCCTCGCCGGCCAGGTGATCATGTACGGGATGCTCGACGAGCAGAACGACTCGGTCTCCGCCCAGCAGATCGACGGCATCGGCATCTGGGATCGCACCAGCAACGAGACCGGCTGGAACTTCCTGCTCGGTGAACGCCGGCACTTCGCGACGCTCAGCCGGTACGAGTCCCCAGCGAGCGCCGACAGTCTCGCAGGGCTGCCGCCGACGTACATCGAGGTGGGGTCCGCCGAGGTGTTCCGCGACGAGGACGTGGCCTACGCGAGCGCGATCTGGGCCGCGGGCGGTGACGCCGAGCTGCACGTCTGGCCCGGTGGGTACCACCTGTTCGAGCTGCTGGCGCCCGACGCCGAGCTCTCCCGGGCGGCCCGGCGCACCCGCGGCGAGTGGGTGCGGCGGCGGCTCTCGCGGTGAGATCAGGGGCCGGATGCGGCGGCGGTCGCATCCGGCCCCTGCGCACGCCGCCTCACGCGGGGCGGCACGCGGATTCCGGTCTTGATCGGGGGTGGGCGCGCGGGTACAGTCGAACGACTCCGCGCCCGCCCACCCCGCGCGGCCGGAGCGCCCGGCACACGACGCCGGGCACGAAGGAGCAGTGCGCGATGACCGGATCATCCACGGCGACGCCGCCACGACTGGCCGGCGTCTTCGACCTCTTCACGATCGGTCTCGGGCCCTCGAGCTCGCACACGGTCGGCCCGATGCGCGCGGCGAACGCCTTCGCCGGCTCCCTCTCCCCCGCTGTGCTGGACGCCACCGCCGAGGTGCGGGTGACGCTCTTCGGGTCGCTGGCGGCGACCGGGTCGGGACACGGCACCTTCGGCGCCATCCAGCTCGGGCTCGAGGGGCTGCGGCCCGACACAACGCTCCCGTCGGAGGCCGAGGAGCGGCTCGCCGCGATCGGCGCCTCGGGGCTCGTGCTGCTCGCCGGGCAGTGCTCGGTGCGGTGCGCAGTGAGCGACTTCGTGCTGCGGCCGCTGACGATCGCGCCGCGGCATCCGAACGCGCTCACGCTCTCGGCCGTCGATGCGGCGGGCGCGGCGCTCGTCACCGAGACGTACTACTCGGTCGGCGGCGGGTTCGTGCTGCGCGAGGGCGATGACGAGGGCGCGAGCGGGCGGTACGAGCATCCGGTGCCCCTGCCCTTCGCCACGGGCGACGAGCTGCTCGCGCGCTGCGACGAGACGGGGCTGTCGATCGCCGAGGTGGTGCGGCGGAACGAGCTCGCGACGCGCACGGCCTCAGCCCTCGACGACGGACTGGTCGCGATCGAGCAGGCGATGGACGCGTGCTGGCGGAACGCCCTCACGCGCACCGGCGTGCTGCCGGGCGGGCTGAACGTGCGGCGGCGGGCCGGGGTGCTGCACGCGCACCTCGACGTGGTCGACCCGGAGCGGCGGCCCGAGTTCTGGCAGGAGCGGGTGAACCTCGTGGCCCTCGCGGTGAACGAGGAGAACGCCTCGGGCGGGCGGGTCGTAACGGCGCCGACGAACGGGGCGGCGGGGATCATCCCGGCGGTGCTGTACTACGCGCTGCACTACACGCCGCGTTCGCAGGTTCAGGATGCGCACCGCGGCATCGTCACCGAGTTCCTGCTGACGGCGGCGGCCGTCGGGGCGCTGTACAAGAGCAACGCCTCGATCTCGGGCGCCGAGGTCGGCTGCCAGGGCGAGGTGGGTTCAGCGTCGTCGATGGCGGCGGCCGGGCTCGCCGCGGTGCTCGGCGGAACCCCGCGCCAGGTCGAGAACGCGGCCGAGATCGCGATGGAGCACAACCTCGGCCTCACCTGCGACCCGATCGGCGGGCTCGTGCAGGTGCCGTGCATCGAACGCAACGCCCTCGCCGCCGCCAAGGCCGTCAACGCGGCGAAGATGGCGCTCTGGGGCGACGGCACCCACCACGTCTCGCTCGACCAGGTGATCGCGACCATGCGCGAGACCGGCGCCGACATGTCGAGCAAGTACAAGGAGACGGCGCGCGGCGGTCTCGCGGTGAACGTGCCGAACTGCTGACGCTGCCGCCGGCTGTGCTGCCGCCCGGCCCTGCCCCGGTCGGGGGCGAGCATCCGGGGCCCGCCTGTCTCTAGGCTGACGCCATGGCCCTCCCCACCACGCCCGTCGACCGCCGCACCGTGCTCGCCGGAGCCGCGTGGTCGGTGCCGGTCATCGCGGTCGCCGTCGGTGCCCCGGCGGCCGCCGCCAGCACGACGATCACGGTCGACTTCGCTGCCGCCTACCTCGAGCTCCCCGACGAGACCATGGTGCTGGGTGTGATCGCGATCACGAATTCCGGTCAGGCGGTGGTGGCCGACTCCGCTGTGCTCACCTTGGCAGGTCTCACCCCGACGACGGGCGTCGTCACAATGGCGTTCGACGGCGATCTGACCGACACCGCGCCCGTCGGCGGCACCAGCAACGCCGAGGTCCCCGTGAACAACCTCCCGTTCGTCCTGGCCTCGACCCCGGGCGCTGAACCGCTCGTGCTCGTCGCCAACAACCTCCAACTTCCCCAGGCCACCACGGTCTACCTGGGCGTCTACTTCTCCTGGGCGGCCGACAACCGGGAGATCGACGGTTTTGTGATCGCCGGAACCTTCGACATCACGCTCCCGGGTCAGAACCCGCTCACTTTCCGCGACGAGCTGGAGCTGCGGCCCGCCGTCTAGGCGCCTGTCAAGCCCCTCAGCGGTGGCGCCCATCGGGGCGACGGTGGACGCAGACGGTGGCCGAGACACGGGCGCCGGCGCGGACACGCGGAGGAGGCGCCATGCGGGAGCGCGAGGCCGACGGGCGCGGCACCGACTGGGCGGGCTGGCCGATGCTGGGCGCGTTCGTCGAGACGGCGGTCGACGACCGGCTGGTGCTGACGTTCGCCCTCTCCGACGTGCTGCCCGCCGGCCGGGTCGAGGCCGTCACGCTCGGGGTCGACGCACTGCGCGACGGGGCGGGCCGCCGGGTGACCCTCTACGCGGTGTTCGAGCCGCAGTCCGTGAATGTGTTCAGCCGCTGCGGCGACCTCGAGCGGCGGCATGACGACGCCGAGGTCACCTACCCCGACGGCGCCGTCTGCGTCACGCTCGACCTCGCCGAGCCCGCCCTCTGCCTCGACTCCCAGCCCGAGGTGCGCGGCTTCGCGGTCATCGACGGCGTCACCCGCCAGGAGCACGCCCCCGTCACCCTGCTCCCCGCCTGACCCGTACGCTCCGGCCGTTTCCGGCCCTCCGCCGCCATAGTGGTCGCCGTGGTGCCGATTATTCGTCCGGAGCGTACGGCGCCCGATTACTCCGGTGACCCGGTGCTCGTAGTCGCGTCGAACGGGCCGTGCACGTCGGTGATCGTCACGTCGACGGCGGCCGGATGCTCGTGCAGCTGCCCGACCGCGTGTGCGATCTGGGTGCGGGCCGTCTGCGCGACCTCGGTGACGTTCGCCGGGTACTCGACCACGAGCGACACCGAGATCGCGAGGCCGTCGTCACGCCGGGAGATCGCGACGCCGGGGTAGGAGGCCGACCCGAAGGCCGAGCGGCGCACCGCGTCGACGGCCCGCCCGAAGGGGGTGTCGAGCCGGTGCACGCCGCTCACGCCGAGGGCGGTGTCGGCGACGGTGCGCGCCAGGATCTCGGCGGGGTCGGGCTCGACCCCGGCCGGCGCGGGCACCTGGCTCAGGTCGATCGGCTCGACGTGCCGGCCCGCGGCGGTCGGTGAGGTCACGCGACGCGGCTCTCGGCGGCGTCGTCGCCCTCGTCGTCGGAGGGGATGTGCACGTCGGAGACCGTCACGTTGATCTCGGCGACCTCCATGCCGACCACGGTGGTGATGGCGTCGCCCACGCTCGCGCGGATCTCGTCGGCGAGCTTCTGCAGGTCGACGGGGTACTCGGCGACGACGGTGATGTCGGCCGCGACCTGGCGCTCGCCGACCTCGACCTTGACGCCCTGGCCGCGGTCCTGCGCGTTGATGGCGTTGCGGATGGCGCCGATGGCCCGAGCGGCCCCACCGCCCAGGTCGTGCACGCCGTGGACCTCGCGCGCGGCGATGCCGGCGACCTTCTCGACCACGCCGTCGGCGATGGTGTTGCTGCCCTTCGAGGCGGTGGTGGAGTGCTTGGCGGTGGTGGTGTCGGTCATGATCTCTCCTTGGGTGGGGGCCTCCCGGGTGGAGGCTCCGAAGCGGGTCTTCACCGATGAGACGTGGTCGGGATCGACGATCGCATACGCACCCAGGGAGCATTCAGAGAGGATGCGCGACCGGGCTCAGTGCGACCAGGGGCTCAATGCAGCCGGGCGTTCAGTAGCGGATGGCGTCGATGACCTTGACGCGCACCGCGACGAGCGCCGGCAGGATGCCCGCCAGCGCCCCCACGGCCGACGCCGCCACGAGCCCCAGCACCGCCGCGTCGACCGGGAACGGCGGGAAGTCGGTGACGAGCCCCTGACCGACGAGGTCGTGCACCATCGGGCTCTGCACGATCAGGATGGCCGCGGCCACCCCGACGGCGCCCGCCGCGATCGTCGCGACGACGCTCTCCATCATCACGGCGAAGAACACCCGCCCGGCGGTCGCCCCGAAGCTGCGGCGGATGCCGATCTCCCGCACCCGCTGCTTCACCGTCACGAGCGCGATGTTGACGAGCCCGAGCGCACCGAGCAGCAGCACGAGCAGGGCGATGCCGCCGACGATCATCTGCGTGACGAGGAAGGGGTCGTCGCCGTACTGAGCGGCGTCCTGCCGCTGCACGTCCACCGTCGCCCCGTCTCCGACCGCCGCCGCGAGGTCGCGCTTCACCGCCGCGGCGAGCGCCTCCCAGTCACCCGTCGGCACCCACAGCTCGTACTGCACCGACGACCCGGCGAAGGGGTCCGTCGCTGCGCCCGCCCCCGCATCCGCCTGCTGGAAGGCCGCGAGCTGGTCGGCGAGCATGAACATCGCCGGCTCGGTCTCCCAGTCGGCCGAGGGGTAGACCCCCACGATCACCGCCGTCGTGCCGTCGTCGCCGCCGAGCGAGAGCAGCGGATGCGCGTCGAGCGCCGGCTGCCCGAGGGAGTCCCAGAACACCGAGTTGACGATGACGCGGGGCGCGAGCTGCTCGTCGTCGTCGGCGCTGAACCAGGACCCCTCCGAGATGCGCACCCGGTGCATCTCGCCGTAGGGCTGGTCGACTGCTTGGGTGCCGACCGAGAGCACCCCGTTCGGGGAGTCGACGGGCACGGAGGCGTTCACCACGCGGCTGGCGTAGTCGATGCCGTAGCGCGAGACGGTCTCGGTCCACGCCGTTTGGAGCGTCTCGGCGTCGACCTGCCCGCCGTCGTCGCGGTAGGCCGAGACGTACAACGTCGCCGGCCGTCCGCTCTGGCGCTCGCTCAACTCGGCGGTCGACTGCTGCAGGATGCCCCCGAGCGCCACGACCGTGGTGAGCGAGCAGACGGCCACGGCGACGCCGATCAGCGAGAGCAGCACGCGGGTGCGGTGGATGCGCAGCTCCTGCCACGCCTCGAGCACCGCGCCGAGCAGCCCGGTCAGCAGGCGGCTCATGCGGCCCCAGCCCCAGTCCCGGCCCCAGCCCCAGCAACGGCCTCAGCCGCGGCGCCGGCACCCACGCCGGCACCCGCATCCGCACCGACACCAGCCCCCACCCGCGTCAGCACCCCGTGATCGAGCCGGTAGTGGTCCCGCGACCGCTCGGCGATCGCCGGGTCGTGCGTGATCACCACGAGCGCCGCATTCGTGCGCGCGGCGACCTCGTCGATCAGCTCCATCACGCTCTGCCCCGTGTCGAGGTCGAGCGCCCCGGTCGGCTCGTCGGCCAGGATCAGCCGCGGCCCGCGCACGAGCGAGCGCGCGATCGCGACCCGCTGCTGCTCTCCGCCCGAGAGCCGGTCGGGCAGGCTCTCGAGCCGGTGCCCGAGCCCCACCTCCTCGAGCATCTCGGCCGCGATGGCCCGCCGCCGCCAGAACTGCCGGCCCTCGGCGTAGAGCAGCGGCATGATCACGTTCTCCAGCGCGGTGCGCCCGGGCAGCAGGTTGAACTGCTGGAAGACGAAGCCGATCTCGCGCCCGCGCACCCGGTCCCGCTCGCCCGAGGAGTAGTCCTTCACGGGCCGCCCGGCGAACTCGAGCACCCCGCTGGTGGGGGTGTCGAGAAGGCCCAGCAGGTTCAGCAGCGTCGACTTGCCCGAGCCCGAGCGCCCGACCACCGAGATGCGGTCGTCCTCCTCCACGTCGAGGTCGACGCCGTTCAGGATGGTCAGCGCCGGCTGGTCGGGGGGCAGCACCGTGCGCGTCACCGACGCGAGGTGCAGCAGGGTCACGAGACCGGTCCGCAGACGCCGCTGCCGTCGGGCAGCGTGGTGCAGCCCTCCATGCCGTCGGCGGGAACGGCTGCCGCGCCCGGCGCGAACTGCAGCACCGTGTCGCCCTCGGCGAGCCCGCCGGTGATCTCGACCGTGCTGCCGTCGCTGAGGCCGAGGCCGACGGCCCGCTCCTCGTTCGCGCCGTCGGCGGTGACGACCCAGACGGCGCCCGTCTGGGCGGCGCCGCGCACGGCCGTGGTCGGCACGACCAGCACGTTCTCGGCCTTGCCGCCCGCGATGGTCAGCTGAGCGGCGAGCCCGGGGAACACGGTGACACCGTCGGGCACCGGGCAGCTCACGGTGGTGGTGCTCCCGGATGCTCCACCGCCGCCCGAGCCGCCACCGCCGTCGGTCGCGCCGCCCGTGACGCCCCCACCGCTCCCGCCCGAACCGCCGTCCGAGGCCCCCGCCAGCGGCGTGCGGATGCTCAGCCCCGTGCAGGTGAACGGAGCCGGCCCGCCGGTGATCGCCACCGACGCCTCGGTCGGCTGACTCACCAGGCGGTACTGCTGCGCGGGCTGCAGCGAGCCCGACACCGAGTAGGTCGGCGGCGCCATCTGCCCGGCGGCCTCGCCGATCGTGACCGTCTGCCCGGGGATCACGCCGAGCGAGCTGAGCGTTCCCGTGATGGGCGCGAGCACCTGCTCGTAGCGGAAGATCGCCGGCAGCGGCTTGCCCTCGGCGTCGACCGTCTCGCCGGGGTCGCGCTCGATCTCGACCTTCACGTCGAACACCACGTCGCCGGCCGCGATCGAGGCGCCGACCGCGGCGAACACCTCGTCGACGGCGCCCGCGGCGGTCGACTTCACCGGCACCGCCGGGTCGGCCGAGACGGTCGCGTCGAGCACGACGTCGTTCGTGATCGTGCCCCGCGCGACGGCGACCGTCGGCTCGACCAGCGCGCCCGTGGGCACCGCCGGATCGGCCTCGGCCAGCTTGTCCGGGAAGAACGCCAGCTTGCCCAGAGCCACTGCGATCACCGCGATCAGAATGATCCGGATGACCGGGAAGACCCATTTCCTCGCCACACCCACGTCGTACCTTCCTGTCCCCCGCATCGAATCCTAGGGGGTTTGCAATCGGACCGTCGGCTCCCGTAGTTTGGTTAGGCAATCCTAATGCGCCGTCACAGCAGCGCAGATCTGCACCCTCCTGCATCCCACCGAAAGGCACCTCCATGCCCCGCGCCACGCGCTTCGCCGCCCTCACCACGGCGGCCCTGCTCACCGCCTCGCTCGCCGCCTGCTCGTCCTCCTCGTCAGCCGAGACCGACTCCGGTTCCACCGACGGAGCGTTCCAGCCGATCACCATCGAGCACGCCCTCGGCACCACCGTGATCGAGACGCAGCCCGAGCGCGTGGCCACCGTGAACTGGGCGAACCACGAGGTGCCGCTGGCCCTCGGCGTGGTGCCCGTCGGCATGGCCGCCGCGAACTTCGGCGACGACGACGGCGACGGCCTGCTGCCCTGGGTCGAGGAGAAGCTCACCGAGCTCGACGCCGAGACCCCCGTGCTCTTCGACGAGACCGACGGCATCGACTTCGAGGCGGTCGCCGACACCGACCCCGACGTGATCCTCGCGGCCTACTCCGGCCTCACGCAGGAGGACTACGACACGCTGAGCGAGATCGCCCCGGTCGTCGCCTACCCCGAGACCGCCTGGGGCACCCCGTGGCGCGAGATGATCGAGCTGAACAGCGAGGCCATCGGCAAGAAGGCCGAGGGCGAGGAGCTCATCGCCGACCTCGAGACCCAGATCTCCGACGCCGCCGCCGAGTACCCGCAGCTCGAGGGCACCTCGGCCGCGTTCCTCACCCACGTCGACACCGCCGACCTCAGCGAGGTCAGCTTCTACACGACCCACGACACCCGGGCGATGTTCTTCGACGACCTCGGTCTGACCACCCCTGAGAGCATCGCCACCGCCTCGGCGACGACCGACCTCTTCGCCCTCACGCAGAGCGCCGAGCAGGCCGACGCGTTCACCGACATCGACATCATCGTCACCTACGGCGGCGACGAGCTGCTGACCGCGCTCGAGGCCGACCCGCTGCTGTCGCAGATGCCCGCCGTCGCGAACAAGGCCATCGTGGCCCTGCCCGGCACCAGCCCGCTCGGCACCGCCGCGAACCCCACGCCGCTGTCGATCTCGTGGGTGCTCGACGACTACCTGGCACTGCTCGCCGAGGCCGCCGACAAGGCGTGACCTCGACCAGCCTCGCACCCGCCGTCTCGGGAGCCGCCGTCGTGCGGCGCCCGAGACGGCTGCGTGCGCTCTGGCTGCTGATCGCGGCCGCGGTGCTGGTGGCGCTCGCGGCGGCGAGCGTCGCCGTGGGGTCGCGCGAAGTCGGCTGGGACGACATCGTCGCGGCCCTCGGCGGCGCCACCGACGGCTTCGACCGGGCCGCGGTCGCGACGCGCATCCCGCGCACCCTGCTCGCCGTGCTGGCGGGGGCCGCCCTGGCCGTGTCGGGGGCCGTGATGCAGGGCGTCACGCGCAACCCGCTGGCCGACCCGGGCATCCTGGGCGTGAACATGGGCGCGTCGCTCGCCGTGGTGACCGGCATCGCCTTCTTCGGCCTGGCGAGCGCCTCGGCCCAGATCTGGGTGGCCATCGCCGGCGCCGCGATCGCCGCCGTCTTCGTCTACGTGGTGGGCTCGCTCGGCCGGGGCGGGGCGACCCCGCTGAAGCTCGCGCTCGCCGGTGCGGCCACCTCGGCGGCGCTGGTGTCGTTCACGAGCGCCATCGTGCTGCCGCGGGGCGACATCTCCGACAGCGTGCGCTCGTGGCAGATCGGCGGCGTGGGCGGGGCGACCGCGGCGAGCATCCAGCAGGTGCTGCCGTTCGTGGTCGCCGGCTTCGTGATCTGCCTGCTCTCGGCGCGCGGGCTCAACTCGCTCGCCCTCGGCGACGAGCTCGCGGCCGGCCTCGGCGAGCGCGTGGCCCTGGCCCGGGGCGGCGCAGCCCTCGGCGCGGTCGTGCTCTGCGGCGCCGTCACCGCGATCGCCGGGCCGATCGGTTTCGTCGGCCTCGTCGTGCCGCACGCCTGCCGGCTGCTGGTCGGCGTCGACCACCGCTGGCTGCTGCCGTTCTCGGCCGTCGTGGGCGCCTGCCTGCTGACCGCCGCCGACATCCTCGGCCGCGTCGTCGCGCGCCCCGCCGAGATCGACGTGGGCATCATCACCGCCCTCGTGGGGGCGCCCTTCTTCATCGCGATCGTGCGCCGGCAGAAGGTGAAGAGCCTGTGACGCTGCTCGACGGCGCCCCGACATCGACGACGGATGCGGTGCAGCACGGCCGCGCCACGAGAGCCCGCCGCCGCCGCACCGTGATCGTGCTGCTCGCCCTGCTCATCGCCGTGATGGCCGCCGTCAGTCTGATGGCCGGCCGCACCTTCTACCCGCCCGCCGACGTGATCGGCGTCATCCTGGGGCAGGACGTGCCGGGCGCCTCGTTCACCGTCGGCCGCCTGCGCCTGCCGCGCACCGCCCTCGCCGTACTGGCGGGGCTTTCGTTCGGGCTCGGCGGCGTCGCCTTCCAGACCATGCTGCGGAACCCGCTCGCGAGCCCCGACATCATCGGCATCAGCTCGGGCGCCAGCGCCGCGGCCGCCTTCGCGATCGTCACCCTGTCGCTCGGCGCCACCGAGGTCTCGGTGTTCGCCATCGTCGTCGGCCTCGCCGTGGCGCTGCTGATCTACCTGCTCTCGTACCGCAGCGGAGTCGCCGGAACCCGGCTCATCCTGATCGGTATCGGCGTGGCCGCGATGCTCGACAGCGTCACCGCCTACGTGCTCTCGCAGGCCGCGCAGTGGGACCTGCAGGAGGCCATGCGCTGGCTCACCGGCAGCCTGAACGGCACCAGCTGGCCGCAGGTGCTGCCCGTGCTGGCGGCCGTGGCGCTGCTCTCCCCCGTGCTGCTCGGCCAGGGCCGCAACCTCGCCGTCACGCAGCTCGGCGACGACGCCGCCTCGGCGCTCGGCGTGCGCGTCGACCGCACTCGGCTCATCGTGATCATCACCGCCGTCGGCCTGATCGCCTTCGCCACCGCCGCGGCCGGGCCGATCGCATTCGTCGCGTTCCTCTCGGGGCCGATCGCGGCGCGGCTGGTGGGGCCGGGCGGCTCCCTGCTCGTGCCCGCGGCGCTCGTGGGCGCACTGCTCGTAGTGGTGGCCGACTTCGTGGGCCAGTTCGCGTTCGGCACGCGCTACCCCGTCGGGGTGGTCACGGGAGTGCTCGGCGCTCCCTACCTGGTGTATCTGATCATCCGCTCGAATCGCTCAGGAGGCTCGCTGTGACCCGTGGCCACACCCTCGTCGCCGCCGACCTCACCCTCGGCTACGGCGACCGCACCGTCGTCGACGGCCTCGACCTGGCCGTGCCGCCCGGCGCCGTGACCGCCATCGTGGGCGCCAACGCCTGCGGCAAGTCGACGCTGCTGCGCTCGATGTCGCGGCTGCTCGCGCCGAAGGGCGGCCAGGTGCTGCTCGACGGCAAGCAGGTGCACCGGATGCCCGCCAAGGAGCTCGCGCGCACCCTCGGTCTCCTGCCGCAGTCGCCGATCGCGCCCGAGGGCATCACGGTCTCCGACCTCGTGGGCCGGGGGCGGCACCCGCACCAGAGCCTGTTCGCCCGCTGGAACGCCGCCGACGACGCCGCAGTCGCCGCCGCCCTGGAGGCCACCGAGACCGTCGCGCTCGCCGACCGGCCCGTCGACGAACTCTCGGGCGGCCAGCGCCAGCGGGTCTGGATCGCGATGGCGCTGGCGCAACAGACCGACCTGCTGCTGCTGGACGAGCCGACGACCTTCCTCGACGTCAGTCACCAGATCGACGTGCTCGACCTGCTCACCGACCTCAACCGCACGCGCGGCACCACGATCGTGATGGTGCTGCACGACCTGAACCTGGCCGCGCGCTACGCCGACCACCTGGTGGCGCTCGCCGACGGGCGGGTGCACGCCGCGGGCACCCCCGCCGAGGTGCTCACCGAGGACGTCGTGCGCACCGTCTTCGGACTGGAGAACCGGATCATCGCCGACCCCACCTCGGGGAAGCCGCTGATGCTGCCGCTCGGGCGGCACCACGTGGTGGCCTGAAGGGCTCCGACCTCGCCTAGAGGTCGCGCGGAAAGGTCTCGCCTAGAGGTCGAGCTCCTCGTAGCTCGGGGGCATCGTCGTGTCGTCGGGCTCCACCGGATTCGGTGACGACAGGCGCATCAGCTTCTCGCGCATCTCGCGCACGACCTCGTCGTTGTCGGGCTCCGGCAGCGACGACGGGGTGCTCTCGGCCATCAGCACGGTGCCCTGGTCGAGCACGAAGGTCGCCTCGACGTCGGCACCGTCCCAGCCGTAGGCGGTGAGGGTCACGGTGTCGGCGGTGTGATGACGGGCGACGGCGGCGCTGTACTCCGTGAGGGTGTCAGCGGCGTCGTCACCCACGAGGAGGGACTTGTCGGCGAAGGTCACGTGCTTCATGCCCGAGACCGTACGCGCGGGCGCGGCGGTGCGGTGGGGGCTTGCGCTCCGCCCGGGCGTCTGGCAGGAGCATCCGGGCTGTTAGCGTGAGGACGGTGACCGCCGAACGCCCGCGCCCAACGTCCCTCGCCCGCCGGGCCCGTATCGGCGCCGCCGTGCTGTTCTTCACGAACGGCGCGATCTTCGCGAACCTGCTGCCGCGCTACCCGGAGCTGGTCGAGCAGCTCGACCTCAGCAAGACCTCGTTCGGCCTCGCCGTCGCGGCATTCCCGGTGGGCGCCCTGCTCGCCGGACTGAGCGCGGGAGCCCTGGTGCGGCGGTTCCGCTCCTCGCGGGTGGCGGTGGTGGCGACCATCCTGTCGGCCGTCGGCATCCTGGTCGCGGGCTCGGGCTCGTCGTGGGCGGTGCTCGCCGGTGGACTGTTCGTCGCCGGGGCGATGGACTCGATCACCGACGTGGCCCAGAACTCGCACGCCCTGCGGGTGCAGCGGCTGTACGGGCGCTCGATCCTGAACTCCTTCCACGCGATCTGGAGCATCGGCGCCGTCTCTGGCGGCGTGCTGGGCGCGGCGGCCGCGCAGTTCGCGGTGCCGATCCCGCTGCACCTGGCGCTGAGCGGGGTGCTGTTCTCGGTGGCGGCCCTGGTCGCGTACCGCCTGCTGCTGCCCGGCCCGGAGCCGCTCGAGGTCGTGCAGCCGGCGGCATCCGTCACCGCGGAGTCGCCCTCGCCGTCGCCGTCACCGCGGGCGGGCCGGGGGCCGCTGGCGAAGTACGGCGTGCTGCTCGCGCTGGTCGTGATCGCCTCGGTGGGCGCCGTCGTCGAGGACTCGGGCGCCTCCTGGTCGGCGCTCTACCTCTCGGGCTCGCTCGGCACCTCGGCCTTCCTCGCGGGCATCGGCTTCGTCGCCCTGCAGGGCATGCAGTTCGTGGGCCGGATGCTCGGCGACGGCCTCGTCGACCGGTTCGGCCAGCGCGCGGTGGCCAGGGCCGGTGGCGCGATCGTGCTGGTGGGGATGGGGCTCGCGCTGGCCTTCCCCACGGTGTGGGGAACGATCGCGGGCTTCGGGCTCGCGGGGCTCGGGGTGTCGACGCTCATCCCCGCCGCCATGCAGGCGGCCGACGAGCTGCCCGGGTTCCGCCCCGGCACGGGGCTGACGATCGTCAGCTGGCTGCTGCGGGTGGGCTTCCTCGTCTCGCCGCCGATCGTCGGGGCGGTGGCGGACGCCACGAGCCTGCGGGTGGGCCTGCTGATCGTGCCGATCGCCGGGCTGCTGGCCCTGGTGTTCGCGGGGGTGCTCTCGACGCGGCGGGAGTCCCTGCCGGTTCTCGTGCCGTCTGTCAAGGGCCCTCAGGCCGAATAGGCCCCCCGGGGGCCCGCTGGCTACAGTCTGAGACGCACGACGACGAGAAGAGGGGTGCGGTGGGCCGGCTGATCCATGCGTCCGAGACGACGATCACCTTCGAGGACCGCACGCTCGCCCATCTGCAGACCGTGATCGGGGCGAAGTTCAGGCGCGGCGAATCGTTCCTCTTCTCCTGGCGCGACGACGCGGCCGCGGGGGGCGGGCGCACCACGATCTGGATGCACCCGCACCACTCCGTCGTCTTCGACTTCTCGGGCAGCCGGCCGCCGTCGCTCAACCGCGCCTGGGTCGAGGCGCTGATGCGCACGGCCAACTCCCCGAGCGGCCTCCAGGTGCTCCCCGAGCCCGCCGCGGACCCGGCGCCGTAGCCCCGTGCGCCCAGCCCCCGTTTTGGGGCCCCTCGGCATCCGGAGCCCGGGGCCGCCGCAGCCCTAGGCTCGGCGACGACCACCCCCATCTCGAGGAGATCGCCATGACGACCGGCAGCCCGGCCACCTATCCCCAGCAGACACAGGGCGGCGAGCCGCCGCTCGACCAGCCCTACTACGGAGCGCCGTTCGGCGTCGCCGCGAAGCGCTTCTTCCAGAAGTACGCGACCTTCTCGGGGCGGGCCAGCCGCAGCGAGTACTGGTGGTGGGCACTCGTCGTGTTCATCGTCAGCGCCGTGCTCAACATCGCCTCGCTCGCGGCGGGCGGCGCGGGAGCGGCTATGACCGGCGAGACGAGCATGACCCCGGGCGCGACCGTCGTGTCGGCGATCGCCGTCATCTGGACGCTGGCGACCATCATCCCGACGCTCGCCCTGGCCTGGCGCCGGCTGCACGACACGAACCGCAGCGGGGCGTGGTACCTGCTGATCCTCATCCCGATCGTGGGCGCGATCATCCTGCTCGTGTTCTTCGTGTCGGCCTCCGACCCGGCCGGCCGGCGCTTCGACCGCTAGGCGCGCTGCGCTCGCACCACACAGCGCTGCGCTCGCACCCCACAGCGGGGCGCTCGCACCCAGGAACACCCGAAGGGCCGGCATCGAGCCGGCCCTTCGTCGTCACGGGACTACTTCGCGAGGAAGGCGAGCAGCGCCTCGTTGACCTCAGCGGCGTGCGTCCAGAGCAGGCCGTGCGGGGCGCCCTCGATCTCGACGTAGTCGGCGTTCGGCAGCGCCTTCGCGAAGAGGCGGCCGGTGGCGTCGATGGGCAGGATGCGGTCACCGGTGCCGTGCAGGATGAGCGCCGGCACGTCGATCTTCGCGATGTCGGCGCGGAAGTCGGTGAACCAGGTCAGCGGGGCGGCGGCCGCGGCGAAGAAGCCGCTGCCGGCGGCGGTGTTCCAGCTGGCGCGCACGACCTCCTCGGAGATGCGGCTGCCGAGGTTCTCGTCGAGGTTGTAGAAGTCCTGGTAGAAGCCGGTGAAGTAGGCGTAGCGGTCGGTCTTCACGGCGTCGACGATGCCCTCGAAGAACTCCAGCGGCGCGGCGCCCTCGGGGTTGTCGTCGGTCTTCAGCAGGTAGGGCTCGAGCGAGGCGAGGAACGCGGCCTTCGCCACCCGGCCGGAACCGTAGCGGCCGAGGTAGCGGCCCACCTCGCCGGTGCCCATCGAGAACCCGACGAGCACCGCATCCGTCACGTCGAGGGTCTCGAGCACCGTGTAGAGGTCGCTGGCGAAGGTGTCGTAGTCGTAGCCGGTGGTCGGCTGGCTCGACTGCCCGAAGCCGCGACGGTCGTAGGTGATGACGCGGTAGCCGGCGTCGAGCAGCGCGGCCGACTGCTTCTCCCAGGAGTGCCCGTCGAGCGGGAAGCCGTGGATCAGCACGACGGCCTGGCCCGTGCCGTGGTCTTCGTAGTACAGCTCGACCGAGTCGCTGTTCTCGGTGCCGACGGTGATGTAGCCCATGGTGTCTTTCCTTCCGACCGTGAGAACGCTCGTTCTCATCTGCGTCCGAGTATAGGAGAACCATCGTTCTCAGCGCAAGTACACTGGTCCCATGACTGCAGAAACGGATGCCCGGGAGCGCGTGCTCGACGCCGCCGACGCCCTCTTCTACTCCCGTGGCTTCAGCGCCGTGGGCATGGACGAGGTGCGCGACGCGGCCGGCGTCAGCCTCCGGCGCCTCTACTCGGTGTTCCCGTCGAAGGAGAGCATCGTGCTCGCCATGCTCGAACGGCGGCACGAGCAGTGGACCAGCGGACTGGACGCCGTCGTCGGAACCCGGAGCGACCCCCGCTCGCGCATCCTCGCCGTCTACGACTACCTCTCGGCATGGTTCGCCGAAGAGAGCTTCCGCGGCTGCGGCTTCATCAACGCCTTCGGCGAACTCGGCGGCGTGAGCCCGGCGGTGAGCGCACTGATCCGCGCCCACAAGCAGTCGTTCCAGGACGAGATGGCGCGCCTCGCGGCCGAGGCGGGCGCTCCGCCGTCACTGGCTCCGCAGCTCGCCATCCTCGCGGAGGGCGCGCAGACCACTGCCGCGATCGCAGGCGACGCCTCGGCGGCGGGGCACGCCCGCGCCGCGGCCGAGATCCTCGTCGACGCCGCCCTGCCTTGAGTTGCGTAGGGTCCAGCGCTCTTGCGCTCGGTCGCGCGTCATATATGATGTACGAAATACCACGAGGGAGTGCGCATGGCAGCGACGACACAGTTCGGGCCGGTCGGGACGACGTCCCGCACCTCCCACGTGCTCGAGATCCTGAAGAGCGCCATCCTGAACGGGCAGCTCGAGCCCGGTGAGGCGCTCGTCGAGGCCGAGCTCGCTGGCCGGCTCGGCGTCTCGAAGACCCCCGTGCGCGAGGCGCTGAAGACGCTCGAGGGAACGGGCCTGGTGGTCATCCGCCCGTACACCGGCGCGATCGTGCGGGTCTTCAGCGACGACGACGCGGTCGCCATCTACGACATGCGGCTCCTGCTCGAGCCCGAGGCCGTGCGACGCAGCATCGCCTCCGGCGCCGACCTCACCGGCGCGGCCGACGCCCTCGCCCGCGCCGCCGCCGCGGAGAGCGGCTCGGAGCGCAGCATGGCGAACCGCGAGTTCCACCGCGCGCTCTACCGCCACTCGGGCAATCCGCTGCTGCTGCAGACCCTCGACGGCCTCCGCGACCAGATCGCGCTGATCTCCGCCGGCTCCTGGGCGCGCAGCGCCTCGTGGCAGCGGGAGGCCGAGGAGCACGCGCGCATCCTGGAGGTCGCCCAGGCGGGCGACTCCGAGGGCGCCGCGCGACTCGTGCGCGAGCACATCGCCGACTTCGCCCGGCGGCACGTCGTGCCGGCCGAGCATCCGACGCCGGAAGGGGGATCCGCCTAGAAGTGGGGAGACGGCTCGTTCACCGCCAAGATCCCGAGCCGCCCCGTCGTTCAACGCTCCTCACGGAGCGGTCACCGTCGCTTACGAAGGAGCAACGATGCTTCACAATGATACAAAACCGGCCCCCGCGGCCACGCCCGACGTCCGCCGGAAGCGCTCGAACATGCGCTGGACGATCGTGGGCTTCTCGGCCCTCGGTCTCACCATCGCCTACCTCGACCGCGCCGCGCTCGCCGTGGCGCTGCCCTTCATGGCCGAGGAGTTCGAGATCGGCCCGGCCATCCAGGGCGTGCTGCTGTCGTCGTTCTTCTGGACCTACGCCCTGTTCCAGATCCCGAGCGGCTGGCTGCTCGACAAGTTCGGGCCCCGCGTGATCTACCCGATCGCCGTCGGCTGGTGGTCGATCTGGACCGCACTGACCGCCCTCTCCACCGGCGTCGTCTCGACGATCGTCTTCCGCCTCGGCCTCGGCATCGGCGAGGCGCCCGTGCAGCCGGCCAACGTCAAGGTCGTCTCGCGCTGGTTCCCCCGCCGGGAGCGCGCCTTCGCGTCGAGCCTGTTCGACATGGGGCAGCAGATCGGCACCGCGCTGTCGATCCCGGTCGTCACCGCCCTTGCGGTGTTCGCCGGATGGCGCTTCGCCTTCCTGCTGATCGGTGTCGTGGGCGCGCTCTGGGTCGTCGGGTGGCTGGCCGTGTACCGCGCCCCCGAGAAGCACCGCCGCGTCAACGCCGAGGAGCTCGAGTACATCAACTCCGACCAGGGCGAGATGGTGGCCGCCGCGTCGACCGGCGAGAAGAAGCCCTGGCGCGCGCTGCTGCGCAACAACCAGGTCTGGGCGCTGATGTTCGGCTACGTCTTCCGCTCGCTCGCCGGCGCCTTCTTCCTCACCTGGTACCCCAGCTACCTGCTGAACGACCGGGGCCTGTCCAAGGAGGAGTTCGGCCTCGTCGGTGCGATCCCCGCCGTCATCGCGATCGGCGCGACCGTGCTCGGCGGCATCGTCTCCGACCGCCTGCTGGCCTCGGGGAAGGTCTCCGCGGGGGCCGCCCGCAAGATCCCGATCATCGCCGGCCTGGTGCTGAGCGCCTGCATCGGCTTCAGCCCCTTCATCGAGTCGAACGTGCTCGTGATGGTGGTGCTCACCGTCTCGAGCGCTGCGCACTCCTTCGCCGGCGCGGCCATCCTCAGCCTGCCGGCCGAGGTCGCCGAGTCACGCGACACCGTCGGCTCGGTCGCCGGGTTCCAGAACTTCGGCTCGCAGCTCGGCAACCTGATCAGCCCGATCGCCATCGGCCTGTTCCTCACCTTCAGCGACAACTCCTACGTCGGCCCGCTCGTCTTCGCCGCGCTCAGTTGCCTGATCAGTGCCGCGATCTACGGATTCTGGGTGCGCATCAAGCCCGTCGTCCCTCTCTCCGACGTCACGGTCCCGCCCTCCGACGCCACCGCCCCGCCCAGTGGCACCACCACCGCGCCCTCCGAAAGGACCTCGTCATGACCGCATCCGGCCTCGACCGCGACGCCCTGATCGCCCGGCTCTCCACCGTCGTCGGCATCCCCGTCGTGCCGTTCGACGAGAACGGCGAGGTCGATCATCCGCTGCTCACCGCCCTGATCGACCGCCTCGTCGTCGCCGGCGTCACGGCGCTCACGCCGAACGGCAACACGGGCGAGTTCTACGCCCTCTCGCCCGAGGAGCGCCGCGCGGTGCTCCGCACGGTGACGGATGCGGCGGCCGGCCGGGCGGTGATCATCGGTGGCGTGGGGCTCGACCTCAGCACCGCGATCGCCGACGCCCGCGTCGCCCGTGACGCCGGGGCCGACGCCGTGATGGTGCACCAGCCCGTGCTGCCCTACCTCTCGCCGGAGGGCTGGATCGACTACAACGTCGCCATCGCCTCGGCCGTGCCCGAGATCGGGGTGGTGCCCTACCTGAGCTCGACCCTCATCGGCGGCGCCGAGATCGCGCGGCTGATCGACGCGGCGCCCAACGTGGTGGCGCTGAAGTACTCGGTGCCCGACCCGGTGGTGTTCGCCACCGTGCGCTCGGAGGTGGCCGCCGCCACGGCGTCCGAGGTGCTCTGGATCGCCGGGCTCGCCGAGTCGTACGCCCCGTCGTACTGGCAGGGCGGCGCCCGGGCCTTCACCTCGGGGCTGGTGAACGTGGTGCCCGCGACCTCGCTCGCGATGCTCGAGGCGCTCCGGGGCGGCGACCCGGCGGAGGCCGAGAGCGTGTGGCGGAGCATCCGTCAGTTCGAGCACCTGCGGGCTCGGGGCCGCTCGGCCGACAACGTGGCAGTCGTGAAGGAGGCCATGCACCAGCTCGGCCTCTGCCGCCGCGAGCTGCGACCGCCGAGCGCCCCGCTCTCGGCGAGCGCCCGGGAGGAGGTGCGCGAGTCGATCGCCGACTGGCCCGCCGCGCCGCCCCTGCACTGGGACGCCGAGACGGCGGGAGTGCCGGCATGACCGTGATCGAGCGGCTGGACACCTACCTCCAGCGCGTCGGCGACCGCCCGCGGGTGCTGGTGAAGATCACCACCGACGACGGCCTCGAGGGCTGGGCCGAGGTGTACAACCACGGTCCCGACCTCGCCTTCCCGCCGCTGCTGGAGTACCTGTTCGAGCAGATCAAGGGCATCGACGCACGCCGCACCTCCTACGTGGCGCAGTTGCTGTTGCAGTCGTCGCGGTTCCCGCCCGGCGCCCTCGGGCTCGCGGCCCTCGCGGCGATCGACCACGCCCTGTGGGACATCGCGGGCAAGGCCGCCGGGCTGCCCGTCTACCAGCTGCTCGGCGGCGCGGTGCGCGACCGGGTGCGCGTCTACGCCGGACTCTACTCGGCCCCCGACGTGCCCGAGCTGCTTGATCGCACCACCCGGCTGCACGAGACCGAGGGCTTCACCGCCTTCAAGCTGAGCCCGTACCGCACCGAGCTGCACCGGCACCGCTTCGGGGTGGTGGCAGCCGAGCTGGGGCGGTACTTCGGTGAGGTGCGGGATGCGCATCCCGACGACTTCGAGTTCGCCTTCGACGCCCACGCCTGCCTCTGGTCGCCGCAGCAGGCGGTCGCGCTCGGGGCCGCCCTCGCGCCGAACGACCCGCTCTTCCTGGAGGAGCCGATCCGGCCCGAGTACCTGCCGGCCTGGGCGCGCATCCGCGCGGAGCTGTCGGCGCTGTCGGTGCCGCTCGCGACCGGCGAATCGCTATACTCCCCCAACGAGTTCCTCGGGCTGCTCTCGGTGCAGGGCGCCGACATCGTGCAGCCCGACATCTGCGTGGTGGGCGGGCTGACTCAGATGGTGAAGATCGCGCACCTCACCGAGGCCCACTACGTGCCCGTGGCACCGCACAATCCGCTCGGCCCGCTCGCGACCGCGGCGAACGTGCACTTCGCGGCGGCGACGACGAACTTCTCCATTCTCGAGTACAAGCCCGACCCGGTGTCGTGGTGCCACGACCCGTACACGCCGGTCGACGGGCACCTCGAGCTGCGGCCCGACCGGCCGGGCTGGGGCATCACGATCGATGAGACGGCCCTCGCCCACGACGACTGGGTGCACTGGGAGCGGCGGGTGCCGGTGAAGCCGGACGGGTCGACGGGGTGGATGTAGGGCACCCGCCCACCGACCCGACCCTTGAGACGAAGGAGCACGACAGCATGACCTCCATCACCACCACCGACCCGGCGACCGGAGTGCGCCGCACCCTCGACCTCGAGGAGACCGACGCGGCCGGCCTCGCCTCCGCCGTGGCGGCGGCATCCGCTGCGACCGCCCGCCTCCAGGCACTCGGCCGCACGGGCCGGGCCCGCCTGCTCGAGTCGATCGCCGACGCGCTGGAGGCCCGGCGCGACGACATCGTCGCCACCGCCGACTCCGAGACCGCCCTGGGCGCGACCCGCCTGAACGGTGAACTCACCCGCACGGCCTACCAGCTGCGCTTCTTCGCCGAGGTGCTGCGCGAGGGCTCCTACCTCGAGGCCGTTATCGACCACGCGGGCGACACCCCCATGGGCCCGCGGCCCGATCTGCGCCGGATGCTCGTTCCGCTCGGCCCCGTCGCCGTCTACGCCGCGAGCAACTTCCCCCTCGCCTTCTCGGTGCCGGGCGGGGACACCGCGGCCGCGCTGGCCGCCGGAGCGGGGGTCGTCGTGAAGGCGCACCCCGCGCATCCGGAGACCAGCGCCCTCGTCGCGTCGGTGATCGCCGAGGCGACCGACCCCGTGGTGGGGCGCGCCGTGTCGGTGGTCCACGGCTACCAGGCGGGGATCGACCTCGTGCAGGCGCCGGCGATCCGCGCCGCGAGCTTCACCGGTTCGCCCGGCGGCGGGCGCGCCCTGGCCGAGCTGGCGGCGGCCCGGCCCTCGCCGATCCCGTTCTACGGAGAGCTCGGCAGCATCAACCCGGTGCTCGTCTCGCCCGCCGCCGCGGCGGCCCGGGCCGACACGATCGCCGCCGGTCTCGCGGCGTCGATCGTGCAGGGCGGCGGGCAGTTCTGCACCAAGCCGGGCATCGCGCTCGTGCCGGCGGGCGCCGCCGGGGACACCCTCGTCTCGGCGCTGGCGTCAGCGGTCGCCGGCGTGGACGCCAAGCCGGCGCTCACTCTCGGGATGGCCGACGCCTACCGTGACGGGCTCGCCTCGTTGGCAGCCGTTCCCGGAGCCTCGCTGCTGGCCGGCGGCTCGGCCTCCGCCACCCGGTCGACGACCCCGGCCGTCGTCGAGTTCGACGGCGACGACCTGGCCGGCCGCCTGGCGGAGGAGTGCTTCGGGCCCGTGGCCGTCGTGGCGCGCTACCGCGACGACGAGCACGCCGCCCGGCTCGCTGCCGGCCTTCCCGGAACGCTGACCGCGACGCTGTTCCTCGAGCCCGGAGACGCCGGCGTGCCCTCGGCCCGGGCTGCGGTCACGGCGAGCGCGGGGCGCATCCTCTACGACCAGTACCCGACGGGAGTGGCCGTCGCCTGGGCGCAGCACCACGGCGGTCCGTGGCCCTCGACCGACTCGGTGCACACCTCGGTGGGCGCGACGTCGATCCGGCGCTACCTGCGGCCGGTCGCGTGGCAGAACGCGCCGGAGGCCGAGCTGCCGACCGAGCTGCGTGATGGCCCGGTCGATTTCCCGCGGCGTGTGGACGGGGTGCTCGTGCTGCCGTGAGGCCGCCTGCCTTCGCCTGCCTTCGCCTGCCTTCGCCGCCCTCTCCGGTGGCGCCGGCTAGCGGCGACGCGGGCGTCTCAGACCGATCCGGCGGTCGGCCCCTCTAGGCGGCGACGCGGGCGTGCGCGTCGCCGAGCAGCTCGACCGAGCGCACACGCGCGTCCGTCTCCAGGGAGGCGTGCGCCACGATGACCTCGTCGACGTCGGCCGTGCGCGCGAAGTCCTCGACGTAGTCGGCGACCTCGGCGCCCGTGCCGATGCCGGTGTAGGTCGTCATGGTGGCGACGTGCGCTCCGGCCGGGGTGGTCAGCAGGTAGTCGAGCTCGTCGTCGCCGAACTGCCGCTCGAGCGAGATGCGGCCGCTCTGCCGCAGCAGCATCATCAGCCGGGCCCGCTTCATGCGCGCGAACTGCTGCTCGGCGTCGTCACGGTCGTCGGCCGCGATCGCGTTCACCCCGGCTATGACGTGCGGCCGGTCGAGCTGGGCGGAGGGGGTGAACTCACGTCGGTAGGTCGCCACGGCGTCGTGCAGAGCATCCGGGGCGAAATGCGACGCGAAGGCGTAGGGCAGCCCGTAGGCGGCGGCGAGCCGGGCACCGAACAGCGACGAGCCCAGGATGTACAGCGGCACCCGCGAGCCGGCCCCCGGTGTGGCGCCCACGCCGGGCACCCGCGACTCGCCGGCGAGGAAGCCCTGCAGCTCGAGCACGTCCTCGGGGAACCGCTCAGACGACGCGGGGTCGCGGCGGAGCGCCCGGAACGTCGCCTGGTCGCTGCCGGGTGCCCGCCCGAGCCCGAGGTCGATGCGGCCGGGGTGCAGCGCCTCGAGCGTGCCGAACTGCTCGGCGATCGTCAGCGGGGCGTGGTTGGGCAGCATCACACCACCGGCTCCGAGCCGGATGGTCGAGGTCTGGGAGGCCACGTGCGCGATCAGCACCGCGGTCGCGCTCGACGCGATCGACTCCATGTTGTGGTGCTCGGCGTACCAGACCCGCCGGTAGCCGCTCGCCTCGGCCTGCTGGGCGAGCGCGACGGAGGCGGCGAAGCTGTCGCGCGCGGTCTCGCCGGGGGCGATCGGGGCGAGGTCGAGGATCGAGAGGGGAACGGTCATGAAAGAGCCAACGCCGGCGGGCGGCGAAGGCTTCCCGACCGGGGCGGCGGCGGCACGGCGGCCGCCGACGCCTCGCTCAGCGGTCGATGGTCGTCATGTTCGCGTCGTCGTGCCGAGCGCCGGCCGCGGGCTCGAGCGCGGTGAGGCGCTCGACCTGCTCGGGCGTGAGCGAGACCGCGTCGGCCGCCGTGTTCTCCTCCACGCGCGCCACCCGGCGGGTGCCGGGGATGGGGGCGATGTCGTCGCCGCGGGTGAGGATCCACGCGAGCGCCGTCTGCGCGGGCGTCGCCCCGATCTCGGCGCCGATCGCGCGCACCTCGTCGACCAGTCGCAGGTTGCGGGCGAAGTTCTCGCCGACGAACCGCGGGTTCGTCTTGCGCCAGTCGTCGTCGGGGATCTCGTCGGCCGACCGCAGCCGCCCCGTCAGCAGACCGTGCCCGAGCGGCGAGTACGGCACGAACCCGATGCCGAGCTCGCGCAGCACGGGCAGGATCTCGGCCTCGACATCGCGGGTCCACAGCGAGTACTCCGTCTGCAGGGCGGCGACCGAATGCACGGCGTGCGCCCGGCGGATCGTCCGCGCCGAGGCCTCCGAGAGCCCGAAGTGCCGCACCTTGCCCTCGGCCACCAGCTCGGCGACCGCACCGGCGGTCTCCTCGATCGGCGTGCCCGGGTCGACGCGGTGCTGGTAGTAGAGATCGATGTAGTCGGTGCCGAGTCTTTCGAGCGAGCCCTCGACGGCGGCCCTCACGTTCGCGGGCGAGCTGTCGATCGTGCCCGGTCCGCCGCCCGCGTGAGAGACCAGCCCGAACTTGGTGGCGACGACGACCTCGTCGCGGCGCCCCCGGAGGGCCCGGCCGACGATCTCCTCGCTGAGGTACGGACCGTAGATCTCGGCCGTGTCGATGTGGGTGACGCCGAGATCGAGCGCCCGGTGGATGGCGCGCACCGACTCATCGTCGTCCAGGCCTCCGCCGCTCGTGTAGGTGCCGGCCATGGTCATCGCGCCGAGTCCGATGCGGGAGACCTCGAGGCCGCCCAGCTGTGCGTTCTTCATGATGGGTGGGTCCTTTCGTGGTGTGGTCCCAGTCAAGAGGGCAGCCGGGCATCCTGGGAGCCACCGTCTGTAGGGTTAACGGTGGTGCCCCGTTCGCGGGCCGGATCTGTCGTAGGTTCGGGGCATGGACACTCCCGACGAGGTGCGTGAGTTCCTGACCACCCGCCGGGCCAGGATCACGCCGCAGCAGGCCGGCCTACCCGACTTCAACCTGCGCCGCCGCGTGCCCGGCCTCCGCCGGGAGGAGGTGGCTCTCCTGGCCGGGATGAGCGTGGAGTACTACGTGCGCCTCGAGCGGGGCAACGTGAAGGGCGTGTCCGAGGCCGTGCTCGAGAGCCTCGTGCGCGCACTCCGGCTCGACGACGCCGAGCGCAACCACCTCTACGACCTGGTGCGCGCCGCCAATGAGGGCGCCGCGCCCCGGGCCCGCCGGGCTGCGCCGATCCGGCCCGTCGACGCCGGCCTCCAGCAGCTGCTCGACGCCATGAAGGACGTGCCCGCCGTCGTGCAGAACGGCCGGCTCGACGTGCTGGCGAGCAACTCGCTCGGACGGGCGGTGTTCTCGCAGCTGTTCGAGCATCCGGTCAGGCCGCCGAACTTCTGCCGCTACGTCTTCCTCGACCCCCGGGCCGAGGACTTCTACCGGGACTGGACGGCGACGGCCACCCAGACGGTCGCGCTACTGCGCGCGGAGGCCGGCCGCACCCCCCGCAACCGCCGATTGAGCGACCTCGTCGGCGAGCTCTCCACGCGCAGCCAGCCGTTCCGCACGCTCTGGGCCGCTCACGACGTGCGCGAGCACAGCACGGGCGTCAAGCAGATCGTGCACCCGGTCGTCGGCGCGCTCGACCTCGACTACGAGGCGATGCAGCTCTCCTCCGTCCGTGGTCTCCAGCTCATCGCCTACAGCGCACCCCCGGCGAGCCCGGCCGCCGACGCCCTCCGGGTGCTGTCTAGCTGGGCGGCGCCGCGCGAGCCGCAGGTGCGCTGACCGCCCGACGGCTCAGACGGTCGGGGTCGGGCGCACCGCGTTGACCGCGCGATCGGCCTGCACCTCGGCGTCGGTGCCGCTGTCGAGGATCGTGTTCCGCGTCGACGCCGGGTCGACGGCGACGGCCGTGACGGCCAGGGTCTCCGCCGCCGAGGTCGCCAGCAGCGCATCCACCTGGGCCTCGAACGCCGAGCCACCCGTCGACGCGTGCACGCCCCGCGCCACGACGTGGTTCGTGGCCACGTAGTTGCCGCTGCCCGACGCCAGCCTGATCACGACCGGCCGCGCACCGGCCGGGCGGATGCTCGCCGAATCGATCACCTCCGAGACGTGGTTGCCGATGACCGAGTTGTCGCTCCCGTCGATCCGCACTAGTCCGTAGAGATCGTCGAGGCCGTTGTCGACGCCGAGGAACGGCGTCCACGGCTCGTGGTCGCGCAGCAGGTGGTTCGACGCGACGAGGTTCTCCGAGCTGCCGCCTGAGAGCACGAGCATCCGGGGATAGAACGAATGCAGCCGGTTGGCCGTCACGCTCGAGCGGCTCACCGACTCCAGGTGCACGCTGCTCGCTCCGCGCGGGAAGACGTTGTTGGCCGTGATCAGCAGCCCGCCGTGGTTCTCGGCGTAGATCGAGTAGCCGTCGGGGCCGGCACCGATCAGGTTGTCGGTGATCTTCGAGGCCTGGCCCCAGCCGCGCAGCTCGATGCAGCTGCCGCACTCGGCGACGAAGTTGTCGTGGATCGACAGCGCATCCGCGTTGCAGATCGTGAGTGCGTGCTCGAGGTAGACGAACCCCATCTCGCTGATGCGGAACGAGTCGTTGGCGCTCTCGACGTAGATGCCCGTCTTGCCGTTGACGTAGCTGTTCTCCGGATGCCGGCCCGAACGCTCGCCCGTGAAGTGCAGCCCGTCGATGCAGAAGCCCGAGAACTCGACCGAGCTGATCCGTGGGCTGCCGCTCCGCGAGACCACGAAGGCGGCCCCCTCGAGCTCGCTCGCCCCGGCGGCGACGGGCAGGTCGACGAGGATGC
Organism: Herbiconiux sp. VKM Ac-2851; assembly: GCF_013205105.1. NCBI lineage: Bacteria > Bacillati > Actinomycetota > Actinomycetes > Micrococcales > Microbacteriaceae > Herbiconiux > Herbiconiux sp. VKM Ac-2851. The sequence goes on along the minus strand of NZ_JABMLJ010000003.1, from coordinate 33,047 downwards.
GGCTGCCTCCCGGCCACAGCTCGTGGAGGTCCGGCCACTCCTCCTCGGGCACGTTGAAGCGGATGCTCGACGAGGTGAACCCGTGGCCCGACCCCTCGATCCGGAGGAAGCTGAGGTCGATGAGCACCTGGGTGCGCAGCCGGTAGTCGCCCGGCGGGATCACGATCACCGCGCCGGGCCGGCCGCCGTCGGAGTCGACCGAGGCCGGCTGGCGGCTGTGGATGTCGGCGATGATGCTGTTCAGCACCTCCCCGATGTCCTGGGCGGGATCGCCGACGGGCCACGTCGTGACGTCGTAGCGGTTGGCGGTGCTCATCAGTTGCCTCTCTCTGAAGGTGCGGGTGCGGGTACCAGTGCCGGGACGGCGACCTCGTGCCGTCGTGGGAGATCGGCGCCGGGACGGCCGACCGTGATCGCGGCGCAGGCGGCGGCGAACCGGGCGGCCTGCAGGATGTCGTCGAAGGCGGCCGCCCGCACCCTCCCGGCACCGATCGAGGTGGTGAGGCCGAACAGCAGCCCGGCCATGAACGAGTCGCCGGCGCCGATCGTGTCGGACACGTCGACGATCGGCGCGGAGACGTCGGCCGTCTCGGCTCCGACTCGCAGCAGGCTGCCGTCGCCACCCCGGGTGACCACGACGATCGACGCGCCGAGCCGCGCGTAGTGGGCGGTCACCTCGAGCGGATCGAGCTCGGGATGCAGCCAGCGCGCATCCTCGTCGCTCAGCTTCACCACCGTGCTCGCCCGGGCCAGTCGCTCCACGAGCGGGAGCACTTCGCCGCGGCTGCCGAGCACCGACGGCCGGATGTTGGGGTCGAACGACCGCAGCACTCCCCCGTCGACGGACTCGAAGCACCGGGCGACCGCGCCCGACCCGGGTGCCATCAGCGCCCCGATCGATCCGGTGTGCACGAGCTCGAAGCCGGTCGTGGGCAGTTCGGCGACGTCCCAGGCGATGTCGAAGTCGTAGCTCGCCGATCCGTCGGGGCCGATCGTGGCGGTCGCGCTGGAGGTGCGGGTCGCGGGGTCGATCGAGCCGGGCGCCAGCCGCACCGCCGAGTCGGCGAGATGGTGCGCGATCGCGCGGCCCCGGGCATCCGTGCCGAGGCGGGTCGCCAGGGTGACGGATGCTCCGAGCCGAGCGAGACCGATGGCGACGTTCATCGGGCTTCCGCCGGGGTGCTCCTGCCGCCCGTCGGGGGTCGACACCACGTCGACGAGGGCCTCGCCGACGACGAGCAGCTCAGTCACCGGCGGATCCTCCGACCGGGCGGGGCGCCGCGACCGAGTCGCGCCGCACCAGCGGGCAGGAGAGCACCGCGGGCTGGTAGCTGTCCTTCGTCGCGGAGTCGGCGTCGCCCACCATCAGCTCGGCCAAGGCGCCGAGGGCCCACTCGCCCATCTCGAAGTGCGGCAGGGCGACGGTGGTGAGGGCCGGGTAGAGGCCTTCGGCGATCAGTTCCTGGTTGTCGAAGCCGACGATCGAGAGGTCGGCGGGGATGCGGAGCCCGAGCTCCGCCGCGGCCCGGTAGGCACCCATGGCCATGCGGTCGTTGTAGCAGAACAGGGCGGTCGGCCGGTCGGCGTCGTCGCGGTCGAGCACCGCGAGGGCGGCCTTGTAGCCGCCGGGGGTCTCGGACTGCTCGGCGACCACGAGTGCCGGATCGAACTCCACGCCCGCCTCGGCCAGCGCGCGCCGGTAGCCGGCGAGGCGGCCGCGGGTGGCCGGGACGTCGTCGGAGTTGGTGACGAAGCCGATGCGCCGGTGGCCGTGCCCGATCAGCTCGTCCACGGCGACGTACGCTCCGCCCTCCTCGTCGGGCACGACCGACGGCACGCTCCCGTCGTGCGAGGTCGAGTCGATCAGCACCGTCGGAACCGACCGCAGCGAGCGTGGGAGGTCGATCTCGCGGTGGTACATCGTGGCGTAGAGCACTCCGTCGACCTGCTGGCGCAGCAGGGCATCCGTGTCGCGCTGGATGTCGAGCTCGTCGCGGCTGGTGTTGATGAGCACGAGGGTGAGGCCGCGCTTCCGGGCCGCCTCCTGCGCACCGAGGATGATGCGGCCGGCGTGCGGGGTGGTGGCGATCTCCTCGCTCAGCAGCCCGATCATCTCGGACTGCTGGCGGCGCAGGCTCCGCGCGATGCGGTTCGCGCCGTAGCCCAGCCGCTCGGCCGTGGACTTCACCCGCTCGCGGGTCTCGTCGCTGGCACGCGCGAACTCCACGTCGTTCAGGATGTGCGAGACCGTGGTCACCGAGACCCCCGCCTCGCGGGCCACGTCCTTGATGCCTACCGCTTTGCGTGCCACTGTGTCCCCTTGGATGCTCGAGGCCGGGCGATTCGGCTCGCGACCATTCTCACCGAGTCGGTCACCCTTTCACCGCCCCGGCGGTCAGTCCGGCGACGATGTGACGCTGCAGCACGAGGGCGAGCAGGATGACCGGCACCGAGTACAGCACCGCGAGGGCGGTCATCGCGCCCCAGTCCAGGCCGAACTGGGTCTGGAAGTTCGCGATCACGATGGGTGTCGTCTGCGAGCGCGTGGCGGTGAGCAGCAGCGCGAACAGGAACTCGTTCCACGACGCCAGGAAGGCGAAGATCGCGGTGACCGCGATCCCTCCCGCGGTGACCGGCAGCACCACCCGCCAGAGCGCGCCGAGCCGGCTCGCACCGTCGATCTTGGCCGCCTCCTCGAGCTCCTCGGGCACGGCCTCGAAGAAGCTCGACATCAGCCAGATCGACAGCGGCAGCGAGATGGTGGCGTGGGCGATCGCCAGGGCGAACGAGGTGTCGGAGATGCCGAGGCTGCGGAAGATGCCGATCATCGGCACACCGATCACGATCGGCGGAACCATCCGCATCACGAGGGCGCCGACGATGAAGAAGCGACCGAAGCGGGTGCGGAAGCGGGTCACCGCATACGCCGCCGGCAGCGCCAGCACCAGCGAGATGGCAGTGCTGAGCACGGCCGTCACGACGCTGTTCACGAACGAGGCGACCACTCCGTCACGGCCGATGGCCGAGGCGTAGTTCTCGATCGTCCAGCTCGAGGGCAGCACGGTCGGGGGCACCGCGATGGTCTCCAGCGGCGTCTTGAACGAGGTGAAGAGCATGTAGAGGAAGGGGAAGCCGTAGAGCACGACGAGCAGCACGAGGGCGACCCAGAGGATGGCCCGGGAGCTCGTTCGGGTGGTTTCGAGGCCGTTCATCGGGTGTTCCCACTTCCGGGTCGCCAGATGAGCAGGATGGCCGCGACCGAGACCGCGAGCATGGCCACGAGGTAGACGGTGCCCATGGCACTCGCGAGGCCCGGGTCGCCGAACCGAACCATGGTGCGGTAGACGAGCAGCGACATCGTCTCGGTGCTCTGCTGAGGGCCGCCGTTGGTCTGGATCAGGATGACGTCGAAGGCGCGGGCCGCGTCGATGCCGCGGAGGATCAGGGCCACCGCGATCACGGGCCTCAGCAGCGGGATGATGATGCGGAACAGGATCGTCGGGTAGCGCGCCCCGTCGAGCCTCGCCGCCTCGATCACGTCGCCGGGGATGTTCTGCAGGCCCGCGAACAGCACGAGCGAGATGAACGACGTCGTCAGCCAGATGTCGGGGATCGCGACCGAGAACAGGGCGATGTTCGGGTCGCTCAGCCACTGGATCTGGCCCGGGTCGCTGAGGATGTGGGCATCCGTCAGCAGCTGGTTGACGATGCCGAAGTTGTCGATCAGCAGGAAGCGCCAGAGCAGACCGGCGACGATCGGGGCGATCATCAGCGGGTAGAGGAAGATCGTGCGGAACACCCGCGAGGAGTTGCCGAGGGCCGTGAACATCAGGGCGACGGCGAGGCCGAGCACGAACTCGAAGACCACCACGATGACGGTGTAGACCACGGTGCGCCAGGCGGCGTTGCCGAAGTCGCCCGAGGTGAACGCCTCGACGTAGTTGTCGAGGCCGACGAAGGTGCGCGGGCCGCCGGCGAACTTGCTGATCTCGAAGAACGAGTCCGAGACGAACTGCACGAGCGGCCACGCCACGAAGACGGCGAGGAAGGCGGTGGCCGGAAGCATCAGGAGGAAGGCGAACCGGCGATCGGTGAGACGCACGAGGAGACTTTCGGGTCGGGGGCGGATGGCGGGAGAGCGCTGCGGCGCCCCGGTCGGGTCGGGGCGCCGCAGCCCGGGTCACTCGGTGATGGACTCCACCTGCGCCTTGGCGTCGTCGAGGAGCTGCTGGTTGTCAGCGCCCGGCACGACGGCCTTCTGGAGCATCGGGATGAGCGCCGAGTCGACGATCTCCTGCCAGTTCGGATTCGCCGGCCGCGGGATGGTCGCGGTGGCGTTCAGGGTGTCGACCAGCGGCTTGTAGTTCTCGTAGCCGGGCTCGTCCTGGTACTTCTCGAGCACCGAGATGCGCGAGGCGAGGCCGAGGTCGGTGTCGACGGACAGCTCGTTGTGGTCGTAGGCGTACTGCACGAACTCGAGCGCCTTCTCCTGCTTGCTCGTGCCGGCAGGCACCGAGAGGTACCAGGCGCCGGGCACGCCGGCGACCCCGCCGGGGCCGCCCACCATCGTGGTGACGCCGACCTTGCCGGTGACCGCCGCGTCGGCGGGGATCTGCTTGTAGGCGTGCGCCCAGAAGCGCATCATCGCGAGCTGGCCCTGGTTGAAGAGGTTCTGTGATCCGGCCCAGTCCAGCTGTGCGGCGCCCGACGGCGCGTACGGCAGCAGGCTGGTGTAGAAGTCGAGCGCCGCGAGGCTGTCGGCGTCACCGAGGGAGACGGTGCCGTCGTCACCGACGACCATGTCCTTCTCGCCGGTCTGCGAGAGGGTGGCGAGCCACTCGGTCTCGACAGCGCCCTTCACGTCGGTGCCGTACACGTCGACCTGGCCGTCGCCGTCGGTGTCCTGCGTGAAGAACTTCGCGACGTCGGCGTACTGCTCCCAGGTGGTGGGTGGGACCAGGTCGTAGCCGTACTCGGCCTTGAACTTCTGCTGCTGGGCCGGGTCCTCGAAGAGGTCGGTGCGGTAGTAGAGGATCTCCGAGTTGGTCCAGGCGGGCATCCCGACGAAGGAGCCGTCGACCTGCGCCTCGGTGACGAGCGCCGGGAAGAGGTCGGACTGCACCTCGTCGGTCATCATGTCATCCAGCGGCGTCAGCGCCTCGGCGAAGGTCGGCAGCCAGATCGAGTCGAGGGCGGCGACGTCGAACGAGAGCGAGCCCGAGCTGAACTCGCTGTTCAGCCGGTTGTAGAGGCCGTCGTAGGGCAGCTCGACGAAGGTGACCGAGGTGCCGGTGTCCTTCTCGAACTGGTCGGCGATGGGCTGCAGCTCGCCGTGACCACCGGCCTCGACGAGCACGGTGATCGAGTCGTCGCCCGCGGCAGGGGCTCCTCCTCCGGCACCGCAGCCCGAGAGGACGACGGCGGTGGCGACTGCGAGGGCGCCGGCGGCTCCGGCCAGGACCCGGCGGGACACCGGTCGGTGTGTGCGAAGCATCATCACTTCGACTCCAATTCTGTGCGACGTTGCGTGATTGCGAGGGTACGTGCCGTGGGTGCCGGCGCGCATCGCCGTGGCGACAGGAATGACAATACGTTTTGCCAAATCGTCTTGTCAAGTCCATACTTGTCGAGCAGACCCGCCATCGACGGCGGCAGCAGAAGGAGCCGCCCTTATGACGCACGCGACGCGCGCCCGCCCCCGCTGGCATTTCACGCCCGGTTCCGGCTGGATGAACGACCCGCTCGCGCTCACCTGGCACAACGGCCGCTACCACCTGTTCTTCCAGTACGTGCCCGACCGCACGACGTGGGCTCCCGAGTGCCGCTGGGGCCACGCGAGCTCCCCCGACCTGATCTCGTGGACCGAGCATCCGGTCGCCCTCGAACCGGGCGACGGCGACGACGGCATCTGGTCGGGCTCCCTCGCGGTCGACGACGAGGGCCGCGCCACGATCTTCTACACCGCGGTCTCGACGCCCGAGTTCGGGGTGGGCCGCATCCGCACCGCCACCCCGGCCGACGACGACTGGCTCGTCTGGACCAAGGGCGACGTGGTCGCCGAGGCGCCGCCGCTCGACCTCGTGGCCTTCCGCGACCCCTTCGTGATGCGCGACGGCGAGAAGTGGCGGATGCTCGTGGGCACCGCCATCGTCGGCGGCGACGCCGCGGCGAGCTCGTTCGTCTCCGACGACCTCGGTTCCTGGTCGTTCGACGGCCTGGCGGCATCGCGTAGCACGAGCGAGACCGACCCGGTGTGGACGGGCGCGCTCTGGGAGTGCCCGCAGATCTTCACCATCGACGGCCGCGACGTGATGGTCACCTCGGTCTGGCAGGACGACGAGCTGCACTACGTCGCCTACGCCGTGGGCTCCTTTGCCGACGGCCGCTTCGCTGCGAGCAGCTGGGGGCGCCTGACGTACGGCGACAGCTACTACGCGCCCTCGTTCTTCCGCGACCGCGACGGCCGGCCCTGCCTGATCTCGTGGATGCGCGGGGCGAGCGATCCCGACGTCGGCCGCAGCAGCGCGCTCAGCGTGCCGCACGTGCTGCGGCTGGAGGGCGACACCCTCGTCGCGGCGCCGCACCCCGCGGTCGCGGAGGCCTCGGCTGCCGCACGCGCCCCGATCGCCGTCGGCCAGGAGTGGGCCGCGTCGAGCGCCGACGGCACGCTCACTCTCCGGCGTGAGCTCGACTCGGTCGTCTGCACCTGGCAGGGCGCGGAGACGGTGGTGCCGGCCGGCGACGGCGCGGTGGAGGTGCTCGTCGACGGCGAGACCGTCGAGGTGTTCACGGGGGCGGCGCTGTTCGGGGTGGGGGCGGCGTCGCCGTTCGCGGTGCAGTAGGCGCCGGCTGACCGCGGGGTCGCACGAAGCGACGAGAGTGCCGGCCGAATTGACGCGAAGTCTCGGATGAGACGTCATCGTTCAGCGGCCGACAAGACTCGTGACCATGCGGTTTCGACGCCGACGATGGCGATACCGCGCCCATCTGCGTCAGCTGTAGCGGTGGTCGCGCCGCCGCCATAGGGGGCGTCACCGCGTACGAAATCGTCATCGTGGTGGATGAGAAGCGCGAGAGCAGGCCCGCCTCGCCGTGTGAAGCTAAGCATGGGGAAGACCGCCATCGGCATCGCCGGCGGGTGATCGCGAAAGGCCGCCGCGGTGTCTCGCTCTGACCTTTGAGCGCCAGTGCCCATCACCGCGAACGGGCCTCTCAACCGGCGAGGACAGAGGTAGCGTCAGGGGAATGCGGCAAATCGAGTACTCGACAGAAGGTACATTATCGGCGACGTGACCGTGCGCCGACTGAAGAGTTAACAGCGAGCGTCCGACGTGATCGAGCACTGTCAGCTGCGACCGCGACGCGTCGCGCTCGGCCCTTGCGTTCCGCGCAGATCGAACTGCTCGCGCTGGCCAAGCATGTTTCACCGGTTGGTTGCACACGCCGACCTCGAGGGCCACCGGTGGCCCTGCCGTTCATGCAACGATCGGCCTGCGACTACTGCCGCTCGGTCGTAGAAGGGGGTCCTTGTTCGATGAATCACCCACGCTGATGGTGATCGTTGTGTCAAGGGTGGCACTGCGCTGCGGGGATCGGTTGTTGACGTGACTGAATAATGAGGCTCAGAGCAGGGTTGGCCCCAGCAGCTTTTCGATCAAGACCGTGAGGTGATTGCGCTCGGCGGATGACAATCCGGAGGCACCAGGCAGCACCGCGAGCCGCACGTCGCCCTGCACTCGTGCGGCCAATGCATCTCCATCCTCGGTAAGGAAAACCTCGACAGCGCGACCATCGGTGGCGCTACGGGCGCGACCGACGAGGCCGCGCCGCTCGGCCCGCTCGATCAGGCCCGAGAGGGTGGACTTCTCTAAGCCCAGGTGCGACGCCAGATGGCTCATCTGGGGCCGGCGACCGCGGAGCACTCCGAGCAGCCGCAGCTGAGTGAGTGATAGGTCATTGTCGGACGCGATGCGATTCAAAGCACTCGTGACGACAAAGGCCGTCTGGGCCAGGGCATCGACTAGACGGGCCTGCTCGCTATCGTCGGTCATCGCACTCCTTGACTTGATTGGTAGTACGAACTATATTGTTCGCACTACCAACTATAAGACTTTGGAGGCTCTCATGCATGCAGCACTCGTCACCTCGTTCGACGATGCCCCTCACTACTCCGACGCACCCGACCCCGCCGCCGATCGGCCCGAGCAGATCATGCTCGACGTGCTCGCCGCTGCACTCCACCCGCGTGTGCGTTCACAGGCGAACGGTGCTCATTACACAACAACCGGCGCGCTGCCGCTGATACCGGGCGTCGACGGGGTGGGCCGCGATTCGGACGGGGCGCTTCGCTACTTCGTGACCGAGGAGGGCGCAATGGCCGAGCGCATCGCGATCGACCGCCGCGCAAGCGTCATCCTCGACCCCTCACTCGACCCCGTTGTCGTGGCTGCGGCAATGAATCCGGCGATGTCGTCGTGGATCGCCCTGACGCGGCGAATCACCTTGCCCGACGCTGCGCATGTGCTGATCGTGGGCGCCGCCGGCAATGCGGGACGACTCGCCATCGAGGTCTCCCGACACCTCGGCGCGGCACGGGTGAGTGCAGTGGCACGCGATACGACCCGCTTCTCCGAACTGACCGAGCTCGGCGCTGACGACGTCCTGACCTTCGAGGAGGTCAGTCGCGCATCCGAAGCTGACGTCGTGCTCGACTATGTATGGGGGTCGCCCGCCGGCCGCGCGATGGGCGCGTTCGTGGGAAGTCGGGCCGATCGGGCCAAGCCCGTGGCTTGGGTACAGATCGGCTCGGTGGCGGGAGCAGAAGCCCCAATCCCCTCGGCGGCTCTTCGTTCCTCCGCACTGCAGCTCGTCGGCAGCGGTCAGGGCTCGGTAAGTACCCGTGACATCATCGCCGAGCTCCCGCTACTCGCCGCATTCGTCACTTCCAAGTCGGCCCACGTGACGGCACGTGCAATCCCTTTGGCGGACATCACCGGCGCCTGGACCGCGCCCAGCCGGGAGCGGATTGTGTTCATCCCCTGAACCGAGCTGCATTGACACGTGATAACTCAGCGGATATCTTCGCTCAAGACCGTGCGGCACGACGAAGGAGTCACCATGACTGACAACGTTTCTAGATCCTGGCCGCGGCCTCCTTACGACCCCGCAGTCGCCGCAGGGCTGGAAGCAATGGGCGCCAGCGGCATCTTTTCGCCTCTATCGCTTGGGACGCTGCCCGCCATGAGGCAGCTGTCCGTGCCCGAAGACTTCAGCGCTCATGAGCTCGAGAGGCTTGAATTCGTCGTGCCCGGTCATGACGGGGCTGAGCTGGCACTCACCGCATTGAGAAGACGAGATCACCAGAGCGCTGGCCCGGCCATCTTTCACATTCATGGCGGCGGAATGGTGATGGGTGACCGTATGACCGGCATGTCGCTCGTGGCGCCCTGGGTGGTCGAGCATGACGCCGTAGCCGTCACGGTCGAGTACCGGTTGGCGCCGGAGTATCCAGATCCGGTGCCCGTTGAGGACTGCTACGCCGCGCTCCAGTGGACCGTGACCAATGCGGACCTATTGGGAGTCAACCGCGCGCGCATCTTGATTGCCGGGGCCAGTGCCGGTGGCGGCCTCGCCGCCGGCGTCGCACTGCTTGCCAGGGACCGAGGAGGGCCACCTCTCCTTGGTCAGTTCCTCCTGTGTCCCATGCTTGATGACCGAAACGAGACGGTGTCTAGTCACCAGTTCGACGGAGTCGGCATCTGGGATCGAGGGAGCAATCTCGTCGGCTGGAACGCTCTGCTCGGTGAAAGGCGTGGCTCCGACTCAGTGTCTGTCTATGCCGCCCCCGCTCGAGCGACAGACCTCACCGGCCTCCCGCCGTCCTACCTCGACGTCGGCTCCGCGGAAGTTTTTCGAGACGAGGTTGTCGCGTATTCCAGCATGCTCTGGCGTGACGGCGCTGCTGCCGAACTCCACGTTTGGCCCGGTGGGACCCACGGTTGGGAGGCTCTGATACCGCAGTCGGAGCTTGCACGCATGGCGGCCACCGCCAGGTCGTCGTGGGTCTCGAGAATTCTTGCATCGTGACGGTGGACCAAAGCCCCCTTCGGATTGGGGTGCTTGGTGCAGCGCGAATAGTGCGGGACGCGATAATTCGGCCTAGCCACCGCGTGAGTGGAGTCGTTGCTCACGCGGTAGCGGCACGGGACCAGTCGCGGGCCAAAACCTTCGCTTCCGACCACGGCATTCAGGTCGCCCACGAAAGCTACGAGAGTCTGCTGCGTGATCCGACCGTCGATGCGGTCTATGTTCCGCTTCCCGCGTCGCTCCACGCGGAGTGGGTGGTTGCGGCGGTTGAGGCTGGAAAAGACGTGATCTGCGAGAAGCCTTTCGCGGGGAACGCAGCGTCAGCATCGCGCGTCGAAGGGGTGGCAGCGCAGTCGGATCGCGTCGTCATGGAGGCCTACCACTCCCACTATCACCCCTTGTACGGGCGACTTCGCGACATCATTCACGACGGCGAGATCGGGTGCGTTCATTCCGCCCGCTCAACCTTCTTCGTGCCGATCCCTCCTGGGAAGGACATCCGCTGGTCGTTCCCGCTCGGCGGCGGAAGCCTCCTGGACATCGGCTACTACCCCGTCAGAGCACCGACGGAGCTCTTCGGCTCAGATGCCGCCGTTTCGCGGGCACAGGCCAGAACTCGGGGACCGATCGATCGCCGCATGGACGCCACGCTCACCTTCCCTGCCGGGATAACCGCCACCGTGTCATCGGCCATGTGGTCCTTCCCGCTCTTCGAGATGAGCTTGACCATCGAAGGATCGGACGGGTCACTGCGAGTGACCTTCCCTTTCCATCCCCAAATGGGCAGTCGCATCAGGATTCGACGGCGAGGGCGGTCCAGAACCGAGATGCCCACGCGCAAAAGCACGTACGACTTCCAGCTTGAGGCCTTTCGAGATGCGGTGAAACTGCGCTCACCCGTCGAAACCAACGCATCGGCAGCGACCGCCCATCTCGAACTACTCGACGCGATCTACCAGGAAGCAGGGCTTCCTCTGCGTCCGTGAGGTCAGGCCGAGTCGCCGGCGATCAGGTGGAGTTCAATGTCAGCGGCCGCCGGCACCTCGCCCTCACCGAGCGCTGCCAGCGCTGCCGCTACCGACAGCTGCGCCACAGCCGCTAGGTCGTAGCCGATCGTCGTCAAACGGGGATTGGTCACCTGTGACAGCGGGGTGTTGTCCATTCCCACGAGTCCAATGTCCGCGGGGACGCTCCAGCCTCGCCTATTTGCCGCATTCAACAGGGTTATAGCGATGTCGTCGTTGTAGCAGGCCACCCCGACACCGGGTTTAAGAAGATCGAGTGCCGCCCCTGCTTCGGCGGCGTCGACGCCCAGCCCGAAAACCATGGGCGCGGGCAAACCAGCTTCCCGACAGACGTCCTTGACCGCATTTTCCCGGTCGTCTCCATAGGGATCGAGGCGATTGTCGCGGAGGTGCGCGAAAGCTATGCGTTGATAACCCTGGGCCACGAGATGCTCAGCCTGGATTCGTCCAATGGAGTAGTTCAGGTTGCCGCTCGTTGAGGTGTCGAAGCTGGGCACGCCTCGCTCCGCCAGGATTGACTTCTCTTGGTCGGTGAACGGCTGGAGCGATAGCACCGCCCTCGGCTTCATCCCAGCCAGAATGCGGTCGAGCGACGAAGGTGACTGGGTCGACAGCCGGAGGACAAGAGTCAATCCCCGCTTTGCTAGCTGCTCGGTGACAGTGTCGAAGATGTCCTGGAGATTGCCACCGAAAGTCGTATTCGGCACGAGAGCGATGACGAAGTCGCTCAGACCGGTGCGCAGCATGCGCCCGGCCGTGGACGGCTCGTAGTCGAGCTCCTTCGCCGCCTTCAGCACCCTCTCAGCAGTCTCCACTGCGAAACGGTGTGCGTGACCGTTGAGCACCTGGCTGACGGTTGCTCGAGAGAGCCCGGCATGCCTGGCTACATCCGCACTCGTCACCGTCATGTTCAACCTCCAAAGCCGTTCCAACGGTACACGCAGTTACCTCGTGGCAATCGAGTTGACACGAGATAACACCTATGTTGTACTGCATTATCACGTGGTAAAAGACACAAGACGAAGGAGTCCCCATGTCGGATAACCCGAACGCGCCGGCCGCACCCGGCTCGTCGACCTCCCCAAGCCAGCAGGCTCTAGCCGCCGAGACGCGCGCCGAAAGCACCCCGACCGGCTCCATCCGCACCCAGGTCAAAGCGAAGTTCATCGGATTTCTGCTGTTCGCGATGTTCGGTGCTTACGTCGCACTGGTCGCGCCGATCGGGCTCTCACTGTCTCTGCGCATCCAGGAGATCGCCCCGTCGAACGTCGAGGTGTTGGGCTACATCATCGGCATCGCAGCGATCGTGACGACGATCACCGGCCCATTGATGGGGCTCTGGAGCGACCGCACCCGGTCTCGATTCGGCCGACGACGCCAGTTCGCGATCGGAGGTGCGGTTGTCGGTTTCATCGGGCTCAGTGTCATCGCCACCGCCACGACAGTGCCGGTTCTCCTCATCGGTTGGATCGTCACCTCCTTCGGTTGGAGCAGCGGCATGAACTCCCTGATCCAGTCCCAAGCTGACCGTCTCCCCGAATCGCAGTACGGCCGGGTCGCGGGTCTGACTGGCTTCGTTCAGATGGTCGCACCGGTCGCAGGCGTCGGTCTCGCCAGCGCCTTCATCGGCAACAACTTCCTGGTCTTCCTGGTGCCGGGAGCGGTCGGGCTCTTCGCGATGCTCTGCTGGTTCATCTTCGTGCCGGAACGTGACACCCGAGGGGTCGAGTTCAGTGATCAGCTGAGCGTACGTAAGGTACTGGGCAGCCTGGTCTTCAACCCCCGCCGCTACCCCGACTTCGCTTGGAACTGGCTGGCCCGGCTGCTGTTCATGACCGGGGTGACGTTCTCGACCACATTTACGTCCCTGTTCTTTGCCTCTCGGCTCACGGAGAGCGGCCAGGTCTCCGAGATCGGCGGGATCATCGTCGTCCTATCGCTGGTTAGCATCGCCGTGACCGGACTGGGCGCCCTACTGGGAGGGTTCCTCTCCGACCGGATCGGACGCCGCCGAATCTTTGTCCTTGGCGCCGGCCTGCTCTACACAATTGGTGCGATCGTGCTCGCGTTCGGGGGGAGCAACTTCGTCATTCTCCTGGTGGGGTCCGGGCTGACGGGTCTTGCGCTCGGCATATTTTCTTCCGTGGACCAAGCGCTGGTGCTCAACGTGTTGCCGGAGAAGGACACCGACGCCGGCCGCTTCCTGGGTATCAACGGCTACAGCACCTCGATCGCCCAGGCCGTCGCTCCCCTACTGGCCGCGCCCCTCATCCTGATCGGCGTCAGTGGTGGCGAGAAAAACTACGGTCTCCTCTTTCTCATTGCCGCAGCCCTCACGATCATCGCGGGCATCATCGTGCAGTGGAAGGTACGGGGCGTCCGTTAGGCCGTTCTGCACCCCACCGCCCGCCCATTTTTGGAGCTAAACCAATGACCAAGACCCTTTTCACCGAAGGTTGGACCTTCCACCGGGATGGCTCCTCACCCGAAGAGCCCGTGCAGCTCCCCCACGACGCCATGATCGGCGAGCCGCGAGTGGCGCAGGGCGGAACCGATAATCACGGCGGGTTCTTCCCCGGCGGAAAGTACCTCTACCGGAAGCGATGGACGGCCCCGTCCGATGATCGGCTGCACTCACTCCTCTTCGAAGGCGTATTCGGCCACACCCGCGTCCTCATCGACGGCAAGGAACGAGGCGTCAGCCTCAGCCCGTACCGCCAATTCGAGGTAGCACTCCCGGCGACGCCCTCGGGACACGAAGCCCTAATAGAGGTATTCGTCGACAACTCCGCGGTACCGAACAGCCGCTGGTACACCGGATCAGGCATCTACCGGCCAGTGTGGCTGCGATCCGTCGCAGCCGACCGAATCTCCTCCGACGGTGTCAAGGTCGTCACCCGATCGGTCACGTCAGCGGACGGCGACAATGAAGCGACGGCGGATGTCACGGTGCACCTCGAGGGGCCCTCAGCCACCGGGGCTATCGTCAGGCTAGAGGTCAGCCGTAACGGCCAACCGGTACTCTGCAGTGAGGTGACAGCGACCGCGCCAATCGTACGCTTCGCCACGGTCATCCCGGGAGTCGAGCCGTGGTCGGCCGATACGCCACATCTCTACGACATTCAAGTGACGATGGTCGTCAACGACATCGTCGCCGACCAACGCCAGATCCGTACAGGCTTCCGCACAATCGAAGTCGATTCACGCCACGGGCTCCGCGTCAATGGAACGACGGTGCTACTGCGCGGAACCGCGGTACATCATGACAACGGCATCCTCGGAGCCGCAACCGTCGACGCGGCGGAATGGCGGCGGGCGCGCATCCTGAAAGAAGCGGGCTTCAACGCGATCCGGAGCGCACACAATCCCCTGTCACGCGCATTTCTCGATGCCTGCGACGCTCTCGGCCTCTACGTCATGGACGAGCTCACCGACATCTGGTTCCGCCGCAAGACACCCCACGACGGCGCGCCCCGTTTCCGCGATGAGTGGGCCGATGACGCCGTCGCGATGATCGAGCAGGACCGCAACCGACCGTCGGTCATTATGTACTCGATCGGCAATGAGATCGCGGAGTCCGCGCTGCCTGGGGGCATCGAGATGGCCAAGCGCATCGCGGCTTTCATCCGGGCGCAAGACCCAACCCGCCCAACGACCATCGCGGTCAACCCGCTCCTGGCAATGATGGCCACCCGAAGCAAGAGTGACACTGACCGACACGACACCCCTCCCGAACGAACTCCGGCAACAAGCACCGCCGCCAACCAGATGGCGGCCAAGATCGGCCGCATGATGGTGCTCGCGTCGACCCTGCCTGCAGCCGACCGCGCCAGTCGGGGCGCCTTCGCCGCCGTCGATATCGCCGGGTACAACTACGGCTACGCGAGCTACCGTGGAGCGCGCCGGCGCTACCCCGACCGAATCATCGTCGGCACCGAGTCGATGCCCGGGGATCTGCCCGCCATCTGGCGGCGGGTGACGACAGTCCCGGGAGTGATTGGGGACTTCAGCTGGACCGGCTGGGACTACCTCGGCGAGGTCGGGCTCGGCTATTGGTCCTATGGCTCAGAGCCCGGCGGCATCGCAAAGCCGTTCCCAGGAATCCTCGCAGGCTGCGGCATCTTCGACATCACCGGCGGCGCCACCGGCATGCTGCACCTCGTTCAGGCCGTTTGGGGCATCACCGACAATCCGGGCATCGCCGTGAGGCCGCTCGACCGAGCCGGTCAGCGACCGAACAAGACGCCGTGGCTGTCGACGGATGCCCTACCCGGCTGGTCCTGGCGCGGCCATACCGGCACGACTGCCGAGATCGAAGTGTACTCGGCTGCCGATCACGTGGAGCTGCTGCTGAACGGCCGCTCGCTGGGTCACCGGAAGGCAGGGCCGAAGAAGAACTTCCTCACTCGATTCAGCGCACCCTATGAAGAGGGCGAGCTTACGGCGATCGCGTACCGTGACGGCGTCGAAACCGGTCGCAGCACGCTGCGATCAGCGGCCTCGCCGAGCCTGCGGCTACGAGCGGAGACGAGCGAACTGTCGGGGTCGAACGATCTTGCCTACATCTGGGTCGAGCTTGCCGACGAGGCTGGCACCGTCGATCTCGGCTCCGACGACGACGTAACCGTCGACATCAGCGGGCCCGGGATACTCGCGGCGCTCGGCAGCGCCTCCCCCACAACCGAGGGCACATTCGTCGACACCGAGCACCGCACCCACCGAGGGCGTGCCCTGGCGATCGTCCGGAGCACAGACGAAGCCGGCGAGATCGTCGTGCGGGCCACATCCACCCGGTACGGCTCCGCCGAACTGACGCTCTCGTCCACCCCCGCAGCGGACACGACGACTTCCGAAGTAGCCACCACCGAACAACCGATAGCCATCACAGGAAGTACCACACCATGACCGTCACCGAGCCGATCATCTCCGGGTTCCACCCCGATCCGTCCGTCTGCCGGGTTGGAGACACCTATTACCTCGTCAACTCCAGCTTCGAGTACTTGCCCGGCCTTCCCGTGCACTCAAGCACTGACCTGATCACCTGGGCGCCCATCGGAAATGCCCTGACCCGTAGCACCCAGATTGCCGAGCACCGGGGCTACCCGAGCGCCGGCATCTTCGCCCCCACCATCCGTCATCACGACGGACGATTCTGGATCATCGTCACCAACGTGAACGACATCCCGCTCGGCCGAGGCCACTTCATCATCACGGCTACCGATCCCGCCGGGCCCTGGAGCGATCCGGTGCACATCAACGGAGCGCTCGGAATCGACCCTGACATCGTGTGGGACGAGGCTGGAACCGCACACGTGACCTGGTGCTCGCTCGACCCTGCCCACCCCGGCATCCTCTCCGCACCGATCGACACCGCTACCGGTAGCTTCGCGAGCCCACCGATACAGCTCTGGGAAGGGACCGGACTCGCCTTCCCCGAAGGACCTCACCTCTATCGTGTCGACGACTGGTGGTACCTTCTCCTGGCCGAGGGCGGCACCGAGCGTGGCCACGCAGTCACCATCGCGCGCGCCCGCTCGCTCGAGGGGCCGTACGAGGCAGCACCGCACAACCCGATTCTCAGCCACCGCAGCCTCCCTCTGCCAGTGCAAAACGTGGGCCATGCCGATCTGATCGAGCTCGCCGACGGTTCGTGGGCGGCAGTGCATCTCGGCGTACGCCCACGGGGTCAGACCCCCGGGTTCCACGTCAACGGGCGGGAGTCGTTCCTCGTCGGCATCGACTGGGTGGACGGCTGGCCGGTTGTCGACGAGGACCGCTACCCGGTCCAGCCCATCGACCACTCCTTCGTCGACACCTTCTCCGACCCCGCACTGCATTCACGCTGGCTTGGGGTCGGCCGGTTCCCCTCCTCGTTCACCACGCTGACGCCTGGCGGCGGCCTTCTTATCGACGGTCGGGCAGACGACGGCCACACTGTCCTCGCCGCTCGTGCCGTCGACCAGGCCTGGACCGTGACTGCGAGCTTTACCGTCGATGGCGGCGAGGGGCGCCTCGGGCTCCGGATGGACGAGAAGAACTGGTACGGCCTGAGCTATGACGGCACCACCGTCACCGCCACCGTGTCTATCGGCACGATCACTCACACGGTCGGCAGCTGGCGACCCGCCGCCACCCCGGTGCTGCAGCTCGCGTCGCGGCCGGCACCGGTGCTGCCCCACGGGGTTTCGCTCGAACCCGACCTGATTGAGTTGAGCGCTTGGGCCGGTGAGGTCGAACACCACTTCGGCAGCTTCGACGGCCGCTACCTCTCCACCGAGGTCACCGGCGGGTTCACGGGCAGAGTGTTCGGCGTCGAGGCCGTCTCCGGGCTCGTGCACCTCCAGGAAATCCGATACACGACCGACACCGCGATCTGAACGAGAGAAACCGATGACCGAATCTACACGACCCGAGTTCCTCTGGGGCGCCGCGACGGCTCCCCACCAGATCGAAGGGGACAACGTCAACAGTGACTGGTGGGTATACGAACAGCGGATGCCCCAGTTCAACCCAAGCGGAGACGCTGTCGACAGTTACCACCGCTACGAGGAAGACATGCGCCTCCTCGCCGACGCCGGGCTGACCGCCTACCGCTTCGGTATCGAATGGGCGCGGGTGGAACCCCTGCCGGGAGCCTTCTCGATTGCTGCCCTCAACCACTACCGGCGGATGATCGACACCGCTCTGGAGCTTGGGCTCACCCCGGTGGTGACCCTCCACCACTTCTCCAGCCCGCGCTGGTTCATCGAAGAAGGGGGTTGGCTCGGCGACACCGCCTTAGACCGGTTCGCTGCATACGTAACGAAGGTGAGCGAAATCCTCGACGGGGTCGAGTGGGTCTGCACCATCAACGAGCCGAACATGTTCGCCTTCATGATGCTCATGGCGGGCGCAATCAACTCCGATGCCGTTCCCGAGATGGATACCCCCACCGTGCAGCCCGAGGGCGGGTTCGTGCTGCCACTTCCCCTGCCGGAAGCCACCGAGCGGCTGATCGAAGCCCACCACCTCGCTCGCGGGATCCTCCACGAGCGCACCCGGGCAGCGGTCGGCTGGACGATCGCCAACCTCGCCCTCTACCCCACCGATCAGGCAGCTGAAGAGCGCTTCCACCAGGAGCAGTATGACCGCGAGGACATCTTCCTCGAGGCATCTCGGGACGACGACTTCATTGGCGTGCAGGCTTACTCAACCCAGGGGATCGACCGCAATGGCCTCGTGGCACATCCCGCCAGTCCCGACAACACCCTCGTCGGCACCCCGTACCGCCCGGACGCCCTCGGCCTCGCGGTCCGGCATGCCTGGACGGTCACCGGTGGAACGCCCATCTTGATCACTGAGAACGGCATCGCCACCGCCGACGACGACCGTCGCATCGCCTACACCGCCGAGGCGCTCACCGGCCTCTTCGCCGCCATCGACGACGGCATCGACGTGCGCGGCTACCTGCACTGGAGCGCTCTCGACAACTTCGAATGGGGGCACTGGGAGCCCACCTTTGGCCTCATCGCCGTGGACCGCTCCACCTTCGCGCGCACCCCGAAGCCGAGCCTGGCCTGGCTCGGCGGGGTCGCCCGACGCGGCCGCCCCTGACGCCCCGCACGCCCTCGAGAAATAGGAGAACCATGTCCGAACCCACCCCGCTTACCGGCGACTCGACGATCGCGGTCTGGATCGAGCATCCGATCGGGGCGCCGATCATCGCTCAGCTCCTGACGGCGCTGGGCCGAGACGACAGCGTCCTGGCCCAGATCCAGAACCTCCCCCTGAACACACTGGTGGCCATGAGCCAGGGGCAGCTCAGCCAGGATGTCGTCGACGACCTCGTGCGCCAGGCGAACGGTGGCGTCCTGCCCGAACGCGAGACATCCGTCCCGCCGATCGGCTCCTCCCGGTTCGCCGGCAAAACGATCATCGTCACCGGCGCCGGTTCGGGTATCGGCCGCGCAACCGCCGAGCGTATCCTCGCGGAGGGCGGCCGGGTCGTCGCCGTCGACATCGCCACCGACCGCCTCGACTCGCTCGTGGATGCCTCACCGGCAGAGGCGGTCATCGCAGTGGCCGGCGACATCACCGACGACGCCGACATTGCGAGAATCGTTGAGGCCGCCGGTGACAAGCTAGACGGCTTGGCAAACGTTGCCGGGATCATGGACGGGATGCTCCCGCTGCACGAGACGGACGATCAGGTCTGGGATCGGGTGTTGGCGATCAACGTCACTGGCGCGTTCAAACTCACCCGCGCAGTGCTCCCCTCCATGCTTGCCGAGGGGAGAGGAACCGTCGTGAACGTCGCGTCAGAAGCGTCTCTCCGCGGTAACGCCGCCGGCACCGCCTACACAGCTTCCAAGCACGCCGTAGTGGGAATGACCAAAAGCGCCGCGTTTTTCTACGGGTCGAGCGGTATCCGTGTGAATGCCGTCGCTCCTGGCCCGACGGCGACAGGCATCGCCGGCGAGTTCCGGTCTGAGTTCGCCGAGGCACGGATCAGCAGATTCTTCCCGCTGCTGCCTCCGGTGACGACCGCAGAAACCCTCGCCGCGTCGATTACCTGGTTGCTGAGCGACGACAGCACAAACGTCAACGGTCAGGTTCTCGCCTCGGACGGCGGTTGGTCCGTCCAGTAGAACGCCCGGCAGCTGCTTCCTCAGTCTCAGCTGTTCGCCCCCACCACTACCGCCACCACTCTCAGAAAGAGACTATGACCAAGCTGAACAACAAAGTCGTCCTGATCACTGGAGCATCCTCCGGCATCGGCAAGCAGCTTGCCCTGCGCGCCGCTTCGGAGGGCGCCCACCTCGCCATCTGCGCCCGCACCGAGTCGAAGCTGGAGGAGACCAAGCGCCTCTGTGAGGAGCGCGGCGCCGAGGTCGTGGCTGTGCCGGTCGACATCATGGACGTCTCTGCCCTGGAGCGGTTCGTCGACGTATCGGTGGAACGCTTCGGCACAATCGATGCCCTCGTGAACAACGCACACACGATCACGCTGCCGGCCCCGTTCCTCGAGAAGACGATCGATGACCTCGACATCGAGCTGCGCAGCTCGGTCTACGCCTACTGGCACCTGATGAAGCTCAGCTTCCCGCACCTACGCGACCACGAGGGCGCCGGGGCGTCGATCATCAACTTCGCATCCGAAGCCGCCGTGACCGGCGACGCACTCTACGCGCCCTACGCGGCCGCGAAAGAAGCGGTGCGCGGACTGTCGCGCGTTGTCGCCCGCGAATGGGGTCAGTACAACATTCGCGTGAACACGATCTGCCCGAACGGGATGACCGACAACATCTCAACCGGCATCGACTGGATGGAGCCGGCCACGCGCGACCACATCGAGAAAGCTTTCGTGGCGAACCCGTTCCATCGCGTCGGCGACCCCTACGAGGACGTCGCGCCCGTGGTCGTGTTCCTCGTCTCCGACGACAGCCGCTGGATCACCGGCCAGAACATCCATGCCGACGGCGGCGGACTCATCAGCGCCTGACCCGGCTCGAACCACAAGGAAAGGAATTCCATGGACGGACTGCAAGGAAAGATAATCGTCTTCGCCGGTGCAGGTGGCATCGCGGCAAGTACCGCGGCAATCCTGGGGGCGGCTGGGGCGTCGGTAGTGGTCGGCGACGTCCGGCTCGAATCTGCCGAGCGTACGGCAGAAGCCGCAGTCGTTGCAGGCGGAGAATCGCTCGCTCTCGCCACCGACATCTCATCGGAAGCCGATGTCGCGGCACTGGTGGACGGTGCGGTCAGACGCTTCGGCCGGATCGACGGCCTGTTCAACGTCGCCGCTAATATCTCGCCCGAGGAGGTGGCGCAGGACACCGACGTCGTCGACATTGAGCTCGCCGCCTGGCAGCGAAGTCTCGACGTGAACCTCACCGGCTACCTGCTGACGCTGAAGCACGCGCTGCCCCACCTCCTCGCCGCCGGCGGCGGGTCCGTAGTCAACACGATGTCGGGGGCCGTCTACGCGGGTATGGCGGACAAGGTCGCCTACGCTGCCACGAAGTCGGGAGTGGGGGCACTAACCCGGCACGTAGCCAGACGGTACGGCAAGCAGCGCATCCGCTCGAATGCCGTCGCCCCGGGAATGGTGCTGACCGAACAGACCCGCGCCAATCTGCCAGAGGAATATCAGGAGCTGATTCTCCAGGCAACGCCCTCTCACCGTCTGGGGGAGCCCGACGACATCGGCGCGGCGGTGGCCTTCCTGCTCTCGGATCAGGCAGCGTGGATCACGGGCCAGACGCTCTGCATCGACGGCGGAACCACCATGCGCACCTGACCCGTCGCACGACGACAGAGACCTCCGCGGTCTGGACCGGGCCACCACCCGGAACCAGACCGCGGAGGTCTTTGCGTTCCGCGCCGCTACTTCTCGGCGGCCACCACGTCGAGGCTGGCCGTCAGGGCAGCCAGGGAGTCTCCGCCGACCCAGAGGTCGATAGTGGTTACGTCCTGCACCCGGTCTCGGGTCGCCGCGCTCCAGTAACTGAGCGACTCGCCCCCGAGCTCGAAGGTCACGGTGCGAGTCTCGCCGGCAGAGAGCGCAACGCGCTCGAAGCCCTTCAGCTCCCGTACGGGGCGGGAAGCGGACCCGTACCGCTGATGGATGTAGAGCTGCACCACCTCGTCGGCGTCACGGCTGGAAGTGTTGGCGACGTCGATCAGCACGCTCACCGATTCCCCCACGCGCACTGAGCCGCGGTCCAGGCGTAGGTTGTCGTAGCTGAAGGTGGCATAGCTCAGACCGTGGCCGAACGGGTAGAGGGGTGTCGAAGCCTCGTCCCAGTAGCGGGTGCCGCTGTCGTCCGGAGCGAAGGTGCGGTTGTGGGCGTAGATCATCGGCACCTGACCGACGTGCCGCGGCCAGCTGAAGGGTAGTCGACCGGCGGGCGAGACATCGCCGAACAGCACTCGGGCGAGGGCATGCCCTCCCCGGGTTCCGGGGTACCAGGCCTGCACGACTGCTGCCGCGTTGGCGTCAATCCAGCGCAGGTCAAGGGGCCGACCGGACATTACGACGACGATCACCGGCGTGCCCGTCTCGACGATCCGCTGCACCATCTCGAGCTGCCGGCCGGGCAGATCGAGCGTCGACCGCGAGGCGAGCTCACCGGACTGGTTCTGCCGCTCCCCCACGACGACCACGGCCACATCGGATGCTGTGGCGACGCGCACGGCATCCTCGATCGCGATGTCGTCATCGTCGGAACTACCGTAAGTGGCTTCGCCGGGGTCGGGGTCCTGTCGGTCGAACGGAGAAGGGAAGAGTCGGTCGGGCATCGCCACCCCGGGGGCGTAGTCGACTGTCAGGTCATCGCTTGCGCGAGAGCGGATGCCCGCGAGCACGGTGACTGTGTCCTCGGTAGTGTGCCCGAAGACCCACGGCCCGAGCGTGTCCCGCTTGCTGTCGGCGAGCCGCCCGATGACAGCCAGACGACCCTTGCCCGCGAGGGGCAGCGCTCCCTCATTCTTCAGGAGCACCGTGGAGCGCTCGGCGACCGCCTGCGCGACGTCGAGGTGACGGGGGTCTGTGAGGATTCCGGGGGCCGCGTCGGCATCCGTGTACGGATTTTCGAACAAGCCGAGCCGGAACTTCGCCGCAAGTACCCGTCGCACCGAAATGTCGAGCTGCTCCTCGGTGAGGAGCCCCGCGGCGATGGCGTCGGGGAGATGGTCGAAGGCGGGATGGGAGACGCTCATCTCCATGTCGTTGCCGGCCGTGATCGCCCGTACCGCGGCATCGCGCGGGCCAGCAGCGAAGTGCTGCTTCTCCATCGATTTGACGGCGTTTGCGTCGGAGACAACGAAGCCCGTGAAGCCGAGCTCCGTGCGGAGGATGTCAGTGAGGAGCCACCGGTTCCCGCTCGCGGGCACGCCGTTCAAGTCCGTGTAAGAACTCATGATGTTCTGGGCGCCGGCGTCGATCGCGGCTTTGAACGGCGGTAGGTAGACGTTGTGCAACTCGGAGTCCGAGACCTCGGCGTCCTCGTAGTCCCTGCCCCCTCGGGCCGCGCCGTAGCCGGCGAAGTGCTTCGGACCGGCTAGCACGCTTTCCGCTCCCAGGTCGCCTTGGAATCCTCTGACCTGTGCCGCAGCGACCGCGCCGCCGAGGAAGGGGTCCTCGCCTGCCCCCTCGACCATCCGGCCCCAGCGCGGGTCTCGAGCGATGTCGATCATGGGCGCGAACGACCAGTGGATCCCGGAGGCGCGGGCTTCGCGCGCGGCGACCCGCTGGCCGGCTTCGACCGACTCGGGATCCCAGGTCGCTGCTAACCCGATCGGCACGGGCAGCACCGTTCGGAGGCCGTGGATGACGTCGAACCCGAACATGAGCGGGATGCCGTGCCGGTTGCCCGCGATCGCCAGACGCTGATACCTGTTCGCCACCTCAGGATCTTTGATGAACAGCAGCGACCCCACCTTTCCCTGGGCAGCCGCTGCCTCGACCTCGAGGGGCTGACGCACGAATAGCTGATGCTCCGGCGGTAGTGAGTCGATGTCGAAGTCAGCGGGGAGCTCACCGACGTCGAAGCAGAAGTACTGGGTGAGCTGGCCTGCTTTCTCCTCGATGGACATGCGACCGATGAGGTCGTCGACCCTATCGGCCACGGGAAGGGCTGGGTTCTGGAACGGAAATTCTGAGGACACGTCGTTCTTTCGGTCGGCAGGGGCGGGGTCAGCGGACGGACTTGACTCGGAGCAGCACGACAAGTCCTCCGATGATGGTGCAGACGGCTGCAGCTAGGTAGAGAGGCGTGTAATTCTTGTCGCCGTCGGCGGCGATTCCGATGAGCAGGAAGGCGGGTGCAACGATCGGTGCGACAGCCTGCGGCAGGGTGAAGGAGAAGCTGTTCAACGCGTTGAACCGGGCCGCCTGGGTGTCGCGTTCAGGTAGCACGTCGAGGACGAGGGCCTGGTCGACCGCCGAGAAGACACCGATACCGAGATTTGTCAGGAAGAATCCGGCAACGATTACCTCGAAGCTCGGTGCGAAGGCGACAACCACGGCGCCGATCGCAAAGACTGTGCCGCCGCCGAGGATGAAGAGCTTGCGTCGGCGGAGCCTGTCCGACAGGAAGCCTCCTCCGATCGCTCCGCCCATGGTGGCGATGATCCCGAGCAAGCCGACCAGGGCGACTGTGCCGCCGATTTGGTCGATCGGCAGGCCTAGGCGCGAGGACATGAAGAAGGCCGTGAACGTCGAGCTCAGCGATAGTCCGAAGAAGAATATGAACCGGCCCACGAAGTTCCAGGAGAAATCTGGGTACTTGCGAGGGCTGAACGTGTACTTGGCGAGCATTCCCTTGACGTCGAGCTTTTCATCGGCAACCCGCTCACGGGTGTCGGACTCGCGAACGAAGAGTATGAACAGCAGCACGAGCACGACACCGATCAGGCCGGGCACCAAGAAGAGCGCTAGCGAATTGAACGCAAGTGCCCCGCCCGCGACCGCACCCACCACCGGCGCAATCTGACCCACCACACCGGTGAGCCCGGCGACCTTCCCGCGCTGGGACGCGGGGAGGCGGTCGGCCTGAGAGTTCTGCAGACCGCCGATGACCTGGCCCCATCCGAGTGTTGACACGACCCAGCCCACCGCGAGGAGCGGGACGTCCTGCGCCAGCGCGAGGATCGTAAGACCAAGGATGCCGACGACGAGACCGGCAATCATCCATGGCCGACGACGCCCAAGTCGCGACCGGGTGCGATCGCTGAGGACACCGAATAGTGGAGCTAGTACGACGCCGATGCCGGCGGCGATACCCAGGACCAGACCGAGGCTCTCGACATTGTCGGGGGCGAGCGCCTGGATCTGAATTGCGAGCGAAAGGGCGATGGGGGTCACGAACGCGAGGTTTGCACCGAACAACGCCAGCAGGAGAAACGTGATGTAGCTCGTCGGCACGCGAGGACGATCATCCTCGACTACCGGACTTCTCTCCGCAACCGCTTCAGACTCCGCTGTTACGGGTGATAGCGCGATTGGGAAAGCTTCTGCTGATTCTTCGAATCCAGCTGAGTTCGTCACTTTTTCGACTCCTTTGTCCTGCGGGCATCTTTGCGAATTGTCACGAGATAACCAATCGTGTAGGGACGTTACCACGTGACAAAAGATTCGCGAAACTGAGGGACGGGTGCCGCGAGCATCGGTAGCGACCCCGGCCCACTCAGGCCTTGGATCCATCCGAAGTACCTTCTGAAGCCAGTGACCTCATCGCCGTGTGGCTCGATATCAACGATTAACACGGTTTGCCGCCACACCCGTTGGTCATAGCCGCGACACTTCAACTGAGCCGCACGTGAAACGCTCGTACGTCGCCGGCTCGTCGAGAAGACTCGAGAGGGACCGGCTACCTCGCTAGAACCGGAAAGTCCCCTTCGCGAGTAGTGGGTCGAGAGAGTTCCGGCGCTAGTCAGCAAGGTTGAGCTCGAGGGCCGCGCGGGAAGGGTGTCTACATCCCGAAGGTGACCGGCTCATCCTGAGGCCTAGATCTCGGGTTCGAGCGCCTCGATCCTGTCACTCAGGGCGCTCTCGACCGAGGCAGTCAGCTCCTCGGCGATGATCGTGTCGCTATCCGTTTCGACCATGTAGAACACTCGGCACCAGTTCGGCCGGGAGCGCCAGCATCATCGCGACGAGCTGGCCGCCGCGATTCTGGACGCCACCGCAGCGGGAGTGCCGGAACCATCTCGAGGCAGCGGCGTCCAGCCGCGACATTCTCCTCGCGACCGAGGTCACGATCGAGGGGGACGCGGTGACCGTGCCCCTCTCGTTCGAATCGACGATCGGCGAGGTGATGGCGGATGCGCACGGCCGGAGCGTGCTCGGCACGGCACTGCAGCCCCTGGTGGGTCATGCGACGTCATCCGACGAGTCGCTCGGGATCGACATGGCCATGATGACCGCCTCCATCCCGGTGGGCCGCGCCCTGAAGAGCTTCATCGGCATCGGGACTCAGGAGCTCGACGAACTGCGAGCCGCTCTGGAGGACGGCGGACAGCCACGGGAGGACTGAATCCACAACTCGCCTGCCGAGAAAGGGTGTGAAGACGAAATTCTCCGGCGACTCGACGTTCTTCACACCGCCGCTTGGGGCGGCACCGGCGAGGGACGTCTATCTCCTCTGCTTCACGAGACCCTTACTCGCAACGCGGGCAGGGTCTCGCAAACCTAAAGATTTGCGAGACAACCGGGGTGGGCCCGGCCGGTCACTCCCCTCCCCCGGAATCTCGGCGCCGCTCGGTGTCTCACAAAGTCATCTCCTGCGCCTGCGTGTCTTAGGGCTGAGCCAGAGGCTTTACGAGACATGATTGCGGCATGAGGCTTCTTGGCTACACACGCGTCAGCACCGCCGGCCAGGACCCGCAGCTTCAGATCGACTCACTGCTCTCTATAGGGGTGCAGAAGCGGGACATCTTCGCCGACGTCACCTCTGGCAACAAGACCGCCGCATCACGACCGGGAATGCAGCGGCTCCTCGACTACGCCGAGGCCGGCGACACCGTCGTCGTCTGGCGCGTCGACCGACTCGGACGTTCCCTGATCGATGTACTCAATACCGTGAACGGGCTCCGCGACGCGGGCATCAACGTGCGATCCATCTCAGACGGAATCGACCCAGCGACGTCGACGGGCCGGCTGATGCTCAACATGCTCGCCACCTTGGCCGAGTACGAGCGCGAGCTCATCGTCGAACGCGTCAACGCCGGCATAGCCGTCGCTCGAGAAGCCGGCACCCAATTCGGACGCCCGAAGTCCGACCCCGGTGTCGTCGGCGAAAAGCTCGCGATTGTCGCCCAGGCTCGATCCGCAGGCAAGACCGCGGCCGAGGCAGCGGAACTAGTCGGTTGGAGCCGGGCTACACTTTACCGCCACCAAAGCGCGCAATTCCGCTGACCGTGGCGTCCCGTGTCTCACAGACTGCTCGAGCACGTGAACCGTCGAGGCAGCTTTGAAGACATAGCTGCGAGACGCTGCCGTGGCGCACTGGAGCCTTTCAGACGCTGCCCGCCAAGCCATTCACGAGACGCCTCGCATCCCTAGGGTTGCGAGACGAGACCCTAGTTCAAGCGCCGGCCAGGATGGCGAGGGAAGGTGCGCGGCCTCGTTCGATGTGCGCGAACATGATGGATTCGGCGAGGCGGTCGTTGCCGGTGCTGATGGCGTCGAGCAGGGTGTGGTGCTCGACTGATTGATGCGATTCATCACGATCAGACGTGAGGTAGGAGAGCCAGGTGAGTCGTCCGGTGATGCCACGCATCAGCGAGGTCAGGAGCGCGCTGCCGCCGATGGTGACGATCGCTTCGTGCACCTGGGTGGAGGTTTCTGCAGCGGCGAGCCAGTCTTGGGTCTTGAGCGCGTGGTGTTCAGCGTCGATCGCGTCGAGGAGGGGTCGGATAGATGCTCCGTCGGTGATGGCCCGGGCGGCGAGGCGTGCGGCGAGGGTCTCGAGGCTGAGGCGGGCGTCGTAGAGTTCGGTGACGTCGGCGCTGGTCCATTCCGCGACGCGGGCGCTTCGGCGTGGGAGCGTGCGCACGAGGCCCTCGTTCTCGAGTTGCGGCACGGCCTCACGGATGGGGAGTCGGGAGACGTGGAGTTCGGTAGCGAGGGCCGCTTCGACGAGTCGTGAGCCTTGGGGGTAGTGACCGAGGATGATGTTGCGACGCAGGGTGCGGTAGGTCTGACTGGCGAGGGATTCCTCGGGAGCGGCGACGGTCCGGGGTTCGATTTCACTGACCACCTGACCATTCAACACGCTCACCCGGTCGGCCAGCTGCGCGACTTGGCGAGAGGGCGGGCATAGCTGTCGATCTTGCTCGTCTGGAGGCACTGCCGGATGAGCGTCTCGACGAGTGCGGCGGCGGCGGCGACGCCGTCGATCACGGGCACCGGGAGGCGGGAGCCAACGTGCTCTTCGAGTCCGGCCATCCCGGCGCAGCCGAGGCAGATCACCTCGGCGCCGCGGGCGATCGCCCGCTCGCCCGCGGCGACGAAGGCTTCTGCCGTCGCGAACGGGTCGGCGTCCAGTTCGAGTACACCGAGTCCGGTGTCCTCGATCGCGGCGCAGTGTCCAATGAGCCCGGCGCCGGCGAGGCTGTCCTCGATCTGGCCGGCGGCGCGTCGCACGGTCGTGACGACGCCGTAGCGACGGCCCAGCAGCATGGCCAGGTGCGCGGACGCCTCGGTGATGTCGACCACGGGGATGTCGAGCAGTTCGCGCGCGCCCTCACGGCCGTGCTCACCGAAACCGGCCATCACGACGCCGTCGATGCCGTCGGGCAGGCGTTCGAGGGTGTGCAGAACGGCGGCGGCGCTGATGAAGCTGTCGTACCAGCCCTCGGCCGATTCCACGCCCCAGGTGGGGGTGACCGCGACGATCTCGATGCCGGGACCGACAGCGAGTCGCGCGCGGGCGGCCGCGGTCTCGGTCATCGACTCGGTCGTGTTGCAGTTGACGACGGCGATGCGGGTCATGCGAGCACCGGCGCGGCCCGAAGTCGCGTGCTGTGGCCGACGCCGTCCTTCACGGCGAGGTCGATCACGGCGGCGGCGACCGCGAGGTCCTGCGCGGCGAGTCCGACGGAGTCGAACACCGTGATCTCGTCATGTCCGGTGCGTCCGGGCGCGGTGCGGGCGACGATGTCGCCGAGCTCTCGCAGCACCATGTCGTCGACAAGTGCCCCGTCGACGATGGCCTGTACGAGGTCTCCCGACTTCGCGCGGGCGGTCGCAGCACTGTCGACGACCAGCAGGCCGCGCGCCATCGCCGCGCCGTCGAGCTCGCGATGCCCGGCTCGCGGCCGGGCGCCCACGGCGTTCACGTGCTGCCCTGGCCGGAGCCAATCGCCCCTCACGATCGGTTCCATAGACGGCGTGAGCGTGCACACGATGTCCGCGCGCTCGATCACCTCCTGCGGGCCGGTGGCGACGGTGAGCGCGCCGAACTGGCCTCCCAGCGCGTCCTGGAACCGATCGAGGGTGGCCGTCGAACGCGACCAGACGACGATCTCCCCGATCGGGGCGATTCGGCGGATGGCGCGGACGTGCTCGAGGGCGAGGTTGCCAGCGCCGATCAGGCCGAGAACCCGACTGTCCGGGCGCGCCAGGTATCGCGTCGCGACGGCCGAGGTTGCCGCCGTGCGCAGCCGGGTGATGATGCCACCGTCCAGAACCGCGACGCACTCCCCCGTCGAGACGGAGGAGACGACGATGGTGGAGCGTTGCGAGGGCAGGCCACGGGAGGCGTTGCTGGGGATGTCGGCCATCAGCTTCACGGCGACGAGGCCGAGCCGGTCGGAGCGGGCGGCCATCGGCAGGAAGACGGCGTCATCCGCACCGGCTAGGGCGATGGGCGCAGGTTGTGTCATCGCTCCGGTGCCGAGGTCGGCGAAGATCGCCTCGACGGCGGCGTAGACGTCGACGCCGCCGACGAGATCGGCGATCTGGCCGGCGGCGAGGACGATGGTCATGACCGGGCGCCGACCGGGCGGGCGCTGGTGAGTTCGGCCAGCGACGGGGCGCGCACGATCAGACCCGCATCGACGAGGATGCGCATCCACCGGTCCGACCCGGCGGGGTCGATGACGGTGGTGTCCCACACCCCGCCGGCGGCCATCTCGTCGGCGGCCTGGCGCAGCAGCGCCGGGTCACGGTCGGGCCAGCGGCTGGCGAGCACGGTGTCGATCTCGGCGGTCGCGGCGCCGGAGGTGATCCTCTCCATCGCGGTGCCGATCGCGTCGATGAAGCGGTTGATGCGGTCGGAGAGCTCCTCGAGCCGGTCGGTGCGGCAGTAGTAGATGCTGTTGGGCATCACTCCACCGGAGTCGAGGTGGC
Source organism: Herbiconiux sp. VKM Ac-2851 (assembly GCF_013205105.1). NCBI lineage: Bacteria > Bacillati > Actinomycetota > Actinomycetes > Micrococcales > Microbacteriaceae > Herbiconiux > Herbiconiux sp. VKM Ac-2851. Next base: position 3,101 of record NZ_JABMLJ010000003.1, on the reverse strand, counting down.
TGAACACGATGGTTCCCTCACCGGCGGCCACGAGCTCCTTGGCCGACAACAGATCGAGGATGATCGCGTCGCCGAGACCGCCGCGGTAGAGCTCGATCATCATCGCGGTCGAGAGGTCGCGCACCCACCGGGTGGCGGCGACGTCGAGACCGGCCTCGCGGATGAGTCCGGCCGTGAACTCGAACGGCGCACTGCCACCGGCACCCGGCGCGAGCACCACCCGCCCGGCGAGCCAGTCGAGGCCCACCGCGCCGGTGGCGTCGCGGGCGACGATCGTCATTGGGAAGCGGTGGTTCAGCTGACCCACCACCGTCACCTTCCGGTCCATCCCGGCGTAGAGGCCGGGAACCCAGTGCCCGCCGAGCGCAAGGTCGGCGGCTCCGGACTCGAGGTCGTCGAGCACCCCCGTCCACGGGTCGCAGGCGACGGCCGTGACCGCGAGGTCGTTCGCGGCGAAGATGCCGCCGACATCCGCCACGTATTCGGGCAGGTAGTTCAGACCGTTGGCGGTGGCCGAGATGTTCAGGGTGTCCATGGTGTTCCTCCAGTGAGTGATCGGTCGGGGGGATGGTGGTCAGTGGGCTGCGGCGGCGATAGCGTTCTCGTTGACGTCTTCGAGCGACCGGCCGCGGGTCTCGGGGGCGAAGCGGGAGGCGACCACGAGGATGGCGTACATCACGGCGGCGAGACCGAAGACGCCGGCGAAGGCGAAGGATCCGTAGAGCGCCACGGCGAGGAAGGGCATCACCGCGCCGGCGATGTTGCCGATGCCGTTCACGATCGACGCGCCGGAGGCGCGGATCGCGGTCGGGAAGACCTCGGCCGTCCAGGTGGCGATGGTGGTGTTGGTCACCATCGTGAAGAACTGGAACAGGGCGCCGAGCACGAGGATCGCGGCGGTGCCGTCGCCGAAGGCCGCGAATGCGAGGGCGGTGAGGCAGCCGAGCACGCCGGCGGTTCCGACGGCGGTTCGCCGCCCGACTTTGCCGGCGATGATCGCGGCCGTCGTGGCCCCCAGGAGCGAGCCGATGTTCATGATCATCGTGTAGAGCAGGCTCTCCGATACCGAGTAGCCGCGCTCCACGAGCAGGGTCGGCATCAGGAAGTTGAGCGTGACCTGCGATCCGAAGGCCATCCACGAGGCGACGCCCAATGCTGCGGTGCGACGAATGACCGGCCGACTGAACACGGCCGCAGGCGACGCCGACATCTTCACGGGCGGCAGATCGGCTTCGGTCAGCTCGACCGGGGGCCGGGCGCCGGTGTACTTCAGCGAATTCGAGGCAAGGATCGCCAGCGACCGGTTCGCATCCGCGACCCGCCCCCTTGAGAGCAGGAACCGCGGGGTCTCTGGCAGGCGTCGGCGGTAGAGCACGACCAACAGGGCGGGCACGGCGAGGATCACGAACGTCCAGCGCCAGACGGCATCCGGTCCGCCCAGCGGCGACTCGAAGGGGCCGAGCAGCAGCAGGAACAGGCCGTAGGAGATGAAGTTGCCCACACCTCCGGCGCCGACGTTGATGGCGCCGATCGCGGTGCCGCGGAACTTGGTCGAGACCATCTCCGACAGCATCACGATGCCGATCATAAACTCGCCGCCGATGCCGATACCCACGATCAGGCGGCTCACCAGCAGCATGTCGTAGTTGAACGAGATGGCGCTGAGCAGGCCGCCCAGGGTGTAGATCAGGAGGTTGATGCTGAGCGAGAAGCGGCGGCCGTACCGGTCGGCGAGGAAGCCGGCGAGCAACCGCCCGATCAGTCCGCCGACGACGGTCGCGGTGTTGATGGCGGTGAGTTGGATGTCGCCGATCTGCATCGAGTCCTTGATGTGGGTGCCCATGGCGCCCACCGAGTTCTGCTCGAGGGTGTTGAAGAACTCCCCGGCCAGGATCAGCAGGAAGATCCAGAACTGCGCACGGGTGAAGCCGATCGAATCGAGAACCGAGGCGACGGTGTGGCCCGAGCCCGGGATGGTGGATGAGGCGGGGGACGAGACGGTGGTGCGGGATACAGCAGGCATGCGGAGCTCCCAGCGTGTGAGGTGTGAGATGGAGCCGGTCAGAGCAGCTTCCATGTGTGGACACCTCTTTTGTATCCCAGATACTGTTTCGAGCAGGTTTCAATCACGCTACGAACTCATTATATCCCGACTTTACGGGCCACTAGCGAATTCTGGGGCGGCCCCTCACTGTATTTAGTATCCCAGAGTAGAAACCGAGACCGTAGGCAAGGAATGTCACCGTTCGTCGCGGGGCGAGCAGTCCTCCACTCTCTGCAACGACAACCGCGCTCACGCGGCCCAGGTCGTCACGATGGCGCGGTCGCTGCAGGCCAGGAGAGACCCCGAACCGAACGTCACGGAGAGTCACGATCTACCGACCGCAAACTCTGAGTCACGCCGGCGCATAACATCGATGTCTCATGACCGATTGTGTTCACAACCAACGTCGTCCTCGTCGCAGACGTTGATCCTGACCTCGATGGCGTTCTTACTGTCAAGGCCGCTAAGCGCAGCTCACTGATCGGCATGACTCTCAGCACATCCGAGAGGATCGACGCCCACGAGCGCCTATCCCACGATTGGCCCGGCGTTCTCGACCTCGTCCCTACTTACAGTGACCTCTCAAGCCGAATAGCGATCGTCGCGAACGGCGCCTACCGCTACAACATCAAGGAACCATCGCCGATCGTCACGCTTATTGAAGGCTTGAGCGCTGACCTCGCAAGCAAGAGCCAAATCAACTGACCGGACGAACGGGGCGTCTCGAATAGCACCCGGTCACCGGAACCGTTCCGGACGAGGAAAATGAGACGCCCGATTGCGGCGTGTCGGGCGGACCGTCGCGGCGCGCGGTGATCGATCCCCTATCGAGACGGCTCGATATACGTGTTGCAGATAAGGCGCCCTTGCGGGCAATTTCATCGGGCGGGCTAAACGGGCATCCCAACAACGGCGGCGTCGACGGAGCGCACCGACCTTGTCGCCGCCCGCCGGCCGACCGTCTTTCGGGCATTGATAGTGAATCGTTGTGCGGGAGGTCTGGACGCGTCCAGCCGAGCACGGATGCGGTAGCCTCGTCGCAGAGGGAAAAATCCCG